>CAWIZT010000010.1:0-101718 GCA_963840705.1 uncultured Actinomycetes bacterium | reverse complement strand
GCAGCACGTCGAGGTACTCGGACACGTCCCAGTCGGTCACGGTGGCGCAGTGGCGCTCCCACTCGTCCCGCTTGTAGTGCATGAAGACACGGTACATCTCGTCGGGCAGCGCCTTCTTCACGACCTCGTCCGCCTCGAGCGCGTCCAGCGCGTCGCCGAAGGTCATCGGGATGCGCTTGACCTCCTTGCCCGCCTCCATCGCCTCGTAGATGTTCCGCTCCTCGGGCTCGCCCGGGTCGAGCTTGCGGTCGATCCCGTCGCGCATCGCCGCGATCAGCGCTGCCATGGAGAGGTACGGGTTCACGGCCGAGTCCACCGAGCGGTACTCGAAGCGCCCCGGGGCGGAGACCCTCAGCGCGGTCGTGCGGTTCTGGAAGCCCCAGTCGGCGAACACGGGCGCCCAGAAGCCGGTGTCCCAGAGGCGACGGTACGAGTTGACCGTCGACGCGGTGACCGCGGTCAGCGCCGAGAGGTGCTCGAGAATCCCACCGATCGCATACAGGCCGAGCTGACTCGGCTTCTGCTGGTCGTCGGTGTCCGGCATGAACGCGTTCTCGTCGCCCTCCCACAGCGAGATGTTGTGGTGGCAGCCGTTCGCGGAAACTCCCATGAACGGCTTCGGCATGAAGCAGGGGAAGGCGCCGAGCTCGCGGCCGACCGCCTTGCAGACCTGCCGGAAGGTGGAGAGGTTGTCGGCCGTCCGCTCCGCCCGGTCGAAGCCGAAGTTGAGCTCGATCTGACCGGGCGCGTCCTCGTGGTCGCCCTGGATCATGTCGAGCCCGAGCTTCTGCCCGTACTCGATCACCTTGTGGATGATCGGCTGGAGCTCGGAGAACTGGTCGATGTGGTAGCAGTAGGGCTTGGTCATGCCCGCGACCGAGGGCGTGCCGTCCTCCTGCAGCTTGAGCCACATCATCTCCGGCTCGGTGCCGGCGCGAAGGTGGAGCCCGGTCTCCTCCTCGAACTCGGCCTGCATCCGCTTCAGGTTCCCGCGGCAGTCCGACGAGAGGAACGCGCCGCCGTTCTCGCGCTCCTCGCGGTTGCGGAAGCAGATGCACCACACGCGGGCGACGCGCGGATCCCACGGAAGCGTCTCGAACGTCTCCGGCTCCGGCACGCCGACCAGCTCGGCGGCCTCAGGGCCGTACCCGATGTAGTTCCCGTGGCGGTCGGTGAACAGGTTGGCCGTGGCGCCGTAGACGAGCTGGAACCCCTTCTGCGCGATCGCCTCCCAGTGCTGCGCCGGAACGCCCTTGCCCATGATCCGGCCGGTGACGGAAGGGAACTGGTAGTAGACGTACTGGATTCCCTCGGCGTCGATCCGCCGCCGGACCTCCTTGACGGCATCGCCACGTCCGTCGGCATCGACGAAGCGCTCCAGGTCGGTCGCCACCATCTCCTCCTTGTCCGCGTCGCAGGTCGCTCGTGCAGGAGCGTAATGCAGCGCAGCTAGCCTTAGCCGCGTGAACGAGCAGAGAGCCGAGCACCTGACTCAGGACCAGCGGTCCGCCCTCGAGACCGAGCTCGCCGAGCTCGAAGGCCCGCGCCGGAGGGAGATCATCGAGGCGATCAAGCGTGCTCGCGAATTCGGCGACATCTCCGAGAACTTCGAGTACCACGCTGCGAAGAACGAGCAGGGACTCCTCGAACGCCGCATCCACATCCTCAAGGAACGCCTGCACCACGCGGTCACCGTCGAGCACGAGACGAACGAGAGCGTCGGCGTCGGGTCGATCGTGGAGCTCGCCGACGAGGGGGGCGAGAAGATGGAGGTCGAGATCTCGGCTGTCGGTGGAGTGTCTCCGGACTCCCCGCTCGGGAGCGCGTTGCTCGGCGCGAAGGTGGGAGACTCGGTGGACGTGCAGGCCCCGAGCGGCTCCTGGAAGGCCAGCGTGCTCGCGATCAGACGCGCGTGAGGCCGGAGACCGTCGAGCTCCTCTCCTGAGCCCGGGGGAAGCTGGCGCACCTATCCGGGTCGCCTCAACCGTGCGCTGCGATCCCCCTTTGCCAGTGTCGCAGGGCGGCGAGTGCTGGGATGCCAACCGAGCGGTTAGCGGGGTGGAACGGCGAGCCTTGCCTGGACGATGGCCCGCGCCGCCCGTCGACCCGAGACCAGCGGCCAGACGTACCAGCGGTAGTCTCCGGGCTCGAGACTGTGGTTCTGCTGATCGAATGTCCAGCGAGCCGGAATCGTCACGGCGGGGCGCTTTGTTTCGGCCTCGAACACCTTCGACGAGCCGCGGAAGAGCTCGACGTGGTATGCAGAGGCGCCAGGAGCCGGCGCCCAGGCGAAGCGCTGCGGTTCAGGTTTGGTCGCCGGCGGTGTCCGACCTGCCCGAGGCTGAGAGGACGTTTCGTCTCCGGTGTACGGCGTCTTTGGCACGGGTTGGACGCGCAGCTCGTCGATCGCCGCGGTGTCGGCGCCTGCGGGAGTTCCGCGCAGATCGACCTGAACGCCCAGGAGCAACGCGACGACGAAGGCGCCGGCGACGCCTCCCGCGAGTACCGCAGACCGTCGCCGCCCCATCCGAGAGATACGACGAGTCGGCTCGGACATGTCTGGAACGCGTCGCGCGGGCGCATCCGTGCTCCGTTGCGCCAAGGACGCCATCCGAGAGGTGCGTACGAGTACTTGCAGGCGGTCAAGAGTGTCGTCAGCTTCGGCGAGCCGCGAACGGGCGCGTTCGGCCAGCACCGGATCGACGAGCGCAAGCTCGGGGCTGACCGCCTCCTCACTCCCGACTGACCCAGGATGGTAGGCCACGAGGGCTTCATCGGCGTATGGGCGTGATCGCTGGAGCACGACACGGAAGCAGTGGTGTGGCGATGTCAACCTTACGCGAAAGTGCGTGGGCGTTGGACACTCGGCGGCTGATCAGCTCGGACGCCGAAGGTACGTGACGAACGAGAACGGGATGCCGTGGTCGGATACATGCTGCTCGCGCGAGGTCTCCTCGAAGGCCGTATGCCACGCCGGGAAGAACGTGTCTCCCTCAATCTCTGCGTCGATCTCTGTCAGCAGCAGCTCGTCCGCCAGCGAGAGCGCGTCGGCGTAGAGCTCGCCTCCCCCGATCACAAACACTCGAGGCTCGCCTGCCAGCAATGCGAGGGCGTCTTCGAACGAGCCGGCACGCTCCGCTCCGTTCGCCTGCCAGGAAGCGTTACGCGTGACGACGACGTTTCGCCTGCCTGGCAGCGGACGGAAGCGGGCGGGGAGGGAATCCCAGGTTCGTCGCCCCATGACGACGGGATGCCCGGTCGTGAGCTCGCGAAAGTGGCGCATGTCCTCCGGGATCTGCCACGGGAGCGCGCCCGCGAGCCCGATCACGCCGTCGCGCGCGACGGCTGCCACGAGCGAGACCTTCACACGGCGACAGGAGCGCGGATCGCCGGATGGTGCTGATAGCCGACGACCTCGAAGTCCTCGAACGCGTAGTCGAAGATCGACGCTGGACGACGGCTCAGGCGAAGCGAGGGGTACGGGAACGGGCTGCGCTCGAGCTGAGTCTCGACCTGCACGCGGTGGTTGTCGTAGATGTGGCAGTCGCCGCCGGTCCAGACCAGGTCCCCCACGTCGAGGTCGCACTGTTGGGCGAGCATGTGCGTGAGAAGCGCGTAGCTCGCGATGTTGAACGGGACGCCGAGGAACACGTCCGCGCTTCGCTGGTAGACCTGGCAGCTCAGCCCCCCGTCCACGACGTAGAGCTGGAAGAACGCGTGACACGGCAGCAGCGCCATCTTCGGAAGATCCGCGACGTTCCACGCGCTCACGATGATGCGTCGGGAATCGGGCTCCTCGCGCAGGAGGCGGACGGCCTGGGCGATCTGGTCGATGTGATCGCCGTCCGGCGTCGGCCAGCTGCGCCACTGCACGCCGTAGACAGGACCGAGGTCGCCTTCCTCGTCGGCCCACTCGTCCCAAATCGTCACGCCCTGCTCCTGCAGCCAGCGAACGTTTCCGTCACCTCGCAGGAACCAGAGGAGCTCGTTTGCGATAGAGGGGAAGTGCACCTTCTTGGTGGTCACCAGCGGGAACCCGTCGGCGAGGTCGAAGCGCATCTGGTGGCCGAACACGCTCACGGTGCCGGTACCGGTCCGGTCGTCCTTCGGAGCGCCCGTGGCAAAGACGTGGCGCATGAAATCCTCGTACTGAGAGCTGGCCGAAGGCGCGGGCGCGGCGCGTCCAGTATCCATGAGAACGACGATAGCGCGCCGCCCGGCGGCCTCAACGGCTCGCCTCCGGCGTGGGTCGGGCTTGACCCTGGACCCACTCGGCCCGACCGGTACCGCAGCCGTCCCCGAGGTAGACGCGAGTCGCGGGGCTCAAGTGGTCAGAACGGGCGTCTCCGAACCGGCTTCGACGACGACCCAGCCGTCGAACTCGCTGAACCGCCACGGCGCATTCATCGGGACGACGGTCGTGCCCTCGGTCTCGACGAGGAAGCTCCCGCAGAGCGCTGCGAGCTCTCCGTCCCGCGTGAGCCATAGCTGATACAGCCCGTTGCTTGCGGGTGGTGCGAGCCCCTCGACCTCGAGCTCCATCGGCCAGTTGCCGGCGTCGTCGATCTCGAAAACCTCGAGCGAGGCGCTCGCCCCTCCGGCTCCGGTCATCGCGATCACTCGGTCGGTGCTCGGCCCGCGGCTCTCGGAGACGATGAACCCGATCGTGAAGGCGACGGCTCCGAACGCCGCGGCGAGCGGGAGCAGACCGAACCGCCGTCGACGCGCCAGCGGCACGACCTCCGGAACGGGAGCCGCTGCTCCGGGCGAAAGCTCGGGTGGAGGGCCTGCCTCGACGAGCGCCTCGTGCACCCGTAGCAGCCGCGCGCGCTCCGAGGACTCGACCTCCGTGCCGACGAGCTCGTCGAAGTCGGGCGGGCGACCGCTCATTCCAGGGCTCCGTCGAGCTCTTGCGCCAGCCGCGAGAGGGCGCTTCGCGTTCGGGTCTTCACCGTCCCGAGGGGTATACCGAGCGAGTCGGCGATCTCGCTCTGGGAGAGTCCGCGCCAGTACGCGAGCTCGATCACCGGCCGTTCGTGCTCAGGGAGGATCTCGAGCGCCCGGTGCACCTGCCACGCCTGCCACGCAGCCTCCGCGCGATCGGGCGGCCCGGGGTCGTCGCCTGGTTCTTCGGGAACGTCAAGCGCCGGCTCGGGCGTTCGTCGCAGGCCGTCGATGATCGCGTTCCGCGCGACCGCGTAGACCCACGGGGCGCCGCTCCCGCGCCGTGCGTCGTACGTCCTCGCCGAGCGCCAGATCGCGAGAAAGGCTTCTTGCGCTGCGTCTTCCGCCCGCCCTCGGTCACCGAGGCGACGGAGGGCGAGGCCGAGGACGGCGCGCGCGTAGCGCCGGTAGAGCTCCTCGAATGCCGGCCGGTCGCCGCCGGCGATCAGCTCGATGAGGTTGCCGTCCGTTGGCTCCCGGCGCTGCACGTAGTTCATTCTTGCCCGTGGCGTAGAACTGAAACGAACCGGAAGCGCGAGGGACGTGGACACCGCTCGGTGCTACGGGCGCGCCGCGCCCCGGTTTGCATCCGACGACTACGAGCGAGCGGTCCCGTAGTGCGCTTCGACGGCGTCCCAGTTCACGACGTTCCACCACGCCGCGAGGTAGTCCGGGCGCTTGTTCTGGTAGTTGAGGTAGTAGGCGTGCTCCCACACGTCGATGCCGAGCAGCGGGGTGTGACCCTGCAGCAGCGGCGAGTCCTGGTTTGCGGTCGAGTAGGCCTCCAGGCCTGACCCGTTCCAGACGAGCCAGGACCAGCCGGAGCCGAAACGCGTGACACCGTTCTGCGTGACCTTCTCCTTGAAGGCGTCGAAGCCGCCGAAGGCCTCGGCGATCCCGTCGGCGAGGGCTCCACTCGGCTCGCCGCCGCCGTCCGGCCCCATGATCTCCCAGAAGAGGGAGTGGTTCGCGTGCCCGCCGGCGTTGTTCTGCACCGCCGCACGGATGTCCTCGGGGACCTCCCCGGCCTTGAGCGCTGCGAGGACCTCTTCGACGGGCGAGTCCGCCCACTCGGTCTCGGCGAGCGCCTTGTTAGCGTTGTCGACGTAGGCTTGGTGGTGCTTGTCATGGTGAATCTCCATCGTCTTCGCGTCGATGGTCGGCTCGAGCGCGTCGAACGGGTACGGAAGTGCGGGAACGCTGAACGCCATGTACTTGCTCCTCTCCAGTTGCGATCGGACAGAAGGATATGCTCCGCGACGTTCCGCACCGAGCTGCAAGGAGTCACCGGAATGGCGAGCTTCGTGGAGATCAGACCTCGTGAGCAGAAGCAGGCGCTGCTCGAGCTGGACGGCATCTCGCGCACGACGATCGATGCCCATTACCGGCTGTACCAGGGCTACGTGGCGAAGCGGAACGAGATCCTCGGGAAGCTCGAGGGGGTCGATCTGGAGCCTGCGAACCAGGTCTACTCCGACTTCCGAGCGCTCAAGGTCGACCTGACCTTCGCGATCGGCGGGATCAAGAACCACGAGATCTACTTCGAGCACCTGGGCGGCGAGGGCGGCAATCCGAACGGGGCCATCGCCGGCCTCGTCGAGCGTGACTTCGGCTCGGCGGATGCCTGGCGCGCGGACCTCAAGGCGTCGGGGATGGCGGGCCGCGGGTGGGCGTGGACCGCGTACGACTGGGACGAGGGACGCCTGTTCAACTACGTCGGCGACGCGCAGAACACGTTCCCGGTCTGGAATGCGACCCCGCTCGTCGCGCTCGACGTCTACGAGCATGCCTACTTCCTCGACTATCAGACCGACCGCGCCGCGTACATCGAGGCCTTCTTTCGAAACCTCGACTGGAGCGTCGTGAATGGCTGGATCGACGCGTACCGAATTCCCACTGCCTAGGCCGCGATGATCGAGGCCGCCGCGGTCGTGGGCGGTTATCTGCTGGGTTCGCTGCCGTTCGGCTACTGGCTGCCGCGGCTCTTTCGCGGCGAGGACATCCGCAAGCAGGGGAGCGGAAACGTGGGCGCGTCGAACGTGTTCCGGGTCTACGGGCGGCGGCTCGGGATCGCGGTCGCGGCACTCGACCTCGGGAAGGGACTCGCCGCGGCGCTGCTCGGGCTCTGGGCCGGAGGCGCACTGATCGGCGTTCTCGCGGGAGCGGCCGCGATGATCGGGCACGCCAGGCCGATCTTCCTTCGCTTCGAAAAGGGCGGGAAGATGGTCGCGACGGCTGGAGGCGCATTCCTCGGGCTCGCCCCGCTTGCCGCGCTCGGCTGCATCGGCGTCTGGCTCGTCGTCTTCCTACTGACGAGATACGCATCCTTGGCGTCGATCGCGACCGCGCTCGCACTCGTCGTCTTCGTCCTCGTGATCGGCTACCCCTGGCCCGTGATCGCTTTCGCGGTCGCGGGAGCGGCCGCAGTCGTCCTGCTCCATCGGCACAACATCCGCCGCCTCGTCGGCGGCACCGAGCACCGCTTCGAGCTCTCTATGCGCAAGACCGGGATCCGCTAACGCGGATACCGGTCGTGCGAACCCTGATGGCGCCCGCTTCGCGGTCGCCGGGGCCGGCCCGGGCGCGCGTGAGCAAGCGTCACCGCCGGGTGCCGACCCAGTCGACCCGCACCGGCTGAATCGCCCCCGCCTCGATCGCGGCCCGTTCCTCTGCGTCGGTCATCCCCGGAAGATCCGCGAAGAAGTACGGCCCGTCCTCCGAGAACTGACGTTCCAGCCGTTCGTCGAGAACGCGAAGCAGCTCCTGCGCGCTGTGGAGTCCGTGGTGCCTCGCAAAGGAATGGAGGTATTCAGCCCATTCCCGCCCAGAGGCCACCCACTCGTCGCGGTGGCGGTGGAGCCAGCTCGACCCGCGCTCTTCGATGTGCGCGAAGCACCACTTCGCGGTCGCCTCGTCGAACCTCTCCCACGCCCACTCGACGACGACCACCCGCCCACCCCGCGGAAGCATGGTGATCAGCTGGTCGAGCACCCTGCCGGGATCCCGAGCGTGATGGAGTGAGATGCATGCGATCGCCGCATCGAACCGCTGCGAGGAGTCGAAGGATTCGAACTCGAGACGCGCGTAGTGCGCCCCGTTGGGCGCCTTGGGATCGACCCCGACGGCCTCGTATCCGTACTCGAGGAGGAACGGGACGAACCCACCGACTGGGCCGCACCCGATCTCGACGACTCGGGCAGGCGCAGGAGGCAGATGGCGGCTCACCACCGGCCACATCGCGCCGAGCCACCCGCTCGTCGTCACAGGACTGACTAGGACGCGAGCCAGTCGGCCAGCGTCGTCTGGCGCGCGCTCGGCTCGCCCGACTCGCAGCTCCCCGCGAAGCTCCCCGACGGTCCCGAAGCGCTCGGCGACGACGTCGTGGATGTGGATGGTCTCGAAGTTCACCTGCTTCGAGAGGAGGAAGTCGCGATCCTCGAGCTGGGGAAGCGCGTCCAGCGCGTCGCGCAGAGCGTGGCGCACGGAGTCCTCCACGAAGCGCGGCTGCAGATGTGCGTGCTCGACCACGAAGAGCTCGTCCGGGCGCTTCAAGAGGTCGTAGATCGGCGCGCTCATCGAGCGCTCGACGACGCCGATCAGGTTCTCGGCGTCGAGATCGTGCTCCGTTCCCACGTAGAGGGTTCCGCGGCCGCGCTGGTTGTGGGTCGCGATCGGGACGAGGGCGAGGATCCTCTCGATGTCGCCGGAGTCGAACCCGGCTTCGAGGAGCTTTTCGTTCGCGCGGTTCCGGACCAGGCCCTGTGCGCACGGACACGCGTTGATCCCGTGTGCCTCGACGCCGACCACGCGACGGGTCCCGCGCTCGGACGCGGCGGCGATGCCGCAGAGCATCACCATCTCCTGGGTCTTCAGGCCGGTGACCGGCGTTCGCCGGCGGACCGGCCACTGCGCGCGGATCCACACCTCCGCCCGCAGGGCGTGCTGGCGCTCGACGACGCGGCTCGCGATCTGCTCCGCGAGCACCTCGACGAGCAGCGCCTCGCCGTCGACGACGAGGTCGATCGCGCCCTCGAAGAGCTCCGGGAAGCGCGACATGTGGACGCCCTTCTGATCGGCGGCGAGATCGACCGTGCAGTCGATCGTGGCCGCCATCACCGTCTCGGCATCTCCGCGGCGGATCCGCACCGCTTTCTGCACTCCGGTGACCCCGGCGCGAGAGAGGGCGAGCCCGATCTCGGGCTGCGAAGCCTGGAGGTCGTCGTCCAGCTTGACGGTGTCGCTCATCGGCCTATTTGAGCAGACGGGAGAGGCGGCGATCCTTGAGCAGTCGCCCTCCGGTCTGGCAGTGCGGACAGTAGAAGATCGTGTGCTCCTCGAAGTCCACGCGTGCGATCGGGTTTCCGCACTGCGGGCACGGCTCTCCGAGCCGGTTGTGGATCCGGTAGACGTCCTTGTCGCCTTTGCCGCGAAGGCGCAGCTCGAGCGCGCGTCCGAGATCCTCGTGCATCGCCGACGCGAGCCGTTCGGTCTCGTCCAGGGTGAGCTCGGTCGAGGTCTTGAAGGGGCTGAGGCGGGCACGAAGGAGGATCTCGTTCGCGTGCGCCCGTCCGATGCCTGCGAGTGCGCGCTGGTCGCGGAGGAGGGGGTGGAGCTGCCGCCGCTCGCGGCTCAGGATCTCGCCGAGCGAGGCTGCATCGAGCTCGATGGCCTCCGGTCCGAGGTGGGCGAGATCGCTCTCGAGCTGCTCGTGCGTCGTCAGCCAGACGCCTGCGCGCTTCTTCTTCCCGCCCTCCGTGAGGATGAGCTGCCCGCCGCCGGAGAATCCGAGCCGGAACATCGGGCGCTTCGGCCCTTTCGCGCCGGGCTTCAGGTAGCGGATCCGGCCCGCGCTCATCAGGTGGACTCGGAGGACGAGCTCGCCGTCCTGCGGTCGGGAAGAGCAGGTTCTTGGCGCGCCGCTCGGCGCCGGCCAGGCGTCTCCCTTCGAGCGCCGAGAGCGGTGGGTCGATCGTCTTCAGCGTCGCGACGTGCGCGGGACCGGCTCGCTCGATCGGATACGCCGAGACGAGCGGAGCGAGCTCTCGCACCCACGCCTCGACCTCGGGCAGCTCAGGCATGGGTCAAGTGTGGCGCAGGACGTTCATCCGGGCCACCGTGGGGCCGTCGTGCCGTCCGTTCAGGAGGAGTCGGCGGCGGGAAGCGGGTCGGCAACGCCGGGAACCCCCGCGCCGAGCTCGTTGGCTCGGGGCTCGTCCTCGATCGGCTCTGGCATCTCACGGAGATGCCGCTGCGGTGAGAACACGATCCACAGGATCGCGAGGCTTCCTCCGATGCCACCGATCACGATCGTCTCGCGAAGCCCGACCAGCGAGCCGAGCGCCCCACCCGCGAGCGCTCCGATCGGAATCGTCCCCCACACGATGAAGCGCATTACCGAGTTCATGCGTCCCTGAAGCTGCGGCGGGCAGATCGCCTGCCGGTAGCTCACCTGGACGATGTTGTAGACGACGATCGCGAAGCCCGCCGTGAGTTGCGCGACGACGAGGAACGGCACCGCCGCGGTTCCGGTGGGGGCGAATGCGACGAGTAGCGTTGCTGGGCCCCACATCATCCCGGCGGCGATCGTCGTCGGCCCGATGCCGAAGCGGTTCGAGAGTCGCCTCGACGTGAAAGCGGCAACGAGTGAGCCTGCGCCCCCGACGGAGAAGACGATGCCGATGACCCCCGGCGAGAGCTCGAGCTCGCGAACGAAGAAGACGAGAACGATCGCGAACGCGACGTTGGAGAAGAAGTTCGACGTCGCCGTACACCCGGCCTGAGCCCGCAGGTTCGGGTTGCCGAGGACAAAGCGAAGGCCTTCCTTCAACTCGATCCAGAGGCTCGATTTCTCGCCCTCGACGTTGGCCGGTCGGCGTTCCTCGTGTTTCCGGATCCCGAGGATGAAGAGGCCGGAGCCGAGGAAGCTGATCGCGTCGACGAGGACTGCGTACGGCGCCGTGAAGATCTCGACCAGCAGTCCCGCAAGTCCGGGGCCGGAGATCTGCGCCGCCGACTGGCTGACCACCAGTTTCGAGTTCCCCTCGACGATGTGATCCCGTGCGACGAGCGCGGGAAGGTACGACTGGTACGCAACGTCGAAGAAGACCGTGCAGATGCCGACGAGGAAGCCGACGACGAAGAGCTGCCCAAGGGTCAGGACGTCGGCGACGTACGCGATCGGAATCGAGAGAAGGAGCGCGGCTCGTCCGAAGTCGCCCGCGATGAGGATCGGGCGTCGTGGCAGCCGGTCGACCCACACTCCCGCGGGCAGTGTGAAGAGGATGAACGGTAGAAACTCGACCGTCCCGAGCGCGGCGACCTCGAACGCGGAGGCGTCGAGGATCAGGATCGCGACCAGCGGGAGTGCGAGCTGCGAGACCTGAGTCCCGAACTGGCTGATCGTCTGGGCCGACCAGAACTTCAGGAAGTCCGGGTGGCGCCAGAGGTCGCCGGTCGGCCAGAGCCTAGTTCTATGCACCGTCGCCCTCGCCCTCGAACGGCAGGATCGTCGTCGCCTCGAAGAGGGCAAATGTCAACGCGTGCATCTCGCCGCTCGGATCCTCGGCGCGCTCGAAGTCTGCGAGCAGGCGAGCCAGGCGTTTCTGGAAGCGGAGCACGTCGGCCGGTGCGAGGCGCGCGTGCAGGATGGCCGAGGTCTCCTTGTCGACTCCCGTCGCGATCAGCTCGTCCGCGGCCTGGCGCAGCATCGTCGCGGCGATGGCGTTTCGCCTGAGGTCGTCGGGCATCGAGTCGTCCGTCTTGAGCACGAAGAGCCGTGCCACCCGGCCGTAGTACATCTCGGTCAGCGCGCGAACCTTGCGCGTTCGCACGACCCGGACGAGACCTGCTCGCTCGAGCACCTTCAGGTGATGGCCGACCGTTCCCTTCGGCGTCTCCAGCGCGTTTGCGAGCTCGGTCGTGCTGGCGGCGCGTTCTCGCAGCAGCGTGATGATCCTTCCGCGGAAGGGATCCGCGAGCGCGCGCAGCTGCTGCGGCGCGTCGACGACGAGCACGTCTTCGAGGTCGTAATCGGGGCTACGGTCGATAATCGCTGAACATACGGGATTTGCCGACCATTTGCAAGACGGATCGGATTCCACGGGCCAGACTTCTCCGCACTACGCTCCGCGACTTGGACGCCATTCTCGTAGAAGCCACTCGGGGCGACGTGGTGGAGGCGCTCCACCGTGCACACGCGGTTGCGGTCGCCGGCGGCGAGATGGTCGCCTCGGCCGGAGCTGCCGAGCTCGTCACGTACTTCCGGAGCTCGGCGAAGCCGATCCAGGCACTTCCGCTCCTTCGGGCGCGCAACGATCTCGACGAGACGGAGATTGCCATCGCGTGTGCCTCGCATCTCGCGCGTCCTGAACAGCTCGACGCTGTGCTGAGCCTGCTCGCGAAGGCGCCCGCGGGTCAGGACGACCTCGAGTGCGGGACTCGCGGAGCCGACGCCGGGCCGACCCGCGTCGAGCACAACTGCTCGGGAAAGCACGCCGGGATGCTCGCTCTCTGCCGGGTGCGTGGCTGGCCGAGCGAGGGCTACCGTCTCCTCGAGCATCCGTGTCAGCAGGCGATGCTCGACGAGGTGGCGGCCGCCGTCGAGGTCGATCGGCACGAGATCCCGATCGGGGTCGACGGCTGCGGCATCCCCACCTTCGCGCTTCCGCTCGAGCGGATGGCGTTCGGCTTTTCCCGTCTCGCGGAGCTCGAGGGTGGAGACCACGCCATGGCGGCGATGCGCGCGTATCCCGAGCTCATCCGCGGCCCGCGCGCCGCGGACACGATGCTCATGCAGACGCAACCCGGCTGGGTCGCGAAGGGCGGCGCGGAGGGATTGCTCTGCGCTGTTTCGGCAGAGGGGCTCGGCATCGCGCTCAAGGTCGAGGACGGTGGTCAACGCGCTGTGCGCAGCGCGCTCGCAGCGTTCCTCGCCCGGCTCGGGATCGACTCTGGTGAGCTCGGAGAGGTGCCGATCGAGAACTCGCGGGGCGAGCTCATCGGCGAGGTGCGCGCTGTCTGAGCTGGCGCGTGTCCGCGTCGGACCTATGCGAAATGGCCAAGTCGCACTAGGATGCTGCGCCTGGTGGCAGAGCCGGGAGCGGCGAGCAGGACCGGCTCGAGAGGCAGGGCAGTTCGGTCATCCGTTCGAGCGCGAGAGGAGAGTCCCCTACCCATGCTGTCCGTCGACATTGCTCTTCCCGAAGTCGAGGAGCTTCAGCGCCTCATCGAGCAAGGGCTCGAGCGAGGCTTCCTCACGTACGACGAGATCGTGGCCGGGCTCGAAGAGGTCGAGCTCACGAAGGAGCAGGTCGAGGACTTCTACACCTACCTGATCGACCACTCGGTCGAGCTCGTGGAAGGCGTCGAGCACAAGACCCTTCCGCAGGAAGAGCCGCCGCTGGAGGACGACAAGACGACGCCGAAGCTCGATCTCTCGGTGGAGCCGTCGCTCGACTCGCTCAGGCTCTATCTGCGCGAGATCGGCAAGGTCCCGCTGCTCACCGCCGACCAGGAGGTATCGCTCGCGAAGCGCATCGAGCGCGGCGACATGAGCGCGAAGCAGCACATGACCGAGGCGAACCTCAGGCTCGTCGTATCGATCGCGAAGGGATACCTGGGCCGCGGGCTCTCGTTCCTCGACCTGATCCAGGAAGGCTCGCTCGGGCTCATCCGCGCGGTCGAGAAGTTCGACTACCGCAAGGGCTTCAAGTTCTCGACCTACGCGACGTGGTGGATCCGCCAGGCCGTGACGCGGGCGATCGCCGACAAGGCGCGCACGATCCGCATCCCGGTGCACATGGTGGAGAAGCTGAACAAGGTCGTGCACGTCGAGCGTCAGCTGGTCCAGCGGCTGGGGCGTGAGCCGGAGCCCGAGGAGATCGCGGAGGAGCTCGAGATCCATCCCGACGAGGTGCGCGAGATCCTGCGCATGTCGCAGCTTCCGATCTCGCTCGAGAAGCCGATCGGCGAGGACGAGGACTCCTCCCTCGGCGACTTCGTGCCAGACGAGGCGGCCGAGTCGCCCTTCGACACCGCCTCTCTGTCGCTTCGCCGGGAGGACGTGGAGGTCGCGCTGTCGGCGTTGCCCGACCGCGAGCGGCGCGTCATCGAGCTCCGCTACGGCCTCGACGGATCTCAGCCCTGCACGCTGGAGGAGGTGGGGCGCGCGTTCGGGGTCACCCGCGAGCGCATCCGCCAGATCGAGAACAACACCTTGAAGAAGCTCCAGTCCCTGCCGGAGGCCCAGGGGCTCAAGGACTGCGTCTAGTCAATTGCCCGTAGCCGGTCGAAGCTCGATCTCGGCCGGCAGCTCCTTCGGCGCGCCTTCGGGCGCGAGCTCCTCGCGGACTCTGGCGTCGAAGTAGACATAGGCCGTCGTGAGGGCGACGAACGGCATCGCGAGCGCGTACACAACGCCCGCGACGATGTTGAGGAGCACGAGCGGCGCTTCCGTCAGGAAGATCAGGAGCGCGCCGAGCAACGGTCCTGCTGCCAGCGCCAGCAGCGCGCCGATTCCGACGATGAAGGCAACGCGAAGCCAGCGCCCCCACACGAGCGCTGAGCTTCGGCGGAGGCTCTGCAGCGCCGAACGATCCTCGAGCTCGACGACTTGGGCGAGGAGGAGCCAGCTCACTGCGAGCCAGATCGCAACGGGAACGAGGAACCCGGTGGCAGAGAGCACGGCCCAGATGGCGACACCCGCCGCGAGCCCGGCGAGAAGTGGACGAAATCGCTGCAGAGCCAGCCGATACGCCCGCATCGCGCCGACGTCCCGCCCCTCGTCGACCTCGACGAGCGCACATACCGTTGCCGCCTGGACCACCGCGAAGCCGAGGAGCGTGAGCATGGTTCCGACGGCGACGAGCAGGAGCACGAGCCAGCCCGCGGACTCTCCGGTCGTATCGACTCCCGCCAGCCCGAAGCCGCCGAGGATCACTCCGTGGACGACGGAGATGACGACGCTGAGCGGAATGAGCAGCACACCGATCCCGAGGAAGAGCGACGCATGCTTCACGTACATCCGGCCGGCGGACGAGAGGATCTGACCACCCGTCCGGCGTCGCGCAAGTCGAAGCGGCGCCACGGGCCGCCAGGATGTACGGGTCACGACGAAGACCACGAGGGCGACCAACGCACCGAGCAGGAGAAGGGTGATCGTGGGATCCCGCAACAACTGGATCAGTGCCGTCGAGCCTCTGGCGACGGCGCTGCAGAAGAAGTCGGTTGCGCCCGTCCCGAACACACCCCCGGTAGGCACCGCGTAGCTGCGGTCTCTCCACCCCTCCGCCCAGGCGATCGGCTCGGTCCACTGCCTTTTCAGGTTGGGCCCTGTCGGGCCGTTGAAGAACGCCGGCTGAAGCTCTCCCCACCGGCCCTCAAAGGCGAGCCACGGGAACGCCGTCGCCGCCGCGCCAGCGCCGCTCGGGATCGTCTTGACGTCCGGTCGAAGCTCGAGATGAGGTCCGCGTGTGTCGTCGCAGCCCACACCCGCCTCCGCGGAGCTGCCGATGTACAGCGCCTCGGTGTACTTGTTCGCGTGCGAGCCGGAGCCCGGGTAGACGACGGGGTGCGTGCCGTCGACGAGCTCGAGCTTGTCCTCGCCCCAGTCGGCGCGCTCGGCGCCCTCGTGGGAGCTGTAGCCGATCGCGACGGGCTCCTCGTCGATCGCTTCGCCCGCATCGGCGGCGTCGAAGTTGAGCTGGATCATCTCCCAGTCACCTTCGTGCAGGTTGTTGAACTCGTTGTAGGTGTAGAAGAACCAGTACTGGAGCGCGAGCATCCCGGGATGCGCCGGGTCGGTCGCGACGTGTGCGTAGACCGCGGGGTCGCTCCCTCCGCTGAGCCGCTTCGTCCAGCGCTCGTAGTCGCACCCCGGTTCGAGCGTCGAGCCCGGGAAGTCGAGGTGATAGTCGAAGCGATCGTCGAGATCGTCGGCTGTCGGACCGATCTTCACCAGGTCGGTGACGTTCCAAGGCCCGCGCAACGCCACGGTCGGCTCGTCGAACAGGAGGTCGACGTCGATCGGGCCGTACTCTCTCCCCGTAGCCGCAATCCTGCGCCTGAGCGACGACACGTACGACCGGCGCGTAGCGCTCGGCGAGGGCGGTCTCGTCTGCAAGGTCGGCGCCGGCGATGGAAGGGAAGCCGAGTGCGGCCACGGAGAGCAGCGCGAGCACTGCCAGGCGAGCAAGGCCGGTACGCGTCGCGTTCACTCTTCGGGTTTCGACGCGAAGAGATCCATTCCCAGTCGCTGGGATAGGAACTTCGCTGCGAGCTGACCCCTGACGCTGTTTCCGGCAGCGTCGAGCGGCGGTGAGAAGGTGCCGAGCCCTCCTTTTCCCGGAGCGACGGTGACGATCCCGCCGCCGATGCCACTCTTTCCCGGCAGCCCGATGTCGTAGAGCCAGTCGCCCGAGGTCTCGTACAGTCCGGCGGTCGTCATCACGGCGAGTGCGTAGCGGCAGGTCTCGGCGTCCACCACCTGCTCGTTCGTCACGGGATTCACCCCGCCGTCGGCCAGCGTCGCGCCCATGACCGCCAGGTCTCTCGCGCTCACCGCGAGGGAGCACTGCTTCGTGTAGAGGTCGACCGCTTCGGCCGCGTCCCAGTAGATCCGCCGCGCTTGCTCGAGCAGCCGTGCGAGATCCTGGTTTACGTGGTTGGTTGCCGAGGCCGAGGCGAACACCTCCTCGTCGAGTGCGAGGTGTCTGCCCGCGAAGCGCGAGAGGCCTTCCAAGATGAACGTCCACTTCTCAGCGCCGGTCGCACCGGGAACGAGGCTCGTCGTTGCGATCGCTCCCGGGTTCACCATCGGGTTGGTGCGTCCGTCCGTGCTCTGCTTCACTGCCGCACGCGAGTTGAACGGCAGGCCGGTGGCGTTTGCACCGAGCCTGCGTCGAGCCTCCTCCGCGCCGACGACCTGACAGACGAGGGCGAACACGAACGGCTTGGACACGCTCATGATCGAGAACTCGACGTCCGCATCGCCGGCAGCCGCCACATCGCCGCTCGTCGAGACGGCGCAGATGCCGAACAGATCGCTCGCTGCCCGCGCAAGCGCCGGGTAGACGTCCGAGTTCGCTCCTTCCAGTTCATGTCGATAGCGCTCGTAGGCATCGGATACGAGCTGGCCTACTACCTCGGCCGGCGGCAGTTGCCCGGTGGAGACGAATGGCGCGGACATCTAGCGGTAGCGGTTCCGCCGGAGCCAGCGCATGGCGAAGAAGCCCCAGGCCGGCGTCATTCGTTGTGCACTGGCGATCCGGGGCCAAGCGGAATTCCGATCACGTACCAGGCGACGAAGAAGAGAGTCCAGATCACGGACAGGACGACGACGTACGGGAGCATCATCGCGACGACCGTGCCGATGCCGGCGTCCTTGCGGTAGCGCTGCGCGAAGATGATGATCAGCGGAAAGTAGGCCATCAGCGGCGTGACCACGTTGAACGGCGAGTCGCCGACACGGTAGGCGGCGAGCACCGTCTGCGGCGCGACGTCGAGCCGCAGGAAGAGCGGGATGAAGATCGGGGCGAGGATGGCCCACTTGGCGATCGCCGCGGGCATGATGAGGTCGACCAGCATCGTCACGAGCACGAAGCCGATCAGCAGCCACACCGCCCCGATGTTGGCCTCCTCGAGCCAGTCGCCGAGCTTCACGGCCGCCACCTGCGCCATGTTCGAGTAGTTGAAGTACGCAATGAACTGCGCGATCAGCAGGAACAGGAAAAGCAGGCTCGCCAGGCCCGCCCACGACTTCGTGATCGACGCGAGCACGTCGTCGCTCGTCCGGATCGTCCCGGCTCCACGCCCGTAGGCCAGCCCTGCCGCGAAGAAGATGATCGTGATGATCACGATCAGGCTGTCCATGAACGGCGAGTCCCCGACGACGTCTCCGGTGACCGGGTCGCGCAGCGGTGCGTCGGGGAACACGGTGAGCAGCGTGATCACGCCGAGCACGGCGAGGGTCGCGAAGAGGGCGTAGCGAAGCCCTCGCGCCTCGGCCTCCGGGGACACCTCGGGGCCCTTGTCGGCGTCGAGCGACTCGTCGTCCGACTCGAGCGCGGGGTCGTGCTTACCGAGGCCTCGCTCGACGATGTACACGGAGACGAGCGTCAGGACGATCGTGACCAGGATGGTCGAGGCGATCCCGAAGTACAGGTTCGCCGCGAGGTCGATCGAGCGGTCGGGGTCGACGAGCGCGCTCGCGTCGTTCGTGATCTCGGTCAGCACGCCGTCGAGCGGAGTGATCAGGAAGTTCACGCCGAACCCCGCGGCGACCCCCGCGAATGCAGCCGCCATCCCGGCGAGGGGATTGCGCCCGACGCTCTTGAACGCGGCGGCGCCGAGGGGTATCAGCACGAGGTACCCGGCATCCGACGCGATGCTCGAGAGGACGCCGATGAAGATGATGATCGGCGTCAGCATCGCTTCCGACGAGACGGCGACTAGCTTTCGGATGAGCGCCCCGATCAGGCCTGCGGCCTCCGCAAGGCCGACGCCGATCATCACCACGAGGATGATCGCGACGGCCGCGAAGTTGCGGAAGTTGGCGACGAACGACGTGAAGAGGAAGCGAACCCCGTCGGCGGAGAGCAGGCTCTGTACGGCCGCTGTCTCCTCTTTGACCGTGTAATCGCCCTCCTGGATCGACGCGTCGGGCAAGCCTCCTGAGGGCTGGGTGGAACCGCCCGGAACGGTCTCCTCGACAAGAATCGGCGGGGGCTCGACGACCTGGTAGGTGACCTTGATGTCTATCCAGGCCAGCAGGGCGGAGAGGACGATCACGATCACGCACAGCCAGACGAACAGGATGGCCGGGTTCGGCATCTTGTTCCCGCCACGCTCGATCGCGCCGAGGATCCGCTGCATCAGCGGCGGCTTTTCGGGCATCGCTACCGGTGCGGTCGTCACGATCTCTCCTCCCGGGTCTCGAAGGACGCCGCGTAGCGCCCGAAGAATTCGGCCTCCGCGAGGACGGCCTTCTCGAACTCGTCGAGGAGGACGCGCTCGTTGGGCGCGTGGATGTTCGCGAACCCGTCGGTCGTGCCGAACATCAGGATCTCCGCGTTCGGCGCCGCCTCGCTCAGGGCGCTCACGAGCGGGATCGAGCCGCCGGTCGCCACGAAGACGGTATCCGCACCCCAGGCGCTCGCGAGGGCGGCGCGGGCCGCGTCGTAAGCGGGTCCCGAGGTCTCGGCGAAGAACCCCTTGCCTGTTTCGGCCGCCTGCACCTCGAGCTCGATCCCGAATGGCCGCAGCTCCTCGAAATGCTTGACGAGCGCGGCCTGCGCCTCTGCCGGATCCTGCGCGGGGTGGAGGCGCATGCTCACCTTCGCGCGCGCGGAGGGCACGACGGCGTTCACGGCCTCGTCGACCGATAGCACGTCGATGCCGGTCACCGTGAGCGCGGGCCCGGACCAGAGGCGCTCGCCGAGCCCGCCGGTGCCGATGAACGGCATGCTCGGCTCGATCTCCGCGAGCTCGCGGAACTCCTCGTCCGAGAAGGACGCTCCGGTCCACTCCTCGCGACGGAGCCCTTCGACGACGACGTCGCCGCGCTCGTCGTGCATCGACGCGAGCGCGCGGAGCACGGCGAGGAGCGCATCGGGGGCCGCGCCGCCGAACTGGCCCGAGTGCTTCGGGCCCGCAAGCGTCCGCACCTCGATGGTGACGACGGCCATCCCGCGCAGGCCGATCGTCAGCGTCGGCACGCCCGGGCGGATGCTCCCCATGTCCCCGATCACCATCGCGTCCGCCGCGAACAGCTCGGGCCGAGTCGGCGGGTACGTGGTGAAGGCGCTCCCCGTCTCCTCCTGGCCCTCGATGACGATCTTGATCCCCACCGGTGGCCTGCCCTCCCACGCGCGCAGCGCTCCGACGTGCTTGAGGATGTTCGACTTCGAGTCGGCTGAGCCGCGTCCGTAGATCGCTCCGGCTCGCTCGGTCGCCTCGAACGGCGGCGACTCCCACTTCGATTCCTCGCCGACCGGCACGACGTCGTAGTGGCCGTAGAGAAGCACGGTGGGCGAGCCCGCGGGGCCGGGAATCTCGCCCAGGATGACGGGGGCCGTGTCGGGAAGCTCGAGCGCGTCGAGCTGGACGCCGAGATCGCGAAGCTGCTCGACGATCGCGTCGTGGGCCTCGATCAGCGCCGGCCGCGTGCGCTCCGGATACCCGAGCGCGGAGATGGAGGGGATCGCGACGAGCCGCGATAGCTCGTCCTTCAGCTGGGGCATGAGCGCGTGCACGGTCTCCGCGGTCGGCAAGCTCATCGGCGAGCGTTCACACCGGCGTAGACCAAGGTGGGGACCCCCTCTGCGGCTGTGACGGTGCGAGGAGCCTAGGCGATGTGGAGCCCTGTGAGAGTCGCTATGTGGCGGAAGACCCGTAACCGCGGGCGAGACGGACTACGCTCGACCGATGGAGAGCGAGCGTCGATCGCGAACGGCGGCGCTCGCCGAGCGGCTGACTGCGCTCCAAGAGCGCGGCGAGACGTTGCCGGGCGCGCCGCTCGTGCGCGAGGTCTTGACGACCGAACGCGAGCTCGGGGGTGGACTGATCGCAGGCGGCGTGGCTTTCCGGATCTTTCTCTGGCTGGTGCCGTTCGGGCTCGTGGTCGCTGCATTGCTCTCCTTCTGGACCGAGCTCGACCCCGACGGCCTCGAGGCCGCGGCTCGCCGCTTCGGCATCGGGGCAGCTGCGGCGCAGGCCGCCTCCGAGGCCTTGCAGGCCGGCGACCGAAGCGCGTTCTTCGTCCTGGCCTTCGGGCTCTTCTTCCTCGCGTGGTTCACGCTCGGCGCCGTCCGCGCGCTCGTTCTGGCCCATGCGCTCGCGTGGCAGGCCGAGCCCCCGCGCATCCGTCGCCCGTTCCGCGCTGTCGCGATCTTCAACGGGCTCTTTCTCGTCGCGATTCTCTCGGCAGTCGGCGAGACGTGGCTCGAAGCGCAGCTCGGCCGCACCGCGCTGCTGGGAACCCTGCTCACCCTCGCGCTGACGACCGGGGTCGCGCTCGTCGCGATGTGGATGCTTCCGCATCGTGCGACCGACGTCCGCGAGCTCCTTCCCGGCGCGCTGCTCGTCACGGTGGGGCACCAGCTCGTCCAGATCGCGGTGATCTTCTACTTCGCGCCGAGACTCGGCAGGTCCGAGGAGACGTATGGCGCCTTCGGCGCCGCGGCGACGATGCTCGTCTGGCTCTATGTGCTCAGCCGTCTTGTCACCGGCGCGGCCTTTCTGAACGCGACACTGTGGGCAAGACGACAGTCGGCTGCCGGCGGATGATGTCCTGAAGCGCTAGGCGGCGGGCAGGAGCCCGGCATCACCGAGAGCGGCGAGTGTCTGCTCGCGAAGCTCGCTCGCGAGCTGCGGGACGTCGGCGCCGAACGGCGCGAAAACGACGACGTCCAGCCACGCGGTCCGCTCGGTCACCTCACCGACCTGTACGTCAACATCGAGCTCTCCGCCCTCCGAGACGCGGGAGGCCGCTTCGGCCGTGATGTTACGCGCCTCGGCCAGCGCCGCGTCGATCCGTACGGGAAGCCGGACGGTGACCAATCGGCGGGGATCGTCGACCGAGTTGTTCACGAGCGTCGTCGAGACCATCGTCGAGTTGGGCACGAAAATCCGGCGGCCCTCGTCCGTTGCGAGCGCGGTGTAGCTCAGGGAGATCTCCTCCACGATCCCCGTGTGCTCGTCGACGGTGATCCGGTCTCCGATGCGAACCGGCTGCGTAAAGGCGAGCAACACGCCAGATCCGAGGTTTCCGAGCGGAGTCGTGAGTGCAAGTCCCGCGACGAGCGCGAGCACCGCGCCCGACGCGAGAAATGCGCGTGCGACCTCGGTGGTGGCTGGGAAGATCGACAGGACGCTCCAGACGCCGATGAGCGACACGATTGCCACGGCTGCTCGGAGGAGGAAGCTGAACGTCGTCCGCCGGCGCGCTGCGACCGCAGGGTCCCGCTCTGCCAAGCGCCGTTCGTACCGCTCGAACGCGAGACGCAGCGCGAAGCGAAACGCGATCACGACGACCAGCCAGATCGCAGCGGCGACGAGTGCCTGCGCCCATCGATTGTCCACGCGGCTGAGTTCGGCGCCCGCCGCGCGTCGCCTCCCGCGGCCGGCCCTACTCGCCGGAGAGCACTCGCGTCTTCGCCGAGGCGAACTCCTCGTCGGTCAGGGCGCCGCGTGCATGCAAGTCGGCGAGGTCCGCGAGCCGGGCTGTCACCGAGCCACCGGGATCCTGCGCCGGCTGCGGCGGCCTCGCCATCTGCGCGCGCTTGGCTTCCCACCAGCTCGTGAGGCGAGACCGCGTCTCGGCGAAGAGCTCGGGCGCAGAGGCGTTCGGGTGCTCGCGCAGCGTTTGCGACCGCATCGCCTCGATCCAAACGGCGCCGAGCACGACGAGAACGAGCACGACGAGGTAGCGGGTGACATCGCTGACGGGACCGGTGACGAGCAAGAGCAAGGCGAGGATCGCGAGCGCGGCGTACGCCCAGACGCGTACCCGGACAGCCGGCGCGAGGACGCGGCGTACGTCCACGGCTCGTCGACCAGGCCCGGCGAGCCACGCAGCCACGAGAAAGACGACTCCGATGGCGATGAACCACCTGAACGAGTGGCGGAGCAGCTCGGTGACGATGTCCCAGGCGTTCCCGGCTGCGGCCCGATACTGCGTCTCCGTGACGAGCGAGTCCACGATGTAGTCGCCCACGAGGTTCCGGGCGACGAGCCCGACGATGCCGACGACGAGGACGGTGATGCCGATCCTGCGTACTGCACGACGCCGGTCGCCGGCGAGCCAGACGGCGAGCGCGAAGGCGGCGAGGGCGAGCAGCGGGAGCACCCAGACGAGTGCCTTCAGGACCTGAAAGCCGTCCTGCGCGGTCTCGAGCTCATCCGAGCGCAGGATCTCGATCCGGCCGGCATCCGCGGGAAGCTTGTCTTCGATGTCGTCGCGAAGGCCGATTCGGTCGGCCGCCTCGAGAACGATCTGCTCGAGGTCGAGCGTGACCACGCCCCCTTCGGTTGCGACCGTCTCTCGCCCGCCCTCGAGCACCGAGACCAACTGTTCGTGTGACGCCTCGAGCGAGAGCGCCCACAGACGCTGCACCCTCGGCTGCTCGAGCGCTCGCTCCGCGACCCTGTCGGACAGCTCTCGGAGCCCGGCTGTCGCCGGCGACGAGAGCGACTTGAAGTCCTTCGGGAGCTGCTCCTCGATCTCGGCCTCGACGTCGACCGACGCGAAGAGCTCGTCGACGGCTCTTGTTGCCACTGCGGTGCGGATCGCATCGTCCTCGATCAGCTCTGTGCTCGTGTCGACGAAGACGTCGCTGTTGAGCGCGACGCGATTCACCCACACGGCGAACGACGAGAGAAGCAGGAGCAGCCCCGCGACGACGAGGACGACCCAGGTTACGACGGTGCGGGTCAACTCGTCCCTTCCAGGAACGTCGCATGCAGCGCCAGAACTGCTCGCTCGACGTCTTTCCGGGCGATGAGACAGGAGATCTTGATCGGCGAGGTCGAGATCAACCGGAGGTTGATGTCCGCGTCTGCGAGCGTCCGGAACATCCGGGCCGCAACCCCGGGGTTCGAGCGCATCCCGGCACCAACGAGCGAGACCTTCCCGAGGTCGGCGATCTCCTCGACCTCGATCGCGCCGAGCGACTCCTGGGCGCGTGCGAGCGCGCGCCGGGTGGAGGCCACGTCCTCCTGGGGAACGCTGAACGAGATCTCGGCCGGCCCGTGCGCCACGTTCTGGAGGATCGTGTCCACACTGACGTGCTCGGCCGCCACCGCCTCCATGATCGCCGCCGCCGATCCCGGCCGGTCGGGAACGCCGCGGAGCGCGAACACGACCTCGTCCTCGGAGTGCGTGACCGCCGAGACGATGGCCGCCTCCATGCCGGCGACATCCTCGATCCGGGTGCCAGGCTCAGCGGAGAACGTCGAGCGCGCGTGGATGGGAACGCCCTGTCCGCGGGCGAGCTCGACGGCTCGCAGCATCAGCACCTTCGCCCCGGATGCCGCCATCTCGAGCATCTCCTCGTACGAGACCACCGGAGAGCTTGCGCGCCTCCGGAACGATGCGGGGATCAGCCGTGAAGACTCCTGTCGACGTCCGAGTAGATCTCGCAGGAGGCGCCGAGCGCCGCAGCGAGGGCGACCGCAGTCGCGTCGGTGCCACCGCGCCCGAGCGTCGTCACGTCCATCGTGTCCCGCGAGAAGCCCTGGAAGCCCGCGACGAGCACGATACGTCCGCGATCGAGCGCTTCCAGCACGCGCACCGGCGTGATCTCCCGGATCTTCGCCTTCGTGTGCACCGGATCCGTGAGGATGCCGGCCTGCGAGCCGGTGAACGAGACGGCCTCGTGGCCGAGGTCGTGAACCGCCATCGCGACGAGTGCACAAGAGATGCGCTCTCCGGTCGAGAGGAGCATGTCGAGCTCGCGCGGATTCGGATCGGGCGACGTCGAGCGCGCCAGCTCGAGCAGCGTGTCGGTCGTCTCGCCCATCGCGGAGATCGTTCCCACGACCCGGACGCCGCGCTCGCGCGCGTCGACGAGCCGCCGCGCGACGTGCCGGATCTTCTCGGGATCGGCCACGGAGGAGCCCCCGAACTTCATGACGACGGTCTCGGGAGTCGGCTCAGGCGTGGCGTGCATACGGGGATTGTGTATGCGGCGTGACGGAGATGTTGAAGGCCGTTCCGCCAAGCCCTCCCAGCAGTCGAAGCCGAGTGGCCCTGGAAGCAGGTGTTGCAACCTCCAGGTCCCGGAAGAAGATCCCGTTATAGGGGGGCACGTTCGTGCCGAACTGACAGCGGGAGGTAGAGCGGTCGTACGGGAGCAACTGGGTGACGCGAATTCGCTTCGCCTTCTCGGGCAGGTAGTCCTTGTGCTTTGGGCATGCAGGGGTTTACCATCGCCTGGGATCCGCCTCCGTTCCGGAGGTGGTGAGAGGAGGGATTTCATGAAGCGACTCCTGCTGATTGCGGCCGCAGGCGTCATCACTGTCGTGGGGGCGACTGTCGGCGTGCTCATCGCTCCGGCTAACGCGGGCGATGGCCCGCTGCCTCGCGACGTGCAGGAAGTACGAGCCGCCGTCGCCCGCTACCACAGCTTCGAACAGGCGGAGCGCGACGGCTACACGGTCGAGGGGGAGCCCTGCGTCGCGTCTCCCGCGGGGACAATGGGGATTCACGCCGTCAACCCGGCGCTCCTGGCGGACGACGCGATCGACGTGCGTCAGCCGGAGCTCCTGCTGTACGTGCCGAGGTCGAACGGCAAGCTGGAGCTCGTCGGAGTCGAGTACTGGAAGGTCGACGCGGACCAGAACCTCGGTACCTCCGGCGACAAGCCGTCGCTCTTCGGACAGCCGTTCGACGGGCCGATGCTCGGCCACACGCCGACGATGCCTATCCACTACGACCTGCACGTCTGGGTCGCGGAGGCGAACCCGAGCGGGGTGTTCGCCATGTTCAATCCCGCGATTTCCTGCTAGGCGCCAAGCGCTAGGGGTCAGACCCTCACGGGTCTGACCCCCGCGGGCTACGCTCCCGCGATGGCCCAGAAGGTGATGCTCATCGGGCTCGACTGCGCCGAGCCCTCGCTCGTTCTCGAGCGCTGGCGGGATGAGCTGCCGACGCTCTCGGGGCTCATGGAGCGCGGCTCGTACGGTCGCTTGACCTCGGTGATCCCGCCGATAACGGTGCCTGCCTGGTCCTGCATGATGGCCTCGAAGACGCCGGGCGACCTCGGCGTCTACGGCTTCCGGAACCGCTCCGACCACACCTACGACGGAGGCTTCATCGCGATGAGCGACGCGATCCGGGAGCCGCGGCTTTGGGATCTCGTCACGCGTGCGGGTGGTTCGTCGGTGGTGCTCAGCGTTCCGGGCACCTATCCGCCGCGGCCGCTGAACGGGGCCATGGTCAGCTGCTTCCTCACGCCCTCGCTCGAGAGCAAGTACACCTATCCGGCCGCGCTTCGCGACGAGATCGCCCAGGTCGTCGGCGAGTACATCTTCGACACGAAGGACTTCCGCACCGACGACAAGAGTTATTTGCTCCGACAGGTTTACGAGATGACAGATACGCGCTTCCAGCTCGCCGACCACCTCGCGGAGACGAAGCCGTGGACGTTCTTCGCCATGGTCGAGATGGGCCCCGACCGAATGCACCATGGCTTTTGGAAGTACATGGATCCCGAGCACCGAAAGCACGAGCCGGGGAACCAGTACGAGAACGCGATCCTCGACTACCACCGCCATGTCGACGGCCTGATCGCCGGGCTCCTCGAGCACGCCGACGACGACACCGTCGTCTTCGTCGTCTCCGATCACGGCGCGAAGCGGCTCGACGGCGGCATTCGGATCAACGAATGGCTCCGCCGCGAGGGCTTGCTGGCCACGCGTACCGAGCCGAAGGGAGTGTCCTCGCTGCGAGACGTCGGCGTGGACTGGCCCAAGACGACGGCCTGGGGCGAGGGCGGCTACTACGCGCGCGTCTTCCTCAACGTCGAGGGCCGCGAGCCTGAAGGCGTGATCCCGGCGAAGGAGTACGAGTCAGTGCGAGACGACCTCGCAGGGCGAATCGCCGAGATCCCGGACGATGCCGGAAACCCGATCTCGACCAAGGTCTACAAGCCCGAGGAGCTCTACGGCGATGCAAAGGGAGTCGCACCCGATCTCATCGTCGTGTTCGGCGATCTTCTCTGGCGCTCGGTCGGCACGATCGGCGGCGCCGAAGGCATCCAGACGCTCGAGAACGACACGGGCCCCGATGACGCGAACCACGCGCAGGACGGGCTGTACATCGTCGCAGGCCCGGGTGTCGAGGCTCGAGGTCCGGCGGACGCGCACCTGCTCGACATCGCGCCGACGGTGCTCGAGATACTGGAGATCGACGAGCCCGCGGGTCTGCGCGGAAAGAGCATGCTTCCGCTTCTCGTTGCTCGCTGACTGATCGCGGGTCGGGATCAAGCCTGACCCCGGTCCTCGGTGTCGTCGCGACGACGATCCATCTCGCGGAAGGCCGGATTGAAGAACCCGAAGACCGTCACCGCGACGTAGCAGATGCCGATCCCGAAGAGCGTCGCAGAGACTCCGACTGCGTCGACGAGCAGTCCACCGAGCAGGATGCCTGCAGGAATCGCAGCCCATGCGCCTGACGTGATGGCTCCGATCACGCGACCGCGGAGGTGAGCCGGCACGACCTCGTAGGTCAGTGTTCCGAGGAGTGGATTGATCGGCCCAACGGCCAGCCCGCCGACGGCGAGCGCGGCCAACGTGACCGGCAGCGAGGGCAAGGTCGCGAGCACGAGGTAATCGGCGGCCCAGATCAAGAAGCACGAGACGAACGTGAGTCGTCGTGGCAGCCGATGGCCGATGAGACTGAAGACGAGCGATCCAGCGAGCGCTGCTCCTCCGAAGACGCCGAACATGAGCCCAAGATCGATAGCGCTTCCGAACGCCTCGCGTGCGAAGACGGGCATCACCACCGCGAACGGTGCGTCGAGGAAGTTCGTGACGAGGATCGTAGCGACCACGGCTCGCACGAGCCGGTGGTTCCGGATGAAGCGCATTCCCTCTGCGAGGTTCGCAAAGAACCGCTTCGGATTCTCCGCGTCGGCCTCCCGGCGCGCGGCCGGGACCATCGTCGCGACGAGCGCGGCCGAGAAGAGGAAGCTCGCCGCATCGAGCCAGAGTGCGGTCGTCGCACCCAGCTCCACGATGAGGAGCCCTCCGAGCGGCGCGCCGACGAGCAGCGAGCCCCGCTGAATCCCACCGCGGATCCCGGCTGCTCTCTCCATCCGCATGCCGGCGAGCTCGACAACGTCGGGGAACAGCGCCGCGCGCGCCGTGGTTCCGGGCGCATCGAGGAGCGCACCGAGGAACACGAGCGCCATCAACTGCCAGAGCTCGATGCCGACCGTCGCATCGAGCAACGGGATCGCGGCGACCGCCGCGGCGCTGGCGAGATCGGCCAGCACGCTCGTCGTCCTGAAGCCGAGACGGTCGACGATGACACCGCCGAACACCCCGGCGAGGACTATCGGCAGAAAGTTGAAGAAGACCGCGAGGCCCGTCAGTGCCGGGCTCCCAGTCGTCACGAGCACGTACCAGGGGATTGCGAGCTGCGCAACAGCGTTGCCGACGAGCGAGATCGAGTCCGCGACGTAGAGCGCGTAGAGGGGACGCCGTGTCATCGGGGTTGCAGGCTAAGCCGCCACTACAATCGGCCGCGCTCATGAACGTCGTCGTCTACGTCTCCGACGCCCTTCGTGCCGACCATCTCGGCTGCTACGGCGCACGCTTCGTCAACACGAAGACGATCGACGAGCTTGCGGCGGGCGGCATCCGCTTCGACGAGGCCATCAGCGCGGCGCCGTGGACGGCGCCGTCGATGACCTCGCTGGTGACGGGGCTGTATCCGCATCACCACGGTTACCTGCACTGGGACGCCGAGCTCGACCCCACCACCGAGACGCTCTTCCGCGCGCTTTCGGCGCACGGCTACGAAGCGGGGACGTTCGTCTTCGACACGAACTACCTCTTCAAGGAGATGCCCGAGGCGAACGTCCTCGGGACGAGCGAGACGCTCGACGAGGCGCTCGCGTGGCTGCGCGAGAAGCGCGACAAGCCCTTCCTGCTCTTCTTCCACAACTGGGCGACGCACATGCCCTACGACATCCTCCACTCCGAGCGCAAGGACTGGCTCTCGGCCAAGCAGGAGGTGATCGGCGGGATCCAGTCGGACTCCGCAACTTCGCTGGAGGCGATGCGCGAGGGCTATCGCAAAGCGGTCGAGCGGCAGTCGGAGACGCTCGTCGCGTCCCTGCTCGAGGAGCTCGAGAGCCTCGGCCTGCGCGAAAACACGGTCCTCGCGTTCCTGTCCGACCACGGGGAATCCTGGGGCGAGCGCTTCGCGGACAAGGAGGACGTCCAGGGCGTCTACCACATGCACGGGGCGACGTTGAACGACGAGATCGTGAACGTGCCGCTGATCCTGTCGGCGCCGGGACGTCTCGAGCCGGCCGTGGTCGACTCGCAGGTCCGCTCGGTCGACCTCATGCCGACGCTGCTCGAGCTCGCCGGAGTTCCCGCGCGGGAGATCGACGGCGAGTCTCTCCTCCACGTGAGCGGTGACCGCCCGGCGGTGATCGCGGGAACCGACAAGGGTGCGCTGACGAAGCTCGCCGTCCGCATGCCGCCCTGGAAGCTGATCCTGCACGTGGAGAGCGGGGAAGAGGAGGCATACCGGCTCGACCTCGACCCGCGGGAGCTCGAAAGCCGTCCCGCCGACGTGCCGCCCGAGCTCAGAGAGCTCGTTTTCTCGGAGCTCGAGAGCGCGGAGCGCCGCGAGCTCACGGAGGAGGAGGAGGCGACCGTCGCTCGACGGCTCGCCGACCTCGGCTACCTGTAGTGGACTCATTGCAGACGCTTTACGAGCGGATGTTCTTCATCCGCCGCTTCGAGGAGTCCCTGCTCGATCTCTTCGCGCAGGGAAAGCTCGTCGGCACCACGCATACCTATATCGGTCAGGAGGCAAACGCGGTCGGGATCATCGACCACCTCGAGCCCGAGCGTGACGTCATCTTCTCGAACCACCGCTGCCACGGCCACTACCTCGCGTTCACGGACGACGACTTCGGCCTGCTCTGCGAGGTGATGGGCAAGGCACCGGGGGTGTGCGGTGGAAAGGGCGGCAGCCAGCACCTGTGCAAGGGGAACTTCTACTCGAACGGCGTCCTCGGGAGCATCGTCCCGGTGGCCACCGGAATCGCCCTCGCGGAGAAGCAGAAAGGCTCGGGCGCCGTCTCGACGGTCTTCCTCGGCGACGGCACGCTCGGCGAGGGCGTGACCTACGAGTCGCTGAACATCGCCTCGCTCTGGAAGCTCCCCGTGTTCTTCGTCGTCGAGAACAACCACTACGCGCAGTCGACCCCGATCGAGCTCGAGCTCGCAGGATCGATTCCCGCGCGAGCCGCTGCCTTCGGGATCGAGACGGAAGAGCACGCGACGACCGACGTCGAGGAGATCCACGATGCCGCCGGACGGGCAGTGGCCAGGATCCGGGAGACCGGCCAGCCGTTCTTCCTCGTCCTCGACACCTATAGATACAGCCCGCACTCGAAGGGCGACGACAACCGCGACCCGGCCGAGATCGAAAAGCGCCGCGAGCACGACCCGCTCACCGTCGCGGGCGCCCGCCTCGAGGAGGGTGAGCGCCGCGGCATCGAGGACCGGTGCGAGGGCCGGCTTCGAGAGACGATCGCAGCTGCAGAGGACGCGCCCGCCGCGACGCTCGAGGCCGCATGACCGGGCAACACAAGCGCTGCGTCCAAGTCTTGAACGAGGCGCTGCACGAAGTCTTTGCCGAGCGAGACGACGTCTACCTGCTCGGGGAGGACATTCTCGACCCCTACGGCGGCGCCTTCAAGGTGAGCCAGGGGTTGAGCGATGCGTACCCGAACCGCGTGCTGACCACCCCGATCTCCGAGGCGTCGCTCTTCGGGGTCGCGGCCGGGATGGCCCTTCGCGGACAGCGTCCGATCCTCGAGATCATGTTCGGGGACTTCATCGCCCTCGGGTTCGACCAGATCGTCAACGGGATCGCGAAGTTCCGCGAGATGTACGACGACCAGGTCACGGTCCCGCTCGTCGTTCGCACGCCGATGGGCGGCCGCCGCGGCTACGGGCCTACGCACAGCCAGTCGCTCGAGAAGCTGCTGCTCGGGGTGCCGAACATCGTCGTCGTCGCGGCGAGCGAGTGCCACGATCTGCGCGAGCTCGTCGTCTCGGCGGTCGAGGACGATCGTCCGGTCTTCCTGATCGAGAACAAGCTGATGTACGGACGCCCGAACCGCCGTCCCGAGGAGGGGCACATCGGCGAGCTCGCGGTGCGGGAGAGTGGCGCGCCCTATCCGGCGCTCACGTTCTCGGGCACCGAATTCAGCGAGGGAACGGCGACGATCGTCACGTACGGCGGCATGGTTCCCGTCGTGCTCGACGCGGTCACGGAGCTGATCCTCGAGCACGAGATCTTCTGCGAGGTGGTCGCCCTCTCGCAGCTCCTGCCGATCGAGCTCGACGCCGTACTCGAGTCGATCGCCCGTACCGGTGCGCTGGTGACCGCCGAGGAGGGCACGCTGACGGGCGGCTTCGGCGCCGAGATCGCCGCGCGCGTCCAGGAGGCTGCCTGGAGCGACCTGCGGGGGCCGGTACAGCGGGTGGCGGCACGCGACGGGATCATCCCCTCCGCTCGCTCGCTCGAGGACGCGATGCTTCCGAGCGCCGACGACGTCGTCCAGGCGATCGTCGCGCTCGAAGCCGTGAGAAGCTAAGAGCAGCATGCTCGAGATCGTCTTGACGCGCGAGGACGCGAACACCGAGTTCGCGCTCCTCTCGGAGTGGCTCGTCGAGGACCGGGCCGACGTGGAGCAGGGGCAGCCGGTGTGCGTCGTCGAGACGACGAAGGCGACGGTCGAGATCGAGGCGCCGGGCGCGGGCACGATCGTGCAGCTCTTCGAGGAAGGTGTCGAGGTCGAGCTCGGAAAGACGGTCGCGCGCATCGCCGAGAGCGCGGAGGAGCTGGCGTCGCTGGAGCAAGACGCCGAGCGGGAGGCGCCTGCACCCAGGCCCTCGCCCACCGACCGCAAGGCGACGCGCAAGGCCGCCGAGCTCGCGGAGCGCCACGGCGTCGACCTATCCGTGATCGAGAAGCGAGGCTTCATCACCGAGAGGGACGTCGAGGAGCTGATCGCGCACCAGAAGGCCGTGGCTTCCCCCGGGCGGGTGTCGCCGCTGGCGGGGCTCTCGACCGAGAACGTGACGCTGCCTGCCTCGTTCGATCTGGACGAGAGCACGGGCGCGCTCGACCCCAGCTTCTTCGAGCGCCTTCGCTCGGACTCGGTGTCGTTCCGCCTCCTGCCGCCCGACGAGAAGGTCGCGATCCTGCGGAAGTACGGCGCCCAGGTAGGCGAGGGTGTCCTCCTCGGCGAGGGGTCGCTGATTGCGGCGCCGCAGATCGTGATCGAGGACGGCGTGGAGTTCGGCCCACGGGCGACGATCCGCTGCGAGGAGGTCGTCGCGATCGGGGAAGCGAGTCAGTTCGGCGCGGATCTCGAGCTCCTCTGCCGGCGGGCGTTTCTCGGCGCGGGGATCTGGGCGGGCAGGTCGATCCGATTCGGCGGCGGGGGTCATCGTGACCCGTGGGCGGTGCTCACGGTGGGCGATCTCGCCTTCGTCGGCGACGAGGCGTTCGTCAACGTCTGCCGGCCGGTGCTCATCGGCCGCGAGGTCTTCCTGACGATGCGCTCGCTGATCGTCACCCACAACGTCGGCCACTCCCTGCTCGAGGGCTTCGAGAACCGCTTCGCCCCGGTTGTGCTCGAGGATCGCGCGCAGGTCGGCCTCGGTGCGGTGATCTACGCCGGCTGCCGCATCGGCGCGGAGGCGATCGTCGCCTCGAACTCGTACGTCACGGGCGACATCCCGGCCGGCGCGTTCGCGATCGGCGTCCCCGCAAAGGTCACCGGAAGCTCGAGCCACAAGGTCTCCCGCGCACGTCAGGTCGAGCTCGGGCGCCGCATGATCGACGATCTGCACGAGCTCCTCGCGCTCCGTGGCCACGAGGTGTCGGCGATCGGCCAAGGTGAGAGTCACGGCTTCGAGGTGGAGGGCGTGCGGGTCGCCTTCGTCCCGTCCTTCACGGGTGCCGACCCGGAAGCGGTGGTTCTTACGCTCGAAGTGCGCGGCAAGCCTGCCGAGAATGTCGCCGTGCTCGACCTCCTCGAGCGAAGGGTGCACGGGTCCGGAGGGGTCGTCCTCGACTCGGTTCGCGAGTTCTGCCGCAAGCGCGGAATCAGGTTCGAGCCGGGGCCGTGGCGATATCCGGGCGGGCTCGTGTAGCGGCGCCTGGACGTTCGGGGGTAGACAGAAAGCGCTGCAATCGCCGATGATGCGCTTCGCCACATGGTCCGCCTACTCGCGCTCGTCGGTCTCACAGTTGCCGTCGTCTTCGGCGTCGGTGCAGCGTCGCTCCCGGCCGCGTCGCAGCAGACACCGAAGGCGGTCAAGGGCGAGCTGATCGTCGGCTTCGCGGAGGGTGTCTCGCGAAACGAGCAAAACGAGATACTCCGAGCCGCCGGGGCTACGTCGAAGAAGCGCTTCGGTCAGATCGACGCCGTCCTCGTGAAGGTGAAGGACGACGAGGAGGCGTTTGCCGTCAAGGTCCTCTCGAGCGATCCACGGGTGGCCTACGCAGAGCCGAACCACGTGGTGTCGATCGCCGCGACACCGAATGATCCGTCGTTCAGCCAGCTCTGGGGCCTGCACAACACGGGCCAGACCGGTGGCACGAACGACAAGGACATCGACGCTCCCGAAGCGTGGGAGCTCGCCACCGGCGATTCGAACATCGTCGTGGCCGTCACCGACACCGGGGTCGACTTCAGCCATCCGGACCTCGACTCACAACGTTGGGTGAACACGCTCGACCCGGTGGGAGGGGGCGACGACGACGGCAACGGCCTCGTCGACGACTGGAGCGGGTGGGACTTCGTGAACGACGACAACGACCCGTTCGACGACCACCGGCACGGGACGCACGTCTCGGGCACGATCGGCGCCGAGGGGAACAACGGCGTCGGCGTCGTCGGCGTCAACTGGAACGTGAAGATCATGGCACTGAAGTTCCTGAACTCGGCGGGCTCGGGAACCACGGCCGACGCGATCGCGTCCACGCTCTACGCGGCCGACCACGGAGCTGATGTCTCCTCCAACTCGTGGGGCGGTGGCCCCTATGAGCAGGCGCTGCTCGACGCGATCGAGTACGGCGCCTCTCGGGGGATGCTCTTCGTGGCTGCGGCGGGAAACGACGGCTTCAACAACGACGTCACGCCGACGTATCCGGCGACGTACGCCTCTGACGCGGTCCTCGCGGTCGCCGCGACCGATCACAACGACGGATTGGCGTTCTTCTCGAGCTACGGGGCGAAGTCCGTCGATCTCGGAGCTCCTGGCGTGGGCATCCTCTCGACGACGCCCGGCAACACGTACGGGACCTTCGACGGGACCTCCATGGCCACGCCGCACGTCGCGGGAGCGGCGGCCCTCGTCGAGGACAAGTTCCCGGGCGCGACGCTCTACGGGATCAAGGCGCTGCTCATGAGCTCGGTGGATCCGGCCGGCGCGCTGGCCGGGAAGACGGTGACGGGCGGCCGGCTCAACGTCGGCAACGCGCTCGCCTGCTTGAACCAGGCGAAGGTCGTGCTGAGCGCCCCCGCCAACGGCTTCGTCTCGGGCGTGACCGACGTCATCCCGATCAAGGTCCTGGGCGCCAACTGCGCGGTGCCGGCCGGGGTCGGCAACGTCACGGCGACGGTCAACGGGACGCCGGTGGCCTTGTCCGCGGCGAGCCCGGACTCCGGTCTGTACACGGGGAGCTACACCGTCAACGGGCCGGGAGCGTTGACGGTTACGGCGACCGTGACGATCGGGAGCTCCACGGCCAGCCAGACGGCGAACGGCAACGCGTACCCGAACTACACCTGCCAGGACGCGCCCTTCTCGTGGGTCGACGTGACGGGTGTCCCGCCGCTCGTCGGCGCCGACGGCGACGACGCGTTCTCGACGCTCAACATCGGATTCCCCATCTCGTTCTTCGGGCAGACGTACTCGACCGCGTACATCTCCTCGAACGGCTTTCTCACCCTCGGGTCGAACGCGGGCGCGACCGCACCGATCAACGCGGCTGTCCCGACGACCGCCGCACCCAACGGCGTGATCGCACCGTTCTGGGACGACCTCTTCCCCGGAGCGAGCGGGTCTGTGCACGCAGCCGTGGGCGGCGTGGCCCCGAACCGCACCCTCTATGTCGAGTGGTTCAACGTCCCGCACTTCAACCTGTCGAGCAGCGGCCCGGTGACGTTCGAGGCGATCATCAAGGAGAACGGCGACGTTCGGTACCAGTACCTGGACACGAGCTTCGAGCCGGCGGGGAATCCGGCGTGGAATTTCGGCGGCTCGGCAACGGCCGGCGTCGAGCGGGCGGACGGCGTCGTCGGCCGTGAGATCTCGTTCAACCAGCCGCTGCTGACGAACGGGCGAGCCGTGAGCTGTGCCTTCGGCGCGGCTCCGCCTCCGCCGCCGGTGCCGGCGATCGCCACGACGAGCCTCCCGGACGGAACGGTGGGCGTGGCGTACTCGGCGTCGTTGCAGGCGAGCGGCGGCACGCCGCCCTATACGTGGTCTCTCGACTCGGGCTCGCTCCCGGCCGGGCTGGCGCTCAATTCCTCGACGGGCGCGATCAGCGGTACGCCGACCGCTGCCGGCACCTCTCCGTTCACGGCCAAGGTGACCGACAGCGCCACGCAGAGCGACACGCAGCCGCTCTCGATAGCGGTCGCCCCGGCTCCGGTACCCCCGCCGACGATCACGACGACGAGCCTGCCGAACGGCACCGTCGGCCAGCCGTATTCAGAGACGCTCACCGTGACCGGCGGGACGACGCCGTACACGTGGTCGCTCGACTCCGGCTCGCTGCCCGGCGGGCTGACGCTCAACGCCTCGACCGGGGTCATCAGCGGCACGCCGACGAGCGCGGGCGCGTTCGGATTCACGGCGAAGGTGACGGACAGCGCAACCGCGAGCGACTCGCGGGAGCTGTCGATCACGGTCGCCCCCCCGCCGTCGCCGACGATCACGACTACGACGCTTCCCGGAGGCACCGTCGGCGTCCCATACAACGCGACGCTCCAGGCGGCCGGCGGCACGCCGCCCTACACGTGGTCGCTCGACTCGGGCTCGCTCCCGGCCGGGCTGGCGCTCAATTCCTCGACCGGAGCGATCAGCGGTACGCCGACCGCTGCCGGCACCTCCGCCTTCATGGCCAAGGTGACCGACAGCGCGATGCAGAGCGACACGCAGCCGCTCTCGATAGCGGTCGTCGTCGCGCCTCTGGCCATCACGAGCACGACTCTCCCGGCCGGAACGGTAGGCACGCCGTATTCGGTGACCCTGGCCGCAACCGGCGGGGTCTTGCCGTACACGTGGAGTCGCGTCTCGGGGAAGCTTCCCAACGGACTGACCCTGAGCCCCGCGGGCGGCATCTCCGGCACGCCCAGCAGGCGGGGGCTCTACACGTTCACCGTTCGCGTGAGGGACTCGCTCGGCACGCAGGTGACGAAGGCGTTTTCGATCCAGATCAACCGGCCGTAGCGACGGCGCCCTCGCCCTCGAAGCGGGGGAGCGTGTCCAACAGGCGTTCGAATGCCTCGTCATCGCCGCGCACGGTCACCCCGTCCAGCTGACGGTCGACGAGGAGTCGGAAGAACGCGACGCGGTCGCACTCCACGACGGCATCGGGCTTCGCAGTCGATCCTTCCTGCGACTCACCGTCGACGAAGCTTGCCACTTCGTCACCGACGCGGAACTCGACGAGCGCGTCAGTCGGTTGTGCGGGAAACGCCATACGCAGGGCGCCGGCAAGCCAGCCTGCCTCGAGCTCCTCTTCGGGTGCGGGCGGGCCGAGCGAGCGCGCGCCCCAGTGCGCGAGCACGTGCATCACCGACCGAAGCTCCCGGCCGTACTCGGTGAGCTCGTAGACGGTCGAAGCGGCCGGAGGCGGGAGACGCCTGCGTCGCACGACACCATGGCGCTCCAGGTCCTTCAGGCGCGCAGCGAGGATGTTGGTGCCACAGCCGGTCAACCTGCAGTGGAGATCCGAGTAACGGAGCTGTTCGTGCTCGATCAGCTCGCGGACGATCAGGAGCGACCAGCGCTCGCCCACCACGTCCAGCGCATGGGCGATCGGACAGTACTGGTTGTAGCTCTTGCCCACGAGAGAGGAGTGTACAGGTACTTCTTGCAAAATGAAAGACTTAACTTGCAAAACGCAAGTAAGTTCAGCTAGCATCCCCGCCTCGTGAACCCGGACGCTAGGAGAACCGCATGATTGCCGAAGGCCGCAGGAAGTGGTACGCGCTGGCGCTCATCTGCGCGGTGCAGTTCATGGTCGTGCTCGACATCGCGATCGTCAACGTCGCCCTCCCCTCGATCCAGACCGATCTCGGGTTCTCGCAGGAGAACCTGCAGTGGGTGATCAGCGCGTACGCGCTCGTCTTCGGAGGGTTCCTGCTGCTCGGCGGGCGAACGGCCGATCTGCTCGGCCGCCGTCGCGTCTTCATCGCGGGAACGATCATCTTCACCATCGGCTCGCTGCTCTGCGGCCTCGCGTGGAGCGACACGTCCCTGATCGGCGCTCGTGCCATCCAGGGTCTCGGTGCGGCGACGGTCACGCCCGCCGCACTGGCCATCCTCGTCCGGACGTTCCAGGAAGGTCGCGAGCGCAACATCGCACTTGGGGCCTGGGGTGCGGTCGGGGGCGTCGGTGCTGCTGCCGGCGTCCTGCTCGGAGGTGTTCTGACTTCCGCGCTCTCCTGGGAATGGATCTTCTTCATCAACGTGCCCGTCGGCGCAGTCGCGCTGGTGCTGAGCCCGCTCCTCTTGACCGAGAGCCGCGACGCGCACGGGCAGACCTTCGACGTGCCGGGTGCGGTGCTCGTCACCGGCGGGCTGACGACGCTCGTCTACGCAATCACGGAGGGACGAGGCTGGGGCTGGACCTCGGGAACGACGATCGCCGTCTTCGCGCTCGCCGCCGCCCTGCTCGTCGCTTTCGTCGCCTGGGAGTCACGCTCGAAGGATCCGCTCGTCCCGTTCTCGATCTTCCGCATCCAGACGCTCACCGCGGCGAACATCGCCGGCTTCACGCTGGGCACCGTGCTGTTCGCCATGTTCCTGATGCTGACCCTGTACATGCAACAGGTGCTCGGGTACTCGCCGATGCAGACCGGGGTCGCCTACCTCGCCGTGGCGGGCACGGCGGTGATCTGGGCCAACGTCGCGGCCGCGGCGGTGAACCGCGTCGGCGTGAAACCCGCGCTGGTGTTCGGGATGTCGCTTCTGACCGTCGGCCTCGTCTACTTCACGCAGGTGCCGGTCGGCGGCTCGTACTGGACCGATCTCCTCCCAGGTTTCCTGATCATCGGGCTCGGGATGCCCTTCGCGTTCGTGCCGATCTCGATCGCCGCACTCGCGGGTACGGGCCCGGACCAGGCAGGTCTCGCATCCGGGCTCTTCAACACGTCGCAGCAGATCGGAGGCGCGGTGGGCATTGCGCTCCTCTCCACGATCGCGATCTCGACGACTGAGACCGCGCTCAGCGACGGCAGCCAGCAGCCGGTGGCGCTGACCGACGGGTTCCAGGCCGCATTCTGGGCGGGAGCGGTGGTGGCGCTGATCGGCGTTCTCGTCTCGATCTTCCTCGTCCGCGGACGTGATCTGCAGCCGGTCGGCGAGCCCACGGTCGAGGTCGCGCTCGAGGCAGCCTGACACGTGCGCTTTGTGTGGTCGCCGCCGCCGCCGCTCTCTCGGGCTGCGGCGGCGAGGCGTCCCGCGAGACCGACTCGATGCTTGACCAGGATCTGATCGAGGCCGCGCGCGCCGGGAATGCCGAGGCGGTGCGCTCGCTCCTGGAGGACGGAGCGAGCGTCGAGGCCCGCGACCCGTCGGGCGCGACAGCGCTCGTCGCTGCGGCGTACGGAAACCACGTCGAAGCCGCTCGGCTCCTGTTGGACGCAGGCGCCGACGTCAACGCGAAGGACTCGACCGAGCAGAGCGCCTATCTCATCGCTACGAGCGAGGTCGGAGACGACGTCACGCTTCTCGACGTTACGCTCGGCGCCGGCGCGGACGTGAACGCGAAGGACAGCTTCAACGGGACGGGGCTGATTCGTGCCGCGGACCGTGGCTACGTAAAGATCGTTCGGCGCTTGCTCGAGACCGAGCTCGAGATCGATCACGTCAACCGGCTCGGCTGGACGGCGCTCCTCGAAGCGATCGTCCTCGGCGGTGGCGACGAGCGTCACACCGAGACGGTGCGCGTGCTCGTGGACGGCGGGGTCGACGTCGATCTCGCAGACGGCGACGGCGTCACTCCCCTCGCCCACGCTCGAGCACACGACTACGCCGAGATCACGTCGATCCTCATCAAGGCCGGCGCGAGCCCCTAGTCAGTACGGAGTTTCAACCCTGCCGACTTCACACCACGAAGCTCTCGTGTCGCGGGCACCCCATGAAGGGGTCTACCCGCGCGACCGGAATCCGCGCTAGCGGATTCCGGTCTGCGCACTATTCAGTCGATGTTGCCGCAGGACGTGTACGTCGCGAGGTCCTCGTCGGACATGTGCAGGTTGATCGCGTAGTCGCTGTCCTGCAACGTCTCGAGCGAGACGTCGACGGTCGCTTCGGAGCTGCCGTCGGTCACGTTCGGGAGACCGTATGCGGGCTCGGGAGTCAGATCGTCGCCGCAGCTGCCCTCGTGGATGTGAGCGGGCTGCGACGCGGAAACCGGGTCGCCGTCGATCTCGATGGAGACCGTTGTCTGCTCGCCGTCTCCGGTGAGCGTCGCCGTGCCCGTCTGACCCGACCCTGCCTCTTCGGACAGCTCGACCGTGACCGAGTCGCCGGCGGCGTCGTCGTCATCGTCGCTGCCGCAGCCGGACAGCGCGAACACGGCGAGAACGAGCGTCAAGACCGTGATCAGTAGCGATAGCTTGCGCATCTCTCGAACCTCCTGGTGGACGGTTTCCTCTCGATGGGCTGTCGTACCCTTCGGGTGCGTGAAGCACACTTGGGTACTTCGCGGGTCGCCGGGGACCGGATCGGTTGTCGACCCTGACTGGCGACCTAGACTCGGTTCATGCGGTCCGGGCTGATCGGTCTCGCGATCGGGCTCGCGCTCGCCGATTCCTCGATCGTCACCCTCGCGCTCCCCGACGTGCTCCGGGAGTTCGACGTGGACGTCGGCACCGTCGCCTGGGTGCTGACGTCCTTCAATCTCGCGCTCGCGCTTGTGGCTCTGCCGGCTGCGTTCGTCGCCCGCCGAGCGCCGCGGGCGGCCTTCGCGGTGGGCACGCTCGTCTTCGCGGCAGCCTCGCTCGTGTGCGGGCTGGCGCCGTCGTTCGAAGTGCTGGTCGGCGCACGCTCGGTGCAGGCCCTCGGCGCCGCGTTGCTCGTTACGGCGGCGCTCGGCCTCCTCTCCGCGGCTGCGGGTGATAGCGCCCGCGCCGTCCGCGTGTGGGTGGCGGCTGGCATCTTCGGGGCAGCGCTCGGCCCTGCCGTCGGAGGGGTTCTCACCGAGGCACTCGGCTGGGAGTCGATCTTCCTCGTGCAGGTGCCGCTCGCCCTCGTTCCGCTGATCGTTCTTCGCGGCCTGCACGTCCGCCCGCAGAGATCGTCGGCCGGACGCCCGGCTCTGACCGCGCACGCTGCCCTGCTCCTGCTCTCCGGTGGACTCGTCGCCGCGCTCTTCCTGCTCGTTCTGCTGCTCGTCGAGGGCTGGGGGATGTCCCCGGCCACTGCGGGGCTCGTTGTCACCGCAATGCCGCTTGCAGCGGTCTGTGCTGCGCGCTTCGCGCCGCGCTCGGGGCCGCTCGTCGTCTGGATCCTTGCGGGCATCGTGCTCGTGGGCGGCGGGCTGGCCTGCCTCGCCTTCCTTCCACGGGCGGGCTGGGCGTGGACGATCGCGCCGCAACTTCTGGTCGGCGCAGGGATTGGGCTCGCTTTTACGGCGCTCACCGAGCGCGCCGTCGCGGGGCGCGAGGAGCCGGTGGTCCACGGCGCCTGGACGTTGGCCGCGCGGCACGCCGGAGTCGTCCTCGGGTTGCTGCTGCTCACTCCGGTTCTGACGACGGCCCTCGATCGCAACGAGGACGAAGCCGTGCGCGCGGGCGCCGCCGAGGTGCTCGACAGTCGCATCCCGGCCGTCGACAAGCTGCGGCTGGCGCAGGATGTGCTGGACGAGGTCGGGAGGGCAGGACGTGAAGGTGAGCTCCCGGACGTCGCCCGGGCATTCGAGGAGCGCCCTGCCGACGAGGAGTACGGAGCGCTGCTCTCGGCCCTTCGCGACCAGCTCGAGCGAGCGATCACCAATGCGTTCTCGGGCCCGTTCCTGCTCGCGGCGGCGCTGGCGCTCGGCGCGCTTCTACCGGCGGTGCTGCTTCGGGAGACGTCGACGTGAGCCGGGGGCTTCCCGTGCTCATCGCGATCGGCACGGTGGCGGCGGTCCTCGTTCCCTACGTCGCGCTCGGCGGCGCATCGTACGAGCCGACCCCGGTCTCCGATCCGTGTGTCATGCGCGAATGGCGCGACCCCGGCGGTCTCGAGGCGGTCCTCGAGCAGGTCGTGCTCTCCGCGCTCGACGGAGCGGCGTGCGAGCTCCAGGTGTCGCGCGAGGAGCTCGTGCTCGCCGTGCGGGACGAAGCCTCGCTCGAAGCCTTCGCGAGCGAGCACGGGCTGGCTCGAGACGACGCGGAGAACGCCGTCCAGGACGGGCTCGAGCGGGCGGTCGACGACGCCGAGGAGTCAGGGGCACTGCCGGGCTTTGCAGCGTCATTCTTGCGAAGAGCGGTCGATAGGCTCCCGCCATGGCTCCTGCTCGAGTCGATCGAGACGCTCGGCGGGCTCTTCTCACCGTAGGATCAGGACGTGCGCGGAGCTCGGATCGTCGAGATCGGCAAGTCGCCAGAGGTGGGAAACGTAGAGGGCGGAGATGCCTACGAGATCACCGCGGTCGCGTTCAATCCTCTCGATCTAGCGGTGGCTGCGGGAAGGTTCTACGGAGGTCATCCCCCGCTTCCGTACGTGCCCGGATGCGAGGCGGTCGGGCGTCGCGACGGGAAGCGCGCATATCTCTTCGGAGAGGGACGCGGGACGCGTCAGGACGGGTTTCTCGCCGAGCGCGTCGACTTCCCTGCCGAGCTCGCCGTTCCGGTGCCCGACGGGCTCGAGGACCCCGTCGCGGCAGCCTGCGGGATCGCGGGGATAGCGGGCTGGCTTCCCGTCGCCGATCGGGCGGCGGTTCGACCCGACGACCGCGTGCTCGTCCTCGCGGCGACGGGAACGGTCGGGTCGATCGCAGTGCAGGCCGCCCGCGTGCTGGGTGCCGAGCGAGTCGTCGCAGCCGGTCGTGATCTGGACCGCCTCGAGCGAGCGCGCGAGCTCGGGGCCGACGCAACGGTGCTACTCGACGGAGATGACCTCGCCGAACGCCTCCGTGACGCATGTGGCGGCGACGGACCCACCCTTGTCGTCGACCCGCTCTGGGGTGATCCGGTCCGAGCCGCCGCCGAGGCTGCGGCTCCGGGCGCCAGGATCGTGCACGTCGGGCAGTCGGCGGGTCCGGAAGCCACCCTCTCGTCTGCGGCAGTCCGTGGAAAGCGCCTCTCGATCCTCGGTCACTCCAACTTCGCGCTCTCGCCGGACGAGCGCCGGCAGGCGTATGTCGCAGTGGCCGAGCACGTCGCCGCCGGCCGGATCCGGATCGACGTCGAGACGTTCTCGCTCGACCGGGTCGCGGATGCCTGGACAGCGCAGGGGAACGGCAGCAAGGCCGTCGTCGAGCTCTGAGAACGCCGAGGGCCCGACGCTCGAGGGGCCCTCGGCAAGCCGTACGCCAGGGTGCGCTAGACGAGCCCCTGCGCCTTCCACTTGCGATAGATCTTCTGCGCTTCTTGATTGAAGTCACGCACGGCGTCCGCCGGGGTGGTCTTGCCCTGGGCGACTCGCGCGAACATCTCCGGGATCAGGAAGCGGCTGAAGATCTCGTCGATCACCGCGTTCGAATGGCCCGGGTGGCCGGGATTCGTCGTGTACTTCTCGGCGATCGTCGTAAGGATCGTGTACTTCCCGCGCGGCTTGTGCGTGTCCTGCTTCGTCAGCTCGCGGATGGCCTTGAAGCCGCCCTTGATCGCCCCGGTCCACGGCGGGAAGTTGTAGTACTCACTCCGTAGGAAGTGCTGCCGGTAATTGAGCTGCTGGTCTACGAGGTACTGCCTCGCCGCCTCCTTGTTCTTCGCGAACTTCCAGATCACGTAGACGCCCATGACATGTTCGTTGCCCATGCGCATCACGGGCCCGCGCGGGACAGAGGCAAGCCACGTATCGTCGGACAACGCGGTGTTTCCAGACTTCTCCGCGGTGCGCACGATCGAGATCGCGTTCAATGCCACGGACAGTCTTCCGGCGACGAAAGCATTGTTGTTCGACGATGCGTTCCAGGCAAAGACCTCGTCGGTCATTCCGGTTCGGAAGATGTCGCGCATGACCTGCAGCGCCTCGATCGCGCCCTTGCGGTTCGAGCCCTGTCCGAAGACGATCCTGTTCTCCTCGTTCTGGATGAAGCCGCCGTAGCAGTAGAGGAGTGAGGTGAGCAGCATGTTCGAGTCGATCTCGTTCGACATGCCGAGGCCGACCGGGTGCCCGAGCTCCTTCAGCTTCGCCGCTCCCTTACGAAGATCGTCCCAGGTGTTCAGGCTGACGCCGGCCTCCTGCAGGTAGCTCTTCCGGTACTGCACGGGGTCGGGCGCGTAGGTCTCGGGGAAGCCGAAGAACTGCTTGGTCTTCGGGTTGTATGTGCTCTTCTTGGCCACCTTCGCCATCGGCCCGAACTTCTTCGTGACCTCCTGGACGAGGTCGTTCACGGGGACGACCTGCTTCTGGAACGACGACGGCGGCGAGATGAACCAGAAAAGGTCGTGACCGCTTTGAGCTGCGACCTCCGACGATCCCGTGCCGTAGAGCAGCGCGTTGTTGATGTGGTCGACCTTGACCTCGACGTCGTTCTTCTCGCCCCACTGCTTGACGTACGTATTGTCGAGCCACTTTTCGTAGTCCGGGACGAAATGGGTCCACGTCATGATGCGCAGCTCTCCGGAGAGCTGCTTGTGCTGGTAGCGCAGCGGACCATAGAAGCCGAGAGCCTTCTCCGGCAGAGCGCCGAACATGCTCACGGCGAATGCAGCTGCACCTGCTTTCTTCAGCAGGTCTTCCCGGGTCAGCGGCGACTTCCCCCTCTGGGGCTCGCTCGACATGTCTGCCACCGGGTACCTCCTTTCTCTCGTGATCGATTGTCTACCTGAAGGCGCCGCCTGTAAACCCTTTGATGAATCGGTCGAGGAACGTGTTGTAGAGAAGGGCGAGCACGATGCTCGGGATCAGCGTCGCGGCCATGAGGGATTGCCAGAAGAAGACATCGCCTCGGATGAGCTCGTTCGGCACGCCCGTGGAGATCGTCCGATTCTCGGAGGACGAGATGAACGTGAAGGCGTAGATGAACTCGTTGACGCAGAGCGCGAACGCGAAGATGACGACGGTCAGAATGCCGGGAAGCGAGATCGGGAAGACGATCCTCACGAGCGCCTTCAGTCGCGAGCAGCCGTCGACCAGGGCGGCGTCCTCTAGCTCCTGGGGGATCGTCTTGAAGAACCCCATCAGCAGCCAGGTCGAGAAGGGAATCGTGAACGACGGATACACGAGCATGAGCGCGAGGAGTGAGTCGTGGAGACCCAGGCGAGCGACGACCGGGGAAAGCGGCAGGAAGAGAAGTGTCGGAGGGATCAGGTAGACGAGGAAGATGCCGATCCCCGCCATCTGGCCCCAGCTGCCGGACAGCCGCGCGAGCGCATACCCGGCCGGAAGCGAGATGACGAGCGTGATCGCGACCACGACCAATCCCACGATCGCCGTGTTGACGATCCAATCCCAGTACCGAGTGTCGGTGAAGATGAACGTGACGTGCTCCGTTGTCGCCGACTCCCAGAACTTCCACCGGACGGGGTTGTAGACGTACGGAACGTTCTCCGCGTTGTAGAGATCGAGGTCCTCCTTGAGCATCGTCACGAGCATCCAGTAGAAGGGGAAGGCGAGCAGGATCGCGAACGGCCCCAGCACGAGGTACGTCGGAAGGCCGCGGCGCGCCGACCTCATCCGCCGCCCGGCCACTACGAGACCTGCGCCCTCTTCGCGAAGAAGAGCATCGCGATGCTCACGACGGCGAGCAGCGGGAAGAGGTAAAGCGAGATCGCAGCACCTTCGCCGAGCGAGCCGGAGTTGATCCCGATCTGGAACGACCAGGTGGTGAGCATCTGCGTCGAGTTGAACGGCCCGCCCTGGGTGAGCACGTAGACGACGGCGAAGTCGGAGGCCGTGAAGACGATGCCGAAGAGGAGTGCGACAAGTGCGATCGGCAGCTGGAGCGGGAGCGTGACGTAGAGCAGCTTCTTGATGCCCGTCGCACCGTCGATCTTGGCCGCATCGTCCACCTCGGATGGAATCGAGGCCAGGCCGGCGAGGAAGATGATGATCGCGAAGGGCAGGGTGCGCCAGGCGTGCACCATGATCACTGCGAGGAGGGCGAGATTCGGCCGGCCCAACCATTGCGGCGGATCGGCCGTGTCGACAACACCGAGGCCGTGGCCGAGCGTCCAGTTGATCACGCTGAAGAGCGAGTCGAACATCCACAACCAGCCGATCGTTCCCAAGGCGACCGGAGCCGCCCACGGGAGGATGATCAAGAACCGGATGATCCACTTACCGCGGAAGTCGCGGATGAGGTAGTGGGAGATGACCGCGGCGCCTACGAGCACGATCGCCTGCGACGCGAACGTGAAGATCAGCGTGTTGCGGAGCGCCTTCTGGAAGTGGTCATCCGACCAGACGTTCGTGAAGTTGTCGAACCCGACCCAGTTCCCGGTCAGGGAGCCTCCGATAGCGTCGGTCATGCTCAGGTAGATCGCCCAGCCGAACGGAATGCCGACCACGAGCACGATGAAGATGACGGCAGGGGCGATCAGCAGCGGCGCGAGAACGCGGCGATCTTCGAGCGCACGCCGCCAGCGACGCGTGCCGGACTTCCACCGCGGGGCGGCCTGGGCCTCCATACGACCGGCCCGATGCTAGTAGATTGCTTCGAAGTGGAGAAACGGACGCCCCCGGGAGGTCGCGAGTGGCGGAGATCACGCTCGAGAACCTGACGAAGGTCTATCCGGATGGCACCGAGGCAGTCACCGGGCTGAATCTGGAGATAGGTGACGGCGAGTTCGTGGTCTTCGTCGGGCCGTCCGGATGTGGCAAGACAACCGCTCTCCGGATGATCGCCGGCCTGGAGACGATCACCTCGGGAACGGTGAGGATCGAGGGCGACGTCGTCAACGATTTGCCTCCGAAGGACCGGGACATCGCGATGGTGTTCCAGAACTACGCGCTCTACCCGCACATGAACGCGCACGACAACATGGGCTTCGCACTCAAGATGCGCGGCGTCTCCAAGCGGGAGATCGAGAACCGCGTACGCGAGGCAGCGGTTGTGCTGGGTCTCACCGATGCTCTGAAGAAGAAGCCGCGAACCCTCTCCGGAGGGCAGCGACAACGGGTGGCCATGGGACGCGCGATCGTTCGCCAGCCGCAGGCGTTCCTGATGGACGAGCCCCTCTCCAACCTCGACGCGAAGCTCCGGGTCGAGATGCGGGCGGAGATCGCTCGCCTCCAGCGGGACCTGAGCGTGACCACGGTCTACGTCACGCACGATCAGACCGAGGCGATGACGATGGGCGACCGCGTGGCGGTGATGAGAGGCGGTCTCCTCCAGCAGGTCGACGCTCCCCAGGTGCTCTACGAGCGTCCTCGGAACCTGTTCGTCGCCGAGTTCATCGGGTCTCCGGCGATGAACGTCGTCATGGCGGACATTGCCCGCTCGGACGGCGACGTCTGGGTGCACTTCGGCGAACAGCGCCTGCGACTGGACCCGTCCACGGTCGAGCGTCATCCTGCTCTCTCCCGCTTCGAAGGCCGACGAATCGTCGTTGGGATTCGGCCCGAGGACATGGAGGACGCCGCGCTCGTCGCTGAGTCGCGCGAGGACCGGCGCATGTCGATCGTGTGCGATATCCGGGAGGACATGGGCTCCGAGGTGTACGTCCACTTCAATGTCCCAGGGGAACCGGTCGTGTCGCAGGAAGTCGTCGAAGCGATGGTGACGGATGCCCCCGAGGACGCCGAGGCCAGGCTGGCCGCAGAGCGTGCACGCGGGGCCGGGCTTTCGTTCGTGGCTCGTCTCGAGCGCGAGACTGGTGCCCGCGAGCGTCAGCCGCTCGAGCTCGAGGTGGACGTCGAGCGACTCCATTTCTTCGACCCCGAGACCGGCCTCGGCGTCTACTCGAACAACTCTACGAGTCCTTAGAGGCTGTCTCGAGCAGGACGCGCGGCAGCCAGTCAAGCACCGCTGCCTGGACGGCCTCCAGGTCCGTCCTCAGGCTGTGGTTGCCCGGCACCTTCACGACGGCACGAAGCTCGGTCGCCGGTGGCATGCCGAACGGGTCACCCGTGCCCTGCACGACCAGCGTCGGAACGGTCACCGCGTCGAGCTCCGGCAACCTGCTCACTGCCGAGCCCGAGCGTCGAGGCGGCAGCAGCGGGAACGCCAGGCAGAGGAGGGCCATCGCGCCGGTCGCCTCCACAGTCCGGCAAGCAACGCGGGCGCCCAGCGAGCGACCGCCGACGATGAGCGGTACACCGCCGAGCTCGCCCGCTCGGAGGTGATCCACGACGGTCGTCCAGGCCGCATCGAGCTGCCGTGCCGGAGCCGGAGCGCGGCGGCCCGCGACCCGGTACGGCTGCTCGACGAGGGCGACGCTGACCTCTTCGGAAAGAGCGACCTCCGTGACTGCGACCAGATCTCGCGCAGAGATGCCGCCACCCGCTCCGTGCCCGAGGATCAGCGCTGCTTTCGGCTGGCCGGCGGTGTGAACGTGGGCGCACGCCAGGCCGTGAGGCGTGTTCACCTCGAACTCGGACGCGGGAGTCATTCGGGATCAAGCCTAATCCTCGTCCTGAGGCATCCTTGGCGGCGATGTCGAACCCGTCGCCCGAGATCGTTCTCGTCCGGCATGCAGAGACCGAGTGGAGCCTGAGCGGGAGGCACACCGGTCGCACCGACGTGCCCCTGACGACACGCGGGCGCGAGCGAGCCGTTGCGCTCGGGCCCGAGCTGCGAGACCGGCACTTCGAGCGCGTCCTGACGAGCCCACTCGTGCGCGCGGCGGAGACGTGTCGTCTCGCAGGCTTCGGCGAGGGCGCGACGGAGCGGGACGAGCTCATGGAGTGGGACTACGGTGCGTACGAGGGACTGCGCACGATCGAGATCCGCGACGAGCGCCCCAGCTGGAGCCTCTGGCGCGACGGCGTTCCCGGTGGCGAGACGGCCGAGCAGGTAGGCGGGCGCGTCGATCGGCTGCTCGCGGAGCTTCGAGCGGGTTCGGGCGACGCGATCGTCTTCTCGCACGGACACCTCCTCCGCACCCTGATGGCGCGTTGGCTCGGGCTGGATGCGGTCGCAGGACGCTTCTTCGCGCTCGACCCCGGCTCGCTCGGCGTTCTCGGCTACGAGCGCGAGACGTCAGTCGTTCGCCTGTGGAATGCCCGCGAGCTCAACGAGCGTCCGAGCTGAACTGGCGTCTCCGCGAAAACATGCATACCGCGATCGTGCTCTTCACCCGCGACTTGCGCGTCCGCGATCAGCCGGCGCTCGCGACTGCGGCGCGGGAGGCCGAGCGCGTGCTCCCGCTCTTCGTGCTCGATGACGGCGTCCTCGAGACCGACTTCGCAAAGCCGAATCGGGTCGCGTTCCTGCGCGATGCACTCCAGGACCTCGATGCGTCGCTCTCGGCGCGGGGCGCGCGGCTCGTGCTGCGGCGCGGCGATGTGGTGGCCGAGACGATGAAGGTCGCCGCCGAGACGAACGCCGAAGCAGTCTTCATGAGCGCCGACGTCAGCGGCTACGCGCAACGCCGCGAGCTCCGGCTGGAGCGCGCATGCGCCACGGCGCGCGTGGCTCTCCGCGTCTTTCCCGGGGTCACGGTCAAGCACCTCGGCGAGGTGACGACGGGCTCGGGTACGCACTTCAGCGTCTTCACGCCGTTCTACCGCGCGTGGCTGCGGACTCAGGGGAGGGCCCCCGAAGCACCTCCGCGACTGCTCTCACTCCCTCCCCATGTGCAGCTCGGACGCCTGCCGTCATTGCAACGGCTGGTCGAGGGCGAGTGCTCGCCGGTGCTCCCGAAAGGAGGCGAGACCGCGGGGCGCAAACGTCTCTCCGCGTGGCTTCGACACGGGCTCGAGCACTACGACGAGCTCCGCGACGACCTCGCTGCGGACGCCACGTCTCGCCTGTCGCCGTACCTCCACTTCGGCTGTCTCTCTCCGCGTGAGGTCGCGGAGCGCGCGGCCTCGAGGCGAGGTGGCAGCGCGTTCGTACGCCAGCTCGCCTGGCGCGACTTCCATCACCAGCTCCTCGCCGCTCGACCGGAGATCTCGAAGGAAGACATGCGACCGCGCGGTAATCGCTGGCGCGTCGACGAGAAGGGCCTGCGGGCATGGCAGGAAGGCCGCACCGGCTATCCGATCGTCGACGCCGGCATGCGCCAGCTCCGTCGTGAAGGGTTCATGCACAATCGCGCGCGCCTGGTCGCAGGATCGTTCCTGACCAGGGATCTGTACGTGGACTGGAGAGCCGGGGCGGCGCACTTCTTCGACTGGCTGGTCGACGGCGACGTCGCGAACAACGTCGGCAACTGGCAATGGGTCGCGGGAACGGGTGCGGACACGCGTCCGAATCGGATGTTCAACCCGGTCCGTCAGGCGAAGCGCTTCGACCCGGCAGGCGAGTACGTGCGGCGCTACGTGCCCGAGCTCGGTGCGGTCGCTGGATCGGCGGTGCACGAGCCGTGGAAGCTGAGCGCACTCGTGCGTGCCAAGCTCGACTATCCGGCGCCGATCCTCGACCACGACGAGGCCGTGCTCCGGTTTCGGGGTCATTCGAGGAGGCGGTCCGCGGACTCCAGATCTGGCGCAGCGAAGTCCACGTCGGACGGAGGCGCAAGCGGATCGTGAGTCACCGTCCCGTCGAGCGTCCAGACGAGGTTGACCTGGAGCTCCGGGTCTTCGTGCGGGAAGTCGGACCGGTTGTGGGCGCCGCGCGTCTCTCGGCGTTCGAGCGCGCACTCGAGCGTCGCCCGCGCCGCGAGCAGCGACCCTCGCAGGTCGAACGCGTGCGCGAGATCGGCGTAGCCGGCGATGTCGGGACGCACCTCCAGGCGCTCGGCTCTTCCCGCAACCTCCTGCAAGCGGCCGAGGCCTTCGCGCAACCCCCTCTCGGAGCGAACGACTCCGCAACACTCGGACATGAGGTCGCGAACGGCACGCTGGAGCGGCCGCGCATACTCCTCGTCGCGCGAGCAGAGGAGTGCGTCGACCTCGTCGCGGGCGGCGTCGATCGCGCCCCGGTCTCGCACCTGGACGCCGAGCTCCGCCGACCAGCGCGCCGCCTCCGTGCCGACGATGCGGCCGAAGACGAGGCACTCGGCGAGGGAGTTTCCGCCGAGACGGTTCGCGCCGTGCACTCCGGTCGCGCACTCGCCGACCGCATACAGGCCCTCCACGTCGGTCGCGTGGGTCTCGGGGTGGACGTGAACGCCGCCCATCGAGTAGTGCGCCGTCGGTGCGACCTCCATCGGTGTCTGGGTGATGTCGAGCATGGCGAGATCCACGAACTGGCGGTACATGCGGGGAAGCCGGCTCAGGATCAGCTCACGCCCGACGTGGGAGATGTCGAGCAGGACGCCTCCGTGCTCTGTCCCACGCCCTTCGGCGATCTCGGTGTAGTTGGCGAGCGCGACCCGGTCTCGTGCGGAGAGCTCGAGCCGCTCCGGGTCGTACCGCTCCATGAAGCGCTCGCCGGCGGCGTTTCGCAAGATGCCGCCCTCTCCCCGTACGGCCTCGGTCACCAGCGTGCCCGCCGACTCCTCGGGGTAGACCATCCCGGTGGGGTGGAACTGGACGAGCTCCATGTCCCGGAGGCGGCAGCCCGCCTCGGCGGCGAGGCGCATCGCGTCGCCGGTGTTCTCGTCGCGACGAGAGGACGAACGCCGCCAGATCCGCGTGTGCCCGCCCGCTGCCAGGACGACGGCGTCCGCCACGATCAGCCAACGGCTCCCGTCGTCCAGGTCGAAGCCGTATGCGCCGAACACGCGACCGCCGTCGACGAGCAGACGCGTGACGTAGACGTCGTCCCGCAGCTCGACGCCGACCTCGGCAGCGCGTCTTCCGAGGGTCAGCTGGATCTCACGCCCCGTGTAGTCCCCCGCGAAGCAGGTCCGACGCCAGCGATGAGCGCCGAAGAAGCGCTGGGTCAGCCTTCCGTCCTCCTCGCGGGCGAGCCGAGCGCCCCAGCGCACGAGGTCGTCGATCGCCGTCGGCGCCTCCCTGCAGAGAATCTCGACGCTGACGCGATTTCCCAGCCAGTGACCTTCGCGCAGGGTGTCTGCGGCATGCTGCTCCCAGCTGTCTTCGGAATGCATCGTCCCGAGCGCGGCGTTGATACCGCCCGCTGCAAGCACGGTGTGGGCGTCGTCACGGCGGCGCTTGCCCACGCACAGCACCTGCACGCCCCGCTCGGCAAGCTCAATCGCCGCTCGGAGCCCTGCGGCGCCGGTGCCGATGACGAGGACGCTGGTCGCGGTGCGTCGTTCCTCGAAGGCCGTCACGCGCCCTGCACTCTGCCGAGCTTGGCGAAGCCGAACTCCTCGGCGTGAATCCGCTCGTCCGGGACGCCGAGGGCGCGGAGCTGGGAGCGCAGGTTGCCGATCATCGCCGGCGGTCCGCAGATGAGAACGTCCGCGGAGAGGAGATCGTCCTGCTCGCGCGCGACGCGCTCGGCGGAGAGGAAGCCGTCCGTGTCACGCGCGACGAGGACGACGCTGAAGTCGTCTCTGCTCCCCGCGATCTCGCGGAGCTCGTCGAGGAAGTGCGCCTCGGGCTGGTGCTCGACGCAGTAGTAGAAGTCGATCGACCGAGGAGCCCCGTCGAGGCTCCTGGCCATGCTGAGGAACGGCGTCACGCCGATGCCACCGGCCATCCAGATCTGCCTGCCGTTCGCGACAGTGCGCTGCGAGAACGAGCCGTACGGCCCTTCGACGATCGCGACGGCTCCCGGCTCGAGCGTGCGCAGTGCCCGGGTGTAGTCGCCGACGGCCTTGACCGTGACCCGAAGCGTCGGCTCGCCCGGGGCGCTCGTTATGGAAAACGGGTGGAACTGGTTGGCGATCTCTCCGGCTCGGATCGAGAACCTGCGTCGGCGGAGGGATACCTCGAGCGGGTGGAACTGCTCGCGCAACGCGAGCGAGCGGAAGTTTACGAACACGAACTGCCCGGGCGCGAAGGCGAGTGGTCCTACGGCGGGCTCCATGACGATCTCCGTCACGAACTCGTCCAGCCGATTCACGGTGACAACGCGATACCTCCTGCGGCGCACGAGGACGTTGCCGAGGAGCGAGCGGTAGACGAACGCGGCGATTCCGAGCGTCGCGAGCCCCGCCATGTAGAGATTCAGCGCGCGTGAATCGTCCCGCGCGCCGGGAGTCGTGAACACGTGGTAGCTGGCCAAGAGGAAGACGAACCCGAACGTGCGCTGCACGTAGACGAACACCTCGTGTCCGAGCCGTACGAACAAGGTCAGAACGATGGCCAGCGTCATCCCGCCGAAGGCCAGCACGCCGGCGAACACCGTCCAGCCCGCGGCGGGGCGGAGGAGGTCGAGCGCCGTCTCGGTCGAGATCGTCGCTCGGCCCGCCAGGATGAATACGACGTGACCGAGCAGGAGCACGAAGGCGGCCTGGCCGAGGACACGGTGGGTCCTGTACATCCGGTCGAGCCCTCCGAGGAGCGACTCGACCGGCCGCAGCCGGGCGCCGAGCACGAGGTTCAGCGCGAACGCCGAGGTTCCCGCGTAGGCGAGGAGCACCGCAATGCTCGTGAGCGTCGCGAACTCACCGGTGAAGCGCGCGTCGAGTGGCGAGGACCGTGCCCAGAGCACCAGTGGAATTGCACAGAGCGCCGTCACGAGGAGAGGGCCGCGAAGCGAGGCGAGTTTTCCAGGTCGCACGTCGGGCTCTTTTCCTAGACGGAAACGTCTTGTTGAGAGAGACGCTAGCACGAGACGATACGTCTCGTCTAATTGATACCTTTGCGCCCGTGAACGCGCCCCGAAAACCTGTAGGCGAACGCGACCGCCGGCGCAGCGTGCGTTCGCATCAGGCGATCGTCGCCGCGACCCGTGAGCTCCTGGTCGAGCGTGGATATCCGGATGTGACCATCGAGGCCATCGCCGCGCGGGCGGGCGTCGGCAAGCAGACGATCTACCGGTGGTGGCCTTCGCGGGCGGCGCTCGTGCTCGAGGCGTATCTCTCGAGCGCCGACGTCGTCGTCGCCCCGGCTCCCGGCCGCACCGTTCGAGAGGACGTTCGCGCCCTGCTCTCCTGGCTCATCGCCGTCCTCCGCGAGCCGACGGGCGGTCGGGTCGTCGCAGGGCTCGTCGCCGACATCCAGCACGATCCGGATCTCGCCGAAGGCTTCCACCGCAACGTCGTTCCGGTGCGCCGCGAGGCGATGCTCGCTGCGCTCGAGCGCGGAAAGGAGCGGAGAGAGATCCGCGCCGACGCCGATCTCGAGCTGGCGATCGATGCGCTCCACGGCGCCGTCTTCTACCGCCAGCTCCTGAGCGGCGAGCCGCTCGACGACGACTTCGCGCGACGGTTGACCGATCAGGTGCTCGAAGGGCTGGCACGCCGAGAGGCGGGGATGAGCTCCACGAACCTGGCGACGCGGAAGCAAGCACCATCTTCACCGGCCGGCGACCGATGAGTTCCGGGTTCCTGGCCCGTCTTTAGTACAACTCAGCGGAGCGACGAAGGAGAGGGAATGAGCGAGCACAGCGGAGGGATCGCACCGCAGTCGGAACGGCGTGCAGCGCACGAGCGTCTATCGACCGGTGGACTTGCAACCTGGACGCGCGCATGCGCGGCGCATCCCTGGCGGGTCGTGCTGGGCTGGGTCGGCATCATCGCGCTTTTGGTCGTCCTGGTGGGGACGATCGGCGGCGAGCTTCGAGACGAGTTCGAGATTCCCGGCTCGGAGACGCAGAGGGCAACCGACTTGATCGAGTCCGAGTTCGCATCCGAGCAGGGTGGCGTCCTGAACGTCGTCTTCGCCGCGCCGGAGGGCGAGCGTCTCGATACGCCCGAGCGCAAGGCTGCGGTCTCCGAGGCGATCACTCTTTTGCAGTCGGCGGAGTTCAAGCCGACCGAGGACACGGCCGGTCTGACCAGCGTCAGCGATCCGTTCGGCGAGCGGACGTTCTCCGACGACGGACGCATCGCCTACTCCGAGGCCCAGTTCGACCGGGTCATCTACGACGAGGATCGCGAAGCGGTCCTCGCGGTGCAGGACGCCGCACGCGAGACGGTCGAGCCGGCCGGGGTGATCGTGGAGTACAACGGCGACGCCGAGTTCCCGCCCGTCGAACAGGGAACCTCGGAGCTTCTCGGTCTGCTCGCGGCGATCATCGTGCTGCTCATCGTCTTCCGCACGTTCGTGGCCATGCTCATCCCGATCGCGCTTGCGATCGTGGCGCTCGCCACGGCGTTCCTCTTGTTGTTCATCCTCGCGGGCTTGACCGACATCAACACGATCACGCCGATCCTGGTCTCGATGATCGGCTTGGGCGTCGGCATCGACTACTCGCTGTTCATCGTCACTCGCTTCCGGCAGTACCTGCACGAGGGGCTCTCCCCGCGGGACGCTGCCTCCGAGGCGGGCTCGTCGGCCGGACGTGCCGTGATCTTCGCCGGCCTCACGGTTGCGATCTCGGTCGCCGGTTTGGCCTTCTTCGGGATGGACTTCATCACCAAGCTCGGCATCGGCGCCTCCTTGGGAGTGCTGACCACCGTGTTGATCGCGAACTCGCTCTTGCTCGCGGTGCTCGCGCTGCTCGGACACAAGATCGACCGGCTGAAGGTGCCGTTCCTCCCCAAGCTGGACGACTCGGAAGAGGCCCGCGAAAGGACTCTCGTGGCTCGCTGGGGCCGCTTCGTGACCGCGAACGCGAGGATCGTGTTCCCGGTCGTTCTCGTCCTCGTCGTTGCCGTAGGCGCGACGTCGCTGCTCGTGCGCCTGGGCGCCGCCGACCAGGGCACGCAGCCCACCGCGCAGACCAGCCGCCGGGCCTACGACCTGCTCGCCGAGGGCTTCGGAGCCGGCTTCAACAGCCCGATCCCGATCGTCGTCGACGTGAACGGCGACGCGGACGCGCCACAGAGGATCTTCGACGGCGTGGAGGGCCTCGAGGGCGTGGCATCCGTCGGAGAGCCACAGTTCAACGACGAAAAAACCGTCGCGATCGTCTTCGTGACCCCGGATTCCGCTCCTCAGGACGAGGCGACCGACCTGCTGGTCGACCGGCTACGAGGAGACGTCGTGCCGACGGCGACGGCGGACGGAGACGCAGTCGCGTACGTCTCCGGCATTACGGCGGCGTTCAAGGACATCGCCGATCGCATCTTCGAGCGAACGCCGCTCTTCCTGCTCTTCATCGTCGGGGTCACGTTGATCGTGCTCGCGATGGCGTTCCGGTCGATCGTCATCTCGGCGACGGCGGCGGTCACGACCATTCTGTCCGCGTTCGTCGGCTTCGGGGTGCTCACGCTGGTGGTGCAGGAGGGCCACCTGCTCGGGCTGACCGGGCTCGATCAGACAGGGCCGATCGAGACCTTCGTACCGCCGATCACCTTCGCGATCCTGTTCGGGCTCTCGATGGACTACATGGTCTTCCTGATGAGCCGCATCCGGGAGGAGCATGTCCACGGCCTCGAGACGCGGGCCGCGGTGGAGCACGGCATCTCGGCGATCGGCCGGGTGGTCGTTGCCGCGGCGCTGATCATGGGCACGGTCTTCGCTGCGTTCATCCTGAGTGCGGACCGCATCCCGAAGGAGTTCGGGCTCTTGCTGGCGGTCGCGATCCTGACCGATGCGCTGATCATCCGCATGACGCTCGTGCCCGCGTTCCTCACGCTCCTCGGCGAGAAGGCGTGGTACATCCCGCGCTGGCTCGACCGCCTGCTCCCGAACATCACGATCGAGCCGCCGCACGACGGCGAGCCGCAGCCGGCCTTCGGAGGCGAGCACCCGGCGGAGGCTGCCGGTCACTAGGCGCTCATGGTAGGGGCCGGGCATGCCCGGCCCCTACGGCTACGGACGCTCCGTCATGGGGTCGCCCACGCGCACGACGCCCGACTCCTCGACGGCAGCAAAGACGCCGAGGCACTCGTCGTTCAGCTCGGTGACAGCGCGGAGGACGGCCGGATCCTTCGGCAGTTCCGACTGCGGATTCGTCGTCATCACACACCGATCGGTGCGGCCGGTCACGCGGATGACGGCGTCGCCGAGCGCGAATCGCCTGCCGACCCAGGAGTCTTCCACCAGCCCTTCCCCTCCTACGTCGAGGAGGACGTTCGGGCGAAAGCGGCGGCGGTCGATCTGCGACGAGGGCAGTTGCGCCGATAGCCAGTCCAGTGAAGCGGTCGTGAGCAGATGGAGCGGCGACGCGTCGTGATGCGGAATCGCGTCCTCGCGTGAGAGACGGAGCTCGTCGCCATAGCGCTCGCTCAGTAACGCCGCAAGCGCAGGATCGTCCCAGGCGAGCTCGCGCTGATCGGGAAGCGTGACCAGCGGTCGCTCTTCCGCGAGCCGAGCGCTCAGCTCGAAGAGCCCGTCCATTCGGCGGAAGCGCGTCGACGTCTTGCCGCTCCCGAGCTTGCCGTTCCGGTCGGTCACGGCGTAGAGCCGGTCGCCTGCGACGCCGCGTTGCTCGAGCGTGACTTTGTCGAGCACCTCGCCGAGAAGCGACTTCACCGGATAGCGCCAGAGCTCGAGGACTGCCGCGATCATCTTCGGAGACTAGTGACGATTCCCGTAGCTGATCGGGGCGAGCAGAAATCCTGCATACGCGGCACGCGGAGAGGTCCGTAGGGTCACGGCATGAGCAGGCGCGGGTGGTTGCTCTTCGCCGCGATGTGCGTCATCTGGGGGATTCCGTACCTCCTGATCAAAGTCGCGGTGAGCGAGCTCAGCCCGGCGATGCTCGTCCTGGCGCGGACCGGGATCGCGGCGGCTCTTCTGCTCCCCATCGCGGCGCTGCGCAGCGAGCTGCGCCCGCTCCTCACGTACTGGCGGCCGCTCCTCGTGTTCGCGGCGATCGAGATCGCGATTCCCTGGATGCTCCTCGGGGTCGCCGAGCAGCGCATCTCGAGCTCGCTGACCGGCCTCCTCATCGCGGCGGTGCCGTTGTTCACGGCGCTGATCGTCCGTACGACCGGGGAACGGGAGCGGCTCGGGACCCAGAGCGCGATCGGGCTCGCGCTGGGGTTCGTCGGAGTCGCCGCGATCGTGGGCGTCAACGCAGAGAGCGCCGGCTTCGGTCCGATCGTGGCGATGGGAGTCGTCGCGCTCTGCTACGCGATCGGCCCGGTCATCCTGCAGCGCTACCTGGCCGGCGTCCCAGCGCTCGGCGTCATCGCGGCGTCGCTCGGGCTCACAGCACTCGTCTACATCCCCATCGCAGCGTTCAGCGTGCCTGACCAGATGCCACGGGCAACGGTTGTCGCCTCCGTCATCGCGCTGGCGGTCGTATGTACTGCGATCGCGTTTCTCGTCTTCTTCGCGCTGATCGCAGATGTCGGGCCAGCCCGCGCGACGGCGTTCATCTACGTGAATCCGGCCGTGGCCGCCCTCCTCGGCGTGGCGATTCTCGACGAGCAGCTTACGGTAGGTATGGGCATCGGCTTTGTCCTGGTTCTCGCCGGCTCGGTGCTGGTCGCGCGTCGTCCGGCGCGCGCGACGCAGGGCGTGTCCGCGCTCGATCCGGTTCGCGACTCAGCCTGAAGCTGGTTCCGCGGCGGACGCCGAGAGCAGGATCGTGTTCCCGTCGGGGTCGTCGACCATGGCGAAACGAAGCTCGGGAGTGACATCGTAAGGAGCGCAATGTGACTCGTAGCCGAAGCCGATCATCTCCTCGTACTTGGCCTCGAGCGCTGCACGCTTCTCCAGGTAGAACTCGAGGATGATGCGGTAGCCACCTGCCGGATCCCGTGCAGCAGGATCCCACTTCGCGTTTGCGTGCCTAGTGCTCAGGAAGAACGTCAGCTCGCCCATCTTCACCTCGACGTGCTCCTGCTTCTCGCTGCCCTCGGCAATCTCGAGGCCAAGCCGTCGATAGAACTCGACCGCCCGCTCCATGTCGGAGACGATCACTCCGACCATGTACAGCTCGAGCGCCATACGGCCAGTTTGCCAGCGCTCGCGTGCTCAGGCTCTCGTGTCGTCGAGGCGTTGCAGGAGGTCGTGAGCCGCAAGCTCGATCGTCTTGTGCCGCCACTCCGCGGCCCGGTACTGGCATGCGACCAACCCCATCCGGTGGATGCGCCGGAAGTCTCCGTAGACGAAGCCGTAGCGTGCTTTGGTCTCTTCGGCCGCGCCAGCGGTGAGCCCGAGGTGCCATTCGCCGTACTCGTCCCAGGAGTGGGACTCCAGGAACGCATTCTCGTCCTCGGCGCTCGGTTGAACGTCGCCCCACGTGCTCTCGAGCACGTATTGGCGCGCGTCGATCAGCTGTCGCGCTCGTGCTACCGCGCGCTCGTTGAGCGAGTAGGAGGCCATGCTCCGCATTCTGGCCGACGGAACCGCTCCTCGGGGTCGGTGCCGGAGATAGCAGTGTCGAGGACGGCACTAGAATCCAGCGATGCCCACGCACATCGCCGCTCCCACCCGGATCGCCTTCGCCGCGCGGGCCGGCGAGGTTGTCGTCACGCGCGGCGGGGAGCGGGTGCGCTACTCGACGCCCGATGAAGGCGCCGAGTACATCGCCGTCTGCCTCCCGGCGTTCTCGCCGGATACGGTCAACCGCGACTAGCTGTTCGGTTATGCGGAGCCGTTGCTCGACCGCTTCCCGACCATCGTCGGCGGGGCTTTGCACGCGCGGGGCGTGGTCAACGGCAGCCCGACCGCGGAGCTGGAGCGGGCCTTTCGCGACGAGCAGCAGCGAACGCTCGAGCGAATCGGCGACCGGCCTCTCTCCGAGATTCCCAGCGTTGGGGCCTGGCGCCGTGTATTCAGCGCGGTCGGCGTCGAGCCGACCCGCTATCGCAGCGCGGTCGAGGCGCTTCTGCGCCGGTTGACCAAGCAGGGCGACATCCCGAGCCTGAACGCGCTCGTCGATCTCGGCAATCTGGTCAGCGTCAGGTACGGCCTTCCGGTCGCCGTCTTCGATCAGCGGAGCATGTCCGGCTCGACCACCGTGCGCTTCGCGGAGGGCGACGAGTCGTTCACGGATCTCGGCGGCGACGGGGCGGTCAGCCGGCCGGAGCCGGGAGAGGTGATCTTCGTGGACGACGCGCGACTCGTCAGCGCACGTCGCTGGTGTTGGCGCCAGAGCGCTGAAAGCGCGGCGCGGGCAGGTACGAGCGAGGTCCTCGTCACGGTGGAGGGACACCACGAGGGTGCCGCCGAGGACGTCGCCAACGCGGTGGCGGATCTCCGCCAACTGCTCGACCGCCACGCGGGTGAGCCGGAGGTCGCTTTGGCGGTGCTTACGCCGTCGCAGCCGACGTTCCGGGGAATCGAGACGAGGTGACGCCCGATCCACACGCACTGCGTGGTCGCGTCGCCGTCGTCGCAGGCGCGACCCGAGGTGCCGGGCGCGGCATCGCCGCTGCCCTCGGCGAGGCCGGAGCAACGGTCTACTGCACCGGTCGCAGTAGCCGGACGGGAGCGCTTCGGTCCGACTACGACCGTGCCGAGACGATCGAGGAGACCGCCGAGCTCGTCACGGAGCTCGGTGGCAACGGCATCGCGGTCGCAGTCGACCACCTCGCCCCCGACCAGGTGAAGGATCTGGCCGAGCGGATCCGGAACGACCAGGGCCACGTCGACGTGCTCGTGAACGACATCTGGGGCGGCGAGCTCCTCAAGGGCGGTCCGAGTGAATGGAATACGCCGATCTGGGAGCACGACCTCGGCAAGGGTCTTCGAATTCTCCGGTTGGCCATCGACACGCACCTCATCACCTCGCACTTCCTCCTCCCGCTCGTCGTCGACCGCCCGGGCGGACTGCTCGTGGAGGTGACCGACGGCACCTCCGCCTACAACGAGTCGCGCTACCGGATCTCGGTGTACTACGACCTGGCCAAGGTCGCAGTGAACCGGTTGGCGTTCTCGCAGGGGCACGAGCTCGCCGCGTACGGAGCGACTGCGGTCTCCATCACACCGGGGTTTCTTCGCTCGGAGATGATGCTCGAGAGCTTCAGCGTCTCCGAGGAGAGTTGGCGCGAAGCCCTGGTGTCGGCTCCCGGCAGCTTCGCGGTCTCCGAGTCGCCTCGCTACGTGGGGCGCGCGGTCGCCGCGCTGGCAGCGGATCCCGACCGCGCCCGCTGGAACCAGCAGTCGGTCGACTCCGGCCGGCTCGCGCTCGAATACGGATTTACCGACCTCGACGGCTCGCAGCCCGACGTCTGGCGCTACATCGACGACGCCGAGCGCGGCCTCGACGCAGATCCGGGCGACTATCGGTAGCACTCGAGGCACGGGTCGTGGTTCAGCTCGGGCTGACAGCCGTCGACTTGTGCATCACCCAGCCGAGGCCCGCCCCGGGTTGGCGCGGGAGGTTGCGCAGATCCTCGAGGCCGGCCCGAAGCTCCTCCGCCGCGCCATTCGCCACCTCCGCGTCCCTTGCGAGCGCGCTCTCCAGCACCTCGGCGGCGTAGTTCGCCTGGCGTACCAGGTCCTCGTCCCGCCACCAGAAGGTCCGCGTGCCTTCGTCGATCGCACGGAAGCCGGCGTCGCGAAGCCAACCCGGCAACCGCGTGCCGGCATCGCTCCAGCCCGCCGCCGCCATGCCCCGGACCATCGCGCGGAAGAGCGCCTCCAGCGCAGCGGTGGACGGCTCGGCCCGGCAGGTCGAGTAGTCGACTTCGATGCCCGTGATCGCACCGCCCGCAACGAGGACACGCCTGGCCTCGCGCAGCACAGCGATCGGGTCGGCGACGTGTTCGAGCAGCCACATCATCCAGACGTGGTCGAACGATTCGTCTCCAAACGGGAGCCCGAGCGCATCTGCCTCCCGCAGGGTTGCCTCCACCCCGGCGCGCTCGAGGTGGCCGCGGGCGAAGTCGAGCTGCTTCGGCTCGATGTCGATGCCGAAGAGGCGGAGGCCCGGGAACTCCTGCCCGAGCACTGCGAGTACTGCACCGACCCCACAGCCGATCTCGAGCAAGCGCGTTCCGGGCTCGAGGTGCGTGCCGTCCCGGATCAGTCGGTGCCGCCAGTGCTCCGCCTGTTCGACAAGCCGCTCCTGCTCACGCGTCCCGTAGCCGTGAACGTAGTCGGTCATCCGTGCAGGGTAGGTGGAGCAGACTCAGTCGTTGGCAGGAGAGCCCGACGGCACGCGACTCTCGTGGCCTTCCGTCAGGCGCCGGATGCGCTCTGCGCGACGTCGCCGATGATCGAGGCGAGCTCCTGTGGGCGCGACCACATCGGCCAGTGACTCGTCGGCAGGTCGACGTAGGTCACGTCGCGCAGCTCGGCGAGGCCGGCGACGAACGCGTAGCCCTCCTTGACGGCGTCCTTGTACTGCTCGGACGTGTACCCGGTGCAAATGACCGTGCTCGGCACGTCGAGGCGCGCGTCGTTCGTCAGCTCGGCGGCCTCGCGCAGCGCGCTACCCGGCTGGGGAACGGCCCGCCGCCGGAACGTCTCGAGCTGCTCCTCGCTGAGCCCGTCCAGGTTCTCGTCCTCCGCGAGCTTCTCCGGCGAGGGCAGCGGCGCCTCGGCACCGTCGAAGTCGGGGTCGAGCGCGCCCTTCGCCGGGCCGGTGTCGACGTAGACCATCGCCGCGATCTGCTCGGGGATGCGGTCGGTGACCGCATAGCCGGGAGCGCCGGCGCCGCTGTGCACGGCGAGCACGACCGGACGTCCCGCCGCGGTCACCGCCTCGCAGATCGCGTCGACGTGGTCGGCGAGTGTAATCGACGACCGGTCGACGTCAGCCGACTCGAGACCGGGGAGCGTCAGCGCCGTGACGTCGTGACCGTCGGCGCGCAGAGTGGCGGCGACCTCGTCCCAGGCCCACGCGCCGAGCCAGAACCCGGGGACCAGGACAAGCGGTGAGGTGCTCACGCCCCGATCCTAGTCTGTCACCGCGAGCGCAGGATGCGGCGGAACGAGCCGGCGCCGGGGTGCCTGCCGATCGATGACTTCGCGACGATGGCGAGGTCTACACGGCAACACGACACGGAGGTGAGAAATGGGAGCAATACACGTGCACGAGTTCATGAGCCTCGACGGCGTGATCGACGCGCCGACGTGGACGTTCGACTATGGCTTTCACCCGCAGATGGCAGACGCGATCGGCGCGGTCACGGAACGTAGCCGGGGCATCCTGCTCGGGCGGACCACCTACGAGCTGTTCGAGCCGTCGTGGTCCACACGGACCGTGGAGGATGATCCAGGGGCACCGTTCTTCAACGACACCACCAAGTACGTGGTCTCCGCGACGCTCACGACCGCGACGTGGAGGAACTCGAAGATCATCGGGCCATACGATCCCGACGCGATCCGCAGCCTGAAGGACGAGGTCGACGGCGACCTCTACGTCAGCGGCAGCGGCACGCTGGTCCGAGCGATGCTCGCGGACGGCGTGGTCGACGAGCTGCATCTGTTCGTTTACCCGCTCACCCGCGGGTCCGGTCCGCGGCTCTTCCCCGAGGAAGCCGAGGCCGGCAACCTGTCGCTTGCGGCCTGCGAGTCATACGAGAACGGTGTGGTCTACCTGGCCTATCGACCGGAGACGTGAATCCGTCGTGTCAGGACTGAAAGCTCCGCGCCGGTTCCATGCCACGGCACACTGGCTCGGCCAGCCTTGCAGAGGCCTCTGACCGACTCGAATCGTCGACCCTCTCCTTTCCATGGAGAATTGGGTCTGCCGCGGCGGGTCGAAGGAAGTCGCTTCTCGCCTGGTTTCCCTGCATCTGCGCCGTTCTCTCTGGCTGCGGGGTTGCGACCGCGCGACGTCGCCGACGGAGCTGGGCCGGGCTGCCGGGCATCCAGAACTAGCCGGCGGCCGCGCGCGCGGCGGTGTCGCGCGCATGCATGCGTGCGTCATCGATCCCGGCGCCGCGTGCGATTGCAACTAGAAATGCCGCAGCGAACGCGTCCCCGGCTCCGAACGGCGACGTGCGGACGACGCCGTAGTCGTCCTTCATGCACACGATCTCGAACCGCTCGCCCAGCCCCGGCACGGCGGCCGCCTCTTCCCGCGTCGCGAACACGACTCGTGCACTGAAGTCGGGCCGCGCCAGCCGTGGCGAGGCGAGGTCGACGGCGGTCCACGGGCCGTCGAACTGCCGCAGCGCCGTCTGCGCCGCTTCCGCGGACCCTTCCTGAAACAGGGCGAAGCCGGAAACGAGGAGGGCATCTCCCCGCAGCGGCGACGGAAGGTCGTCGGGCGAGAGGCGGGCATTTGCGCCTCGCTCGGCGACGACGGCGTCGCGCAGCGCGACGGCGACTCCTGTCGGAAGCTCGTCGTCGCGCGCGAGGTGGACGTCGATGCCGCTTTGCTCGAGCGTCGCGACGATGAGGTCGCCGCCCGAGTCCGTACCGACACGCCCGACGATCTGGGTGTCCGCGCCGATCCGCGCGCGCGACTAGCGCCGCGTTGACTGCCGAGCCGCCTGCGCGCACGCGCACGCTGCCGTGGACTCGCTCGCCGCTCGCCGGCAAACGATCGGCGACGACGTCGACCATGACGTCACCGAGGGCGACGAACCGCATGTCAGGCTTCGACGAGCGAGCGGATCTCGCCCACGATCGGCGAGCGCGCGAGCGTCGCCGCGCGCTCGGGCGCGAGTGTTGCGCTGAAGGCGTCGACGAGGTCGCGCGCCGCCGCGTATGCCGCCGACGCCTCGTCGTCGTCCCCGAGCTCGTAGGCAACACGGCCGAGCACGACGCGCGCGTGCCACCGGCCTGGCGGCCCGACGAGGTCGTCGGCGATGGCGACGGCGCTGCGGAGGGCGGCAAGCCCGTCGTCGCGCCGGCCGCTGCGGGCGAGCGCCTGGCCCAGCGTCGAAAGCGCGTGCGCCTCGTATTTCCGCCGTCGCGTCCGCCGCGCGACCTCGACCGCGCGGTGCGCCCACTCGGCAGCCGCGTCCGGAGGCTCCGTCGCGAGGGCGATCTCTGCCCGCGCGGCAAGCAAGCGACCGGCGATCAACCATGTCGTCCACCCCGTTGCCTGCTCGGCGTCGGCCCATCGCTTCGGCCACGCCGCCTGCGCTGCACCGACGTCGCCCGCGAGCAGCTGCGTCTGAATCGCGTCGGATCCCGCGAACTGCCGCGGCATTCCGAACTGCATCCCTGCGGTCAGCTCGAGCGCAGCCTCCGTTCGGCGCCGCGCCTCGTCGAGGTCGTACAGCTCGCGGTAGGCGAGCGCCGAGTAGTTCAGGACGGTGGCGGGATTGGCGCCGAGGTCTTCGGCAACGCTCAGCATCTCGTCCCAGATCGCGATCGCCTCCTCGTGCCGCCCGAGGCCGGCGAGCGCGAGCGCCTCGAAACCGCCGCCCCGCAGCAGCCCTTCGGCGCTGCGCACCTCGGTCGCCCGCTCGCGCGCCTGCCGCGAGAGTGCGACGGAGCCTTCGTAGTCGCCGACCCAGTACTTCGCATCGGAGTGGAGGTGCAGATGGTTCGCATGCTCGTATCGCCTCGTACCCTGAACCCACCGCTCGAGCGCCTGATCGCCGAGCTCGATCGCGTCGTCGAGGTCACCGTCGGCTCCTCGCATCGCGAGCGCCTGGCTGCGTGCGGCGAGCGCAGCCGCAAGCGCCGATTCGTCGCCGAGACGCTCCGCAAGGTCGAGCGCGTCCTGCGAGACGACGAGCGCCTCGTCGCCGCGTTCCGACCATACCGTCGCGATTGCGCGCCAGATCAGCGCTTCGAGCCGTTCGGTTCCCTCCAGCTCCGGGAGCAGCTCTTCGAGCTCGTCCGCTGCCCGCGGCCGGTCGAGCAGCTCGACGAGGGCCTGCGCGCGCTGCAGCCGGATGTGCCGGCGCAGCACCTCGTCGTCCGCCAGCTCCAACGCGCGCGTGTACAGGTCGAGCAGCGCGTCCTTCGCCCAGCTGCGACGCGCCGTCTCCGCGGCCGCAAGCAGGTACGGCACCGCCTTGGCCGGCTCGCCTGCCTCGCGCCAGTGGTACGCGAGGATCGTGGAGAGCGAGTCGGCCGCGAGCACGTCCTCGATGTAGCGGGCTACCGCCGCGTGTCGCTCGCGCCGAACCGCGCGCGTCACGGTCGCGTACGCGACCTCGCGAATCAGCATGTGCTTGAAGGTGTATTGCACTTCGCCGGCGATCTGGCTCGCCGCATCACGACGGACGACGTCGCGCGCTTCGAGCACGTCCAGCGCCCCGTCGACGTCGACGTCGACCGCGATCGCCGCGACGACGCCGCGCCAGAACGTCTTGCCGATGACCGCCGCTGCGAGCAGCGTGTTGCGCGCCGCCGCGGGCATCGCGTCGATGCGCGCCGCGATCGCCTCGCGCACCGTCACCGGCAGCTCGTCGCCGGCGCCGGCCTCGGCGATGGAGGCGGCGAGCTCCTCGAGGAAGAGCGGATTTCCGCCCGCGACCTCCACGAGCCGATCGGGGGGGAGCGAACGCACTCCCGCCCTCGCGATGAGGTCGATCGCGAGCGCGCGCGCCGCCTCCGGCGGCAAGGGCTCGAGCGGAATGGTCGTTTGCGCGGCGAGCCCGGCACCCCACGTGGCGTGCCGGTCGAGCAGTTCCGGCCGCGCCACGGCGATCAGGAGCACCGGCGCGTCTCGCACGTGCAGCGCGAGGTAGTGCAGGAGCGCGAGCTCGCTCCCGTCCGCCCAGTGCACGTCCTCGAATAGGAATACGGTCGGCTGCAGATCGCCGACACACTCCACGAACCGCCGCGCCGCGAAGAAGAGGAGCTGTGCCTGCGGTACCTTCTCGTCGGCCCCGAGCCCGAGGAGCAGCGCGAGGTACCGCGCGGTCTCGGAAGCCTCGTCTGTCGGCACGAGCTCGCTGACGGCGGACGTGAGCTTCGTACGGGCGACGTCTGCCGCATCCGACTCGAGTATCCCCGCGGCCTGGTGCACGATGCCTGAGAAAGCCTGGTAGCCGGTGGTCTCCTCGTACGGGAGGCAGCGGCCGCGCAGGATCCGGCCGCCGGCGGTGGCGACGGACGCCGCGACTTCCTGGCAGAGCCGCGTCTTGCCGATGCCCGGCGGCCCCAGGAGGGTGACGAGGTGTGACCTGCGCTCCTCGAGTGCCCGGCTCCAGACCGAGCGGACCAGCTCGACCTCCCGCTCGCGGCCGTGGAGGGGTGTGCGCGCGAGCGGGCGCTGCGCCGGCTCGGCGGTCGTTTCGACGGCCAACCACGCGGCGACGGGCTGCGACTTCCCTTTTGCGCTGACCGGCTCGAGCGGGTCGTAGCGGATGACGTTCCGCGTCGCGCGGTAGGTGTCGGCGCCGACGACGAGATGTCCCGCAGGCGCGGCCGTCTGCAGGCGTGCCGCTGTGTTGACCACGTCGCCGGTGGCCAGCGCGCCCCCGGCGCGCGCGTGCTCGACGGAGACGATCGCCTCGCCCGTGTTCACTGCGGCGCGCGCCGCCAGATCGAGGTGATGCTCGCCGTTCAGCTGCTCGATTCGCTCGAGCACGCGCAGACCGGCGCGAACCGCTCGCTCTGCGTCGTCGCCGTGTGCGACCGGCGCGCCGAAGACCGCCATCACGGCATCGCCGATGAACTTCTCGACGACCCCGCCGTGCTGCTCCACGCACTCCCGCGCGTGACGGTGGTAGAGCTCCAGGACGTCACGCACGTCTTCGGGATCCGCCTTGTCCGCCCGCGCCGTCGAGTCGACGAGGTCGACGAAGAGGACCGACACCATTTTTCGCTCCTCCGCTGTCGGCGGCGCCTCCGCCAGCGCTGTCCCGCAGCTACTGCAGAAGTGCGCGTCCGGCGAATTCGGCGCGCCGCATGTCCGCGCATCGGGTCACCGCCCTAGTCTCGTCCTACACGACGCGGCGTTCAAGGCAAGATCGCGAGATTCGTCAGCCGGAACGAGATGCAGACGAACGCCGCTTTGACTCCGGCAAGCGCCTCGAACTCAACGCGCTCGATCGATCGCGTGGTGCCGCGAAGCGAGGCCCAACGCTCAAAAGCGCTCGAGCGTCGATTCGGCGCTCCGGCTGACGCTGAGACCGGCTTGGGTCGCCCGGGATGGACTCCGCGCGCGCCTATAGAGGAGCGCGACAGGCGGGCGTCCGCCGCCCAGGTCCCTGCAGCTCGTGGACCTGAAGACTCCAGTACGGCTCGATATCCGTCGCAAACTGGGGGTTTCTACAGGTGCCCCCACCCGAGAAAGGTAACAATTTGCGGGGCTTTTGCAGAGCCCACTGACGGACTCGAACCGTCAACCTTTGCGGGGCTCGTGCATTTTGCTACCGGTTGCCACTGGTTGCGGACCGCTGGGCTCCATAAACGCTCCATCCCCGTCGCCGGAATCTCGGATGAGAAGGGGATTTCGGGGACAGCGCTCTCACCGGCAAGAAGGATGACGTTCCATGTAGAGAGGGGTCGTCTGCTCAAGCCAGAGTACGCTCGCGCAGGCGATGGTGGGCGAACGGCGAAACGCGAAACGCCTTCCGCCGCCTCTCGCGGATGGCCTTGATCAGGGCGTAGAGCCGGGCACGAGCTCGCGAACCTCCTGCGCACAACGGCAGGCGACGGCGATCCTGCCAGCCCACTCCAGCGCCTCCTCGCGTGAGGGAACGTCGACAACCGAGAATCCGCCGATGTACGCCTTGCTCTCAGGGTATGGGCCGTCGGTGACCGTCCCGTCGGTGGCCACCGCGCTCACCTCTTCGTGGGAATGCAGCCCGCCGCCGAACACCCAAACGCCGGCGTCCTTTGCCTCTTGCACCACCGCGTGCGCTGCCTCGGCCACGTCGGGGAGATCCTGCTCGGGAAACGTCATTGCGCCGTCATCGAACGAGATCTGATAGCGCGTCATCTCCCGACTCCTTTCTCGGCGGCCTGCTCCGGCCGCATCTCACCCTGCGCACACACGCGCGATGGAGACCGACAAACCACCGAGAACTCATCGGTCCGGCCGGATCCAGCCTCACTTCTACGGGCTCATAGCGGCACACTGGCGCAGGCGAGCGTCATGGCTTCGATGTCGAGCGCCTGGGTTGCGCTGCGACGGTGACGATCAACGTCCGGACAACTCCGCTAGTCAGCCCACCAGTCGCGCTGACCATCGACGTCTTCGCGCGGAGCCTCCCCGAGGTTTGGCGCGCCGATGACGAGGATCTCGAGGCCCTCTGGCCCGGCCTCGTAGCCTCGCCACGCGCCGGGCGGGACCCGAACTGCGTCCCATTCCTTGAGCTCGACGATCTCGTCGTCGACCTTCATCCGCCCGCTCCCGCGCACGACCACGTACACCTCCTCTTGCTTCATGTGCGTGTGGCCGTACGGAAAGCGATAGCCGGGCGGGACGCGCTGGTAGCTCAGGCCGGATTTCTCAAGCTCGAGCGCCTTGGTCGCCGCACGGAACTCCAGGTCCGGCGCGCCGTCGAATCTAGAGCCGATGTCCTCCAGATCCTCCTTGATGTTCCTGAGCGTGAACCGCACGGCGCAATCCTATGCCGTCAATTCCGGAGCACTGGTTCCATCACGATTCCGAGCCCTACTCGGACAGGAGGCTCCACCCTCGGAGCGCGCCCCTCGAGCTGATCTGGGAAACCGTGCGGTCGGGAGAAGGCCTCACGACCGCGCGCGGGTCCGCGTCATCGAGACTCCGGCCGTGGGCATGCAAGACCTGGCCGGCACAAGAACACCAACCTCAAATCGATCAACCTTCGCCGACGAAACTCCTTCAACACTTGGAAGTAGGAGTCAGCCTCCTCGCCGGCTCCATCCCGTCGAACTCCGTCGGAGGATGCTCGAACGTCTCACCCCGGAGCGTCCGCATCCGGAGATGAGCTGGCCGGTTCGATCCCAGTTCGCTCCATTCTGTTGCCAGTTTGACAACATGCTGCGTATTGGAAGCGCCGGCCTCCGGTGAAGTAGGGGAGCTGATCGAGCGGTCTAAGAAGCGCTTCGGCGAGCCGCGGCGGCCGTTGTCGCGGGGGGATACGGTCTAGTCTCCTGCCGTGTTGGTCTGCGCGAGCTGCGGCCACGAGAACAGCGACGCCGCCAGGTTCTGCGAAGCGTGTGCCGCGCCGCTCGCTGGTGGCTCGGTCGAGCGCCGCAAGGTGGTGACGGTGCTGTTTTGCGACGTGGTCGGTTCGACGGCGTTGGGGGAGTCGACGGATCCGGAGGCGCTGCGGGCGCTGCTGGCCCGCTATTTCGAGCGGATGAAGAGCATCGTCGAGGAGCACGGCGGATCGGTGGAGAAGTTCATCGGCGATGCGGTGATGGCGGTGTTCGGGGTGCCGGCGGTGCACGAGGACGACGCCTTGCGAGCCTGCCGGGCGGCGGTGGAGATGCGGGCGGCGCTGCCGGGGCTGGGGATCGAGGGGCGGATCGGGCTCTCGACGGGTGAGGTGGTGACGGGGACGGAGGAGCGCCTCGCGACCGGTGATGCGCTGAACGTGGCCGCCCGTTTGCAGCAGGCGGCCCGGCCGGGGGAGGTGCTGCTCGCAGAGGCGACGCTCGCGCTCGTTCGTGAGGCGGTCGACGTGGAGCCGCTCGAGCCGCTGCTGTTGAAGGGGAAGAGCGAGCCGCTGCCCGCCTTCCGGCTGCTCGCTGCCCGCCAGGCGTCGGAGCGCCGGCACGAGACGGTCTTCGTCGGCCGCGAGCGCGAGCTGGCGCTTCTCGGGGAAGCATGGGAGCGCGTGTGGGCGGAGCGGCGCTGTGAGCTGGTCACGATCGTCGGGGATGCGGGTGTTGGCAAGTCGCGGCTGGCGGCCGAGGCGCTGTCTCTGATCGAGGCGCGGGTCGTCCGCGGCCGCTGCCTGCCCTACGGGGCTGGGATCTCATACTGGCCGGTCGTGGAGGTGCTCAAGCAGCTGGGCGCGACGCCGTCTGATCCGGCCGCCGCGGCGGCGATCGGTTCGCTCTTGGGGGAGTCGGAGGCGGCGACGTCGGCGGAGGAGATCGCCTGGGCCTTCCGCAAGCTGCTCGAGGAGCAGGCACCGCTCGTCCTCCTCTTCGACGACATTCAGTGGGGCGAGGAGACGTTCCTCGACCTGGTCGAGCATCTCGCCCTGCTTTCCAGCGGCGCCCCGCTGCTGGTCGTCTGCATCACCCGCCCCGAGCTGCTCGAGCGCCGCCCCTCCTGGTCACTGACGGTGCGGCTGGAGCCGCTCGGCAGCGAGGAAGCCGCCAGCCTGATCGGAACGGCCGTGGCGGAGGAGCTGCGGGCGAGGATCGCCGTCGCGGCCGGCGGCAACCCGCTCTTCATCGGCGAGATGCTGGCGATGGCCGCCGAGGCGGGTGACGAGGTCGAGGTGCCGCCCAGCCTGCGCTCCCTGCTCGCCGCCCGCCTCGACCAGCTCGACACCGGCGAGCGGCGGGTGCTGGAGCGCGGCGCGGTCGAGGGCGAGGTCTTCCACCGCGGCGCCGTGCAGGCGCTCGCACCGGAGGAGACGCAGGTGACGCCGCGCCTGGCCGCGCTCGTCCGCCGGCAGCTGATCCGTCCCGACAGGCCGCAGTTCGCACGTGAGGACGGCTTCCGCTTCCGCCACCTACTGATCCGCGACGCCGCCTACGACGCGCTCCCGAAAGCCACGCGGGCGGAGCTGCACGAGCGCTTCGCCGGCTGGCTGGAGCAGCGCGGAGAGGAGCTGGTCGAGCTGGACGAGATCCTCGGCTACCACCTCGAACAGGCGGCCCGCTACAAGCAGGAGCTGGGACAGGCCGACCCGAACCTGGCCGAGCGCGCCGGCGAGCGGCTCGCGGTCGCCGGCCGCCGCGCGCTCTGGCGGGGCGACAACCGGGCCGCCGCCGGGCTGCTCGAGCGGGCGCTCCAGCTGACCCGGCCGGCACGACTGGACGTCGTGCTCGAGCTCGACCTCGCCATGGCCATCTCCTATCGGGACGGCGCGCAGGCCGCAGCGATCGCCGACGCCGCCGGCGAGCGGGCGCGGGCGGCCGGCGACGAGACGGCGGAGCTGCTTGCCCGGGTCGGCGCCGCCTTCCACCGTTTGCACTTCGCGGCCGACCCGGCCGTCGACGAGCTCGAGCAGCTCGCGCGCAGGGCATTGCCGCTGCTCGAGCAGGCGGAGGACCACGCCGGCTTGGTGCACGTCTGGTACGCGCTCGGCCACGGGGTCGCGAACTTCCGCGTTCGCTCCGAGGACTATGCGCACGCGGCGGAGCAGGCGCTTCGCCACGCCCGCCTCGCCGGACAGCGCAACTCGCACCTTTTCAGCCTCGATGACGCACTCACCCAGGGGCCGCGGCCGGCGGACGAGGCCCTTCGCACGCTCGACGCGCTCCTTCCCGAGAATCCGACTCCCCGGATGCTGCTGAGTCGCGCCTGGCTGCTGACCATGCTCGCCCGCTTCGACGAGGCAGACGAGATTGCGCGCGAGGCCGGCGAGCGCTGGCGCGAGCTGACCGGCGACGACTGGGTCGACGTCTTCCTCGCCCGCCTTGCGACCACCGCCGGCCGCCACGAGGACGCGGCCTCCCACCTCCGCCGCTTCTGCGACCTGCTCGAGGCCCGCGGCCTGCGCTCCTATCTCTCGACCTACGCCCCGCTGCTCGGCCGCTCGCTCTGCGCGCTCGGACGACACGACGAGGCCGAGCCGCTCGCCCGGCTCGGCCGCGAGCTCGGCGACGTGCAGGACGCCTCCACGCAGGCGCTCTGGCGGCAGGTGCAGGCGCGTATCGACGCCCACCGCGGCCACCACAGCCAGGCCGAGCAGCTCGCCCGCGAGGCCGTCGCGATCAGCGAGCGCACCGACGCGCTGAACGGGCAGGGCGACGCGCTCTGCGACCTCGCCGAGGTGCTGCACGCAGCCGGCGGAAGCGAGGAAGTCGCCGCCGCGCTCGCCCAGGCGCTCGAGCGCTACCAGCAAAGGAAGAACCTCGCAATGGCCGCGCAGGTGCGCGACCGGCTAGCCCAGCTCCAGAACGCAGCGCCGAGCTGAGCGTTCCCGTCGCACCCGTGCGCCGTAAAGCTTCGCCGTCGTGATCGAGCGCGGCCCTCGCTGGGAGCTGTTACCCTCGCCCACCGTCTGACCTGCAATTCCGGGACCGCCGTCACGAAGTTCCACGACGAGTGGGGCATGGGGTTCGTACTTGACGGTTTAGTTCTCCCGGAATGGAGCTAACCGGACCGGAACCCGCGACCTCCGGCGTGCATGGGTCGGGGTTCATGAAGGGTCAGCGGCGTATCCCAATGACTTCCTCTCAGTGGGAGGTGGGCAATGGTCTGTAGGCCCGCAGGGGCTGAAATTTCTGGATCTGGTAGTCGATCCAGGAGGTCTCTACGACCTGCGACACACCTACGCCACCTTCGCGCTTCGTGCCGGCGTGCCGGTGTTCGCCCTCTCACGGTTCATGGGCACCAGCATCGCGATGATCGACCTCCACTACGGCCACCTCGCCGTCGACAGCTACCAGCACGCCGTCTCGCTCCTCGACGCGCTCGCGCTCGAACGGGCCGTGGACGCCGGGTGGACACCGGCGCGCAGGCCCGCAACGCCGCACGGCGACACGAGTTCCAGGCCGCGCGCAAGGCATTCGCGGCGGGTGGTGGACGCTCGGTGGACGTCGAGCTCAGAAGCCGTCACGACCAGCGCTGTCAAAAGGGGCTGATTAGCAGGAACTTTGCGAAGCCCTCTGACGGACTCGAACCGTCGACCCCCTCCTTACCATAGGTTTGGGAGCGTCACGCGCGTATACGCGCGATCACTGGCGACACACTTTCTCCTGCAAATCGGGCTGAACTTGACGCCGGAGATGCGTCGCGAGACGTCGCGCGTGTCGTTTCTGATGTGTCCGTTTTGTGTCCGCCACCTGTTGACGTCCTCGACAACAAGCTCCTCGAAGGGACATGTCTGGTACCCCTGGAGACGACCGCCTGATCCCGGAGGGAGTACGAGCGCGCAACCTGCGAGCACGCGGTCCAGGCGAGCGGCGGCCGTGTACGTGCCGAGTTGAGTCGCTTCCCTCGGGAATTTTCCCGCCCGCCGCGCACTCCAGACGTCGGGTGCTAGATGTCGACGCCCAGCTTGCGCAGGTCGACGATCGCGGCTCTGCGCGCCAGTGGACCGTGTCGGGGGAGAACGGCAACATGAAGGGCATCCCGTTGGGTCTCCGGAGCGTCTTGCCGTCGCGTAGGACGCGGTAATGGCCCGGCGTCGACTCGACGCTCACGCCAGCGGCTTCGAGCGGGCGGATGAACTCGCGGACGTCCTTCCTCATTCCAACAAGCCGACAGCGGACGCCTGTTTGCGATGGCGTCGACTCACGAGGTGGGTCTGTTGTCGGATCGCTCGGCCCACGCGTGCTTCGCCTCTTCTTCCATCCGTTCCAGGCGTGTGTAGTAATCGGGGAACTCGTTCAGGTGGGCGAGCGCGATCTTGGCGGTGACGTGCGGGTCGTCGTCGCTGACGTTGGTGCGAGGGTCGTGCAGACCGTGTTCGAGCTCGACGTTCATCCCGATACGGAACTGCTCGACGTCGAAGGGCGATGCCGTCCAATCGATCCCGATCTCCTGGCCGATCGCGCGAGCCTCGTCCGCCGTAAAGCTCTTGCCGGTCTCAGACACGTGTCTCCTCCTTCTCTTCGGCGGCGAGGCGTTCGGCACGCCGCTTGATGCCGCGGAGCATCTTCCGTTCCATGACAAGCGATGCAGGCTCCATCGGAGCCATGCCGATCTTCGCGGTCAGGGTCGGTAGCCGGAAGCGGTTGCGGCTGATCAACCGGGTTTTTCCGTCGTGCTCGTCGAGGACGAAGGTCCAGACCCAGTTGCCGTCTTCGGAGCGGGTGGCGAGCACGCGCGGAGGCTCGACGCGTTCGAAGCGCATGCGGTTCGTGCCGTAGCCGAGCGTGTCGCCCACTTGCGGGTGCTGGTATTCGGGCAGCACTCGGTCGGTGCTGTGCATGTCGAGTCCGAGCAGGTTCTCGATCCAGTCGTAGGTGTAGGCGCCGCCGCGTGGTGACGGACCCATCTGCGCGATCCAGGGCCAAACCGCGGACGCGGGCGCGTCGATCGTGATCGCCCGGGTTGCGACGCCGTCCGCGTCCTCCAGCAGTTCGTCGCCCGGCAGCCGTGCGCTTGTCTCGGCGCCGGTGGCTCCCCAGTTCAGGATGGGGCGACGCAGCAGCAGCCGGTAGAGCAGCGCGGCCGCACCGATCGAGCCGAGCGCCACGCCGCGACTCTTGAGCAACGCTTGCATCACACACGACTCCTTCCGTAAACGAGGGGATCTTGGTTGAGCGTTCCTGTCGGTTCGGGCCGAGCGGGCTGGACTACCGTGCCAGTAGTCCCAGCCCGCTGGATCACTTGTGGGGTGGCAGGAACGTGTCCGTGTCGTAGCTGTGCAACACGGCAGACACGTGCAAGCCGGCGTGTGCGATCGGAGCGCCGACCGGATTGAGCGTCACGAGGGTCGGGATGCTCCAAAGCGCGTCGCCGGTTAGCGGCTTCCCGATCTTGCCGGATCGGAAGTCGCTGTAGCCGGCGTGGTAGACGGCCGTCATCGCGAGCGAGGCGATCAGCGCAACGGCGCCGATCACGAGCTTGCCGGTGAAGCGACGGTTTAGTCGGGTTCCCGCGAAGGCGGCGAAGACGACGAGGATCGGGAACACCGACAAGAGCAAGCCGTCGGTGACGCCGTAGAGGACACCCCGCCAGAGCACCGCGCCGATCAGCTCGAAGCCGTCCGGGTGGGGCGTCGCGTCTTCCGTGCGCAAAACCATGAACGCCATCACGCCCGCGAAGACCGCGCCGAGTCCGACTGCCCACGCCCAACGGCGCTTGCTTGCGGCGACGAGGTCGTAGCCGGTCGAGCGAGCCCAGAGGCCGATCAAGCCGAACACGGCCAGCGCGTACAGGCCGTAGAAGAGATCGCGGTTGATCTCCAGGAGATCCGCGAACAGGAATGGGACGGCGAACGCGAGCGCGAAGCCCCATCCCAGCCACGCCCAGTGTTGTGAAAGTCCGAGCCGCACGCCCACGCGCCGCTGTGTGCGCCGATCAAATGCATGCGTGCTCATCGCTCCTCCTTCCGACTGTTCCCTACGTGAAGATGATCTGGCCGTCGGCGGCTTTCTCGTAGAACTCGCCGACGCTGATGATCTCCTCGAGCTGGGGGACGAAGTCGTCCATGGTGAGCCCGAACATGTCGACGGTTGCCTTGCAGGCGTAGAGGTGGACGCCGGAGTCGGCGACGAGCTCGATGAACTCGGGGATCGGCGGGATGTCGATCTTCTCCATCTGCCGCTTCATCATCTTCGTGACGAGGGCAGAGAAGCCGGGTAGGGCACCGAGCCAGGTGGGCATGTGCAGGCCGGGGTTGCCGACGGTTGCGACCTTGATCTTCTCGATGCGGTCCTTGCGGATCGCGTCGAGGCCGAAGAAGGTGAAGAAGAGGTCGGCCTCGATCCCGTCCATGCGGGCGCCGTTGGCCATGATCAGGCCCGGGTAGATGCCCTCGAGCGAGCCTTTGGAGATGACGATCGCGACCTTCTCGATCGTCTTCGGCTCCGCTGCGTCGAGTTGTGGCTGTTCGAGTGTGGTGGTCATCGTGTTCGCTCCTTTCTAGATGCAGCCGCGGGGCTTGGGGATGCCGCCGATCTTGGCGGCCAGCTTGGCCGGTCCTTTGGGGAAGAGCTGGTAGAGCTCCTTGATCGGCACGCCCGACTCCTTGCCGAGCGAGCGGATCGAGGGCGCGGTGCCGGTCGTGAGGAAGCGGTCGCGCATGAACTTGACGACCAGCCAGTGGCGCTCGGTCAGCTCGGCGATCCCGTTCTCGGCCGCGATTGCACGGGCGATCTGCTCGTTCCACTGCTCTGGGTCGGTGAGGAAGCCTTCGGCGTCGACGTCGACCGGGGCATCGGCGATCAGGGTCATGGTCATCTCGTCCTCCTCGATTCAGGCGTGGGCAGGGGTGCGCTTCTTGCCGGCGGTCGGCATCGCCGGCCCGATGCCGGGGATCTCGCGGCCGGGCAGGAGCGCGTGCCAGTAGACCCACTGGAATGCGAGCTTGCCGAGGTGGTTGAGCCTGGACTCGCGCAGCAGCGGCAGCCCGAAGGCGGTGGGGAAGTGGCCGGGCAGCGGCTCGGTCTCGTAGTTGAAGTCGATTAGCAGCGCCTTGTGGAAGCCGGTCTCGATGAAGCAGTTGGCGTGGCCGTCGTAACCGTCCTCGAGCTCTTGGTCGGCGAGGTAGCGAGCGACGTTCTCCGTTAGGACCTCGGCTTCGAAGTGGGTGACCGAGCCGGCCTTCGAGGTGGGCAGGTCAGTGGCGTCGCCGAGCGCGAACACGTTTGGCTTCGCCGGTGTCTGGAGCGTTGACTTGTTCGTCGGGACGAAGCCGAGCGCGTCGCCGAGACCGGGGGAGCGCTCGACGTAGGCGGCGCCGCCGTGGAGCGGGATCGTCACGAGCAGGTCGAAGTCGAGCTCGCGGCCGTCGTAGGAGCTGAGCTTGCCGCCGACGCCGTCGACCTCGCCGGCGTTGAACTCGGTCACCAGCTCGATCTCCTTCTCGGCGAGCAGGCCCGCCAGGTGTTCGGAAGCGATCGGCTTGGTGAAGGCGCCGTCGAGCGGCGTCGAGTAGACGAGCTCGGTGCGGCCGCGGATGCCGCGCTCACGCAGGTACCAGTCGGCGAGGAAGGCGAACTCGAGCGGCGCGACCGGGCACTTGATCGGCATGTCGACCAGGTTGACGACCACTCGGCCGCCGTCGAAGCGCTCGAGCGCACCATGCAGCGCCTCGGCGCCCTCGGGGCTGTAGAAGGTGAAGACGCGCTCGTTCCAACCGTGCCCGTGAGGCCCTCGGTCTCCTCGGGCTGCAGGCGCACGCCGCTCGCGACGACAAGCGCGTCGTACGGAAGCACCGTGCCATCGTCGAGCAGCAGCTCGTCGCGCTCGATCCAGACCTCTTCGACCTCGTTCTCGTGGAAGATCACGCCGTTGCGCAGCTGCCGCTCGCGCGGCCGCACGATCTCCTCGACCTGCGCCAGCCCGAAGGGGACGAACAGCAGCCCGGGCTGGTAGACGTGGCGGTCGTCGCGGTCGACGACGTGGATCTCGGCCTCGTCGGCGTCGAAGCGGCGGCGCAGCCGGTTCGCGGTCATCGTGCCGCCGGTGCCGCCGCCGAGAATCACGATCTGCTTCCTGCTCACGATGCACCTCCTGCCTCGACGAGCTCCCGATTGGCTTCGCGCGGGCGGAGTGAGATCGTCTCGGCGAACTCGACCCCTGCTTCAATCGAGCGGCGAAGCGGGCACGCGCGCGCGACCCGGGCTAGTCGCTCGAGCTGGGCGTCGGTGAGGTCGCCGCCGAGCTCGACCGCGACCTCGAACTTGCGCGGAGTCGAGTGATGGTCGTAGTCGACGGCGACGCGTACGGCGCCGAGCTCCCAGCCCTTCGTGCGCGCGTACTGCACGAGCGTCACGGTGACGCAGGCGCAAGCGCGGCGGGGAAGAGCTCGTGCGGCGACGGGCCGCTGCCCTCGCCGCCGAGCCGCTCTGGCTGGTCAGTGATCAGGCGGTGCTGACCGTCGATCACGACCTCCTGCCGGAGCGTGCCGGGGATCGAATGGGCTGTCGCGGTGAGGCTCATGTCTATGCCCGCAGCCTTGCTTGTGCCGGCCGTCGCGCCATCGGGGCGCGCGCTGAACCCGGTGCGGACAACTACGCAGCTGAGTAGTTGTCCGTACCGCGATCCGTACCTGCGCGGATGGCAGCCGCCCCGGGCGCCGGGAGGATTGATGACGAAATGGCCACCCCCGCACCCGCTTCCCGACGACCTGGTCGAGCCGACCCGGATCAAGCTGCTCGATCAGCTGCGCGAGAGAGAGGCAACGGTGCTCGAGCTGACCGAGCGAATCGGAACGACACAGCAAAATGTCTCCAAGCACCTCGGCGTCCTGCAGCGGAGCGGCATCGTCGCCCGCCGCAAGCAGGGCAACTTCGCCTACTACCGGATCGCCGACGAGGGCGTGTTCGCGCTCTGCGACACGGTGTGCGGCAGCCTGAGCCGCCGTGCCGACTCGCTCCACGAGCTGGTCGGGGGAGCGAGCGGCTGATGCTGGAGTTGTACCAGGCCGAATGGTGCCCGAGCTCGCGGCGCGTGCGCGAGCGGCTGACGGAACTCGGCCTCGACCACGTCAGCCGGCAAGTTCCGGCGCAGCGGGAAGCACGAATCGCGCTCCGACAGGCGGTTGGCGCCGACACGATCCCGGCGCTGCGACTCGAGAACGGCGCCGTGATTGTGGGCGCGGACAACATCCTCGCCTACTTGGGTGAGTACATCGTCGAGTCGCCCGAGGCAGAGGCGCATCGGCGAAGGGCGGTGATCGCGCGCCGCCGCTACCTCGAGGACGAGTGCGATTGCTCGCAAGCGCTTAGACGTGGATCCCGCGGCATGCGAGACTTTCAAGAACTGGCGAAGCCCACATTTCAGGCAGAACGTCGGCAGGGGGGAGAGGGGAGCGGTACGTGATAAAGACACTGCGGCCAATATCGAGGCGGACGTTTATCGCGTGGGTGGGAGGCGCCGGGGCGGGCTTCTATCTGTTTGGGCGGCTTCCGGGGACGGGCGCACCGGTCGCGCTCGCGCAGGTCCCGGGCGGAACGCTGGATCCGAACGCGGTCGCGAAGTTCGTCACGCCGCTTCTGATTCCGCCGGTGATGCCGAAGGCAGACACGATCGTTCGGCGGGGTCAGACGGTCGACTACTACGAGATCTCGATGAAGCAGTTCGCGCAGCAGATCCTGCCCGCGGGCCTGCCCGAGACGACAGTCTGGGGCTACGGTGCTGTGAGGTCGGCGAGCCCGAGCGGCTTGCTCCTCCACAACGCCCCGTCGCTCACGATCGAAGCGCAGGTGAACCGGCCGGTGCGGGTGAAATGGATCAACGACCTCACGGACGCGAACGGGAACTACCTGCCGCATCTGCTCCCGGTCGACCAGACGCTGCACTGGGCCAACCCACCGGGCGGCGTGCCCGACCGCGACACCCGACCGACCTTCACAGAGACACCCGACCCGTACACGGGCCCCGTGCCGATCGTCACCCACGTCCACGGCGCGGTCGGCGTGGCCGACGACAGCGACGGCTACGCGGAGGCGTGGTACCTGCCGGCGGCCAGAAACATTCCGCCGGGCTACGCCAGGAACGGCACCTGGTTCCACTTCTTCGCGCACAAGGCTGCAGGGTCGTACGGCGTCGGCTGGCCCCCCGGCTCCGCCGTCTTCCAGTACCCCAACGAGAACCGGGCCTCGACGATCTGGTACCACGACCACGCGCTTGGGATGACACGCCTCAACGTCTACGCGGGCCCAGCGGGCTTCTACCTCATCCGCGGCGGGCCGGCCGGCGACGACGCCGTCATCGACTCACGGTCCAACACGCAAGCCGTGCTGCCAGGCCCCGCACCGACGGCGAGCGACCCGTTCCCGCCCAACAAGACCTACTACGAGATCCCGATCGCGATCCAGGACCGCTCGTTCAACGACGACGGCTCGCTCTTCTATCCCGACTCACGGGAGTTCTTCGACGGCGCCACAGCCGACGATCCGGGCTTCATCCCGGACACCGACCTGTCGCCGATTTGGAATCCCGAGTTCTTCGGCAACACGATCATGGTCAACGGCAACACGTGGCCGTTCCACCAGGTCGAGAAGCGGCGCTATCGGCTCCGCTTCCTGAACGGCTGCCAGTCGCGCTTCCTGATCCTCGACTTCGGCAGCATCCCCGGCGTCGAGGTCTGGCAGATCGGCAATGAGGGCGGCTTCCTGGCCGCGCCCGTCAATCTGACCGCCGTCAATGGCAACCGGCTGCTGATTGGCCTTGCCGAGAGGGCCGACCTGATCGTCGATTTCACCAACGTGCCGGTCGGCAATTGGGTCCTCGCCAATGTCGGGCCGGACGAGCCCTTCGGCGGCGGCGAGCCCGATGAAGACTTCGACCTCGCCGATCCCGACACGACCGGCCAGATCATGCAGTTCCGGGTCGTCCCGGCGGTCGCTCCTGATCCGACCACGCCCGCGCAGTTCCTCGTCCTACCCGCGATAGCGCCGCTCCCAACGCCTCAGAGGACACGGGCTCTTGCGCTCGTGGAGATGATGTCCATGTACTGGGACGGTCCTGCGGAGGCCATGTTGGGCACCGTGGACTCCGATGGAAACATCGAGCACAAGATGTGGGCCGCCCCGGTCAGCGAGAACCCGAACGTCGGCGACACGGAGCTTTGGGAGCTCTACAACACAACCGCCGACGCTCACCCGATGCACATCCACGAGATCGTCTTCGAGGTTGTGAACCGCCAGGACCTGGCGACCGACGAGGAAGAGGTCGTGCTGCCGATCGAGCTCATCGGCGAGCCGACCGGCCCCGAGCCCTGGGAAAGAGGGCTCAAGGACACCGTCATCGCCTATCCAGGACAGGTCACACGCGTGAGGGCCAAGTTCACCTCACCCGGCCAGTTCGTCTGGCACTGTCACATCGTCGAGCACGAAGACAACGAGATGATGCGGCCCTACCGCATCGGACCACCCCAGCCCGGCCAGCCCAACTGAAACGGCACGCAGCTCCTGGTGGACGCGGTCGATCCGAGCTAACGAAGTTTCGTCCGGTATCCACGCGGGGCCTCGCACGCCCGCGGCCGTCGTTTCGCGGGGAAGTCTCGCCACACCTCGATGATGGCCGCGGTTGACGCCCTTTGTTTGAGCGAGGTGGTCGTGGTCGCGGCGCGGGTGTGATTCCTCGGTCTCGTCGTCGATCGAGGAGGTTCCGAGGTGATCCAGCAGGGTCAGGTGTTCAAGCTGCAGGCGAGGTGTGTGGATGGGGAGCCGTTGTGGGCCTACCGGTATCGCGGGCCGCGGCTCGGCGAGGGTGCAGGTGGGCGGGTTCAGTAGCAAGGCTGAAGCGCAGAGGGCGCTTCAGAACAAGCTGGCCCGGCTCGTGCCCGGTCGCCGTGCGGCGGCGCTGACGCTCGGCGAGTGGGTGGAGGAGTACCTGGATGCGCATGACGGTGAGCGGGTCACGGTCGCGAAGCTTCGCTGGCTGCTCGGGAAGGCGACGACCGGGCTGGGTGATGTGCGTCTTGCCGAGCTCTCGCCGGAGCAGGTCTGTGCGTGGCGGCTGACCGTTCCCGAAGGGCACCGCTTCGAGGCGACCCAGGCGCTGCGGCAGGTGCTCAATCGGGCGGTTGCGTGGAAGCTGCTCGATGACAACCCGGCCAAGCGCGGGGTGCCGAATCCTGGCCGGCGCTGCCGGGAGCAGCGGCCGTTCGATTCCTGGGCGCAGATCCGGTCGGTCGCCGAGCGGCTCGGGCCGATGTTCGGGCCGATGGTCGTGTTCGCGGCCGCGACCGGGCTCAGGCCCTCGGAGCTGTTCGCGCTCGAGCAGGGCGACGTGGATCGCGCCGCCGGTGTCGTCCAGATCCGGCGGGCGTATGCGAACGGACGGGTCAAGCACACCAAGACGCGGCTGAGCAGACGCGCGGTCCCGCTCCAGGCGATCGCGCTCGATGCGCTCGACCAGCTGCGGCCGCGGGCAGACAGCCCGCTGCTCTTTCCGAACACACGCGGTGGCCACCTCGACTTCCGCAACTTCAACCGCCGGCACTGGAAGCCCGTCCAGAAAGCGGGCGGGATCGAGCCGCTGCGCGACCTCTACGACCTGCGACACACCTACGCCACCTTCGCGCTTCGTGCGGGCGTGCCGGTGTTCGCCCTCTCGCGGTTCATGGGCACGAGCATCGCAATGATCGACCTCCACTACGGCCATCTTGCGGTCGATAGCCACGAGCACGCCGTCTCGCTACTCGACGCGCTCGCGCTCGAAAGGGCCGTGGACGCTGGGTGGACGTCGGCCCGGAAGGCCCCAAAGCCGCACCGCGACACGGTTTCCAGGCCCCGCCGAAGCCACTCTCGGCGGGCGGTGGACGCTCGGTGGACGTCGATGTCCGAAACCCTCGCTACGAGTTCTGTCAGAAGGGGCTGATTAGCAGGAACTTTGCGAAGCCCTCTGACGGACTCGAACCGTCGACCCCCTCCTTACCATGGAGGTGCTCTACCGACTGAGCTAAGAGGGCGAGACCGGGACTGTAGCCCAGGGCGGGGCGATGCAGGGGGGAGGATTCGAACCTCCGAAGGCTGAGCCAGCGGGTTTACAGCCCGCCCCCTTTGGCCACTCGGGAACCCCTGCAGGGCGGGCAATTGTAGCCGGGCGCCGCGCGGCACCTACGATCCCGGTCGTGGAGCGTTTCGACGTTCTCGTCGTCGGCGCCGGGCCTGCGGGCTCCGCCGTCTCGATGCATCTCGCGCGCGGCGGGGCGCGAGTGCTCCTCGCCGACCGTGCGCGTTTTCCGCGCGACAAGCCGTGCGGCGGGGGGCTCACCGGGCGTGCGCTCCGGCATGTCCCGTGCGACGTCTCTACGGTCGTCGAGCATGTCGTCGACGGCTTCGTGCTGCGTGCCGGTTACCGCGGCGGCGTGACGCGGAGGAGTGAGAGCCCGATCATCCTCATGACCCAGCGACGGCGACTCGACGCCTTGCTCGCGGAAGGGGCGGCCGCGGCTGGCGCCGACTTCCGCGACGGAACGGCCGTCGAGCAGGTCGTCTGCCACTCGGACGGTGTCAGCGCGCGAGTCGGCGGCTCGCGCATCGAGGCGTCCTACATCGTGGGCGCCGACGGAGCGAACGGCCTGGTGGCCCGCTCGACGGGCCTTGGTGGAGGGATTCGGATGGGCGTCGCGCTCGAGGGGAACGTCTCCTGGGAAGACCTCGACCCGACCTCGTACCGCGGAACCGCGTGGGTCGAGCTGGGGGTCGTCCCAGGCGGCTACGGCTGGGTATTTCCAAAGGGCGACCACGCGAACCTCGGGGTCGGCGGCTGGCTGGACGAGGGGCCGCGGCTGCGGTCGCACCTGGCCAGGCTCGCTCGCGAGCACGACGTCGACCCGGGGGCGCTCACGGAGGTACGAGGACACCGGCTTCCGATGAAGCGCCTGGGCTCTCCCGCTGCCCGAGGGCGAGTGCTTCTCGTCGGCGACGCGGCGGGGCTCGTGGACCCGTTGTCGGGCGACGGGATCTACGAAGCTTTCGTTTCTGCCCGACTTGCCTCCGAAGCGGTGCTCGCGGGCGGGCCGGAGCAGTACGAGTCGGCGCTGGCAGCCGCGCTCGACCGTCATAACGCGGCTTCCTGGAAGGCCAAGCGGGTAGCGGATCGTTTCCCGCGCGCTTGCCTCTGGGCCGTTCGGGCTCCAGGTGTCTTCGATGCGGTCGCCGGCCTCCTGCGTGGCGACCTCGCCCATCCAAGCGAAGCTCGCGGTGTGGCCCGTCCGCCCCTACAGGCCCTGGCGCGTCTGGCCCGGATGGCTCCTCCCGTTCCGTGAGCTGATCTCAAGCGGCGCCGCGCTCGTGCCGATGCACGAGCTGTCCATGGATCTGAACGCCGTGCTCCGGCACGCCGTCGAGTCGGGCGCCAGCGACGTCCACCTTAAGGTGGTCAGCCGCCGGGTGCTGCGGTTCGACGGCGAGCTCGCTCCGGCCGAGGCCTTCGCGGCTCTCTGGGACGCAGACTCGAGTTTGCGGGGAACAGCCATGCCGGGCGTCGTCGTTCGAAGCTTCGACCGGGGAGCAGCCAGATGAACGCCGCCGCTGCTGTTTTCACGCTTGCCCCGGCTCTGGCGCTCGGAAGCTTCCTGAACGTGGTCGCAGCTCGGGTGCCCGCGCGTCGCTCCCTCGTTCGCCCACCGTCTTCGTGCGGAAGTTGCGAGCACGAGATCCTGTGGCGTCATAACATCCCTGTTCTCTCGTACTTCCTCCTGCGAGGACGCTGCCGACACTGCTCGGCGCCCATCTCTCCTCTCTATCCGGCGGTGGAGGCGGGAACCGCGGCGCTGGTGGTGGCCTGTGTTGCCGTCTTCGGGCCGACCGCCGAGGCGGCGTTCGCGGTGGGCTTCTGCGCCCTCCTGGTCACGCTCTCCGCAATTGATATCCAGGACCAGATCGTCCCTGACCGCATCGTGCTGCCCGCGGCGGCGCTCGTTCTGATCCTCCAGAGTCTGCTCGATCCGAGCGCCGAGTGGCCGGTCGCCTCGATCGGAGCAGCCGGATTCCTGTTCGTCGTCGTCCTCGCGTATCCCGACGGCTTCGGCATGGGTGACGTGAAGCTCGCGCTCGTGTTGGGAGCGATGCTGGGCGCGACGGTCTCCCTGGCGCTGTTCGTCGGCTTCATCGCGGCGCTCGTACCTGCGGCCGTCCTGTTCCGCCGGCACGGGTCCGCGGCACGCAAGATGTCAGTCCCGCATGTTCCATTCCTGTCGCTCGGTGCAGTCGTCGCGCTCTTCTTTTGAGAGCGCCTGCTTGGCGGGTACCTCCGTCTCCTCTGACCGAGACACGAAGCAAGCGTCGCCGAGCTCTGCCCATTACCCGTTCGAGGAATAGCCGATGAAGATGCCGCCATGAAACTCCGCCCCATTCGTGCCCCCAAGGCTTGAGAAAGGGCGCGGTTGCCCGCGCCCTTCTCACTCGTCAGGCGCGTCGTGCTTAACAGGCGCCCGAGACTGCCGTCGTGGTGCCAGGCCCGGAGATCTTCCAGGTTCTGGCGCTGACGGTGCTGTCAATGCAGTAGGTCGTGGCGGTCACGACCGGAGCGTCGTCGAGGTTCACGTTCTGATCGATCGCCTGGAGTGCGGCAACGGACATGCCCGTGTACGTGCCGTGGTCGGCGTGGAACGCCTTGACCGCGGGAAGCGCTGCGCGAACGTTGGCTTTCGCCGAGCTGTCGGCCGCCCGATCGCGGAACCCGAGGTACGACGGGACGGCGATCGCGAGCAGGATGCCGATGATGATGATCACGACGAGGAGTTCGATGACGGTGAAGCCCTGCTCGGTGGTCCCGTCGAGACGCTGTCGGATCCGCTTGAACATGAGGTGGTTCTCCTTCCGCAGTGGGTTGGGGTGCATTGCGGATGCCGGACAGGAATCGGCGGTCGACGAGACGCGCCCTACCCCAAATTGGGTGATACGCGGGTGACGCGGTGAGGGAGGCGCCAAGACGCCTTCGGCGCCGGCGGAGCCGGCTCAAATCAGGGTTTGGAGTGCCGATCGGCACTCTGTCCATGGACGCTACTGCGTCCTAGCGGATGCCTCCTCGTCCCTGGACGAGCCGCCGCCCGAGCGTTCGGAAGTCGACCCGTACGGACTTGGGCGCACGGCCATACCGGACTCTGGGCGGCGGAGGTCATGACGATGCCGACGACGTCGGCTTCGCTGGTCGCCAGGCCCTAGGCGACCCGGCAGTCGCCGCAGGCGCCGCGCAGGACGACGTCATGTGCTGCGACCTCGTACCCACGCCCGCCGGCGACGTTTACGATCGCGGCCTCTAGCGCGGGATCCTCGAACGGCTCGACCTTGCCGCAATCGCCGCAGACCAGGTGGTGATGGTGCTCTCCGCGCGGGTCGACACGCTCGAAGCGGGAGACGCCGTCGCCGAGGTCGACGCGTTGAACGAGGCCGAGCTCGTCGAGGCCGTCGAGCGCGCGATACACGCTCGCAATTCCGACCCTAACGCCCTCGGAGCGCACGCCGTCGTGGATCTCCTGAGCAGAGAGACAGCAGTCCTGGCTCCCGAGGAACTCGACGATGATGCGTCGAGCGCCCCCGCTTCGGCCGCTGCCGGAGCGCATCCGGGCCAGCACGTGATCGATCCACGTTTCGGTCATCACGATAATGATACCCGTTCTCATGAACGTGGTACGGTTGACTGCCATGCTTCGCTCTCGCTGGTTCGTCCTCACCCTCGTGACGCTCGCCGGCTGTGGCGGAGGCGCCGGCAGCGACGCCGAGACCGTGGTAGCCGCCTTCTATCCGCTCGCGTGGGCGGCCCGGGAGATCGTCGACGAGGGAGCCGAGGTCGTGAACCTCACGCCGCCGGGGGCCGAGCCTCACGACGTCGAGCTCTCGCCGCGTGATGTGGAGACCCTCCGCGACGCGGGCCTGGTCATCTACGCAGGAGGGGGGTTTCAACCCGCCGTCGACGATGCCGTGTCCCAGCGAGACGGACACTCGGTGGACGTGCTCGACGGTGAGCGCGATCCCCATGTGTGGCTGGACCCGGCCAGGTTTGCCGAGGTCGCTCTGAAGATCGGTCGGGCATTCGGGCGCATGGAGCGGGCAGAGCAGCTTGCGGCCGAGCTCATCCGACTCGACGAGAGCTATCGACGAGGTCTCGAGCGGTGCGAGCGCAGGACTTTCGTCACGAGCCATGCGGCCTTCGGCCATCTCGCTCGGCGCTACGGCCTGACAGAGCTCTCGCTTACGGGAGCCTCTCCGGAGGCCGAGCCTGGACCGCGTGAGCTCGAGGGACTGATCGAGGACGTGCACGCCTCCGGGGCGACGACGGTCTTCGCGGAGCCGCTCGTCTCGGATCGCATCGCGGAGACGGTCGCGCGGGAAGCCGGTGCCGAGGTCGCCGTGCTCGATCCGCTAGAGGGTCTGACCGAGGAGCGGCTCGCGGCCGGCGAGGACTACCTCACCGTCATGCGCACCAACCTGGCCGCGCTGAGGGAAGCCCTCGGATGTCGCTAGCCGTCGAGCTCAGCGGTGTCTCGTTCGCGTACCGAGCGGCCTACGACGTGCTCGAGAATGTCGACCTGCGAATCGGGGAAGGCGAGTTCGTCGCGATCGCCGGGCCGAACGGCGGGGGGAAGACGACCCTCGTTCGGATCGTCCTCGGCCTGGAACGTCCGTCGCAGGGGACTGCGTCCCTCTACGGGGAGCAGGCCCATCGCTTCTCGCGGCGTCGCACGCTCGGCTATCTCGCGCAGCGCTCGGAGCTCGGCGGTGACGCTCCTGCGACGGTACGCGAGGTCGTCTCGGCCGGACGTCTCGCGGCAGGCGGGCTTCTCGGCCCGCTCCGGCGGCGGGACCGGGAGCTCGTCACCGAGGCAATCGGAAGGGTCGGGCTCGCCGAGGTCGCTGACGCGCCGGTCCGGACGCTGTCGGGCGGGATGCAACAGCGGGCATTCATTGCGAAGGCCCTGGCCGGAGAACCGTCGATTCTCGTCCTCGACGAGCCGACGACCGGAGTCGATGCCGAGTCGCAGGAGTCGCTCGCATCGCTCCTCGCCCGGCTGCACTCGGAGCTCGGCGCGACGATCCTCTACGTCTCGCACGAGTTCGGGGCGGTCGAGCACTACGTCGAGCGACTGGTGCTCGTGCGACGCACGATCGTCTTCGACGGCTCGCCGCAAGCGCTGCCGGGCGTCTGGCACGACCCCTCGCACGCCCATGCTTGAGTCCGAGTTCATGCGACTTGCGCTGGGGGCGGGCGCGGTCGTGGGCGTCCTCGCTCCCGCGGTTGGCTTCTTCCTGGTCCAGCGCCGCCAGTCCCTCGTCGGTGACGGCATCGGGCACGTCGCGTTCGCGGGCGTTGCCGCTGGAATCCTGCTCGACGTCTCTCCGATCCTCACGGCACTCGTGGCCGCGCTCCTCGGCGGGGTCGCCATCGAGTTTCTGCGCTCGAGGGGCAAGACGGCTGGAGACCAAGCTCTCGCGCTCGTCTTCTACACGGGGATCGCGGCCGGTGTGGTGCTCGTCTCCGCGGCAGGTGCGCTGAACGTCGATCTCTTCCAATACCTGTTCGGCTCCATCCTCACTGTGACGCGAACCGATCTGGCGGTCATCGCCGTGCTCGGCGCCGTCGGGCTTGCGACCGTCGGGCTGCTCTATCGTCCGCTCGTCGGAATCGTCGTAGACGAGGAAGGAGCTCGCGTCGCCGGCGTCCCGATCGGTGCGCTCAACATGACCGTCGCAGCGCTGGCCGCGGTGACCGTCGCTCTGTCGATGCGCGTCGTCGGGATTCTGCTCGTGGCCGCGCTCATGGTGCTCCCGGTCAGCGCGGCCAGCCAAATCGCCTGGAGCATGCGCTCGACGCTTCTCCTCTCGATCGCGGTCGGGCTCGCATCCGTCCTGGCCGGGCTGACGATCTCGTACTACGCGGATCTTCCTCCGGGTGGAACGATCGTCCTCGTGGCGGCCGGCGTGTTCGGCCTCGCGCTCGGCGCCGGAGTGCTACGCGACCGCTGAGGCGCCGGCTGCGGCTGCGTCCGCACCCGGCTCGTGGCAGTCGCGGCAGCGCGCCTCGTACTGCTCGGCGGCGCCCACGAGCACGGTCTCTCCCGAGTACGGCGCGGGCTTCCCGTCGACGAGACGCTGGGTGGTGGTCGCCGGGCCGCCACAGCGGTGGCAGACGGCCTGGAGCTTGTCCACGAACTCCGCGTGGGAGAGGAGCTCGGGAATCGGGCCGAACGGGAGCCGACGGAAGTCCTGATCGAGCCCGGCGGTGACGACGCGGGCTCCGTCCTCGGCGAGATCGAGCGCTGCGCGTACGACGGACTGCGCGAAGAACTGCACCTCGTCGATCCCCACCACCTCGAAGCCCCGCGCTCGAGCGACGAGCTCCGCCACCGAGGAGACCGGTACGCCACGCATCCGCGCTCCGGCGTGACTGACGACGTCTGCGGCATCGAAGCGGTCGTCGATCCTCGGCTTGAAGATGACGACGCGCTGGCCGGCGATCTCGGCTCGCCGAAGCCGACGGATCATCTCCTCGCTCTTGCCCGAGAACATCGGCCCGCAGATGACCTCGAGCCAGCCGCCGCGCTGCGGGGGGATCCGGATCACGGTCGCGATCCTACGAGCCCGACCGGTTGGAGCGGCTTTCGGGTGAGCGCGCGGTAACGGTCCGGTGAAGCCTCTTGCCGATCCGTGCGCGCTGCGGCCACGCTTGCGTCGTGCGACTTGCGCTCATCACCTGCCGGCCGACGCCGACGGACGACGCGCTCTCGGAGGCGCCCGCGGACGGCCTGACCTGGGAGCCGATGACTCCACGCCGAGCACTCGAGGTTCTCCGTCCCGGGGATGCCGCCCTCGGTCGCCTGGACGTGCTGCCCACGCTCGACGGCATGGACGACGGACTCTGGGCGCTGGGGGCGCTCGCCGCCCGCGGCGTCCACGTCTTGAACGACCCTGCCGCGCTGCTGGCAGCGCATGACAAGCTCCTGACCGCCCGAGTGCTCAGGCGTCGCGACGTTCCTCACCCGGCGACGATCCACGTTCGAGAAGGGAGAGCCGTACCGCGACCTCTGCATCCGGTCGTGCTGAAGCCGCGCTACGGCAGCTGGGGCCGAGAGGTGCACCTCTGCGACGACCACTCGTCGCTCGTGGATGCCCTGGCCGGCGTGCGCCCGAGTGGCTGGTACCAGCGGCATGGTGCGATCGTCCAGGAACTCGTGATTCCCCAGGGATACGACCTGCGGATCCTGGTCGCCGCCGGGCGGATCGTCGGGGCTGCGTACCGGGTGGCCGCCGTGGGCGAGTGGCGAACCAACGTCGCGCTCGGCGGCGTGCGTCGGCCCGTGCTCGATCCTCCCCGCGAGGCCGCCGCGGTTGCGCTCGCCGCGGCCCGAGCGATCGGTGCGGCGCTGGTCGGTGTCGACCTGCTGCCGGACGGGCTCGGCGGCTGGGTCGTCGTCGAGCTGAACGGTGCGGTGGAGTTCACGGCCGAGTACGCGGCCAGGGGCGACGTCTTCGCGGAGACCGCGCTCGCGCTCGCTCGCGAGGCGCGGGCGCGGCGGGACCTGCGGGCAGCATTCGCGGCGCCGGCTGCCGCCTGATTCCAAGCGCCGCATCCGCGCCAGGGTACTCGCGTCCGACGGCCAAGCCGGCTCCGCCGCGCTGCTACACTCTTGCGCGCGCGGCGGCGTAGCTCAGTTGGTCAGAGCAGCGGAATCATAATCCGCGTGTCGCAGGTTCGAGTCCTGCCGCCGCTACTCGCAACCTCTCTGCACGCACCCCGAGCAAACGAGAACGAAGAATGGCAACCGGAGTCCGAGTCGCAATCACGCTCGCCTGCACCGACTGCAAACGTCGGAACTACCAGACCCAGAAGTCGAAGCGGAACTCTCCGGACCGGGTCGAGTTCCAGAAGTACTGCCGTTGGTGCGGGAAGCACACGGCACACCGCGAGACGAGGTAGAAGAGTGGCGCGCGAGACACGAAAGCAGCGGCGCGCGGCCCGGGCCGCAGCCGACGGAGCCGCAGCCGGACGCCGGAGCCGGCAGGTGCAGGTCCGCCCTGCGCAGCAGCCCGTCAAGCAGCAGACCGGCCGGAAGGCGCAGGCTCCGCGTGGGCAGTTCATCCGCGAGTGCGTCGCCGAGCTCCGCAAAGTCGACTGGCCGAGCCGCGCTCAGACGTTTCAGGGCACCGTGGTGGTTATCATCGCCTGCGCGATCGTCGGTCTCTACCTCTGGGGACTCGACCAGATAATCCGCCCCCTCGTCGACCGCGTCCTCCTCTAGGAGCCAGGAGCCCCGATGTTCCTCTGGTACGTCATCAATACCTACTCCGGGCACGAGAACAAGGTGAAGACCAACCTCGAGCACCGGATCGTCTCGCTGAACCAGGCGCCGGCGTTTCGCCGGGTCGTCGTCCCCACCGAGCAGGTCATCGAGACCAAGGACGGCCAGAAGGTGCAGGCGGAGAAGCGCGTCCTTCCCGGCTACGTGCTCGTCAACATGAACATGTCCGACGAGTCCTGGACGGTCGTCAAGGGCACGCCCGGTGTCACCGGGTTCGTGGGAGCGGGGGCCAAGCCCGTGCCGCTCTCGCAGCCCGAGGTCGACCGGATCCTCCACCACGGTGCGCCGGCCGGCGCGCAGGGGCAGAAGGCCGTCGTCGAGTTCTCTCTCGGCGAGTCGGTGAAGGTCACTTCGGGCCCGCTCTCGGACTTCGACGGCGAGATCGTCGACGTGAACCCGGACCAGCAGAAGCTGAAGGTGCTCGTCGACATCTTCGAGCGCCAGGTCCCGGTGGAGCTCAGCTTCGACCAGGTGAAGAAGATCGACTGACGGCCTAGCCAAGGCTGCCTCGAAGACAATGCCCAAGAAGGTACTCACCCTCATCAAGCTGCAGATCCCCGGCGGGCAGGCCAACCCGGCGCCGCCGGTGGGTCCCGCGCTGGGACAGCACGGCGTCAACATCATGGAGTTCTGCAAGGCGTTCAACGCCCAGACGGCGCAGGAGAACGGGCGCATCACCCCGGTCGAGATCACCGTCTTCGAAGACCGCTCGTTCACCTTCATCACGAAGACGCCGCCTGCGGCAGTGCTGATCAAGGAGGCGCTCGCGCTCGAGAAGGGATCCGGGGAACCGAATCGCGAGAAGGTCGGTCGCCTCACGCAGGCCCAGCTCCGCTCGATCGCCGAGACGAAGATGCCCGACCTGAACGCGCGCGACGTCGACGAGGCGATGAAGGTCATCGCCGGTACGGCGCGGAGCATGGGTGTGGAGACCGACCGATGAGCGCCCACGGGAAGCGCTACCGAGCGGCACACGACCAGATCGACCGCGAGCGCGCCTATGCGCCGCACGAGGCCGTTCGAATCCTCAAGTCGGCCGAGGGCGCGCGCTTCGACGAGACCGTCGAGGTGCACTTCCGGCTCGGCCTGAACGTGCGGCACGCCGACCAGCAGCTCCGCGGCACGATCATGCTGCCGCACGGCATCGGCAAGGACGTCCGCGTGGCGGTCTTCGCCGAGGGCGAGAAGGCGCGCGAAGCGGAGGAGGCCGGCGCGGACGTCGTCGGCTCGGCCGACCTCGCCACGCGCATCGAGGAGGGGTTCCTCGACTTCGACGTCGCGATCGCAACGCCCGACCAGATGGGCGTCGTCGGCAAGCTCGGTCGCGTGCTCGGGCCCCGTGGCCTGATGCCGAACCCCAAGACGGGAACCGTCACGTTCGACATCGGGAAGGCCGTGACGGACTCGAAGGCGGGGAAGCTCGAGTACCGCACCGATCGCGGGGGGAACGTCCACCTTCCGATCGGCAAGAAGAGCTTCGAGGAGCGCGCGTTGCTCGAGAACTACGCCGCGCTCATCGAGGAGATCGTCCGGGCCAAGCCGTCCGCGGCGAAGGGTCGCTACATCAAGCAGATCACGCTGACGACGACGATGGGCCCGGGCATCCACGTCGACTCGACGAAGACGAGGGATATCGCAGAGGAGCTCGAGGAAGCTACAGTCCCAGCCTAGGCACAGACCTAGCTACAGACGTCTCCCGCCAAAGACCGCTGGCAGCCCCCGGGTAGTACCGATGGGCAGAGGTCCAGCCGAGGCAGGTTCTCCGAGGGCTCGCCCGCCCACCAGGACCCGCCTCGTGCGGGTTTCGTCATCTTGAGGAGGACATCGACGTGCTGAAATCCGACAAGGAACGAATCGTCTCCGAGCTCGCCTCGGACCTGAGGGAGGCGGAGACGCTGATCGTCGCCGACTACCGCGGGCTCACGAACAAGCAGCTCGAGGCGCTGCGCGACGACCTGCTCCGGCACGGAGCGCGCTTTCGCATCGTCAAGAACACGCTGACGCGGCGAGCCGCGGCGGAGGCAGGCGCGGACGCGCTACTCGTCATGCTCGAAGGGCCGACGGCGATCGCCTTCATCGAGTCCGGCGGCGATCCCGCGGCCGTGGCGAAGGCGCTTGCGACGAAGGCCAAGGAGACCAACGTCCTGACGCTGCGCGGAGGGATCCTCGAAGGCAAGACGTTGTCGGGCGACGAGGTCGACCGGCTCGCGACGTTGCCGCCCCTGGACGTGCTGCGCGGCCAGCTCGTCGGCGCGATCGTCGCGCCGCTGACCCAGCTCGTCGCGCTGGTGAACGCGCCGCTCCGCAACCTGCACGGCCTGATCGACGCGCGGATCAAGCAGCTGGAGGAGCAAGGGCGAGGTCGCTTCGCCCGTCGAGGTCGAAGCCGCTCGCGACTGCTGAGGCGGTCGAGGCAGCCGACGTACGGAGCGGCAGATCACACCGGCAGATTCCGCCTCAGCGGAATCTGACGCCCAAGACACTAGACGACAACCGTCCGCTGAGCCAGCCGAACCTGCAGAAGCAGAAGAGGAGGAGAACTAGAATGGCCACCGACGTATCCAAGGTGCTCGACTCGCTCGGCAAGATGACCGTGCTCGAGCTCGTCGAGCTGAAGAACGCGATCGAGGAGGAGTGGGGGGTCACGGCCGCCGCTCCCGTCGCAGTCGCCGCCGCAGGGCCCGCGGGCGACGGCGCGGCCGCGGAGGAGGAGAAGGACTCCTTCGACGTCGTCCTCACCGCCGCCGGTGACAAGAAGATCCAGGTGATCAAGGTCGTGCGCGCGATCACCGGGCTCGGCTTGAAGGAGGCGAAGGACCTCGTGGACGGCGCTCCGAACGCGGTCAAGGAAGGCGCCGCCAAGGAGGAGGCCGACTCGATCAAGGGCCAGCTCGAGGAAGCCGGCGCCTCCGTCGAGCTCAAGTAGAACCGCGCCGGGCGTGTCCGGCGCGCCGGCCGAGGCCCGGCCCTCGACTGACCACCTGGATGCGCTGACGTGGTCGCGCCTGTCGACGCCCACCCTTGCCCCATCCGCTACACTTTTCCGACGCACCCCATCCGCTCCGAACAGCGGTTGCGGCGGGGTGTGCTCGTGCGCTATCCTCCGAGGTTCCGCCGAGGTCTCGTCCGTCCAACCCTGCACGTCGTCAAGGGAGGCTGTCACATTTGAGCAGCGTTGCTGTCGCGCCCCGCGCGCGCAAGAGCTTTTCGCGCCTGAAGCACGTCCTCGACCTCCCGAACCTCATCGACATCCAGAAGTCGTCCTTCGACTGGTTCATGAAGGAAGGGCTTCGCGAGACGATCGACGACATCTCGCCGATCGAGGACTACACGGGCACGCTCGCCGTGGAGTTCGCCGAGTATGAGTTCGGGGATCCGCAGTTCACAATTCAGGAGTGCCGTGAGAAGGACCTGACGTACCAGGTCCCGCTCTCGATCACGGTCCGCTTCGTCAACAAGGAGACCGGTGAGATCCGCGAGCAGCGGGTCTTCATGGGCGACTTCCCGATGATGACTCCCTGGGGGACGTTCATCATCAACGGAACCGAGCGCGTGATCGTCACGCAGCTCGTCCGCAGCCCGGGCGCGTATCTGATGGAGCCGAAGGACGCCACGAAGCAGGCCTTCATGGCGAACCTGATGCCTTCGCGCGGCTCGTGGCTCGAGGTCGAGATCGACAAGAAGGGGCTCGTCTTCGCACGCATCGACCGGAAGCGCAAGCTGCCCATCACGACGCTGCTGCGCGCGCTTCCGGCCGAGGACCCGACGACCGGGTTCGCGCTCGACACGACCTCGAACGAGAAGATCCTCGAGCTCTTCGGCGGCTCGGCGTACATCGCGAACACGCTCGAGAAGGATCCCTCGACCCGCGAGGAAGAGGCGCTGATCGAGGTGTTCAAGAAGCAGCGACCGGGTGAGCCTCCGACTCTCGACAACGCGCGCAATCTCCTGCGCACGCTGTTCTTCGACGCCAAGCGCTACGACCTCACGAAGGTCGGCCGCTACAAGTTGAACCAGCGGCTCGGCGTATCCGTCCCCGACGACGTGAGGGTGCTCACGACCGAGGACATCGTCGCGCTCGTCCGCCGACTCGTCAGTCTGCCGGCGAACCTCGGTGTGCCCGAGGACGCCAAGGATCACGCCGCCGAGGCCGCGCAGCTCTCCCGCGACCCGATTCGCGCGGAGCTCGACGAGTACGAGGACTTCGGAAACCGCCGGCTGCGCACCACGGGCGAGCTGATCCAGGAGGCCTTCCGGGTCGGGCTCTACCGCATGGAGCGGGTTGTCCGCGAGCGGATGACCACCGAGGACGTCGACACGATCACTCCGCAGACGATCATCAACATCCGCCCGGTCGTGGCGGCGCTCAAGGAGTTCTTCGGCTCCTCGCAGCTGAGCCAGTTCATGGATCAGACGAACACGCTCTCCGGATTGACCCACCGTCGCCGCCTCTCGGCGCTCGGCGCGGGCGGGCTCACGCGGGAGCGCGCACCGATCGAGGTGCGCGACGTCCATCAGACCCACTACGGGCGCATGTGCCCGATCGAGACGCCGGAAGGACCGAACATCGGCCTCATCGGATCGCTCGCATCGTTCGCGACCGTCTCGCAGTTCGGCTTCATCCAGACGCCGTACCGCGTGGTCAAGAGCGGCAAGGTGACCGACGAGATCATCTACCTGGACGCGGCCGAGGAGCGGCAGTTCACGATCGCGCAGGCATCGGAGCCGGTCGACCCGAAGTCGGGCAAGTTCGAGAACGACCAGGTGCTCTGTCGATCCCGTGAGGGTGAGGCGGTCATCGTCTCGCCGAAGGACGTCGAGTACATGGACGTCTCTCCTGCCCAGATCGTGTCGGTGGCGACGGCGCTCATTCCGTTCCTCGAGCACAACGACGCGAACCGCGCGCTGATGGGCGCGAACATGCAGAAGCAGGCTGTCCCGCTGATGATCCCGCAGGCCCCGCTCGTCGGCACCGGCCTCGAGTTCCGCGCTGCGGTGGACACCGGGGACGTCGTGCTCGCCCGAAACGACGGCTCGATCGTCGACGTGGACGCGGAGCGGATCGTGGTCGAAGGCCGCGGCACGCGCGACGAGTACCCGATGACGAAGTTCATGCGCTCGAACCAGGGCACGCTCATCCACCAGAAGCCGGTCGTCACGCTCGGCGACAAGGTCAAGAAGGGAGAGGTGCTCGCGGACGGGAGCTCGACGGACGGCGGCGAGCTCGCGCTCGGCGCCAATCTCCTCGTGGCCTTCATGCCCTGGGAGGGGTTCAACTTCGAGGACGCGATCGTCATCTCCGAGCGGCTCGTGAAGGACGACGTGCTGAGCTCGATCCACATCCACGAGTACGAGATCGACGCACGGTCGACGAAGCTCGGTGACGAGGAGATCACCCGCGACATCCCGAACCGCTCGGAGGAGTCGCTGGCCAACCTCGACGAGCGCGGTGTCGTTCGCATCGGTGCGGAGGCCGCCTCGGGCGACCTTCTGGTCGGCAAGGTCACGCCGAAGGGCGAGACGGAGCTGACCGCCGAGGAGAAGCTGATCCGCGCGATCTTCAAGGAGAAGGCCCGCGAGGTGCGGGACACCTCCCTGAAGGTTCCGCACGGCGAGGGCGGCAAGGTCATCGGCGTCAAGACGTTCTCCCGCGATGCGGGCGACGACCTGCCGCCGGGTGTCAACGAGCTCGTCCGCGTCTACGTCGCGAAGAAGCGCAAGATCGCGGAGGGCGACAAGCTCGCCGGCCGCCACGGGAACAAGGGCGTCATCGCGAAGATCGTCCCCGAAGAGGACATGCCGTTCCTCGAGGACGGCCGGCCGGTCGACGTCGTGCTGAACCCGCTCGGCGTCCCGAGCCGTATGAACATCGGCCAGATCCTCGAGACACACCTCGGCTGGGCGGCCGCGCACGGCGTCTTCCCCGAGGGCGGTCCGGTCAGCGCGCGAGCGCCGATCAACGCTCCCGATCCCCGCTCGGTCGCGACGGCGGTCTTCGACGGGGCCACCGAGGGTGACGTCGACGACGCGCTGGTCGCCTGGGCGCAGTCGGCCACGAACGGCCACGTCCAGATGGCGTATCGACGAGTCCGCCCCGCGCGGCAGCAGGAGCTCGGGGAAGGTCACGCTCTACGACGGCAAGTCCGGGCAGCAGTTCGACCAGGACGTGACGGTCGGCTTCATGTACATCCTGAAGCTGCTGCACCTCGTGGACGACAAGATCCACGCGCGCTCGACAGGCCCGTACTCGCTCGTCACCCAGCAGCCGCTCGGCGGCAAGGCGCAGTTCGGCGGCCAGCGCTTCGGAGAGATGGAGGTCTGGGCGCTCGAGGCCTACGGCGCCGCGTACACGCTGCAGGAGATGCTCACGATCAAGTCCGACGACACCATCGGGCGCGTCAAGGCGTACGAGGCGATCGTCAAGGGCGAGAACATCGCCGAGCCCTCCATCCCGGAGTCGTTCAAGGTGCTGCTGAAGGAGATGCAGTCGCTCGCGCTCGACGTCCAGGTGCTCTCGGACGAAGGCCGCGAGGTCGAGGTTCGCGAGGAGGACGACGAGCTCCTGCGGGCCGCCGAGGAGCTCGGCATCGACCTGTCGCCCGGCTCGCTCCGTGCGGCCGCCCGTCCGCCCACGGCCGAGGAGGTCGAGGAGGGCGGCGAGGCTCCGGACGAGGCCGGCGAGCTCGTCCTTGCCGCCGACGAGGAGCTCGGAGACGTGGGTGAAGAGCCCGCCGTCGAGGTCGAGGTCGGCGTAAGTGGAGGTCGAGGACTGATTGCTGCACGGCGCAGACCCGAACCCGCTAGCGCGCCGCGTTCGGGTCGCGCGAGATCCCGAAAGGCGTCCGGTCTTCGCGATGACCGCGCTGGTGCCGGTCGCCCCGACAAAGAAAGAAGGCGCTGAGACACGTGATCGACATCAACGAATTCGACGCGATTCGTATCGGGCTTGCCTCGAGCAAGCAGATCCGCGACTGGTCTTCCGGCGAGGTCACCAAGCCGGAGACGATCAACTACCGCACCCTGAAGCCGGAGCGCGACGGGCTCTTCTGCGAGCGCATCTTCGGTCCGACGAAGGACTGGGAGTGCTACTGCGGCAAGTACAAGCGCGTCCGCTACAAGGGCATCATCTGTGAGCGCTGCGGCGTCGAGGTCACCCGGCAGAAGGTGCGCCGCGAGCGCATGGGTCACATCGACCTGGCGGCTCCGGTCTCGCACATCTGGTTCTTCAAGGGCGTTCCGAGCCGGATCGGATACCTGCTGGACATCGCGCCGCGGGAGCTCGAGAAGGTGCTCTACTTCGCCGCCTCGATCGTCACGCAGGTCGACCGCGAGAAGCGCCAGTCGGATCTCGCCGATCTCGAGGACAAGGTCGCCGGCGAGACGGAGCGGATCTACCTGGATCGCGACGAGGCACTGTCCGCGCTCGACGACCGGCTGGGCCGGCGGCGCGACTACTTCGCCGCAGGCAAGGAGCGGAACTTCGACGAGGACGACGACTTCTGGGCGCGTGGCCTGAACAACTGGGCCGAAGAGGCAGCCATGCCTCCGCTCGAAGAGCTCAGGTCACTCGGCGGCGGCGTCTTCACCGAGCTCGCCAAGAAGATCACGAACGAGGATCCGCGGCGCGTCCGCGAGCTCGTCCGCCAGACCTCGACTCGCGACGATCGCCGTCTGGCCCCGCGCGAGGTCGAGTCGGTTGCGGCGGCGGCGATGCAGATCGAGGCCGCGCTCGAGCCCCTGCGGGCCGACCTCGAGAAGGCCTCCGGCTCGAAGAAGGGCGCGATCACGAAGCATCTGAAGCGGGTGCAGGAGGGTCTTCTCTCCGGCGCCGAGCTCACGGGCGAGGACGCCGAGCTCGTCGCTTCGGTCGACCGGAAGAATCTCGACCGCGCACGCGAGACCGGCAACGGACTGCTCGCTGCCGTGCTCGCGGCGGTGGAGCCCGACGCCGATGCGGCCGCGGTTCGCGAGCTCGCCTACGACCTCTGCCTCGTCGAGGGAACGCGCAAGGACGACCTCGACGCGGTCGCCCAGTGGGCGCTGAAGGTCCGCGAGATGGTGGCCGACATGGACGTGCGCCGTGAGGACACGCGTGAGGCGTCCGTCGATGCGGTTCGCCGCCTCGAGCAGACGTGGCTCCTCTTCCGCGAGCTCGAGCCGAAGATGATCGTCGGCGACGAGCAGATCTTCCGTGAGCTCAAGGACCGCTTCGGCTCGCCGTACGGCTTCGGGGTGTACTTCCAGGGTGGCATGGGAGCGGAGGCGATCCGCGACCTCCTGCGTGCGCTCGATCTCGACGAGGAGTCGCTCTCCCTGCGCGACACGATCAAGACGTCCAAGGGCCAGAAGCAGCAGCGCGCGATCAAGCGGCTCAAGGTCGTCGAGGCTTTCATCAAGTCGGGCAACAAGCCCGAGTGGATGATCCTCGAGGCCGTGCCGGTGATTCCGCCGGAGCTCAGGCCGATGGTTCAGCTCGACGGCGGACGCTTCGCCACGAGCGACCTGAACGACCTCTATCGCAGGGTGATCAACCGGAACAACCGGCTCAAGCGGCTGCTCGACCTGGGCGCTCCGGAGATCATCGTCAACAACGAGAAGCGGATGCTGCAGGAGGCCGTCGACGCCCTGTTCGACAACGGACGCCGCGGCCGTGCCGTCACCGGCCCGGGCAACCGCCCGCTCAAGTCGCTCTCGGACATGCTCAAGGGCAAGCAGGGACGCTTCCGCCAGAACCTGCTCGGTAAGCGCGTCGACTACTCGGGCCGCTCGGTCATCGTCGCCGGCCCGAATCTGAAGCTGCACCAGTGCGGCCTGCCGAAGCTGATGGCCCTCGAGCTCTTCAAGCCGTTCATCATGAGCCGGCTGGTCGAGCGCAAGGCCGTCCAGAACATCAAGGCGGCGAAGAAGATGGTCGAGTCGATGATCCCCGAGGTGTGGGACGTCCTCGAGGAGGTCATCGCCGAGCATCCGGTGCTCCTGAACCGCGCACCGACGCTGCATCGACTGGGCATCCAGGCGTTCGAGCCGGTCCTGGTCGAGGGCAAGGCGATCCAGGTTCATCCCTTGGTCTGCCACGCGTTCAACGCCGACTTCGACGGCGACCAGATGGCCGTGCACCTGCCGCTCTCGGCGGAGGCGCAGGCCGAGGCGCGCGTGCTCATGCTCTCGGCCAACAACATCCTCTCGCCGGCGAGCGGGCGACCGCTGGCCACGCCGACCCAGGACATGGTGCTCGGCGCGTACTTCCTCACCTACTGTGAGTTCGACCTCGACGCGACGACTGCGGCCGACCTGGCGAAGAAGCTGAAGAAGAACGGGCTTCCGCGCTTCCGCACCGAGGAGGACGTCGAATTCGCCGTCGAGACGGATCAAGCGGCACCGCTGCGCTACCAGGATCCGATCGAGTACGAGTGGGGCGACGAGCGCCTGCTGACGACTCCGGGGCGCGTCATCTTCAACGCCGAGGTCGAGCGAGCCCTCAGCGAGGCAACCGGTGGCGCCGCGGAGGATCATCCGTTCCTCAACCGGACGCTCACCAAGCGCGAGCTCGACCAGTTCATCGGCGACCTCGTCGAGCGCTACGGGCCGAACACGATCGCGGCCGCGCTCGACGTGATCAAGTCGCTCACCTTCAGGTTCGCGACCCGCGCCGGGATCACGATCTCCAAGAACGACATCGTCATTCCCGACGACAAGGAGGAGATCCTCGCCCGGTTCGAGGACGAGGTGTCCAAGGTCGGACGCGAGTACGACCGCGGCCTCATGACCGAGGAGGAGCGCGACGAGCGCATCGTGGCGATCTGGACCGAGGCGACCGAGGTCGTGGCCAACGCGATGATGGCGAACCTCTCGCCGACGAACCCGATCTACATGATGGCCAACTCGGGCGCGCGTGGATCCTTCAACCAGATCCGCCAGCTGGCGGGCATGCGCGGCCTCATGGCCGACCCGAAGGGCGAGATCATCGCGCGGCCGATCAAGGCCAACTTCATGGAAGGCCTCACGGTGCTCGAGTACTTCATCTCGACGCACGGTGCACGCAAGGGCCTCGCTGACACGGCGCTCCGCACGGCCGACTCGGGATATCTCACGCGGCGGCTCGTGGACGTCTCGCAGGACGTGATCATCCGCGACCAACCCGGTAAGAACCCGAGCGACTGCGGCACCAAGGAGTACGTCGACCTCGCGCTCATCCTCGATGAGTCTCCGAACAAGAGCGTCGCCGGCCGAGTCGCCGCACTGGACATCATGAAGCCGGTCAAGGACGGGAAGCCGGGCAAGGTCCTGGTCATCGCGAAGGGCACGGAGATCACGATGAGCGGGCTTCGCAAGCTGGTCGAGGAGTTCGGCGAGCACGCGGCCACGGCCACGATCCCGGTTCGGTCGGTTCTCAAGTGCCGCGCCGAGTACGGGCTCTGCCGACTCTGCTACGGGACGTTCCTGGCCACCGGCGGCCCTGCCGAGATCGGTGACGCGGTGGGGATCATCGCCGCACAGTCGATCGGCGAGCCGGGCACGCAGCTCACCATGCGCACGTTCCACACGGGCGGCGTGGCCGGATCGGACATCACCCACGGCCTCCCGCGCGTCGTCGAGATCTTCGAGGCGCGCAACCCGAAGGGCGCGGGGACGCTCACCGACGTCGCGGGCAAGGTCGACGTCGACGACTCCGAGCGGACGATCAAGGTGACGATCACCCCGACGGCGATCGACGAGAAGGGCGAGCTCCCGGACCCGAAGGAGTACGCCTTCCCGCGAAGGACGCGGCTCAAGGTCGCGACCGGACAGATGGTCGAGTCCGGCGATGCGCTCAACGAGGGCTCGCTCAACCCGACCGACCTGCTCACGCTCAAGGGTGCGACGGCGACCGAGCTGTACCTCGTCGGCGAGGTGCAGAACGTCTACAAGTCGCAGGGCGTCGAGATCCACGACAAGCACATCGAGCTGATCGTGCGCCAGATGCTGAAGAAGGTGCGGGTCGAGAGCGCCGGCGAGACCGCGCTCCTGCCGGGTCAGCTCGTCGACCGTGTCGTCCTGGAGCGCGAGAACGCGCGCGTGAAGAAGGAGAAGGGCGAGCAGGCGACCTTCGAGCCGATCATCCTCGGTATCACGAAGGCGTCGCTCGCGACCGAGTCCTTCCTCTCGGCGGCCTCGTTCCAGGAGACCACCAAGGTGCTCACGGACGCGGCCATCGAGGGCAAGACCGACCGTCTGCTCGGGCTGAAGGAGAACGTGATCATCGGCAAGCTCATCCCCGCCGCGACCGGGCTCAAGCAGTACCGGCAGATCTCGATCGAGCCGACCGAGCCACTTCCGGTGACGTTCGCACGCCCGGAGGCGGAGGCGGAGCTCCTGG
>CAWIZT010000009.1:0-541492 GCA_963840705.1 uncultured Actinomycetes bacterium | reverse complement strand
ACCGGTAGAGACGAAGATGCTCTCCTCGCTGAATGTGCGGCTTGCACTCCGGGATCTTCTCGGTGGGAATGCGGGGGGTCGGGAAGAGCTTCATCAGATCCGCGCCGGTAAGGCGCTCGACTGCGCGGGCGTACGCGACCTGATGAACTCCGCCGCGGACGAGCAGGTAGCCGGTCAACGCTCGAGCGGCAGGGTGCTCGACCATCTCCCAGACCTTGAGCTTGCCGTTGCGGGCGCCGGTCTCGAGGAAGAAGTTATGGGTCAGGTCTTCGACGAGATCGCCTGACGAGAAGACGTAGTCGCCGTTCCACGGACGTCCCTGCGAGTTCTGGGGCAGAGCTCCCTGACCGCCAACGAGGAAGTGATGCGGGTTGCCGACGCCCTTCATGGCGGCGAGCGAAGCCTTCGGTGCGCGTCCGTTGGTAGAGCTCGCACCGGTCAGCATGGTGTTGATCGTCGCTGCGACCAGCTCGACGTGCCCGAACTCCTCGGCTGCGATGTTGGCGATGAGGTCATAGAACGGACGAGCACCCTGTCGGTGGCGGAAGTTGAACGACTGAAAGGTGTAGTTCAGGAACGTCGACATCTCGCCGAAGCGGCCCCCCATGAGCTCCTGCACGGCCGCCGCGCCTGCAGGATCGGGCTCCGACGGAGGCGGAAGGTCCGTAGCGATGCGATCAATACGTCGAATCATCTGATACCTCCAGTTCGCGATCGGAGTGCCTGTTGGCTGCCTCCGTACATCTCCTAGGCGCCTTGCTCGACCAAGACCCTCAGGCGCCTGCGAGGGGCCGGACAGGTGTCCGGCCCCTCGAGGGTTAGCCCGACGTCCGAGAGGAAGACGGCGCCGTCGTCGAACTGGACGGCTGAGGCGTCTTCGAACCGGACGACTGTGGCGTCTTCGAAGCGGGCTGCGGCGTCTTCGAGGGGTCGCATGCTGCGAGCTCGACTGCTGCTCGCCCGGCAGAACGTCCCGAGCCTTCTCCTGCAGACTCGCGGACAGTTCCTCACCCTCCTCACGGCCGCTTTCCTTTGCGGTCTCGAGGGCGGCAGACCCTGCTTCCTGCACCACATGCTTCCCGCGGTCGAGCGCCTCTCGCCCGGCTTCCGTCGCCGACGACTTCACGTCGTCCGCCATGGAGCCGATGCGCTCGTCTTCCATCCGCGTCGAGGGAGCGAGGAGCCCGGCGATGAAACCGACAGCCGCGCCTCCGATCGCCAGACCGAGGGGATTGCGCTCCGCAAGGCGCTTCATCCGGCCCGCGCGATACGTGATCTGCTCACCATCCGGGGTTGCGTCCCCAACCTTCGCGGTGGCACCCGTGACCGTGGAGACGACGGCGTCCTTCTTGTCGCCGATCCACTCCTTCGTCCTCGTCGGCACATCCGCCTTGTACGCAAGCGCGTCCGCCGTGTCGCCCATCTGCTCGCGCGTTTGCTCGATCTCGTGCTTCAGCTCGTCTGATCTTTGAGCCATGCCACATCCTCCTTCACCGATTCGAGTGTCTTCTCGGGCACAGGCGTGCCCACTTCGTGAATCTTCGTTCGTGCGTAGAGGGCCAGAGGCACGGCGACGAGCACCCACAACGCCGTCACACAGAGTGCCGCGGCCCACGTGGGCATCACTTCGTCGAGCGCGATGATGAGGAACGCAGTGAACGCGCCGAGGGCGAGAAGCCCGGCAATTCCGGCAGCGGCCGCCGCTCCCACGCCGACGCCCGCTTTCTTCCCTTTTTCCGCCATCTCGGCCTTCGCAAGCTCGACGTTCTCGGACAACTCGACCTTCACGAGCTCCGCCTCCTGCTTGACCAGCGTGCTCGCCTGATGCGTCAGATCCTTGACGAGCTGAACCGTCGATCGTTCGCGTAAATCCTGACTCGCAGCCATCGCTGTCTACCCACTGCCGGCCGTCAGGCTCCGCTGCGGCGAGGCGGAGTAGCCCTGGCCGTAGCCACGGCCGTTACTCTGCGCTCCCTCGTAGCGACGGTCACCGGAGGCCTTCAGAAAACGCGAGGCCACGAACCCGGCGAGCGCACCCACTCCGGCGGTGACCCACGGACGCCGACGGGCGAATCTCTCGATGTCGTCGAGAATCCGCTCTGCCTGCGCCGACCGCAAGTAGTTGCCGAGATCGTCGGTCCGTCGAGCAACCTCTTCGACGACCTTCGCGGGCATGTCGTTGCCCTCGCTGCGGAGCTGATTTGCGCTCGAGTGTAGAACCTTCCCGATCGACTGGACGTGCTCCCCTGTCTCGGTCGAGCGTTGCTCGAGTTGCTCGCGGATCTGGAACTTCGCTTCCCCGCCGAGCTCCTGAGCCTTCGTCGAGATCTGTTCCTGGGCGCTGGAGACCAGCTCCTCGCCCTTCTCCTTCACTTCTGCGACCGCCCCACTCGGGTGACTGCCACTCGTTTCAGTTGTCATGCGTCTGCTCCTTCGCTCTGAGGTTTTGGACATGGAGGCGTTCCCGCGGCGAACGCGCGCAAAACGCGCTGGTCTGTGCTCGGGGCCGAGGGCCCCGAGCACAGACGTGATGGGCGTGCGTCAGCGGTTGTTGAGCGGGTCTTCGCCGCCGGCGTACTTCGTGCCCGCCTTGGCGAGTCCGCGGCTGATCATGTAGCCGATCCCGATCGCGGCGACGAGCGTCCAGGCGCGGACGTCGTCGAGTGAGTCGGAATAGGCGGACGCAGCCAGGATGGCCACGATGAGCCCGGCCATCGCCCAGAACTCGGTGGTCTTCAGTGAGTGCTTGGTTTCGTCGGTGGTGCGATCGCCGACGTACGTGGCCGGCGTCTTGGTGCGCGCCCGCTCAGTGGTTTCCATTGTTGCCATTGCTGTTCCTCCTCTTGAGGGTGGTATGAGACGGCGGACTCAAGACAAGTCCACTCGCTACTGCCGTGCATGGAGCGATGTTTCTTGGCTCGTCGTCCAGTCGCTTGATTGCGAGAAGACGATCGAAGCCCGTCGCCTCGAACGCAGTCATCGGTGTCTGCGGACCAACGAGGACGATCAGCTCGCCAGCGTGTGCCTGCTGGCGTCGGCTCGCGCTGAGGAGCAGGGCGAGCGTTGTCGCGTCGATGAAAGTGACCAAGCGAAGATCGACGGTCAAGTGGCGCACTTCTGCCAGCGCGTCTGCGATTGCCGGCGCGCGGAAAAGGTCGAGCTCGCCAGCGAGGACGAGGACTGCTGATTCGCTCCCATCCCGCTCGAGGGCCAACGAAAAGTCGGCTTGCACGGTTCGGGCTCGCGGCAACTCGCTCGCGAGGGCCGCAGCTGTCCGCCCACCTGTTTCGGGCGCCGCAGTGTTCACTTGTTCATGTCCGATCACGCTGCCACCGTAGCTCAGTTCTGATGAACTATGGCTAGGTTGATGAGGTATCTGATGAGGTATCTGATAATTAATGATGAGCTATCTCCCCCTACGAGAGAGGTTCTGATGAAGTACGATGGTCGTCATGCAGCACGGAGAGATCGCGATCTACAGCATTGGCGCCGTCGAGCGCATGCTCGACCTCCCCGCTGCGACGATCCGAAACTGGGAGGAGCGCTATGGGCTCGTGAAGCCCGAGCGCAGCAACGGCGGCCATCGGCTGTACACACGCGGACAGGTCGAGCAGCTCCGCTTCGTCAAGGAGGGAATCGATCGAGGGCTGCAGCCCGCCGAGGCCCATCGGCTGCTCGGCGAGCAGCTCGCGCGCCGCAGCGGCGTTCGCTCAACGGATGCGAGCGAGCAGGCACCTCGCCTTCTGATCCTTCTCGCCGAGCGTGATCCGTACGCGGCCGAGTTCGCCGAGTTCTTTCTCCAGACCGAGGGCTACGAGGTGGCACTCGCCCTCGATGCCGATGACGCAGCGCTCAAGCTCGAGCAACGCCTACCCCAGCTTGCGGTGATCGAGCTGCTCATCTCAGGCGGTACGGGCGCCGACCTGTGCCAGCGTCTGAAGGAAGCCGGAGTGCCCGCATGCCTGGTGATCTCCACGCTCGACGCGCGCGACCAGGCGCTCGCAGCGGGCGCCGACGCCTTTCTGCGGAAGCCACTTGATCCGCTGCAGTTCGTCTCGACCGTCAAGGACTTGCTCGGGAAGAGCGCGTTCCTGCAAGGCGCGACATCGCTGTGAGCGAGCGTCTCCTGAGCGGCCACGCCCGCCTCGACGGCGTACTCGGGGGCGGCCTCCCGGTGGACGCAATCAACATGCTCATCGGGCTTCCGGGAACCGGCAAGACGATTCTCGCTCAGCAATACCTGTTCGCGAACGCGACGATCGAGCGGCCCGGCTTGTACCTCGCCACGGTGTCGGAACCATTCGACAAGATCCTCCGCTACGGCCAGAGCCTCCGTTTCTTCGACCCTGGAGCGGTCGGCAACTCGGTCTTCTACGAGGACCTCGGCCCAGCTCTCAACGAGCGCGGCCTCGCCGGCGTCCTCGAGCAGGTAACCGCGTTGATCAAGGAGCGCCGCCCGGGAATCATCGTGATCGACAGCTTCAAGGCGCTCTCCGCCTACGCGGAGGCTGCCGAGTTTCGCCGCTTCCTCCACGATTTCGCCGGCCACTTGTCCGCCTTCCCGGCCTCGTCGTTTTGGATCGGCGAGTACGGCGAAGCGGAGATCGCCGTGGCGCCTGAATTCGCGGTTGCCGACGCCATCATCAGCCTCTCGACGACGCGAGCGTCCGAGCGCGAGACGCGCTCCCTCCGCGTCCTCAAGCTACGAGGAAGCGAATTCGCTCCCGGCCAGCACGCTTACCGCCTCTCGGCCAACGGGATCGACGTCTTCCCGCGGCTGGCCGACCAGAGCGACATCACGACCTACCCGCTCGACGGCGCAAGGCACTCATCCGGGATCGCCGCCCTCGACGACATGCTCGCCGACGGTTACTGGCCCGGCGCCTCCACGCTCTGCGCTGGCCCGTCGGGCTGCGGCAAGACCCTGATGGGCCTGCACTTCATCTTCAATGGCGTCCGTCAGGGCGAACCCGGTGTGCTGGCGACGCTCCAGGAACACCCGACCCAGCTCGCGCGGATCCTCGAGGGGTTCGGGTGGTCGGTTGATGAGGAGGGCGTCGAGCTGATGTACCGCTCGCCCGTCGACATGTACATCGACGAATGGGTCTATGACCTGCTCGAGACGGTGGAGCGCACCGGAGCACGCCGAGTCCTCATCGATAGCCTCACCGATCTCAAGCTCGCCTCGCCGGACGAGATCCGGTTCCGGGAATACATGTACTCGCTCGTTCAGCGCTTCTCCCGCCAGGGAGTCAGCGTGTTCATGACCTCGGAGCTACCAGACCTCTTCCATGTACGGCGACTCTCCGAGTTCGGCGTCTCACACCTGTCCGACAACGTCGTACTCCTCCAGTACACCCGCGACCAAGCAACCGTCCGCCGCGCCCTCACCGTCTTGAAGACGCGCGCAAGCCGACACGAACCGGAAACCCGCGAGTTCAGAATCACTCCCGAAGGGATCGTGCTCGGTGACCCGTTCATCCCTGAACAGTCCTTCGACTAGTACGAACCGCGTGCCAGCTAGGCGGACGAGCGCGCATGCGCGTTCCATCGACCTTCTCCTCTTGAAGGAACTCCACGCCCAGTTGCCGGTTGGCTTGCTCGTCAACGACGCCGACACACTCGAGATCCTCCACGCCAGCCCCCCGCTTCCCGGTTTCACCGATCATGACCTGCCGCCCGATCAGCTGACCGAATCGCACAACGCGCACCAGTCGCTTCTCCTAACAGATGACCTGGCGGCGCTCGTCGCCGAAGTAGCCGCGTCCGGAAGCCCGCATCACGTTCCGGAGTTCCGTCACGACTCCCCAGGGCAGGAGCCGAACTGGTGGAGCGCGACCCTGCGTCGCATCGACACCGAGAGCTGGGGCCAAGTCGTGGTCACCCTCGCGGCTGACACGACCGACCAAGTTCGCGCCCGCCATCTCTTGGAGGAGCGCGAACGGTGGTACGTGGCCTTGCGGCAACAGATCGCGTCCGTTCCCGGCCAGAACCTCGTCTTCTCCCTCCAGCAGGTTGCCGATGCCCTGGTCCCCGCCCTACAGGCCGACGTGGCCGCGATCCGACTGCTCGGCGCAGACGCCAAGCTCCACCTCGTGGCGGCTAGCGGCCTTCGCCCCTCGGAGATTCGACGCTTGGCCCTTGACCCGATCACCATTCGTCGGCTCGAGACGATGAGCCAAGGCGCGCCGCCGACTGCGTTCGGATCGCTCGGCCTCCACTGGGTCGAGGTGCGGTGGCTCGAGGCCGGCGGCGAACGGGTCGGGATTCTGACGATCGGCGCGCGCAGCAAGCGACGTCCGCCCGAGGACGACCTCACGCTGCTCAACGCCGCATCGGTGCAGCTCGGCCTTGCTCTGGAGAACATCGAGCGAAGTCCGCAGTTCTTACGAAGCCGTTCTCTCGAGGTCGCCCGGGTAAACACGGACGTAGGCGAGGCGGCGCAAGCCCGCAGCGCCGACCTCCGACCACGCGAGCTCGTGATCCTTCGCCTCTACGACGAAGGCTTGCGAACAGATCAGATCGCTGAACTCCTCGTTCTGTCGCCGCACACAGTCCGGACACACGTTAGGAACGTTCGCCGCCGCCTTGGTGTCAGTTCCCGAGCCGAGGCACTCGATCTTCTCAATCTTGCCGAGGCGGAGCCCGCTGTGTGAGAAAGGGACTCCCAGCGATTTCGCGGAAGCGACCGAGCTCGTACCCGCTCATGGTGCATCGTCTTCGAGCCAGCACGAGCACAAGGTGCCGAGCCCGAGGCTCTACGCATGAGTGCCGTAGGAAAGGCGTTCAGCCGAGTCTCGGTGAGAGCGTCCTTCCTGCCCCCGGTTGGATCGGCCGATGGACGATGTCGACCGCACAAGATCGAGACCTCGCGTGCGGCACACGACGCCCACCGAGACGAAGCCGTCGTTTCTGACGACGGAGTTCTACGCCATGATCGCTGCGATCGTGGCAGTGCTCGTGGCAGCGCAGCAGGCCGATAACCTCGATGCGCCGCTTGCCTGGACGCTCGCCGCATCTATGCATCGCGAAGGCGGGTAGCGCCTATCGCGATCACGACGATCACGACCACTAGATCAACCGGGGAGGGGCGGGCGGCTCCACAGGAACGCCCGCCACTGCCCATTGGGCTGATCCGCCTCCACACGCAATCGCTGAAAGGGTTTGGCGATGTTCCTTTCAGGCGACAACTGCTCACAGAGAGACAACCCCGTCTCTTCTGCACCAAACCGACTTCGATGAAGAGAGGGGAGATGTCTGAGAGTCAGGGCACCGAGCAGGGCGGCGGCCAGGGCGGTAGTCAGGGCGGCGGTGAGGGCGGCGGCCCGGGTAGTGGCGCAGGTCACGGCGGTCAGGCGGCGGCGGTCCGGCGGGCGGCTAAGTCTCGCCATAGCATCAAGCGAAGGGCGGTCCCTGTGGCCGCTCCTTCGCTTTGGGGCCGGATGCTCTCGGTACCACGGCCCTCGCGAACGGTGAAGAGAAAGGATGACGAAGTGTCCGAGGCTGATTGGAAAGAAAAGGATGAGCATCCAGAGCTCGAACGCGCGTACGACAGCGAGAGAGGCGGGCAAGTGGCGGATGGCCAGGCGGAGGATCGCGGGTACCGCACCCCGGACCCGGGAAGGGATGATGCCGTCCAGGGCGGCGAAAATCACTCGCCCGAGAGAGGTGAGCGCAGGGCGGCGCGATGAGGTTCCCGCCAGGGCTGGCGCTCGCGTGTGGGTTAGTGTTCAGCGAGGCGTTAGTGCATCGCGCACACGACGTTGCTTCAGCCAGGTAAAAGATAACGCCCCGAGTCCGAGACGGCCCTCGGGGCGTCGGGCATGAATCGTCAAACGTCTAGTGAGCCGCTTTCGCGCCGACCATCGATTCTTCTTCGGGAGATCACCGTGGCGATTGCGCCAGCGATCGCACCGAGGAGGATGATGAAAGCGGTGATTCTCATTCCATCCCTTTCGGTAGAGGGACAGAGATGTTCCCGGTGTTGACGACTCGAAACTCTCGCGCTCCTTGATCCGCAGGTAGCTCGCGAGCTCGACCGACATCCGGTGTTTGGCGATGAAGCCGTTAGTCCACTTTCAGTCCGGGAATGGCAGACGGGGATCGACGCGGTGGGATACGGGTCTACGGGTGCTCACCGGGTTGTCTGCTCGTTTCGCTTCTCGTTTCCGTCGCTCTCACCATCCTCATCAACGTTCTGATCCGACTCTAGGCAAGCGCATCATCGAGCTCGAGCTTTGCCACACTCGCCGCCACCTCGGCGATCTGCTGCAGCCGTGGCGATCCCTCAGTCAGGTACTGCTCGAGCCACCGCAGCGCGGCCTTCTCGTACTTGGGCGAGTCTTCGTCGGCATAGAGGTGGACGAGCTTCAGGGCGTCCTAGGGACAAGTTCGGTAGCTCGCGGGCGGGGTCCTCCGCCATCCAAAGTGGCTCGGGCGGTCGACTTTCCTGGCCGTAGCGAGCCCTGCATTGATCGTCTGATCCCTCAGCTCTAGAGTTCAGGCGTGCATGCGGACGAGGCCGTTCTGCGGACGGCGACCCTCGACGATCGCGGTGCGATCGATGCGCTGATGAAGGAGTCGGCTTCCGCGCATTTCCCCCGCTACTACCGCGAACCGGAGTGCGCGAGCGCCGTCCACTACATCGCCCAGGTCGACCCTCAGCTCCTCGAGGATGGCACGTACTACGTGCTCGAAGCGAACAAGGAGATCGTCGCGTGCGGCGGTTGGAGCCGACGGGGCAAGCTGTACACCGGAAGCGGTGATGCGGACGACGATGCTCGCATTCTGGATCCCGCGACGGAGCCGGCTCGCGTGCGGGCGATGTTCGTTCGCGACGACTGGTCACGCCGCGGGCTCGGCAGACGCATCCTCGTCGAGTGCGAGTCCGCAGCTCGGCGCGAGGGATTCCAGAAGCTCGCGCTCATGTCGACACTGCCCGGACTCCCGCTCTATCTCGCATACGGGTTCGAGCGGCACGAAGGCGTGGACATCCAGCTTCCCGACGGGCTCACGGTCGCGGGTATGGCAATGAGCAAGCCGATAGAGGAGTGGCTGACTTCTTAGCCCGGTTCAGCCCGCCTCGCGTCGAGCTCGCGCTCCTAAATTCGCTTCATCCACGATTACGAGTACCGTGGCCTCATGGAAGAGGCTGATCGTGAGGTGCTCGAGTTCATCGGCGATCACGGCAAGACGGCCGAGCAGGTTTCCGACCGCTTTCAGCGTTCGACTTAAGCGCTCGTTCGAGCCGAACGAGCGTAGTTCCAAGCGCGGACTGACCCCTCCCTCACCCCCGAAACACTGGTCAGCGTCCTTCAGAACGCGGGAAGTCCGAGGCGTTCTCGCCGGGGCAACCGTCGCGAGACCTAGGCCTCGCCCGCGACCAGCTCGGGTTCGCTCTCGACCACCTCGACCGGCCTCGCGGCGATGAGCGCGTCGAGGAAGTCGATCTCGGCGATGTCGTCCGGCAGGAGGTGGACGTAGGTCGAAAGCGTAAACGCGGGGGAGTGGTGCCCGAGCCAGAGCTGCACCTGCTTCGCGTTCAGGCCGCCGCGGAACAGTATGGTGCGCATGTGTGGCGGAGTGCGTGTGGCCCGGCCCACGGCACGCCTGCCTTCTTCGTCGCTGCCTTCACGGCACGGAACAGGGTGCTCGCGGCCACTTCGCGGCATGGCCCCGGGAGGAGTCGAACCTCCGCACACAGATTCGAAGTCTGTCGCTCTATCCACTGAGCTACGGGGCCGGTGTCAGCACGGTAGCGCGCTCGCTTGCTACGCGGGATGCTCCGCGGTGTGCCCAGCGTGGTGACCGTCGCGCACGTGCGCCGCGAGCACCGAGACGACCGCAGGGTCGAACTGCGTCCCGGCGACGCGCTCGAGCTCTGCGAGCGCCTCGTCCGTGGTGAGCGCCGAGCGGTAGGGGCGAGCGGAGGTCATCGCGGTGAAGGCGTCGCAGGCGGAGATGATCCGGGATGCGACGGGGATCTCGTTTCCGCCGAGGCCGTCCGGATATCCCGCGCCGTCCCAGCGCTCGTGGGTCGAGCGGACGATCGTCGCGACGTTCCGAAATGCCGGGGAGGCGCGGAGGATGCGTTCGCCGACGAGAGGATGCTGGCGTACGAATGCCCACTCGCGCTCGTCGAGCGGTCCCGCCTTGTGCAGGATCTCGTCGGGGACGGCGAGCTTTCCGAGGTCGTGGAGCTGAGCGGCGCGCACGAGCTCGTCGAGCTCGTCCCGTCGCAGCCCGAGCTTGAGGCCTGTCTCGACCGCCAACGAGCCGACGCTGTCCAGGTGCATCGGGAGATCGGGCTCCCGGAGCGAGAGCGCCTCGAGCAGCGCGTCCATCGTCCGGTCCGTCTCCATTCGCCTCGAGTGCTTCTGGGCGTAGAGTCGCTCGTCTGCCACGTGGAGCGCGTGACTCGGATCGACGGCCTCCTCGGGAAGCAGCACGGCACCGAACGAGCTGCCGATCTCGAAGCCGACGCCACGTTCCGAGAGCGCCGTACACGCCTGGTCGATGAGTGGCTCGGCCTCTCCGTCCACGAGCGGTACGACGAGGCAGAACTCGTCGCCGCCGAGTCGGTAGGCGCCCGGCTCGGCAGTCGGCACGGCCGCGAGCTTCGAACCGAGGCGGGCGAGGAGCGCGTCTCCCGCCGGATGGCCGAACGTGTCGTTGTAGCCCTTGAACCCGTCGAGGTCGAAGATCATCAGCAGGGTGGTCTCGACCTCGGGCTCCGCGAAGAGGCGCTCGAGATCGGACAGGAGCTTTCGCCGATTTCCGAGCCCGGTCAACGCGTCGGTCACGGACTCGTGCCGCGTGAGCTCGAACAGCCGGCGATTCTCGCGGAAGGTCACTGCGAGCCGTACGACGACCGAGAGCAGCGTCGCGGTCGCCAGGCCGACGGCGAGCAGGTTGACCTGGTCGAAGTGGTCGTAGACCAGGACTCCGATTGCGATGACGGCGCAGGCGGACGGCACGGCGAACAGCGTCTTGCCCTCGACCTCGGGGCGGCTCCGGTCGACCGCCCATGCCGACGCGGCGATCAGCAGGAGGGCTGCGGGCCAGAGGATGTCGAGCCAGGAACCCTCCACATACGTGTCCGTCGCGCTCTGGAAGAGGTAGATGGCATCGGCGAGGGCGGTCGAGAGAACTCCCAGTCCGAGGAGCAGCCAACGGCGTCCCGGCCTCCAGCGGGCGAGCGCGAACACGCCGAAGACCGCCGAGAGCAGGAGTAGGTCGCCGAGGGGATACGCCAGGTTCGTCACGACAGTGGAGGTCGACCCCTCGGTCGATTGCAGGACGACCTCGACGAGAACCGCGGCGCCGAGTGCGGCCGCAGCGAGCGACGCTGTCAGGCCGTCGAGCCAGAGAGTCCCGCCGATCGACCGCGCGCGTGCACGGACCAAGCCGACGATGCCGAGGTACACCAACAGGTAGAAGCCCAGATAGCCGACGTCGGCCACCGAGGGGTACGACTCCGGATGCACGGAGACGTACCAGATCTCGGCAAACGTCCAGCTGAGGAGCGCTGCCGTAAAGGCCGTCCAGGCGGGGCGCTCGCGTGGGACGAGTAGTGCTCGTGATCCGACGATGACGCAGGCGAGCACCATCAGGCCGACGTAGAACCACGTGTTGAAGAAGGACTCGACCTCGCCTCCCGCCGGCGCGAGCACGATTGCGAGCGCGAACACCGCCAGCCCAGCAACCGACGCCACCCGCGTGAGGATGGTCCACCTGCGATACGACATCTCCAGGAGGAAATCGGCTTGGAGCCAGCGACGCTTGAGCCTGGACGCCAGCTGGACGCCGGCCGGACGCCAGCTGCGGGCGACGATGCAGCGACCGGGCAGCCGCTGGGTCGGGTCGATCCGGGCGATTGTGGCGGTCGTCGCGAGGGTCTGACCCTGGCCTTGTCCGGAACGGGCAGTTCGGAGCGTCACAAGTTCGTGCCAATTGCTTCGCATGGCGCATCGTCTCGTCGGGGCGGGTCCGGTCCGTCCGATGCTGGTCCTACCCTCGCCCCATGGCATTCGGAATCGTGGTATTCGGCGCTGCTTTTCTCGTCGGCCTCGGGCTCGGCACCTACACCCGCAGACCTCTCTCGACTGCCTTCTTCGTCCTCGGCAGCTTCGCGGCGTTGCTCGTGCTCTCGGCGACGGGCGACGTGCTGGGAGCGGCCGCCGTGCTGACCATCGTGGTGCTGCTCGGGCTGGTCGCCGAGACGATGCGCGAAACCGTCGGGCTGCTCGTCGGGCGCTACTAGAGCGCCTCGAGCCGTCTCGAGGGGGCGAACCATGCCTCGCCCTAGACTGGGGACTCCGCGGGCGTGGCGGAACTGGCAGACGCGACGGGTTTAGGTCCCGTTGGACTTCGGTCCTTGGAGGTTCGAGTCCTCCCGCCCGCATCTGCGCAAGATCGAAATCCGCTAGCGCGGATTTTCGATCGCGCCAGGAGCAAACCCCTTCATGTGGAGCCCGGGACCGGAATCTTCGGGGTGTGAAGTCGCTTGCTTCGAAGATCCACCTCAGAAGCGCGCGAACCGCAGGAACTCGATGTCGTGGCGCGTCTCGCCGTCGAGCGCGAGGTCGGCCAGGATCTCGCCCACGACCGAGCAAAACTTGAAGCCGTGTCCGGAGAAGCCGGCGCCGACGACGGCGTGCTCGCTCTCCGGGTGCCGGTCGATCAGAAAGTGCTCGTCGGGAGAAAGCTCGAAGAGGCATGCTTTCAACGCAAGGGTCGGCCCCGATCCCGCCGGGAAGTAGCGTTCGGCAAACGGGCGGAGCGCGACTTCGTCGTGGTGCGTCGTCACTCGGGAGATCAGATCAGGCGCCCCTCGCTCCCCGTCGTGGTCGTAGAAGCCGACCTTGAAACCCGGAACGCCGAACTCCGGAAACCCGTACAGGTGCCCTTCCTCGAGCGCGACGTTGAACACGGGAAAGCGAGCGGGAGTGAAGAGATCGGGCTCGAGCGGCTGGAACCAGGCGAGTACCTGGCGCTGCGCCGTGACCGATCCCGGCGGAAGCCGCGCAACCTCCTGTGAGTAGGCGCCCGCGGTGAGGACGAGCCGTTCCGCCTCGATGACACGCCGGTCGGTTCGCACGCGCACTCCGCTCTCGCCGTCCTCCCATTCGAGCACGCCCTCGTTCGCACTGACGACCGCCCCATGCGCCGCCGCCCCCGCGACGTGCGCCAGGATGCAGCGCTCGGGAAGGAGAAAGCCGCCGTCCGGCTGGTACACGAGCGGGAGGTCGTGCGGCAGCCGGTACGCGGGAAAGCGCCGGCCGATCTCGCGCCCGTCGAGCGTTTCGTGCGGGAGGTCGTGCTCGCTGCAGGAGCGCAGCGCTCCCTCGAAGATCCTCGGCCCGCCCTCGACCGCGCCGGTCACGTGCAGGAGCTGCTCGCCTGCATCCGCTTCTAGCTCACGCCAGAGCTCGAACGCCCGCCGCAGCAACGGCACGTAGGCGGAGTGCTCGAAGTAGGCGAGCCGGATGATCCGCGTGATCCCGTGCGAGGACCCGAGCTCGTGCGGGATGTCGAAGCGCTCCAGGCCGAGCACGCGCTTCCCGCGACGGGCGAGGTGGTAGAGCGTCGAGCTTCCCATCCCGCCGACCCCGGCGACCACCACGTCATACCGCTCCATCCCGCGTGACCCTAGCCCAGGCTGGTTGAATGGCCTCGTGTCCACCCAGGTGCAAGAGCTCGGCGAGAACCGTGTCCGCCTGACCGTCGAGGTCTCCCCCGACCAGGTCAAGCACGCGGTCGAGCACGCGCTCTCCGACCTCGCCGAGAGCGTGAAGATCCCCGGGTTCCGCTCGGGGAAGATCCCACAGCAGGTTCTCGTCTCCCGCCTCGGCAAGGACCGGATCTACCGCGAGGCGGTGGACAGCCACATCGGCGGCTGGTTCTGGAGCGCCGCCTCTCGCAACCGGGTGCGTCCGGTCGCCGAGCCGGAGTACGAGTTCGAGCTCCCCGGCACCGCCGACGACGGCTGGAGCTTCGCCGCGACCGTCGAGGTGCAGGCGCTCCCCGAGATCGGCGACTGGACGCAGCTGCAGGTGCCGCGAGTGGAGGCCGACGTGCCCTCGGAGGCGATCGACGCCGAGCTCGTGGCGCTGCAGGAGTCCGTCGCGGAGCTCGCTCCGGCGAACGGCCGGCCGGCCCGCGAGGGCGACACGCTCGTGGTCGATCTCGTCGATCCCGCCGGGGAAGCGCAGCGCGATACGGTCGTCGAGCTCGGCGCGGGACGGCTCACGGGCGAGCTCGAAGCGGCCCTCGTCGGCGCTTCGGCCGGCGACAAGAAAGACGTGTCCTTCGAACGGGGCGACGGTTCGAGCGGAACGGTCGAGGTCACCGTCCGGGAGGTGCAGGAGAAGATCATGCCGCCGCTCGACGACGAGCTCGCACGCGCGGCGAGCGAGTTCGACACGCTGGACGAGCTCCGCGAGAGCATCGAGGGCACGCTGCGCGCCCAGCTCGACGAGGAGATCGACGCTGCCTACCGCGTCGCCGCGATCGACGCGCTCGTGGAGGAATCGAAGGTGCAGCCGGCGCCCGCGCTCGTGTCCTCGCGCGCGGCCGATTTGCTCACCGGCTTCGTCCGCTCGTTGGAGCGGCGCGGTGTCTCGCTCGACGCCTACATCGCGGCGAGCGGCGCCAACCCGCAGGAGATCCAGCGCCAGTTCGTGCTCGAGGCGGCGGTCTCGATCGCCCGCGAGCTTGCGCTGGAGGCGCTCGCCGAGCGAGCCGGGATCGAGGTCTCCGACGAGGAGGTCGAGGCGTACCTGCGCGGAGAGGCGCAGCAAGCCGGCGAGGATGGTGACGCGCTCGTCGAGGACGTCTGGACGCACGGGCAGCAGGAGTCGATCCGCGACGATCTCCGCCTCCGCGCCGCGCTCGATCGCCTCGCTCGAGATGTCACTCCGATTGCGCCCGAGCTCGCCGAGGCGAGAGACAAGCTGTGGACCCCCGACAAGGAAAAGCCCGAGGGTGAGACGAAGTTGTGGATCCCCGGCAGCAAGGAGCCTCAATGAGTCCGTTGATTCCGATGGTCATCGAGCAGACCTCGCGTGGCGAGCGCTCGTTCGACATCTACTCGCGTCTGCTCAACGAGCGGATCATCTTTCTCGGCACGCCGATCGACGACCAGATCGCGAACCTCGTGGTCGCCCAGCTGCTCCACCTCGAGTCGGAGGACCCCGACAAGGACATCTCGATGTACATCAACTCGCCCGGCGGGGTCGTGTACGCCGGCCTGGCCATCTACGACACGATGCGGTACATCAAGTGCGACGTGCAGACGACCTGCGTCGGGATGGCGATGTCGATGGGAGCGACCATCCTCGCTGGTGGCGCGCCGGGGAAGCGGAGCGCGCTGCCGCACTCGAAGATCCTCATCCACCAGGGCTCGGCGGGCTTCCACGGCCAGCCGACCGAGATCGAGATTCAGGCGCGGGAGGTAATCAGCCTCAAGCGGCTAATGGAGGAGATCATGTCGAGGGATACCGGTCAGGAGATCGAGAAGGTCTCCAAGGACATGGACCGCGACTTCTACATGACGGCTCAGGAGGCCAAGGAGTACGGAGTCATCGATCGCGTGATCGAGCACCACTGAGCTCGATGGGAACTTCTGATCCCGAGCGTCGGACTCATTGGGAAGCGGCGGCGAAGCCGACGCCTTTAGGGATTTTCGCGCGCCCAGAATCCGCGCTAGCGGATCCTGGGCTTGCGCCCAAGAGGCGAGCGGAGTAAAAGGAGATACGGGATGGCTAGGGCGAGTGAGGGCAACGAGCAGCTCCTCTGCAGTTTTTGCGGCAAGAGCCAGCGACAGGTCAAGAAGCTGATCGCTGGACCTGGCGTCTACATCTGCGACGAGTGCATCGATCTCTGCAACGAGATCATCGACGAGGAACTGACGGCCCCCGCCCAGCTCGACCTCGACAACCTCCCGAAGCCGCTCGACATCTACTCCGTCCTGAACGACTACGTCGTCTCGCAGGAGGAGTCCAAGCGCACCCTCGCCGTCGCGGTCTACAACCACTACAAGCGCGTGCGCATGGGCCTCGAGGACGCGGAGGTCGAGCTGCAGAAGTCGAACATCCTCTTGCTCGGCCCGACCGGCTGCGGAAAGACGCTCCTCGCGCAGACGCTGGCGCGCATCTTGAACGTCCCCTTCGCGATCGCGGATGCGACGGCTCTGACCGAAGCCGGCTACGTCGGAGAAGACGTCGAGAACATCCTCTTGAAGCTGATCCAGGCCGCCGACTTCGACATCAAGAAGGCCGAGACCGGGATCATCTACATCGACGAGGTGGACAAGATCGCGCGCAAGGCCGACAACCCGTCGATCACGCGCGACGTGTCGGGCGAGGGCGTCCAGCAAGCGCTGCTCAAGATCCTGGAGGGAACGGTCGCCTCGGTGCCGCCCCAGGGGGGTCGTAAGCACCCGCACCAGGAGTTCCTCTCGATCGACACGACGAACATCCTCTTCATCTGCGGGGGAGCGTTCGCGGGTCTCGACAAGATCATCGAGCGCCGGATCGGGAAGAACACCGTGGGGTTCGGTGCCGACATCCGCTCGAGGGTTTCGCAGGAAAGCGCCGAGCTCCTGACGCAGGTCATGCCGGAGGACCTCATGGCGTTCGGGCTCATCCCCGAGTTCGTCGGGCGGCTCCCGGTCATCTCGGCCGTCCATCAGCTGACGAAGGAGGATCTCGTCGAGATCCTGACCGAGCCCAGGAACGCGCTCACGAAGCAGTATCAGCGCTTCTTCGGCTACGACTCGATCGAGCTCGTGTTCACGGACGACGCGCTCTGGCAGATCGCCGACCACGCGCTCGCGCGAGAGACCGGCGCCCGTGGGCTGCGCTCGATCATCGAGCTCGCGCTCCTCGATGTCATGTTCGAGCTTCCGTCGCGGACCGACGTGACCAAGTGCGTGATCACGAAGGAGACCATCTCCAAGGGTCTCAAGCCGACCCTCCTGACGAGCGCCGAAGGCGTGGACGACGAGCTCGAAGAGCTCGCCGAGGAGTCGGCATAGTCCCAACATCGGTACCGTCCTCGCCCAACTTGGGTAGTCTGACCGACGATCCAGCCGCCAGGGAGCGTTAGGATCACCCCGTGCCTAGATACCTGATCGAGCGCACCTACACCGTCGATCTGGACACCCTGCCGACGGTGGCCACCCGGTCGAAGGCGATCGGCCACCATCGCTTCCCCGAGATCGCGTGGGAACACAGTCACGTCGTCGTCGCCGTCGACGGGACGCCGAAGTCCTACTGCGTGTACTCGGCGCCCAATGAGGAGATGATCCGGGAGCACTCGCAGCTGCTCGGAGATCACTTCATCCAGGAGATCTACGAGATCGCGGGCGACGTCGCGCCGAGCGACTTCCCGCTCATCGACGATCCTGTAGCCGCCTCCTAGCCGCCCTCTTCCGGGCGAATGATGTCGGCCTCGATGATGTGCTGGAGCGCCTGCGCGGTGACCAGCTGTCGGAGCTGGATCGCTCGGCGCTGCTCGGTGTCTTCTTTCGGGACGAGCTCGAGCGCCTGCGTGTAGAGCGCGAGTGCGTGCTCCTTGGCCCAGCCGCGTCCCGCCTGGTCCGCGGCGGCCATCAGGTGGCCTACCGCACGCTCGCTCTCGCCGGCTTCGCGCCAGTGGTACGCGAGTGCCTCCTCCGACTGGCCCATCTCTCCGGTGGTGTCCTCCAGGAAAGCGGCCACGGCGGCGTGCCGGTCGCGGCGGGCTGCGCGCGGAAGCCGCTGGTATGCGACCTCGCGGATCAGCGCATGCTTGAACGCGAACTGCTGGTCTCCGCGAATCCGTGAGACAGCCTCTCGGCGGATGAGGTCACGGTCCTCGAGGGAGCCGAGGACGGTGGAGAGATCCTCCCGCGGAGAGATACGGGAGAGGGCGCCCCGCCAGAACACGCGGCCGACCACGGAAGCGTCGACGAGGACGCTCCGCTCGTCGGGCGGCAGCGCGTCGAGCCGGGCGGCCACGATCGCCCTGATGCTCGTGGGGAGCTCTTGCGCCTCGGCCGTGGACTTCTCCGCCAGCGACGCGGAGAGCTCCTCGATGAAAAGCGGGTTGCCCTCCGCTGTCTCGGCAACCGTCTCGGCGGGCTCTTCGGACGCCCTGAGCCGCGTGAGCACCAGCCTCGCAAGCTCCTGCGCGTCGTCGCCGGTTAGCGGATCGAGCGGGAGCGCCGTATAGGCGGGAAGCCCGCCTGCCCAGCCCGGTCGCTCGTTGAGCAGCTCGGGCCGGGCGAGTGCGAGGAACAGCACGGGGACATCGCGAACGCGCGCGGCGAGAGTCTCGAGGAGGTCGAGCAGGCTGGCGTCCGCCCAGTGGATGTCCTCGAAGAGGAGAAGCGTCGGCCCGTCGGCTCCCAGTGACTCGACGAGGATGCGCGCGGAGAAGAAGAGCATCTCGCGATCCGCGACGTCGCCGTTCCCACCGAGCCCGATGAGCAAGGCGAGGTGCGCGGCGTGCTCCGCAGCCGCTTCGTCGCCGACGATCTCGGCCATCGCGGCATCGAGCTTCGCGCGAGCCTCGGGCAGCTCGTCGCTGTCGTACGCGCGTGCGATCTGCTTGACGTGCTGGGCGAAGGCGCTGTACGGGCTCGACGAGCCGTACGGCGTCGAACGCCCTCTGAGGACGCGGGCGTCCTGCGCTCCCACATGCTCCATGAACTCGAGCGACAGCCGCGACTTGCCGATCCCTGCCGGCCCGAAGACGGTGACGAGATGGGGATGTCGCTCGGCCGCGACGCGCTCCCAGATATCCGTCAGAACCCGCAGCTGACGGCTCCGCCCGACCATGGGAACAGGTGTCAGCGGACGCTCGCCCGCTGGCACTCGGGCACGTATTGCGATCCATGCTCGCACGGGCTCAGCCTTGCCCTTGGCCTTCACCGGCTGGAATGCGGGCTGGTATTCGATCGAGGCGCGCGTGCTGAGGTAGGTCTCCTCACCGACGAGCACCGCGCCGACCGGAGCGGCGGTCTGAAGACGCGCAGCGGTGTTCACGACGTCGCCCGCGATCATCGCCTCGCCGTGTCCGAGTCGCGCCTCGAGGACGACGATCGCTTCGCCCGTGTTCACCGCGACCCTCACCTCGAGACCGTCCTCACCCGCCCAGTCTCGAACGGAGAGCGCTGCGCGAACAGCCCGCTCGTGGTCGTCCCCGAAGGCCTTGGGCGCACCGAAGACGCCCATCACCGCGTCGCCGATGAACTTCTCGACCACACCGCCGAAGCGCTCCAGCTCGGAGCGAACACGTTCGTAGTACGGCGTCAGGATCGCGCGCACGTCCTCGGGATCGAGTCGCTCCGAGCGCGCGGTGAACCCGACGAGGTCGACGAAGACGATCGAGACGACTCGACGCTCTTCGGCGGTGCGGCCAGGCTCGGCGAGCGGCGCGCCGCACGCATTGCAGAAGCTCGCGCGCTCGGGGTTCTCCTGTGCACAGCGCGGACACGTCAGCATTCGCGAAGCCTAAGGCCGCTACTAGAGTCATGCCCGTGTTCACCACGAGGCCGGAGCTCCGCGGAACGTTCGGGATGGTCGCGTCGACGCACTGGCTGGCATCGCAGGCCGGGATTTCGGTGCTCGAGCGGGGCGGGAACGCCTTCGATGCCGCGTGCGCGACCGGATTCGTTCTCCAGGTGGTCGAGCCGCACCTGAACGGGCCAGGTGGCGAGATGCCTGCGGTCTTCTACTCCGCCGAGCGAGACGAGGTGAGGGTGCTCTGCGGGCAGGGGGTTGCGCCTCGGGCGGCGACGATCGAGCGCTTCCACGAGCTCGGGCACGAGCTCGTCCCCGGTACCGGCGTCCTGGCAGCCTGCGTTCCCGGCGCCTTCGGCGCCTGGCTCCTGCTTCTACTCGAGTTCGGAACCTGGCGTCTCGAGGACATCCTCGAGCTTCCCATCGGATACGCGGAGACGGGCTTTCCGCTCGTTCGGGGAGTTCGCACGACGATCGACCGCACCGAAGGGCTGCTCGCCACCTGGCCGGGCTCCCGGGATCTCTACCTGCCCGCCCCCGAGGTCGGCTCGCTCTTTCGCAACCCTGCGCTGGCCGCGACCTACCGCCGCATCGTCGAGGAGAGTCGCGGCGGGTCACGCGAGGAGGAGATCGAGCGCGCTCGGCTAGCGTTCTACGAAGGCTTCGTCGCCGAGGAGATCGACCGGTTCTGTGCGGCTGAGGAAGGGCTGCTGACGGGGGACGATCTCTCGGCCTGGACGGCGACCTTCGAGCCTGCTGTGTCGTTCGACTACCACGGGCTCACGGTGTGCAAGACGGGCGCGTGGGGCGCGGGGCCGGTCGTGCTGCAGCAGCTCGCCCTCCTCCGGGGCTTCGATCTCGCAGAGCTCTCCGAGGCCGAGCTCGTCCACGTCGTGACCGAGTGCGCCAAGCTCGCTTTCGCCGACCGCGATGCCCTCTATGGCGACACCCCGGACGAGGTGATTTGCGGCTCGACATCCTGCTCTCGCCGGAGTACTCGGACGAGCGGCGCTCGCTGGTCGGCGAGGAGGCCTCGGAGGAGTACCGGCCGGGCTTCGGGCGGCTTCCGCGGATCCGCGAGGCGACGACGACGGTGGGAGCGGGCGAGCCGAGCCGCGGCACCGTCCACCTCGACGTTGCCGACCGCTTCGGCAACGTCTTCTCCGCGACGCCCAGCGGAGGCTGGCTGCAGAGCTCGCCTGTCATCCCTTCGCTCGGCTGGCCGCTCGGAACCCGCGCGCAGATGTTCTGGCTCGAGGACGGCCTGCCGTCCTCGCTGCAGCCCGGGCGCCCGGCCGCGGACGACCCTCTGCCCGGGGTTCGCCCTCCGCGACGGCAAGCCGCACCTGGCTTGGGGCACGCCAGGAGGCGACCAGCAGGAGCAGTGGGCGCTCCACGTCTTCCTGCGCCACGTCGACCTCGGCCTCGATCTGCAGGGGGCGATCGATGCGCCCGCGTTCCACACCGACCATCTGATCTCGTCCTTCTACCCGCGCGGCTTCGCGTCGAAGTCGCTCGCGCTCGAGTCGCGTTTCGGCTCGAGAACCGTGGCCGACCTGCAGCGGCGCGGCCACGACGTCACTCTCTGGCCTCCGTGGTCCCTCGGCCGCGTCACCGCGGTGGCCCGCGAGCCGGACGGGCTCCTGAAGGCTGCGGCGAGCCCGCGCGGCATGCAGGGCTACGCGGTGGGGCGCTAGATGGCCGAGGAGCGGACGCGCACGTACTCCTGGGAGGACCCGCTCGCCTTGCACGGCCAGATGGCGGGCCGTTCGGGCCTGGAGGTGATGCAGATGATGGCGTCCGGCGAGCTGCCGCCTCCGCCGATCGCGGAAACGCTCGGATTTCGTCTCGTCGAAGCTACTCGTGGACGCGCGGTCTTCGAGTGCGAGCCTGCCGAGTTTCATTACAACCCGATCGGGATCGTCCACGCAGGTCTCGCGATGACGCTCATGGATTCGGCGATGGGGCTCGCGTTCGTGACGACGATCGAGGCAGGCGTCGGCTGGACGACGCTCGAGTTCAAGTCGAACTTCACACGCGCGCTGACAGCCGACTCTGGCGTCGTGCGCTGCGTCGGAACGGTGGTTCACCCCGGCCGCAAGGTGGCGACGACCGAGGCACGGATCGAGGACGCCGCGGGCAGGCTCTGCGCCCACGGGACCAGCACGATCCTCCTGCTTTCCTAGCTCGGCTCGTCTTCTTTCGGCGCGCGGAGCAGGTCCGAGATAACGCGGTACTCGCTCGCATGGAGCTTGTCCTTGGTGCGCCCGGCTGCTTCCTTCATCGCGACGAGATGGTCCAACGACGCAACGAGCACTCGCCTGCCTTCAACCGCGATCTCCATGGCGTTGGCGCGCAGCACCTCGTACGCCGGCGCACCCGATGGGAAAGCGAGGATGTCGACGCTTCCGAGATCGGTGTCGAACGTGAAGTTCGCACCTTCGGCGAGAGAGTGCGCGTCCGGGATGAAGGGGAGATCTGGCGGCGCGCCCCGCAGAGTGGCGCCGAGGTCCCGGAGGAGCCCTGCCACCTTCTCCGGGTTGTCTGCTGCTCGCGAATACGCGAGGTCGACATCCTCGGTGCCATATGCAGATCCGTGTGCGCCACCGGCAACACCACCGATGACGACGAAGTCGATGGCCGCGTCGGCGAATCGGACGAGAACCGAGACCGGATTGAACTCAGGGTCCGACGGCATCCCGGATTCGTCTCATGCCGCGAGACCACGATGCCTGTCGCTCGATGCGACGCTGCGGGGAAACCGCGAGGTTCGAGGTGTTCAGCGTTGCGTCGTGCCCCCAGTCCACCGGCTCGGCGCGCAGAACGAGCTCCTCGTTCATCAACCAGAGAAGCGCCGTGAGCGTCGCCACCGAAGGGGAGACGACGTCGCGTTCGATCCGAGAGATCGCCGCCTGTGAGGTGCGCGCTCGGATGGCGAGCTGGCGCTGGGTCAGCCCGTGGCGCCGCCGAGTATCGCGGAGAAGCTCGCCCCCGGTCACGTGCTCACAATATCAAATGTGATATTTGCTACCCTCGACCGATGCGTCGCACGGAAGCCTTTTCGTTGTCCCCGGTAGCGGCGCGGCGCCTCCGCGTCTAGACGCACGCCGGCGCCGCGACTCCTTTCTAGACTCACCGCCCATGGATCCGCTCTACACGCCGGACGGCGTCGAGGCCCGCTGGCAGCAGGCCTGGGAAGCAGAGGGCCTGTACCAGTCCGAGCCCGACTCCGAGCGCGAGACCTTCGTGATCGCGATCCCGCCGCCGAACGTCACCGGCAATCTGCACATGGGCCACGCCCTGAACGCGTCCATCCAGGACCTGCTCATCCGCTGGCATCGCATGCGCGGGTTCTCGGTGCTCTGGCAGCCGGGATACGACCACGCCGGAATCGCGACCCAGAACGTCGTCGAGCGCGAGCTTGCGAAGGAAGGCCTTAGCCGTCACGACCTCGGCCGCGAGGCGTTCATCGACCGGACGTGGGAGTGGCTCGACCACTACGGCGGCGTGATCATGGGGCAGCTCCGTCGGCTCGGGTCGTCGCTCGACTACCGGCGGGAGCGGTTCACCATGGACGAGCGCTACGTCCGGGCGGTCCTCAGGTTCTTCGTGCACCTGCACGGGCGCGGGTTGCTCTACCGGGCCAACCGGATCGTGAACTGGTGCCCGCGCTGCGCGAGCGCGATCTCGGACCTCGAGGTCAACCACGTGGAGGAGTCGGACACGCTGTACACGATCCGCTATCCGCTCGCCGCAGGGGACGGTGAGCTCACGATTGCGACGGTGCGCCCTCCGACCATGCTCGCGGACGTCGCCGTCGCCGTTCATCCCGACGACGAGCGCTACCGTCATCTGGTCGGGAAGGAGGCGATCGTGCCCGTCGCGGAGCGGCGCGTCCCGATCATCGCCGACGACCGCGTCGACCCGGAGTTCGGGACCGGCGCTGTCAAGATCACGCCCGGCCACGATCCGATGGACTTCGACATCGGGCGCACACACGGGCTCCCCGAGCTCACCGTGATCGGCCTCGACGGCAACATGAGCGAGGCCGCGGGCGGCTTCGCAGGGCTCACGCAGGCCGAGGCCAACCGCCGGATCGTCGAGATCCTGCGAGAGCGCGATCTGCTCGTCTCCGCAGAGCCGTACCGGCACTCGGTTGGACACTGCGATCGCTGCGGTTCCCGGATCGAGCCGCTGATCACGCTGCAGTGGTGGTGTGAGATGACGGACCTCGCCGCGCCGGCGATCGAGGCGGTCCGCGACGGCCGAGTCCGCTTTCGCCCCGAGCGCTACACGGACGTGTACCTCCGCTGGATGGAGTCCATCCGCCCCTGGTGCGTGTCTCGCCAGCTCTGGTGGGGGCACCGGATCCCGGTCTGGTACTGCCCGGGCGGGCATATGACGGTGGTCGAGTCGGAGCCCGACGCGTGCGCCGAGTGCGGATCGCGCGAGCTGCACCAGGACGAGGACGTGCTCGACACGTGGTTCTCGTCGCAGCTCTGGCCCTTCGCGACGCTCGGCTGGCCCGACGACACCCCAGAGCTGCGAGCGTGGTACCCGAACGACGTCAGCTCGACGGATCGCGGGATCATCTTCCTCTGGGAGGCGCGGATGATCATGGCCGGGCTCGAGCTGATGGGAGAGATCCCGTTCCACACGGTCAACATCCACTCGACGATCAACGCGCCCGACGGGCGGCGGATGTCGAAGAGCCTCGGAACCGGTGTCGATCCGCTGGAGCCGATCGAGACGTACGGCGCGGACGCCACGCGCTACGGCCTCCTCAAGAACTCCTCGACGCAGGACGTGCGCTTCTCGACAGGCACGATCGAAGAGGGCCGCAAGCTCGCGAACAAGCTCTGGAACGTGTCGCGCTTGATCCTGCAGAACACCGAAGGCGCGCGGGCCGAGCCGGTCCCCCGTGACCTCGAAGAGCGATGGATCCTGGCGCGCATCGACGCCACGCGTGCCGACGTCGAAGACTGCTGGGCGCGGTACGAGTTCGCTGCGTCGACGGACGCGCTCTACCACCTCATCTTCGACGACTTCTGCGACTGGTACGCCGAGGCGATCAAGCCGCGCCTGTACGAGGACGACCAGGATGCCGCGGCGACTGCGCTCGCGGCGTTGGAGCGGCTGCTGAGGCTCTTGCACCCCGTCATGCCACACGTCACGGAGGAGATCTGGTCCCAACTGCCCGATCGCGAGGCGCGCCTCATCGTCTCGCCGTGGCTGGAGTCGGACGCGAGCTTCGCGGAGGCGAACGCACTCGAACGCGTGCAGGAGGCGGCCCAGATCTTCCGGCGGAGTGGGGTCGAGGTCGAGCTCGACTCCGACGACGAGCGGCGCATCTTCGCCGCGGTGGTGCGTCCGGCCAGAGCGAAGGTCGGCGGGAATCGCGACGCCGAGGTCGAGCGCCTACGCACGGAGGTCGCGCGGGCGGAGGGCATGCTCGCGAACGAGCGGTTCGTGGCGAATGCGCCGGCCGACGTCGTCGACGCGGAGCGCGAGAAGCTCGAGCGCTACCGCCGCGAGCTGGCCGCGCTCGGCGGCTGAAGCGCCCTCATCGTCCTCGAGTTCGGCCACATTTGGTCACGGTATGGGCTGCCAGCTCGGCATTGCGGACGGGGCCTGCAATCGCACGCGTCGCTCCCGACTCCCGTCCGCCCTCATCAGGTGGAGCGAGCCTTCGAGGTCGTCGAGGTCGCCACGCGAGAACGCGATCAGGCGACCGTCCGGTGACCACGCCGGCCACTCGTCGTCCACGTCGTTCTTCGTGAGCTGCTTCGCGGGCCCTCCACGAGCCGGGACGACGAAGAGGTCCCAGTCTTCCTCGTCGTCACGATCGGACGCGAAGACGATCGACCGGCCGTCGGGCGACCACGACGGGCCCGACCCATCGCCGGAGACGAGTCGCCGTCCGCGTCCGGTCTCAGCGACGACCACGATGTCCTCGTCGAAAGCGAGTGCGATCTGGCGTCGGTTGGGCGACCAGTCGGGGCAACAGAGATCGGTGCCCTCGAGCACGAAGCGCAGATCCGTCCCGTCCGCGTTCATCGTGTAGAGGAACTGTGTGCCGAACTCGTCCGTTCGCACGAAAGCGATCGACCGGCCGTCGTGCGACCAGGCGGGGTCGGCGTCGTCGAACCGCGGATCGTGCGTGAGCTGCCGGAGCCGTCGGCCGGACGCCTCCGTGACAAAGATCCGAGATCCGTCCCGACGATCGGACACGAAGGCGACTCGAGTGCCGTCGCGCGACCACGCGGGCGAGATCTCTGCAGCGGGGCTCCGGGCCAGGACAGCCCGGTCCGAGCCGTCCGGCTCCGCGGTCTCGATGCCCAGGTTGGCCGCGCGCTCGCTCGTGAAGAGGAGGTGGCCGTCCGGAGCCCAGCTCGGATGGAAGTCCTCGATGTCCTCGTTGTCCGTGACGTTGAGCGGCGGTCCGACTCCGTTCGCGGTCATGACGAAGATGTCGCTGTCGTCACCGCGATCGGACACGAACGCGATGCGCGTCCCGTCGGTGGACCACGCGGGCCACCAGTCGTCGACGGATCCAGCTGTCGTCGTCAGCTGAACGACCCCGGTGCCGTCGGCGTTCATCACGAAGATCTCGTCGTCGCCCTGGCGGTCTCGATCCGACGTGAATGCGATTCGTGTCCCGTCCGGCGACCATGTGGGCAAGCCGTCCGAGTCGGAGTTCGACGTGAGGGCCGTGGTAGCCGTTCCGTCGCTGCTCATCACGTAGATCTCGGAATCGTTTTCGCCGTGCGACCAGAACGCGATCTTCGAGCCGTCGGGTGACCAAGACGGGTTCTCGTCCTCGTCGACCCTGCTCGTCAGGCGGACGAGCCCGCTGCCGTCGGCACCGACGACGTACAGCTCGCTGTTCCCGCTCCGGCCGCTCGCGAACGCGATTCTCTTCGAGTCGGGGGACCACGTGGGATCCCAATCGTACGACGGATGGCTCGTCAGGCGCTTGACGCTGCTTCCCTTCGCGTCCGCGACGTAGAGCTCGTCGTTTCCGTCGCGCCCCGAGACGAACGCGATCCGCGTCCCGTCCGGCGATGCCACCGGTTCGTAGTCGACGGACTGGCTCGTGACGAGTCGACTGGCGGTTTCCGCCTCCGGCGCCTGTGCGTAGAGTTGCAGTGCGCTCACGACGCTCGTGTACGCCAGCTTGCCGTTCCGCGCGGGCCTCGCCGACGCTCCTGCGAGCGCCGACGAAGCGGCCAGAACAGCCACCAACGCGGCTCCCACGAGGATGGCCCCGCGTCTCGACTTCGACACTCCTCTCACCGGCATCATGCTCCTCCAGATCGCTTGTGCAGAGGGTGCGAAAGGCCGCTCAAGATCTGCTCAAGCCGTAGCCACGGCGCTACGCTCGCGCCCGTGACAACTGCCGTCGCGTGGCTCGACTCGCTCAGCCCCTGGCCGCGCGAGGGCTTCGGGCTCGAGCGCATGCGTGAGCTGCTCGCCGAGCTCGGCGAGCCGCAGCTGACCTTCCCGGCGATTCACGTCGTCGGAACGAACGGGAAGTCCACGGCCACGATCACGATCGAGCAGCTGCTCCTGTCGGACGGCCTTTCCGTCGGCTCGACGATCTCCCCGCACGTCGAGAGTTGGAGCGAGCGCATTCGTCTGGACGGCGCGGAGGTCGACTTCGAGCAGGCGGTAGCTCTCGTTCGGCCAGCCGCCGAGACACTCGGCGCGACTCAGTTCGAGGCAGTCACGGCCGCGGCGCTCGCGCTCTTCGCCGAAAGAGGCGTCGATGGCGCGGTGGTAGAAGCGGGACTCGGCGGGCGCCATGACGCGACGAATGTCCTGCAAACCCGCGTCGTTCTCCTGACGAACGTCGGGCTCGAGCACACGGACGTGCTTGGCGACACCCTCGAGGCGATCGCGGCGGAGAAGCTCGCGGTCGCGCAGGAGGACAGCATCGTCGTTCTCCCCGACGAGACATACGCGCGCCTCGTTCCTTGCGGTGAGATCCGATTCGGCGGTGCGCGCGAGGCGACCGAGGCCTTCGTTGGACACGCGATCGCTGCCGTACCCGACGTCAGGCTTCCCGGCCGGCTCGAGCGCCGCGGCGAGACCGAGATCCGGGATGGTGCGCACAATCCCGACGGTGTGCGCTACCTCGTCGAGCGGCTTCCACCCGGCGACTACACGCTCGTCGTGTCGATCCTGGGCGACAAGAACGCCGACGAGATGCTCCGCGAGCTTCGACGCGCGGGCTCGCGACTGGTCGCGACGAGGTCTTCGTCGACCCGCGCACTGCCGGCGGCCGAGGTTGCCGCGCTCGCACGAGGACACTTCGGCGTGGTCGAGGCCGTCGAGGACCCCGCGGAGGCGCTCGCCCGCGCACACGCGCTCCGGGAACCGGTGCTCGTGACGGGCTCCCTCTACCTGCTGGGAGACATCGCGGCAGGAGAACGAGAGTGAGAGCCGCCCGCGGCGTGTCCGGGCTGCTGGAGCGCGTGGCGGTGCTCGTGTTCGCGTTGCTGGTCGTCGCTGCGATCATCGGCGCCTCGCTCGCGCTCGGCTATCTCGTCGGCAAGGTTCTGCTATGAGGGTGGCTTCAATGCCGCTCGCCGCGATCTTCGACTGGCCGCCGGACTGGACGCTGCTCCGCAACCTCGGGATCGGCTTCGTGGTGGTGCTCTGGCTCGCGACGGCGTTCTGGACGTTCAAGGACGCGCGCCGCCGGATCGGCGATGCGTGGCTCGTGGCGCTTGCGACGCTCCTCGGCCTCGGCCTGCCGTTCGTCGGGCCGATCATCTACATGTTCTTCCGCCCGCCCGAGTATCTGCAGGACGTGCACGAGCGCGAGCTCGAGATCAGGTCGATGGAACAGCGCATCGCGCAGCTCGACCAGCGTTGCCCGGTGTGCCGTGCTCGGGTGGAGGCGACGTACCTGCTGTGCCCGGTCTGCACGACGCGGCTCAAGGCCGCCTGCTCGTCGTGCGGACAGCCCCTGGACGCCCTCTGGCAGGTGTGCCCGCACTGCGCGACTCCGGTGCAGCACGTCTTGCCGACTCTCGAGGACGTGTCGAGAGCACGCGGCCTGCCGCAGCAACGGCGGGAGCTGCCTGAATAGTGCGCAAGACCGGGCTCCGCTCGCGCGGGTCCCGGTCGCGCGAAGCAGACCCCTTTAGGGAGAGCCCGGGTTTGGAAGCGTCGGGGTGTGAAGTCGCCTGGTTGAGAGCGCAGACACTCGGCCGCCTTGGAGCTCGGTCGCAACTGCTCGGATACACTCGGCCGCCCTATGGCCCGCGAAACGACGCTGGTGCTCGTCAAGCCCGACGGCATGGAACGGCGGCTGGCCGGCGAGGTCATCCTTCGCTTCGAGCGCCGGGGCCTCGAACTGCGCGGCGCTCGGCTGCTCAAGATCACGAAGCCGATCGCCCGCGAGCACTACGCCGAGCACACGGGAAAGCCGTTCTTCAACGGGCTGGTCGACTTCATCACGTCGGGCCCCGTGCTCGCGCTCGCCGTGAGTGGGGAGTCCGCGATCTCGGTCGTGCGGACGATGATGGGTACGACGAACCCGCTCGACTCGGCGTCCGGCACGATCCGCGGCGACTTCGCGCTCGAGCTCTCCGAGAACATCGTCCACGGCTCGGACTCGAAGGCGAGTGCGCGACGCGAGCTCGCGCTGTTCTTCCCCGACGGCCTTGTCTGAGCCCGCCGAGCACGTCGCTCGGAACCGAGTTCTGTGGACGCAGACGAACTCCGAGTTCACCGACGCGCAAGCCGGGCGGGCATGGACCGGGGACGAGATCACATGGGGCGTGTTCGGCGTCCCCGAGACCCAGCTTCGCGTCCTGGGAGACGTCCGCGGGCTCGACGTCGTCGAGCTCGGCTGCGGCACGGCGTACTTCTCCGCCTGGCTCGCGAAGCGCGGCGCACGTCCGGTCGGCGTCGATGTGACTCCGGCGCAGCTCGACAGTGCCCGACGCTGCATGGTGGAGACCGGCATCGAATTCCCGCTGATCGAGGCGAATGCAGAGGACGTACCGCTCCCCGAGGCGAGCTTCGATCTGGCGGTGTCCGAGTACGGCGCGAGCCTCTGGTGCGACCCGGCGCGCTGGCTGCCCGAGGCATCCCGTCTGCTCAGGCCGGGCGGACGGCTCGTCTTTCTGACGAACAGCATGCTCGTGACGTTGTGCGTCCCCGATGAGCCAGGCCATGCGACCGAACGCTTGCTGCGCGCGCAGAGTGGCATGTACCGCGTCACGTGGGCGGCCGAGGACGGCGTCGAGTTCCACATCGGGCACGGAGAGTGGATCCGGATCCTGCGCGACAGCGGCTTCGAGATCGAGAGCCTTACCGAGCTCTACGCACCCGAAGGGGCTGAAACCCACGAGTACTACGACACTGCCACCGCAGAGTGGGCACGGCAGTGGCCCTCGGAGGACCTGTGGGCGGCGCGCAAGACCGGCTAGTCCTCGCTTCCACCAGCCCGCAGCGGAGCGCGATTCTCGAGCAGCTTCAGATCGCGTTCGAGCTCGTAGCGCCCAGGTACGTCGAGCGCGATCCGCCCGATCTCGAGCCGGTCGAGCTCGTGCGCGCGCATGCCGAAGGGAAGGCGCGCTCGGTCCACAGGGACGGCCGCCTGACCCTCGGCGTCGACACGACAGTCGCTCTCGACGGACGGAGCTACGGGAAGCCCAACGGCGTCGAGGCCGCGGCGAGAATGCTGCGCGATCTCTCCGGGCGCGCGCACCTGGTCGTGTCCGGCCTGTGTCTCCTCGGCTCGGATCTCGACCTCGTCGTGCACGAGGTCACCGCGGTCACGTTCAGGCCCCTCACCTCCCACCTCCTCACGGCGTACCTCGAGAGCGGGGAGTGGGAAGGCCGGGCCGGTGCGTACGCGATCCAGGGGCTCGGCGGACGGCTCGTCGAGCGGATCGAGGGCGATTACCTGAACGTCGTCGGCCTCCCGGGAGCGCTTCTCCTCTCACTGCTCGAGCTCCACGCACCGAAGTTGCTGGAAAAGGCGTAGGTAGACTCGCCCTCCCATGGCCTGGTTCAAGTCACTTACCGGTTTCGGCGGCCGCGACATGGCCGTCGACCTCGGCACCGCGAACACGCTCGTCTACGTCCGCGGGCGGGGCATCGTGCTCTCCGAGCCGTCGGTCGTCGCGATCGACCAGCGCACGGGCGAGGTGCACGCGGTCGGGGTCGAGGCGAAGCGCATGCTCGGCCGGACTCCCGGGACGATCTCGGCGATCCGTCCTCTGAAGGACGGAGTCATCGCCGACTTCGACGTCACCGAGCAGATGCTCCGGCACTTCATCCAGAAGGTCCACCAGCACCGCTTTGCCCATCCTCGCGTCGTCGTGTGCGTGCCCTCGGGCGTGACCGGGGTCGAGAAGCGTGCCGTCGAGGAGGCGACGCTCTCCGCAGGCGCGCGCCAGGCGTATCTCATCGAGGAGCCGATGGCCGCCGCGATCGGCGCCGGGCTGCCAGTCGCGGAGCCGACCGGGAACATGATCGTGGACATCGGGGGTGGGACGACCGAGGTGGCGATCATCTCCCTCGGCGGCATCGTCGTCTCTCAGAGCATGCGGGTCGGCGGCGACGAGATGGACGAGGCCATCGTCAACCACATCAAGAAGGAGTACAAGCTCCTCGTGGGTACGCAGACGGCGGAGGAGATCAAGCTCGAGATCGGCTCCGCACACCGGCTCAAGGAGGAGTTGCAGGCAGAGGTTCGTGGCCGCGACATGCTGACCGGCCTTCCCAAGACCGTGATCATCTCCTCCGAGGAGATTCGCCGGGCGCTCGAAGAGCCGGTGTCGCAGATCATCGACGCGATGAAGTCGACGCTCGACAAGACCCCGCCCGAGCTGGCCGCGGACATCATGGATCGCGGCATCGTCCTCGCGGGAGGCGGTGCACTCCTGCAAGGTCTCGACGAGCGCGTCCGGCACGAAACGCAGATGCCCGTGCACCTCGCGGAGAGCCCGCTGACCTGCGTCGCGGTCGGCTCCGGTCGCAGTCTCGAGGAGTTCGACGTCATCCACCGGTCGAACCGCAGTCGCGCGCGGCGCAACGGCATGCTCCGCTAGGGCGAGCGCGGACTCGCCCTCCTCGGACAGGGCCGAGCCAGGCACTGCCTCGGCCCGATCTCCACGTCGATCCGCTGGTTGGACGCCAAACAGGGTCTGACCCTGGGGCATGTCCAGACCAGACAGGTCGCGGCGTCTCGATTTCGAGCCAATCGATCCACAGGAGGGTCGAGACCATCCGGCACCCGGTCGTCCTCGGGCCGATGCGCAAATTCCGGCCAGGCATCTAGCTACACTCGGCGGTCGTGCCAAGGGGACGCAGCGCCCGATCGGCGGCGCTGGGCGTGACAGTCCGGCGCACTTCGACGACAACGCTCGGCTCACGTGGTGGAGGCCCGCTTCGCCGGCGCCTCGCGGTGGGCTGCCTCGTGCTGCTCTCGCTCGTCCTCATCACGATGACGTTCCGTTCCGGGGAGGACGGGCAGTTGAGCGGAGTTCAATCCGCCGGCTCCACCGTCCTCAAGCCGTTTGCGGTCGGATTCGAGCGCCTCGCGCAGCCTTTCCGCGACGCCTACGAGTGGGCCGACGGCCTTCTCGACGCGAGATCCGAGGCCGAGCGCCTGCGAATCGAGAATCGGGAGCTCCGTCAGCGCGCCATTCAGAGCGAGTTCGCGCTCCAGGAGAACGACTATCTGCGCGCGCTGCAGGACTACCTCGACGGGCCACGCTTCCCTGACGACTTCCAGCCGATCTCCGCCGAGGTCATCGGGCGGCCTGCTGGTGCTTTCACGCAGGCGATCGTCATCGCGGCGGGGTCGCGAGACGGCGTTCGCGTCAACGACCCGGTCGCCACGGCGGACGGCCTCGTCGGCCTCGTCACCCGGGTGACACCTCGCACTGCGCGGATACAGCTTCTCACCGATCAAGAGGCTGCGGTGTCCGCAGTCAACTTGCCGACTCGTGCCGAGGGCATCGTCCGCCACGCGCGCGGCACCCGCGAGACCCTCGTTCTCGACCGCGTCCGCAAGCAGGACGTGATCAAGGTGGGCGACGACCTCGTGACCGCGGGCTGGCGCGCGAGCGGCTTGAGCTCGCTCTATCCGAAGGGGATTCCGATCGGCGAGGTGTCGAGCGTCGGGCAGACGGACACCGATCTCTTCCAGCAGGTGCAGGTCGACCCCTACGTCGACTTCGGGTCGCTGGACGCCGTTCTCGTGCTCGTGCCGACGGAGCGCCCGTCGTGAACGGGGGCACGGTCGCGCGCGGGTCGGCCGTTGTCTTTGTCGCCGCCATGCTGCAGACCGTCATCGTCTCGTCGCTCGTCATCGGCGGCGGAGCGCCGGATCTCCTGCTGATCGTCGTGATCTCGCTCGGATTGCTGCGAGGCTCGATCCCGGGAGCCGTCTTCGGCTTCGCCGGTGGCCTGATCGTGGATCTCCTGACGCTCGACACCCTCGGGATCACGTCCCTGGTTCTCACGCTCGCGGGGTTCTGGGCCGGCCGCTACGTCGAGACCACCGGCCGCGGCCGTCGCCTCGCACCGCTCGTCGCGGTCGGGGTGATCACGGTGCTCGCCGGCGCCTTCGCGTTCGTGCTGCACTACATGCTGGGGGCGGAGGTGGTCGCGCGACATGCACTCGTCACGTCACTCGCGCCCACGCTGCTCCTGAATCTCCTGCTGGCGTTGCCGGTCTACGCGCTCGTTCGGGCGAGCGTCCGCGAGCCGGACCGGCTCGTGCGGTCCCCGGAGGTGGAGGTCCTTGTCTGACGGCGGCTACAACGAGCGTCGCTCGCCATCCGAGCGCTTCCTTCCGCCGGACCCCCGCGTGCGCGAGCCGCACCGGCTCACCCCGGCGCTGGCGCTGAGAGTCGGTGTGCTCGGCGGTGTCGCGCTGCTCGTGTTCGCGGTGCTCTTCCTGCGACTCTGGTCGCTCCAGGTGCTGTCCGGTGACCAGTACCTGAACGCGGCGCAGAACAACCAGCTCCGTCTCGTCCGGGTCGAGGCTCCGCGCGGGCCGATCTTGGATCGTCAGGGTCGCGCGATCGTCTCCAACGTCGCGGGCACCGCCGTGCGTCTCTGGATCGGAGACATGCCCCAGGAGGGCAGGCACGAGCTCGTCCAACGACTCGCGCGGGTTCTCAAGGTGCCTGCGAGGGCGCTCGCTCGCGAGGTGGACGAGGGAGTGGAGGATCCACTCACCCCGATCACCGTGAAGACGTCGGTCGGCGAGGAGCAGGTCAACTACCTCTACGAGCACCAAGCCCAGTTCCCGGGTGTCGAGATCGCGCAGATCTACCTCCGCGACTACGAGTACAACACCCTCGCTGCTCACATCCTCGGCCATGTCGGCGAGATCTCGCCGGAGGAGCTCAAGCGGCTTCGACGCGACGGCTACCGCGCGGGGGACCGGATCGGCAAGGCAGGGATCGAGGCGGCGTTCGACACCTATCTCCGAGGTCAAGACGGCCGTGCCCAGATCCGTGTCGACTCGCTCGGGAACCAGGTGAGCGACATCGAGCTCCGTCGCGAGCCCCGCGCCGGCTACGCACTCCGTCTCACGCTGGACATCCGGCTGCAACGTGCGGCGGAGGAGGCGCTCCGCTACGGGATCGACCTCGCGCACCAAAACGACAACTGGGCGGCGAACGGCGGCGCGATCGTCGCGCTCGACCCGCGCGACGGCGCGGTCCTCGCGATGGCCTCTGCTCCGACGTACAAGCCCTCGGTGTACGTCGGGCGAGTCGATCCGAAGAAGCTCGAGCCGCTCCTGGTGGAGGAGGCGGCAGAACGCGCGAACTCGCCCGGCCTGAACCGTGCGCTCGCGGGTCTCTACCCGCCGGGCTCGACGTGGAAGCCGGTTACCGCGCTCGCGGGCATGCAGGAGCACGTGTTCTCGGCCTACGAGTCGCTGCAGTGCTCGCCCGTCGCCTACTACGGGCTCGACCGGCAGCGATTCCAGAACTGGAATCCGTACGTCGACCGCCCGATGACGCTCGCCGAGGCGCTCGCCGAGTCCTGCGACACCTACTTCTACGAGATCGGAGATCGCTTCTACCAGCGTGGAAAGGACGGACGGACGCGCATGCAGCAATGGGCCCGCCGGTTCGGGTTCGGCGCTGCGACCGGGCTCGACATCGGCGGTGAGGAAGAGGGCTTGCTCCCGACTCCCGATTGGCGCTGGAAGACGTTCGAGAGCGACTGGGATCGCGCCTGGAACCCCGGCGACTCGATCCAGCTCTCGATCGGCCAGAAGGACCTGCTGGTGACACCGCTCCAGATGGCCGCGTTCTACGCGATGCTCGCCAACGGCGGAGACGTCGTCACACCCCACGTCGTCTCTGGCGTCGAGCAACCCGGAGCGAAGGGCTCACCGAGGGTCGTCCTTCGCCGCTTCGCGCCACAACCTCGGCGTGGCTCCGGTGTCGACTCGGCCGCACTCGACGCCGTCCGGGACGGCCTCTATCTGGCGACGCATTCGGCGACGGGGACCTCGTCCGGCGTCTTCGCCAACTACGCCGTGCCGATCTCGGGCAAGACGGGAACCGCCGAGAAGGTCGTGCAGCTTCCGGGCTATCCGAGCGACCATCTCGAGGATCAGTCGTGGTGGTGCGGATGGGGCCCTTCCGACGACGCCAAGATCGTCGTCTGTGCGCTGATCGAGAACGGGGGGCACGGGTCGACCGCCGCCGCGCCGGCGGCACTCCGCGTATTCGAGAAGTTCTTCAATCAGAAGGCGCCGTCGACCGTGCTGCGGGAGACCGACTGATGCGCTCCTTTCGGACGCTTCCATGATCGAGGCTGCCGCCCGCCCCCGGGTCCGCGCAGCTGGGTTTCGCACCGAGTCCCACCCGCTCGCGTTCGCGCGCAGGCTCGACTGGATTCTCCTCGTCACCGCCGTCGCGCTGGTCGCCTACGGACTGTGGGTCGTCTCCGGGATCACTCGCTTCGACGTCCCGGGAGACGAGAGCTACTACCTGGTGCGGCAGGCGATCGCCGCCGGCATCGGGCTTGTCGCGCTGATCGCCGCGACCGTCGTCCCCATCGATCTCGCCCGACGCCACTGGCGCACGCTGTACGGGACGACGCTCGCCCTGATGTTCCTCGTCTTCCTCGTCGCCGAGACCATTCGAGGGTCCAAGCGCTGGATCGACCTCGGCTTCATCCAGTTCCAGCCGTCGGAGCTCGGGAAGGTGCTGTTCGTCCTCGCCCTCGCGGGCTTCCTCGTGGAGCGCGCAGGCCGGGTGACGCGCTGGCGGACGATCCTCTACGCGATCGGTCTCGGGGCCGCTCCGATCCTGCTCGTGTTCCTTCAGCCCGACCTCGGAACGGCGCTCGTCTACGCGGCGGCGCTCTTTGCACTGCTCTTCTTCGTCGGCGTCCGTTGGCGGCAGCTGCTCACGCTGGTCGTGGTCGCCTTCGCTCGCGATCCTCTCGGTGCTCTGGTTCCTGCCTGCAGCGGGAGTCGAAGTGTTGAAGCCGTACCAGACCGATCGCCTCGCCGGGCTCGTCGACCGGGATCGCGACCCGAGCGGGCTCACCTGGAACGTCAATCAATCGATAACCGCGGTGGGTGCGGGAGGCCTCACCGGCCGCGGGCCGACGGACGCAAGCCAGACACGCCTCGACTACCTCCCCGAGCATGCAACCGACTTCGCGTTCGCCTCCCTGGCCGAGCAGCGCGGCTTCGTGGGCTCGTCGATCCTGCTCCTGCTCTACCTCCTCGTCGTCTGGCGTGGGCTGAGGGTCATCACCGTTGCGGGGGATCTGTACGGCGCGGTCGTCGCGGGCGGGCTCGTCTTCGCCCTCGTGTTCCAGGTCTTCGTCAACGTCGGCATGACGATGGGCGTTGCGCCCGTGACCGGCATCCCGCTCCCGTTCGTCACGGTCGGGGGAAGCTCGATGGTGGCGAATCTGTTGATGATCGGCGTCCTGCAAGGCATCCACGCACGCGGCGCGCTCTCCAGGAGATCGTCGTGAAGAAGGGCGGGCTGGCAGCGGCCGTGGTCGAGGCCCGCGAGGCGCTGAGAACGGCCAGTGACACGAAAGCCCAAGACCCGGTCGGCGCGGTCGTCGTGAGCGGGACCCTCGCGGAGCAGCTCGTACGAGAGCTCGGTGCGGGTGCCGAGCCAGGAGCTGTGATCGTGAGAGATCCTCCGAGCGTCGTAGGAGCGGAGGTGGTGGTCCGGGTGATAGCCGGAGACCCCGGTCCTGTCGAGGACGCGCTGATGCGGGCTGCCGACCGGGTCGGAACACCCGTCGTGTTCGTCCAGCTCTGGCCACAAGCCAACTGGCGGCCTCTGTTCGTCCTCTCTCCGTTCGTCGTCGAGTGCCGGGCGGGGGAAGGCTTCCCCGTGAGCGACATTGCACGGATGATCGCCCGTTCGGTCGCCCGTCCAGAGGCGCTCGCCGGGCGAGTCCCGCTTCTGGAGCGCCCCGTCGAGTCGAGCGCCGTCGGTACCGCAATCGCCCGCACCGCCCTGCTCGGCCTGCTTGGCGCGCGGAAGAAGGCTCCGGCGCGCCCGCTGATCACGCTTGCGCAGCTCCGCATGCTCTCGTCGCTCAAGGCAGCCGAGGGCTCGCAGGGCCGGCCGGGGCTTCCTCCGGCCGTCGTCGCGGGAGCGACGCTCGCGGCGAGCTTTGCCCTTCGTGAGGCCGCTCGGGTGGCCGGGCGAGCGCTGCCGACGCCACTCGCCAACGCGGCGATCGCAGCCGGCGGGACGTGGGCCCTCGCGGAACTCCTGCGCAAGCTGCAGGCACGCGACTGAAGCCCCTCCCGAACGCGACTGTCCGGTCCGTCCGGTCCGGGACCTAGCATGCGCCCGGACCGACCATGGGAGGGACGATGCCGGACACCGAGTTGGCCGAGGAGCTGCTTCAGCTCGAAGAAGCCGACGCGTGGTTCGAGTACCTCGAGTCGACGCGGGGCCAGACGGAGAAGCGGTACGGAGAGGTCGAGCCGTGGGCCTGGGCACGGCTCTCCCAGCGCCTGCGCGCGGTCAGGGCTCGCCGGTCGCGCCTCCGCCCCGCAGCGGCCTGATTCAGACCGACAGCTACACTGCCGATCAGGTCCCATGACCATGGTTTTACACATCCGCAGCGCGAACCCGGAAACGCCGTCGGCGTCTGCCCGATCGCGCGCGATCACACGAGGAGATTCACACTTTGCCACTACGTTGGTTTCGCTTTGGGAAGAAAGAGCAAGAGGCTGCGGCGCAGGAAGCCGCGGCGCTGGAGGAAGAGACACCGCCTGAGGTAGAGGCGCAGGAGGTTCCGGAAGCCGTCGCGGCAGAGGACGCGCCCGGGGCGGCGAGGAAGAAGCGCCGTCGCGGAAGTCGCGGAGGGCGCGGACGCAAGAAGCCAGGCTCGACGTCCGAGCCGGGTCCGGCCGCTGCGACGGCCGTGGAATCCTCAGAGGAGTCCACGCAGGGCAAGCCTGACCGGAAGCCGGGCGAGCGCAAGACCGGCCGAGCGCCCGCCGAGCGCAAGTCTCAACGCGCGACGCGACGACGAACGCCGACCAGGCGCGCGCCGCTACCGGCGGCAAAGCGCGAGCTCCTGATCTCGGTCGACGTCGGCGAGCAACGCGTCGCCGTGCTGGAGGACGACCGCATCGCCGAGGTCTATCTCGAACGGCCCGAGCGGCGCTCGATCGCCGGGAACATCTATCTGGGGGTGGTCGACAACGTTCTGCCCGGCATGGAGGCTGCGTTCGTCGAGATCGGCCTCGAGAAGAACGGGTTCCTGTACGTCGACGAGATCGTCGGCCCCGAGCTCGAGGGTCGCAAGGGCGCGCGGAAGATCCAGGATCTGATCAAGCGTGGCCAGACCGTGCTCGTGCAGGCGGTCAAGGATCCGATGAAGTCGAAGGGCGCCCGGCTGACGACCGAGCTCTCCCTGCCCGGACGTTTTCTCGTCTACGTCCCCTACGGGGAGGGCATGGGTGTCTCGCGCCGGCTGGACGACCAAGAGCGCACCCGGCTCAAGGAGATCGTGAGAGAGCTCGACGCGAAGGGCGGAGGCATCATTGTCCGCACCGCCGCCGAGGGCGCATCCGCAGAGGACATCGAGCGCGACCTCGTGTTCCTCCAGCGGCTCTGGAAGACGATCCAGGCCAAGGCGGACGTGTCCACGGCACCCGAGCTCGTCTACGAGGAGGCCGAGCTCCCGCTCCGCATCGTCCGCGATCTCTTCGCAGGCGACTTCGTCGGGGCTCAGATCGACGACGACCGCACCCATCGCCGGATCGTCAGCTATCTGAAGAAGACCTCGCCGCACATGATCGAGCGTGTCCACCGCTATCGCGAGAAGACGCCCCTGTTCGAAGCCTCGGGCGTCGAGCAGGAGATCCGTTCCACGCTCGCCCGGCGGGTCGACCTGCCGTCTGGCGGATACCTCGTCTTCGACTACGCAGAGGCCTTCACCGTCATCGACGTGAACACAGGACGTTTCGTCGGCTCGCGCGGAAAGTCCGCGGGAGGCCGGCTCGAGGACACGATCGTGAAGAACAATCTCGAGGCCGTGAAGGAGGTCGTGCGCCAGCTCAGGCTGCGCGACATCGGCGGGATCATCGTCATCGACTTCATCGACATGGCGAATCCGAAGAACCGCTCGACCGTCGAGGACGCGCTTCGCACCGAGCTCGAGCGCGACCGGACGAAGACCTACGTCGTCGAGATCTCTCCGCTCGGGCTCGTGGAGATGACACGCCAGAACGTCACCGACGGGCCGCGGGAAATCCTCACCACCAAGTGCGTCGTCTGCGCAGGCGACGGATTCGTGGTGTCCGAAGCAACGCACGCACTCGAGATCGAGCGACGGCTCCGTGACATCGCGAAGGGCTCACGGGTGCAGGCGTTCCGTATCGCCGTCCACCCCCGCGTGCTCGCGCTGCTCGCCGGCCCGGGCGGACGCCGGCTCCAGGAGGTCGAGGGCGTCGCACGACGCCGCTTCTTCCTCGTGCCTGCCGCAACGGAGAACGGCCACGTCCATCTCGACCACTTCGAGGTCCTGGCGCAGGGCAAGCTCGAGACGCTCCAGCCGGCGGCATCCCTCGAGGAAGGCACCTCGCTCGAGCTGAAGCTCGTTGAGGTGGGCCTCTACGATCCAACGGCCGGCGTCGGCAAGGTGGACGGCTCGGAGGTTGTCGTCTCCGGCGCAGCCAAGCTCGTCGGCAAGAAGGTCGCCGTCACCGTCGGGCGCGTTCTCGACGGCGTGGCGTACGCATCGCTCATCGACTCCGCCGAGGCCCCGACGCCGATCACGTTCGAGGCCGAGGCTGAGAAGCCGACGCGGGCGCCGAGCCGGAGGAAGGCGCCCGCGAAGGGCGTCAGCGACGATGAACCGACGGGCGTCGAAGCCGACGGCGAGGACCCCGAGATCGAGGCCGATCTCGACGCCGATTTCGACATCGAGCTCGAGGCTACGACGGACGAAGGGGCTGAAGAGGCGGTTGACGTCGCCGGAGCGACCCCCGGCGACGAGCAACCGAAGAAGAAGCGGACCCGCCGTGGCACGCGGGGCGGGAGAGGCCGCAAGCAGACGGCCGTCGCTGCAAGTGCGGAGGGTGGTGCGGTCGAGCCGAAGGCCACAGGGCGAAAGCCCACCCCGAAGATCCACGTTCCATCGACGGAGCTGGCGGCCGAGCCGACGACCGAGGTCCCGCCGGTCTCGGAGGCCGAAGCAGATTCGACGCCAGAGGTCGAGGTCGCAGCGGACGGGCAGCCGAAGCGAAAGCGCTCCCGGAGGGGCACACGCGGAGGTCGCAAACGCAAGAAGCCGACGACGAACGGTGCAGCCGCCCAGGGTGAGCTCGCGGAGAGTGACGGCGTCGCCGTGGCGGTCGCGGTCACCGAGCCCGCGGAGACCCTGGACCACGGCACCGCGAACGAGCCCACTCCGGCCGAATATGTGCCCATGTCCGAGTGGATCGAGGACTTCGACTCGCGCTCACGGGGTCGCTAGCGCTCTCTCCGGAGCGACCGAGAATCGCTATCATGCTGCGGTTCGCGGGCGTGCAGGCCCGCGTTTTCCTACGCACGGAGAGACAGACGTGACCTACGCGATCATCAAGGTTGCCGGCAAGCAGTACCGCGTTCGCGAGGGCGAGCGGCTGCTCGTGGACCGGATCGCGGAGGACGACGGGGCGACGTTCGCGCCGGCGGTTCTGCTCGTCGGCGGTGACGGTACCCCCGTGCTCGAGCCGAGCGACATCAAGGTCACGGCCAAGGTCCTCGGCGCGGTGAAGGGCCCGAAGATCCGCATCGGGAAGTACAAGAAGCGCACGGGATACCGGCGTCACACCGGCTTCCGGGCATCGCTCACGCAGATCGAGATCGAGTCCATCGGCGGGACGAAGAAGCGCGAGGCGCCGAAAGCGGAGGCGGCCAAGACAGAGCCCAAGGCAGCGCCGGCGGAAGAGACGTCCGAGCGCGTCAAGGGGATGCCGACCGGCTATGAAGACATGACGGTCGCAGAGGTCAAGGACGCCGCGCCGGAGTGGAACGCGCCGATGCTGGCGGCCGCGCTCGAGTACGAGCAGGCTCACAGCAAGCGAAAGGGCGCGATTGCAGCTCTCGAGTCCGCGATCGCAGCCAAGGAGGATGAGTCCTAATGGCTCACAAGAAAGGTCTCGGTTCATCCCGCAACGGTCGTGACTCCGAGTCGAAGCGGCTCGGCGTCAAGATCTTCGCCGGCCAGCCCGTCAAGGCCGGGATGATCATCGTTCGCCAGCGCGGCACCAGGTTCCGACCCGGTCCCGGTGCGGGGCTCGGGCGCGACGACACGATCTTCGCGCTGCAGGCGGGGACGGTCGAGTTCAGCCGATCGGGCGAGAAGCGCTTCATCTCGGTCGCTTCGACTGACAGCTGAGCAACCCGGTCTGTCGCCGTGTTCAACGACAGGGCGACGCTCCGCGTCGAAGCGGGTCGCGGAGGCCATGGCGGGCTGAGCTTCCGGCGCGAGAAGTACGTTCCTCGGGGCGGCCCCGACGGCGGTGACGGCGGCCGGGGCGGCGACGTGGTGCTGTTCGCCGATCCCGCGCTTCGAGATCTCTCGGCGCTCAGACGGGTACGGACGCTTCGAGCCGGGCGCGGAGGAAACGGTCTCGGGAGTCGCAAACACGGCGCCGACGGCGAGACGATCGAGCTCCGAGTTCCCATCGGCACGCAGATCGTCGACTCGGAGGGCGGGTTGATCGCCGATCTCATGACCTCCGGCAAGCGCTTCGTCGTCGCCCGCGGCGGACAGGGTGGGCGCGGGAACGCCCAATTTGCGACGCCGACCCGGCAGACCCCTCGTTTTGCCGAGACGGGGCTCCCCGGAGATGAGCTGGATCTTGTTCTCCGCCTGAAGCTCGTGGTCGACGCCGCGCTTGCAGGGCTGCCGAACGCCGGCAAGTCGTCGCTCCTCCGGCGCATCTCGAATGCCAAGCCGAAGGTCGCCGACTACCCGTTCACCACGCTCGAGCCGGTCTTGGGGATCGTGGACGGTCCCGAGGAGAGACAGCTCACCGTCGCGGACGTGCCCGGCCTGATCGAGGGTGCTGCCGAAGGGGCAGGGCTCGGTCACGAGTTCCTGGCTCATCTCGAGCGCGCGCGGCTTCTCGTGCACGTGCTGGATTCCTCCGAAGAGAATCTCGTGGAGCGCTTCCGCACCGTCGATCGTGAGCTCTCCGCGTACGGCGCCGGGCTCGACGAGCGCCGCCAGCTCGTTGTTCTGAACAAGATCGACCTCTTGCCGAGCATCCCTTCGTTCGACCTTCCAGACGAACGGATCGCGAGAGTCGTAGCGACCTCATGTGCCACGGGAGCAGGCATCGACGAGCTCCGACACGCGCTTTTCGAACTGTGCCCGCCCGAGCGGTCGACGCAGGTCGAGGAGGAATCGGTGCCCGAGTTCCTCGAATACCGACCGAAGCCGCGGCGAGGTCCGAGGTTCCGGATCCTCCGCACCGACCGCGGCTACCGCGTCGTCGGAACCCCACCGGCGGCGGCGGAGCTCGAGGAGGCGCTCCGCCGGGCCGGGGTCAAGCGTGGCGCCGAGGTCGAGCTCGAGGGTGAGACGCTCGAATGGCAATAGCCCCCCTCGGCATTCTCGGCGGCGCTTTCGACCCCCCGCATATCGGCCATGTGGCGCTTGCCCGTGCGGCCGTCGACGAGCTGGATCTCGAGCGGCTGCTCCTCCTTGTCGTCGCCGATCCAGGACACAAGGAGACGATCGCCTCAGCGGAGGCGCGCCTCGAGCTCACGCAGCTGGCGTTCGAGGACTGCCCGCGCGCCGCTGTCGAGCTGGATCCCCACGCTCGTACCGTCGACTCCCTCGAGGCCCGGAACCCAGGCAATGCCATCTTCATCGTCGGCGGTGACGAATTCGCCGACTTCTGGCAGTGGAAGCGCCCGGAACGTGTCCTCGAGCTCGTCCGACTCGGCGTGGCGGCGCGGCCGGGCGTCCCCGACGACCGCGTGCACGAGGCACACGCTCGGCTCCCGGCGCCCGACCGCATCTCGTACTTCCGTCTGGAGCCGATTCCGGTTTCCTCGTCCCTCGTTCGTCAGCGCATCGCCGAGGGAGGGTCGATCGACGGGCTCGTTCCCGACAAGGTCGCCGAGGCGATCCGGCGTCTCGGTCTGTACGCGCCCGCCGAGTAGACTGACGCTCGAAGCAAGAAAGGCGCACACCGACTGAACCCACTCGAGCAAGCACGCCGTACCGCCGCTCTCTGTCAGGAGAAGCTGGCGACCGACGTCACCATCCTCGACATGCGGGGCGTCTGCGACTTCACGGACTTCTTCGTGATCGCTACCGGCCGCAATCCACGGCAGACCAAGGCGATCTACGACGAGGTGGCTGGCACCTTGAAGAAGGAGCAGCGTTTGATCCCGCGCGCGAGCGCGGGACTGCCCGAGGCGAGCTGGATCGTCGGCGACTACAACGACATCGTGCTGCACATCTTCACGCCGGAGACGCGTAGCTTCTACCGGCTCGAGGATCTGTGGAGCGACGTGCCGTCGGTCGAGGTCGAGGCGCTCGCCGGCTAGCCGCGATCCTCGTCGCCGACCGCCCGGACGTCACGCATCTCCTCTGGCGGAGCCTCGAGCACCGCGGCACCGGAAAGGGTGGGAAGGAGCGGCCGTCGAGGCTCCCGTACGCCGAGCCCGCCTGCCGGAGGATCGAGCCACGGCTCCTCCGGATCGTTCGAGAAGAGCGTGCGGACGAACCGGGCGATCCGCTTTCCCAGGCTCGGTCGCCTCTCCGGATGTCGCGTGCTCGATTGCCTCCTCCGCTTCACCATCGATGGAGGGTAGCTCGGACGTGCCGCCGGCGCTCTCGGCGCTAGACTGAGAGCTCTTTTGGGGCCATAGCTCAGTTGGGAGAGCGTCTGGCTGGCAGCCAGAAGGTCGCCGGTTCGAGCCCGGCTGGCTCCATGAACGTCATACGCAGGCTAGCGTCTGGCACGCGGCGGCGCGAGCCGAGATACAAGGGCTCAAAGATGTCGACCGAGAGCCGATCCGTTCGTCGTATCGATAACGCCGATGAAATTCGGCCCACCCTGCGGTCTCAGCGAGTACACCTCCCGACCGCGGACGACGAAAGGAGCGACATGGCAGGACAGATGGTTCACCTGGAGATTCCGGCAGGCGACACGGCGAAGGCGCGAGAGTTCTGGGGAGGGCTCTTCGGCTGGCAGTGGCAGGCCTACGAAGGGTCGCCTTCCGAGTACCACATGACGCGGTTCTCCGACACGACCGGCGGCGCGATCTACGAGGCGGACGACTCGAAGCGTGGGGCGCGCGTCTACTTCGACGTCGACGACATCAACGACGGCGCGGCTCGGGTGAAGGAGCTCGGCGGTGAAGCCGGCGAGGTCATGCCGGTCCCGAGCATGGGCTGGTTTGCGATCTGCACGGACTCGGAGGGGAACGAGTTCGGCCTCTGGCAGAACGACGAGAGCGCCGCACTCCCGACTGCGTAACCAGTCTGACGAGGACGGCAGGCGGCGCCCGCGTCGATCCGGCGCCGCTTGCCTCGGCCCGTTCCCGTACCCTCGCAGTAGCCACCGAGCAAACGAGACGGAAGGGACGGCAATGCCTTTCTACCAGCGCCGGGGCGACGTTCCCCGCAAGCGACACATCGTCTTCCGGGAGAACGGGACCCTGCTCACCGAAGAGGTAATGGGGCTCGAGGGGTTCACGGGCAACGAGTCGATCCTCTACCACCTGCAATCGCCCTGCCGCGTGAAGGAGCTCGGCCAGTTCACGCCGATCGAGCGCGAGGAATGGGTTCCGGACACCCACGCGCACCGGCTCATGACGACATACGAGGTCGATTCCGAAGGCGACGAGATCTCGGGTCGGCGCGCGCTCATGTGGAACCAGGACGTCGAGATCTCTCTCTGCCGGCCGGACTCGTCCATGGACTACTTCTTCCGAAACGGCGAGGGCGACGAGGTGATCTTCGTCCACGAGGGGCAGGGGATGCTGGAGACGACCTTCGGCGACGTGCACTACAGGGACGGTGACTATCTCGTCATCCCGCGGGGTACGACCTACCGTTTCGTTCCCGCCGGCCCGCAGCGCCATCTCGTCTTCGAGACGCCCGGCCTGATCGAGATCCCCAGGCGCTACCGCAACCAGTACGGCCAGATCCTCGAGGGCGCTCCGTACTACCACCGCGACATTCATCCGCCGTCGGAGCTGAAGACGTATCGCGAGCGAGGGGACTTCCTCGTGAAGGTACGGGTGCGCGGCGGGTACCAGGAGTACGTGCTCGACTACCACCCCTTCGACGTCGTCGGCTGGGACGGCTACCTGTATCCGTGGACGTTCTCGATCCACGACTTCGAGCCGATCACCGGGCGAATCCACCAGCCGCCGCCCTCGCACCAGACCTTCCAGGGGCCCAACTTCGTCATCTGCTCGTTCTGCCCGCGGAAGCTCGACTTCGACCCGGACGCGGTGCCGCTTCCCTACCACCACTCGAACCTGCAGTCGGAGGAGATGATCTATTACGTCTCCGGGAACTTCGGCTCGCGCAAGGGGATCTCGGTCGGCGCGATCACGCTACATCCCTCCGGGCTGCCGCACGGGCCGCAACCGGGGCTAGCCGAGAAGGCGCTCGGCGTCACCGAGACGACGGAGCTCGCGGTCATGTGCGACACCTTCCGGCCGCTCAGGCTCTCGACCCTCGCGCGCGACCTGGACGACGGGAAATACGCGCTGTCGTGGTACGAGCCACCGGCAGAGGATCAGAGCCTCGCGGGCGTGACCAGCCACCTGTGAACGCCGCCCGTTTCGTGCGTGAGCTCCCGGGTCTCTTCGAGGACTTCCCGGCTTCGGAGCATCCGCGCGACCGGAGGTTCGCGCCGATCGTCGAGCACGTCGAGAACCTCGCCTCGGAGAACGTGCTCGCGCTGCTCAATCTCGCGGCCTCGTGCCTCGGCCCCGGCGAGGCGTACGTCGAAGTCGGGGTGTATCACGGAGCGAGCCTCATTGCCGCCCTGCTCGGCAACGAGGGCAGTCGTGTCGTCGGGATCGACAGCTTCGCGTTCCGCGACGCGAGCCTGCAGAAGGTGGAGGAGAACCTCGAGCGCTTCGGCGTGTCGCGCCCAAAGATCCTGGTCGGTGACGTCTTCGAGCTCGTGCCGAGCGGCGCTCTCGACGGAACCCCTGTCGGCGTCTGGTACTACGACGCTTCCCACGACTACGACTCCCAGGTGGAGGGGCTCCGGATCGCCGAGCGGCTGCTCGCTCCCGGAGCGCTGATGATCGCCGACGACACGGACTGGGAGCGGGTGGGCCGCGCGATGGACGACTACCTGGCTGCCCAGCCGCGCGCGCGACGGATCCTCACGATCGAAGGCAAGGAGCCGGGCTCGCCCCAGTGGTGGGAGGGCATGCAGGTCCTCGTCTGGACGTAGGGGCGAGGCTTGCCTCGCCCCTGGCTTCAGATGCCGTGAAGCGTCAGCTTGCGGCTGAGATTGACACCGTGCCGGTCGTTCAGCGCGAAGGTCGCCGTATATACCTGGCCCTTGACCATCGGCTGCCGGAATCGCAGGCGCGCGTTGATCGTGCAGTCTCGCCGGAGCGGGGACGTCTGCTGGCCGACGCCGATCAGCCTTCCTGCACGGAAGATGCGCCACGTCATCCCGATCGACTCGCCCGTGGTGTCCACGACGCAATACCGCCTGGTGTACAGGTTGACGAGCGGCGTTGACGTGCCCGCGCGGAAGGCGTAGACGCCGTTTCGCGCGTCGAGCGGTCTCGCGCTGGCGCCGAACTTGCTCGGCGACGACCCCTTGGGCGCACCACCCGCCCTGTACAGGCCGGACTCCCACGGCTGACCCTGGTCGTCCTGGTAGACGAACCAGATGAACATCCCGACGAACGGAAACCTCTTCGCGATGGCCATCGACTGCTGGATGTACGCGGCCTGCGTCGAGTAGGGGACGCCGAACGTGTCTTCCGGCCTCGTCTGGTGACCGTACTCGGTGACCCAGATCGGTGCCGTCTTGCGGTTGAACCACTTCTTCAGCTCTTCGTTGAAGCGGGGAAGCGAGGCGAGCGAGACATTCGGCCACTTCACGATCTGGGACGGCTTGGAGTTCGGGTTGAACGGGTACGGGTGATGCGTCCACGCGTCGAACTTGAGCCGGGGATTGGCCTTGGCCACGAGCTCAGCGAACTTCCCCGGCGAGTGGGTGTCCGAGACTCCAGGTACCCGCCGATCTCGCCCGCGAGCCGACGTCTCGCCGATCCCGATCTTCGCCATCGGATTCCCCGCCTTGATGCCCGCATAGCCCGCCGCATACAGCTTCGCGTAGTTGGCAGGAGCCACCGATTTGCCGGCTGCGTTGAACTGGGGCGTCAGGAAGAGGTTGAGGTTCGGCTCGTTCCAGACAGAGTAGAAACGCACGAACGGATAGCCGTTGAACCGCCCCGAGTAGCGGGTTGCGATTGCCCGCGCGAAGGCGGTGAAGTCGGTCATCCTGGCCGGGATGACGTTCGGGTTCCGACCGCGGTTCGCCCAGCGGGGTGTGCCCGAGATCGTGAGCATGACCTCCATGTCCGTCTCTTGCGCCGAGCGGAGCGCCTCGTCGATGTCGTCGAACGCGTATGCCGGATCGAACGGGTTCGCGGGACTCGAGGGCCGCGTCGGCGCTGCCAGGTTCCACTGCACTAGCAGACGCATGATGGTCGCACCCTCTCGCGACGAAGACTGAATCCGATCCGCCCGGTCGTTCACCCAGCGAAAGCTCGGATCGTCGTGGAATCCGACCCACATCCGCTCGGCGGCCATGGCGGCAGGCGCGGTGAAGGCTGCTAGTGCGCACAAGGCGATGACGAGGCGGACGGTGCGACTCATGAAAATCTCCTTTACCTGGCGGCGGTGCGAAGTCGACGATTCAGCGGCACGAGGCTCCGCCCACCGTAGCGACGTGAGTATGAGCGTCGTGTAAGGACCCGGCCCAAGGAACGCGGAGCCGTTGGCGTAAACTCCATGGCGTCGTGTCCGTTTCTCTGTGGGAAGCCGTGTTCATGCTCGTGGTGCTCAAGATTCCGATGGTCTACTTGTGCGCCGTAGTCTGGTGGGCGGTGCGGTCGGAGCCGACCCCGGACGACGGTACCGGCAAGGGCGATGCATTCGCGCCGCTGGTCCCCTGCGCCTGGAACGACCGGCGCGGCCGCCGCGCTCGGCGTCCAACCGGTATGCGTCCACTGCGGCCGAGCCCGCGCTCGACGCCTAGGCCGCGCGTGGGAGTCTCACCGTGAGCAACGAGTCCGTGCACCAACATCGTGCGGACAACGTCGCCGGGCTCTTCTGCGCGTTCTCGTTCGCGCTCTCGGGGCTGGCGATCGCGCGGCAGCCGGGTCTCCTCGCCCCGGTCGCGATCCTCCTCGCGCTCGTCGCCGCCCGCATGACCGTCGCGCACCGCACCCTTGCCGGCGTCGCAGTGATCGTGGCCTCGCTCGCCTTCTTCGTGGGGATGATCGTCTCGATCACAACCGACAACGCGCTGTTCTAACCCGTGCCTGGCGACTTGAACGCCGGTTATGTCGGGACGCTTCTCGAGCAGTACCTCGAGAACCCGGAGGCAGTCGATCCCGCCTGGCGTCAACTGTTCGAAAGCGCGGACAACGGCGTCCTCTCGGCGCTGCCCGGGCTCTCCAGGCTGATGGAGATGCGCTCCGAGGAGGGCAACGGTGGCATCGCCACAGCCGCGCCGCCTCCGGTCGCGGTGAACCCGGTCCCCGAGGCACCCGCGGTGGAGACGCCGGCCGCGTCGGAAGTTCCCTCGGACGGGGAGTTGCTGGCCGCTGTCGCGGCCGCGATGGCGCTCGTGAAGGCGATCCGTATGCACGGGCACCTTGCCGCACGTCTCGACCCGCTCGGCTCCGAGCCTCCGGGCGATCCGGCGCTCGAGCCCGAGCACCTGAATCCTCCGCTGACCCCGGAGGTTCAGGCGAAGATCCCTGCTCGGCTCCTCAGGCTCTCGGTCGAGGGAGAGACCCTGTTCGACGCGTTGCCGCGACTGCAAGAGGTCTACATGGGGACGATCGCCTACGAGATCGAGCACATCTCGGATCACGCCGAGCGCGTCTGGCTGCGCCGGGCAATCGAGTCGGGTCGCTTTCGCCAGCCATTTCCGGCGGAGGATCGGCTCGCTCTTCTCGAACGGCTCGCACAGGTCGAGGCGTTCGAGACGTTCCTGAGGCGGGCGTTCATCGGGCAGAAGCAGTTTTCGATCGAGGGTCTCGACGTCCTCGTCCCCATGCTCGACGAGGCGATCGAGCTGGCCGCCGGCGCCGGCGCGCACGAGGTCGTGGTCGGAATCGCCCATCGAGGCCGCCTGAACGTGCTCGCGCACACCGTCGGGCGCTCGTACGCGTCGATCCTGCGCGAGTTCGAGGGAGAGCGAACGTTCGACGCCCTGGTCTCGGATCCCGAGGGCGGAACGGGCGACGTCAAGTATCACCTCGCCGCCTCCGAGTCACGCCCGACCCGATCGGGCGACGTGCAAGTCACCCTGGCTGCCAACCCGAGCCATCTCGAGGCTGTCGATCCGGTGATCGAGGGACTCGCACGAGCCGAGCAGACCGATCGCTCGGGCGGTGCGGGCATCCACGACCCTTCGGTCGCGCTTCCGGTCCTGATCCATGGCGACGCCTCGTTCGCCGGCCAGGGGGTCGTCGCCGAGACCTTCAACTTCCACTCGATCGACGGGTACTCGACGGGCGGGACGCTCCACGTCATCGCCAACAACCAGATCGGCTTCACGACCGATCCTGCCGAAGGCCGCTCGACGCGCTACGCGAGCGACCTCGCCAAGGGGTTCGACGTCCCCATCGTCCATGTCAACGCCGACGATCCCGAGGCCGCGGTCTCGGCGGTGCGGCTCGCCCTCGCGTATCGAGAGGAGTTCGGTCACGACCTGGTCGTCGATCTCGTCGGATACCGCCGCTTCGGGCACAACGAGCAGGACGAGCCCGCCTACACGCAGCCGTTGATGGCCGAGCGGATCGATCAGCAGCCGTCGGTCCGGGAGAGCTACGGTGCACGGCTGGTCGAGGATGGCATTCTCACCGCGGAGGACGCGGCGCAGCTCCTCGCGCGCCCCCTGGAGGCGCTGCGGAAAACGCACGACGAGCTCCGCGCGTCGTTCGCCGATCCGGAGCCGCCCCGGGAGCCGCGCATTCCACGGGACACCGGAGACACGGTGGTCACGTCGGTGCCACTCGAGCGGCTGCAGGCGCTGAACGAGCGGCTGCTGCACGTTCCCGCCGGCTTCGAGGTGAACCCCAAGCTTGCGAAGCAGCTCGAACGACGACGCGAGGCCTTTACCGAGGGAGGGATCGACTGGGGCCAGGCGGAGGCACTGGCGTTCGGCTCTCTCCTCGAGGAGGGCATCCCGATCAGGCTCTCGGGGCAGGACACGGAACGCGGGACGTTCTCGCACAGGCACGCGGTCCTGCACGATCCCGTCACGGGAGAGACCTTCACTCCACTGCAGGCGCTACCCGATGCCGACGCCGCGTTCGAGATCTACAACTCTCCGCTCTCCGAGTACGCGGCGCTCGCCTTCGAGCACGGCTACTCCATCGCCGCACCGGACGCACTGGTGCTCTGGGAAGCGCAGTTCGGCGACTTCGTCAACGGTGCCCAGATCGTCGTCGATCAGTTCATCGTCTCCGGGCGCTCGAAGTGGGGACAGACATCGAGGCTCGGGCTGCTCCTCCCGCACGGGTACGAGGGCAACGGACCGGAGCACTCGAGCGCTCGCCTGGAGCGCTTCCTTCAGCTCGCCGCGCAGGAGAACATCCGCGTCGCGAACTGCACCACTGCCGCGCAGTTCTTCCACCTCCTCCGCCGACAGGCGCTCGACGCAACCGCGCGCCCGCTCGTCGTCATGACGCCGAAAGGCCTTCTACGCCTGCGGCAGGCGACCTCGACCGCGGAGGAGCTGTCTGCGGGATCGTTCCAGTCCGTGATCGACGACCCGGCGTCGAGCGAGCGCGGGGCGATTCGCCGCCTCGTCCTCAGCAGCGGGAAGATCTACTACGACCTTGCAGCGCACGAGGCTCGCGCTGCTGCGACGTCGGTGGCGCTCGCGCGGATCGAGCTCCTCTATCCGTTCCCGGTCGAACCCCTGGCTCGCGTGGTCGAGTCCTATCCTGGGCTCCATGAGATCGTCTGGGCGCAGGAAGAGCCCCAGAACATGGGAGCGTGGCGTTCGATCCGCCATCGCCTCGACGAGGCGGCCGCACCCGCGCCAGCCGTGGAGCGCGTCACCTATGTGGGCCGTTCCTGGCGCGCGAGCCCGAGCGAGGGCTACCCGACTTTCCACCAGCGCGAGCAGGACCGGATCGTGCGAGAGGCGCTCGGCGTCAGCGTCTAGGGACGTGGGCGTACGCGCCGTCTCGCCTCTGAGGCGACGCGTGGCCCGAAGCGCTCGACCGCGTCGAGCAGCTGTCGGCGTTGCGACTTCGGTAGCCGGCGATAGAGCCGGTACAGGAGCAGCACGAACGTGAAGATACGGACGATCGGCACTCTGCCACCATACCCCGAACCGGTTCCCTCGAAGCGTCCCCGGGGCAGGTCTGCGGTAGACTGCCACCCCTCAGAGGAAGCTCATGTCGGATCTCGAAGAATCAGTCGTCGAGACGGAATCCCTATTTGCCGCGGCGATACGGGAGCATCTCGATCTCAAGGAACGGAACTCCGAACTCGACGGGGACATGCCGATCGACTCGTACTTGAACGGCGACCCGCTCGAGAACCATCCGCTCTTCAAGAGCGAGGAGCAGGCTCGCATCGAGGAGACGATGGACGGGGAGGAGCCGGCCTCCCAGATGAGCTCGGAGCGGCTCCCGTGGCCCGGCGAGGAGACGGCCGAAAGCGTCGAGGGAGCGGCGCTGGACGAGACGCTCTGGACCGGACGCCCGCGCGACTTCGACTGGGGCGACTAGGACTCTGACGCCGGAGGAACGTCTGCGGCGATACGCGGAGCTGGCTGTCCGCGTCGGGGCAAATGTCCAGGAGGGGCAGGACGTCATCGTCGCGTGCTACGTGGAGCACGCCGAGATCGCGCGGGCGGTGGCTCGCGAGGCGTATCGCGCCGGCGCCAAGCACGTCGTCGTCCTCTACAGCGACCTCCATGTCCGCCACGCTGCCATCGAGCTTGGCCCGGTGGAAGAGGTCGGCTGGTCGGCCCCTCATGTGCTCGACCTGTACCGCCGCTCCTACGACGAGCGGCCCGCCCTCATCACGCTCACGGGGAATCCGGACCCTGACCTCCTCGGGGATCTCGATCCGACACTCGTCGCGCGATCCGAGCCGAAGGAGCTCAGAGCGGCGTCTCTGAGGCTCATTACGGCCCGCCGGAGCAACTGGACCGTCGTGTCGGCGCCCAACCCCGGATGGGCGACACAGGTCTTCGGCGAGCCCGACGTCGAGCGGCTGTGGAGCGCCGTCGCGACCGCGACACGTTTGGACGCGAGAGATCCGGTGGCCGCCTGGAACGATCACGCCTCACGGCTCCAGTCGCGGGCGGACGGCTTGAACGATCGATCTTTCGACGCAGTTCGCTTCACAGGGCCTGGAACCGATCTGACCATCGGTCTCGTTCCGGAGGCCCGCTGGACGTGCGCGCGGATGCAGACCGAGGCGGGCATCGAGCACATCCCGAACATGCCCACGGAGGAGGTCTTCACGAGCCCGAACTGGCGCCGCGCAGAGGGCGTCGTCCGCTCGACTGCACCTCTCGTTGCTGCGGGCACCCGTGTGGACGATCTCGAGATGCGCTTCGAGGGCGGGAAGATCGTCGATGTGAAGGCATCGGCCGGCGCCGACATCATTCGACATCAGTTGGGGGTCGACGAGCAAGCGCCGTTCCTCGGCGAGGTCGCCCTCGTCGACGGGTCCTCGGCCGTCAAGAAGACTGGTTTGATCTTCCACGACACGCTCTTCGACGAGAACGCGACCTGCCATATCGCCTTCGGCGCCGGGTTCCCCAAGGCGTTGAACGGGGCCGGGGAGCTCTCACTCGAGGAGCTCCTCGAACGTGGGATCAACGTCTCCGGCGTGCACACGGACTTCATGATCGGCGGGTCGGACGTCGAAGTCTCCGGGCTCGACGCGAGCGGCGTGGAGACCCCGATCATTCACGGCGACGTCTGGCAGTTGAGCTAACCGGTCGGCTCGGAGCAGTCGAAGAGACCGCACGGCGATGCGGATGGCGCGGCAATGCGTCGCCGCGCGAACCAAGACCCCTTTCATGTCGAGGCGGGACTAGAAGTCTCGGGGTGTGAAGTCGGCTGCTGGATACGTCTGTGCGACCCTAGCCGGCGCGCACGAGCTCTACGACCTCGTCCTCGCGTCCCTCGAGCAGAAGCTCGTAGACCCGTCGGTCGCCTCCGATCCCGAGCGGTGCGGTGAGGATCGTGTACAGCCGGGCTTCGTCGAGACCTTTCTCTCGCGCTGCCCTCACGATTCGGGTGATGACAGCGCGCGGGTTGCGGCCGTCGAACTGCCACCCCGGATAGAGCCAGTCCGTCGAGCCAGGCTCGCGGACGGCGACAAGCTCTCCGTCGCGCCGCATCGCGTCGATCAGGAACGGGTCGATCGCCAGACGCGCGGCAAGCCAGGTCCCGGGCAGGCAGTCCTCGTACGCGACTGCGCTCATGTTCGAGAGCTTACGGAAGCTGCGCGGCGAGCGACTCCCAGATCTCTGCGTCTCCGCGGCCTTCGTAGCTCGTCACGACCCGGCCCTGGGCATCCACGACGAACACGTGTGGCTGGTAGTCCGCGCCGAGCTTCCGCGCAAGGGTGCGATCCGGATCGGAGATCGACGGCCAGGACCACTGGTGCCGCTCCACGAAGTCGCGGCCCTCGTCCGGGGTGTCCGCGACATCGAGGCCGAGAAAGGCGAGCTCAGCGTGATCGCGTTGGAACGCGGCGTAGGCGACCGCCTCGCTCTGGCACGTGCTTCACCACGAGGACCAGACGTTCACGAACACCTGCCGACCCCGGAGCCCGGCAAGGGAGACCTCGTCGCCGTCGAGGGTCGTTCCGGCGATCGGCGGCGCCTTCGGGCGGGCGGTGTCCTCGGAAGCGGCAGTCTCTGTCGTCGCGAGCACGGGCGCGGCCGATTCGTCACCGGAGCCGCCTCCGCAGCCCGCGACGGACACCGCACACACGGCGACGAGGAGCGCGAACGTCCGCACGAGATGAGCGTAGCCTCGACGGTGGCCTCGTGGAACACCGTTGAGGATTTCGTAAGAGGGTCTTGACCTCGTTCGGACGGGCCGATACCCCGTAGGCATGCGCCGCTTGGCCGTCCTGACCGTTCTTGCCTTCCTCGCCTCCTCGGGCGGCGCCGGCGCGCAGTCGACGCCTGCACCTCGCTCCTGGGCAGCGCCGCAGATCCAACAGGTCGTCGACGCCGGCCTGATGGCGCCGAGCGTCGCCGACTTCCGTCCTGACGATCCATTGACATCGGCCGAGCTTGCGGCGACTCTCGCTTCCCTCGGCGCGGAGGTGACTGACGTAGGCAGCGACCGACCCGTCACCGTCCGTGAGCTCGACGCGAAGCTGGTCACCGCGCTCGGACTCCGTCCGCTGGCGCGCGCTCTCAGGCTCGGCGCGGACGCCGCTGGACTCATGCCGAGGACGTGGCTGGGAACCGAGACGGCGGCGCGCCTGCTCGGGCTCCGGGTCAACCACCTGAAGACGCAGGAGGAGCTCGAGCTCCAGCTTTCCCAACCAGCGACCCGCGCCGAAGCCGCGTACTCGATCGCGCGCCTCCTGGCTCTCCAGGACTATGAGCTCGAGGCGGTGCGCGAACAGCTCGAGAGCTTCAGTTTCCCGCAGCTCTCCGTCTGGCAGCAGAACGTGCTACGGCGCGCGCTTCGTCTCGTCGGCTCCCCCTACGTCTGGGCCGGGACGTCGGAGCGGCCGCAGCAGCTTTTCGGGCGGGTCCTTCCGGGCGGCTTCGACTGCAGCGGCTTCGTGTGGCGTGTGTACAAGCTCGAGCCGTTCGCGGGAGCTCCGGGTCTCGCGGCGACCCTCGGAGGGAGGACGACCTACGACATGAGCGGCGAGACGCCTCGATCTGCCCGCATCGCTCGCTCGAACCTGCAACCGGGCGACCTCGTCTTCTTCGGTACGAACGGCATGCGCTCGAAGCCGGCCGAGGTCGGGCACATGGGTATCTACGTCGGAAGCGACTGGATGGTGCACTCGTCCGATCGCGGCACCACGCTCACCCCCATGTCCGGCTGGTACGAGACGCGCTTCGCGTGGGGCCGCCGGCCGCTCGCCGAAGCCGGGCTCGAATAATCCGGGTCGCGCTGAGGAGGCCGGCGGATGAGTCCTCGCAACCGCTGGCGAGGCACACAGCCGTCCGCGACCGAAGACAGCCGGCACGAGATGTGTAAGGCTGCAGCGACGAGACCGCCATGCTGTCGTGGAGAGGCCACGAGGCGACGGGCGGCCGGACAGGAGGCTTGCATGCACGGTCGTATGGCCATCTACTCCATCTCAGGAGACGCTCACACGCTCGCCCGGACCGTGGAGGAGGAAATGCTCCCGATCTTCCAGGCGCAAGGCGGGTTCAAGGCCTACTCGCTCGTCGTGAGCGGCGACGAACTCCTCTCGTTCAGCGCGTGGGAGACCGAGGAAGATGCAGAGGCTGCGAACGAAGCGGCCGCCTCGTGGGTCGCCGAGAACATCGCCGACAACGTCACGCTCAAGGAGACCCGGATCGGCGAGATATTGATCGGCACCGCGATCGGCGTGAGCACGAAGGCCGGAATCAGCCGCTAGCCACAGGCGCCTAGCACGGAAGGGCCCCGGGATGACGGAGCGTGACCGGGGCCTTCCCGCGCCGCGAGTACCGATCGTCGATGCCAGGCACCGGTGCTAGTGGTTCTGGCTCTCGCCGTCAGAACCGAGACGCGTTCCCGCGTTCCGAAGCACGAAGACCACTGCGATGTTGAGCAGGAGAACCACGATGGCAATGCCAAGAACGATGTATATCCAGCTCACGAAGAGAGGCCTACGACGAACGCTGCCGAATTCCTCTGCCTGTCACTCAAGGATGTCCGCAGCACGTCCGTGGGCGCAGGAGCGACCGACCGATACGCAGGGTTGACTCGTGCTGTGACCCGGCGACTGGATCTCTGAAAGGGGGCGCGATGGCCGCTCGGCGGTTCGTCCGCCATCGTCGAGTCGCGATGGCACTGGCGGGCGTCCTGCTCGCCGCCCTCATCGCGACTGCGATCGCGTCTCCTGCCAGCGCGATCCACCGTGGCGATGACGCCCCCATCAGCTCATACCGCTTCATGGTGTCGCTGCGCGTGTCCGGCATGCCGGACAGCCACCGCTGTGGTGGCACGCTCATCGAGCCCGACATCGTCCTGACCGCTGCACATTGCGTCGCCCGCGTCCCCGCGGGCGGGCTCGTCGCCGTTGTCGGTGACGATCTCCCGGATTGGCCGAACGCGTCACGGATCTCCACGTTGGGCCATCGCGTCCCCAAGGCCTTCGGCACGCGCTTCGACAACCGTGACGACATCGCGGTCGTCCGGCTCGCCGTCTCGCAGGTCACCCCGGGGATCCGATTGGCTGCGGGCGAACCGCGCGTTCGCGACCGCGTCGTGACCGTCGGGTGGGGCTGTACCAATGCACCGCCCGTCTGCGAGGTGATGGCGACCAACCTCCAGGCCTCCGGTCAGACCGTGCTCGCGGATGCGTCCTGCGGTAAGGATGTCTTCTGGACTCGACCGACGTACAACGCCCGCACGAACATCTGCACGAAGGGCACCAGGTTCAGGTCGACCATCAACCGTGGTGACTCGGGCGGCCCGCTGCTCGTTCGAGACCGGCGCGGCATCTTCCGCCAGGTGGGTGTCACGGCGCTCGGCTCGGACAGCACGACCAAGCTCTACGCAGGCTTCACCTCGATTCCCGTGGAAAGGAAATGGATAGCAGGTGCAATTCAGTCGTTGCGGTGAGTCCCGATTTTCCAGCGCGTTTGAAGATTGGGCGTGCCGGGATCGAACCTGCGACCTCCGGCTTGCAAAGGAGGCTGGATAGGTCTCCGAGCTACGTGGCGTGACGGAATCGCATGAAGTGGCGTTACTGGCATCACCGACACACACTTCGCATGACCGGAGAAGTTGACCGGACGGTTGACCAGTCCGTCACCGCCCCTCGCCGTCCTGGCCTGGATCCGTCGCGCTATCTGATGAGCTTCCAAACCGTCGCGACGCCTTTCCGCGACCCTTTGCGCCACGCCACGAGCGCGACGACAACGAGACCGGCTGCGACCAGCACCCCGAGCGATCGGATCTCGGATTGCAGCGCCGTAAGATCGTCGTTGAGGCGCCGGCGCTCAGTACCGATCTCGGTGCGGATCTTCTCGACTGTGCGCTCAGACATGGCTCCGAAGCGCCTCTACCGTCCGCTCTACCTCCTCGATCGCTTGCGTTGGCTTGGGAGGAGAGGCTTTGCGGGCGAAGCGAGCTGCCAGGAGTCCGGCGATTGCTGCGAAAAGGAGGATCAGTCCAGCCACGATGAGTAGCGACAGCCACAAGGGGAGCGCTTCGTTGATCCCCGCCGCCGCCGAGGCGAAGGCGAAGCCGACCGCATAGACGACAAGAACCACGGCGAGAAGTGCAAGCCCCGCTGCAACGCCGAGCGCCGTTGCCTTCTTCTTCGCCTCGAGCGTCGCAAGCTCCAGATTCAGGCGTGCGAGCGACTGCGCTCGCTGCTTCACGGACTTTGTCCGTGCGACGAAGCCGAACATGCTGTGAGCTTATAACGACGCTCCTGTTAAGCGGTAGGGCCGACGACCAGGTCGCACGGCCCGGACCTTCACGCTCGCGCTAACCACCGGTGAAACGGCGAAGCCGCTGCTGCTGCTCAAGAAGCTCGGTGCGGAGACGGTACAGAGGTGCGGGACAGTTGTGGGCGAGCACCATCGAGATCGCCTCATAGTCATCGAGCGTCAACGGTGCTTCGACGCTGATCCGCCGCTCGATCGCGTCTGCGATCTTGCCTCCGGTCTCGGGGTAGCCCTCCCTTTCAAGTCGCTCCGAAAGCAGACGAGCAACGGGCGCTCCCAGTCGCACACCGGCAATTCGCATCGTCTCGACGCTACCGGACCAGACACTCGAGAGCTCGCCTGACCCCCCGAGCACCTCGCGAGGGGGAGGCGTGGGGATGCGTGACGGCTCCGGTCCGCTCGACGTGAACTACTTCCAGCGACGACCCGACCCGACGAGGTACTGGCCATAACCGCGTAGCGCGGCGGCCGAGGTCAGCACCTGGTAGGCGAAAAGGTAGCGGAGGAAGCCGCGCTTATCGGACTGCGGGTGGATATCGAGCGTGCGAAAAAGACGTGGCGTGCTTGCCACCGCTGCAGGAAGCCGAAGACGGCCAGTGTGATCGGAAGCAGGAGCATCGACCACCACCCGAAGATCAACGGGTAGCCGAAGAGGAACAGGATGACTCCCGGCACCCAGAAGAAGATGACCCCGATATCCAGGAACGGGACGAGGTAGTCGATCCCGGCCACCAGCCTCGCAAGCACACGGGGCTGTTTCGGCGGTGGATGAGTTCGAAGGCCTTCGAGCATCCCTCGTGCCCAGCGCGAGCGCTGGCTTAGGAGGCGGTCGAGGCGCTCGGGGACAACCGTGAAGCCGATCGCGACCGGCTCGTACTGCACCAGCCCCCGAGATCCGAGCATCGACCACGTCAGCACGATGTCTTCACCGATCGCATCAAGAGATCCGGCATATTCAGCCGCACGAGCGACTGCGTTCGGATCGGTCGTCGTCAGTCCGGCGTTCGGTGGCGGGCCGACGACTCGGAGGCCGAATCTCTCGTAGAGCGTGCCGATCTGGCCCAAGTCCGGCGGGCCGGGCGGCATTGCCGCCATGTCTTGGATCGTCCCCCGAGAGCGCTCACGCGCAGGCGCTCGCGGCTGTCTCTGCGCTGGATGCAGCCTCCTCGTAAGCCTCGGCCGCGTCGTCGTTCTCGGCCAGCGCCTGCGTGGCTGCAAGCGAGGCGTCCGCGCACAGTTCGGCTTGCGCCGCTTCCGCTCGCGCTTGTTCTGCCTCGGCTCGGGCCAGGTCGCGTTCGGCCCGCGCCTGCTCGACTTCGCTTTGCGTTTGGTCAACCGCCGCTTGGGCCTCTGCAACGCTCTGCTCAGCCTCGGCGGCGGCTTCCGCTGCCTCGGCTACGTCCTCGTCGCTGACGACCACGACGCCAGCGATGTCGGAAAGCGCCGCGTCGATGCTCGCCCGGGCATCCGTGATGCGACGCTCGGCTTCGGCCGAGGCCGACTCGGCTGCGGCGGTCTGGGCCTCGAGTTCCGCCTCGGTGTCATCCAGGTCGTCGTTGAGCAGTAGCGCCCAGACACCCAGTCCTATCGCGGCGACGATCGCCACGCCCGCGAGGATCATCCACGCCACCGGGCGCTTGTGCGTTGCGCTTTCACGCTGCGGTGGCAATTCCGGCGTCCCGGCCGCTGGCTGTTCGGGTGGTGTGGAGTCGGTCGTCATGTGTTCGCCTCCCGATCTAGTCGTGTATGCCGCGCCGTCGCGACGCGGAGCTGCGCCTCAGGTGCATCAGATGGTAGGTGTCCTCGCCGTCCTCGCCCCAGTCGATCTGCACCCAGTGCACGGTTGGGCGTGAATCGACGTGGGGCTCTCGGCACATCGCCGTTCGACTCGTTGCTGCGTTTGGCGCCTGAAGTCTCCGATCTGACAAGATCTGACCCGCCGGGAAGGCCCGAGGCTTCGCTCGGGCCTTTCAAATGGCCGAGAACGGCTTGACCAAGCCATGGAGCGTACCGGGATCGAACCGGTGACCTCCGGCTTGCAAAGCCGCTAAGACCGTTCCGAGTCGTACCCCGCAAGGCGACCCGTGACGATTCAACCCGCATGGGCAAACGGAATCGGGCATCTGTAGTCGCTTCGTTGGGCGAAAGCTTGGAGCTTCCGCGGGAGGGTTCTGGCGGCGAAGTGGTGTCGGAGCTGGTCATGAACCTGCTCGTCGTTAATCATCGCGCCTGGCTGTTCCACCTGGGCGGGAGCCCTGGGCTCGCATCGGCGAGCTCGTGGACAACGGAGAAGCAACAGGCGAGTGAAGGTACGAGACGCGGTTCGGGGCTAGAGCCTCTCCGCCCGCACGCAGGTACGACACATCTCCGGGGCCTCACCCGTGTGGTTGATGCACCACTCGATCAGCGGCTCCCTGGTCAACGCGCAGCGTCGAGGGTTCTTGGTGAGATCCATCGGAAAGGCATCATGCCCCCGGAGGAGTTGACAGTTAGAGGCTGTAACGAAATGACCGCGACAGAAGCGCGTCGTCGCAGGCGAGTTTAGGCTCGTGCTTCTTCGCGTGGTCGGGCCTTGGCAGCCTCGACGCGCTCGAGCCATGGTTTGGCCTGGAGGCGTTCGAACGTTTCGCGTGCTTCGGCGAGAAGCGGTTCGGCTTCGGAGACGCGGTCCTCGGAGAGGAGCCACTCGCCGTGCTCGGTGAGCGTGACGGCGAGCCAGAACGGCATCCCGAATTCGCGAAAGGTCACGGCAGCAGCCAGGAACCCCTTCTCTGCCTTCCGGCTCTCGCCGTCCTCGGCCGCGAGGCGGGCGCGGAAGCGGGCGGCGTGCGCGCGCAGGCTGGGGGCGAGTCTTCCGGGTGGGAGTGCCTCGATCAGTGCGAGCAGCTGCTCGGCGCGTTCGCGCTCGTCGAGCGCAAGTGCCGCCTCGAGCGCCTGCGGGAAGGCGACCTTGACCGCCTGGTCCGCCGGGCGGCTCTCGACGATCGCGGTCAGCACTTCCTCGGCGGCGGCGAGCGCCTGCCGATCTTTCCCCTCCGCGCGCAGCACAACCGATTCGGCGGCGCGGTAGCCCGTTCGCTGCTGGAAGTCGGCGGCGGCTTCGTGGCGGGCGTGGAGGGAGAGCAGGTGGCGTGCGTCTTCGAGTCTCCCTTGCGCGACGAGCGGCTCCGGCAGGGCGAGCAAGAAGGTCGGATTCAGCTCTACGAGCCGCTCTTCGGGGACTTGATTGAGCGAAGCGAGCGCCTCTTCCCAGTGGCCGGTGAGCACGAGCGAGCAGCACCGCTCCCCGAGCAGAACCTGTTCCCACTGGCGGTCGCCGACGCGGCGGGCGAGCGCGATGCCCTGCTCGAGCTGGACGGCGGCTTCCTCGCAGCGGTCGCGCCGGTGGAGGACGTCGCCGAGGTTGTTGTAGGCGCGCAGGGCGGCGGCTGGAAGTTCGTACTCGAGCGCGAGCTCGAGGGCGCGCTTGATCAGCGCATGCGCCTCCTCGAGGCGGGAGCGGAAGGTCGCGATCACGCCGCTGCTGTTCAGCGCCTCGGCGAGCACCTCGGGCAGCCAGAGCGACTCGGCCAGCTCGAGCGCCGTCTCCAAATGAGCTGAGGCCGCCTCCGGCTCCCCCTTCAAGATGTGCAGCCGGCCGAGCTGGGCCGCGAGTGCGGCGATGTCTGCGTCCGGCTCTTCGCCCTCGAGCTCGGCGAAGGCGCGCTCCATCCGCTCCAGGGCCTCGTCGAGCTGTCCGCGCCGCCACTCGACGTCGCCCAGGCGGGCGCTCACGCGCGCGGCTTGATGCCGCTCGCCGGCGTCCGCAAAGAGCGCCAGCGCCTGCTCGAAACGGGTCTTCGCCGGCTCGCTACGACCGCCGCGCAGGGCCATCTCGCCGGAGCGTTCGAGCAGCCGTGCCTGCTCGTGCGGCTGTTGCGCGAGCGACGCCGCCTGCTCGAAGTAGTGCTCGGCCTCTTCGCTCGCGGCGAGCGATGCAGCGCGCTCGCCGGCGCGCGCGAGCAGCTCGCCCGCGCGTTGCTTGATCTCTTCGCCGTCGGGATCCTCGGGTGCGGCTTCGTAGGCTGCGAGGTAGTGGGAGGCCAGCACCTCGACCACCTCCTGCTCGGCGACGAACGCCTGCTCGATCTGCATGGCAGCGGCGAGGTGGCGCGCCTTGCGCTCGCGTTTGGAGAGCGTCTCGTAGGCGACGCGGCGGACGAGATCCTGGAGGAAGCCGTACTGGCCGCGCTCGGGGGAGCGCGGGTCGGCCTGGATCGAGAGCACCTCCTTGCGCACGAGCCAGGCGAGCAGCGGCTCCAGCTGCGACGCTCCGAGGCCCGAGATCGCCGCGAGCGCCTGCCGCGTGAACGTCTTGCCGAGCACGGCGCCGTCCTGGAGCAGCGCGCCGCTCCTCGGTCGAGAGGCCGTCGAGGCGGGCGGCGATCAGTGCGTGCAGCGTCTCCGGCACCTCCAGCGTCTCGATCGGCCCCGACGGGCCGATAGACGCGTCCCCTCCTGGACGAGCAGGCCACGGTCGAGCAGCATCCGCACCGTCTCCACTGCATACAGCGGCACCCCCTCCGCGCGCGCCAGGATCCGCGCCCGCAGCTCCTCGGGCAGGCCGGGCACGAGCCCCGCGAGCAAGTCCTGCATCGCCTGCTCGGACAGCGGCTCCAGATAGATCGCGCTGAACGTGCGGCTGCCCGCGCCCCAGGTCGGGCGGCGTTCGAGCAGCTCGGGGCGGGCGAGGGTGAGCACGAACAAGGGATGGTCGCGCGACCACTCGAGCAGGTACTCGACGAAGTCGAGCAGGCTGGCGTCGGCCCAGTGCATGTCCTCGAACACCATCGCCACCGGGTCGTGCGTCGGCCAATCGCTCGAAGAACAGCCGCCAGGCGCGCAAAGAGCTCCTCCTGCCCGCGCGCCTGCCGCTCCTCGAGCCCGAGCAGGTGCGCCAGCCGCGGCTCGACGAAGCGGCGCTCCTCCTCGTCGGGCAGGTACTCGCTCGAGCGTCGTCGGCAGCTTGGCGAGCGCGGAGGCCGGCTCCTCTTCCTCCGCGATCCGGCAGCGCATCCGCACCATCTCCGCCAGCGCCCAGTAGGTGACGCCCTCGCCGTAGGCGAGGCAGCGGCCGCGGTGCCAGCAGAGTCGTCTGCGAGGCCGTCCATGTACTTGAAGAACTCCCAACCAGGCCGCGACTTGCCGATCCCGCCGATCCCCGTCACCGAGACGAGGAAGGCCTTGCGCTCCTCGGCGCTCGCGTGGAAGAGCTCCTTCAACATGCGCAGCTCCCGGTCGCGGCCGACGAACGGCGCCTCCAAACCCTCCGCCTTGAGCGCGCCACGCCCACCCGAGACGACCCGCAGCGCCCGCCACACCGGCACCAGCCCCGTCTTGCCCTTGACCTCGTGATCGCCGGCCGACTCGTACACCACCGCCTGCTCTGTCGCCCGCCGCGTCCGCTCACCCACGAACACCCCACCCGGCGGCGCCAGCGACTGCAGACGCGACGCCGTATTGACTAGATCTCCGGCGACCATCCCTTCCCCCTCCGCGCCGAGCGTCACCGCTGCCTCACCGGTCAATACACCCGCCCGCGCACGCAGTTCTGCGGCGCCCACCTGTTCCCCCAGCGCCTGCACCGCGGCCACGAGCTCGAGCGCGGCTCGCACCGCCCGCTCCGCGTCATCCTCGGTCGCGACCGGCGCACCCCAGACCGCCATCACCGCATCGCCAATGAACTTCTCCACCGTCCCGCCGTAGAGCTTGATCAGCCGACGGCACGTGTCGAAGTAGCGAGACTGCAGCTCCCGCACTTGCTCCGGATCCCGCGACTCCGAAAGTGCCGTGAACCCGACCAGATCCGCGAACAACACCGACACAAAACGACGCTCAGCCATCGGCGAATCGGCAGCCGGAGGCTGGACCGCCGTCGGCGCGCCAACGACTGGGGCCGACTGACCGTCCAGCGGATGGGCGCACTCGCCGCAGAAGTGCACCGCCGGCTCGTTCGCGCTTCCACACGACGGGCACACCCGTGCTAACGGGGCCGCGCACTCCCCGCAGAACTTGCGACCGGCGGTGTTCTCGGCGCCGCAGTTCGAGCAGATACTCACAGCAAGAGCCTAGCCCGCAACCATTCCCATCACTAGGGGGGAGAGGATCGGAGGTTTGCGATGCCACCGAGCTTGGTCAACGACGACCTGTGGGAGCTGATCGAGCCGCTCCTGCCAAGGACGACACGGCGCTATCGCCATCCGGGCCGCAGGCGAATCGACGACCGCAAGGTGCTGAACTGGATCCTGTTCGTGCTTTCGACCGGCATCGCCTGGCAGCGGCTGCCGCTAGAGCTCGGTTTCGGCTCCGGCATGACCTGTTGGCGGCGCCTGCGCGGCTTGTTCTGGCGTCGAAGTGGTGTCCGCAGGTGAGAAGCAGAGAACGTAAAACTCGCCTGTTTGCAGCTACTTCATCAGTGGAGCGTACCGGGATCGAACCGGTGACCTCCGGCTTGCAAAGCCGGCGCTCTCCCAGCTGAGCTAACGCCCCGAGAGGGTCAAGTGTACCCCGGGTCTGGCCGAACCCAGGGCCGAGCGGGGCCTAGGCGCCGTCGACTCCCCTGCGTTCGAGCGTACGCAACCCGTCCCCGAACGAGCGCTCCGTTGAGGCGGTCCGCGTCTGCTGCTCGAGGCGGCGAAGCCGCTCGTCGAGCTCGTCGAGCTCGGCACGGCTCATACCTGCGGCGACCGCCGTCGTTCCCTCGCCGCTCGCGCCTGCCGCATGCTCGATCGCCCGCCCGTGCTCGAGCAAGGCGAGCTCGCGGCGTGCGAGGTCGTCGCTCTGCGCGGCCAGCTCGGCCTGTGTTCGAGCGAAGGCTTTCTCCGCCTGTTGGAGAGTCGTCAGGCGCTTCTCGATCTGAGCGAGGCGGGCTTCTGCGTCGGGGGCACCCGTCCTTCGAGCGAGCTCGGCCTCCTCCCTGATCATCGTGCGCTCCCGACCAGCGAGCTCGTTCTCGCGGCGGCTGAGCTCCTGCGCACGGGCCGCGAGGCCGACCTGAGCGTGGACGAGCGCTTCGTCGGCACCTGCGGGTAGGGACGACATGCCCCCTCGACTCGCCTTTGCAATCGTGTCCGCGAGCTGGCGCTCCTTCTTCTCGACGGAGGCCACACGTTCCGTGAGCTCCTTGCGAAGCCTTCCTAGCTCATCCTCCGCGGCGATACGGATCGCCCGCAGGCGATCGTACTCGGCGTCGATGGAAACCGGCTCGGGTAGCTCGCGTCGGCCGAAAAGGTGCACTCGTCGATGATATGCGGGAGCCGGTCGTTCTCCTGCAACGGAGCTCAGGCGGCGCGCTCGAGGCGCTCTTCCGCCCGGGCGCGACGGACGATGTCCTCCCGCTCGCCGAAGCGGAGGCGGGCCTTCTCCATCCGGAGAGCCTGCCAGAGCTCCTGCAGGCGGGCGTCGAGCTCCCCGATCTCTTCCTTGACGGCAGCATCGAGCCCTCCCGAGAGTGTGTGCCAGAGATCCTGGCGCTCCTCCGAGATGCGCTCGATCTCGTCGTGGATCTGATCCGGTGTCATGTCCGCTGAAACGACGGCCATGTCCGCTGCATTCCCGACCGGAAACGTGTTCAAACCTCAGTCGTAACCGAGCTCGGCGATTCGATCCTCGTCCAGCCCAAAGTAGTGGGCGAGCTCGTGCAGAACGGTGATTCTGATCTCGTCCCGCAGCTCGCGGGGGTCAGGGAAGCTCTCTTCGAGCGGTATCCGGTAGATCGAGATCTTGTCCGGGAGCTGGCCGCCCATGTCGCCGCGCTCGGGTAGCGGCACACCGTGGTAGAGACCGAAGAGATCCGGGTCTTCCGCATGCTCGTCCTCGACGACGACTACGAGGTTCTGAAGTGCGTGGGCGAGCTCGGGCGGGAGCTCGTCGAGCGCAGCCCGAACGTGGTCGTCGAACGTCATCTCGCTATCTGATGACAAGAGCCATGAGAGCCTTCTGCGTATGCAGCCGGTTTTCGGCCTGCTCCCAGGCGAGGCAGCGAGGGCCGTAGAGGACATCAGCGGAAATCTCCTCGCCGACGTGCGCGGGCAGGCAGTGCATCGCCATGGCGTCCCGGTCGGCGAGAGTGAGGAGCTCTGCGTCGACCCGATAGCGCTCGAGGTCTCGGAGCCGCCGGTCACGATCGTCGTGCTGACCCATGCTCGTCCAGACGTCGGTGTAGACGGCGTTCGCGCCGCGTACCGCCTCGCGCGCATCGGTGCCGACCTCGATGCTGCCCCCGTTTTCGAGCGCGTCTGCGACGGCGGCCTCGACGAACGCGGAGTCGGGCTCGTAGCCGGGTGGCGTCGCTGCGGTGAAGACCATCCCGAAGCGGGCGGCGATGCGCATCAGCGAGTGGCAGACGTTGTTCCCGTCTCCGACGTACGCGAGCCGCACTCCGGAAAGCGTCCCGAAGCGTTCTCTCAGCGTCATCGCGTCTGCGAGAGCCTGCAGGGGGTGGGTCTCGTCGGTGAGCCCGTTGATCACCGGGATCGCCGCATGCTCGGCGAACTCCTCGACCTCTTCTTGGTCGAACGTGCGGATCATCAGCGCGGAGAGGAAGCGGGAGAGGACGAGCGCCGTGTCGCGATACGACTCGCCACGCGCGAGCTGAAGCTCGGCCGCGGGTAGGAAGAGCGCCATGCCCCCGAGCTCGGCGATCCCGACCTCGAACGCCACGCGCGTACGGGTGGAGGGCTTGTGGAAGATGAGGCCGATCGTCCGCCCGGGCAGCAGTCGAAGCTCGGGGCGGTGCGCACGCTCGGCCTTCAGCTCGTCCGCGAGATCGAGCAGGGCTTCGAGCTCGTCCCGACTCCACGCAGCGACCCTCGTGAAGCTTCGGCCCTTCAGGCTCTGGGGAACCCCGACCACGGGCTGATGCTAGGCGCTGCAGGCACGGTCCATGCCGCGCCCTGTCCCAGGGCCGCGCGCTAGAGTCGCGGTATGTCCGCCTTCGCCGACGCGCTCAACGATCAGATAGGCCACGAGTTCGGCGCATCGCAGCAGTACGTCGCGATCGCGGCCTACTACGACGGCGAGACTCTACCCCTGCTCGCCGCCCACTTCTACCGCCAAGCGGTGGAGGAGCGCAATCACGCGATGATGATCGTCCAGTACCTCCTGGACTCGGATGAACGTGTCTTGATCCCGGGAGTCGTTGCGCCCCAGGCGGACTTCTCGGATGCGGTGGCACCGGTCGCTCTCGCTCTTTCGCAGGAGAAGCGCGTCACCGACCAGATCGTCGAGCTCGTCAAGCTCGCGCGCGAAGAGGGAGAGCTGGTCGGGGAGCAGTTCCTGCACTGGTTCCTGCAGGAGCAGCGTGAGGAGATCGCCTCGATGACCGAGCTCTTGGCGATCGTCGAGCGCGGGCGCGACAACCTCCTGCACGTGGAGGAGTATCTGAATCGCTCGTCCGGTGGCGACAACGTGCTCGAGGCCGGCGCCCCGCCCGCAGCCGGCGGCGCGTTGTAGATCTCGTCGTGCGTCGCCGTCGACGATGCTCGAGCTGAGCCTTCGGACCGACCGCCGGACGCAGCTCCTCGACATCACGCGCGAGGTGCGCGAAGCCGTGTCAGGCCAGGAGGGGTCTGCAATCCTCGTCTACGTGCCGCATACGACGGCAGGCGTAACGATCAACGAGCACGCGGATCCTGCGGTCGCTCGGGATCACGAGACGGCACTCGAGCGGATGGTCGAGGACGGCTGGCCGTGGCAGCATCACGAGCCGGGCGAAGAGAATGCGCCCACGCACGTTCGAGCCTCGTTGATGGGGCCGAGCGTCGTCGTGCCCTTGCGGGACGACGGCGCACTAGCGCTGGGAACATGGCAGGGGATCTTCTTCTGCGAGTTCGACGGACCGCGCGAGCGGACGGTGTACCTCTCCGTGCTGCAGTAGTCCACCCGTTCGAGCGACCGAGTTTGTAGGGAGAGGAACAAGGGTCTGACCCTGGACACGTCCTCAGGCGCCATGTCGTCCCGTAACAAGTTCGTGCCGATCGTTCCACGGCTACGCTGGCCGCGATGGCCGCGCCGGTTCGGAGAGGGGAGGAGCTCGAGCTCCAGATCGATTCGCTCGCCTACGGCGGGAACGGCGTCGCCCGCCTGAACGGCTTCGTGGTGTTCGTGCGCGGCGCGCTTCCCGGTGACCGTGTGAGCGCGAGGGTGACGAAGGTCAAGCGCGGGTTCGCCGAGGCCGAGGCGCAGGCGGTGCTCGAGGCGAGCGGTGACCGGGTCGAGGCGCCCTGCCCGCACTTCGGCGTCTGCGGGGGATGCCGTTTCCAGGATCTCGCCTACGAGGCGCAGGTTGCTGCGAAGGAGCAGCAGGTCCGCGACTCGCTCGCCCGTATCGGGAGGCTCGCGAACCCGACGGTCGAGCCGATCGTGCCCGCAGCGTCGCTCTACCACTACCGGAACAAGCTCGAGTACTCGTTCACGACCACGGACCACGGGGTCGATCTCGGGTTCCATCGAGCGGGTCGTTGGGATGAGGTCATCGGCATCGATGTCTGTCTCCTCACGACCGCTCTCGGCAACTCCGTTCGCGAGGCAGTGCGGGAATGGGCGCGTGAGGAGAAGCTCGAGGCGTACGACCAGGCGACCGGTGCGGGGTACCTGCGACATCTCGTGTTCCGCGAGGGCCGGAACACGGGCCAGGCGCTCGCCGTGCTCGTCACCGGCCCCGGCGAGCGCTTCGAGACCGCGTACTTCGTCGATGTGCTTCGGCGCTTCCCGGAGGTGCGCTCGATCCACTGGGCGGTGAATGACACTCCGGCGGAGCAGACGAATGTGCCGACGAAGCTCCTCTGGGGAGACGACGCGATCGAGGAGAAGATCCTGGGCCTGCGCGTCCGGGTCCGACCCGGCGCATTCCTGCAGACGAACACCGAGATGGCAGAGAAGCTCTACGCCATCGCGGGAGAGTTCGCCGGGCTGAGCGGAGCGGAGAACGTCTTCGATCTCTATTGCGGCACGGGAACCATCGGGCTCTCGCTCGCACCGGCCGCGAAGACGGTCTGGGGCCTCGAGATCTCCGAGGAGGCGATCGCCTGCGCGATCGAGAACGCGGAGTTGAACGAGATCGAGAACGCGAGATTCTTCGCCGGCAACGTCGGGCAAACTGTCGAGCAGCTCGTCGAGGAGGCGGGATCTCCCGACGTCGTCGTAGTCGATCCTCCGCGCGCCGGCCTCGCGGGCAAGGCTCTCCGGCGGCTCGGCGAACTGGGCGCGGAGAGGATCGTCTACGTCTCGTGCAATCCCACGACGCTGGCCTCGGACGTCAAGGTGCTACTCGAGGAGTTCGGCTACGCGCTCACTCGCTGCCGCCCGGTCGACATGTTCCCGCACACCCCGCATGTCGAGTCCGTCTCTCTCCTCGAGAAGCGCGCCCCGTAGCAGTCTGCTACTTGGCCTCCTGCCCGCGGGCGGCGTAGGCGTCGCGCGCTTCGCGCCAGAGGAGATCGAGGTTCGCGAGGAGGAAGCCGAAGCAGACGGCAGGAAGAGCGGGCAGGCCCGACGTGTCCCAGAAGTACACGAGGATCAGGGTCAGGGAGAGCAGCCCGGTCATCGACAGCCACGTCAGGCCGATCCGGAGCCCGAACTGCTGTGCGGCAGCGAGGAAAAGGGCAAAGAAGACGATGTCCGGTGGCCCGATGTTGGCCGTCGCTGTCTCGCCCGGGACGTGGATCGCGACGGAAATGCCCTCGAAGACCTCCGGCCGCTCCTCGGTCACGTACTTCGTCGGCCCGAAAGCGACCGACCAGATGTCGACCCACGGGACCACGAACGCGACGAGGGTGAGCCACCAGAGCGCCTCGAAGAGGGAAAGGAACCAGAATCCGAAGAGGATGAAGGCGACCAGCTTGGCGGCGTTCGCCAGCTCGCCGAGATCGAGAACGTCGAAGCCGACCCACGCGAGCCCGACAATCGCGGTGGCGGCGAGCAGCAGCCAGTCCCGCGTCCGCGCAAGCGGCAGCGCCAGCCAGGCGGTCGCGGTCACCGCGGGGAGAACGACGAGGCTCGCGAAGAGAGTCGCGCCGTCCCGGGACAACCCGGGAAGATCAGCGGCGACCGCCCCGAACACGACGAGCCCGACGACCAGCGCCGCGAGCGCGAGTGCGCGACGGCGCGAGATCAGTAGGGAGGCTGCTCCGACCACCAGGGGCCGAGCGCCTTGAAGGCGTTCCAGAATCCCGTCTTCGCGGGCTGGTCATCGAGCGACGTGTCGACGTCGGGCGTGACGATCGCCCCGATCGTCGGAGTGAAGCGCTGCACCTTCCCTTCGGCGCCGACCTCGAGCGAGTCGGAAAGCGGAAAGCGAAGCTCGTTCAGGAACTCGACCGAGCGCTCGCCCATCACGACCAGGAGCTTCGGCTGGACGATGTGGATCTCGCGCGTCAGCCATGCTGCCGCGTCCTCTAGATCCTCGGTCCCGAACTTGAGGCAGTTCGTCCCGTAGACGGCGAGTGGATCCACGTGCAGGCGCTGCAGCGACTTCAGAACGGCCTGCCCCGACCGCCCGAAGAACGCAACACCCTCCTGGATCTCCGGAGGCTGCGGCGCGTACTTCAGCAGGAAGATGTCCGCCAGCGGATGACCCGAGCCCACGACGGGAACACGCAGCTCGTCCCCCGCCCGCGCAAGCTCGTCACCGAGCTCGTTGATCTCGGCAATCGCCTTCTTGAGGTAGCGCTCGTAGATCTCGTCGGTGGGTACGGCCGCTGGCACGGGTTCGGAGACCTTCTCGCTTACAGGACCTTTTCCTTGACCTGGGCCACCCACTTGAGCGACTGGAGGTAGGCGAGCGACTTCGGGCGGCGCAGCACCTCGGCCGTGCGCAGGGAGAGCGCGAACTCCTCCGCACCGTCGAAACGCCGCATTCGCAGAGCGCCCGTTCCCACGCCCTGCAGGACATGGGCGTCGGAGCCGGCGCCCTGGAGCAGCCGATACTTGCGTGCGAAGCGCAGCGCCTCGTCGTTGAACGAGTCCCGGAGAAGCCGGGCGTTGAAAACCTCCAGGACGTCGATCTCGGCGAGATGCCGATGCAAAGTGGCAGGGTCGGGGATCGCGTGCAGCCGATCGAACGGGTGGGGGAGGTAGACGAGCCCGCCCTGTTCGCGGATCGCCTCGATCGTCTGGCCGAAGGACATCCCACGCGGGATCTCCTCTTCGAGGAAGAGGCCGATCACCTCTCCCTGGTCGTCGGTCTTCACCTCCTCGCCGGGTATGACGATCAGCTCGCGGCTCCGCGCGAGGCGAACAGCTTCGAGGGCTCCGCCGAAGGCGTTGTGGTCGGTGACCGCGATTCCTCCAAGGCCTATCTCCTCTGCGTGGTCGAGCAGTTCCGAGACCGGGACCGAGCAGTCGTGCGACCAGTCCGTATGCATGTGGAGATCGACGACGATCCACTCGCGATCGGAGAGCGGGTCGTCCTGTTCGACGTCGATATCGCGGATGCGTCGCTTTCGGGACAGACGAGAGTAGAGCCCGTCGAGCTCCTTCGCGACGAGGTCGAAGCTCTGGCGCTCGGCGTGGGCTCGGCCTCTCGCAGCGACTCGGCTGCGATGCTCGGTGTCGGCAGCAAGGTGCGCGACGGCCGCGGCAACGCGCTCCGGATCGTCCCCACTCGCAATCGCGACTCCGGCGGCGGCTGCCTCGAGTGCGAGTCGCTGCTCACCTTCCGGAGCTGCAACGAAGATCGACGCGTCTCCAAGAATCGCCGCCCTCTGATCGGGTCGCCGCACGAGGCGGACGTGCGACCGCTTGCGCACGGAGCGTGGAATCGCAGGTCGGAACCCGAGCGGCTTCGTATGCAGGAGCACGAGGTCCCAGTCAGGAAGGTCGCGCAGGAGCGTCGCGACGGCCCGGGTCACGCCTCTTCCTGCGAGCTCGAGCTCCACCGCGATCGTGTGCCGCTTCTGGCGTGGGCGAAAGAGCGTCGTATCGACCCCGATGGGCACCAGCGCGTAGTCGCCTTCGAAGCGCTCCGCCGCGGCTTCGGCGGTCTCCCGTGACGTGGCGAGGAGGGCGTCGACGCGAGCGCGGAGCCGGTCGCGCCGCGAGCGGCGCGGGGGATAGGCCAGCCGGTCGGAGGAGAAGAACGTCGCCGCGGTCAGCGCATGCGTGGAGGTGAGCGCGAGATAGGACAGGCTCGGAAGACCCGGCTCGAACCCGTGGACGACGTCGTATCGTCCGCGTGCGAGCGCCAGCCGCAGGTTGGCCCGTACGGCGACCGGGACACCCATGCTCGTCCGCCGGGAGATCGGGATCGAGGGGCCGACCGCGATCACCTCCTGGTCGGTGCCCCGCTGCAGCGCACGCCGTCCTGCGAGCAGGTCCCGCGCGCGGGAGGAGGGGGCAAGCACCGTCACCTCGTGGCCGAGCCGTCGTAGCGCCGCGGCGGTTCCCTCGACGTGCGCGTTCACCTCGTGCGGCTGCGACCACGCAAACGGCGTGACGAAGCAGATGCGGAGGCCCATGCCCACCCTAAGTTACAACTTGTAACTTGGCACCATGGCCGAGGTCACGATCAAGGTGCGCGCCAACGGCCCGTACAAGATCGAGGGCCCGGCGCGGGTGATCGATGCCGAAGGGCGGGAGTTCGAGCTCCCGGAAGGAAGCGGGTTTGTTCTTTGCCGCTGCGGGCACTCGCGGACGAAGCCCTTCTGCGACAAGAGCCACCGGCGCGTCGGCTTCGTCGCTGACGACTGCTCGCCGCGAGACAAAACCGAAGACCGGGGGAAGGCTGAAGCCTGACTCTGCGCGATGGTCGGGGTCTGGCTCCGGCCAGACCCCGACCTGCGGTCTCAGGCCTTGACGGTCGCTTTCGTCTTCCTGACGGCGTTCTTCACGATGAACCGCTCGCTCTGCTCGTGCGCCTCGTCGTCACGGATCTGCTTCGGCGGCGACTTCATCAGGTAGGCGCTCGGCGCCTCGAGGGCTCCCGAGATTCCGTTGTTCAGCGCCAGCTTCGCGAGCCGAACGGCGTCGATGACGATGCCGGCCGAGTTCGGCGAGTCCCAGACCTCCAGCTTCAGCTCGACGTTCAGCGGCACGTCTCCGAAGGACGAGCCCTCCATGCGGATGTACGCCCACTTGCGGTCGGTCAGCCACGGGACGAAGTCGGATGGGCCGACGTGGACGTTGTCCGCACCGATGTCGTAGTCGAGCATCGAGGTGACGGCGTTCGTCTTCGAGATCTTCTTCGACTCGAGCCGCTCTCGCTCCAGCATGTTGCGGAAGTCGGAGTTGCCGCCGACGTTGAGCTGCATCGTGCGGTCGAGGTGCACGCCGCGATCCTGGAAGAGCGTCGTCAAGACGCGGTGCGTGATCGTCGCGCCGACCTGGGACTTGATGTCGTCGCCGATGATCGGCACCCCTGCGTCCTCGAAGCGCTTCTGCCAGTACGGCTCGCGCGCGATGAAGACGGGCATGCAGTTCACCATCGCGACGCCTGCTTCCAGGATCTGCTCCGCGTACCACTTCGCGGCGGACTCGGAACCGACGGGGAGGTAGTTGACGACGACGTCCGTGCCGGTCTCCTTGAGGATTCCGACCACATCGTCCGTCTGACCCGGAGCCTTCTCGACGACCTGCGACATGTACTTGCCGATGCCGTCGTGCGTCATGCCGCGCGAGACCTTGATGCCGGTCTTCTGCACCGTCGCGAACTTGATCGTGTCGTTCGGCTTCGCCCAGATCGCGTCGGCGAGGTCGACGCCGACCTTGCCCTTGACGACGTCGAACGCGGCGGTGAGCTCGATGTCCGAGATGTGGTACCCACCGAGGTCGACGTGCATCAGCCCCGGGACGGAGTCCTCTGGCTTCGCGTCCTTGTAGTACTCGACTCCCTGGAGGAGCGAGTTGGCGCAGTTCCCTACGCCGATGATCGCGACGCGTACCTTGTCCTTCGAACGCGCGCCGTTCTTCGAGCCGTTCGTGGTGGCCATCGTGTCCTTTCGTTTGCGATTGCTCTGTGAGGGAACGCCGAGCCCGTCCGCGAGCGCGGCGAGGATGATGTCGTTCGCATTGGCGCCCGAGCGGGATACCTCGGCCTGGATTTCGTGCTTCAAAGTCGGTGGGACGCGAAGCAGAATCACCGGGCTCCCCCCAGCTAGCACTTTCCGACGACGGCCGCTCGGCTCGTAGGAGACACCGAACGAATCGGCCAGGAGGCCGACGGCCACGTCGTTCACATTGGAAGCGCGGCGCGCGGTCTCGCGAACAAGCGCCTCCTTCAAGGGTCTCGGCATTCTCACGAGGATGCCGGTGCGGGGGGATGTGCTAGCAGACAAAGTGCTAGCACTATACCGAAGGAGCTCTAGGTCTGCTCGGCGAGCTCGCGAAGCTGCCGACGAACGAAAAGCATTCGCTGAACCACGGTGATCCACGTCATCGCTGCGAGGAGATAGATCGGCCACTGCAGCAAGCCCCACGGGGCGAGGCCGAGGCCGACCGAGATCAGCACGACGCGCTCGACCCGCGACCCGAAGCCGACGTCTCCGCGCAGGCCGAGCGCTTCGGCCTTCGCCCGCGTGTACGAGACGAGGAAGGAGCCGGTCACCGCGGCGAACGTGGCCACCAACGCGACCTCGTTCGAGTCGCGCATGAAGACGAGGCCGATTGCCGCGAGCATCGCGGCCTCTCCCAAGCGGTCGAACGTCGCGTCGAGGAACGCGCCGAAGACGGTCCCCTTGCTGGCCGCCCGAGCCAACGCCCCGTCCAGGATGTCGGCCACCGAGCCGACGACGAAGAGCGCGCCGCCGAGCCAGAAGAAGAGCTTCTCGTTTCGCTCCTCGAATCCGACGAGGACTGCTCCAGCGAGACACAGCGTCACGCCTACGAGCGTGAGCATGTCGGGCGTCAGCTTCGTCTTCGCAACCCCGCGCATCGAGCGCGCGAGGATTTCGCGGGCTGACTGCGTGTATTCCTGCTTGACCCGGTCGAGCTGGCCGACTCGCGCCGGCTCGCCCCCGGATCCGTCGTCCGTCATGCCCGCTGCAGCAAGCGCAGCCGACGCACGCGCCGGAGCGCGAACCCCGTGACGATCGCCAACACGACGCCTGCGACGACGTCGAGCCAGTAGTGGTTCCCGGTCGAGATCACCGCAAACGCCACCCACGCCGGCCACGCGAGCCAGAGCGCCTTGGCGACCCTCGAGCGGACGAGCCCGAACATGACCACGCCGACGATGAAAGCGTCCATCGCGTGCAGGCTCGGCATCGCCGCGTACGGATTCGCTCCCCAAGCGATGACGCCGCTCTCGTGGTTGACCGACGAATACTGCGCGAGCGTGTCGACGAAGCCCCACTCCGGGAACATCCGCGGCGGTGCGGTCGGCACGAAGATGTAGCCGACGAGCCCGACGAGGTTGGCGGCGATGATCCAGTTCCTGAACGCGGTAAACCGCTCGTGGTGCCGGAAATAGACGTAGAGGAGCGTGATGCCGACGACGGCGAACTGCGAGAGCCAATACGTGTACGACGTCAGTGTCACGAGCACCGAGGACGTGTCCACGACGCGCTGGACGGCCGGCTCGAAGAGCGCCCCGAGCTCGCGCTCCTGGCGAAGCACCCACTCACCGTTCTGGAATGCGTTGGCGACGCTGCGGTCCGCGGATCCACGCGCGACCTGGTAGAGCGCGTAGAAGCCCATCCAGATCACGAACTGGAAGGCGAGATGCGCCCAACCGCGGGGCAGGCGCGACGATCTCTCGGCTGCGAGACTCGACACGGCGACACGATTCTAACGCGCGCGCCCGTCGCACGCCGGGAACGCGTCGGCGGAGAAGCGCGGCACTCCTCGAATAAGGCGGCCTGATCGACCGACCCGAGAACTCGACTTGAGCTGATTGTCGGTCGAGCGTCATCCTTCTCGCATGGCGACGCGTCGAGACGCGCGGGTGTGGCTCGCCCTGGTCACGGTCTACATCGTCTGGGGCTCGACGTTCATCGCGCTTGCGATCGCCGTTCGTGATCTGCCGCCCTATCTGGCCATGGCCGCTCGGCACCTCGTCGCAGGCGTCGCGTTGCTGGCCGTCGCCCTTCCGCGCGGCGACCGGGCAGGAGACCCGATCGGTCGCAGGCAGGTCGGCGCGGGATTCGTCTTCGGCGGTCTGCTCTTCCTGCTCGGGCACGGCTCGCTCGCGTGGGCGCAGCAGACGGTCCCCGCCGGAGTAGCGGCGCTGCTCGTGGGGAGCATTCCCATCTGGATGGCGCTCCTCGACCGAATCGCCTTCGGGCGGCGTCTCCACTCGTCGGCCTATGTCGGATTCGCGCTCGGGTTCGTCGGGCTCGCCTTCCTGTTCGACCCGTTCGGCGAGGGCTCCGTCGACCGGTTCGGAGCGCTCGTCATCGTGCTCAGCGCGCTCTGCTGGGCAGCGGGGTCGTTGTACTCGCGTGGCGCGCCCTTGCCGAAGCGACCGCTGGTCTCGGCCGGGCTCGCGTCGCTCTGCGGCGGTCTTCTCCTCCTGGCGACGTCGATCGCGATCGGAGAGCTCGGAGATGTTCGCGTCTCCCGCGACTCACTGCTCGCGTTGGGCTACCTCGTCGTCATCGGGACCTTCGTCGGCTTCACCGCGTACGTGTGGCTTCTCCGCGTCGCTCCCATCTCGCTCGTCGCCACCTACGCGTACATGAATCCGATCGTCGCCGTGTTCCTGGGCTGGGCGCTGCTCGGCGAGGAGATCACGGTGCAGATGGCGGTTGCGGGATCGCTGGTCCTGATCGCCGTGGCGCTGATCGTGCGGGCGAGCGGCACTGCGCTCGAGCCTGGGCGCGGAGTTCTCCGGCGGCGCTTGTTGACCACTCCCGCGCCCGGCTCCGGCGGCTAGCCAGGAGGCTGAGGTCGTCTGCCAGCGGCCTCAGCCGCCGATGTAGGACATCTCGACCTTGCGCAGGCGACCGGTCTCGACGGTGCGGAGCTCCGAGTAGCGATCGGTGCGACGCTCCCAGACTGCGCGGATTGCGTCTTCGACCTCCTGCTCGCTTGAGCCGGAACGCAGAATCGCCCGCAGGTCGTGCCCACGCAGCGCGAAGAGACAGGTGTAGAGCTTGCCGTCAGCCGAGATGCGTGCACGCGTGCAGTCTCCGCAGAACGGCTGGGTCACCGAGGCGATGACGCCGATCTCTCCGGCCCCGTCCACGTAGCGATAGCGCTCCGCGACCTCGCCCCGGTACGCAGCGTCGACGGGCTCGAGGGGGAACTCGGCGCCGATCGCCGCGACGATGTCCGCCGCGGGGACGACCTCGTCCATCCGCCAACCGTTCGTGGCGCCGACGTCCATGAACTCGATGAAGCGCACGGCATGTCCGGTACCGCGGAAGCGCCGCGCGATATCGAGGACCGAGCCCTCGTTCAACCCGCGCTTGACGACGACGTTCACCTTGACCGGCAGTCCCGCCTCGGCGGCTGCGTCGATTCCGGCGAGCACGCGTGCCACCGGGAAGTCGACGTCGTTCATCGCCCGGAAGACCTCGTCGTCGAGGGAGTCGAGGCTCACGGTGACCCGGGTCAGGCCGGCATCGGCGAGCACGCGCGCCTTCTGCGCGAGCAAAGCGGCATTCGTGGTCAGCGTGAGGTCGAGGTCGCCGATGGCGGCCAGCCGCTCGATCAGCAGCTCGAGATCGCGCCGGAGCAGCGGCTCTCCACCGGTGATCCGGAGCTTGTGCACTCCGAGGCCGACGAAGATGCGAGCGACGCGCTCGATCTCCTCGAAGCTCAGGAGCTCGCGCCGTGGCAGGAAGCGGTGGTCGCGAGAAAACACCTCCTTCGGCATGCAGTACACGCACCGGAAGTTGCAGCGGTCGGTGACGGAGATACGGAGATCGCGGAGAGGCCGCGTGAGCGTGTCCAGCACTTCCACCGAGACAGCGTAGATGCGCCGCCGTTTACCGCGGGCCGCAACGGGGAACCTGGGCCCGAGCACGCCCCTCGATACACCCTCGACAAAGGAGAGACCGTGGACTCGGATCGCATAGAAGGAAAGGCGAAGGAAGTCGAAGGAAAGATCACGGGCGACGAGAGCCGTGAGGCGGAGGGCAAGGCCCAGGGCGCCTGGGGTGAGACCAAGGACAAGGCCGACGACGCGTGGGACGGGGCCACGGACAAGGCCGACGACGCCTGGGAGGGCGTCAAGGACAAGGTCGGCGACGTGCTCGACGGCGACGATGACAAGAGTCCGGAGGCCGAGCGCGCGTAACCGAAACACGAACTTCGCTTGACCGAGAGGCGCCCGTGGAGGGCGCCTCTCCTCGGTCGTGGGCGGCTGTCACACCACGCGTGAGCGGGCTGCACGAGAATCGCGGCATGGCGGCGATCGACCGGTTTCTCTCCGAGTGGGACGTGGGCGAGCTGCATGAGGTAGTGCTGGACGTTCCGCCCGAGCGGGTGCTGGCGGCAGTGCTCGCTGCACCGGCCGCGCCTGATGTAGCGGGCGTCCTGCTCCGGCTGCGCGGGCTGAGGGCTGCGGGCTCGGTCGAGAGCCTCCTGCTCGGGATGGGATTCGAGCTCCTTGCCCGAGAATCGGACGAGGTGGTCTTCGGTGCGTCGGGCAAGCCCTGGCGGCCAAGAGGAGCGATCTCTTCCTTCGACCCTGCACCCGCGGGCGGCGTGCAAATCGTCGTCAACTTCCTCGCCGAGCCACTTTCCGACGGTCTCACGCGCCTGTCGACGGAAACCCGTGTAGCAGCGGTCGATGACGGCGCGCGACGTGCCTTCTGCCGCTACTGGCGTCTTGTCGGGCCGTTCTCGGCTCTCATCAGGCGGCGCTGGCTGGCCGGAGTCCGCAGGTCTCTCGAAGCCCGCGCGTGACTCGTGGCCGCGCTCAGCCGCTGCTGGCTCTCGTCGGCGTCACCGCGGTCTGGGGCCTTACGTTCGTGCAGGTGCAGGACGCGCTCAGGCTCTACCCGCTCTTCGCCTTCCTCGCGATTCGCTTTGCAATCTCGATGGTCGCGCTGGCGCCGTTTGCCTGGACGCCGATCCGCGCACTGCCACGCGGGGGAGTGATCGCGGGGCTCGCAGTGGGTGCGCTGCTGGCAGCGGCGTATGGATTTCAGACCGCGGGGCTCGAGCTGACGACGGTATCCAGCACCGGTTTCATCACCGGGCTGTACGTGGTCTTCACCCCGTTCATCGCACTTGCGCTCTTCAGGACACCGGTGGCTCGGGCGGTGTGGATCGGAGTGATCTGCGCCGTGGCCGGTCTCTTGCTTCTGAACGGGGCTCCAGGCGGTTCCGCCCTCGGCAACACGCTCGTGCTCGCGAGCGCTCTCGCCGCAGCGCTGCAGATCGCTGCGATGGAGCGCTATGCACCGCGCTACGACCCGCGTGCCCTCACCTTCCTGCAGATGACCACGTGTTTCGTGGGATTTACCGCGATCGCGATTGCGCTCGGCGAGGTCGAGATTCCCCGGGGCTGGACCGTGTGGAGCGCGCTGCTCGTCACGGGCGTCTTCGCAGGAGCACTCGGCTATCTCATCGCAACCTGGGTGCAGGCGCGGACGACGGCGGCGCGGGCCGCGCTCCTCTTCACTCTCGAGGCACCGTTCGCCGCGCTCTTCGGCGTTCTGCTCGCGGACGAGGTACTGGGCTGGCCCGGTTGGCTCGGGTGTGCCGTGCTGATGGCCGGCATCGTCGTCTCGGAGCCTGCGGCAGCCGGTGCACTTCGACGATTCGTCGGGCGCAGAGACCACTGAGCGATGGATGCCGTGTTGCTCGCCTTGACCTCGGCGGCGCTCTTCGGCGGAATGACCGTTGCGCTGCGACCCGCTCTGGCCGGAGGTGCAAGTCCCGAGCTCGGGGCGCTGTGGACGGTGCTCCCTGCTTCGGCGATTGCCCTGACCGCGGCCGTGGTCCGGGCAGACTGGGATCTCGCCGGGCTCTGGCCGTTCGCGCTTGCCGGCCTGCTCGGACCGGGCCTCTCGCAGACCTTCTTCACGCTTGCAGTCAGAGACGCCGGTCCGGCTCGCGCCTCGGTGACCGTCGGGACGGCTCCGCTCTTCGCGGTGGCGATCGCGCTCGTCTTCCTGGGCGAGCCTCTGGTCGCAGGTGTGCTTGCCGGTGCCCTCCTGATTGTCGGCGGCGGCGTTCTCCTCGTCGCCGAGCGCGGGCGGCCGAGGCATGTGAAGCGCATCGGTTTCGCATTCGCACTCCTCGCCACGCTGGTCTTCGCCGTGCGAGACAACCTCGTTCGCTGGCTCGCCGTCGACACGGACGTGAGCCCCGAGCTCGCCGCCGCGGTGACGCTGGGGACGGGAGCGCTGGCAATCGCGTGCTGGGTGCTGATCGCGCAACGCGGCGGCTCGGCCAGAGCGGGGCGGCTCTTCGCTCCCGCCGGGATCCTGTTCGGCCTCTCCTATATCTGTCTCTTCGAGGCGTACTACCGGGGAACGGTCACGGTGGTATCACCGCTCGTCGCGACCGAGTCGCTCTGGGGAGTGCTCTTCTCGGCCGTGTTCCTGCGCCGAGTCGAGGTCGTCGGAGGACGACTGGCGATCGGCGCGCTGCTGGTGGTCAGCGGCGGCATCCTGATCGCGATCTTCCGCTGATTGATCTGCTACGGTAACACTCAGATTTTCTGCAGTTCCCTGCAGTTCCCTGACGAGCAAGGAGATTTTTCATGGCCAAGACCATCGGAATCGACCTCGGCACGACCAACTCCTGCATGGCCGTGCTCGAAGGATCCGAGCCCACCGTCATCCCGAACGCCGAGGGCGGGCGCACGACCCCGTCCGTCGTCGCCTTCGGACGTGACGGGCAGCGGCTCGTGGGCGCGCCCGCGAAGCGCCAGCAGGTGACGAACCCGACCAACACGATCTTCTCCATCAAGCGGTTCATGGGCCGCAAGTTCGAGGAGGTCTCCGAGGAGATGAAGATCGTCCCGTACGAGGTCGCAAAGGGCCCGAACGAGGACGTTCGCGTGAAGGCGGAGGGCAAGGAGTACGCGCCACCGGAGATCTCCGCGATGATCCTCCAGAAGCTGAAGTCCGACGCCGAGGCCTATCTCGGCGAGACGGTCACCGATGCGGTCGTCACCGTTCCCGCGTACTTCAACAACGCGCAGCGCGAGGCGACGAAGGACGCTGGAAAGATCGCCGGCCTGAACGTGCTCCGCATCATCAACGAGCCGACCGCGGCTGCGCTCGCGTACGGCCTCGACAAGGAGGGCAAAGAGCAGACGATCCTCGTCTTCGACCTCGGCGGCGGCACGTTCGACGTGTCCGTGCTCGACCTCGGAGAGGGCGTCTTCGAAGTCAAGGCGACGAACGGCGACAATCACCTGGGCGGCGACAACTTCGACAAGGCGGTCGTCGACTGGATGATCGCGGAGTTCAAGCGCGACCAGGGCATCGATCTCGGACAGGACCCGATGGCGCTCCAGCGCCTCTACGAGGCGGGCGAGAAGGCAAAGATCGAGCTCTCGTCGACGATGACGACGCAGATCAACCTGCCCTTCATCACGGCGACCCCGGAAGGGCCGAAGCACCTCGATCTCCAGCTCACCCGTGCGAAGCTGAACGAGCTCGCGCACGACCTGCTCGAGCGCACCGTCGAGCCGACGAAGAAAGCTCTTGCGGACGCCGGACTGACGTCAGGCGATATCGAGCACGTGATCCTCGTCGGCGGCATGACCCGCATGCCGGCCGTGCAGGAGAAGGTGAAGGAGCTGATCGGCAAGGATCCGCACAAGGGTGTCAACCCGGACGAGGTCGTTGCCGTCGGCGCCGCGATCCAGGCCGGAGTGCTCAAGGGCGAGGTCAAGGACGTACTCCTGCTCGACGTGACCCCGCTCTCGCTCGGCATCGAGACGAAGGGCGGTGTGTTCACGAAGCTGATCGAGCGGAACACCACGATCCCGACGCGGAAGTCCGAGACGTTCACGACGGCGGAGGACAACCAGCCCTCGGTCGAGATCCACGTCGGCCAGGGCGAGTCCGAGATGATCTCCTTCAACAAGACGCTCGGCAAGTTCCAGCTCGTCGGCATCCCGCCCGCGATGCGTGGCATGCCGCAGATCGAGGTCTCCTTCGACATCGACGCGAACGGCATCATCAACGTCTCGGCGAAGGACCTCGGCACGGGCAACGAGCAGCAGATCCGCATCGAGGGCGGCTCGGGGCTCAACGAGGACGACGTCGAGCGGATGATCTCCGAGGCCGAGGCGCACGCCGGTGAGGCGCATCAGCTGCGCGAGCTCGCGGACGCGCGGAACGCAGGCGAGCAGCTCGCTTACCAGGCCGAGCGTACGCTCGCCGAGCATCGCGACAAGGTCGACGAAGCCACGGGCTCGACGATCGAGGGGCGGATCATGGAGCTCCGCCAAGCGGTCGAGGGCTCGGACGTCACGGACATCCAGGCGAAGTCCGCGGCGCTCGACGAAGCCTCGCGCTCGCTCGCGGATGCGATCTACGCGCAGGCGTCGGCGGCACAGGCCGCGTCGCAGGCGCAGCCGTCCGGGAACGGCGGGGCGGCCGAGGACGAAGTCGTCGAGGACGCCGACTTCGAGGTCATCGACGAGGAAGAGGAGGCGAAGACGTCGTGACGCGGAGTCCCAGAGAGGCTCCTCCGGAGGTACCGAGCCCTGTCGAAGCGGGGTCGGATCCAGCGGGTCTGACCCCCGACGACGTCGCGAGGTTGGAAACCGAGCGGGACGAGTACCTCGATCTCCTCCAGCGGACGAAGGCGGACTTCGAGAACTACCGCAAGCGGGCGGCGCGCGACCAGGAACGCCTGGTCGCGCACGCTCACGAGCGGCTCGTCCGGGAGCTGCTGCCGGTGCTGGACGACTTGGAGCGGACTCTCGAGGCAGCCGAGCGGCACGAGGAGGCGGCGCTGGTCGACGGCGTGAAGCTGGTAGAGAAGTCGCTGCGGAAGGCGCTCGAGAAGGAGGGTCTGACCGAGATCGAGACGGCGGGGCCGTTCGACCCGCACGTGCACGAAGCCGTGCTCGCGCAGCCGGCAGACGACGCCGAGCAGGGTGCCGTGCTCGAGGTCCTGCAGCGCGGCTACCGCCTCGGTGACATGGTCGTCCGCCCTGCCCGGGTGATCGTCGCGGAGTAGTCAAGTGCTCCCCGCCGCAAATACGCCCATGCTTCGCGCGGCTGCGAACGCTTCGCATGCCGTCGTCCTCAGTCGGGCCAATGTTCTCGAACATTGGCCCTCCCTGCGTCCTAGGCCTGCTCGGTTCTCGCCGGCGAACCACGACCGTATTTACGGCGGGGAGCACTAGCCATGCCCAGCCCATACGAGGTGCTCGGCGTCGCGAGGAACGCTTCCGACGACGAGATCAAGAAGGCGTATCGCTCGCTCGCGCGCGAGTACCACCCGGACCGGAACCCGGGCGACAACGGTGCGGAGGAGAAGTTCAAGGAGGTGCAGACCGCGTACGACCTGCTCTCCGATCCCGAGAAGCGAAAGACGTACGACACGTTCGGCGCCTCGGGCGGTCGAGGCTTCCCCGGCACCGGCAGCGACGGCGGCCCCGGCGGTATGCGCTTCGAGGAGTTCGACCTCGGGAACCTCAGCGATCTTTTCGGCGGCATGTTCGGCGGAGGCGCCCGCCGCGGACAGGCTCGTCGGGCAACGCGAGGCGACGACCTCGAGACGCGTGTTCGCATCTCCTTCGAGGACTCCCTCGAGGGCGTGCAGGTGCGCATACCGGTCGATGTCGAGACCGTCTGCTCGGTCTGCCACGGCACCGGTGCCGAGCCCGGAACAGCTCCCGTCGTCTGTCCGCAGTGTGCGGGGCGGGGAGTCGTCTCGGACTCGCAGGGCCTCTTCGCGTTCTCCCAACCGTGCCCGCGCTGCCACGGAAACGGCACGATCGTCGAGAAGCCGTGCAGGAACTGCCGCGGCTCGGGGCGCGAGCGTCGGACGAAGCGCTACGCGGTCAAGATCCCTGCCGGCGCGAAGACCGGGACCCGCGTCCGGCTCAAGGGAAAGGGCGAAGCGGGGCTGAACGGCGGACCGGAGGGCGACCTCCACGTTGTCGTCGAGGTCGACCCCAGCCCGCTGTACGAGCGTCGCGGCTCCGATCTCGTGCTCGAGGTTCCGGTGACCTACGCCGAGGCCGCGCTCGGCGCGTCGGTGCAGATCCCGACCCCGGACGGTGCGGTCTCGCTCAAGATTCCGTCCGGCACCGAGAGCGGAAAGCTGCTCCGCGTCAAGGGGCGCGGCGCACCGCATCTGAAGGGCAAAGGGCGCGGCGACCTGCTCGCCCGCGTGAAGGTCTCCATCCCCAAGAAGCTAACGAAGGCCGAGAAGGAAGCGCTCGAGGGGTATCAGAAGGTGTCGCGCGAGAACCCGCGCGAGCGCTTCGTCGAGGTCGGCTAATGGACCGCCTGCGCTACATGATCTCCGTCGCCGCCGACCTGGTCGGAATGCACCCGCAGACGCTGAGGCTGTACGAGGCGAGGGGCCTCGTCCAGCCGGGGCGAACGGCCGGCGGCACTCGACTCTACTCCGAGAGGGATCTCGAGCGCCTGCGGCTCATCCAACGTCTCACGACCGAGCTCGGGCTCAACCTCGCCGGGGTCGAGCAGGTGTTGCGCCTGCAGGACGAGCTCAACCGGATGCGCGCAAGGATGGAGCGCGTCGAACGCGAGCTCCGGGCGGAGATCGCGGAGGTCCATCGCTCCTACAAACGGGAACTCGTCGTCTATCGGCCGGCGGAGACACCGGCGAGGAGGCGGTAGTGGACTTCCAGAAGCTGACGCTCAAGTCCCAGGAGGCCGTGGCAGCCGCGCAGGAGCTCGCGCGACGCAGCGGCAATCCCGAGCTCGCGCCTGATCATCTGACGGTCGCTCTCCTCGAGCAAGAGCTACCCGCGAACGCTGGTCGACCGCAGCGGCTCGGGCGCCGCGGAGCTGCGCGCCGAAGCCGAGGCCCGCCTGCGGAACCTGCCCACCATCTCAGGCGGGGCTGCACAGCCGCAGGCGTCGCCCGCCTTCCGCCGCATCCTCGACCGAGCGTTCGAGGAGATGCGCGCGCTCGGCGACGAGTACGCGTCGGTCGAGCATCTCCTGCTCGCGCTCGACCTTGTGCCGCGGGACGCGCTGCTCGAGGCGCTGCAGGACGTGCGAGGCGGGCAGAACGTCACGTCGCAGGATCCGGAGGGGACCTACCAGGCGCTCGAGAAGTACGGACGCGACCTGACGGCCCTCGCCGAGGTGGGGAAGCTCGATCCCGTCATCGGCCGTGACGACGAGGTTCGCCGCGTCATCCAGGTTCTCTCCCGTCGTACGAAGAACAACCCGGTCCTGATCGGCGAGCCCGGAGTGGGAAAGACCGCGATCGTCGAAGGGCTGGCACAGCGAATCGTCGCGGGCGACGTTCCCGAGGGGCTGAAGGGCAAGCGCGTCTGGGCGCTCGATGTCGGCGCGCTGCTCGCCGGTGCGAAGTACCGCGGCGAGTTCGAGGAGCGGCTGAAGGCTGTTCTCGCCGAGATCCAGAACGCCGCCGGCGACATCGTCCTCTTCATCGACGAGCTGCACACCATCGTCGGCGCGGGAGCCGCCGAAGGTGCGGTCGACGCCGCCAACATGTTGAAGCCCATGCTCGCGCGAGGGGAGCTCCGAGCGGTCGGCGCGACGACGCTCGACGAGTACCGCAAGCACATCGAGAAGGACGCCGCACTCGAGCGACGCTTTCAGCCCGTCTTCGTCGGGGAGCCTTCGGTTGCGGACACGATCGCGATCCTGCGCGGGCTGAAGGAGCGCTACGAGGCGCACCACGGCGTGGAGATCAGGGACTCCGCGCTGGTGGCTGCAGCCATGCTCTCCGATCGCTACGTCTCCGACCGCTTCCTCCCCGACAAGGCGATCGACCTCGTGGACGAGTCCGCTTCGCGACTGCGCATGCAGATCGATTCCTCTCCCGTCGAGCTCGACGAGGCGGAGCGCCGAGCACGCCAGCTCGAGATCGAGCTGGCGGCGATGGTCAACGAGTCCGACGGCGTGCGGGCCCTGATCGAGCGCGAGCTCGCCGAAGCGAAAGTCGCGCCGCGACGAGCTGGCCGCCCGCTGGTCACGCGAGAAGGAAGGGCTCCAACGGGTCGCCGAGATCAAGAAGCAGATCGACGAGCTGCGGATGGAGGCCGAGCGCGAGGAGCGCCTCGGAAACCTCGCTCGCGTCGCCGAGATCCGCTACGGCGTCCTCCCCGAGCTCGAGAAGGAGCTCGCCGAGCGCGAGCAGCCGTCCGAGGCGCCGATGGTGAAGGAGGAGGTTGACGAGGACGACATCGCGGCCGTCGTCGCGTCGTGGACCGGGATTCCCGTCTCTCGCCTGCTCGAGGGCGAGGTCGAGAAGCTGATCCACATGGAGGAGCGACTTGCACCAACGCGTGGTCGGCCAGGAGCATGCCGTCGAAGCCGTGTCGAACGCGCTTCGCCGCGCGCGCTCGGGTCTGCAGGACCCGAACCGCCCGATCGGCTCGTTCGTCTTCCTCGGCCCCACCGGAGTCGGCAAGACGGAGCTCGCACGAGCGCTCGCGGAGTTCATGTTCGATGACGAACGGGCGCTGGTCAGGTTGGACATGTCCGAGTACCAGGAGCGGCACACGGTCGCCCGGCTCGTGGGCGCACCGCCCGGATACGTGGGCTACGAGGAGGGTGGGCAGCTGACCGAAGCGGTGCGGCGCCGCCCTTACGCCGTGTTCCTGCTCGACGAGATCGAGAAGGCGCACCCAGAAGTCTTCAACGTGCTGCTGCAGTTGCTCGATGACGGCCGCCTGACCGACGGCCAGGGCCGAACCGTCGACTTCCGCAACACCGTGGTGATCATGACCTCGAACATCCGCTCCCCAGAGGGCTGCAGGAGCAGTTCCGGCCGGAGTTCCTGAACCGGATCGACGAGATCGTCGTCTTCGAGCCGTTGACCCGCGAGCAACTCACCGAGATCGTGGAGCTCCAGCTCGCCCGGCTCCGAGAACGGCTCGGGGAACGGAGGATCGAGCTCGAGCTGACCGACTCCGCGAAAGACCTCATCGCCGATGCTGGGTGGGATCCGGCGTACGGCGCGAGGCCCCTCAAGCGTGCGATCCAGCGCCTGCTCGAGAACCCGCTCGCGCTCGAGCTGCTCGAAGGTGGGTTTGGCGAAGGTGACGCCGTGACGGTCGACGTCGAGGACGATGGCGAGCTCGCCTTCGAGCGGGCGGCCGCGCCCGCGCCCGCGTAGCTCGAGCGAGCCATCCTGCGACGTCTCGCGTGCACGCACGATTCTGTCGTGTGGTAGCGGAAACCGGCGCTAGATCGCCAGACGGTCGATGGCGGCGGCGTGGCGCACACAGATGAAGACGTCAACGGCCCGCATGCACGAATCAAGACGGCCTTTCCGCGCGGATCCACGCGGGCCTACCGGACTCGGCCTCGTGCTCGCCATCGGCCTCTTCCTGGGCATGCGGTACACGCGAACCCACACGCTGGCCCACTGATCGGGGTCATCGCAGGCCCGCAACGGCCGCGACCGCTCTCGAAGGGGGGCGGTCGCGGCGCGTGGCAGCGGCTTTACTTGTCCGTCATGGAGCCGAACCCGTATCGGAAAAGCGTTTGGCGCCGCGCGCTAACGCGGTTGTTCGTCCCCTTGCACGGCTCGGGCTGACCGGGCCACGCACGCATCTCCTCACCGTTCCGGGCCGCAAGACCGGGAAGCCCTGGTCGACGCCGGTGTCGATCGTCGAGGCGCATGGTGAGCGGTGGCTCGTCGCGCCGTACGGCAATCGAAACTGGGTGAAGAACGCCCGCGCGGCCGGCTGGGTCGATCTGAGACGCGGTCGTCGACGGGAACGTCTCACCGTCGAGGAGGTCACCGCTGCGGACGCGGTTCCGGTGCTTCGCCGCTACGTCGAGCTCGGACGCTTGACACGCCCGTTCTTCGCTGTCGGGCTAGAAGCATCTCCGGAGGAGTGGCTCGCAGAGGCACCTCGCCATCCGGTTTTCCACCTTGGGCGCAATATCTCGTACTCTTCGAAGACTGCGTCTGGGCCGTAACGCTCGTCGAGGGGGGATCTGATGACGCTCTTGCTGGAAAACGACATCCTGTTGGTCGCCGCGACGGAGCTGGAGCTCTGCGGTCATGCGGGGCTCATCTGCGGCGTCGGCCCTGTCGAGGCGGCGGCGACGACGTCGAGAGAGCTCGCTCTGAGCCACCCACGAGCGGTGATCAACGTCGGCATCGCCGGCAGCAGGGGTCTGACGCCCGGCTCGGTCGTCGTCGGCTCGGAAGCGTTCTATTGCGATCTCGGCGCCGAGATCCCGGTCGTCGATCGCATCCAGGCCGATCCCGAGCTCGTGACCGAGATCCAGTCGGCGGTACCCGAGGCCGTTGTGCTGCCGATCGCCACGAGCGCCTTCGTGACCGGCTCCCAGCGGGTGCCCGAGACCTTCCGCGCGGAGGGAATGGAAGGATTCGGAGTGCTGCGCGCATGTCAGCTCGCCGGGATTCCAGGTGCCGAGCTGCGCGTGATCTCGAACGACATCGGCGAAGGAAACCGTGCCCTGTGGATGATGAGACGCGCGCTCGAAGTGCTCGACGGGATCCTGCCGCGGCTGCCCGGCGCGGTCGTCCACCGCTGAGCGATCGCGTTGGCGCGCGGAGCGACCTCTCGGCGCCGTGAGCTGCCGCCTCCGCTCCCGCCCGAGCTACGAACGGTCGGTCAACTCGTCGGTGAGGCGATTCGTCTCTACGGGAACAATCCCTGGAGAGCACTCGCGATCGGCGTGCCGGTCGCGGTGGTCAACGGGCTCGTGTGGGGAGCTCCGGGCTCGACACAGATCGTCGCCGCGGCCGCGGGCGCGTTCCTGATCACGGTCAGCTATGTCGTCGCGTGCTCGATCGTGACCGAGCAGCCGCTTCGGAGCCGGAACGCCCTCGTCGCCTACGCGGTAGGGGTCCTCGTCTTCGTTCCGTTTCCGTTCCTCGCCGCGTTCTTCATCCTTCCGGGCCTGCTTTGGCTGTCGTTCTTCGGCCTCGCCGTTCCGGTCGCGCTGGCCGAGGGCGTTGGAGCCCGCGCGGCTCTCGCGCGTGGGCTTCGGCTTGCGCGGGTGGACTTCGTCCATGTGCTGGGAGGCCTCGCGACGCTCGCGCTCGTCGTCTTTCTCACCCAGGCTTCGCTCTTCTTCGTGCTGCGCGAGTTCGCGGAGAACACGAGAATCGTGGCGGCGACGCTGGCCTCGATCGTCGTGTCGCCACTCGTCCTCCTCGGTGCGGCGCTCCTGTACGTCGACCAGGACGCTCGATTACGCTCACGGGACGAGCGACGAGAGGAGCGAGATGCCGACATACCTGATGCTCACCACGCTGACCGAAAAGGGAGTCCAGACCCTGCACGCGAACCCCGACCGTCTCCGTGAGGTCAACCGCGACGTCGAGGAGATGGGCGCGAAGGTCCTGCACCAGTGGGCCGCGCTCGGCGCGTACGACTTCGTCAACATCGTCGAGGCGCCGGACGACGTGACGATCGCCAAGGTGTCGGTCGCGCTCGGAGCGCGGGGGAGCGCGAAGCTCGAGTCCCTTCCGCTCATCTCCGTGGACGACTTCCTCGGCACCCTGACCTAGCGGCGGCGCAGGCCCGACCCCTACAGCGCGAGAAAACCGGTCTTTCGCGGCTCGACCTCGAGCGGGCTCGCCGGGAGCCCTGCCGCCGGCTCCATGTTGAAGGCGCGCGGCGCAACGTCGTTCGGGGTGTCGGGGTGGAAGAGCGCCGCGAGGAGCTGGATCTGGCCCCTGCCCGGGCCGAGCTCCCACTGGCCGCCACCGTAGGCGCCGATCCCGTGCGCCTCGCAGTAGTCGTACGCCGCGAAGAGCCGCTCTACCGAGCCGAAGCGGGAGGGCTTCACGTTCACCGTGCGCGGCGGCCAGGGCAAGCTCTCGATGTCCCCGACCGAATGGATGATCGCGTCCCAGGTCACGCGGTCCCGGTGCGACTCGAGCACGGCCTCCGTCTCCGGTGTCAACCCGGGGTCCTCGAGCCACGCTCGAGGAAGCCCTTCGGCGACGCGGCGGTACAGATCTGCGTCAGGCGGTGCGTCGACGGTCGTGCCTCGGTACTGCCCCTTGAAGTCGACGGAGTCCACCGCGCCGCTGGCGACGAGCGCGGTGATCAGCTCGTCCGACCACTCGGCGCTGGCGTCGAGCTTGAAGCGCAACGCTGGATAGAGGCCGAGCCATGCGTCGAAGCGCTCCGTCGAGGGCGGCGATCCCAGGCCCATCGAGACGACGAACTCGACCGGTCGGGGCTCGCGGCGCACGGCGTCCCCGAGGGAGACGCCCGCCTGCCGCAACGCGAGGTCGAGTGCGGCGCTCTCGTATGCCCAACGGCGGTAGTCCCGGTATGCATGCTGCTCGGGCTCCTGCTCGAAGAGCTCGAGCGTGGCCACGTGCCGGGAGAACGAGTCGAGCGTCCACGAGCCCAAGAGAGGGAGCGCCGGACCGAGCGCCTGCGAGCGATCGTGCTCCTCGCCGTCGTAGGTCACGTCCTCGCCGATCCCTTCCTCGTCTCTGCCCTCGAGGTGGATCACCGTCGTCTTGCGCAGGAAGTCGCTGCGGGCCTGCAGCTCCAGACCCTCGAGGGAGTACCCGTCGATCTCGAGAGGCAGCTCCTTGACGTCGTCGAAGAGGCTCACAAGGCGGCGAACGCTACCGCGGTCTCGCCGGCCAGCCGCACGTTCTCGACGATGAGCGCGCGGTTGACCTCGCGCGTGCGACCGTCGCTGCGGTCGTGGAGGTACGACAGCACGAAGGGCGTCACCGCCGGTCCGGAGACTCCCGTCGCTGCCGCCTCCGACACGGCCGCTTCGATCAGGGCGTCGACGTCCAAGCTCTGCGGCGGAGGATTGGCGAGCAGCAGGCCCGCGCCACCGAGTGCCCAGTGCACCTCTGCAACGCAGGCGGCTTCGGCCGCGCTCTCGACCTGTTGTGGCACCGCCGGCCCTCCATCCGCCGAGTAGAAGAGCGGCAGCGTGGCCGTACGGAACCCGAGCACCGGGACTCCGAGCGTTTCCAGGAGCTCGACCGTCGAAGGCACGTCGAGGAGGGACTTCACGCCCGAGGAGACGACGAGCGCCGGTGTCCGTGAGAGCGCGGGAATGTCGGCAGACACATCGGGCGGAGAGGGGAACCCGCGATGGACACCGCCGATGCCGCCGGTCCCCAGGAACGGGATTCCCACCCATGCAGCCACCGACAGGACACCGCCAACGGTCGTCGCGCCGAGAGCACCCTTAACGGCGCAGGCCGCGACGTCGCGAGGGCCGACCTTGCGCGCCTCCGGCGTGAAACGCTCGAGCTCGCCCGGCTCGAGGCCCACGCGGACGCGTCCGTCGAGGACCCCGATCGTCGCCGGCACGGCTCCGGTCGACCGAACGGCCGCTTCGCTCTCGAGTCCGACCTCGACGCCGTCCGGCGCGGGGAAGCCGTGGGCGACCAGCGTCGTCTCGAGCGCCACGACAGCGTTGCCGGCATCGAGCGCGGCGCGCACTTCCTCGGAGATCACGACGAGCTCCTGCACGGTGGCCAGGCTACGGCATCGCCCCGAGCTTTCGGATACAGCGGGCCGCGGCTTCGAGCGCGAGGTCGGGCCCGCCGACGATCCACCCGGCGGCGAGCGCATCTCCTGCCCCCGTGGTGTCGACGACTCGATCGACGGGTAGAGGCAGGCGTTCGTCCTCGCCGAACGCGCAACCGTGGGCACCGCGCTTGAGGATCCAGAGCGCATCGTCGGGGCGCTTGCCGAATGTCTCGGCCTCGGCTTCGTTCGCGAAGACGACGTCCGGCGCGACCTTCGCGACGGCTCGCCGAACCTCCGTGACTCCGGCAGCGCGGATCGCGCTCCAGGTCGTAAGGTCGACGCTGACGACCGCGCCCTGCGATCTGCCGAGCTCGACTGCGAGCAGGGCTGCGCTGCGGACGGGCTCGAACAGGAGCGCGTACCCGGAGACGAAGAGGTGGTCGCACCCATCGAGCCACTCGGGCTCGATCTCCTCGGAGCGCAGCGCGGTGGCCGTCCCGCGATCGGCTGCCATCGAGCGACTGCCGTCGGGCGAGACGAGCGAGCAGATGATCCCGTTCCGGCCCTCGGAGGGACCCAGCACCTCGACCCCCGTGGCTTCGAGCCCGGCGAGTGCGAGACGACCGGGCTCGTCGTCACCGCGCTTTCCGACGAAGCGCGCTCGTGCGCCGAGTGCCGCCGCCCAGGCAGCGACGTTGGCCGCCTGTCCACCCGGGGACAGCCGGATCTCCGCCTGCGTGTCGCCTTCTGCGGAGAGTGGGTCGGTCGTCCGAACGAGGATGTCCAAGGTCAGATCGCCGAGAGTGCAGACAACCATCGCGTGGATCGTAAGATCTGCTCATGGACGGCGAGAAGCGACACGGCTGGCTTCGCAGCTTCGTCTTCGGGAGCGTCGTGGGTGCCAGCGCAGCGCTGGCAGCCGGCTCGCGCCGGCGACGCGTTCAACGGCGGCGCGGTCGACCCCGCGGGCTCGCCGCGTTCGAAAGCGCGCCCTGCTACCTGGAGCTCATCGAGGGCGAGCGCGAGAAGTCTGCGGTCCAGGACGTCGTCTAGCCTTTTCCACGGTGCCGATCTACGAATACCGTTGTCCGAACGGGCACACCTTCGAGGTGTTCCAGAAGATGGCCGACGCGCCCGTCGAGCTCTGCGTGACCTGCGGCGAAGGCCCTGTGGAGAAGATCCTCTTCCCCGTCGCCGTGCACTTCAAGGGATCGGGCTTCTACTCGACCGACTACGGCCGCGGATCGCGCAAGGACCGCGACGGCGACGGTGCGACGGCGGACAAGCCCAAGGACAAGGACAAGCCGGCGGAGAAGGCCTCCACCGGCGAGAAGAAGACCTCTCCACCCCCGAGCGACTAGCCGTGGCGTTCCGATCCTGCGCTCGGCCGGTATCCGCCGACCACGAGGCCCGTTCCCCGAGGCTCCTAGCGAACGCCGCTCAGGGAAGCGATCCGGTCGAAGACCTGATCGAGATCCTCCTCCGGCGGTAGCTCGCCCGCCGGGCTGACCCGGTCGACGAGCTGCGGCAGGACGTCAGCAATCGCGGCTGCGGTCTCCTCCTTCGAGGCTCCGACCTGTTCGGCGAGACGGGTGAGCTCCTCCTCGCTGATCACGTCCTCGACCTCGGAAGCGGACAGGGCCTCGTTGGGCCCCAGTCCGATCCACGAGTCGCTCTTGGCGCTCAGCCCTCGGGCTTGGAGCCCGGACAGGATCTTGTTCAGCCCGCCGCTGGCGAGGAAAGCGCCCAGCATCGGCAGCAAGGAGGCAAGCAATCCTCCTCCACCCCCGACGCCGCTCGCCGCCCCGGACCTGCTGGTTCCCGGGCTCAGACCGGAGAGCAAGTCGTCGAGCCCGCCCGAACCGCCCTTGCCGCCGAGAAGCCCACCGAGGATGTCGTCGAGTGAACTCCTCATCACCTGTCCCCTTTCGTGGATTGAGGCTGCACCGTCGATCGTACTCCGCCTTCAGCGCCGCGTGCAGCCGGCGCCGTAGAGGGTTCCCCGGGGCGGTGCCAGAGGAGCCGTGCGTCGCAGGAACATCGAGATCGCGGCGACATTGTCCTCGGACCCGAGCAGCACTGACTCGCCTCCGGATGACGACGGGTCCCCGCCGAGCCGACAGTGGAGCGACCGGTTCGTATCGGCGCGAAATCGGACCCAGCCGAGCTGCGCGATCTCCCAGGCGGACAGATCTGTGACGAGTGGCGCGGCCAGCGAGTCGCCGATGAACGGAAGCCGGACGAACGTTCCCAGGCTGGCGATCTTGTCCCCGACTGCGTCCGCGACGACTTGCTGACGGCTCCCGCGCGTGAGGTCGTTGTCCGCCGCGTTGCGCTGGTTGGAGCGAATGCGGGCGTAGACCAGCGCCCTCCTGCCGTCCAGGTGCTGCGTCCCCTTCGCGAACCGCCATCCCTCCCAGCTGTCGCAGCGTGCGGGTTTGTACGGGCAGTCGAACTTGTTCGACAGGATCGGCTTGGGCACGTCCACGTCGATCCCGCCGAGTGCGTCGATCAGCTCGCGGAAGCCGTCGAAGTCGAACACGACGACGTGATGGATCGGGAGCCCCGTCAGCCCGCGCACGGCGGCCAGCGTGAGCGCCGGCCCGCCGACCTGGTTCGCCGCGTTGATCTTCCCCGAGCCGTAGCCCGGGATGTCGACGAGCAGATCCCTCGGGATCGACAGGTACGAGAGCCGGTGCCTGCCCGGATCCGTGCGCAGCAGGAGGAGCGAGTCCGCGCGTCGCGCGGCCTGGCGTCCCGGCGCCTTGCCGCCGTCGGTTCCGATAACGAGGATCGTCGCCGGCTCGGAGAGGAGCGATCCGTCGTGCTCTGCCAGCCGACCTTCGGCTCGGCGTTGGAGACGTTGATTCGCCTCATCGACCCCGCTCGAGAAGGACAGATACCCCAGCACTCCCCAGATGAGGCCGAGCACGAGCAGGCCGACGATGCCGAGCGCGATCCAGAGCCCCCAGCGCCGGCGACGGGGAGGCTTCTCCTGCCCGCTCGTGGGCCCGGCAGCAGCTCGCCGGCCCTTGTCGAGAGGGACTCTGCCCTTGACGCGGCCACCGCGGTACCGCCGGTAGGGCTTGTCTCCCTCGGCCATTCGGGGCGCTATCGTAGCCCGCGGCCGTGAGCGTCCCGCTTGTGATCGGAGTCGACGTCGGCGGGACGAAGATCCGGTCCGGCGTCGTCGACCGGGCGGGATCGGTGCGTGAGCGCTACGAGGCTCTGAGCCCTGGAACTGCAGAGGAAGACGTGCTGCACGCTCTCGACGAGGCGGTGGAAGCCGTCCTCGACGACACGATCGGCGCAATCGGCTTCGGGGTTCCTGCAAACCTCGGTCGCGGCACAGGACGGGTGCTGGGCTCGGCGAACCTGCCGTTCGACGACTTCGACCTCGCAGGACACGCCAGGGGGCGGTTCGGCCTTCCCGTTGGCGTGGAGAACGATGCGAACGCGGCAACGTTGGCCGAATGGAAGCTCGGCGCAGGACGGGGAACCTCGAACCTGCTCCTGCTCACCCTCGGAACCGGCGTCGGCGGCGGTTTCGTTCTCGACGACCGGATCTATCGCGGCTGGGCGGAGGTCGGGCACATTGTCGTGCTCGCGAACGGGCCCCCGTGCCCGGGGAACTGCCACGGCCGAGGACATGTGGAGGCCCTGTGCTCCGGGACGGCGGCCGACCAAGCCGCACAGGACCTGTGGGGGCCAAACGCCGACGCGCACATGCTGGTCGAGCGCGCTCGGGAGGGGGACGAGGTCGCGCGAGCTCGTCTCGCCGAGATCGGCGGATATCTCGGAGCTGCGATCGGTTCCCTCGCGAATCTCTTCGACCCGGAGCTCGTCCTCGTCGGAGGCGGCTTCGGCGAGGCTGCCGGCGATCTCGTTCTCGGGCCTGCCCAGGATGCCGCTCGCCGCGAGGCGCTCGCGCCTGCTGACGCGAATCTCCGCGTCGAGCCCGCCGAGCTCGGGGCCGAGGCGGGCCTCGTCGGAGCCGCGCTGGTCGGCTTCGGAGCCCTCGACGGAACCTGGTGATCCGTGCCACTTGCGGTCTGCGCCACTCCGATCGGCAACCTCGACGACGTCACGCTCCGGGTGCTCACCGAGCTGCGCGAGGCCGACCTCGTTCTCTGCGAGGACACGCGCCACACGCGCATCCTGCTCGAACGTCACGCGATCGACTCGCGACTCCTCAGCTACCACCGGCACAACGAGGCGGCGCGCGCATCCGAGGTCGTCTCGCGACTGGAGCGGGGCGAACGCGTGGCACTCGTGTCCGATGCAGGCCTCCCCGGCATCAACGACGCCGGCGCCCGGCTTGTGGCGGCTGCGGTGTCTGCAGGATTGCCGGTGACGGTGCTGCCGGGGGCTTCGGCTGTCGAGACGGCGCTCGTCGCAAGCGGGCTCGTGGCCGATCGCTATCAGTTCCTCGGATATCTGCCCCGCCGCGCCCGCGAGCTTCGGGCTCTGGCGGAGCAGCTCGTTGGCTGGTCGCACCCGGTCGTCGCGTTCGAGTCGCCCCGTCGGCTGCCCGTTTCGCTGGCGGCGCTCGCTGGAGAGATGCCCGATCGGCCGGCCGCTGTCTGCCGTGAGCTGACGAAGCGCTTCGAGGAAGTCGTGCGAGGGAGGCTGAGCGAGCTCGCCGACCGCTTCGTGGAGCCGCCGAAGGGCGAGATCACGCTGGTCCTGGGCATCGGCGGCGAGCGCGCGGGAGGAGATATCGACGCCGCCGCCCTGGGAGCGGTCGCCGAGCTCGTCGCCGCCGGAGTCTCGCGCCGACAGGCGGTGGATCTCGTCGTTCGCCTGACGGGAGCGCCTCGGAACGCGCTCTATCGCTCCTCTCTGTAACAAATCTGTCAATACACATTGCCCCTCCCTGGGGGAGCCGCTACCTTCGACCCGTGTTAGCGTCTCGGACAACGAGAGTGCTCGTAGCGACCCTGTCGGTGATCGGCTTGGCGCTCGCTTTGGCGTCGCGCGCCCACGCGTGGGCCTGGCCGGCGGACGGCATCGTCCTCCGTGAGTTCTCGGTCGGCGACGACCCCTACACGGGCGGACAGCATCGCGGTATCGATATCGCTCTCGACGGCGCACGCTCAGTCCATGCGCCGATCTCCGGCGAGGTCGCATTCGCCGGTCAGGTTCCGACGCACGGGCTCACCGTCACCATCGACGCCGAGGGATACAAGGTCTCGTTGACCCATCTCGGGCCGCTGCTCGTGAAGCGCGGCCAGCATGTCGCCGAGGGGGCTCCACTGTCCGACGCAGGGCCGACGGGCATCCCCGAGCACGAAATCCCGTACGTTCACCTGGGCATCAGGTTCGGTGACGAAGAAAGGTACGTCGATCCTCTGCTACTGCTCCCGCAGCGGGCTGCCCCCGACCCCCCGCCGGCACCCGTTGCGCCGCCCGCACCAGCTCCCCCGGCATCCGTGCCGATGCCGCCAACCGCCGAAGCACCGCCCGTCGCGGTGCCCGAGCCAGTGCCGGCACCGACCCCGGCTCCCGCCGCTCCCACTGCTCCGGACCCGCCATCTCTGCCGCTGGCGGACACGCCGGTTGCAGCCAAGGGGACCACCGACGGACCGGAGGTCGGTCTCACCGACACCGCCGGCGCGCGCCGGCCAACCGATCGTGCCTCCCGTTCCACCGAGACACGTTCGCTCGACGCCGAGCTGATCTCGCGATCCGCAGCTACGACCGCTCAACCCGGGCCGTCGCGGGCGGACCGCAGAGGTTCGGGCGGCGTCGGTGCCGTTCGCCGACGAACTGCGATGGCTGAGCAGATCCAGGTCGAACTCGCCCGAGAGGGCGCGCGTCGTGTCGGACGCACGACGGCCGAACCTCTTGCTTCGCGGCCCGTGGTGTTTCCGCCGTCGCCGGTTAGCTCACCCTCGAAACCCGCTTCCGACGCAAGCGAACGCGACGTCGTTGCGGTCCTCGCCGGAGTGCCCGCCTGCCTCGTTCTCCTCGCGATCTGCGGACTGGCGCTGAGACCGGGTGTCCGAAAGCGACTCCATATCATTGGCCTCGATGAGCGAACGGACCTCTCGACGGAAGATCCTGATCGCCGTGGCCTGGCCGTATGCGAGCGGGCTGCGCCACATCGGCCATGTGGCGGGCTTCGGCGTTCCGTCGGACACGTTCGCCCGGTACCACCGCTTGCGCGGGAACGACGTCCTCATGGTCAGCGGCACGGACGAGCATGGGACGCCGGTGATGGTCGCGGCGGACGCCGCCGGCGAATCGCCGCGGGAGACCGCCGATCGCTTCAACGAGCTCATCCGTGAGGATCTGCGAGCGCTGGGGCTCTCATACGACCTCTTCACCCGGACCACCACCGCAAACCACTACCGAGTCACCCAGGACCTCTTTCGCACGCTTCACCGCAAGGGCTACATCGTGGAACAGGAGACGCTCGGCGCGTTCTCCGCCTCGAGCGGCCACACGCTGCCCGACCGCTACATCGAGGGAACCTGCCCGATCTGCGGCTTCGAGAGCGCGCGCGGCGACCAGTGCGACAACTGCGGAAACCAACTCGATCCTACGGATCTGATCGACCCACGCTCGAAGATCGACGGAACGACGCCGGTGTTCAGAACGACGAGCCATTTCTTCCTCGACCTGCCGGCGTTCAAGGAGCAGCTCACCGAGTGGATCGAGTCACAGGGGCACTGGAGGCAGAACGTCAGGCGCTTCTCGCTCAATTTCGTCAAGGAGCTCAAGCCCCGTGCGATCACTCGCGATCTCGACTGGGGAGTGCCGATACCGCTCGAGGGCTACGAGGATCTGGAGGACAAGCGGATCTACGTCTGGTTCGACGCGGTGATCGGCTACCTCTCGGCGTCCATCGAGTGGGCTGCTGATCGTGGAACACCCGACGCGTGGCGGGAGTGGTGGCAGAGCGCCGACGCGGAGCATGCCTACTTCATGGGGAAGGACAACATCGTGTTCCACACGGTGATCTGGCCGAGCGCCCTGCTCGGCTACGGAGACGACGGCGAATTCGGAGACGGGCGCGGCGACCTGCGGCTTCCCGACAACATCGTCTCGAGCGAGTTCCTCACGATGGAGGGCAAGAAGTTCAGCTCGAGCCGAGGGCTCGAGATTCTCGTGCGTGACTTCCTGGGCCGCTACGACCCCGACGCGCTCCGCTACTTCATCTCGATCGCTGGTCCCGAGACGCAGGACACCGACTTCACCTGGTCCGAGTTCGTCCGCCGGAACAACGACGAGCTCGTGGCGACCTGGGGAAATCTCGTCAACCGCACCCTGCAGAGTGCCTTCAAGAACTTCGGAGCCGTGCCCCAACGAGGTGGGCTCACGGACTCGGATACCGCACTTCTCAGTGCAATCAATCACAGCTTCGAGACCGTCGGGTCCCTGATCGAAGCGGCCCGGTTCAAGAACGCACTGCAGGAGATCATGCGTCTCGCCGGGCTGGGTAACCAGTACGTCACCGAGCAAGCGCCGTGGGCTCTGTTCGAGAGCGATCGCGAGCGCGCCGGGACGATCCTCTACGTCGCGCTCCAGGCGATCGACAGCTTGAAGGTGCTGCTCACGCCGTTCCTTCCCTTTTCATCGCAGCGGCTGCACGAGCTCCTGGGCTACGAGGGCACGATCGCAGGCCCGCTCGAGCTCCGAACCGTGACGGAGGACGACGAGCACGAGCACGTCGTCCTGACGGGCGATTACGGGACGTGGGTAGGAACGTGGGAGCCGGGCGAGCTCCCCGTCGGACAGGCGCTTCGAGAGCCGCAACCGCTCTTCGCGAAGCTGGACGCGGACGCTGTCGTCGCCGAGGAGCTGAAGCGGATGGAGGACGACGCGAACAGTGGCGACGCGGCGTGACCGACTCGCACGCGCACCTCGACGCGTGCGAGGAGCCGGCGGCAGCGGTCGAACGAGCGGTGGCAGCGGGGATACGTCGAATCGTCACGATCGGCACCGGTATCGACTCCTGCCAGGCCGCACTCGCACTCTCCGACGAGCATGACGGGGTCTTTGCCGCCCTCGGCGTCGATCCACATCAAGCAGCCACCGCCGATGCCCGCCGGCTCGACGAGCTTCGCGAGCTTCTCGCGCATCCGAGGGCCGTCGCGGTCGGCGAGACCGGTCTCGACAACGTGAAGCTCTACGCGACGCCGATCGAGCAGCGGCGGCTGTTCGACGAGCAGCTCGCGCTCGCCGCCGACCTCGGCCTCCCGGTCGTCATCCACAGCCGCGAAGCGGCCGTCGACACCGCATCCGCGCTCCACGGCTTTCCAGGGACGGTGATCCTGCATTGCTTTTCCTCGCCCGACCTGCTGCCGGTGGCACTCGAGCGCGGGTACTACGTTTCCTTCGCGGGAAACGCCACGTACCCGAAGGCCGGTGAGCTCCGCGATGCGGCCGCGGCCGTGCCTCGGGATCGGATCCTCGTGGAGACCGACAGCCCGTACCTGTCCCCGCAGCCCGTACGCGGCCAGCGAAACGAACCTGCTCACGTCGTCCACACGATCGCGGCGCTCGCCGAGGTTCGCAACGAGGAGCAGGACGAGCTCGCCACGGCCACGCACGCCAACGCCGCCGCGGCCTTCGGACTGCCATGACCGTGTTGCCGCAGCCCAAGAAGAAGCTTGGCCAGCACTTCCTCGTCGACGAGAACATCCTCGGTGTCATCGGCCGGCTCGCCGCTCTCGAATCGGGCGACGTGGTGCTCGAGGTAGGCCCCGGCCTCGGGATCCTGACTCGTTACCTCGCGGACCGAGTCGCGCTGGTCCACGCGATCGAGCTCGACCGCTCCCTCGAGGAGCCGTTGCGTTCCAAGCTCGAGGGGCGGGATAACGTGCAACTCCGACTCGCCGACGCACTCGCGCTCGACCTCTCGGTGCTCGAGCCGCGGCCGAACAAGCTGGTAGCCAACCTTCCGTACAACATCGCCACGCCGCTCGTCGCCGAGAGCCTCGACGGACTTCCATCGCTCGAGCGTTGGTGCGTGATGGTGCAGCGCGAGGTCGCCGAGCGGTTCTTCGCGGTACCGAGGATGAAGGCATACGGAGCCGTATCCGTGCTCGTGCAGCTCAAGGCGCGCAAGACCGGATTTCACCCGGTACCACCGACCGTGTTCAAGCCGCGACCGCGGGTCGAGTCCGCGTTGGTCGCCTTCGAGCGCATCGAGGGTCCCCTGCTCGACGCGATCCGGCCTGTCGTCACCGCCGCCTTCGCGCACCGGCGAAAGACGCTTGCCAATTCGCTCGCGTTCGTTGGCGTCGCGAGCCGTGTCGAGGCAGAACGCGCCCTGGCCGAGATCGGGGCCCCGATCGGAGCACGTGCGGAGGAGCTTGCGCCGCAGGACTTCGTCGAGCTTGCGGCGCGGCTTCGATGAAGCGAGCACAAGCGCCGGCGAAGCTGAACCTGGCGCTGGTGGTCGGCCCGGTCCGTCCTGACGAGAAGCACGAGGTGGCGACGGTTCTGCAGGCGATCGACCTCGTTGACGACGTCGAGCTGGACTCGGCCGATTGCCTGGTCGTCGAGGGATTCGAGGAGGACACAATCGTGCGCGCGGCGCTGACCCGGCTTGCACAGTCGGTGGGTGTCGAACCGAGCTGGCGCGTGCGGATCGAGAAGCGCATCCCCGTCGCCGCGGGGCTCGGTGGTGGGAGCTCGGATGCGGCGGCTGCCCTCGTGCTCGCGAACTCGCAGCTCGCAACGCCTCTCCCGGGCGACGAGCTTCACACGCTTGCCGCCACGGTGGGTGCCGACGTGCCCTTCTTCCTGCAAGCAGGCCCGCAGCTCGGCACGGGCGATGGCTCCGATCTCCGTCCGCTCGACTTGCCAGCGGACTACGTCGTCGTGCTCGTGCTGCCCGCCGGCACGCGCAAGGACTCGACCGCGGCGATCTATCGCCGGTTCGACGAGCGCAACGGTGAAGCTGGGTTCGAGCAGCGCCGGTCTCGGCTCGTCCAAGCTCTGGAGCACGTGAGTCAACCGACGGATCTGGCGACACTTCCCCGCAACGATCTGGCGACTTCTCCGTTGACTCAGGAGCTGGAGGCGCTCGGCGCGTTTCGTACCGATGTCACCGGCGCGGGTCCCGTGGTGTACGGGCTCTTCGAAGAGGCGGCGGCGGCGGCGTTTGCGTCCTCAGCGCTCGAAAAGAGCGGGCGCTGCTGGACCGCTCGACCCGCCCGTCAACCTGGAACCACGACGGCACTGGCAAGATGAGCAGGCTCTGGGGCGTGGCCAAGTGGTAAGGCAACGGGTTTTGGTCCCGTGATCCCAGGTTCGAATCCTGGCGCCCCAGCCACGATGCCCCCGATGGATCACTCGCGGCTCGGTGCGGTCGTGATGGCTGCCGGCCTCGGTACGCGCATGCGCTCCTCGACCCCGAAGCACCTGCACGTGCTGCTCGGGCGGCGGATGGTGGACTGGGTTCTGCACGCGGCACGACAGCTCGAGGCGGACCCGCTCGTCGTCGTCGCAGCGCCGTCGACCGCGGACGCCTTCGGCGGCGTCGCCGTCGCGGTGCAGGAGATACCGCTTGGAACCGGAGACGCTGTCCGGTGCGCCCGTAGCGCTCTGGAAGGCGCCGAGGATGTCATGGTGCTGTCCGGCGACACACCGCTCCTCGAGTCCGCGGTGCTCGATGCGCTCCTCGACACGCACCGACGCGAGGCCGCGTGGGCAACTGTGCTCTCCTTCGAGCCGGACGATCCTCGTCAGTACGGCAGGGTGGTCCGAAACGGATCGGGAGCGCTGGCGGCGATCGTCGAAGCCGCCGATGCAAGCCCGGAGGAGCTGGCCGTTCGAGAGGTCAACTCCTCGATCTACGTCTTCCGGGCCGAGCGCCTGTGGCCGGTACTCGAGCGCCTGACCCCGAAGAACGCTCAAGGCGAGCTCTATCTGACCGACACCGTCTCGCTCCTCGTCGCCGAGGGTGGTCGGGTCGCGGTGCACAAGGGAGGAGATGCGATGGAGACCGAAGGTGTCAACACCCGGTCGGAGCTCGCCGCTGCGGCTGCGGCTCTGAGAGACCGGATCAACGAGGCGCACATGCTCGCGGGCGTCACGATCGTCGATCCGTCGACGACGTGGATCGACGCCGACTCCGTGCTCGAGCCCGATGCCGTGGTCCATCCGTTCACGGTCGTACGAGGTGCGTCGCGCGTGAGCGCCGCTGCCGAGGTCGGTCCGCATGCCGTGCTCCACGACGCGGTCGTCGGCGCTGGAGCCCTCGTTGGCCCGTTCTGTTACCTTCGCCCCGGCACGGTTCTCGAGGCGGGCGCGAAGGCCGGCACGTTCGTGGAGATCAAGAACTCGCGGATCGGCGAGAGAACCAAGGTGCCACACCTCTCCTACATCGGCGATGCGGACGTCGGTGAGGACTCGAACATCGCCGCGGGGAACATCACCGTGAACCAGGACCACGCAACGAGGGCGAAGGAGCGGACTGTGATCGGGCGCAACGTCAGGACCGGGGTCGACAATGCCTTCGTCGCTCCGGTCACGATCGGCGACGACGCATGGATTGCAGCCGGCTCCGTCATCACCGAGGATGTCCCTTCGGGCGCGCTCGCCATCGCCCGGACGAAGCAGCTGAACAAGGAGGGGCGGGGTGGAAAGCGGGACGATTGAGCAGACTCTGCCCGGGCTCGAGGCCGAGATACCCGAGGTCGCCGTGACGACCGGCCACGCGATACCCCTCACGCCGCAGAAGCGGCTCATGGTCTTCGCCGGGCGCTCCCATCCCGAGCTGGCGTCGAAGATCGCGGAGCAGCTGAACGTCGAGCTCGGTGAGATCGAGCTCCTGACGTTCGCCAACGGTGAGACGTACTGCCGCTACTGCGAGTCCATCCGCGGCGCGGACGTCTTCCTCGTCCAGACCGGATGCCAGCCCGTCGACCAGAACATCATGGAGCTTCTCTTCATGATCCAGGCCGCCCGGCTCGCCTCTGCGAAGCGCATCACCGCCGTCATTCCCTGGTTCCCCTACTCGCGGCAAGACCGGAAAGCGAAGCCGCGTGAGCCGATCTCGAGCCGTCTTCTGGCCGACATGCTGCAAATGGCCGGTGTCGACCGCCTGCTGACAATGGATCTCCATGCCGGTCAGATCCAGGGGTTCTTCACCATTCCCGTCGACCACATGACCGCGCTCCCGCTGTTCGCGCAGTACTTCCGCGATCTGGGCTTGACCGGAGACCGTGTGGTCTCGGTGGCCCCTGACGCAGGGCGCGCGAAGCACGCCGTGCGCTTCGCAGAGATGATCGGAGCCGATTTCGCGATCATGCACAAGACGCGCCCGTCGCACGACGTCGCCTCGGTCACGGAGATCACCGGCCGGGTGGAAGGGAAGGTCGCGATCGTCGGCGACGACAACATCTCGAGCGGCAATACGCTGCTCGAAGGCGCGCGGGCGTTGAAGGAGGCGGGTGCGAGCGACGTGTGGGTCTTCGCCACTCACGGGCTCTTCGCCGGCGACGCCCTCGAGCGCTTCGCCGCGGCCGATCTCGGCGGCATCGTCGTCACGGACACGGTTCCGGTCGATCCGCTTCGCCGGCCGTCGGGGATGACCGTGCTCACCGTCTCCGGGCTCCTCGCAGAGACGATCATCAACGTCTTCGCCGACGAGTCCGTCTCGGCGATCTTCGGCGGAGAGAACCAGCTCTTCTAGGTTTCCTCGAGGCCGGCCAGACGGCTCGGCTACAATCCGCCGCCGATGTCCGGAGACCGGTTCAAGCTCGAGGTTCAGGAACGTGAAGAGCGCGGCTCGCGCCATTCTCGGCGCCTGCGCAAGGACGGCATCGTTCCGGGCGTCCTGTACGGGAAGGGCCATGCGCGCGCGATCTCCGTCCCGGAGAAGGATCTGCGGACAGCTATGACCGGCCCGTCGGGCCTGCACGCGATCCTCGACGTCGTGCTCGAGGGGCAGAAGACGGTCCACCCCTCGATCCTGGCCGAGTACCAGCAGGATCCCGTGCGCGGAAAGATCTCCCATATCGACCTGCGCGAGGTGCGGCTCGACCAGCCCATCCAGGCATCGGTCGTCGTGCAGCTCGTGGGCGAGGCGGTCGGAGCAAAGGCCGGCGGCGTTGTCTCGCTCGTGTCGCGTGAGCTTCAGGTCGAGGCTCTCCCGATGGAAGTCCCCGAGCACATCGACGTCGACGTGACCGCCATGGACATCGGCGACGTCCTTCGACTCGAGGACATCTCGGTTCCCGACGGAGTCACCCTGCTCGACGATCTCCATGAGACGGTGATCGTCACGGTCGCGATGTCACGCGGCTTCGCGGAGCTCGAAGAGGCCGAGGCGGCTGCTGCGGCAGAGGCCGAAGCACTCGAAGAGGGCGAGGTGCCCGAAGAGGGCGCCGAAGAGGCGGACGAGGCCGGCGAGGCTTCGGACGCGTCTCCCGACGAAGAGGAGTAACTCGTCGTGCGCTTGTTCCGTCGGGGCGAGCCTGCCTCGACGCTCGACCTGCTCATCGCGGGTCTCGGAAATCCCGGCCGCGAACATGCGGGCGATCGCCACAACGTCGGCTGGATGGTGGTCGAGGAGCTCGCTCGCCGGCACAACGGCACGTTCCGCTCGAAGTTCAGCGCGCGCCTTGCCGAGACGCGGATGGGACCGGCACGCGTGGCGCTGCTCGAGCCGGAGACGTACATGAACGACTCGGGGCGCTCGATCTCTGCTGCCGCCAGGTTCTTCAAGGTTGCGCCGGAGGACGTTCTCGTCGTCCACGACGACGTCGACCTCGAGGTGGGTCGCCTGCAGGCGCGCGCGGGAGGAGGACTTGCCGGGCACAACGGCCTGAGGTCGATCGCACAGATCCTCGGCACCGCAGAGTTTCTCCGCCTGAGAGTCGGAGTGGGTCGGCCGGAGCGTGGCGACCCGCGGCCGGTAGCGGACTACGTGCTCTCACCCTTTGCCGCCGAGGACGACGTGCAGGGCATCGTGTCGCGCGCCGCTGACGCCGTCGAGAGCGTGCTCGCCGAAGGTCTGGACGGTGCCCAGCAGCGCTTCAACTGAGGCGAATTTGTCGCGATTCTTTTCGTGATTCCTGAGGGGATCCTGGATACCGTGTCAGTAGGGACACGGGAGTGCCCCTGGGGGTGGTTACGGGGGTGGTTACGGGTCGCGGAGCGATCGCGATCAGCCGATCGTCGTACGGGTTCTTGGATCTCGGTCTCACTCACAAGATCCAGAGCGTGGGCTTGTACGGTCGCCATGGCTTCGCGGGCGACGAGGAGTCCTCTGATCTGGATGAACGCGAACGCCTCCGAGTAACGGAAGCACCCCGGCTACGATGGAGGGCGCGGGACATGTTCCCGCCATACGCATGGACCAATCGGTTTCGTCGCTCCATGGGCTCGTCGCCGAGCTCGCCGCAAGCGAGGGTCTTCGTGCGTTCGCGGACGACTTTCCTGCTGCCGCACGCGTGTCCGAGCCGGCGCTTCCGCTCGTGCTGGCAGCCCTCCACGCGACCCTCGACAAGGAGCTCCTCTGCCTCTTCTCCGAGGATGAGCAGGCGCGAGATGCGGCCGAGGCCGTCTCCTGGTACGTGGACCCGGCGCACGTTGCCCTCCTTCCGAGCCGCGGTGTTCGCCTCGGGTCGGGCCTCGAGCCACCGGCGCACCTCGTCGGCGAGCGGGCGCGGGCTCTCGCGGTGCTCACGCGGGGAGGACTTGTCTGTGCATCGACGCGTGCCCTCGCCGAGGGACTTCCGCCTGCGCACGCGCGTCCGGCTCCGATCGACATCGGCGCAGAGGACGAGATCGGGCTCGACCGGCTCGTCGAGGCGCTTGCCCTTGCCGGGTACGAGCGGTCCGAGCGCGTCGACGAGCGTGGACAGATCGCGGTCCGCGGAGGAATCGTCGACGTGTTTCCGAGCACCGGGCGCGAGCCCCTCCGCATCGAGCTCTTCGGAGACGACATCGAGCAGATCCGGGCGTTCTCACCGTTCACCCAGCGCGCGTTGCACCCGGTGACCCGCGCGGTGATCTATCCGGCTGCCGAGCGGCGGGCGGATCTCGTCGACCCTGCACTCGACGCGACGGCAATCGCAGGCGACCTTGTCCCACCGCTGGAACGACCGCCCAGCCTCGTGTGGCAGCCAGAGGACGTCCGTCGACTGTGGGAGGAGGAGGAGCTCGAGCCTCTGCCTCTGGAGAATGCAGCCCTGCTCGACCCGTTCCCGCACGCCCAGGCGCACTCCTTCGAGGCGCAGCGCCCGGCCATCGCCGCCCGCGGGCTCGCGGAGGCCGAGAACGAGCTTGCCGGAATGCTTCGGCAGGGTCGTCGCGTGCTCGTCGCGTTCCCCCATCGGGGAGAGGCGCTCCGCACCCAGCGGCTGCTCCGTAAGGTCGATGCCGAGGTCGTGGAAGAGGGAGACTCGCTCCCCGCCGGTCCCGCTCTGCAGTTCGTCGTCAACCCCGCCCGTCGCGGCTTCGTCTGGAGAGACCTCGGGATCGCGCTCCTCCCCGACGTCCAGGTGTTCCGCAAACGCCCGCCACGGGCGGACGCCCGGCTCGGTCGCGCGCTTCAGTCGTTCGCCGACCTACGCACCGGCGACTACGTCGTGCACGAGGACCACGGGATCGGCCGTCTGCTCGGCTTCGAGACGAAAGAGGTCGCGGACGTCACCCGCGACTACCTCTACCTCGCCTTCCGCGGCGAAGACCGCCTGTACGTCCCGCACGAGCAGCTCCCCAAGGTCAGCCGCTACATCGGTGCGGATGCCGGCGCTCCATCGCTGTCGAAGCTCGGCGGCAAGGCGTGGCAGAATCTCAAGAGTCGGGCCCGCGAGTCGGTGCGCGAGCTCGCCGGCGAGCTGCTCGCCCTCTATGCGCGGCGTCAGCAGGCGCCCGGTGTCGCCTTCGATCTGAACCAGGACTGGCTCGAGCGCCTGGAGGCGTCGTTCCCGTACCGGGAGACCGACGACCAGCTGCAGGCGATCGAGGCGGTCAAGGAGGATCTCGAAGCGCCGAGGCCGATGGACCGGCTCGTCTGCGGCGACGTCGGGTTCGGAAAGACGGAGGTCGCCGTGCGCGCGGCGTTCGCAGCCGCCTTGAACGGAAAGCAGACGCTCGTTCTCTGCCCGACGACGATCCTCGCGGAGCAGCACTGGAACACCTTCCGCGAGCGCTATCGCGACTTCCCCGTCCGCGTGGAGATGGTCTCTCGCTTCCGGACTCGCGCCGACCAGAAGCAGATTCTGAAGGAGTTCGGCGAGGGGAAGGTGGAGGTCCTGATCGGGACCCACCGCGTCCTCTCTCGTGACGTGATCCCGAAGGAGCTCGGGCTCGTCATCCTCGACGAGGAGCAGCGCTTCGGCGTCGCCCAGAAGGAGCTCCTGCGCTCGCTCCGGCTCGAAGTCGACGTTCTGGCACTCTCGGCCACGCCGATCCCGCGGACGCTGCACATGTCGCTCTCGGGCCTCCGCGACATCTCGATCATCGAGACGCCTCCGGCCGGCCGGCACCCGATTCGGACCACGGTCGGCGAGTACGACGAGGAGCTCGTTCGAACGGCGCTCGAGCGCGAGCACGCGCGAGGAGGTCAGTCGTTCTACCTGCACAACCGCGTGGAGTCGATCGACGAGGCCGCCGAGAAGCTGCAGCAGCTCTGCCCGGGGCTTCGCTTCCTCGTCGCTCATGGCCAGATGCCCGAGCGCGACCTCGAGGAGCGCATGCATGCGTTTCTCGCGGGTGATGCGGATGTGCTCGTGTCCACCACGATCATCGAGTCCGGGATCGACATCCCGCAGGCGAACACCCTGATCGTGGAACGAGCAGACGCGCTCGGGCTTGCGCAGCTCTACCAGATTCGAGGCCGCGTCGGGCGCTCGGACGTCCACGCCTACGCGTACCTCTTCTACCCGGAGGCGTCGGAGCTCAGTCCGGAAGCGAGGGCCAGGCTGGCGACGCTCGCCGACCACAGCGAGCTGGGGGCCGGCTTTCAGATCGCCATGCGCGATCTCGAGATCCGCGGCGCCGGTGATCTTCTCGGCGCGGAGCAGTCCGGCCATGTCGCGGCGCTCGGGTTCGAGCTCTACGTCGAGATGCTGAACGAGGCGGTCGCCGAGCTGTCCGGGGAGCGGCGGGTCGCCGCGCGGCCGGTCCGGGTCGACGCGCGGGTCGATGCATACGTCCCGGCGTCCTACGTCGCGGCCGAGGCGCTCAAGATCGACCTCCATCGTCGGATCGCCCTCGTCGAGGACGAGGACGAGCTGCGCGAGCTCGTCACCGTCACCGAGGACCGGTACGGGCCGGTGCCCGAGCCCGTCCAGAACCTGTTCGCGATCCAGGAGGCGAAGTTGAAGCTTGCTCGGCTCGGCGCCGACTATCTCGTGTACCGCGGAGGCCGGGCGACCGTGGGTCCGCTCACGCTCGGCTCGGTCGAGGTCCAGATGCTGAGGGCCGCCGCCCCGACCGTGATCTACTCGACCGACAAGCGCGAGGTGTCGCTCAGGGTCGAGACGCTGGAAGCGGCTCTGGCCCTGCCCGATGCTATAGTCGATGCTCGCTTGGCCGCCTGAGTCGCGGCCTTTTTTCTTGCCTCCACAAACCAATTTCACCCCGTTCCCGAACAGTCCACAACGTCTGCCTAACACCGGCTCGGCTATAAGAAACCCCGCATGAAGCGCTCGCGCCTCGTTCTCGTCGTCCTCGGCGTCGCTCTCGCGATGATCGCGTCTGCCTGCGGCGGGGGCAGCGGCGATGTCCCGGACGGAGCGGTCGCCGTCGTCGACGGCACCGAGATCTCCCAGGCGAAGCTCGACGAGCTGACCGAGCGCTTGAAGAAGGCGTATGCGGTCCAGAAGCGGGACTTCCCGAGGGTGGGGACGCCCGAGTATCAGAGTCTCCAGACGCAGAACGTGGCATCTCTCGTCCAGCGCGAGGAATTTCAACTCGAGGCTGAAGAGCTCGGACTCGAGGTGACCGAGAGTGAGGTGGACAAGGATGCCCAGGAGTTCCTAAAGGATCGCTACCAGGGGAAACGTGAGGCGTTCGTGAAAGCGCTGGAGGAGCAGGGGTATACCGAAGAGGCGTTCCGCGACACGATCCGCTACTCCCTCCTCGCTCAGAAGCTCTACCAAGCGATCACAAAGGACGTGAAGGTCGAGGAGCCCGAGGTCCTCGCGTACTACCAGCAGAACCAGGCCCAGTACGGAACACCGGAGTCGCGGGTTGTCCGGCACATCCTGATCTCCGAAAAGAAAGACGGCGATCAGGTCGACTTTCCGAAGAGCAAGGTCGAGGCGGACAGGATCTATCGAGAGCTGCGAAACGGTGGCGACTTCGCCGCGCTCGCGAAGGAGCATTCCGACGACACCAGTGTGAAGGACAACGGCGGGAAACTGACGATCACGCGGGGTCAGACGGTGCCCGAGTTCGACAAGGCCGCCTTCGAGCTGGAGCAGGGCGCGCTCTCGAAGCCCGTGAAGACGACCTACGGCTACCACGTCGTCGAGGCGCTTACGCCGGTGAAGAAGGCAACGATGACGCCGATCGCCAAGGTTCGCGCGTCCATACGCGCGACGCTTCTCCAAGAGAAGAAAACGGCGTTCGCGACCAAATGGGTGGAGGACCTGAACAAGAAGTACAAGGACAAGGTCAGCTACGCGGCCGGCTTCGAGCCTCCCGAGATCCCGGACGCGACGACCACCGAGACCGAGACCGATCCCAGTTAGCGCAAGATCGAAGTCCGCTAGCGCGGATTTCGATCGCGCAAGTGCACAGACCCCTTCATGTGGAGCCCGAGGCCTCGGACTCGGCGGGGTGTGAAGTCGCCAGCGTTGAAGTCCTCCGGGCCGCAGCAAACGTCTAGGGTTCCCCCGTGAGCCTCGCGGAGGCGCTTCTCGACCTCCAGGAGTTGACGCGACAGCTCCGTCGCGACTGCCCCTGGGACCGCGAGCAGACAGCGCTGACGATCGTTCCGCACACGGTCGAGGAGGCCTACGAGGTTGCGGATGCCGCGGTCGCCCGCGACGATGCGGGGCTGCGGGGCGAGCTCGGCGATCTTCTCTTTCAGGTGTACTTCCTCTCGCTGCTCCTGGAGGAGCGCGGCGGGGGCGACCTCGAGTCCGTCGCCCGCGGGGTGCACGAGAAGCTCGTCCGGCGGCATCCGCACGTCTTCGGGGAAGCCGATGCCTCGACAGCGGGCCGGGTGCGCGAGCGCTGGGAGCAGATCAAGTCCGAGCAGGAAGGGCGAGAGGGGATCTTCCACGACGTCCCGGCGTCGCTGCCCGCGCTCCTCCAGGCGCGCAAGATGCAGCGGCGCGCTGCGACCTCCGGCTTCGACTGGCCCGACGCCGCCGGGCCGCTCCGCAAGGTTGCCGAAGAGCTCGAAGAGCTGGTTCGGGCGGTGGGCCGAGCCGGGGAGCCACGGTCGGAGACGGAGCCCGACGCCGAGGTCTTCTCGGAGGTCGGCGACGTGCTCTTCACGGTCGTCAACGTCGCCCATCGGCTGAACGTCGACCCGGAGCTCGCTCTGCGGGCGACGACACGTCGCTTCCGCGAGCGCGTCGAGCGTGCGGCCGAGCTCGCCGGCGAGGAGGGCCACGAGTGGGCACGCCTCGACCTCGAGCGCCAGGATGCGTACTACGAGCGTGCGAAGGAGGAGTTGCAGTGAGCGCCATCGTCGACGTCCACGGCCGCCAGATCCTCGACTCGCGTGGCAATCCAACCGTCGAGGTCGAGATCCGTCTGGCCTCGGGCGCGCTCGGACGTGCCGCGGTGCCATCCGGCGCGTCGACCGGCGAGCACGAAGCGGTCGAGGTTCGCGACGGCGATCCGGCGGCATATCTGGGCAAGGGTGTTCTGAAGGCGGTTGCCAACGTCAACGGCGAGCTGGCGGGAGCCCTGTCCGGTTTCGACGCGGCCGATCAGCCCGGGCTCGACCGCGCCCTCGTCGACCTCGACGGCACGCGCGGGAAGAGCAGGCTCGGCGCGAACGCCGTCCTCGGTTGTTCCCTCGCTGCCGCGAAGGCCGCTGCGGTCGACGCGAAGCTCCCGCTCTATCGCTGGCTCGGCGGCGACAGCGCCAGCACCTTGCCGGTCCCGCTCATGAACGTGATCAACGGCGGCGCCCATGCCCAGAATCGGCTCGATCTCCAGGAGTTCATGATCGCCCCGGCGGGAGCGGCGACGTACAGCGAAGGTCTGCGCATCGGGACCGAGGTCTTCCAGCACCTGAGGACGGTGCTCCACGAGCGCGGGCTGGCGACCGGGGTGGGCGACGAGGGCGGCTTCGCGCCCGATCTGGAGTCGACCGAGCAGGCGATCGAGGCGATCCTCGAAGCTGCTGAACGCGCGGGGCACCGAGACGAGGTCGCGATCGCGCTCGATCCCGCCGCGAGCGAGATCTTCCGCGACGGATGCTACGAGCTTCCGGGCGAAGGGCGGACCCTCGAGCCTGCCGCGATGATCGACCTCTACGCCTCGCTGGCAGAGCGCTACCCGCTCGTCTCGATCGAAGACGGCCTCGACGAGAACGCCTGGAGCGACTGGCGTGTGCTGACGGAGAGCCTGGGCGGGACCGTCCAGCTCGTCGGCGACGACCTCTTCGTGACGAACGACGAGTTCCTGCGGCGAGGGATCGCTGAGGGCGTGGGGAACGCGATTCTCGTCAAGGTGAACCAGATCGGGACGCTGACCGAGGCCCTGGAGACGATCGAGGTCGCGAAGGGGGCGGGGTACGCGACGGTGATCTCCCATCGCTCGGGCGAGACGGAGGACACGACGATCGCCGACCTCGCGGTCGCGGTGAACGCAGGCCAGATCAAGACCGGGGCCCCATCGTGGACCGATCGCGTGGCGAAGTACAACCAGCTGCTGAGGATCGAAGAGGAGCTGGGGACGCGAGCGGTGTACCCCGGCTGGTCTGCCTTCCAGCGCTCCTAAGAGGCTTGCTGTGGAAGTGACGAATCCCACATCAAGCCTCTTGTAACCTCGCCGGCATGGCAGCCTTCGATCGACGCACGAAGATCGTCGCCACGATCGGACCTGCGTCGGCGGGCGACGAGGCGATCTCGCGGTTGATCGAGGCCGGGATGGACGGCGCCCGGCTCAACTTCTCCCACGGCTCTCACTCCGATCACGGCACGAGTGCCAGGCTCGTGCGGGACGCTCAGGCGGCCTTCGGGAGACCGCTGGCGCTGATCGTGGACCTGCAGGGCCCGAAGCTCCGGATCGGCGAGCTTGCGGGACCGGTCGAGCTCGAGGTGGGCGATAGCGTCTGCGTCGCAGACGAGGGCTCGGCGCGCGCGGACGACCTGCCTGTCGCGCCGGCCGTTCTCGGCTCGGTGCTCGCTCCCGAGCAGGACGTGCTCGTCGACGACGGGCACGTACGGCTCCGCGTGGAGCGGGTCGAGGGCAACCGTGCCATGTGTCGCGTCATCACGGGCGGCGTCGTCGAGCCACACAAGGGCGTCAACGTCCCAGGCGTGCCTCTGCCCGTCCCGTCGCTCACCGAGAAGGACCTGGAGGATCTCGACTTCGCGCTCGAGCTCGGGGTCGACTACGTCGCCCAGTCGTTCGTCCGCTCGCGGGCGGACGTCGCCGCGCTTCGTGCGAAGCTCGAAACGGCCGGCTCGCAGGCGTGGGTGGTCGCGAAGATCGAGCTGCAGGAGGCGGTTGCCGCAATCGACGAGATCCTCGACGAAGCCGACGCGGTGATGATCGCCCGGGGCGACCTCGGCGTGGAGGTCGGCGCGGCGGACGTGCCGCTCCTGCAGAAGCGCATCATCCTCGCCGCGCTCGAGCGCGGAAAGCCCGCGATCACGGCGACGCAGATGCTCGAGTCGATGGTGCATCGTCCCGAGCCGACTCGCGCAGAGGCGTCCGACGTCGCGAACGCGATCCTCGACGGAACCTCCGCGGTGATGCTCTCCGCTGAGACCGCAATCGGCGAGTACCCGGTGGAGGCGGTCGAAACGATGGCCCGGATCGCCCTTGCCGTCGAGCCCAGCCTGGGATATCGCCACCAGCTGCCTGGAGCCGCCGAGGCTCCCACGGTCGGTCGCGCGATGTCGAACGCGGCCTGTGATCTTGCGGAGGCGCTCGGGGCGAAGGCGATCCTCGTGCCCACCTTCACCGGTCGGACGGCCTCTGCCGTTGCGCGACTCCGCCCGCGCCGGCCGATCGTCGCCCTCACGCACGTCGTGACCTCGCTTCAGCACATGGCGATCGAGTGGGGCGTCACGCCGCTCGAGATTCCGGAGTCGAGCGACGTCGACGATCTGTGGCGCCGCTCGATCGAGACCGCGCGCGACGCGGGAATCGTGGACGCGGGAGACCGCGTCGTCCTCACCGCCGGCACCGCGGTGAACATTCCCGGCTCGACCAACGTGATCAAGGTGGACGCGGCGTAGAGCCCGTGCTGCGACCGCTCCGGGCGTGAAGGTGCTCGCGTGTGCACGTGGAAGCTTGCGGCGTGGCGGGGACCGTCTCGACGAAGAGTCGTCCGAAGCGAGCGGGGAAGAGGACCCGGTCTCGCCGACGGCTGCGACTGCTCTGGCTGACCGCGCTCGTCGGCCTTTCGGTCTACCTCTACTCCCAGCCGCTCGCCTCGTACTTCGAGGCGCGGAACGACCTCGCCGCGCGCCGGGTGGAAGTAGAGCGACTGCGGATCGTCAAAGTCGGTCTCGAACGCCGCTTGGTCAACTTCACGAGCGTCGAGGCGACGAGGCGCGAGGCGAGGCGGATCGGCTACGTGCTTCCCGGGGAACAGCTGTTCGTCATGAAGGGGATCCCTGAATGGAGGCGCGTGCAGCGTAGTGTCCGGGGGGATGGATGATCGGGCGATCGTCGCGCGTCAACTCGGCAGGCCGCCTCGTGCGCTGCACCGCGTCGCTGCTCGTTGCCCGTACGGCCGGCCGGCTGTGACCGAGCAGGATCCGTACGACGCCGAAGGCCATCCCTTCCCGACGACCTACTACCTCACCTGCCCGCATCTCGTCGCAGCGCTGGCGCGAGTCGAGGCGGCCGGAGGAGTCGAGCGCTGGAGCAGGACCCAGGAGGACGAGCCCGACCTTGCCCGTTCGCTCACGCGGGCGACGGAGGAGCAACGACATGTGCGGCGCGAGCTCGCCGGCGACCGGCGGGGGAAGGACGAGGGCGCGTCGCTCGAGCTCGGGATCGCGGGCTCGCGCTCGCCCGGTCGGCTGAAGTGCCTGCACGCGCACGCGGCATTTGCCCTTGCCCGGCCGGGGTACCTGCTCGGAGAGCTGATTCTCGCGGAGGTCGATCCACCGTGGCCTCTCGATCGCTGCTGCTCCGAAGCGCTGAGCCTCTAGCATCCGCGCGGTGACGGCGGACGTCGAGAGCGCGAGGCGCGACTGGGAGGACGGCTACCAGCGGTTTCGGGAAGCCGCGCGAGATCCGGCCAGGGAAGACGGTCTGCACGTCGAGCTGGAAGCGGTGACGGACGCACTGCGGAAGCGACTTGGGTCGACGTTCACGATCAGCGAGCTTGTGGATGAGTACCGGCACGCGGACGCGTGGACGCGCGCGGCCGTCGCGGAACGGGCCGTCGCCGGTACGTGGCCCGCGACACTGTCGATCGTGGAGAGCGCGGCGTTCCATCTCTACTCCCGCGGCGCGCTCGACTACGAGCCGTAGCGATGCTCGACCGACACAGCCGAGAGAGCCGCCCGGGGCTCGAGCGGCGCAAGCTCGTTGCCCGACTTCTCCTCGCGGTCGTCCTGCTAACGCTTGCGTTTCTCCTCGGGATCGCCTTCGCGCGCACCCTCGACGAGCAGGTGGACCCGGGCGGTGCGGTGACCAACGTTCGCACGCTTACCCCGCTCCCCCAGGAGCCACCCGCGCGGACGGTGACGGTGACGGTCACGTCGCCCTGACGCGAGGCATGCCTCGGCCTAGAGCTCTTCGGATGCCTCGAGCAGTCCCGCGACGATGATCCCGACGGCGCAGAGCAGGCTGATCCAGATTCCGATCCCACGACTTGCGAAGAAGAACGTGTCGGGGATCGAGATCAGCCTTACCAGCACGAGAATCGTCGCGATCGAGCCGATCGCGATCGCGACCAGGCTCTCGGGGACGGTATCCGGCAAGCTGACGCCGAACTCCCGTAGACAGACCAGGAGCACGGCAGCGAGACCGAGGAAGAGGACGACCTTCCCGATCGTTCCCGTATTCCAGCCGATCACCGAGACGGTCGTGCCCTCACCTTCGCCCGTGTACCAGCCGGTGAGGGCCGAAACGGCGAGGAGGAGGCCGAAGAGGAAGGTGAGCCTCCCACCGAGCCCGGGCATGCTGCTCGCGGCCGCAAACGGCATCCGCCCACGTCCGCGGCGCGTCTCGGTACCCTCCATGACGGAAGAATATGGCCTGCGCGTCGCGGAGACCGGAACAACGGCTGCGCCGCACAGTTCTACACTTCGTCCGTGGCCAAGGTCGAGATCAGGACCTCCTCGGAGGAGGAGGCGCCACCGATCGACCCGGGTGCGGTCGACCGTGCCTATCGGCTCCACCGCGCTCGGCGAGCAGCCCGTCAACGGTGGCATCGTGAGAGGCGGTGGGCGGGAGTCCGCTTCTGGCTCGTTCTCGTCCTCGCCCTCGTAGCCGCGGTAGTGCTCGCTGCGCGGACGCTCGGCGAGATCGAGCGGATCTTCGGGCTGTAGGGAGTGGCTCCGCGAGCAGCGAACGGGAGGCCGGGTGGCCTCGCGCTCGGGGCGCTCGTCTTCGGAGCCGGAATCGGTGCGCTTGCGACCGAGATCACCGCGTCGCGCTTGCTCGCGCCGTACTTCGGGTCCTCGACGATCGTGTGGGCGAACCTGATCGGGATCGTTCTCGCCGCCCTCGCCGTCGGCTACTGGCTCGGCGGGCGGGTGGCAGACCGGCGACCGAGGCCGACGCTGCTCGGGGCGATCGTCCTGATCGCTGCGGGCTGTGTGGCCGCCATCCCCTTCGTCGCGGAGCCGTTCCTCGATCTGACCGTGGAGGGCCTGGACGAGGCCTCGGCAGGTGCCGTCATCGGGAGCTTCGTCGCCGTCCTGTTGCTCTTCGCGCCGCCGGTCGTTCTTCTCGGCATGGTGTCGCCGTTCGCGATTCGACTCGCCGTGGACAGCATCGAGACGGCAGGAGCCGTCGCCGGGCGGCTGTACGCCCTCTCGACGGCGGGGTCGCTGGTCGGAACGTTTCTCTCGGCGTTGATCCTCATCCCGGCAATCGGCACCCAGAGGACGTTCCTCGTCATCGCCGCGCTCTTGGCGGCCTCCGCCTGCTTTCTGCTCGGCGTTCGCTATCTCGTGGTCGCGGGTCTGCTCGCCGCCTTGCTCCTGCTTCCTCCCGGAGCCGTGAAGGCCGAGGCCGGGCTCCTCCACGAAGAGACCTCCTACCACCAGTACATCCAGGTCGTCGAGCGCTCCGATGGCCGTCGAGTCCTGCATCTGAACGAGGGGGTGGCCGTGCACTCGGTCTGGCAGCCCGGCGAGAACGTGCTGACCGGTGGCGTGTGGGACGCTTTCCTCGCGCTGCCTCCTCTGCTCGGACGCCCGCTCGAGCGCGTCGCGATCCTCGGCAACGCGGCCGGCACGACCGCCCGTGCCCTCGGCGCGTACTACCCCGATGCGGAGATCGACGGCGTCGAGCTCGATCCGGCCGTCAGTCGCGTGGGTCGACGCTACTTCGGGCTCGAAGACAACCCGCGCCTGACCGTGCACGATACGGATGCCCGGCCGTTTCTTCGGCGCACCGACCGCCGGTACGACCTCATCGTCGTCGACGCCTACCACCAGCCTTATGTGCCCTTCTATCTCGCAACGCGAGAATTTTTCAGCCTTGTTCGCGGGAGGCTCGCTCCGGGCGGCATCGTCGCCCTCAACGTCGCCGGGGTGCCCGGAGACAGGCGGCTCGTGAACGGGATCGGGCGAACCGTGGCGGCCGAGCTGCCGCAGGTGCTCGAGTGGCCGGCGCTTCGCTTCAACACCCTCGTGCTGGGGCTGACCGATCCGCTCGCGCCGGATGAGCTCGATCGACGTCTGGAGAACGGCCCGACCGATCTGGCTCCGCTGCGGGCGTTGCTCGCGCGTGACGTCCGCGCGCTCCGTACCTCGGGCCGGGCGTGGACGGACGATCGCGCGCCGGTGGAGTGGATCACCGACCGGATGATCATCGCGTACGCGGCCGAAGGCGGGCGACTCGACGAGGACTACCTGCCGACGCGACCCGCACCGTGATCTCGCTCGACCGACGCGTCGGGCGGCCGCTCGTGATCGGTCACCGAGGGGCAGCAGCGGTCGCGCCGGAGAACACGCTCGAGTCGTTTCGCACGGCTCGTGCTGTCGGCGTCGACCTCATCGAGTTCGACGTGCTCTCCCTGCGCGACGGAAAGCCGGTGATCGCGCACTCGGACGATCTCCACGAGGTGACCCACGGCGTCGCCTCGGGAACCATCGGGTCGATGCAGTTGGCCGATCTTCGTGGGCTCGCCCCGGACCTGCTCACGCTCGACGAAGCGCTTGCGTTCTTCGCCGACGAAGCCCTCGAGGTCGGGGTCCACGTCGATCTGAAAGCGGCAGGCGCGCTCGAAGATGTCGCACGAGCTCTGAGGCACTTCGGGCTTCTGGACCGAAGTCTGGTGAGCTCCTTCCATCACGGCTCGCTGCGCCGGCTCGCACGACTCGAGCCGCGCATTCGCATCGGAGCCTCGTTTCCCGAGGATCGCCTCGGAATCAGTCGGAAACGGCGCTTCGGGCCTGTGGTGAGCCGGAGCCTGCGCTCGCTGCTTCCGCTCACCCCGCTGCTCGTGGGGCCGTTGCTCGCCCGCGCACAGGCGACGGTGCTCGTTCTGAAACACGAGCTCGTGAGCCCTCGCGCGGTCGGTCGGGCCCACGCGCGTGGGGCGTCCGTCGTCGCCTGGACGGTCGACGATCCTCAGGACTTCTCTCGGGTGGTGGCGGCAGGCGTCGACGCAGTCGTGACGAACGATCCATCGACATTCGTATCTACACTGACGACATGAAGCTGGGCGTACGCGCGATCGTGGTCGGTCTACTCGCTGCCTGCGCTCTGGTGGGCTTCACGGCCGCGTTCGCGCTCGCCGCGGGTGCGGACTCGGGGCCCGCCCAGACGACCACGACCACCGCCACACGAGCCTCCGCCGACGACTCCGCCGGCACCCGAGCCCCGCCGCCGACGGAGCCCGCCCCGCCGCCGCGCCAAATCGGCATTCCCGGCGGGGTCATGATCGGTTCCGTCGACGTTGGCGGGCTGCTGCCGTACCAGGCCGCGAGCCTCGTACGAAGGTCGTTCGCCCGCCCGCTCGTGCTCGTCGTCGCGCCGAATCGGAAGATGCGGCTCGCCCCGGAGGGGCTGGGAGCGAAGCCGGCCGTCGACAAGGCCGTGAGTCGTGCCCGCTTCTCGAGGCCCGGAGCAGCGGTTCCGCTCCATGTCTGGGTCCCGCGAGACCGTGTCCGCGGCTACGTCGAGAGTCTGGGGCGAGAGGTCGACCGAGCGCCCGTGAGCGCGCAGCTCGTCCTCCGTGGAGCGACCGTGCGGGCGACCCGAGCGGTCGACGGACGCCGCCTCGAGCGCGTTGCCGGATCGCGCGCGATCCGGATCGCGCTGAAGACCAATTCTCGGTCGCCGATCCCACTGTCGTTCGGCGTGCTGAAGCCCAAGGTGGCGGACGCCACGCTCGGCCCGGCGGTCGTCATCCTGCGCAGCTCGAACAAGCTCCGCTACTTCGTCGGAGCGAAGCTCGCGCGGACGTTCGGAGTCGCCACCGGCCAGTCCGCGTACCCGACGCCCACCGGCAACTTCGAGATCGTGACGATGCAGCGGAACCCGTGGTGGTATCCGCCTCCGTCCGACTGGGCCGCCGACTCCGACCCGGTTCCGCCCGGGCCTGGGAACCCGCTGGGAACGCGCTGGATGGGGATCTCGGCGCCCTATGTCGGCATCCACGGCACGCCGGACTCCGCCTCGATCGGCTATTCCGCGTCGCACGGCTGTGTTCGCATGCGAATCTCCGACGCGGAATGGCTGTTCCAGCACGTGAAGGTCGGCACGCCGGTCTTCATCGTCTCCGAAGTAAGAGGAGGGCCGGCCGTGGCGCACCGGGGCAGGCTCGTCGCACAGGGCGTCGCCGTCGGGCTCGTCGCGCTGCTGTTCATCCTGCTCGCGTGGTCGCTCGTCACCGACGCGGGAGGGGATCTCGCCGCAGCCGCCGCCCGCGGCGAGCGTCCGGTGGCGCCGGACTTCACGCTCGAGCGGCTCGATCGCGAAGGCGAGCTCACGCTCTCGTCGCTTCGCGGGAAGGCGGTCGTGCTGAACGCCTGGGCCTCCTGGTGCCTGCCGTGCAAGGAGGAGGCGCCGTTCCTCGAGCAGGTCTGGCGGGAGGAGCGGGCACGTGGCCTCGTCGTGGTCGGGTTCGACGCCAAGGACTTCCGCACGGACGCCCGGAGGTTCGCGCGTCGCTTCGACCTGACGTTCCCGATCGTGTTCGACGGCCCCGGTGACGTCGCCGCCGACCGCTACGGCGTGACGGGATTTCCCGAGACGTTCGTCCTCGACCGCGAGGGGAAGGTGCTCGACGTCTTCGTGGGAGCCATCACCGCGGATGAGGACCGTGCGCGGCTCCGCGCTGCGGTGAACCGCGCGCTCGCCACGTGAGAGCGCTTCTCGTCGCGCTCGCCGCCTTCTGCGTTCTCGCTGCCGGCGCCGAGGCGGCCGGTCCTCCGAACGCCGCCGATCTCGAGGCCGAGCTCGTCTGCCCCGTCTGCGAGACCACGCTCGACCAATCGGATGCTCCGGTCGCCCAGCGGATGAAGTCGTTCATCCGCGAGCGGATCGCGGCGGGCGACACGGAACAGGAGATCAAGGATGCGCTCGTCGACGAGTTCGGCTCGGGCGTGCTCGCAACGCCTCCGAAGAGCGGGTTCGGGCTGCTCGCATGGTTGCTGCCGCTCGGGGCGCTCGTCGCAGGCGTGATCACCGTCGTCCTGCTCGTCCGCCGGTGGAGCCGCCGGCGTGGACCTCCGGCTCCCGATCGCCCGCTCGACCCGGAGCTCGAGCGCCGGGTCGACGAGGAGCTCGCGCGGTTCGAGGGCTGAGTTGAATCTCTCGGCGATCCCCGTCGCGTTTCTGGCTGGGTTCGTCTCGTTCCTGGCTCCGTGCGTGCTCCCGCTCGTTCCGGGGTATCTCTCGGCGGTCTCCGCAGTCGACGCGGACAAGCTTGGACAGCCGGGGAATGCGAGACGCGTTGTCGCGGCCAGCGTGCCCTTCGTCCTCGGTTTTACAACCGTCTTCGTGCTGCTCGGGGTCGGTGCGGCTCTGGTGGGAGGACGCCTTTTCTCGGATCAGTTCCTGCTCGAGAAGGTCGCCGGGTTCGTCCTCGTCGTGTTCGGCTTCGCGTTCATGGGACTTCTGCCCTGGCCCGAGCGGCTGGTCGGGGCAGGGCTCGTGCAGGGTGCGCGAACCCGCGGCTCGCGCTTGCTGCTGGGTGGGGCGTTCGCCGTGTGCGCGGCACCGTGCATCGGCCCGGTGCTTGCCGCCACCCTCGTGCTCGCGGGCTCGTCTGACACCGCGCTCGAGGGCGCGCTCCTGCTCGGCGTCTACTCGCTCGGGCTCGCCGTGCCATTCGTGCTCGCCGGCGCGATCTTCTCGCGCGCGATGGGTGCCTTCCGCTGGATCCGCGACCACTACCGGGCGATCCAGATCGCGGGCGGCGCGGTCATGGTCGCGCTCGGGCTGCTCCTCTTCTTCGAGCGCTTCTACGTGCTGCGGGTGTACTTGAACCGCTTTCTGGAGTGGGTCGGGCTCGAACCGGCCTTCTGAAGCCTGACCGCCAAAGGCGTCCAAGTTACAACTTGTAACTTGGATCAGACCGGCGGGCGTGCGAGGGTGAGCGCGCCGGATTCGACCACTTCCTGCGCCTTTCTGATGCCTTCGAGCACGGTCTCGACGTCGACCCCCCGATGCGACGGCCGGTATGCGTCGAGGCGACGTACTGCCTTCTCGAGCTGACGCTCGCAACCGGGTCGGTTGCCACGGCCGGCGTGAAGCCAGGCGACGGCGACGTGCACGAGCCCTTGCAGGAAGTCGCGCTCGGCCTCCGGCGCGTCCCGCCACTCGTCCTCGAGCTCCTCGTGCGCCTCGAAGTACTCGCCCGCTCGAATCAGCTCCAGCCCGCGCCCGAGTCCCATCGGGCGATTATCCGCGGCACCTGGTGCTAGTGTCGCGCCTGTGGCGACGATCCTGCTGGCGGGGGTCGACCTCTTCTTCCGAGCCAAGCTCGAGGGACTACTCCCCGAGCACCACTTCGTCACGGTCAACAGCATCGACCCGCCCGACCTGGTGATCGCGGACATCTCGCGGATCGAACCGGAGGACGTCGCCGACGAATGGCCGGACGTGCCGATCATGGGGTTCACGAACCACACCGACCGCTCGGGCCTGCAGGCGGCGCATACGGCGGGATTCGACCAGGTGATCGTGAAGTCGGCGCTCGTGGAGCGGGCACCCGAGCTCGTCGCCCAGTTGACGCGAGTGAATTGACACCAGGAAACGCGGCCGCGAAAGCGGCCGCCTTTAGGGATTTTCAGGCGACCGGAATCTGCGCGAGCAGATCCCGGTCTTGCGGAAAACAGAGGCTAGACTCGACACCGTGACGTACATCATCGCGGAGCCCTGCATCGACATCAAAGACCGCTCGTGCGTCGATGTCTGCCCGGTCGACTGCATCCACGAGTTCGAGCGCATCCTGATCATCGATCCCGAGGAGTGCATCGATTGCGGCGCCTGCGAACCCGAGTGCCCGGTGGAGGCGATCTTCCCGGAGGATGCGCTTCCGGACAAGTGGAACGCGTTCGTCGAGATCAACTACGCGTTCCCGGATCCGGCGAAGATCAACTCGCTCACGGACGCGTATGCCACCGAGCACGACGTCCAGAACGAACCGATCGCCTAGAGCCTCTCAGACCGGCAACAGGTACGCGCAGCGGCGCTTGTCACCGGGAAGCGGGGAGGGCGCGATCTTGCCCACGCGAAAGCGACCATCGCCGTCCTCGACCTCGGCCCCGACGTCGGGGAGGTCGCCCGGCCGCTCCTCGAGCGTGTAGCCGGCGTGCGACCAGCGGAACACGAGGTACCCGCCTCTGCCGTTTTCGTCCATCCACGGATGCTATCGCCGGGCGGCCGAAGGTGGCAGCTCCACGCGGATCGTCGAGCCGCGTGGGTACCGCACCTCGGAGCTGAAGCGTGCGTTCAGGGTCGCGGCGCGCTCCGCGAGCGCTTCCAGCACGGCGCTGCGCCGCTCCGGCGGGCCGTCGTCGGAGACGACCAGCTCCGCGCCGCCGCCGGGCGTCTCGCGAATCGACACGTCGATCCGACTCGGCGCACCTCGGCGGACGGCCTGGTCGATCGCCTCCCGGACGATCTGGTAGAGGGCCGTCTGGGCGTGTTCTCCGAGCTCGTCTCCATGCTCGACGTCGAGGTCGATCTCGACGTCGTGCCTGGAAGCGAAGCGGCGAGCGAGCGCCGCCACTGCTGCTGCGAATCCCACCTCGCTGAGCGCCTTCGGCTCGAGATCCTCGCAGAGCGCGCGCAGCTCGCGGGCCGCGCCGCGGGCGAGCTCCAGCCCTCGACTCAGGATCTCATCGGTTCGCTCGCGCTCACCGCTCCGCGACGCTGCGAGCGCCGCGTCCACGATCTGCGCGATCGCCGAGAGGTGCTGAACCGGGCCGTCGTGGAGCAGCTCCCCGAGCCGGCGACGCTCCTCCTGTTCCGCGAGAATCCTCTCCGCGAGAAGGGCGCGCTCGGCGTCGTCGGTCAATCGATCATCGCCTCGCGCAGCGCGATGGCCACCGCCTGGGTGCGCGTGTCGGCCTCGAGCTTCGCGAGGATGTGTCGCACGTGGCTCTTCACCGTCTCCTGACTGATGAAGAGCTTGTCCGCGACGTCCACGTTCGACATGCCGTCGGCGAGCAGCTGGAGAATCTCGCGCTCGCGCGGCGTCAAGAGGTCGGCGGTGCTCTTGCCGGAGACGAACTCGGCCATCAGCCCGGGGTCGACGAAGGTCTCCCCGGCCGCCACTTTCTCGATCGCCCGGAGGAGCGTCTCGTGTGGGGTCTCCTTGAGGATGTAGCCCTTGGCACCGGACTCGAGACCGCGTTGCAAGAGCGACTTTTCGCCGTACGCGGTGAAGATCAAGACAGCAGTGCTCGGCACGCGCTCGGCGATCACCTCGGTCGCCTCGAGCCCGTCCATGTCCGGCATGCGGAGATCCATGATCACGACGTCGGGACGGCGGCGCTCGGTCAGCGCGATGGCCGAGGCGCCGTCGGTCGCCTCGCCGATGACACGGATGCGCGTCGAGCGCGAGAGTGCGAGGCGCAGGCCTTCGCGCACGACCTCGTGGTCATCGGCGATCAGGCAGGTGATCTCATCGGCCACCAGGCGATTCTACGAGGCGGCTCGGCGCGCTCCTCTTTCCGCAAGACCGGAATCCGCTCGCGCGGATTCCGGTCGCGACGATCACAACCCCTTTATGGGGTGCCCGAGCGCCGCGATCTCTTCGGGGTGTGAAGTCGATTGTCTGTCCCATTGGTGGGCCGAGTTCTTTCACAATGAGAGGGTCAGTTGGCTCGGAGCGATCGCTGGCTGTGGATTTCCAGCGCGAGCCCTCGGAGGGAGCTGCGCGGATCGAGCGAGCTCGCGGACACGGTTCATCACCGGCTTGGCCTCCGCCGCCGGCAGGTACGCGCGGGACGCATAGAGCGCTTCGTACCGCTCGACCTGCTCCGGCCAGTCGTCCGCGAGTGCTCTGAGGAAGTGCTCGCGCGTGCCGGGGCGGAGATAGAGGACGTTCGCCCAGATGCTCCGGGCGCCGGCCGCGCGGGCCTCGCGGACGACCTCCTCGAGCTGCTCCGGTCGATCCGAGAGGCCGGGCAAGATCGGTGCCATGCCGACGCCGACGTCGATGCCCGCCTCGGAGAGGCGTCGCACCGCCTCGAGGCGACTGCGTGGTGGTGCGGTGCCGGGCTCCGTCGTGCGCCAGACCCGCTCGTCGAGCGTGGGGATGGAGAAGTACACGCCGACCTCGGCCCGCGCCGACGCGTCCTGCAGGACGTCGATGTCCCTGACGACCAGGGGGCCGCGCGTGATGATCGAGAACGGCGTCCATGCATTCGCCAGCTCGGCAAGGCATGCACGCGTGAGCTTGAAGCGGCCCTCGGCAGGCTGGTAGGGATCGGTCGCGGCGCCGATCGAAACGGTCTCCCGCCGCCAGGAGCTGCGCCCGAGCTCGTGACGGAGCACCTCGGCCACGTTCGTCTTGACGCGGATCGAGCGCCCGTAGCGGTCGTCGGAAGGCCGCTCGGCCCGCTGCTCGAAGTGGCGGACGTAGCAGAACGTGCACTTGTGGGCACAGCCCATGTACGGATTGAGCGACCACTTGAACGGCATGCCACGGACAGCGTTCAGTGCCGACTTGCAAGGTTCGATCCGGTACTCGGCACGGCTCATCTCAGTCGCTGGACATGCGTGAATGGCGGACGTACGAGTTCGAGGCCAGAAGACAGAAGGCCCGCCGGGGCGAGCCTTCCGTGGATACTCCTTGGCTGACGGTTACGGCCGCAGGTTGTGGATGTCGAACGCAGTCTCCTGTGGCGGAACGGGGAGGCCGCCTGCGATGCCCGCCTGCATCCGAGGCATCAGGATGCCGTCGCGGAACTGCTCCCAACTCTCCTTGGAGTCGTGGACCGCCACAACCGTCCAACCACCATCCGACGGACCAGCCGCGTGGAAGATCTGGCCTTCCGGCAGACCGTCGCCAGGGTGCACCGCCGCGAGACTCGCTTCGTACTGCTCCTGCGTACCGCCCAGAAAGTGATGCACGATTCCGTACGCCATCCCGTTCCCCTCTCGCGTTGAAGTTGATTGAGCAGCCGTACTGTCGTGCCTCCAGTCTAAGCGGATACGTGGCACGCATTCTCCCACTATAGAACATACGTTCGATCTCCTGAACGGGTGGATAGAGTTCGTTCGTGGACGAGCTCGACGGCGGCATTCGGCGTATCACCCTGCCGCTGCCCACGCGGCCGGGACACGTGCACGTCTACCTGCTTCCCGGGGACGACGGCTGGATCGTCGTCGACACCGGGGTCGGCATGCCCGACGCCAAGGACGTCTGGCGCGCCGAGCTCGAGCGTGCGGGCGGGCCAGTGGCAGCGGTGTTCGTCACCCATTTCCATCCTGACCACGTCGGGGCTGCGGCCGACCTCCACCAACTGACGGGGGCGCCCGTCTACCAGGGGACGCTCGACTACGCCCAATGCGAGCTCGTATGGGGCAACCCGGCCTGGTCGGAGCGGCTCCGCGACTGGTTCCGCCTGCATGGCGTCCCCGACGACGTGACGTCGGAGCTCGTCGGGCAGAGCTCGCTGTACCGGCCGTTCATCCGCTACCAGCGAGATCCGGTGCTGGTCGAGGCAGGCGAGCAGCTCGACGGCTGGGAGCTCGTCGCCGCACCGGGGCACGCGGACGGCCAGCTGTGTCTTGTCAAGGACGGCGTCCTCATCGCGGCCGATCACCTCCTGCCGAGGATCACGCCCACCGTCGGCCTGTGGCCGGCGAGCCGCGCAGATCCGCTCGGCGACTACCTGGGCGCCCTGCGGCGGATGGAGGAGCTCGCCCCCCGCGTCGCCCTGCCCGGCCACGGCGATCCGATCCAAGACCCTGCAGGTCGCGCACGCGAGCTGCAAGAGCACCACCGCCTGCGGCTGGAGGACGCGGGGTCGGCGCTCGGAACGGAGCCGAAAACGGGCTACGAGCTCTCGTTCGCGCTCTTCGGGGAGGACCTCAAGCCGGCGAGCCGTCGCTTCGCGGTCGCCGAGACGCTGTCCCATGCCGAGCGGCTCGTCAACGAGGGAGCGGCGACGAAGCACGAGGACGACACCACGGTTTCCTATACTGCGGCCTGATCGATGGTGGACGACCACCCGCCTAGTACCTACGCCCCTTCGGGGGCGTGAGCACTTTCCTCCGCATCGTGATCGTGTTCCTCCTCGTCTTGGGGAACGCGATCTTCGTGACAGCGGAGTACGCGCTCGTCACGGCGCGGCGAAGTCGCCTGGAGGAGCGCGCCCTGCGCGGCGGTCGCGGCGCGCGCACTGCGCTGCGGCTGATGGACGATCCCGTGCGCTTCATCTCGACTGTTCAAGTCGGGATCACCATCTCCGCGATCCTGCTCGGTGCGATCGGCGAGCCGCTCCTCTCGGGCCTGATGGACCCGCCGCTTTCGAACACGGTCGCCTTCCTGATCGCGTTCGCGATCCTGACGTACCTCTCCGTCGTCCTCGGTGAGCTCGTCCCGAAAGCCGTTGCGCTCCAGAAGGCGGAGATGCTCGCGGTCGCGCTCGCGGTGCCGCTCGACTGGCTGGCGAAGCTCACTCACCCGCTCGTGTGGACGCTTCAGCAATCGGCGAACGTCGTGCTGCGCGCTCTCCGGGTGAAACCGGCTCCGGCGGGAATGATCGCCTACACACGCGAGGACATCCGCCACAGCGTGGCCGCCGCCGAGGACGTGGGGGAGCTGCAGGAGGCAGAAGAGGAGATGCTCTACAAGGTCTTCGACTTCGCGTCCAAGGAGGTCGATGCGGTGATGGTGCCGCGGCCGGACGTCGTCGCCATCTCCGCGGACATGGCTCCGGAGGAGGCGCTCGCCACCGTCGTCGACTCTCCGTACACCCGCTACCCGGTCTATCGCAACTCGCTCGACGAGATCGTCGGCATCCTGCACGTACGCGACCTGTTCGCGGCCATGCATGACCTCGGAATCGCAGCAGTCAGACTCGAGACGATCGCGCGACCCGCGTTCGTCGTTCCCGAGACGAAGGATCTCGCCGCGCTCCTCGCCGACTTCCGGCGGGAGAAGCAGCACATGGCGATCGTCGTCGACGAGTACGGCGTGGTGGACGGCATCGTCACGCTCGAGGACCTGATCGAGGAGATCGTCGGCGAGATCGAGGACGAGTTCGACCTTCCGGACACGTCGGTCGAACGGCTGGACGAGACGCACATCCGCGTGGACGGCTCGTACACGATCGACGACTTCAACGAGAGCTTCGGCGCGCACCTCGAGCAGGCCGACTACCACACTCTGGCCGGTCTCGTCTTCGGCGCGCTCGGCCGTGCCGCGGAGGTCGGCGACGAGATCTACGTCGACGGTCTTCGCCTGGGCGTGCTCGAGATCGACGGCTCGAGGATCTCGCGGCTCGAGATCGAGTTCGGGGCCGGCGACAAGCCGAAGCCTGCGGGCGAGTCGGAAGCCGCCTAGAAACACACGGTGCCCAGCACCTCCGCGTTCCGCCACCGCGACTTCGCGCTTTTCTGGGTTGCGCTGGTCGCGTCGAGCTTCGCCGTGAACATGGCGACTGTCGCGGTCGGCTGGCAGGTGTACTCCGTCCGGGAGAATCCGCTCGACCTGGGGCTCGTCGGTCTGGCGGAGTTCCTTCCGCTGCCGCTGCTCGCGCTGCCGGCGGGCCAGCTCGCAGATCGCGTTTCACGCCGGCTCCTCTATCTCTTCATGATCACGGTCGACATCGGCGTCGCCCTGGGGCTTCTTGCGATCACCCGCTCCGGAGCCGACGAGGTGTGGCCCTTCTTCGTGCTCGCGTTCCTGCTGGGAATCGGAGGCGCGATCGGTGCACCCGCCGGCCGCGCACTCACGCCGTCGCTCGTGCCACGGGAGATCCTCGTCAGCGCCCTCGCGCAACGCTCCGTCGCCTTTCAGCTTTCGCTCGTCGCGGGACCGGCGGTCGGTGGCCTCCTGTTCGCGCTCCGGCCGGAGCTCGTCTACGTCGTCGGGATTGCGCTCTCGCTCGTGGCGTTCGGATGCGTGGTCGCCCTTCGCGCCGGACGTGTCGCTGTCGCGGTCGGGGCTGCCGGCCTCGAGGAGGTGCTCGCAGGTGTGCGTCTCATCCGCCGGACGAAGGTGCTGCTTGGCGCGATCTCCCTCGATCTCTTCGCCGTTCTGCTCGGGGGTGCAGTCGCCCTTCTTCCGATCTTCGCGAAGGACATCCTCGAGGTCGGACCGACCGGCCTCGGGCTGCTGCGCGCGGCGCCGGCGGTGGGGTCCTTCGCCGCCGCGCTCTTCCTCGCACGCCGTCCACTCAGACGCCGGGCCGGTCCCACCCTGTTCCTGGTGGTGGCGGCGTTCGGCGCGTGCATGGTCGTCTTCGCCCTTTCTCGTGCGATGTGGCTCTCGATGCTCGCGCTCGCCCTGGGCGGCGCGTTCGACCTGGTCAGCGTCGTCCTCCGCTCGACGATCCTCCCCCTCGTCACACCCGACGAGCTCCGAGGGCGCGTGAACGCGGTCGAGATGGTCTTCATCAGCGCGTCGAACGAGCTCGGGGCATTCGAGTCCGGGGTCGCCGCCGCGCTCGTTGGCGCCGTTCCAGCCGTCCTCTTCGGCGGCGCCGCGACCATCGTGATCGCCGTTCTCTGGTGGCGCTTGTTTCCCTCGCTGGCGCGGGTCGACCGGCTCGACGACCTGGCACCGGTGGAGGTTCCTAGCGCCGCGCCCGGCTGAGCAGGCGCCCGACGCCGATGTTTCGCACGGAGGCGTCGACGAGCTCGATCGGATGGAGCGCGGGAAGGGGTTGACGCACGCGACGCAGCGCCTGTGACACCTGCACGAGGCAGCCGGGATTCGCGCTTGCATACGCCTGTGCTCCCGTGGCGAGGACATGTGCGGCCTTGCGGTCGCCGAGCTCGCGGGCGGGCTCGGGCTGCACGATGTTGTAGATCCCGGCCGAGCCGCAGCAGAGGTCCTGCTCGGCAGGCTCGACGACGTCGAGCCCCGGAACCCGGCCGAGGGCACCCAGCGAGGCGAGCGGAAGCGCCTGGGCGTGCCGGAGATGGCAGGAGTCCTGGAGCGCGACCTTCATCGGCAGCGGGTGCCGACGAGCATGCGGCCGGACGTCCGCGAGAAACTCACCGATGTCCCGGACCTTCGCCGCGAAGTCGACCGCGCGCTCGTCGCCCAGGAGCCAGCCGAGCTCCTTGAGGTGCGAGCCGCAGCCCGAGGAGTTGACGACGACCACCTCGACGTCCTCGAACGCGGTGATGAGCTTTCGTGCAAACGACTTGCCCTCCTCGAGCCGGCCGGCGTGCACCGAGAGCGCGCCGCAGCAGCCCTGCGGTGGGGCGACGACCTCGTAGCCGTCGGAGGCGAGGACTCGGGCTGTCGCCGCGTTCACGTCGGAAAAGACCGCGCGCTGCACGCACCCGGTGAGAAGACCGACGCGTCCTCGCCGAACACCTTCAGGAGGCGTGACGCTCGGCACGTCTCCCCGCCCTCGCCAGCGAGGCGCGACCTCGAGGAGCGGCCGAAACCGGCGCGGTAGGGGAAGTCCTCGACCGAGCGGCGCAAGCGCGAGCGCCGCCCCCATGCGGCCGGGGTACGGGAGCAGGCGGAAGAGGAGCCCGCGAAGCAGCCGCTCGCCCCACGGACGGTCGTACTCCGCCTCCACTGCCGCACGAGTCGTCTCGATCAGCCGGTCGTAGCGAACCCCTGACGGACACGAGGACAGGCACGCCATGCACCCGAGGCAGCGATCGAAATGGGTCGTGACGGTGTCGTTGAGCGTCACCGTCCCGTCGAGGCGCGCGTCCATGAGGTGGATTCGACCGCGCGGCGAGTCCATCTCCTCGTTCCAGAGAACGTAGGTCGGGCAGGTGGGCAGGCAGAACCCGCAGTGGACGCAATCCGCGGTCAGCTCGCGGATCACGCTGCGAGGACTCCGTTCGGGTCGAGCTCGCGCCTGATGCGCTCGACCAGGAGCGTCTCGGCCTCGCCTTGTGACGAGCTGTCACTCGGAACGGCGTCGCGGGAGTACGCGACCCCGGCAGCCGGGCGGACCACAGCCTCGCGCAACTCGGCGAGCGTCTCGCCCAGACGGCCCGGATCGAAGCGCACGCGTCCCCGGGCGGCGGCCTGCCGTCGTCGCGAGGCGTCCCACGACTCGGCGTCGACCTCCCCGCCTCCGACGAGTCCCCGGGCAGCGGCGACCTGCGCCTCCACGGCGAGGGGCGACCCTTCGAAGAGCACGAGAATGCCGCCCGGGTGCAGGAGGTCGAGCGCGCTCGGCTGGAGCTGGGAGCGAAGGAGCGCGGAGACTGCCCCCGCCGCGTCGTCGGTTTCCACCGCGAGCGTCTGCGTCGCCTTCGGGAGTGGATGCAGCCGGAGACTGACGCGGGCGATCAGCGCGAAACGTCCCTCCGAGCCGCAGACGAGGCGGGCCAGGTCGTAGCCGGCGACGTTCTTCACCACCTTCCCGCCGGCGCTCGCGATCGTCCCGTCCGCCAGCACCAGCGTGACCCCGAGGACGAGGTCGCGAGGAGCGCCGAAGCGATGCCGGAGCGGCCCGGACAGGTTTCGAGCGAGGAGGGCTCCCACGGTCGGGTCCCCTGGCGGATCGAGGGACAGCCGCTGGCCGTGCTCGCCCAGCGCGTGCTGAAGAGCCGACAGGCGAACTCCCGCCTCCACCGTGCACGTCAGGTCGCCGGCTTCGTGCTCGAGGATCCGGTCGAGCCCCTCCGTGTCGATGTCCTCGCCGATGGTGAGCCGCCGGCCCTCGCGGTGCGCCGCCGACAACACCGCCGCCGCCTGTTCCAGGCTAGAGACGCTCGGCAACGCCCATCCTCTCGAGCGGGTGCACGCGGTGCGGTCCCGGCACTTCGCCGCAGAGCCGCGGAGTGGGGATCACCTTCCCCGGGTTGCAAAGCCCTCCGGGGTCGAAGGCGCGACGAACGCGGCCGAACACCTCGAGGTCCCGCTCGGAGAACATCCGAGGCATCGAGCACGCCTTGTCCATCCCGACTCCATGCTCGCCCGTGAGCGAGCCACCGGCGTCGAGGCAGGCGTCGAGGATCGCCTCGGCGAGAATGCGTGCGCGCTCCGTCTCGCCCCGCTCGGCGTCGTAGAGGACGAGTGGGTGCAGATTGCCGTCGCCCGCATGAAAGACGTTTCCGACGCGCAAGCCGTGAACCTGAGAGAGCTCCTCGATGCGGCGGAGAACTCCCGGGAGGCGCGTCCTGGGCACGACACCGTCCTGGACGTAATAGTCGGTCGCGACGCGGCCCATGGCCGCGAATGCGGACTTGCGGCCCTTCCAGAGGAGCGCGCGGGCGAGATCGTTCGTCGCGGCGCGGAGCTCGAACGCGCCGCATCCGGCGCAGATCCTCTCGATCTCGGCAGCGTCCTCCTCGACCTGGGCGGACACGCCGTCGAGCTCCACGAGAAGAATCGCGCCTGCTCCGGCGGGATATCCAGGCGCGACGGCAAGCTCGGCGGCCTCGATCGTGAGGCGGTCCATCATCTCGATCGCGGACGGAAGGATTCCGGCGGCGACGATCCCGGAAACCGCCGCTCCCGCTGCGTCCGTCGTCTCGAAGCCCGCCAGCAGCGTGTGCACCGCCTCGGGCGCCCTGACCAGCCGCAGCGTTATCCGCGTGACGATGCCGAGCGTGCCCTCCGAGCCGACGACGACACCGAGCAGGTCGGGGCCGTCCGGGTCGAGCGCCTTGCCCCCGAGCTCCACGACCTCGCCGTCGGGCAGCACGAGCGTCACGCCCGTGACGTGATGCACCGTGAAACCGTTCTTCAGGCAGTGCGCTCCACCCGAGTTCTCCGCCACGTTGCCGCCGATCGTGCAGACCTGCTGGCTCGAAGGGTCGGGTGCATAGAAGAACCCCTCTTCGGCCACTGCACGCGTGACGTCGAGATTCGCGACTCCCGGCTCGACGACGATGCGCTGGCTCACGAGGTCGATCTCGAGGATGCGATTCATCCGCGCCAGGGAGACGACGACTCCGCCGGCCAGCGGGGTGGCTCCTCCCGAAAGCCCGGTTCCGGCGCCTCGAGCGACGAATGGCACGCGCTCTCGGTCGCACGCGCGCACGACGACCTGCACGTCCTCGGTCGAGCCGGGAAGGACCACGAGCTCCGGAACCGCCCTGTGTCCCGTCAGACCGTCGCACTCGTACACCCGGAGCTGCTCGGGCTCGGTGATCACCTGCTGCGCTCCCAGCGCGCGCTGTAGCTCCAGCACGAAGGAAGCTCCGAGCGCCATCTCTGCGAGTCTACGGCCCCGCGGACACGCGGCTCAGCCCGCCGCCCAGAACTCCTCGAACACCTCCGGGTCGCTCGGCAGCGCGAGAACCTCACGCACGAGCCCGCCCTCGATGCCGAAGAGAAGCACCTGGTCGAGCTCGAGACTGCGTCCGCGTCGCGTGCCGCGTGCGACGTACATCGCGGCGGCTCGCTCGTCGCTCGCAAGGACGTCGCGGAGCTCCGATCCGTACGTCCCGTCGGTCTCCTTTGGCAGTCGTCCGAGAAAGCGGAAGATCTCCTCGCGCCCCCGATAGACGCCGGCCATCACCCCGTGCCCGGGAACGGTCCAGACGGCGTCCTCCGCGAACAGCCCGCGCAGCCCGAATCCCCCTTCTCCCCGTGCGAAGGCGGCGAAGATCGCGCGGACGAGCGCTTCGTTCTCAGCCTTCGAAGCCACGGACCTCCCTCTCCCAGCGGGCGATCAAGCCCTCGACATGATGGCGCTGGGCATCCGTGAACGGAACCCGGGACACCAATCGGCGTGCCTCTGCAGGGTCGTTGTTCTCGACGGCTGCCTCCAGATGCTCGCGGAGCGGATTCGGCTGCTGCAGCTGACGACGCAGCCAGCGCAGCAGGCTCACCGTGGCCTGATCGGTCACGGCGCCAGGCTAGACGACCTCTTCGTCCTCCGTATCCTCGGGCCCTGGCGTGTCCTCGGGAGCAGCCGGCGCAGATCCGTCGTCCGCAAGGCTGTACGCGCTCAGCCTCGACGACAGCCCGTCCATCCAGCTCACCGCCTCGGGCTCGTCCCCGGGATCCTTCGCAGACCGCTCTCGGCGCACCTTGCGGCTCGACGCAGGAGCAGGGCGTGGACGACGCTCCTTGGCTGGACGCTCGGAGTCCGCGTCTGCCCCGTCCGACCTGCTCTCCTTGGCCAGGGAGGAAAAGTCGGCGAGCGGCGGGAGGCCGAGGCCCGCGATCAGCGGTTCGGCGGGATCTGGTTCGACGACCTCCTCGGGCTCGAGCCGGAGGACCGGTGCGGGTGCCGGGGGCGCGGGCGGCTTCGGCTCGACCCGCTCGCGGGGCGCTTCTGGGTCGACCACGTAATCCGGCAGCGGGCCTGGATCGGGCTCGGGCTCGAGCGCCGACTCCGTGTCCGGGGCAGGTCCTGCGACGGGCTCGGGAACGTTCTTCGGCTCGACCACGAAGTCGGGCAGCGACCCACTCGCGAGGACCGGCTCCGGTTCGGGGTCCGCCTCGGGGTCGGTGCCGAACTCGGGGATGTGAGCGGGCTCGAACGCCGTGACCGGTGCCGGCTCGGGCTCTGGCTCTGGCTCTGGCTCCGGCTCCGGCTCCGGTTCGGGAACGGGCGCCGAGACCGGTACTGGTTCGAACGACCGCTCGGCGACGGGATCCGGCTCGGGGACGAGCTCGATCACGGGCTCCGGCTCGGGGGTCGCATCGACGATCGGCTCGGGCTGGGGTACGGCCTCCTGCTGCGGCATGGTCTTGGCCACCGGCTCCGGTTCGGGCGAAGCGACGACGGGTGGAACGACAATGGCTGGAACGACGACGGGTGGCTCGGGCTCCGGTGCTTCGACGAGGGCGACGGGCTCCGGCTCCGGCTCGGGCTCCGGCTCCGGCTCGGGCTCGGGCTCCGGCTCCGGCTCGGGCTCGGGCTCGGGCTCGGGCTCCACGATGTAATCGGGGAGCTCGCTCATGTCCGGCAGCGGTTCGGCCTGCGTGCCGGGTAGCGTCCATCCTCCGGCGGCGTCGTCCCAGGCGGGCTGCGGCTCGGCCGGCTCGAGGAATCCGGGCTCGAGCTCGGTCGTCGGCGGCATTTCCCAGAGCGGTCGACCGACGACGAGCCGTTCTCGGAGCTCGAGGCGTCGAACCTTGCCGCCGGGTGCCGTCGGGAGCTCGTCCACGAACTCGATCTCTCGAGGAACCTCATGCTCTGAGAGCGACTGCCCCACGTCCTGGCGAAGCTCTGCCTCGAGCCCCACCGAGCCCTCGACACCCGGCGCGAGGACGACGAACGCCCTCAGGAACTGCCCTCCGCGCTCGAGATCGCGAACGCCGACCACGGCGCTTGCGGCAACGGAGTCGTGCAGGCGTAGCGCACGCTCGCTCGCATACGGGCTGAAGCGTTCACCGCGGCTCGTGAGCATGTCCGCCGCTCGTCCGAGGAACCACAGGAATCCGTCCGCGTCGGCGGTGGCGATATCACCGGTCGTGTACCAGTCCCCGCGGAACGCCTCCTTCGTCTCGTCCGGAGCCTCCCAGTAGCCGGCGAACAGCGTCGGGGTGCGTCCGCGCACGGCCAGCTCGCCCTCGGCTCCAGGTGGAAGCTCGTTTCCGCTCTCGTCGACGATCGCAACCTGGTGTCCGGGAAGTGGGAGGCCGAGCGATCCCGGCTTGAAGCCCGCCTCGGCACCGTTTCCGACGACGACGTTCGTCTCCGCCTGTGAGTAGCCGTCATGGATGACGAGGCCCCACGTCTCCTCGAACACGGCGTTCACCTCGGGATCGAGGTAGTCCCCGGTCGAGACCAACCGGCGGAGCTGGGGGGGTCTGAAGCGGCTGAGCTCCGAGTGCTGCGCGAGCGCCGCGTATTCGGCGGGGGTCTGGCTGAGAATCGTCGTGCCGAGGCGGTAGATCAGGTCGAGGCGCTCGAGCGGCTCGAACTCGCCCTCGTGGAGCAACGTCTCCGCACCGCGTGACCACGGGCCGAGAAGCGCGTGCCAGACGGTGTTCGGGGAGCCAGCCGCAGCGGTAGACCAGACCGCATCGCCGCGGCCCGCGTCGAGCCAGTACTCGGCGGCCACCCGAGCGGCGAAAGCGGAGGCGTTCGTGTGAGCGACGAGGTGCGGGGGTCCGGAGACTCCGGCGCTGGTGAGGACGAACGCGAGGTCGCGGGAGCTCGAGTCGTGGGTCGGAGCCTGCTCGGGAGCTCCGGGCAGGAGCGGTTGCGCCTCGTCGACGTAGAGGACATGCGGGCGCTCGGCCATGCGGACGATCTCTGGCTCAGACGCGCGCGCCGAGACGACGAGCCGCGCGCCGGTGGTCGCCATCCGATCCTCGAGCGTGGCTGCGGATGTCGTCACGGCACCGGGCACGACCACCGCACCCACCTTCAGGCAGGCGAGAACGATCTCCAACCAATCGACGTTCGTCCCCACGAGGACGAGGACGCGATCTCCGGGCCGGACGCCCCGTTCGCGCAGAAGCGAGCTCCAGCGCGCGCTCCGCTCGGCCAGCTGGAGAAAGGTCCGTGGCTCGATGACGTCGTCCTTCCCCAGCACCGTCACGGCTTGCCGCTTGGGGTCGTGGGCGAGCGCCTCGACGACGTCACGGGTGAAGTTGAACCGGTCCGGGACCTGCCAGCGTCCGTCCGCGAAGGCGGGATAGAGCGCGAGCTCGAGGGGGAGGAGGGCTGCTCCCCTCGTTGCGCGCGACGGCGGCCGATGCGAACCTTTTTCACGGCTGGACCATTATCGACCCGAATCGGCCTTGAGCTAAAGCGCGTTTACCTAATTGGGCGCAAGATCGAATTTCGCCAGGGGTCGCATCAGGCATGAACGAGGCCGTGCTCGACACCGAACGGCTCGCCGAGCGGCAGGTGCTCGGGAAGCCGAAAACCGCCAGCCTCCTCGAGCGCGGAGATGCGCGTCTCGATCGGAGGGTGAGTGTTGAAGAGGCTCGAGAGCGCGAGAACTCCGGACCGTTCAGAGTCGACCCGGTCGGTCGGGCTCTCCACCCACAGGTGCGCCGTCGACGCCTCTGCGTACTTGACCGTGGTCGAGTCGCGCTCCAGCCTGCGCAGGGCCAGCGCCATCGCCTCGGGGTCGTTCAGCATCTCGGCCGCCCCCGCGTCCGCGAGGAACTCCCGACGGCGGGAGAGGCTGAGGCGCAGGAGCAGTGCAGCGTACGGGGCGAGGAGGAACCCGACGAGCGCGAGAACGAGCACCAACACGCCGCCTGCGCGATTGCGGCCGCCGTAGGCGATCGAGCGGAAGCCGATGTCCGCGATCAGCGCGATCACGCCCGCGAAGACGAGCGCCATCGTCATCAGGTACGTGTCGCGGTTTCGAATGTGCGCCACCTCGTGGGCGAGAACCGCTTCGAGCTCGCGCTGCGGCATCGTCGCCAGGAGCCCGGTCGTCACTCCGATGTAGCTCGACTGGGGGCGGAGCCCCGCCGCGTAGGCGTTCGGCGCTGCATCCTCGACGATTCGCACTTCCGGGGTCACGGGAAGACCGGCTGCGATCGAGACGTTCTCCACCAGCCTGCGGAGGGGTCTGACCGCTTCGGGAGCGACCTCCTGTGCTCCGGTCAGCCGAGCGACCATGCTCCGCGAGCGGACGAGCGCAAAGATCCCGTACAGCGCGGCGCCCGCGAGGGCGACGACCCCGAGCGAGATGTCGAATGCGAATCCGATCAGCCCGGCCACGAGGAGCAGGAGGAACACGAAGCCGACGACGACGATCGTGCTCTTGAGGCGGTTCGCCCGAATCTGCTGCTGGAGTGTCACGTCGCCAGCGAAACCTGCGGCACGGCCGTGTCCCCGCGAGCCGAGAAGAACTCACGGGCGCGGAATCCGAGCAGAGACGCGACGAGGAGCCAGGGGAAGCTCTGGACTCCCGTGTTGAAGCGCATCACGGTCGCGTTGTAGTAGCGGCGGGCGGCAGAGATCTTGTCCTCGGTGTCGGTCAGGTCCTCCTGGAGCTGCAGGAAGTTCTCCGACGCTCTCAGCTCGGGGTACGCCTCGGCGACTGCGAAGAGTCGGCCGATCGCAACCGTGAGCCCCTCGTTCGCCTCCGCTGCGGTTCCCGGCGTGCCGGCTTGCTGTAGCGCGGCTCGGGCCCGTGTGACCTGCTCGAAGACGCCTCGCTCGTGGGCGGCGTACGCGCGCACCGTCTCGACCAGGTTCGGGATCAGGTCCGCGCGGCGCTGCAGTTGCACGTCGATGTTCGCCCAGCCGGTATCCACTTCGTTGCGGAGCCGGACGAGCCGGTTGTAGCCGACGACGGCGAACACAGCGACGAGGGCGACGACGCCGATCAGGATCCAGAGCCAGAGCACCGCGTCGCCGAGTCTACGGTCGACCCAGGGCGGCCGCGAGCTTCCGTCGTCCGCCGGTGAGAACCGGGTCCCGTGCGAGACGAGAACTCGCCGCACGGGCAGGTCGAGCAGCGGTCGCAACGACTCGGCGAGCTCGCGATGGCCGGTCGTGCCCGGCAGCCATGACTCCGGGCACATACGGACCCCGCCCGCCCCGTCCCCGAGCAGGACGTCGCCCGGTACGAGCGCCCTGTGCTGCGGGATCCAGAAGACCACCTCGGTTCGCCGTGCCGACCGGAATGCCTCGATGCCTCCGGGGAGTCGGTCTCCGGGCCGAAACACGTCCGTGACCGTTCCCGCGCGGCGCTCCACGGCGGCCCTGGACGTGCTCGGCGCCCACACGCGCGCCGCGTAGCGCTCGACGATCGCCTTCGTGCTGCGGACGTGCCAGAAGACCGTCACCAGGACGTGCACGTGCACGTGCACGTGCACGTGCCTCCCGGCTCGCCGTACGTCTCGGTCGAGGGCACGCCAGAACCGCTCCGTGTCGTCTGGCGGTACGAGCGGGTCGACCAGCACGACGCCCTCGTCCGACTCGAGGAACACGGATCCGACGTCTTCTCTCCACTCGTCGTGGTAAGCGGTCCAGCGCCACAACCCAGACTCGATCTGTGTGACATCCATCAGGCGAACGGTAGACCGAACCGAACCCGAAGCCGTTACGTATCGTCGGGTTCGAACCACCGAGGAGAGGAGATGGCATGAGAGCTCTGTGCATCACCCTGACGGCCGTTCTCGCCCTGTTCGCGCTCGCTGCCGCGGGCTGCGGCTCCGACGACGACGAGGCGGTGGACGAGACGACCACGCTGACCGAGACGACCGATGCGGATACGACCGACACCGGTACGGGAAGCGCCCTCAAGGGCACCGTCGGGCCAGGCTTCGACATCAGCGTCAACCAGAACTCCGTCACCCCGGGCAGCTACGAGCTCGAGGTCGACGACCTCTCCGATATCCACAACTTCCACCTCACGGGGCCGGGCGGAGTCGACGTGACCACGGACGTGGCCGGCGAGGGCACGGAGAGCTTCACGGTCGAGCTGGAGGCCGGGACGTACAGCTTCGTCTGCGACCCACATGCGGCGACCATGGCGGGGACGATCGAAGTCGGGTAGCGTCGACCTCCGGGCGTAGCGCGCTAGGGGACAACCAGGGGCAGCGGCTCGATCGCGCCGTTCGCGATCCGCCAGCCGGCGAGGTCGTTCGTGCGCAACGTGTAGATCAGGTACGGGCGCCCGGCCCAGAGCCCGATGTTCTCGACGTCCGTGCGCGACGGCCGCGGGGGCGACGAGAGATGTGAGTGGAACACGGCGAGCTCGTACCCCTGGTCCTCGAGGAACCAGGACTCGGGATCGACGTCGAGCTCGAAACGGTAGGGGGATTCGGCGGCGTTCCGGCCGGGGACGTACTGCTCGGCGACGCCGTCACGGAAAGCGAGGAGGCCGCAGGCCTCGTTCGGGGATTCGACCCGCGCGTGCTCGGCGAGCTCGGCGCGGATCGCCTCCGGTACTACCACCAGACCGATCTCTCCATCGACGAGCCGACGTCGTCCGATTCCCAGAACTCGGCGGAGAGGTACTTCCACCCACCGTCGGCGAGCACGCAGACGACGACGCCTTCGTCGAGCTCGTCCGCGAGGCGCACGGTCGCGTGAATCACCGCCCCGGACGAGACGCCGGCGAAAATTCCTTCCCGCTCGAGGAGCAGGCGTAGTCCGGCGACCGACTCCGCGTTACGTGACGAGCAGCTTCCGGTCGAGCCTGGAGACGTCGAGGATCGGCGGGACGTAACCGTCGGCGAGCGAGCGCAGGCCCATCACCTCGTCTCCAGGCAGGGGCTCCGCGGCGGCGACCACGAGCTCGGGGAACGACTCGCGGAGACGTGCGCCTGCTCCCATCAGCGTTCCGCCCGTGCCGAGCCCGGCCACGAGGACGTCGACGCGTTCGAGCGCGGCGGCGATCTCCGCGCCGGTGCCGTCGTAGTGTGCCTGCGGGTTCGCCGCGTTCGCGTACTGGAACGGCATGAAGAGCGAGTGGTCGCGTTCAGCGAGCTCGAGGGCGAGTCGCACGGCGCCGTTCGAGCCCTCCTCGCCGGGCGAGTCGACGATCGCCGCGCCGTAGAGACGCAGCAAGCGCCGGCGCTCCTCGGTCACGTTCGCGGGCATCACGCAGGTGAGCGGATAGCCCCGGAGCTTCGCGACGAGCGCGAGCGAGATCCCCGTATTGCCGCTGGTCGGCTCGAGCAGGGCGCGTCCGGGCTCGAGCTCTCCCGACGCCTCGGCTGCTTCGATCATCGCCTTCGCGACGCGATCCTTGATCGAGCCGGTCGGGTTCTGGCCCTCGAGCTTCGCGTACAGACGAACCGCAGGCTTCGGCGAGAGACGTGGAAGCTCGACGAGCGGCGTCGAGCCGATCAGGTCGAGGAGCGAAGGCGCGAGCGCGCGGGGCACGGGGTCAGACGCGTGGGTCAGGCGCCGCCGGCCATCGCCGGCAAGAGGATCACGGTCTCGCCGTCGTAGACCGGGGTATCGAGGCCGTCGAGGGTGCGGACGTCCTCGCCGCCGAGGTACACGTTCACGAACGACGCGAGCTCGCCCTCCGCGTAGAGCTGGCCGGCGAGAGGCGGGAAGCGTTCGACGAGATCGTCGATCACCGCGCCGACGGTGTCGCCGCGGGCTTCGAGCTCGCGGAGCCCGCCGACCTCGGCCCGCAGGGTCGGGGGAATGCGGACCGCCGCCATCAGCTCTGCCCCACGGGCATGCTGCAGAACTCGACGTAGTCCACGTACTCCGTGATGGTGGGACTGTCACCGCACACCGGGCAGTAGGGATCGCGCCGCACATGCACCTCGTCGAGGGTCGTTCCGAGCGCGTCGAACAGGAGCAGCCGGCCGGCGAGGGTCTCGCCACGGTCGAGGATCAGCTTGAGCGTCTCGTTCGCCTGCAACGAGCCGATGATGCCCGGCAGGACGCCGAGGACACCACCCTCGGCGCAGCTCGGCGCGAGCTCGGGAGGCGGCGGCTGGGGGAAGAGACAGCGATAGCAGGGCCCGTTCCCGGGCGAGAAGACCGTGGCCTGGCCCTCGAAGCGGAAGATGGAGCCATGGACGACCGGGATCCGGTGCCAGACGGAGGCGTCGTTCACGAGGTAGCGCGTCGGGAAGTTGTCGGCGCCGTCCACGATCACGTCCCAGCCCTCGCCGAGGATGCGATCGATGTTCTCGGAGGTCAAACGCTCCTCGAAGGGCTTGACGAGGACATCAGGGTTGAGCGCCTCGAGCGAGCGCTTGGCCGAGAGCACCTTCGGCTCGCCCAGGCTGTCGGTCGAATGGACGATCTGACGCTGCAGGTTCGACGCGTCGACGACGTCGCCGTCGACGATCCCAAGCGTGCCGACGCCGGCCGCCGCGAGGTACAGCGACGCGGGCGAGCCTAGACCTCCAGCCCCGACGAGGAGCACACGCGCATCCAAGAGGCGCTGCTGTCCCGCCTCGCCGACCTCGGGGATCAGGAGGTGGCGGCTGTACCGCGCGCGCTGCTCGGACGAGAGGACACGCGGCAGCGTCACCTCGAACCCGTTCCGCTTCCAGTCCGTGAAGCCACCCGCCAGGTTGCAGACGTCCTCGTAGCCGAGCTCTCCCAGGGACTTCGTCGCGAACGCCGAGCGCGAGCCGGCCGAGCAGTAGATGACGAGCGGACGGCTCTTGTCGGGTACGAGGCCTTCGATCTGCTGCTCGAGCCGACCGCGGCTGACGTACACGGCGCCGGGGATGTGCCCTTCCTCCCACTCGTCCGGCTCGCGGACGTCGATGAGGAGCGGAGGCTCAGAGGACATCAGAAGATCCTGTGCAGCGTTGGAGGAGATCTCTTCGATCTCCTCCTTCACCTGCGCAAGGAGCTCGCGGTAGCTCGCCATTACTTTCCGAACTATAGCGATGTGCCACCCGGCCCCGGGCGAACCTCGCTCTCGCGCCACGCACGGCTATCGTCGCCCGGGTGAGCGCGCGACGCCGCATCGTCCTTCTCGTCGGGCTCGCGGCCATCGCCGCGGTCGCGGTCGTCGCCGCTGCGGTCCTCTCCTCGGACGGCGGCTCTGCAACGACGACAGCCGCCTCGACGAAGCCGCGTCCCGGCCGGCCGCCGCTGTCGCTGGCCCTCGGGTTCCGCGATGACCACGAAGCTCTCGCCCTCGCCCGCGGCGCAGCTCTCTACCAACAAGGAAAGGTGGACGCTGCAGGCGGTCTCTTCGCGCCGTTCGACTCGCTCGAGGCCAAGGTCGGGTCGGCTCTTGCGGCGTGGCCCCAGGGCGCGCTCGACCGCCTCGAGCAGCTCGCGAAGCTCTATCCGAAGAGCGCGATCGTGCACTTGCACCTGGGGCTGGCGCGCCTGTGGGCGCGGAGCGGAGACCCGGAGTCCGCGTGGCGAGCTGCGATCGAGGCGGAGCCGGATACCCCCTACGCGGTCCTGGCGGGCAACCTTCTCCATCCCAAGCTGCCACGCGGTCTGCCGGCGTTCATTCCCTCGTTCGCGGCGCCGGCCGAGGTCGTGCAGCTTGCTCCCGAGCGCCAGCTCGACGCATTGCGCCTGCGCGCCGAGCGAGGTGGTGTCGGCGACCTCCTTCTGTACGGGGTCGGCCTGCAGCGGGTCGGGCGGCCGGTGTCGGCGGCGGAGGCCTTCCAGCGCGCGGCGCGGCGCGCTCCGGCGAACGCGGAGGCGCAGGCCGCCGCGGCGGTGGGGCAGTTCGACAAGGACGCACCAGAGCTCGCATTCGGCCGCCTCGGTCCGCTCACGCGGAGGTTCCCGAACGAGCCGACGGTGCGCTTTCACCTGGGCGTGCTCCTGCTCTGGACCGGGCGCGTGGACTCTGCGGCGCGGCAGTTCCGACTCGCGGCGGCGACGCAAACCGGCTCTCCGCTTGCGCGTGAGGCTGCCCGCTATCTCGAGACCATACGGCGAGCGCGCTCCTGAAGCGTGCGCGCGGCTGCTTTGACGCCGACCTCCCCTGTGACTACGGTGTGACGGCCGACGAGCAAGGGGGACGGACTGGTCGCAGGGAAACCGGAGGGCACCGCGATTCGGACACCGGTCGAGGACGTCCTCGCGACCGACGAGGCTCAGCGTCTGCTCGAGACCGGGCTCCAGACCGGCCGACTCGACGCGGACGAGGTCGCTCTCGCGCTCGACGAGCTCGATCTCGAGCCGAGCCAGCTCGACGAGTTCTATGCCGCGCTCGACGAGGCGCAGATCACGGTCGTCCATGCCGAGGAAGAAATCGAGAGCGAGCCCGAGGCCGCTGACGCCGAGATCACGACCGACGCCCTCCAGCTCTTCCTGAAGGACATCGGGCGCGTCCCGCTCCTGACCGCCGCTCAGGAGGTGGAGCTTGCCAAGCGCATCGAGCGCGGCGACCACTCCGCCAAGCAGGCAATGGTGGAGGCCAACCTGCGGCTGGTGGTCTCGATCGCGAAGCGCTACCGGAACCAGGGCCTGCCGTTCCTCGACCTCATCCAGGAAGGCACGATCGGGCTCGTTCGCGCTGCCGAGAAGTTCGACCACCGCAAAGGGTTCAAGTTCTCGACCTACGCGACGTGGTGGATCCGGCAGGCGGTCGCACGCGCGATCGCGGACAAGGGCCGGACCATCCGGATGCCCGTGCACGTCGTCGAGAAGCTCAACCGGATCCTTCGCGCGGAGCGGAAGCTGCGGGCCGAGCGCGGTCGCGAGCCGACGATCGCGGAGATCGCCCGCGATGTGGAGATGACGTCCGGCGAGGTGGAGCAGATCAGGCGAAGCGCGCAGACCCCGGTCTCGTTGGAGAAGCCAGTCGGCGACGACGACGAGTCGGAGTTCGGGCACTTTCTCGCCGACGACTCGACGCCGCTTCCGGACGAGCTGGCGGAGACCGCGCTTCAGCGAGAGGCGCTACGCACTATTCTCGGTGCGCTCTCCGAGCGGGAGCGCAAGGTTCTCGAGCTCCGCTACGGGCTCGACGGCCAGCAGCCGCGGACGCTCGACGAGGTAGGGCGCGCGTTCAACGTCACGCGCGAGCGCATTCGTCAGATCGAGCATCAGGGGCTGAAGAAGCTTCGCGCTCTCGCCGACGCCCAGCGCGTCCGCGACGTCGCCTGACCGCAGTTTCTTTCCGGAGATCTCGGCGCAGCGACCATCCGTTCTTCGATCGTCGCTCGTAGCTACGCGACTAAACTGCGCGCCCGTGACGCCGTCGTATGAGGAGCTTCGAGACCAGCTTGCCGAGCTGATCGCCATTCCGTCGGTCAGCGCGGACTCGACCCACGCGGGCGACGTGGAGGCGGCGGCGGCGTGGGTCGCGGACAAGATTCGCGCCGCTGGAGGCTCCGCGGAGCTCGTTCTCGGGAACGGCGGTCGGCCGTTGGTCATCGGCGAGGTCGCGGCTTCCGAACGCCCCGAATCGTCGCCCACGGTCCTCTGCTACGCGCACTTCGACGTGCAGCCGCCCGATCCCCTCGAGCTCTGGGAGTCGCCGCCGTTCGAGCTGACGGAGCGCGACGGCTGGCTCTACGCACGGGGCGTCGCGGACGACAAGGCTCAGCTCTTCATGCTGGTCGAGGCCGGCCGACAGCTGGCGAGCGCCGGGGAGCTCCCGGTCAACATCCGCTTCGCTCTCGACTCGGAGGAAGAGGTGGGTGGCCAGTCGGTCGTCGAATGGGTCACAGCCGACGAGCGCGGCGCAGATGCGGCGATCGTGTTCGACGGGAACATGGAGGAACCGGGGGTTCCGACGTTCAACACCGCGCTGCGCGGGCTCTGCTACTTCCATGTCACGGTTCGCACGGGCGAGCGCGATCTGCACTCGGGACTCTTCGGCGGCGTTGCGCTGAACGCGATGCACGCGCTCATGCGGTCTCTCTCGGCCGTGGTCGCCAAGGACGGGCGCGTGCCCGAGCCACTGCGGGTCGGTGTCGTCCCACCGACACCGGAAGAGATCGAGGGCTGGCGAACGCTTGCCGAAGGCGCGAAGCTCCTTGCCGAAGTGGGAGCCCAACCCTCCGACGCGAGAACGTTCGACGAGTACTACGTACGTACCTGGGCGGAGCCGTCCGTGGATGTCCATGGGCTCGCGGGGGGCTCGCCGGACCTCGTCAAGACCGTTCTGCCGGTCGAGGCGAGGGCCAACGTCTCGATCAGGATCGCACCCGGACAGAATGTGGCGGACGTGAGCGCTGCGTTCGAACGTCTTCTGCGGGGGGCTGCGCCGGACGGCGCCGAGGTGGAGGTAGCGCTCCAGTCGTCGGCGGAGCCGGGACTCGTCTCGCCCGATGCGCCCGCTCTCGGACTCGCGCGCGAGGCGTTCGAGCACGTGTTCGGACACTCGTCGCTGCTCGTGCGGGTCGGCGGGTCGGTCCCGGTCGTGGCGAGCCTGGCCTCCCGAGGTATCCCGACGATCTCGACCGGCATCGCGACGCGTGACGCCAACGCGCATTCGCCCAACGAGAAGTTCCCCGCGGACTATCTCGTCCTCGGGGTCGAGGCCGTGCGCGAGACGTACAGGCGCCTCGGACAACTTGGCTAGAGCGCCCTTCACGAGTCCGCTCGCCGAAGAGCTCGCGGGCGATGTGCTCGAGCGGTTCCTCCGCTATGTCAGGATCGACACGCAGGGCGCCTACCGCGTGGCGGAGCGGCCGAGCACGGAGAAGCAGCTGGAGCTCTCCCGGCTGCTCATCGACGAGCTGCGTGAGCTCGGCCTCGAAAACGTCGAGCTGACGGAGGGCTCTGCGGTCTTCGCCGGTCTGCCGGGTTCCAACGGGGCCCCGGTAGTCGGGCTCATTGCCCACGTCGACACGACGCCCGACGTCTCGGGCGCCGGAGTCTCCCCGATCGTGCACGAGGCCTGGGATGGAACCCCGATCGAGCTTCCCGGCGACGCACGACAGGTTCTCCGCCCTGATCAGCTCCCCGAGCTGGCAGCACGGGTCGGTCACGACATCGTGACCAGCGACGGAACGACCCTGCTCGGTGCGGACGACAAGGCCGGGGTCGCGGAGATCATGGCTGCGGTCGCGTACTTCACCCGGCATCCGGAGCGGAACCGCGCCCCGCTCCGAATCGCCTTCACCGTCGACGAGGAGGTCGGCCGGGGCGCCGAGGACTTCGACCTCGACGCGTTCGGCGCCGAGGTCGCGTACACCCTCGATGGGTCGGCGCTCGGAGAGCTCGAGATCGAGACGTTCTCCGCCTCGTCGCTGCGTGTGACCATTCGCGGGCTTTCGGTACATCCCGGGACTGCGAAGGGCAAGCTCGTGAATGCCGTCAAGCTTGCGGCGGAGCTCGTCGTCTCGCTCCCGGCGGATCGGCTGTCGCCGGAGACGACCGAGAGTCGCCAGGGATACGTCCACCCCCATCGCATCACCGGAGGTGCGGAGGAGGCCGTCGTCGACTTCATCGCACGCGACCACGACGACGAGCTGCTCGAGGCGCATGTTCAGCTGCTCCGAGATCTCGCAGCCCGCATAGCCGAGCGCGAGCCACGCGCACACGTCGAGGTCGAGAGACGCGACTCCTATCGCAACATGCGGCCGTACATCGAGCAGACTCCGCGCGTCGTCGAGGCGGCTCTCGAGGCCATTCGCCGAGCCGGCGTGGAGCCGAGGCTCGCGATCACTCGCGGCGGGACGGACGGCGCGGTGCTCTCCTCGAAAGGGCTTCCGACGCCGAATCTCTTCACGGGAGGCCAGGAGTACCACTCCGTGCGCGAGTGGGCGAGCGTGCAGGACATGGGCGCGGCGGCCGCGACGATCGTCGAGCTTGCAGGCGTCTGGGCCGAACCGGCGTAGGTCTGCGGTCTGACCCCTTTAGGGGTCTGACCCCTGCTCTGCCTCGCGTTACCCTGTGCTCATGCCGCGACTCGTCGGAATCAACCACCTGGCGGTGGAGGTCGGCGACATCGACGAGGCGATCGCATTCTTCGGGCGTATCTTCGACGACGTACAGCTGCGCGGGCGCAGCGCGGGCATGGCCTTCGTCGACATGGGCGACCAGTTCGTCGCGTTCGCGAAGGGTCTTTCGCACGTCGCCGACCACGACCGTCATATCGGGCTCGTGGTGGACGATCTCGACGAGACGGTCCGTCGCCTGCGCGCCGCAGGGGTCGAGATCCACGGCACGCACGACTTCCTCGATCCGTGGGGAAACCGTTGGCAGCTCGTCGACTACCGCGAGATCCAGTTCTCCAAGACTCCGCGAGTGCTCTCGGGAATGGGTCTGAGCGGTCTCGAGAAGTCGGAGCACGCGATCGAGGAGCTGCGCGCGAAAGGCCTCGCGGACTAACCCCGGTTGCGGGGCGGCGAGGCGGACGCCTTCAGGGATCCTTGCGCGTCCGGAAATCTGAGGAGAAGATTCGGGTCTTGCGCGCTGTTAGGTGTCGTGCACGCCGCAGCCGAGCCACTCGTGGCCGAAGCGACGCATCTCGTGGACGACCGGAAGGAGCGCCTGCCCCTTCGGAGTCAGCGCGTACTCGACCCGGGGCGGTGACTCGGGATAGCTCTCGCGCAGGACGATCCCCTCCGATTCGAGCCAGCGCAGGCGCTCGGCCAGCGTCCGCGGGCTGATCCCGGCGCACGAGCGCTCGAGCTCGGTGAAGCGCCTCGGCCCTTCTGAGAGGTCGTGGACGATCAGCACCGTCCACTTGGAGCCGACGATCTCGGCCGCACCCGCGACGGAGCAGGTGGGCGCGGCGTGAATCGGGAGCATCGTCCGGTTGGCCACGGTCGAATTGTAGGCCGCGTGTGGTCAGAAGGGCCGACGGGCGGTGTAGAGCGACGTCACGAGCGGTTTCTCGACTCGTCCGCCGAACTCCAGCTTGGCGATACGCGCCACCGAGTCGAGGAACTCCTTCCGGCGCTCAGGCTCGAGGGAGCCGATCGGCGAGAACGTCGAGTAGAGGCCGCGGATCCCTTCCGTATCCCATTCCCGAGTCCACCGCACCAGCTCGTGGCCGAGGTTCTCGAAGCCGGCATCCGTGAGCGCCGCAAGCCGGAGCCCGGCGTCGAGCGCGAAGCTCGGGCCTCCCTCCTGCCGCGTCGGCCCCGAGGGCCCATGCGGCACGTCCTCGAACAACGGGTCGACTGCGCGCCGGAACGGATCGGGCCGCGTGTCGTCTCCGAACAGCGTCCACCAGAGCGCGATCCAGCCGCCCGGCCGCAGAGCTGCATTGAGCTTTGCGAGCCCGACGTCCTCCTCGACCCAGTGGAAAGACGACGCTGCGGCCGCCAGGTCGAATGCTTTCGGCTCCAGGTCGGCGTCCTCGAGCGGGGTCACGCGTACCTCGACCGGGTCGCCGAGGGCTGCGCGCAGGTAGTCGGCGAGCGCGGGATCGGGCTCGATCGCGACGAGCGGATCGGCACCGAGCTCGAGCAGCCGCCGGGTCGCCTGGCCCGTGCCGGGACCGATTTCGACGACTTTCGAGCCCGTCCGTAGATCGCAGCGCTCCCGCAGGATCTCGTACACCTCGCCAGCATGTCCCGGCCGCACAAGGTGGTAGGTCTCGGGATCCGAGCCGAAGAACCGCCGTCCGAACGACCTTTCGAGGCGCGGTGGTCTCAACCTCAGTCCCACGGCGGGGCGTTGTGCACCCAGCGGCCGCCCACCATCGTGGCGACCACCTCCACGGAATCGAGCTCCTCGGCTGGGCACTCGACCGGGTCGCGGGAGAGGACCACCAGATCGGCGAGGTAGCCGGGAAGGAGCTTGCCGCGTGTTCGCTCGTCGCCCGCGAGCCAGGCAGGGGCGACCGTGGTCGCGTGCAGGGCTTCCTCGACGGTCAGCGCCTCGTCCATACGCCACCCCGGTCGCTCGTCGATCGTGCGGGTGGCCGCCGCCCGGATCCCGGCCAGCGGGTCGAGCTCCTCGATCGGCGCATCCGAGCCGTTCGCAAGGACGGCGCCGGACTGGCGCAGCGAGCGGAACGCATAGGCGCAGTCGAGCTGGTCGGGCCAGAAGCGCTCCGCCAGATCGCGGTCGGAGGGAGCGTGCGAGAACTGCACCGAACAGGTGACGCCGAGCTCGGCATACCGTCCGAGGTCCTCGGGCGCGAGACATTGCGCGTGCTCGATCCGCTGCCGCAGGCCCCGTGGGGCCCATTCGTCCTTCGTCGCCTCGAAGGCATCGAGTGCCTCGCGGTTCGCGCGGTCGCCGATCGCGTGTACTCCGACCGGCCAGCCTGCTCGCGCGGCGTCGCCCACGATCTCCGCGAACTCCTCTCCGCTCGTGATCCGTACACCGGAGCCGTCGAGCATCCATGCGGTCTGGGAGCCGAGCGTCCCGTCCATGAACACCTTCAGATAACCCAGCCGCAGGAAGTCGTCCCCGAAGCGGGAGCGGATCCCCAGCGCCTCCAGCTCCGGCAGCTTCTCGTACGGGAGCGACTGCCAGACCCGAAGCGTCAGCCCTCCGCGGTCGCGCAGGCGCTGGAAGATCTCGGGGGCGCCCACCCAGCCGTCCTTGTCGTGAATGGCTGTGACTCCCCGGCTGTGTGCGAGCTCGACGCCGGCACGGGTCACCTCCAGCCACTCGTCCCCCGACGTGGACGGGAAGCGCCCCCTGAAGCGCCACGCGGCCTCCTCGCGCAGGACTCCGGTCGGCTCGCCGTCCTCGCCGCGCTCGACCACTCCGCCCTCGACCTCGAGGTCCCCGCCCGCGAGGGCCAGCGCCGCGGAGTTCAGCCACAGCGAGTGGAGATCCTTCGCCCAGAGCGCTGCCGGCGTCTCGCCGGTGACCTCGTCGAGCGCTGCCTTCGTCGGTTGCGCTTCCCACTCCGCCGAGCGCCAGCCCTGGCCGCGGATCCACGGCCCTCGCTGCCCGTAGGCGCGTACCCGGTCGAGTGCTTCGGCGAGCGAGCCGACGCCGTCGAGCGCGAGGTCGCGCTGTCCGAGAGACCAAGTGGGGAAGTGGACGTGCGAGTCCGTGAAGCCCGGGGCGACGCAGCGTCCTCCGAGATCGACCACCTCGGGGGTGGGGAGGGCCGTCTCGTGCGTGCCGACGCCGCCTGCGATCCGCGCACCCGCGATCGCCAGCGCTCGTGCCACCGGGAGCGATTCATCCATGGTGCGGACGATCCCGTTATCGAGGATCATGGACGGCGACTCTAGTGCGCCCCGCCGCCACGCCGAAGTCGACGGCAACAACATCGAGGCCGTCTGCCAGAAGCCGCAGTCGTAGACTTCCGGCGGTGCCCTGGGAGCAGCTCTCCGACGACCAGCTCGAGATCCGCGATCTCGTGCGGACGATCGCGCGGGAACGCATTGCGCCTCGCGCGGCCGAGATCGACGCTTCGCACGAGTTCCCCTGGGACGTCGTCGAGCTCTTCCGCGAGCACGGCATCTTCGGCCTGCTCTTCGACGAGGAGCACGGGGGCACGGGCACCGGAACGCTGCTTGCGCTGGTCGCGATCGAGGAGGTCTCGAAGGTCTGCGCGACCAGCGGGCTGATCCTCGCCGTGCAGGAGCTCGGCTCGCTCGCGCTCAAGCTCGCCGGCACCGACGAGCAGAAGGAGCGCTTCCTGCCGCGGCTCGCATCGGGCGAGCACCTCGTCGCCTATGCGCTCACCGAGGCCGGTTCCGGCTCGGACTCCGCGGCGATGCGGACGACAGCGCGCCGGGAGGGGGACGAGTACGTCCTCGACGGCTCGAAGCGCTTCATCACCAACGCCTCGGTGGCGAACCTCTACACCGTGTTCGCGAAAACGGATCCGAGCGCCGGGCACTCGGGCATCTCCGCGTTCGTCGTCGAGTCGGAGACGCCGGGCTTCGAGGTCGCCCGGCTCGAGCCGAAGATGGGCATCTCGGGGTCGACCACCGGCGAGCTCGTGTTCGAGAGCGCACGCGTCCCCGCCGAGAACCTGCTCGGCGCGGAGGGCGAGGGCTTCAAGGTCGCGATGCGCGTGCTCGACCGCTCGCGTCCGGGAGTTGCGGCGCAGGGCCTTGGGATCGCACAGGGCGCGACCGACTACGCGCTCGAGTACGCGAGGACACGGGAGACGATGGGCAAGGCGATTGCGGAACATCAGTTGGTCGCCGCGAAGTTGGCGGACATGGAAACGGCGTGCGAGGCAGCGCGCGGGCTTCTCTACCGCTTCGGTCGCATGGTCGACGAGGACGCGGGAGACGCGGAGCTGACCAAGGTCTCGGCCATGGCCAAGCTGTACTGCACGGACACCGCAATGTGGGTCGCAACCGAAGCGGTGCAGATCCTCGGCGGGTACGGCTACATCAGGGAGTACCCGGTCGAGCGCATGATGCGGGACGCCAAGATCACGCAGATATACGAGGGTACGAACGAGATCCAGCGCCTCGTGATCGCCCGGGAGATGCTCAAGGAATCGCGCGCGTTTCTCCTCGCCGGCGTCGTTTGACCACGTGCGCGCCCGCGACCTGGGATCGCCCCGGTTAGAGCTTCTCGCCAAGTGACTCCGCCAAAGGGTCGGCCGAGCGGTGAGGCGCCGGTCTGCGGAGCACCGGCGCCTCAGCCTGCGGTCGCGCCGGGGCGCGACCGAGTCCCCCTGGCCCTTACGCGCGCCCGCAGTGCACGAGCGCGTTCAGGCAGTCGTCGACGAGCTCGCGGAGCGCGCCGGGCTGCCACGCGTTGACGAAGTCGGCGTGCGCGCTGTACTGGCTCCCCGAGGCGAGCGAGAACCCTTCGCCGCCGCGGGTGGGATACCGGTAGATCTGCGTGATCGCCGGCACCGAGACCGGGTGCGTCGCCGGGCAGCTTCTGCCCAGCGCGTACGCCATGTGGCTCTTGTGGTCGGTGCTGTCGAGGCGCCTGCCGTCCCAACAGCTCGGGAAGCGCACGTGCAGCCGGAGGAACGACCCGCGCCCAGCGGGGCAGGTGGGTACGTCGCTCGACGGCGGGATGCCGGTCTGGGCGCCACAGCTCCAGAACGTCACCCGTCCACCTTGAGGAGCGGTCGCGGTCGCGTCGCCCGCGATCATGCGCAGGTTGTTCGGGAAGGTCCGCACCTCGGAGAGCGTGCCGCGCCGGTAGTAGATCGTCGTGGCCTCCGGGAGAATCGCGTTCGCGCCCTGATACAGCGTCGGCACCCAGTACGCCGCGGTGTCAGCCGGCCGCATGCACGTCGTGCCGCTCGAGCGGAGCGATCCGAAGTTCGAGGACGCGTTCGTCGAGCGGTTGCCGACGAACGTGTGGTCGTGCGAGGCCCCCGCACGTCCCGGAAAGACGATCGGGTCGTCCGGCGCCCGGTGGCTGAAGCGGCAGTTCTCGATGAAGTTGACGCCGCGTAGGTCCGCGCGAGACGCGTCATCACCCATCTTCGGCTTCTCGCCCGCGAGCGCTGCGGGGCCGAGCAGCGCTGCGACTACCGTCAGGACTCCGGCTACGGCGATCAGGAACAGTGGTCTCACGTCGACCTCCCCTGGACAACGACAGGACTCGCGTGCCAGGCGAAGTCAGACACCGCCGCGTTGGGTTTCCTTGAGCGATATGTGACGTGTTGGTAAGCATTCCGTTCGGAAGCGCCCTTAACGGGTCGCACCTTCACCCGGAACGGTCGCCCGCGGGTAGCGCGCCCGGACCTCGTCCACGTAGGCCGCCATTCGATTCGCGGTCGCGCCGTCGCGGATCTCGAGCACGTTCTCCGCGTTTCGCTCGCCCGAGCGCGAGAAGTTGAAGCTGCCGACGAAGGTCGTGTCGTCGGCGACGACGACCTTCGCGTGCATGAAGTCGTGCAGTGACTCCGGCGTCCACGGAACCGACGCCTTTCCGCTGAACTCCGCGCCGTCGAGGACGCGCTGCAGGAGCGGAACCTTCCACTCGCTGACGCCGTTCGTCCGCCACTGGCGGAAGACCTCGTCGACCTGCGTGTCGTCGACGATGCCTCGGACGTCGCAGCGACGCTCGTTCAGCACCTCGACGAGCGTCGCGAGGATGGGGCCCGAGGTGAGCACCGGCGACGCGATCCGCACGCGCTCGCGCGCCTTCCCGATGTGCTTGGCCACGCGATGCGAGAGCGCCTCGCCGTGCGCGGGGCAGAACCAGGCGCGCACCTGCGCGCCGTTCACCTGCTGAGGACGCGGGTCGCTTCCCGTGTTCGCGACCTGGCCGCGCTCCCAGAGCTGGTCGAACGTAAGGGCGTATGCGTAAGCGATCTTCGGCGAGCGCACGGTCGCGATGACGTTCTCCTGACGCGTCCAGGAGTCGTCCGTCCAGTTGGTCGACCCGGTCCAGACCGCGTCGCCGTCACGCACGACGTACTTGTGGTGCATGAGGTCGGGGATCCCTGCTATTCCTCGCGTGTCGATCGGCAGCGACTCGATCGCCTCCGGCCCGGTCTCCGGCGGAGGCGGAACCGGGATCGGCCCGGGATGGGCGACGTTGTAGAGGAGACGGACGGCGACACCCCGCTGGACGGCGGACAGGAGCGAGGCAAGGACGAGCCCGCCCGCGTCCGTCTCGAAGCGAACGTCGTACACCGCGAGGTCGAGGCTCGTCTCCGCCTTCGCGAGGAAGCCGGACAGCAGGCGCGCGATTTCCGCGGCGCGTTGTCCCCCGTCGGTCAGCGTGGTGAGCTCCATTGCGGGCACCGCCGCCTGGGCTTGCGTCACGCGGTCTGGCCCCGTCACCGGGCGTCCGTCATGACGAGTCGCCGGCATCGATGGCAGGAAAGACCATTGCAATAGGCTACGTCTGGGTCAGGTACAACCCGCTGCGTGACGCCGCGGTCGGTCCGCCTGACGAGCCCGGAACGTGTCCTTTTTCCCGACGAGGGGATCACGAAGCAGGACCTGTTCGAGTACTACCACGCGATCGCGCCGGTGCTCGTCCCGCACCTGCGCAACCGGCCGTTCACGATGAAGCGCTCACCCTACGGAGTGGGAGGGGAGGTGTACTTCCAGAAGCAGGCGCCGAAGGGGATGCCCTCCTGGATTCCGACCCGTACCTTCCGCACCTATCCGCGCGAGGGCGGCTCGCGGCTCGTCGACTTCGCGCTCGTCAACTCGCCGGAGGCGGTGCTCTGGATGGTGCAGATGAACTGCATCGACATGAACGCCTGGTACTCGCGCGTCGACAAGCCGCACCGCCCGGACTTCGTGCTCTTCGACCTCGACCCGCCGGACGGCGGCTTCGGGCTTGCGATCCGGGTCGCTCACCTGATCCGCGAGGAGCTCGAGCGGCTCGAGCTCGAGTCCTACGTCAAGACGAGCGGCGCCGACGGGATTCACGTGCTCGTCCCGATTGCGCGCCGAGCGACCTTCGAGCAGACCTACGCGTTCGCGGAGCGCGTGGCGCGCGGGCTCGAGGAGCGGCACCCAGGGCTGGTCACGACCGAATGGCTGAAGCGCAAGCGCGAGGGCGTGCTCGTCGACCACCGTCAGAACGCGCGGGGGAAGACGATCGCCTCGGTCTACTCGGTGCGGCCGAAGCCGGGCGCGCCGGTCTCGACGCCGCTTCGCTGGGACGAGCTGACAGAGGACGTGATGCCGCGCCGCTTCGGGATGCGCGAAGCGCTGGAGCGGGTCGAGGAGCACGGCGACCTGTTCGAGCCCGTGCTCGCAGGCGGCCAGGCACTCGGACGTGCCCTGAAGAAGTTGCGCTAAGCGCCGTTACGAAGTGGGTGTTTGAGCGTTGGCTCGGCGGGCGGCCTTGTGCGCGCGCTTCCGGGCTTGCAACTTCAATACTGGGACGCCGAACGACAAGCTCTACGCCTTCGGGCTCCCGAGCTGAACCACGGCCGTCCGAGAATAGGCCAGGACGTGGCGGGGTGGAAGGTCGAGTCGGCCAACCTCCCCGCGACGCCCCCCGGTCAGGCTCGCACGAGGACAATCCCACGCTGGCTAACCGTGCACATTGGTGTTGTCGGCGTCGCCGTAGTGGCGCGCCAACTCTGTCCGGGAGCGAACGCCAATCTTGCGGTAGATCCGAGTGAGGTGCGACTCGACTGTCTTGACGGTCGTGAAGAGCTGCGACGCGACTTCCCGGTTCGTTCGTCCGGAGGCGACGAGCGCAGCTACCTGTTCCTCTGCCGCGGTCAGGCCGCGATCGCGGCGTGGTCGTGGGTAGGCGCGCCGGAGCTCGTCGTCCGTACGTTCTTGCCAAGCGGGCGTGCCGAGCTCACCGAAGATTCGGTGTGCCTCGCGGAGCGTCTCGGCTGCGCGGCTGCGCTCGCCGGAGCGCGCGTAAGCCGCGCCAAGCGTTCGTTGGGTGTGGGCGAGCTCGAATGGCGCGCCGATCGCCGCGAACCCGGCTCGTGCTCCTTCGAGCAGGGCAATCGCGCGTGCCGGCGCGCCGGCACCAAGTAGTGCAATTCCCCGGCATCGCGCCCCCGCAGCGCCCGCCCAGGAGTGATCGAGGGTAACGGCACGCTCATCCAGCCAGTCGGCGAGCAGCTCAGCATGGTCGAGCTTGCCGACGGCGGCAGCCGCCTCGGCCAGCTCGAACGACACCGGAAGGAAGCCTGGTTGGCCGATACCGGCCACGTCGAGGATCGTCTGTCCGCGTTGCAGGTGCTCGTGCGCGCTCGCGGGCGCCCCTTGCAAGAGCGCGAGCGAGCCGCGCGCCCAAGCAGCTCCAACGATGAGCCAGGGATCGCCATTCGCAACCCCGTACGCGTGAGCCTCCGCCGCATCGCTGTCGACCTGTTGCGCATCGCCGCGACGAGCTGCGAGCAGCGCCCGCAGGCAAACGAGAGTGCCTCGCCAGTGCCCGGTGGCCTCGGACAGGCCTGCCTCGAGCTCGCTTTCCGCCGCCTCCCAACGGCCGCAACGGATCTCGAGCTCGCCGAAGAAGCGATGCATCCACATCAGGAAAGCGTCCTCGCCGCTGCGGCGTGCGCGCTCGCGACTCGTATCGAACAGAGTCCGGGCGCTCTCGAAGTCTCCGTACGACATGCGCCCGCGGCCGAGCGCGAGCGTGGCATCAGCCTCGGCCGATGCCGCATCGCCCTGCAGTTCGACCGCGCGCTCCACGTGCGCGAGTGCCCCGGGCGTTCCACGGTAGTCGTCGATCGTCCCGCGAGCGGTCAGCGCAAATACCAGCGGCAGCGTCCCAGCGGCCGACCCCGCGAACTCGACGGCTCGTTCTGCAACCTGCGCCGCCTCCTCCAGATTCCAACCCCAGACTCCGAGCGTCCATGCGAGGAGAGTGAGCGTCCGTGACCTGAGAGTCGAGTCTTGGGCGTGCACACATGCCTCGCGCAAGCGCTCGACACAGGCGGCGTGCTCGAGGTCGAGGAGGGAGCGGAGCAGGAGGATACGGGCGCGATCGTCACCCGCAATCTCGGAGGCGAGCAGCTCGTCGAGCTCGCGTGCGGCCCCGTGGGGCACGGATGCTCCGCGGGGACCTGGACGGTTTGCTGCGATCAGGTACGTCGCGTAGGAAAGTCCACGCTGCACGCGATGAACGTCCTCCGGAGCCGTAAGCCGAAGAGCGTGGAGAGCGAGCTCGGCTGCTGCGTCCGGTGCTCCGCGCGCCGCCGCGCGCGCCGCGATGGCGTCGAGAGCTCTTGCGACGGCCACATCGGGTGTAGAGGCCGCGAGTGCGAGGTGACGGGCGCGTTCCTCGTCATCGTCGGTGATCTCGGCAGCTCCATAGTGAAGCTCCGCCCGCGCGGCCGGCGCGACCTCCGCATAGACCGCCGACGCGAGCAGCGTATGCGCGAAGCGCACGACGCCGTCAGCGGCGATATCGACGACAGCGTGCTCGAAGCCGAGGTCGACGAGTCGTCGGGCGTTCTCCTCGGACGCGAAGGCGCGTCCGAGCTGCTCGAGGGTCGGTCGCTCGAGGACGGCGACCAGGCGCACCAGCGGGAGCAACTCGTTCGGAAGGGTCGCGACCCGCGCCCGGACGAGCTCCTGCAACGAGTCCGGAAGAGGGAGCGGAGCACCCGCGCTCTCGGAGCTGGTGGGGAGCATCCGTGCGAGCTCGAGCGCGAACATCGGGTTGCCCCCGGACGTACGGTGCACGCGTGTGAGCAGCGGCCTCGGAAGTCGGACGCCCAGGCGCGTGCGCACGAGCTGCTGGATCGAGCGCGCCGTTAGCCCCGCGAGCTCGATCTCGGTCAAGCCGCTCGGCCCGAGCGCGTTCGCTAGTGCCAGCGGATCAGAGTGTTCGGCCGGAGTCCGCAGCGTTGCGAGAATGGCGAGGGGTGTGTCAGCCAGGCGGCGCACGGCGAACGAGAGCACACGCCGCGATGCGGTGTCGAGCCACTGAACATCATCGATCGCCATCACCACGGGCGCACGCGCAGAGAGCAACCTCAGTACCTCGACCGTCGCCCGAGAGATCGTCAACGGCTCCGCCGGCCGCTCCAGCGGCTCCTCCAACCCGAGCGCGACCGCGAGCGCCTGTCGATGCGGCGCCGGAAGCTCGTTTGCAGTCTCGCCGAACGGCGCCTCGAGCAGGTCGACGATCGCGCTGAACGCGAGCGGCATCTCGAGCTCGACGCAGCGCGTGACGAGCACACGTGCACCGAGCGCCGTTCGCCACACCGATCCCCCAGCGCCACAGCGCGGTCTTCCCGATTCCAGGCCCACCGCGAACGATGACAGCACGAGCGCCTTCCTGATGCTCCTCGAGCAGCCGACGCAGCAATGTTCGTTTCTGCCTCACGGCCGAGCAGCTCGAGCGAAGGCTCGTCCATCTCCCTCGATTCTCTCGAACTCGCTGCCAGAGTTCCATGACCGAGATGTAGGGGTTCCCCCGACGCGCCCGCTCGGCCGCCCGTCCACACTCGATGACACAGAGCGCACGGGCCGTCCAAGCGGAACGGAGTCATGCAACCGCGGCGCGCGCGCAGAACCGAGACGGGAGAGTGAAATGCACATCGTTCGACCTTTCGCCGAAATCCAGGCAGTGCTCAAGCCGACGCGACTGGCGGTAATTTCGGCTCTACTGCTGGTCACGGCCGTCGCACTCATCTCGACGGCGACGGCAGCTCTCCAACACAGCCGCCGCGGGCACGATCGCGGTGACAAGCCGTCAGGTCGTGATGACGTACCGCGACGGTAACGACATCGTTCGTGAGCTGCTCGTGAGCCGCACGCTCACAGGGACGTTTGCCGGCACCGAGGTGTCTTTGGTGCAGAACGTCACCCATCCTGATGGGAGCGCCGACCTGACGGTTCTCAGCTCATGCACCTGCACGGTCGAAGGACGCACCGGAACCGTCACGTTCAGCGAGCGCGCGGTGGTCAGCTCGGCCGGCGTCATCACCGTGGATCGGAAGATCATCGACGCGACCGGAGGCCTCGAAGGACTACGGGGAAAGCTCGAGGCCGAGGGGTCGCTCGCCGACCCCGCCCAGCCGTACACCGGCCGCTATGACCTCGACTGACCCGACCACCTAACGGATGCGAATGGCGGGCCAGGAGCACCTAGCTTCTGGCCCGCTTCGCTCTCGCCGGTATCGAGCGCCGGCTCATACAGCGCGCGCTGTGCGCATCATACGCCCGTGCTCTGCCGGATCCTCTGCCCGCAGCGTCACTCGCTCGTCGTCTTCCGGAAGCGCTCCTGCAAGCCGCGGTTGCAACAGCGCTAGGCCGCCAGCTTCCTGCGGGCAGTCGCTGCGGCTGACGCGACGACGCTCGCAGCGAATGCTCCGAGGGCGATCCGGTCAGGTCTTCGCGATGCGACTAGGTCGCATACAAGCCGGCGCTACTTGACGAGATCGATCGGTTTGAACGATGACGGGATCACGCCGTACTTCGCGAACACGACGAGCCAAGGCTGAGCAAGCGACACGCGGAGCCGCGTCCCGAAGGTCGACCGCGCCATCTTCGCGATCACCTTCTCGTCGATCGGCGCGTACTTCGCGAGGATCTTCCCGCTGATCGGGTCGTTCTTGTCCTGATTCGCCCAGACAGCCGCCGCCTGAACGGCGTTGCGGTAGCGAGCGACGAGGTTCTGGTCGACATCGGCCCGGGTGATCCAGAACGTCAGCTGGCAGACCTTCGAGCACACTGCGTCCGAACGGGTAGGCAATGTGCTTGGAGCCCTGCTGAAGTGCCTGCGTCCGGTATGGCTCGGGGAGCAGCGCGGCGTCCACGGTTCCCTGCGCGAGGGGGCCGAGCATCTGCGCGAACGGGATGAACGTGATCTTCACGTCGCTCTGCGTCCACCCCGCTCTTTTCCAGCCACTCGCAGGACGCCGAGGTCCCGCGATCGTGTTCGGGCTAGTCGATGGCGATGGTCTTGCCCACGAGATCGCGCGCGCTTCTGAACGTCTTTACCTCGCGCCGTAACGAGCTCCGCGGTCGGCTGCTTCGGGTCGTAGGTCGCTCCCGCGGCCACCACCTTGACGGGCGCGCCCTTCGACTTGAGCGCCGCCACCGCGCCGACGTGTGTGCTGACGAACTGCACATCTCCAGACAGAAGCGCCGCCACGGTCTGGGAAGGGTCTGAGAGGATCGTGAGCCGCGCGTCGATCCCCTGTTTTCGAAACATGCCCCGGTGTTTCGCGTACATCGCCTGCGCAGTGGGCTCCAGTGGGAGGATGGCGATCTTGACCGGCGTCAGCTTCGACAGTAACGACCCGCCGCCGGGGTCGCCGCGATGACTGCGACAGCGAGAACCGGAAGGAGGGCGAGCAAGCAGCTGCTCTGGATGACTCGCCTCACTGAGAACGGAAATGCTAGCCGTAACCCCGCTCGGCGATCAGGGCATGGATCTCGTTGCGTACAGCGAGGAAGCGCGGTGCGCTGCGGGTCTCTGTCTGCTGACGAGGCCGTGGCAGTCCCACGTCGATCGACGCCGTGATGTGCCCCGGTGCTCCGCTGAGTACCAACACCCGGTCGCCGAGGTACACGGCCTCGTCGATGTCGTGCGTGATGTGGACGACCGTGACGCCGCGCTCTTCGTGCTCGTGGAGGCGCAGCACGAGATCCTGGAGTTCGGCGCGCGTCAGTGCGTCGACCGAGGCGAACGGCTCGTCCAGAAGGAGGATCTCCGGACGCGAGACGAGCGCACGGGCGATCGCCACGCGCTGCTGCATTCCGCCCGAGAGCTGCCACGGATACTTCCTTCCCGCGCCATCGAGGCCGACTTCGACGAGAACCGCCTCGACCCGCGCACTCTTCTCTGAGCGGGGCTCCCGCTCCCGGCGGAGCGGGAACATGACGTTACGTGTGACGTTCAGCCACGGGAACAGGGAGCGGCTGTAATCCTGGAACACAATGGCTCGCCTCCCGAGGCGGCGACGAGACGAGACGGCCGTCGAGATGGACAGTTCCAGCTGTGGGTGGCGTCAACCCACAGAGCAGCCGAAGAAGTGTCGTCTTGCCGCCGCCGGATGGGCCGACGATGGCGACGAGCTCTCCTGCCGCCACGTCGAACGTCACCTCGGCGATCGCGGCCGGACCCTCGTCCGAGTAGCGCTTCTCCAGGCCCGACACCCGAAGAAGCGGCTCGCTTTCACTCACCGGCTGCTCCGAAGTGCCAGGCGAGCAGGCGGCGCTCCGCAATGAGGAAGAGCCGGTTGAGCAGGTAGCCGAGCAGTCCGAGGAACAAGATGCCGGCATACATCTCCGGGACGCTGTACTGGGACCTGCTGGATGAGGATCCAGTGCCCCAGGCCGTTGCCTTCACCGACGAACTCTGAGACGACGACCAGGACGAGTCCTATGGACACCGCGATGCGTAGCCCCGCCATGATCGAGGGAAGTGCGGAAGGAAAGTAGATCCGGACGGTCCGCTCCACGCGTCCGGCGTGCAACATGGACGCCGTATCGCGCACCTCGAGTGGGACTGACCGCACGCCTTCGGCGGTGTTGACGAGGATCGGGAAGCAAAGGCCGAACGCGATGACCGCGATGCGCGACGCATCGCCGAGGCCGAGGATGACGATCGCCGCGGGCACGATGGCAACGGCCGGAATCGCCCTCATGAACTCGAGAAACGGCTCGAGCGTGCGTCTCGCTCGTCGTGCAGGACCCGATCAGGAGCCCGAGTGCGATGCCGATCGCGGCGGCGATGGCGAATCCGGCCGCGAGCCTCTTCAGGCTTCTTCCGGCCTCCAAGAGGAACTCCGAGGTGCGCCAGATGTCCCACGAACGCTCGGCTACCTCGCTCGCCGTCGGCACGAGAAACGAATTCTCGGCCCGTCCCCCACAGTTCCCAGACGCAGAGGGCGGCGAAGAAGACGAGCACGCCGAGCACTGGTCCGGCCAGACGACGCGCCGCGGACGTTCTCACTGCGCCGATCGCTCCTCGCCCGACCAGAAGAGCGCCCGGCGCTGAAGGGCGCGCAGTCCCACGTTCACGAGATAGCCGACCAGTCCCACGAGAACCACCGCGGCGTACAGCTCCGGAAGCCGGTTCGCTATCTGCTGGCGCTCCATGTACGAGCCAACCCCGCTGAGGCCGACGACGAACTCGGCGGTCACGCACACGAGCAGCGCGATCGCCGCACTCACGCGGACGCCGGTGGCGATGCTGGGGAGCGCCGCCGGCAACGTGACCCGGAAGAGCCTTCCGGCCTCACCCACACCCGACGTCCTCGCGACGTCGTGAAACATGCGGTCCACACCGCGCACGCCGTAGAGCGTGTTGATGAGGATCGGCCAGGCTGCCGCGTACGCCACCACGAAACGAATTGCTGGGACGCCAAGCCCGAAGAAGAGGATCGCCAGTGGGATGAGCGCGACACCCGGGATCGGGCGCAGGAACTCGATCACGACCCACGTGGCGTCGAGCAACGTCCGCGAGCTGCCAATGAGGAGGCCTGCGGCAACCCCGACCACTATCGCCAGGGCGAGCCCTTCGAAGTACGCCGAGAGAGTGTCCCCTAACTCGCCCGACAGTGAGCCCGCCCACAGCTCGTCGACGAGCGCCCGCAACGTCGCCGAAGGCCTGGCAATGCTCGTCTCGTAGTCGAACGCCCGGACGCTCGCCTCCACGAGCAAGGTCACGAGGATGACGAAGGCCCAGCCCGCAACGTTAAATCGCCTCACGAGACCGACTATCGCGCGAGCCTGGTCAAGGTACAAGTCGGCTGGGTGTCTGCTGCGAGAATGACCGCATGCGAGGCCCGATCCGGTACGCGCAGAGCGGCGACGTCTCGATCGCGTACCAGGTGACGGGGGACGGGCCGTTCGACCTCGTCCTCGTGCCAGGATTCACCAGCCACCTCGAATTCGACTGGGAGGAGCCGCGCCACGCGGCATTCCTTGAGCGGCTGGCCTCGTTCTCGCGCCTCATCCGTCTCGACAAGCGCGGTACGGGCCTCTCGGACCGCCACGAGGGATTCGCCGACCTGGAGACGAGGATGGTCGATGTGCGCGCAGTCATGGACGCCGTTGGCAGCCAACGCGCAGCGCTGTTCGCGTACTTCGAAGGAGGGCCGATGTCGATCCTCTTCGCGGCGACCTACCCGGAGCGAACCCGCGCCCTCGCCCTCCACGGCACGTTCGCGACCGCGCCTGTCCACGACCTCGACGAGGTGCAGCGGGCCGCGCTCATCGACGATGTGGTCAGGCACTGGGGAGACGGCGACGGGATCCTCCGCTTTGCGCCAGATGCCGACGATGTGATGAAGGCATGGTGGGGCGCCCGGGAGCGCGTCGGCGGCAGTCCCGGCGCCATCCGGAACCTCATCACTTCGATGGCGGTCACCGACGTTCGCGACGCCCTCCCGCTCGTGCAGGCGCCCACGCTCGTCCTCCACAGGACGGACGAGCCGTTGGTCGGTGTGGAGAAGGGGCGCGAGCTCGCAAGCACGATTCCCGGCGCGCGGTTAGTCGAGCTGCCCGGATCGAGCACGCTGCCGTGGATCAACGCCGAACCTCTCCTGGACGAGATCGAGGAGTTTCTCACAGGCGTCCGGCCGCAGCCGGTGGCCGATCGCATTCTGGCGACGATCCTCTTCACCGACCTCGTCGGCTCGACGGAGACGGCTCGGGCGATGGGCGACTCGGCGTGGTCGCGGCTCGTAGAGCAGCATCATGCGGCCGTTCGTCGCGAGCTCGAAAGGTTCTCCGGCGAGGAGGTCGACACTGCCGGAGACGGCTTCTTCGCAGTCTTCGACGGGCCGGCGCGAGCGATTCGCTGCGCGCTCGCGATACAGGGTCTCGTATCAGGACTCGGGCTCGAGATCCGGGCCGGTCTGCACACAGGGGAAGTCGAGCGGCCTCCGCGTGGTAAGCCGCGTGGCATAGCTGTGAACGTCGCCGCGCGCGTGGCAGGTCTCGCCGGAGGTGGCGAGGTCCTTGTGACCGCGACGGCTCGTGACCTCGTCGCCGGATCAGGTCTCGAATTCGATGACCGAGGAGAACACGACCTGAAAGGGCTCGGCGAGGCACGCCGCGTGTACGTCGCGCTGAGCGGCGCGTAGGGCATCGTCTCGAGACGCGGCCTACGAGGACGCCGCGACCAAAGAGTCACGTTCTGAGGGTGTCGGCGCAGCGGGGCGCAAATCGATCACGGCGCGCGGATGCGGGCGGTAACGGGCCGTACCCCGACGTCTCCGTCCACACCTCGCGATCGACCTCGGTCTGGTGATCGAGGCGGTCTGAGCCGCGTAGCTATCTTCCGAGGGAGGCCCAGCTAGGCCGGGTTTTTCTTGGTCAACTGCCGCTGAGTCTCCCGATGGGCGCGCTTCCGCGCCTGTCCGGCGAGCCGGCGGGCGACAATGGGGGTCGGAGTGAAGGGCATCGGGTACATCGGGGTCTCGCGGGCCCGAGATGATTCAGCCGGCTCCCGCTCCCACCGGCGTAACGTACTCGAAGACCTGCGAGCCGCCGGCAGGCATGCGATGGGGCGCTAGCCTGAGGAGAGGCGCGTAGCCGGTCACTCGATGACGGCGCGGGCGATCGCAGGCGGCTCGCGTCCGGCGAGGAGCCAGCCGGCCGCCGCAGCCGTCAGAGGGACGCCGACGACGATGAGAACGATAGGGAGTACCGGTATCCGTCCGAGATAGCCGAGGTCGTCGTAGTACGTCGCCATCAGGACGGCGTAGGCGCCGGCGACGCCGAGGAGCGCGCCGAGGAGGCCGAGCGCGCCCGCGGTGGCTGCCGTCACCGTTCGGCGGATCCTGCTCGTGGCTCCGGTCGCGGTCAACGTGCGGAGGTCGCCTGCGCTCTCGCTGCGGATCAGCCCGACGGTCATGGCGAGGATCGCGAACGCCAGGAAGGCCCCTGCGGCGGTCGCGATCGCGATGGGCGTTGCGAGGGAGGCGCTCTCTCGCCGGGTCTCGATCGTGAGGCCGGCCTCGGCCGCGATGTCGCGCGCGGCGCCGATCTGTTCGCTTGTCAGAGGCCGACTCGATTCGACGAGCCATCCGCTCGGGACCTGCTTCCAGCCGTGGCGGCGAAGACCGTTGAGCGTAACGAACGAGGACGGCACGCGGCCGGTGTCCCCTTCCCCGACACCGAGAACCTGCAGGCTGTCGATCCTCTGGACGTTCGTGACGGCAAGTGCCTTCCACGCCCGGCGGCGCAGGATGACTAGCTCGTCGATCGGGACGGTCAGGTCGGCCAGGAAGTCCGTGCTCGGGCCGACCGCCGCTGGGTCGACTCCGAGGTAACTGAGCAGCGGACGCGTGGCGACGTAGAGACCCGATCCCCGTGTCCAGTTCTTGGGGGACGTTTGCCTCCTAAGTCCGACAGCGACGAGAGCCCGGTCGCCCTCGAAGGTGACGATCGGCGGATCGCCGGGTTGGACGGCCTTACGGAGCGGGATCACGGCTGCCTGATCGAGGGCTGCCGCGAGCTGGCGAACACGTGCAGTGCCCTGCGCGACCTGGGCGGGAGTTTGGGTCGAAAGCGGGATGAGCTCCGGCTCTCGTGTCGCGCCCGCGTACACCCGGACTTGGCGGTCGGTCAGGTTCGGGAGGTCGGTGGCTGCCCGCTCGTCCTCCCGCTTCTCCTCGGCCGCCGCGGTGATGACGACCGCTGCCGCGATGCCGAGGGCCAGGGTGATTGCTGCGAGTGCGGCCCCGGACCTCGCCTGGTAGCGGGCGAGGTCTCGCAGCGCCAATCGCGGCGCAATGGAGAGTCGCCCCGCCACGGCGGAGAAGATGCGGATCGCAGCCGGGCCTAGGAGCAGTGTGCCGAGGATCGTTGCGACGATCCCGGCGACTATGAAGGGCGGTCTGTCTCGGTCGGACAACGCGAGACAGCCCATGCCGACTGTGACCAGAGCGATGGCTGCGATCGCAGCATGGCGGGCGGGCCTGGGGCTTGGCGGTCGCCCCGAGAGTGCGAGCAGAACGGGGAGACGGGCGACCGTTCGTCCGGGCCACCAGGCTGCGGCGGTCGCTCCGAGGACCGCGAGGATCACGGTCATCGCGGTCGGTACCCATGGAAAGCTGAGTCGCTCGATGCGGTGGTCGGTCGCGGACTCGAGTGTCGGCGCGAACAGGACCCAGAGCGCGAGGCCGGCAATCGTCCCGCAGAGTGCTGCGACCGCCCCGACCACCGCGCCGTTGGCCAGTAGCACGAGCCGGAGGTGCTTCTGCGTGGCGCCGATCGCGGCGAGCATGCCGAGGTGCCGGAGCCGTCGCTGGGCGATCACCGCGAAGCCTGCTGCGGCGACCAACGTCGCCAGCAGGAGGAACACGGTGGCGACGGAGAACATTGCCAACGCGTCCGCGGCCCCGTCGTTGGGTCTGCTCCCCATGAGCACGAGGGCGGAACGGGCATTCTCGAGCGCGGGCTCTCTGAAGGCGCGGAACGACTCTGTGCTCGCGTCGACCAGAACGGTGACGTGGTGGGGCGTTCCCGCGGACGAGGGGGAGACGAGAGCGAACTCGTCACTCAGCTTGCGCGGGTTCTCGACGATGCCGACGACTGTCCGCCGGCGCCCGTCGAGGGCCAGCGTCGAGCCGATGTCGAGCTGCAGGAGCTCAGCCACGCCATCGGTGACGGCGACCTGGCTGGGGCCATTCGGGTAGCTGCCCTGGCGCAGCGCGAGCAGCTCGCCGCCATAGGGGCCGTTCGGGTCCTGTGCCCGGAAATCGACCGTCTCGACGCCGCCACGGACAACCAGCGAGCGGTGTCCGATGACCTCCGTCGTCCCGAACGATTCCTCGGCCGCGGCTAGGCCTGTCTCCAGCCTTTGCGGATCGGTGCCGTCGAACTTCAGCAGGTGACTGGCCGAGCCGAACTCGCCGTTGTCTGCAGGCCGTGTGTTGTACGCGATGGTCACGCTGCTGATCGCGGCCGCAACGGCGACGGCGAGGAGCGTCACCACCAGGATCTGCTGCCGCCACTCGCGCCGGAACATGCGCAAGGCCCAGCGGATGAGGGCGCGGCGGGCGGCGATACCGCCGTTGCTCGGCCCTCGGAGTGTCGCTCGGTGAGCGAGCGAGGTCAGCGCCGATCACCTGCCGCGAGGAGCGACTCTGGCCCGGGAGGCGCGGCCGTCTGGTCGACGACGTGACCGTCGCGCAGGAAGACGACGCGGTCGGCCCAGGACGCCAGGTGCGCCTCGTGGGTGACCACGACACCCGCGATTCCCCGCTGCGTGGCCGCCCGCAGCATGCGCATGACCGCTTCGCCGTTTACGGAGTCCAGCGCGCCCGTCGGCTCGTCGGCGAGCAGCAAGCCGCGCTCACCGACGATCGCCCGGCCGATCGCGACACGCTGACGCTCGCCGCCCGACAGCTCGTCGGGGTAGCGATCGGCGTGGTCGGCGACGCCGAGCTCCTCCATTGCCTCGAGTCCCCGTGCCCGTGCCACCTTCAACGGGGTGCCATCGAGCTCGAGGGGCAGGGTGACGTTCTCGATCGCCGTCAGGCCGGGGAGCAGGTTGAAGTCCTGGAAGACGTAGCCGATCGACCGGCGTCTCATCCTTGCCTGCTCCGAGCGCGAAACGGTCGCGAGGTCGATGCCGTCGACGAGCACTTGGCCGCTCGTCGCCTCCTCGAGGCTGCCGGCGATCGTGAGGAGCGTGCTCTTGCCCGAGCCGCTCGGCCCCATGATCGCCACCAGCTCGCTGTGCTCGACGGAGAGGTCGACGTCTCGGAGCGCGCGGACCTCGTTCGGACCCGAGCCGTAGGTCTTGGACACCTGGCGCAATTCGAGTCGGCTGGTCATTGCGAGACCTCCATTGGGTGAGTCTGCTCGAGGGGCATGTCGGCCAGCTCAGCCGGAGCGAGGGGCGGCCGCTGCTTCAACCGGACGTCGGCGGCATCGAGCCAGCGCACGATCGCTTCGAGCCTGAAAAGCTCGGCATCGGCGACGAGTGCCAGCGCCACGTCGTCCTCACCGGCAGCTGCCTTGACCTGGGTGTAGCGCTGCATGACCTCGATCACGTGGCGGCGGTGCATCTGCATGACCTCGTGGACGTCCGTCCCGCGAACCTGTAGGGCGACGAGCACCTTGATCACGAGCTCGTCGCGCGGGGGAGGGACCAGGTCGGGAGGCGTGCGAAGCCAGTTAGCCAGCTCATGAGCCCCGGCGGGCGTGATCCGGTATCGCTTCCGCGCTCGCTCGCCTTCGCCGTCGTCGGTCTCGACGAGTCCGTCTCGTTCGAGGCGCTGGAGAGTCGTGTACACCTGTCCGACGTTGAGCGGCCAGACCTCGCCCGTGCGCGACTCGAACTCAGTCTGCAGCCGCAACCCGTACTTCGGCCCTTCGCTCAGGAGGGCGAGGAGCGCGTGTGGAACGCTCACAGCCGGCTCCGGTTCGTCATCATACGCGGTATCATACTGAGTATGTACGATCTACGCAAGGGCGGACACGCGGGTTCTGGACGCAGTCCAGGTCGGCAGCTGGTCAGCGCTGGTGCGTCACCAAGGGAAGGACGTTCCGGCCCGGCGCTTCGTCCTGGTCGGTTCCTACTGGGTCGGCGCCTGAGCTTCCGCTCGACGGGCGCTCTTGTCGGCCCGCTTCTCCCTCCGGTAGTGCTCGGGCGACTGGTTCACGGATTCGGCCAGAACTGTGACCGACGCCACTTCTGGGCATACCGAAGCGACGGAGCGACGGGACTCGAACCCGCGAGCTCCGGCGTGACAGGCCGGGTCAGGCTCGACGACGCCCGGCGACGATCTCTCAGAACAGCCCTATTTGCAGGCCCTTTTAGCCCTCAAGGCGACTCCGCTCCGCGTGGTTGAGCCAATCGTCGAATCGACGTCTGGGCCACGAGTGGGCCAAGGAATCTTGTCCTCATAGACAATGACGCGCCGGCCGCGAGGGACATCGCGCAGCGCTGCCTGCTGCGCGAGAGGCGTGCGCGGCCACCCCGGAAGCACCCTGGTCCCCACCCGCGACGCCTCTGCGGACAGCTACGCGCTCTGTTCCGTGAACGCCCGCGCCTCCCACCAGGAGAGTCCGTGGTCGAGGCGAAGCCTTGATCAGAAGCTTCGGCCTCTTTGCCATTCATAGGGCCGGCCCTCCTTGCCGTCTCAGGCTCAGCGGCGCGCACGTGGCGCCGGGGGCGTGGGTGCTTCTAGGGAGGCAACTGAGGCATTTGACGGCCCCGCGGTCGGTACTTACGCTCGGGGCCTAGTGGCGCATCAGACCGCCCCGTCTCGCCCAAAGGGCCGTCCCGGCGAACTCACCAGCTTCGTGGGACGCCGGCGAGAGCTTCGTGAGGTCAGGGAGGCGTTGGGCTTCACGCCTCTTCTGACACTCATCGGCCCTGCGGGTGTAGGGAAGACTCGCCTCGCGCTTCGGGCGGCGGACGGTCTCAGGCGCGCATTCCCCGAGGGCGTGTGGGTGACCGAACTGGCCGACCTTCGGGATCCTGCGCTCCTAGCGGAGACGGTTGCCAGCGCCCTGGGGGTTCGCGATGCGTCGACGCGGTGGCTGGTGAGCACGCTGGCCGACTTTCTTGCGACCAAGCGCCTGTTGCTGATCCTTGACAACTGTGAGCACCTCACCGATGCGTGCGCGGTGCTCGCCGATGGCCTCCTGCGGACCTGTCCTGACCTGAAAATCCTGTGCACCAGCCGCGAACCCCTGGGTATCGGCGGAGAGACGGTCATGGAGGTGGCACCCCTGCCCCTTCCCACGGAGGATCATGTGCCTCCGGCGGACGCCCTCCTCCAGTACGACGCCGTGCGCCTGTTCGTGGAGCGGGCTCGGGCCGCCTGGCCCGAGTTCGAGCTCACCCCCTCGAATGCAGCCGAGGTGGGCGCGCTGTGCCGCCGTCTGGATGGCCTCCCGCTCGCCCTCGAGCTGGCCGCAGTACGGCTGCGCGCATTCACCGTCGGCCAGATCCTGGAGCAGATGGATGAGCGGTTTCGGCTCCTATCGATCGGCAGCCGCCTGGGGGCCGTCCGTCACCAGAGCCTGCGGGCGGCGGTCGATTACAGCTTCTCCCTGCTCTCCGAAGAGGAGCAGGTCGCCTGGCGACGGCTGTCGATCTTCCCGGGGAGCTTCGATCTGGATGCCGCGGAGGCGATCTGCGGAGGCGATGGCCTTCCTACGAGGGCGGCGATGGATCTTGTGGCCAGCCTGGTCGACAAGTCGATCCTCAGGAGGGAGCTCCACGGAACCGTCTCCCGGTTCCGGATGCTGGAGACGATCCGGGACTACGGCCGGGAGCGCCTCCGCGACGCCGGCGAGGAGCCTCAGATCAGCAGGAGGAACCGGGACTGGTGCGCCAACCTCGCTGCCAAGGTGTTCGAGCACAGCTGGGTCCGTCCCAGGTGGAATGGTGGGACCGGGCCCACCTCGAACTGGCCAACCTGCGAGAAGCTCTCCGGCTCTGCCTGGCGGACCGTGAGGACGCCGAGCGGGGCCTCATGATGGCAGCGAACCTCGCCTACTACTGGCTGACGAAGGGAAACATGCGGGAGGGCCGGCGCTGGCTGGATGCCCTTCTCGAGGTGTCTCCGCGGCCCACGAAGGGCCGGGCGATGGCTCTTGGGGTCGATGGATGGCTGGCCCAGCTGCAGGGAGACATCCGCAAGGGTCTCGACGTCTTCGTGGAAGGTGAACGGGTGGCGGCAGACGTCGGGGATGAGCTGAGCATGTGCTTAGCCTCCCTGGCGTTGGGGGGCGGCTTGATGTTCGAGGGAGACCTCGATGGCGCAGAAAGGATGTTCGAGAGATGTCTCGAACGCCAGCGCGACCTGCCTGACCGGCGATGGGCCGCGAACGCGCTCGGCTCGCTTGGGGGCATCTCGTCCCAGCGCGGGGACCACTCTCGATCGTTGGATCTGTTCGCACGCGCGATCGAACTGTGTCGGGAGGGCGGCGATCGCTACATCCAGACCTGGATGCTGTTTGGCCAGGCCAGGGAGGCCTGGATGATGGCCGACTGGGGTGGTGCGGAGAGCATCTTGACCGAGGCGCTTCGTCTCAGCCGCGACGTGGACAACAGGGTTGGAATGGGCATCTCCGTCGAAATCCTCGCCTGGGTCGGAACCTCGACGGGCCGCCCCGAGCGGGCTGCCCGACTCCTTGGCGGTCTCCAGACCCTGTGGGAGTCCATCCCGGCCTCGCTCCAGCCACACCTCGTTCCGAATCACGAAGCGTGTGTCGCCGATGCCCGCTCCGCCCTCGGCGATCGGGAGTTCGACCGAATCTACGGGGACGGGACGCGCATGAGCACCGAGCAGCTCGTCTCACTGGCGCTGGAGGAGAAGGAGCCCAAGGCTCAGCGAGCCTCGGGCAAGCGTTCCTCCGGGACGCTGACTCCTCGGGAAGGCGAGATCGCCGGTCTCGTCGCCCAGGGCCTGAGCAACAGGGAAATCGCCTCGAGGCTCGTGATCTCTAAGCGAACCGCCGAGACCCATGTCGAGCACATCCTCACGAAGCTCGGCTTCACCTCCCGGTCGCAGATCGCTGCCTGGGTGGCGGAGGACGAAGCCCGCTCGGGCTCCTCGGCTCCCGCTCATTAGACCGGAGCTAGCTGCGGTTGCCGCTTCCGCTTGGGCTCTCGGCACCGCGGTTGACGGTTGAACGCTCACGCAGGGCGGCGACCTGGGTGCTCGAAGTTGATCGCCTCATCGATGCTCTCGAAGGGAACCTGGGCCACCTCGTTCACCCGCCTCACCAGGTCTCCGCTGGTCGCCCGGAACACGCATAGGCAGCGGGCGCGAGCGGGGGCAAACATGCTTCGCACGTAGCGAACGCTGTCCTCGCCGACGGAGAGCCTCCGGGAGCTTTCCGCAAGGGCCCTATGGAGGGCGGCCAGATGCTCAGGGCTGAGCGCCTGCAACCTCCGCTCCACGATGAAGATGGCCACGGTCTCTCCTCCGGATTAGTCGGGTGCTCCCGGTCGCGCCTCGACCCGGGATCGACTCAGTGTGGCTCCACCGGGGCGCTGGGGCATCGGGAGGAACCCGTAGCGGGCTACGTATCTCTTCAAGAAATACGTGTGCCCTTACGTACTTGTCCCGACGACACGAACAGGGCCCGGACCGAGAATGGCGCCAACTGATGGGAGGTGCCATGAAGCGAATCCCGATGAACGACCGAAGCTCCCGCGTGAGCGGACGTGGCTCGAGGTCTTCCGCTCGACCCCGAGCGAGAAGGAGGGAGTCGTGAGCTTTGGATCACCGCAAGCCCGCGAGCTCGCCGCCCGCGAGAGCGACGGCATCAACGTCCTCCTGCTCTGGTGCCCCGACGAGAACGCGCTGACCGTGGCGGTCGAGGACGCGCATCTCGGAGATCGCTTCCAGATCGCGGTCGCGCCCGAGCGTGCCCTCGATGCGTTCTACCACCCGTTCGCCTACGCCGCCTGAGGGCGGCCGAAGACCCGAAAGGAGAACCGTCATGTCCCGCACCAAGCACAACAGTGAGTCGCACAACCTCGCGGCCTGGATGGGTCGCTGGAGTGCCGCCCACTGGAAGGCGGCCACGTTCGGCTGGCTCGCGTTCGTCATCGTCGCCTTCGGGCTCGGCGGCATGGTCGGAACGAGGTACATCGAGACCAGCGCCGGACCAGGCGAGTCGGGCCGCATGGACAGGATCCTCGAGGACGGGTTCAAGCAGCCCGCCACCGAGCGCGTCTTGATCCAGAGTCGCTCGGACCGCGTGGGCACGCCCGCCTTCGACTCCGCGATCGCGGATCTCGTCGCGCGTGTCTCCAGGATCGCGGACGTCCAGGACGTCCGCTCACCGCTCGATCCCGGCAACGCCGGCCAGATCTCGAAGAACCGGCGTTCCGCGCTCGTCGAGTTCCGAATCCGAGGCGCCAAGGAGGATGCGGTCGACAAGATCGACCCGGTCCTTGCTGCCGTCGCCGCAGCAGAGGGCGCCCATCCGGGCTTCTCGATCGGCGAGTTCGGCGACGCGAGCGCCGAGAAGGGAGTCGTGGAGGCATACGACGAAGACCTCGGCAAGGCCGGGACGCTCTCGCTCCCGATCACGCTCATCGTCCTCGTGCTCACCTTCGGCTCGCTCGTGGCAGCGGGCATTCCGCTCCTGCTCGCGCTGACCGCCGTCTTCGCGACCTTCGGGCTCGTCGCGCTCTCGAGCGTCCTGCTGCCGGTCGCGCTGCAGGCCCCGGCGATGGTGCTCCTGATCGGGCTCGCGGTCGGCGTCGACTACTCGATGTTCTACTTGAAGCGCGCCCGCCAGGAGCGAGCCGCAGGCCGCAGTGCGCAGTCGGCACTCGAGATCGCCGCCGCGACCTCCGGCCGCTCCGTGCTCGTCTCGGGCCTGACCGTGATGGTCGCGATGGCCGGCATGTTCCTGACCGGCGACACGACCTTCTCCTCGCTCGCGCTGGCCACGATCCTCGTGGTCGCCGTGGCGGTGCTCGGGTCGCTGACCGTGCTTCCCGCCGTGCTCTCGCGGCTCGGAGACAAGGTCGACCGCGGGCGCGTCCCGTTCGTCGGGCGCCTCAGCCGTGACGACGGGGAAGGCCGGATCTGGGGCCCGATCGTGGATGGCGTCCTGCGCCGTCCCGTGCTCTCGGCCGCAGCCTCTGCTGCGGTGCTGTTGGCACTCGCCGCTCCTGCGCTGCAGCTGCACCTCTCGGCACAGGGGCCCGAGTCGTTCCCGCAGTCACTCGAGGTCATCAAGACGTACGACCGCATGCAGGAGGCATTCCCCGGCTCGGCGCTGCCCGCGAACGTCGTCGTCGAGGCGCCGAGCGTGCGGACGCCGACGATGCGGCGCGCGATTGCGCAGCTCGAGCAGCGTGCGCTCGCGAGCGGCCGCGCGTTCGAGCCGATCACGGTGGACGTCAACGAGGAGGGCACGGTCGCGAACATCACCGTCCCGATCGCGGGCAACGGAACCGATGCCGCCTCGAACGCAGCCTTCCGCATGCTGCGCAACGAGGTGGTCCCCCAGACGGTCGGCGGGCTTCCCGACACCCGAGCCGGCGTCACCGGGCAGACGGCCGAGTGGAGGGATCAGGCGGACGCACTGAGGTCGAACCTGCCCCCAGTCGTCGCCTTCGTCCTTCTGTTCGCCTTCGGCCTGATGCTGGTCGCGTTCCGCTCGATCGTCGTCGCGCTCAAGGCCATCGTGCTCAACCTGCTCTCGGTCGCCGCGGCCTACGGCGTGCTCGTGCTCGTCTTCCAGCACGGCGTCGGCAAGGGCCTCATCGGCGACAGCTCCGCGGCCGGGATCGACGCGGTGGTGCCGCTGCTCCTGTTCGTGATCCTGTTCGGCCTCTCGATGGACTACCACGTGTTCATCATGAGCCGGATCCGGGAGACGTTCGACCGCGGCAAGAGCATGGACGAGGCGATCTCGCACGGGATCAAGTCCACCGCCGGGGTGGTCACGAGCGCCGCGATCGTCATGGTCGCGGTCTTCGCGGTCTTCGCGACGCTGTCGTGGCCCTTCTTCAAGCAGTTCGGGGTGGGGCTCTCCGCCGCGATCCTGATCGACGCGACGATCGTCCGGGGGGTGCTCCTGCCGGCCTCGATGAAGCTCCTCGGCGACTGGAACTGGTACCTGCCGACGTGGCTCCAGTGGCTGCCGCGGCTCGGCGTCTCCGAGCCGGAGACACCGGCCGACACCTCGCCGAGGCCCGCCTCGGCCTAGATCCGGATGGCCGCCCCGGGCCTCCAGGCCCGGGGCGGCCGCGAAAGGACTCCCATGGCCACTCCGTCCCACATCGACACGAAGGGAAGCGCGAAGGCATCGAGGGCCTTCTCTCCGCGGCGACTCGTCGCCCTCGTCCTCATCGCGCTGGCGGGCATCGGCCTCGCGTACCTCCGCTTCACCGGCGACAGCGCGGTCTCCGTGCCCGCAGGGGCGAACGCCGGAGACCTGATCCTGGAGGACTGCGACTACGCGACCGAGGACGGCGGCTACGAAGCCGAGTGCGGTACGCTCGTCGTGCCCGAGAACCGCCACGATCCGGGCTCGCGTCTCATCGCGCTGCCGGTGACCCGCATCCGGGCGCTGTCCGAGAAGCCGGCCGAGCCGATCTTCCGCCTCGAGGGCGGGCCCGGCATCACGAACATGAAGTTCGGGAACGCCAGCCGTTTCGCGGACGAGCACGACGTCGTCCTCGTGGGCTACCGAGGCATGGACGGCTCCTCGGCGCTCGACTGCCCGGAGGTCGAGTCGGCGATGAAGCGCTCGACCGACCTTCTCGGCGAGAAGTCGTTGCGCGCGCGCGCCGACGCTTTCCGGGCCTGCGCGGAGCGACTGACGGACGACGGCGTCGATCTCGACGGCTACAGCCTGCCGCAGCGGGTCGACGATCTCGAGGCCGCCCGCAAGGCGCTCGGCTACGACCGCATCGACCTGCTGAGCGAGAGCGCCGGGACTCGCACGGCGATGATCTACTCCTGGCGCTACCCGAGGAGCATCCACCGGTCGGTGATGATCGGGGTCGAACCCGCCGGGCCACTTCGTCTGGGACGCGAAGACGACCGACGAGCAGATCCGCCGCTACGCGGCGCTCTGCGCGGACGACTTGTCCTGCCGCAGCCGTACGCCGGACCTCGCGGCCTCGCTCCGCTCGGCGTACGAGCGCATTCCGGAGCAGCTGGTGGTTTCTGCCGATCAAGGAGGGCAACGTCAAGGCGGCTGCGTTCTTCGGCCTGATGGCCGCGACCACCGACGGCGCCGGGCCGCTCGCCGCGCCGTGGACGATCGACACGCTCCTCGCCGCCGACCAGGGCGACGGCAGCGGTGCCTGGTTCCTGTCGCTGATGGCGCAGGTGGCCTTCCCGAGCGAGCAGCTCTGGGGCGACGTCGCCGCGGTCGCCAGGAGCGACGCAGCCCACGCCCGCCGCGGTCTTCGCGGCCGATGCCGACGGCGCCTCGCTCATCGGGACTCCCGGCGCCGACCTCATCTGGGTCGGCGGCGCGCTCGTCGACGCATGGCCGGCGAACCCGGACGAGAACGAGTACACGCACGTTCGCGACTCGAAGGTCGAGACGCTCCTGATCGGCGGCAACCTCGACTTCGCGACGCCGCAGTGGGCGACGCGCGAGTTGCTCCCGCATCTGCCGAACGGCCAGGAGGTCATCTTCCGCGATCTCGGCCACAGCGATGACTTCTGGACCTACCAGCCCGAGGCGAGCACGCGTCTGGTGAACACGTTCTTCGACAGCGGCCGTGTTGACCGCAGCCTCTACACGCATAACTCGGTTGACTTCACGCCCGCGATCAGCCACGGCGCGATCGCGAAGATCGTCCTCGGTCTCATGCTCGGGCTCGCGGCGGTGGCCATGCTCTCGCTGCTGTGGATGGCGCTCCGCGTCCGGCGGCGCGGTGCCTTCGGGCGCAAGAGCAGTGCGCTGCTGCGGTCGTTCTATCCGATTGTGCTCGGTCTGGGCGGATGGTTTCTCGGCGCCCTGCTCGTCCTTACGACGATGCCCGGCGTCCCGCTCGACGACGTGCTGCTGGCAAGCCTCTCGGTGGGTGTGCCGATCGGGCTGGGGATCTACCTCGCCTGGGTGAACCGCGACTGGTCCGCCAGGACGAAGGCCACGGGCTTCGCAGCGGCGATGAGTGGCGCTCTGGTTGGTGGATGGCTCGGGTTCAGCGCAACGGCCGACTTGGTGGCACTCATGACCACGATCGTCGGGGCGGCCGTCGGTGCCAACCTCACGCTGATCCTCCTCGACATGACGCGGCCCGGGTCCATTGGCGATCGGCTCGCTCCGAGGAAAACGGCGGATGTGCGCCACCCGAACCTCGAGACGGCGGCGCCGACCGTCGCAGGAAGGTGAGCCGTGACCGGAACTGCGTACGTCATCGAGACCGAGGGGCTGACGAAGCGCTTCGGCGACCGCGTCGCGGTCGATAGCCGTCGACCTTCGCGTCCCGCGCGGCACCGCGTTCGGCTATCCTCGGCCCGAACGGCGCCGGCAAGACGACCTTGATCAGGATGCTGCTCGGCCTGACGCAGGCGAGCTCCGGCACGATGCGGCTCCTCGGATCTGCCCGTGCCCCGAGCAGCGCGGCGCGGTGTTGGCGCGTATCGGCGCGATCGTCGAGGAGCCCCGCTTCCACCTCTTCCTGACCGGGCGCGAGAACCTTCAGATCGCCGCGGCAGTCCGCAGCGCCGAAGCCCAAGGCGCGCATCGACGGGGCGCTGAAACGAGTTGGCCTGACCGAGCGCGCGGACGAGCGCGTGCGCAGTTACTCGCTCGGCATGCGCCAGCGCCTTGGCGTCGCCCGGGCGCTGCTCGGCGACCCCGAGCTACTACTGCTCGACGAGCCGACGAATGGCCTCGACCCAGCCGGGATCCACGAGTTTCGCGCCATGATCCGCGGCTTCATCGGTGAGGGCCGTACGGTCCTTCTCTCCTCCCACCTCCTGGACGAGGTCGAGAAGATCTGCGACGCCGTCGCCATCGTCGACCGTGGGCGCGTCGTGGTCCAGGGATCGATCGAGCAGCTCAAGGCGGGCGGAGAACGAACCATCCTGATCGGCACGCCCGACGAAGTCCGCGCGGAGGTCACTCTTGCCGACCATGGGGCGGTCCGGTCGATCGAGCGCAACGGCGCGGGCATCCGGGTCACGCTCGCGTCCGACCTCGAGTTGACCACCGAGCAGGCCGCCGGCGAGCTGAACCGACGCCTCACAGCCGAGGGCATCGTCGTCCACAAGCTCGATCCTCAGAGCCCCTCGCTCGAGGAGCGCTTCCTGCAGATCACCGAGCGCCTTGGAGGCGCCGAGTGACCACCGTGGCGACAGCCCTGCCGGCCGTCGGACGGCCGTCCCCTGGAGTGCGATGGTCGGTGCCGAGCTGCTGAAGCTGCGCAAACGCCGCGGTCTCTTCTGGTCGACGCTGGTACTCGTCGTCGCGCCCGTCGTCGTCGGCTACGCCGTGCTGACGCTGCAGCACGCCGTCGACCCAGACAACGCCGGCCCCGCCGGCGGGATCACGAACCTCCGCAGCACGTACGAGTTCCTCGCCCAGATCGGCATGGTCGCGGCGATCATGGTCGGAGTGACCGCCGGCGGCGGCGACCTCGGCGCCGGCATCTTCCGCGAGCTCGTCGTCACCGGCCGATCCCGGATCGCGCTCTTCGGCGTCCGCTTCCCGGGCGGGATCCTCTTCCTCGCTCCCTACGTGCTTGCGGCTGCGGCGATCGCTTCCGTCGCATCGGTCGCACTGCCCAGCAGCGAACCGAAGCCGGGCGTACTGCTGATGGTCGAGTACGCCGGATGGCTCGGTCTGGCCCTGCTCACCGGCTTCGCGATCGCGCTCGGCGTCGGCTCGCTCCTGAGTGGGCGGGTCGCGATCGGTCTCCTGCTCGCCTGGCAATTCATCCTGACCCCGCTCCTGCTCGGGACGGGCAAGCTCGACCCGGTTCTGGTCGCAGCAGCGCTCCACCGAATCGAGCCCGGCAGCACAAACGACTCCATTTCGCCCAGCGTCGCATTCCTCACGATCGCCGCCTGGACCGTGATCCCGCTACTCGCCGGCGCCTGGCGCACCGCCAGACGCGACGCCTAAACCGAAGGAGGACCGACGATGACCCGCTCTTTTCCCTGATCGTCACGAACGCGCTCCTCGTCGTTGCCGCCTTGATGCTCGACCGGCTGCGGCGTGGGCAGCGGCAGTCCCGAGTCCAAGATCAGCGAGACAACCGATACCTACCTGCGCTCGCTCGCAAGCGGTGACACGACGAAAGCCTGTGCTCAGCTCACCGCCGAGGCGAAAGAGCAACCTCGGCACGTCCTGCGCCGCCGCGATGAAGACGATCGCCACGCGCGTCGGCGGGGACAGGCTCAAAGAGGCAGCCGACGAAGGCTCCTCCATCTCCGTCGATGGCTCCAGCGGCTCGGCGACGCTCAACGGATTGAACGACGCCCGCATCGGTCTCGTCGACTCCGGGTCGAGCTGGTTGATCGTGAGCGGCTACGCGCTCGACGGCGGCTCGTGATGGGCGCTCACTGAGGCCAGACGCCTACCGTGATTGCCGCCGCGAGTTCAGAAGAGTCGCCATTACGATCGTTCGGCTGATCCCGGGAGGACCCGCTAACGCCCCTCATCGACTCCCTAGTCCCGACGTACCGCGCACTGAATGGCCAACTGACAGGCGTCACTTGACTGCGCAGCCCTGGGCTGTCAGAGTCGTCGAGTCAAGTCCTGTGGGCCTTCGGGTTCGCAGGACTTGGCATTTGGGGGTCGAGTATCAACCCCTCTCCCCGGTACGCATCAGTCGACCGGCGGGAAGCCATGCGACTCGAACCCATGTATGGCCGCGGGTCAAGTGCTATCGGTTGGAGTGCGGCGAATGGACTCCGGGCCTGCTGTAGTGGCCGGGTCGAGAGCTCATGATCCTGTTAGTTCGTGCGACCGGACACAAGATAGCGACCAGAATCGCCAATTTTGCAGGCATTTCGTGCAACTCGTTTGGGCCACGGGATTGGGCCACAGAGCGATGTTCCGTGCCGAAGTAGACAACGTAAACCGCATATTTGCAGGCACTATAGGAGACGGGAGCGATGGGACTCGAACCCGCGACCTCCGGCGTGACAGGCCGGCGGTCGCTGTCGTTGCTGCTGTCCAAGCCGAATGCGGTCGCAGTTTCGGACGGAGTCGTGACTCAGCGACACGCCCGGGCCCGAGTGCCCCGCCCGGACGGCTGAGCCCACCCTGCCGAACTGGCAGGGCGTCGACGATCCCGCGCGGGCACCCTTCGGCGCGTGGTGAAGGAACCGAGGCTGTGCGCGGACCCCTGGCGGCGACTCGGCGTGCTCTGGCCGAGGCGACGCGTGGCTATCCTCGTAGGGAGGCGAGCTAGGCCGGGTTGTTCTGCGTCAACTGCCGCTGAGTCTCCCGATGAGCGCGCTTCTTCGCCTGGTACTCCGCGAGCGCCTCGCGTGAGTCCACGTTGCCGAGAGTCGGGAAGCCCGGTACGAGCTCGGATGCCACCTCGACGCCGAACCGGAGCGCGAGCACCGAGCCGAGCGCGGTCACCTTCATCTTCCCGAAGCCCGGCAGCGCGCCGATCCTGCGACGGAGATCGGCAGCGTCCGTGGCCTCGGTCCATACGCGCGCCGCGTCGCCGCCGTACTCCTCCGCGACGAAGGCGCACAGGTCCTGCACGCGACGGGCCATGGCTGCCGGGAAACGGTGAATGCCGGGGCGTTGGCGGAACGCGTCCTCGAGCTCCTGCGGATCCATCGACCCGATCGCAGCCGCGTCGAGAGCTCCGACGCGCTGCTTCAGCTTGAGCGGGCCCAAGAACGCGGTCTGCACCGTGATCTGCTGATCGAGCGCGAAGCCGATGAGAAGCGCAAGCGGCTCCTTTGCGATCAGCTCGTTCGCCTCGTCCGAGTCGGTGAAGTAGAGCGCCTCGGGCACAGCCCGATAGTAGTCCTTCGAGGCGTGCGCTCTACCATTCGCCACGTTGCAAGAGATCCGGGTCGAGCGAAGGCGTCGCTCTCGTGGGCAGCTACTCGCCGGCCGGAGACGCCGCGATCGTCGCGCTGCACTCCGCCGGCGAGGGCACGAGAGACGGCCTGCTCTACGAGCATCTGCACGCGGTGCTGCCGCCTGTGGGAATCGGCGTCGTCACGTTCGATCGTCGGGGCGAAGGGGAGTCGACGGGTGACGCTTCGTGCGGCCGCTTCGACGTGCAGGTCAGGGACGCACTCGGGATGCTGAATGCAATCGACGCGGAGCGCGTCGGACTCTGGGGTTACAGCCAGGGTGGCTGGATCGCTCCGCTCGCCGCCGTCGCCTCGGACCGAGTCGCTTTCCTCGTTCTCGTCGCCTCGACCGGCGTCACGCCGTCGGAGCAGATGGCCCACTCAACCGCCGAGCAGCTTCGCCTCGATGGCTACCACGAGGCCGTCGTGGAACGCGCGCTCGACTTGCGGCGGAGATTCGACGACTGGGTGCACGGGCTTGGCCGTCGACGACGTCGAGATCGTGCTAATCCCGCAGGCCGAGCATGAGCTGACGCTGCCTGACGGCACGCTGGCGCCGGAGTACGAGTGGACGCTTGTCGACTGGCTCGTCCGGCATTCGAAGACCTGAGCCGTTCTCGTTACCCTGGGCGCATGGCCGCGCTGGACGACTTCTCGCCCGGAACGCGGAGGTGGTTCGAGCGGGCGTTCGCGGAGCCGACCCCCGCCCAGGAGCGCGGCTGGCCCGCGATCGCGACGGGCGGACACGTTCTCATCCAGGCCCCGACCGGCTCGGGGAAGACGCTCGCGGCGTTCCTGATCGGGATCGACCGGCTGAACGCGTCGCCCGGCGCAGGGCTTCGGCTCCTGTACGTCTCTCCGCTGAAGGCGCTGAACTACGACATCGAGCGCAACCTGCGCAGCCCGCTCTCGGGCCTCGGCTCCGAGCTCTCGGTCGGTGTCCGCACCGGCGACACACCGGCCGACGAGCGGCGGCGGATGCAGAGGACGCCGCCGGACATCCTCATCACGACCCCCGAGTCGCTCTTCCTGCTCCTCACCTCCCAGGCGCGCGAGACCTTGCGCGGGGTCGAGACCGTGATCCTCGACGAGGTGCACGCCGTCGCCGGCACGAAGCGCGGAGCGCACCTCGCGCTGTCGCTGGAGCGGCTCGAGAGCCTCGTCGAGCGGCCTTTCCAACGCATCGGTCTCTCGGCGACGCAGCGCCCGCTCGTCGAGATCGGCCGCTTCGTGGCAGGGTCGGAGCGCGAGATCGAGCTCGTGGACGCGGGCACCCGCAAGGAGCTCGACCTCGAGGTCGTCGTGCCGCTCGAGGACATGCGCGAGCTCGGCTCGACTGCCGACCTGTCCGTGCCGCCGCTCGCCGATGGCGTGCAGATGGGTAGCGGAGTGGAGCAATCCAGTCGCTCGATCTGGCCTTCGATCTACCCGGCGATCCTCGATCTGGTGCGCAAACACCGCTCGACCATCGTCTTCGTCAACAACCGGCGGCTGGCGGAGCGGCTCGCGCTGCGGCTGAACGAGCTCGCCGAGGAGGAGATCGCGCGCGCCCACCACGGCTCCCTGGCGCGCGAGCAGCGGATCGTCGTCGAGGAGCTCTTGAAGGCCGGCCAGATCCCCTGTCTCGTCGCGACCTCCTCGCTCGAGCTCGGCATCGACATGGGCGCAGTCGACCTCGTCATCCAGGTCGAGAGCCCGAAGTCGGTCGCTCGCGGGCTGCAACGCGTGGGGCGAGCGGGGCACGACCTGCACTCGGTGTCGCGAGGCCGGATCTTCCCCAAGTTCCGCGCCGACCTGCTCGAGTGCGCGGTCGTCGCGCGTGCGATGCGCGAGGGCGAGATCGAGGAGACCCGGATTCCGCGCAACACGCTCGACGTGCTCTCGCAGCAGATCGTCGCGATCTGCGCCGACGAGGAGGTTTCGGTGGACGACCTGCACACGCTCGTCCGTCGCGCGTACCCGTTCTCCGACCTCTCGCGGGCGCAGCTCGAGAACGTCCTCGACATGCTCGCGGGCCGGTATCCGTCGGACGAGTTCGCCGAGCTTCGGCCACGGATCGTCTGGGACCGAACGGCGGGGATCATCCGCGGACGCACCGGTGCCCGGAGACTTGCGGTGACGAATGCCGGCACGATCCCCGACCGCGGACTCTTCGGCGTCCACCTCGTCGGCGACGGCGGAAGGGTCGGTGAGCTCGACGAGGAGATGGTGTACGAAGCGCGCGAGGGCCAGACGTTCCTGCTCGGCGCGTCGACCTGGCGGATCGAGGACATCACGCGCGATCGGGTCCTCGTGTCCCCGGCGCCCGGCGTCCCGGGTGTGGCTCCCTTCTGGAAGGGCGAAGGGGTCGGACGGCCGGCGGAGCTCGGGGAGAAGATCGGCCGGGCGTCGCGCGAGCTCGTCTCGCTCTCCGACGACAAGGCGCACACGGTGCTGACCCTTGAGTACCACCTGGACACGAGAGCAGCGCGAAATCTCGTCACCTTCCTGCGCGAGCAGGAGAAGGCGACGGGTGTCGTTCCCTCCGACCGCTCGATCGTCGTCGAGCGCTTTCGCGACGAGATCGGTGACTGGCGCGTGTGCGTGCTGACGCCGTTCGGCGGCCGCGTGCACGCGCCATGGGCGATGGCGCTCGCGGCACGGCTCAGGGACTCGGTCGGGGTGGACGCGCAGTCGATCTGGTCGGACGACGGGATCGCTCTCCACTTTCCCGATGCCGACGCGCCGCCTCCGCTCTCGGACCTCCTGCTCGACCCCGGGGACGTCGAGGAGCTCGTCATCGCGGAGCTCGGGCAGTCGGCGCTCTTCGGTTCTCGCTTCCGCGAGAACGCCTCGCGCGCACTCCTCATTCCGCGTCGTCGTCCCGGCCAGCGCACGCCGCTCTGGCAGCAGCGGCTGAAGGCGCAGAACCTGCTCCAGGTCGCGCGCCGCTACCCGCAGTTCCCGATCGTGCTCGAGACGTATCGCGAGTGCCTGCAGGATGTTTTCGACCTGCCCGCGTTGCGCGGGATCCTGAAAGGAATCCAAACCCGCGAGCTCGATCTCGTCGAAGTCGAGACGGCCTCCGCCTCCCCGTTCGCGTCCTCGCTCCTCTTCGACTACGTGGCGACGTACATGTACGAGGACGACACGCCGCCCGAGGAGCGTCGCGCGCAGGCGCTCTCCCTCGACCGCGGGCTCCTCCGCGAGCTGATGGGGGTCGAGGAGCTACGCGAGCTGCTCGATCTCGGCGCCATCGAGCAGGTCGAGTCGTCGTTACGGCTCACGCCACGAAACGCGGACGAGCTTCATGATCTTCTGCGTCGCGCCGGACCGCTGCTCGAGGGAGAGTACGACCGCGGCTTCGCCGAGACGCTCCTGCGCGAGCGGCGTGCGATCCGGGTTCGGCTCGGCAAGCTGGAGCCGCTGGCCGCAGTCGAGGATGCGGGGCTCGTCCGGGATGCCTTCGGCGCGGTGCCGCCCGGCGGCGTCCCCAATGTCTTCCTCGAGCCTGTACCGGACTCGCTTGCCGCAGTGCTGAGGCGGTACGCGCGAACGCACGGCCCGTTCACGACGGCCGAGGCCGCCGGTCGCTTCGGCCTGGATCCCGAGGTTGTCGAGGCCGAGCTGGAGAGATTCGAACGTGAGGAGACGCTCGTTCGCGGCGAGCTCCGCCCGGGCGGCACCGAGCGCGAGTGGTGCGATCCGGAAGTTCTCCGGCGCGTTCGCCGCGCGACGCTGGCGGTCCTGCGTCGCGAGGTCGAGCCCGCGGAGAAAGCGGCGCTGGGGCGCTTCCTGCCCGCGTGGCACGGGATCGGGCGACGCCAGAGCCTGCGTGAGGCTCTCGTTCCGCTGCAGGGGCTCGCGCTGCCGGTGTCGCTCTGGGAGAGCGACGTCTTGCCGCGCCGCGTGCCCGGGTACCGTCCTGCCGATCTCGATGCGCTCTGCGGGTCGGGCGACGTCGTCTGGGTCGGCGCCGGGCTGGATCGCGTGGCCGTGTACTTCCGCGAGGATGCGGCGCTGCTCGGGCGCTCCAGCCGTGGAAGCACCGCCTGAGGGCGCGGCCCACGACGCGATCCGCACTGCGCTTGGGCGAGCGTGCGCTCTTCTGGGCCGACCTCCTCTCCGGGACCGACCTCGAGCCCGTCGCTGCGCTCCCGGCGCTCTGGGATCTCGTCTGGACCGGCGAGGTGACGAATGACTCGTGGGCGCCGCTGCGCTCGTCACGCCGGTACGACGCGCCGCGGCGCGAGCGGAGCACGCGTCGCTTCCTGCGCTCGCGGGCAACCCCGCCGTCACCGACACAGGGCAGATGGGCGGTTGCCGCATCGCTGTTCCCGGTGACGCCCGACCGCCGAGCGCTGGCCGAGCTTCTGCTCGAGCGGCAGGGGATCGTCACGCGCGACGGGGTGCGTGCAGAGAGCGTCAAGGGCGGATACGGCGCCGTCTATGCGGAGTTGCGTGCTCTCGAGACGCTCGGAGTCTGCCGACGAGGGTACTTCGTCGAGGGGCTCGGCGGCGCGCAGTTCGCCTTGCCCGGAGCGGTCGAGCGTCTACGAGAGCTCCGGGCGGATGCGGTTGCGGGCGACGAGCCGGACTCGCTCGTCCTCGCGGCGGCCGACCCTGCGCAGCCGTACGGAGCCGCCGTGCCCTGGCCGCGTCGCGCAGGTGCGCGAGCCGCGCGGGTGGCCGGAGCATGGGTGGTTCTGCTCGAGGGCGAGGCGGTGCTGTTCGTGGAGCGGGGCGGCCGCTCGCTCGTCCCTCTGCGAGAGCCCGACCCCGAGTGGCTGCGTCCGGCGCTCGCCGCGCTCGTGGCGCATGTCAGGTCAGGGGGCTCGAAGCGGCTCGCGGTCGAGCGCTTCGACGGGGAGCCGGTCGTCGAGTCGGAGGCGATGAGCCTGCTCGTCGAGTCCGGATTTCTCGCCGGTCCGCGGCGCGCGGTCTTGCGTCCGTAGCTCTCTCGAGGAGAGGAGAGCTGGGCCCGGTCGCGTACCGGGAAGGAGTGCCCTTGCGCGCGCCTCATCTCTATCCGCTCCTGCGCGGCTTCGTCCTGGGGGCGTTCGTCGTTCTCGGACGCGAGCTCGAGGAAGGGGCGGAGCTGCCGTTTGCATTCGAGGAGCACGTCCAGCGGAGAGGCCCTGCCCTGTACGAGCTTCGGCCACTCGTTCGCTCGTTCATCGAGGATCGCGAGTCTCTTCTGCGGTCGCGTGACGACGCGCGCCTCGCCCTCGATGAGCTCGCCCGCGAGCCCGCAGCTGCGATCTTCGCCCGCGCCCACGCCGGCACGCGCGCGAGCGAGGACGACGCACTTTTTCGCACAGTGCTCCTCGGGCTCTTGACCTCGACCGCGGAGTCGTGCGGCGGGTTCGACTGGGACGACGAGGCCTTCGAGCACGCGTACGGCATCCTCGAGTCGACGCTCTTCGGGGAACGGCGGCAGTTCCGCGCGCTCGTGCCGCTGATCGGCCTGTCGGTTGCGAGGCCGGTCGACCTCGCGCCCGGCCTCTCGATCCGCCACTTCGAGACGGCCGAGCTCTCGACGCACTGGCCCGAGTCGCGCGGGTTGCTGCCGCCGGGATTCGGCCGCGAACCCGACCGCTGTTGCGTCCTCGAGCTGCATGTGGATCTCGACGCTGACGCGAACCCACCCGATTCACCGGCAGAGATCGCCGATGCGGTCAGCGCGATCCGCCTGACGACGTCCGCCGCGCTCGCCGCCGGCCCGGTCCTGTTCGAGACCCTGGACGGTCGGCCCTTCGGGATCCGTCCCGTGCTCCCGATCGCTGCAACGCAGCCGCCGGGAGAGCCGTCTCGCCTGGACGCATTCCGGACACCCATCGCCGTCGACGTGCTCGGCGCCCTCGGCAGGGCAGACGGCGACCCCGAGCTTGCAGAGGCGCTCGACCGCTGGGAGCTTTCCCTCTTCCAGAACGAGCCGTTTCGAGCCGAGCAGCTTCGCGCCGCGCTCGATGCGCTCCTCGGCGAGACCTGGCCGTTGCGCGCAGCCGTGCTCTTGGAAGCCGACGGCACGGCCCGCGAGGAGCTCCATGGCCACCTCGTCGCGCTTGCCGGCGGGGACGCTTCGAGCGCTGCGTCGGTGGATACCGTCAGGAGAGCCGTGGTCGCGGTGCTGCGCGCGCCTGATCGAGCCGACCTCGTCCACGAGCTCGACCGTGAGCTTCTGGGACTTCCGCGGCGACAAGCAGCCTGGGCCGAGGCCGTCTAGGTCTTCCTCGCCCGAAGGCGAACCCCGGCACGAATTCGGCACAGATCTGTTTCCCACTCGTGACGCCAAGCGGGCTAGCCTGGCTCCATGGACGAGACACGAGCGGTGCTGGAACGGCTGGAGCGGATCGAGGCGCTCGATCGGGCGGGCGCGGGGCGAGCGGCACTCCTCCCCGAGCTGCGTGCGCTGCTCGATGAGGCGGAAGCCTGGTCGAGCACGGAAGGAGGTGATGCCGGAGCGGATGCCGTCGAGGGTGTGCGGTCAGCGTTGGCACGTGCGACTCCGAAGACCCCTTTGCATGACATGATCGCCGTGTGATCTCGCACTGGGATGACGTCAAGAGCTCCCGCGGCGAGCGAGGCCACATCGCGGGCACATGGCAGAGCCTGACGGGTCGCGAGTCGCACACGATCGGGGTCAAGCGGATCCGGGTCGACCCGGGGATGTGGTCGACTCCGCTTCATCTCGAGGGCGCCGAGGAGGAGATCTTCTACGTGCTCGCGGGATCGGGCGTCTCCGTCCAGTCGGATGGCGACGACACGCTCGGCCACGACGTGGGTGCAGGCGATTGCCTCGTCCATCTCGCGCTCGAGAACGCGCACACGCTGCGGGCGGGCGACGACGGGATCGACGTGCTCGCGTTCGGTCAGCGGACCTATGCCGGCGGCGTGACCTGGCTGCCGCGGGCGGGAGTCGCGTGGCTTGGCGAGACGTGGGCTCCCGTGGGCGCCGAAGAAGACCATCCCTGGGCGCGGGAGGCCGCAGCCGGACCGGCAGACATCGGCGAGACGTCCCCACGTCCGGCGACGATCGTCAACACCGCCGACGTCGAGCCCGTCGAGCGTGACGGCGCCACCGTCGGCCGTCGGGTTCGAAACCTCGGCCGCGTGGCAGGCTCGGCCCGGACCGGTCTCAGGCTGGCCGAGGTGCTCCCCGGCAAGCTCAATGCGCCTCCGCACTGTCACTCCGCCGAGGAGGAGATCTTCGTCGTGCTCGAAGGTGACGGCGACCTGCTTCTGTGGGAGGAGGCTCGGGTCGCAGAGCATCCGGTTCGCGCTGGATCCGTCGTCGCGAGGCCGGCGGGCACGGGTATGGCGCACGCGTTTCGCGCAGGCCCCCAGGGAATGACGGTGCTCATGTACGGAACGAGGGACTCGAACGACATCTGCTACTACCCGCGCTCGGGGAAGGTGTACTTCACGGGCCTCGGCGTGATCGCGCGGCTCGGTGAGTCGCTCGACATTTGGGACGGGGAAGACTGAAGTCGGAGCCCGGTGGCTACCGTGGACGGCATTGAAGGAGTTTCAGCCGGAGACGGGAAGGTGAGGCGGTCATGGGACTCTCACGAATCCTTCCGCGGTCCCAGTCGCCGTCTGAGCGTCCACCCGACGAGCCTGCCGACCTGCCGGAGAGCGGTACCGACGCTGCGCCCATCCCGCGGCTCCGCGCGGTTCCATCCTCCGAGATCATCGATCCCGAGGAGCGTCCCCTGGCCAAGGTAATCGCGTTCGCGAACCAGAAGGGCGGTGTCGCCAAGACCACGACGACGCTGAACCTCGGCGTCGCACTCAAGGAGGCGGGGAAGCGCGTCCTCATCATCGATCTCGATCCGCAGGGGAACCTGACCATGAGCCAGGGAATGAACCCCGACGTGATCGAGCGATCGATGTTCGACGTCCTCGTCCATCGCGTCCCGATCTCCGACGTGATCCACACCGTCGAGGTCGACATCGCTGTCGCTTCCATCGACTTGGCCGGAGCGGAGCTGGCCCTCTCTGCGCTCATCGGCCGCGAACGCGCGCTCGAGAAGGCACTCGCCGAGGTTCGTGACAGGTACGACTACGTGCTTCTCGACACGCCTCCGTCGCTCGGCCTGCTGACGATCAACGCGTTCGTCGCGGCCGACGGGGTGATCGTGCCGGTTCAGTGCGAATACCTTTCGCTGCGCGGCCTCGTGCAGCTCGAGAACACACTCGCGATGGTGCGCGAGAACTTGAACCCCGCCGTTCGCGTCGAAGGCATCGTCCCCACGATGTACGACGGGCGCACGTTGCATGCACGCGAGGCGATCGAGATCCTGCAGGAGAACTTCGGCGATCTCGTCTTCGAGACACGGATCCGCAAGACGGTGCGCTACGCCGAGGCGCCGGTGAAGGGGAGCTCCGTGCTCCGCTACGACCCCACGGGCCCGGCGGCCCAGGCGTACCGCGATCTGGCGAAGGAGGTGCTCGATGGCGCGCAAGCGCGCGAGCATGCGTGAGGGCCCGCTGGCCGAGCTCTTCCGCAAGACGGAAGCGGCGAAGCGTGCCCAGGACACCTCCGCCGAAGGCGAGCAGCAAGAGCACGCGGACGCGGACGAGCTCAGTCCGCGCGCACGGGCTGCACTCGAGGCGACGGTCGAGCACGTCCACGATTTCGAGGAGCCAGAGGCAGCGACGGGGGAGCCGCCGAGCGCGACGCCGCCGGTCTCGTCTCCGGCCCGGACGGAAGCGCCGACCGAGGCCGCAGCGTCTCGCGCAGCAGCGCGCTACTTCCAGACGATCCTCGAGCCAGCGCCGCGCCTGCACCGCGTGCCCCCACCGAAAGGCACCGCGTATCTGGCCGCCATCCGTGTCGTGGGCGTCGGCGGCGCCGGCTTGAACGCGCTCCACCGCATGATCGACGCCGGGATCGCCCAGGTCGACTTCATCGCCGTCAACACGGACATGCAGGCGCTCGCGGTCTCCGACGCACCGACGAAGATCCACATCGGAGAAGGCGTGACGCACGGCCTCGGCTCGGGCGCCGACCCGACCGTGGGCCGCGCCGCGGCCGAAGATGCGGCCGACGAGCTCCGAGCGACGCTGCGCGGCTCCGACATGGTCTTCGTCACGGCGGGCGAGGGTGGCGGTACCGGGACCGGAGCCGCCCCGGTCGTCGCCCGCGTCGCACGGGAGATCGGCGCGCTCACGGTCGGGATCGTCACCACGCCGTTCCGCTTCGAGGGCACGCGCCGCCGTACGGCCTCAGATCGCGGCGTCGAGGAGCTTCGGGCCGCATGCGACACCGTGATCGTGATCCCCAACGACCGGCTCCTCGACGTGCTCGACCGTTCGACGTCGATGATCGACGCGTTCAGGATCGCCGACGACGTCCTTCGCCAGGGTGTCCAGGGCATCTGTGACCTGATCACGACGCCGGGTCTGATCAACCTCGACTTCGCCGATGTGCGCACCGTGATGCAGGACGCCGGCTCCGCGCTCATGGGCATCGGCTACGCGACAGGGCCGAACCGCGCGCGCGAGGCGGCCGAACGCGCGCTCGGCTCGCCGTTGATCGACGGCGAGATCGTGAGCGCCCGCGGGATCCTGCTCTCGATCGCAGGGGGTGACGACCTCTCGCTGATGGAGGTCAACGACGCCGCCGAGGTCGTGCGCGCGACCGCGACCGACGACACGAACATCATCTTCGGGGCGAACGTCGACCCGCGACTCACGGGCCAGGTGTGGGTCACCGTCGTCGCAACGGGGCTCGGCGGCTCCCGTCGCCGGATGACGCGCCCGACGTTCGAGGGCGCTTCGTCGCGAGGCTCCGACGACGAGCTGCCCGCGTTCCTGAACTCGGGCTGACTTACGGGCCGCGCGTGCGTGAGATCGCGCGGACGTGGGGTATCGAGCTGCGAGAGAGCGAGGCCGCCGCGACCTAGCCGGTCGCGACCCGCTGCCAGCTCGGCATGGAATCAACCAGCCACGGCAGCTCGGTGACGGTATCGGTCTCGATGTCAACCACCCACGGACGCGTGCGGTGATTTTCGAGGACGAGGAGGCTGCGCCCATCGGGTGCCCACGTCCATCCCTCGTAGAACCAATGGTGGACGACGTTGTTGTAGGTGGTCGTGGGGAACTTCGCGCCAGCGTCTTTTCCGGCGGCTGATGTCGACTCGAGCGCACGCTCTTCGCCGGACTCGAGATCGAGAACGACGATGACCGCTCGGTCGGTCTTCTCCCTGACTCGCTCGAACGCGATCTTCGAGCCGTCAGGTGACCACTGCCCGCCGTCGCCGTCGCCGACGCGGCGAGGATGCTTGCCTTCGCCGCTCATCACGAACAGCCGCCACCGTTCCTCGTCGCAGCGCCCGGCGCAGAGCCTGAGGTCGAACAAGATCTGAGTCCCGTCGGGAGACCACGTCAGCCAGCGCAGCTGATAGGGCTCGTACGGCTTCAGGGCTTTGTCAATGCGAGTCGCGGTCTTGAGATCACGACCGAACACCCGCACATCGTTCAGGTCACCCGACAGGATGCGGTCTCCCGAAGGGGGGCGAAACATCGGCGCCACTTGGTTGTTGCCCCAGTAGTGGCCGCCGATCGTTCGTGGCAGGGGCGGGGTGAGGACGGATTCCTTACCTCTGCCGAGGGAATCGAAGAGCGAAAGCTCCCCATCGAGACGTGCCGGATACAGGAAAGGTCGGCTGTCGAGCTGCACGACGAGTGCGTCGCCGTTTGGTGTCCACCCGTAGTTCCCGAGCCCCCGGTGCTTCCGTCCCTTCGGAAAGATGAGGCGCTCCTGAGAACCGTCCGTTCGAACGACGACGACCCTCGCCTTTCCCGTTTGTGGGTTGCCGCGTATGAAGGCAATCCGCCGGCCGTCGGGAGCGAAGATCGGATTGACCTCGTACTTCGGATTGGTCACGACGGCCGTGGTCTTTCCCGTCCGCATATCGCCGACGTAGATGTCGCCCTTGTGGGAATAGGCGATCAAGCCGTTGCGGGCCGGCTTCAGCGCTTGCTCAGTGTGCCCTGCTAGCGCCACACCGCTAGCGAAGACGAGCGAGGCAATCCCGACGATCGTGACGCGGGCTGCTCGGACTCTGCTCGCGTGCTTCGCGGCGGCACCCACGCGACCCATTCTGCGCCACAGTTGCTTCAATCGCGACTCAGGCGTGCTAACGGCCCGGCGGCCGTGTGCTGACACCGGTACCGTCCGCTGATGCGCGGCGCGATCGCAGCAGGACACCCGCTGACCGCCGAGGCAGGCGCGAAAGTGCTTCGAGACGGCGGCAATGCGATCGACGCGCTGCTCGCGGCCGTCTTCACCGCGTTCGTCACGGAGGGCCCGCTGACGGGACCCGCGGGCGGCGGGTTTCTGCTCGTGCACGAGGCGGGTGGGGAGGTCACTCTGCTCGACTGCTTCTTCGCCGTCCCGGAAGCACGGCTCGGAGTCATGGACGAGGTCCTGGTCGACTTTGCCGACTCGGGAACGCAGGTTTTTCACATCGGGGTCGGATCGGTCGCCGTGCCCGGCCTGCTCGCGGGTCTCGAGGAAGCGCACCGGCGTTTCGCGACTCGCGACTGGGCAGACCTCATGGAGCCGGCCATCGACCTTGCCCGCGAGGGTGTCGCGTGCGATGAGCCGCGTGCCTTCCTCCACGGAATCCTCGCACCCATCCTTCTGCGCGACGAGAGTGGCCGGCGCGTGTACGGAGATCCTGCCCGCGTCGTCACCGAAGAGGTCTGCGCGACGCTCGAACGGGTAAGGGACGTGGGCGCGGACGCCGTTTCCGAGCTCCTGCCCGAGTACGCGGACGAGCTGGACCGATACGAGGTCGTCGCCCGGGAGCCGGTGGAGACGCAAGTGCTCGGGCACCGTGTGCTCGCTACGCCATCACCCTCTCGGGGCGGCCACATCGTCCTCCAGATCCTCGAGCTGTTGGCCGCCGCGGATACGTGGTCGCTCCACGACGAAGCGCGGGCAATCGGTCTCGCCTACGGCTCGTCGGGAATCGGGCCGCTGACGGGAACGACGCACATTTCGGTTGTCGACGGGTCCGGTGCTGCCGCGGCGCTGTCGTCGACTCTCGGGTCCGGTTCCGGCGTCTTCCGCGGCGGGACGCAGCTGAACAACATGCTGGGCGAGCTGGACGTGATCGGCCACGAGCCGCGCGCCCCCGGGACCCGTCTGCCGAGCATGCTGACGCCGACCCTCGTGATCGAAGACGGTCGTCCGCGGCTGTTGCTCGGCAGCGCGGGATCGGTTCGGCTGGCCGGGGCGATAGCCCAGGTCACCTGGCGTGCGTTGAGCGGTTCGAGGCCGCTGGCCGAGGCGATCGACGCGCCGCGGATGCACGTCGAGGGTTCGGCCCTCCACCTCGAGGGTGGCTGGGCCGAGGACTCGACGCGAGGGCTCCACACGGACGGCTGGAACGTCGTGCGCTGGGCGGGTCGCAACCTCTTCTTCGGAGGGGTTCAGGCCGTTGCCCTACGGAAAGACGGAGCTCTCGATGCCGCGGGCGACCCGCGGCGGGGCGGCGCCGGGCTGGTCGTCGCGTGATCCGCATCCGACGAGCCGAACCGAGTGACGCTGCCTCGCTGGTCAAGCTCGCGCAGGCGGTCGGAGGCGAGGAAGGACGCTGGATCCTGGCGACGGAGAGCTGGCGGTCCGTCAGCAACGAGAGGAGGTACCTGAGAACCGTCCTCCGCCATCCGGACGCGACCGTCGTCGTCGCGCTGGACGGCGACGTCGTCGTCGGACGGTTGTCTCTGTCCCGCGATCCGCATCCTGCGAGCCGCCACGTGGCGGATCTGGGTCTGATGGTCGCCGAGAGCCACCGCCGTCAGGGGATCGGGACGAAGCTACTCGACGAGGCCGTCGGCTGGGCGCGGACGGTAGGGGTGAGAAAGCTCGAGCTGCACGTCTTCCCCTGGAACGAGCCTGCGCTGCACCTGTACGAGTCCTTCGGCTTCGAGCGCGAGGGATACCGGAAGGGACACTACGCCCGCGGCGACGAGCTCGTCGACGCGATCCTGATGGCACTCGTGATCGACGAGTGACCGCGCTTCAGCGCCGCGCGCGGTCCGTGGCGACGATGGTCGACAGGAGCCTGTACGCCAGCCGGCTCCGCGCCCACGAGCTGCGCACGCCGAGGAACACCAGGACATTGAGAAGCCGCACCATGTCGTCATGACCCCGATTCCGGGGATCTACGCCTCGGCCCCGCGGAAGGGGACGACCTGCGCCCCGGTCGGGGTCGGATCGGCGAGCGCCGGGTCCGCGACGTCCGACTCGAGGAGCTCCAGCCGCCGTTCGATGCGGGACGCGAACCGCTCGAGCTGAACGACGAAGGCGTCGCGGCCCTCGCGGGCGTCCTCCTCGGCCTGTTCGAGGCGAAGCTCGAGGGCGCGGAGCTCGAGCCGGAAGCGCCCGTCTCCGACTACTGGCGCCCCGGACGAGACGAAGACGCCGTGCGTGTCGCGCTCGAGCGCGGCGAGGCGGCCGCCGATGTCGTCGAGCTGCGGGCCGGGATCGGGGGCGCTGCGGAGGGCCGCGATCTCCTGTTCGCTGGCTGCGAGGCGCGGCTGGAGCCCGTCGACGAGCACGCGAAGGCGCGTCAGCTCCTCTACCGAGATTGCCGCGTGCGCTCTGTCCGCACCGGACCTGCCGAGCGTCGCAGCGACCTCGTCGAGTCGGGTCTCGAGCGACGAGCGATCGGATGCCCAGGTGTCGAGGATTCGGTCGATCTCCTCCCGCGCGGCCTTGTGCCCCTGCTCGCCGAGAGAGATCCGCGCGCCCAGGTCGACGAGGAGGTCCGCCTGCCCCGAGGAGGCCTCGTCGAGCTGGCTCAGACGTGTGTCGAGCGCGTCTTCGTGCGCCCGGAGAGCGTCGTTCATTCCCTCTGGGAGCTCTTCGAGCCCGGCGACGCGAGAGAGCAGAGAGCCGAGCGACAGCTGCAGCTCGGAGATGACTGCGCTCGCCTTCGCGTACGCCTCGTCGATTCGCGCACGGAGAACCTGTACGTCGAGCTCGTGGCCGGTCATCGCCCCGGTGGTCGCTTCGAGATCGCCGTCGAGCACGTCGATGCGCTCGGCGAGCTCGACGAACATCCGTTGCGAGTCGGCTCCCGACGTCGATTGCTCGACGCGCGCGACGACGGCGACGAGACCGTCGAGCTGCGCGCGCAGTGATGTCCTCTCGTCGTCGAGCGCGTTCGCGACGCGGTCGATGCTCTCGGACGAAGCGGTCTCGAGAATCGCGAGCTTTCCCGCGGTGGAGGCGACCGTTCGCGCGAGCATCCCCAGCTGCGCGTCGAGCTCGTCCAGTCTCTGCCTCGAGTCGTCGCTCGCGGTCGACTGCTCGACGCGCTCGACGGTGGCGGCGAGCTCGTCTAGCTGTACCTGAACGGCTGCTCTGGCGGCGCCGAGCACCTTCGCGACGCGGTCGATCTCCGCTGTAACCGCCCCGCGGTCCCGTTCGAACGCGTCGAGCCGGGCGCTGGTCTCCCCGTGCAAGCTCTCGAGCTCGTGGGTTCGAGCCGCCGCGTGCTGTGCCTGCTCGGAGGACGCTCGCTCGAGCTCGACGAGCTTGCCCTCCGTGGATGTCGCCGTTTCGGAAAGCGCCTCGAGCCGTGCGGAGAGATCTCCCGTCCGGGTCGCGAGAGCTCGCTCGACCCGCTCGGGGAGCTGCTCGACCGCGCTCAGCCGTGTCCCGACTGTGGTGAGCGCGAGCTGGAGCTCGGAGATGACCGCACCCGCCTTCGCATAGGCATCGTCGATACGGACGCGAAGAGCCGCCACCTCCTGGTCTCGCGCGGCGAGCTTCCCCGTCTTCGCCTCGAGCTCGCTCGCCAGCATGTCGACACGTCTTCCGAGTGCGGCGACGCGTGGGTCCGCCCGCAGCTCGGCGACGATCTGCTCGACCTCGCCCGAGCTGCGCTCGAGCTCCTGGCGCAGGTTGACGAGCTCGCCGTCCCGCGCCGCATGGCGAGCAGCCGCCGTGGCCACCGTCGGCGCGAGCGTATCGATCCGTTCGGCGAGCAAGGCGAGCTTTCCCTCGACGTGGTCGAGCCTGTCCTCCCCTCGCTTCGTCGGTCGATCCACCGGTCGTGCCGCGATCGCATCGCGGAGCTTCGCGACGTCGGCCACCCGTGCTGCGCTCGAGACGTCCTTCGCGAGCACCTCGATGCGACCGGAGCTCTGCTCGAGCTCGCGTCGGAGCACCGCGATCTCGCCGTCCCTGCGGGCGAGCTCCGCCGACGTGGTCGAAACCGCAGAGGCGAGCGTGCCGAAGCGGTCCATGAGAACCTCGACGCGCTCCGTCAAGCGGCTCTCGAGCTTGGGATCGTGCTTGGCGACCGCCTCGATCGCGCGCCGTAGCTCCCTTGCGGCCTTCTCGCCCCCGGTCGCGAGCTCCGTTGCCCGGACGCGCTCGGCGATCTCGTCGACCAGGGTCGTGAGCGCCTCCATGCGCTCGACGAATCCCGTCCCTCCGTTCTCAGCAGTTGGATGCACGAGCCCTCCCGAACGGTTCGCTGCTCGGATCGCCGCGGTAGCGATCGTGCGCCGCCCGCATGGGCTCCACACGTCCCCTCGACGCAGCTAGCGCGGAGACCACGAAGCCGGCGCACATGCTCAGGACGCCTATCGGAGCAAGCCGTGCGCGGCTCGCTCACCCGTTCAAGGGAGTCGCGGGTAGCCACTGTCCGCGAAGCGGATCAGTGGAGGGGAGTGGAGAACCGGGAGGTTCCCCACTCGGGTGCTACCGGCCGGCTTCCCAGCCGAGAACGAGAAGCCGCTGCTCCAGCGTCTGCGGACAGCCGAGCCCACGGGTCTCCGCGATCCTCGCGAGTGCCGCCGACGGATCCAAACCCCGCCGCACGAGCCAGCAGCCCACGACGACGCCGGTTCGGCCGCACCCGGCCCAGCAGTGCACGTACACGAGACCGCCTGCGTCCAGCTCCGCGTCGATTGCGTCGAGCGTCGCGACGAGGTCGTCGGGGGCGGGCACGGAGAAGTCGCGGATCGGCATCCGCACATGGCGGGCGGGAGGAACGAGGGAGGCGTACGGCTCGAGCTCGCCTTCCTGCGTGAGATCGACGAACAGCGTGACGTGCTCCTCGAGCAGCCGAGCGACCTCGTCGGGCGCGTCCTCGGGGCCCCATGCACATGGGTGCCGCCCCGCGATGAGACGGCCCGGGACAATGACGGTCGGACGGCGCATGGTCGGCGTCGCCAGTTTGCCCGGAGACGCTTCCCCCGTCCGAGGGGACCGCCTCAATCGCCCCGTCGCCGGTGCCGATAGCTCTGGGCATGGCCCGTCTCGGCACGCCCACCGATGCCATGCGCGACCGCGCGCTCGCGCTTTCGTCCGAGCTCGGGATCGACCCGGCATCGTGGTACCTGCGGGTGCTCGAGGCAGGGCGTGCCGAGGGGGCAGAGCCGGATCTCGGTGCGCTCATCCGCGCCTACTGGGAGCTTCAGCGCGTGACCGGGCGCGATGATCTGCGTGACGAGTGGCGCCGCCTGGCCGACGCGTTCTGGCAGGGCGACGCGGCGTAAAGTCCCTCTCGAGCCGCTCGAAGGGCCAGCCGAGTGCCGTACTAAGCTAGCCCTCCCGTGAGTCACCCCGCCGCGCCGCCCTTCGTCCACCTCCACGTTCACTCCGAGTACTCGATCCTCGACGGGGCCTGTCGGATCCCGGCGCTCGTGCAGAAGGCGAAGCGGCTCGAGATGCCGGCGGTCGCACTCACCGACCACGGCTCGCTGGCCGGAGCGGTGGAGCTCTACCGCGAGGCCCACAGGGAGGGCGTCAAGCCGATCGTCGGCTGCGAGGTGTACGTCGCAGACGACCGGCGGGCGCAGACCAAGGGGTACGCGCACCTCACGCTTCTTGCCGAGACCAACGAGGGCTACGCGAACCTGATCAAGCTCTGCTCGTTGGGCTTTCTCGAGGGCTACTACTACAAGCCGCGCGTGGACTGGGAGCTGCTCGAGGGCCATGCGAAAGGGTTGGTCGCGCTCTCCGGATGCCTCTCCGGGCGGGTGTCCCGGGCTCTGGCCGAGGAACGGCCGAAGGATGCGCGCAACGACCTCGATCGCCTCGGACAGATCTTCGGACGCGACTCGACCTATGTGGAGCTTCAGAACGCCGGCCTCGCGGAGCAGCGCGAGATCAATCCGAAGCTCGTCGCCCTCGCCGACGAGACGGGCCTCCCGCTCGTCGCGACCGGAGACGTCCACTATCTCGACGCGGACGACGCCTATGCGCACGAGGCCCTCCTCTGCATCCAGTCCGGCGACACGCTGAAGAACCCCGCGCACTGGCGCTTCGACACGAACGAGTTCTTCTTCAAGACGGCCGAGGAGATGGCCGGCGACTTCGTCGGGTACGAGCATGCGCTCGCACGCACGCTCGAGGTGGCCGAGCGCTGCTCGGTCGAGATCGAGCTCGGCAAGATCCTGCTGCCGCGCTACCCGGTGCCGGAGGGGCGCGACGCCTTCGACTACCTGGTCGAGCTGTGCGAGAAGGGACTGCTCAAGCGCTTCGGCAAGGCCACGCCGGAGCTCCACGAGCGGCTCCGCTTCGAGCTCAAGACGGTCCGCGAGATGGGCTTCGCCGACTACTTCCTCATCGTCTGGGACTTCATCCACTTCGCCAAGCAGAACGGGGTCTCGGTCGGCCCCGGGCGCGGCTCCTCCGCCGGGTCGCTCGCCGCCTACTGCCTCGAGATAACCGACGTCGATCCGATGCGCTACGGCCTGCTCTTCGAGCGGTTCCTGAACCCGGCGCGCAAGGACCTGCCGGACATGGACATCGACTTCTCGGTCGCCGGCCGCGATCAGGTCATCAACTACGTCGCCGAGAAATACGGACGTGACCGGGTAGCGCAGATCATCACGTTCTCGACCATGGCAGCTCGAGCGGCCATCCGCGACGCGGGCCGGGTGCTCGACATCCCCTACGGCGTGGTCGACCGGATCGCGAAGCTCGTTCCCGAGGGCCCGGGCCAGACGCTCACCGAGTCGCTGCGCCCCGGCACGGAGCTTCGGCAGGCAGTGGACTCGGATCCGGTGGCGAAGGAGATCGTCGACCTCGCGCAGCCGCTCGAGGGGCTCACCCGGGCGGACTCGATCCACGCGGCCGGAGTCGTCATCGGAGCGCAGCCGCTGATCGAGGTCGTTCCGCTGCAGCAGAAGGGCTCCGACCAGGAGGTGGTGACCCAGCTCGGAATGCACGACGTCGTCGAGCTCGGCCTCCTGAAGATGGACTTCCTCGGCCTGCGGAATCTGGACGTCATCGACAAGGCCGTCGAGCTCATCGGCGGGGTCGACATCGGCAGGCTCCCGCTCGAGGACGGCCCGACCTACGCGATGCTCGCCCGCGGCGAGTCCACGGGGGTCTTCCAGTTCGAGTCGTCCGGCATGCGCGAGGCCCTGCGCCTCGTCAAGCCGACGGAGTTCGAGGACCTGATCGCGCTCGTCGCGCTCTACCGACCGGGCCCGATGGGCTATATCCCGACCTACGCCGCCAGAAAGCATGGGAAGGAGCAGGTGACCTTCGCCGACCCACGGCTCGAGGCCATCACCGGCGGGAGCTACGCGATCTGCATCTACCAGGAGCAGTACATGGAGATCGCCAAGCAGCTCGGCGGGTTCTCGCCGGCGGAAGCAGAGACCTTGCGGAAAGCAATCGGGAAGAAGATCCACGCCCTGATGGCGTCCCTCAAGGACAAGTTCCTGGAGGGATGCGCGCAGAACGACGTCGCGGCAGGCATCGCGCAGCAGCTCTGGAAGGACATGGAGTCCTCGCAGGACTACTCCTTCAACAAGGCGCATGCCGCCTGCTACGCGCTGATCGCGTACCGCACCGCCTGGCTCAAGGCCAACCACGCGCGCGAGTACATGGCAGCACTCATCTCCTCGGTCATGAACACGAAGGACCGCGTGCCCTTCTACGTCAACGCGTGCCGCGAGATGGGCATCGACGTCCGTCCGCCGGACGTGAACTCGTCGCAACACGACTTCGCGATCGTGGACGGGACGATCCACTTCGGCCTGAACGCCGTGAAGAACGTCGGGGAGTCCGCCGCGGAGGCGATCGTGCGGGCGCGCAGGGAGGGTGGGCCGTTCTCGTCGATCTGGGAGCTCACCGAGCGCGCGGATCCGCAAACCGTCAACCGGCGCGCGCTCGAGTCGCTCGTGAAGTGCGGCGCTCTCGATTCGACCGGTGCAAGTCGAATGGGGATGCTGGCGGTGCTGGACAGCGCTCTCGGCCTTGGCTCGAAGCATGCCGCCGACCGGCTCGCCGGACAGGCCTCGATCTTCGACGGAGGCTTCGGCGAGGCCGAAGAGGCGCCGGGAGAGAGGCATCACCCGGCGATCCCGTCCGGGGAGTTCGACGAGCGCGAGCTCCTCCGGCTCGAGAAGGAGACGCTCGGCCTGTACGTCTCCGAGCACCCGCTCGAGAAGGTCGCGGCCGAGCTCAGGCGCAAGACCGACTGCACGCTGGCCGACGTCGAGCGCCGCCGCGACGGCGAGATCGTCGTCGTCGGCGGGATCGTCGCCGGCCTCAAGCAGGTGACGACCAAGCGCGGCGAGCCGATGGTCTTCGCGACCCTCGACGATCCCACGGGAAGCGCCGAGGTCGTCGTCTTCAACTCGACCTACGCCGCCGCGCGTGACCACCTCGAGGCGGACCGCATGCTGATCGTCAAGGGGCGGGTCGACCACAAGCAGGCGGGGGAGACGAAGCTGGTGGCGCTGGAGGTGACCCCTTTCGAGTCCACGCCCGTCCGACGCGAGGTGCGCCTGCGGATCGATGCTCGCGAGGCCCCTGCGGGGCTCATCCGCGAGCTCGCGACCCTCGTCAAGGACTTCCCGGGCGAAGCTCCCGTCTACGTCGCCCTCGAGACGTCACTCGGTGCGCGCACCCTTGCGCTCGGCCCGGACTACCGCGTACAGCCCGGCGCCGACTTCTATGCCGAGGCGCGAGCCCTCCTGGGCGAGGCCGCACTGGCGTAACCGTAAGAGGTTGCGGCCGCGAAGTGGACGCCTTTAGGGATCTTCGCGCGACCGGATCTGCGCGAGCAGATGGTGGTCTCGCGCACGATTCGAGCTCAGCTGCGTGCGTCGTGATCGAGGCGTTGCCCGACGGTTGCGAGCACCTTGATCGCGATCCGCGGCATCGTCTCGACGACCCGCCGGAAGGCGCGGTCGGTGATCACGAGAACGCGCACGGGCGACGTCGCGGTCACGGTCGCCGTGCGGGGGGTGTGGGTGAGAAGCGCGATCTCGCCGAACCAATCGCCCCCGCTCAAGTCGGCGAGCTTCTTCTGGCCTTTCGTCACGCGGGCCGTCCCCTCGATCAGCACGAAGAACTCCCGGCCCGACTTGCCCTCCCGGGTGAGCACGTAGCCGTCGCGCAGATCGAGCTCGTCGGCGCTCAACGCGACCTCGCGGAGCTCCGCCTTCGAGCAGCCTGCGAAGAGCGGCACCCGCTTCAGGAGCTCGATCTTGGCGTTCTTTCCGAGAGCCACGCGGCGATCCTAATACGGCACGGCGGAGAATGAAACCGCGCTATGGACTTCCCAAGGCCGTCGTGTCATGCTTGTGTCCGCGTCTAGAACCTGCGGAAAAACTGGGAGAGGAGACTGGGATGCCCTACGTACGGGCTTGGCATGTGGCATTGATCGTCGTCGCGGCGACAGCACTGGCGCTCGTGGGCGGAGCCTCGAAGAGCGCCGCAGAACCGCTTTCCCAGTGCCGAACGGACGGACGCCTGTTCTGCGTGGACATCGAAGATCTGGACGGCCGCTCGCACACGGTCACCAGTCCTCACTACATGAGGTACATCGTCAAGATTCGGAACACGGGCGGCTCGAAGCTCACGAACGGACGGGCGACGCTGACGCTCACCGACATCATCGGTGAGGACGACGCCATCACCGATGATCCTGAAGGAGATCCCGACGACGTTGCCTCGTCCGCCGTCTTCCGGCCTTCGCCCATCTCGGCCTCCGCCTGCAAGATCGGCTCTGCGAGCAACGTGCTCACGTGCACGGTACCGGGCCTGCCCGCCGGCGCGAAGGGCTCGGTGACGTACGACCCGCTGATCTTCGTGACTTCGACCAATGCGGACGCGACGGCCACCAAGCTGACGGCCGATGTCTCGTTCAAGGAGAAGGGAAGCGACAACCAGCCGAGCGATCCGAACGTGGACTCGCTCAGCGCGTTCAACCCGACCACGTACGAGGACAATGAGGACGAAGACGTCTCGTGGGCTTTCCCGACCGCCGCGATCACACTCGCCACGTCGACCTCGGACGAGCAGCACAGCTCTTTCCCGCTGCCGACTGTCCCTGCGGGCACGCCCCCCTTCACGGCATCGTTGATCGAGACCGACGTCGAGGACGTCCTCCCTGCGGACAATCCCTGTGAGACGACGTGCTTCGGCCAGATCGTGAAAACGTTCGCCGGCGGCGTGACTCCGTTCGAGCTCCTGGTCACGTGGAACTTCGTGCCGAGCGGCTTCACGGAGAACGGCGGGGTCGTGTACCACCAGCCAGATCCCCCTGGGGACCTCGAGGTCATCACCGAGTCGTGCGATGTCGCCTTGCCGTGTCGCGACATCGAGATCGACCATCTGCCCGGTGGCAACGTCATCGTGACGATCCACATCCGCTCGGCCGGGAACGGGAGCGTCGGGATCGGCTAGCTACGCAAGAGTTCGTTCGCCCAGCGCCTCCATGAGGCGCTGGGCTTTGTCGACCAGAACCAGGCTGCCCTTTCGCCGAGCGAGCTCACTCGCCTCTCCGAGGGCATCTCGAGCCGAGTCCTCTCGCCCGGCGAGGCGGCAGACCTCGGCGACGTCGAGCAGGGCCTGGAACTTGAAGAGGAGCGCGTCAGTGGGCGCGAGGATCTCGAGCGCCTCGCGCACCGAGGCTTCGGCGTCTTCGAACGACCCGTCGAGGGCCAGGATCTTGCCCCGGACGCGGCGCCACAGAGCCTGGGCGTCGATGTCGTCATCGGCGGCGAGCTCTTTCGAAACGCCTCCAAACCGTCGAACCTCCTCGAAACCATTCAGCTCGTAGTGGGTGTCCGCGAGCAGGCCGGCCACGGTGGAGCGGATGAACCTCTCGCCGGCAGCGTCGAGCGCGTCATAGGCTCGCTCCAGCTCGCGCTCGGCTGCGACTGGGTCACCGGCGAGCATCTCGATGCGCCAGGCCTCGATGTCGACGAGCGCGCCCTCGACGCCGAGGCCGAGCTCCTCGAGCATCGCGCGCCCTCGCGCCACCAGCTCGCGTCCCCGGTCGAACGAGCCCTCCATCGCAAGCAGGCTCGCCAGGTACCCGAGCAGGACGCCCTCGGTCGGGCGGTCCCCGGAGACCTGCACGAGCATCTCTTCGGAGCGGTCGATTGCCTCTGATACCGGGGTCGGGCCGAAGACCGCCGCAACCGCGTACGCGGCCGCCGACCGGTTCCGCTGGCGAGCGTCACCGGCAAGGAGGGCTTGCTCGAGCGCTCTCTCCTGGGCTTCGGCCATGAGCTCGAACCGACAGTTGGTGCCATGGGCCCAGGCCAGGAGTCTCCAGGCCTTCGCCAGGCCGCCGTGGTCGCCGGCGGGCTCGAACACCGCCATCGCCTCGGCGATTGTCCCCGCGGCCTCGTCCTGCCAGCGCTCTGCCCCGCCCGCACGCAGACGCACGAGAAGGCGGACAAGCGATGCGTGTGCCTGCGTTCCGTTCGCACCTCCCCGCTCGGCGCGCTCGATCGCCTCGTCGAGAACGGCGGCTGCCTCCTGGAAGCGGCCGACCTGGAGAAGCGCCTCTCCGTGCTCGGGTAGCAACTCCAACCGCGCAAGGTCATCCTCGGGCAACAGGTCGGCCGCGCGGCCGAGGAGGTTCGCGGCTGCGGGAATGTCCCCCCGTGCGAACGCCCGCCTTCCTGCGGACGCGAGTCGGCGGGACGCGTCAGCCCCGAGCGCATGGCCGTTCTCGTCGAGCGGACCGAGCTCGGAGAGGTAGTGGTACGCCTGTTCCAGGTGGTAGCCGAGGATCTCCTCGTATTCTGTCCCGCCCTCGCGGTTGACGCTGTCGCCCCACTCGACGAACCGTTCGTGGAACGACGCGCGCGCACGCTTGAGGATCCCGTAGTAGGCCGTATCTCGGATGAGGACGTGGTGGAAGCGGAACGCCTCCTCCTCGAGCGATCGCGCGAGGTCTGGATGGACGAGCTGCTTGTCCGTCAACGCGCCGAGGCGAGCGCCGACGCTGTCGCGGATGTGATCCGGCACCAGAAAGCTCACCGCGTCCTTGACGAACACCTGGCCGACCACCGAGGCAGGCTCGATCACCATCCGTTCGTCCTGGTCGAGATAGTCCAGTCGTGCCGCAAGCAGCGCTTGGATGGTTGGCGGCACGACGGCGCGGTCGATGTCCGGACCAGCACGCCAGCACCCGTTCTCGAAGAGGATCAGTCCCTCGTCGATCAGCATCGAGAGGAGCTGCTCGACGAAGAGCGGATTTCCCTCCGCCGCTTCGACGACGCGGGACCGGACACGTTCATCGAGGCCTGCCCTGCCGAGCAGATGCTCGGCGACAGCGGTCGCCTCGTCCTCTGTGAGCCGTCCGAGCTCGATCCGCGTCGCTCCCGGAGATGTCGACCAGTTAGGCCGTTGCTGGATGAGCTCGTGACGTGTCGTGCAGACGATCAGGAGGCTCGCGTCGCTCACGTTCTCGAGCAGGTGCTCGATCAGCTCGAGGAACGTTTTCTCGGCCCAGTGCACGTCCTCGAAAAGCACGACGAGCGGCCCCGGCCGCGCGAGCGCCTCGAACAGCTTGCGGGCGCCCCAGAAGAGCTCCTCGCCGGGGTACTCGGCCGGAGAGAGGCCGATCGCCGAGGCCACACGCGCCTCGGCCTCCGCGTCGCCAGAGAGCGCCGAGAGCTTCTGCAAGGCGGACTCGGTCGAGTCACGCTCGAGGATCCCAGACGCCTGGCGAATCGCCTCGGCAAGGGGCCAGAACGTGATCCCGTCGCCGTAGGCCAGACAGCGACCCCGGAGAAAGGACGCGTCGATTCCGAGCGACTGGACGAACTCGTCGATGAGTCGTGATTTCCCGACTCCCGCTTCGCCGACCACGGTGACGAGCCGACATCGCCTCCCCTCGACGGTCTCGGCCAGCGCATCGGAGAGCTCTTCGAACTCTCGGTCTCGGCCGACCATCGGCGCGTCGAGCCGCCGCGGACGTTCTGCGTCCTCACGCACCCCGACGAGGCGATAGGCCGGGACGGGCTCGGACTTCCCTTTCAACTCGAGCGGCTCCACCTCCTCGACATCGACGTAGTCGCGTACGAGGCGGTACGTGAGGTCTCCGAGCAGCACCTCCTGCGCTCCGGCGGCCTGCTCGAGACGGGCCGCGACGTTCACCGCGTCGCCGGTGACGAGCCGCTGGCCCGAGGTCGGGTCGCCCGCGACGACCTCGCCGGTGTTCACGCCGGTGCGCACCGTGAGCCGCACGCCCCAGTGGCGTTCGAGCTCGTCGTTCAGCTCCGCCTGCGCGCGCTGCATGTCGGCCGCCGCCCGAACAGCGCGCAACGCGTCGTCCTCGTGCAGCTTCGGGAGCCCGAAGACCGCCATGATGGCGTCCCCGATGAACTTCTCGACGACCCCGCCGTGGCGCTCGAGCTCCGCGCTCATCGAGTCGAAATACCGTGTCATCACCTCCCGTAGCGACTCCGAGTCGAGCTTCTCCCCCATCGCCGTCGAGCCCTTCAGGTCGGAGAAGACGATCGTCACGATCTTGCGGAACTCCTGCGGCGCCGGGGTGACAGCGAGCGCGGATCCGCACGCCAGGCAGAACTTGGCGATGTCGGGGTTCTCGGTTCCGCATTGAGCGCAGACCTGCACACGGCGAGTTTGCAGCAATCCCCGCAGAGCTGCGGCCCGCGACGGTGTTCATCGAACATTTACGGACCCTGAACCAAATCCCCCCAGAAAGGGGACGTCCGGTACGTCCTACTGGACGAATACGCGAGGGACACCAATCCCCTACTGCGGAAGGGAAGGGCGACGGAATGTCTGCGGCTGAACTCGAGGTCCTGTACGTCTCCGAGAACGACCGGATCGAGCAATGGCGCCACCAAGAGCTCGAGCGTGCGGGGTACGACCCCGAGAGCGCGCTCGTCCTCGCAGCGAGTCACGACGTCGACCTGCACAGCGCCGTCGGCCTCCTCCAGCGGGGTTGCTCGGTGGAGCTCGCTCTCCAGATCCTCCTGTAGCACCGGGTCAGGCGCCGGACGTCGCTTCGCGGCGTTCGGGGCCTGGCCCACTGAGAATCGCGGAGGAACCATGGTTTTCCCGCGTGCCCCCTCCTTCTGAACAAACGCAGCGAGGTCGCGGCGCCGGGCCTCCCGGCCGGCAACGCCGGCCTTCGGCTCGGACGAGGCTCCCATTGAGCACGTTCCCTCGCTTCGACGTCGCCAACGTGGGCAGAATGCGCGCCGATGGTTCCGTTCCTGTCCATTCCCTCTCCCGAGTCGAGCACCCTCGAGCTCGGCCCGCTCTCGATCCACTTCTACGGGCTGACCCTCCTCGTCGCGATCGCCGCGGCCGTCGTGATCACCGGGATTCGCTGGACGCGCCGGGGCGGGGACTGGGATCTCATCTTTCGCCTCGCCGTGTGGGGCGTCGCGGCCGGCATCATCGGCGCTCGCCTGTACCACGTTCTCACGAGTTGGGACGAGCTGCCGGACGAGTGGTGGGGTGCCTTTGCGATCTGGAAGGGCGGGCTCGGGGTTTGGGGCGGGATCGGGCTGGGGGTGATCGTGGGTGCGATCGTCGCCAAGCGCTCCGGGGCGGACGTCGCAAAGCTCATGGACTGCGTCGCTCCGGGCCTGCTCGTCGCCCAGGGCATCGGGCGCTTCGGGAACTGGTGGAATCAGGAGCTCTTCGGCGGGCCGACCGATCTTCCCTGGGGTCTCGAGATCTCTCCCGCCAACCGGCCGATCGAGCACGTGGAGCAGGAGACCTTCCATCCCACGTTCCTGTACGAGGCGCTCTGGAGCTTCACCGCGGCCGGTGTGCTGCTCTTGGTGGAGCGACGGTTCCGGCTGCGTCCCGGAAACCTGTTCGCGCTCTACGTGCTGATCTACAGCGTCGGCCGGGTCTGGATCGAGACGCTCAGGGTCGATCCCTCGCACGAGCTCGGCGGGGTGCGCCTGAACGTCTACGTCGCGACGCTCGCGATCATCATCTCCGCCGCGTTCTTTGTCTTCTGGCAGCGGACGTGGAACCGGGGAACCGGCCCGCCGCCTCGTAAGGTCGAGACGATGGCCGTCCCGCGCGACCGCTAGGGACCTCTCTTGCCGCCTGCGGTGTATCTCCCGCAGACGACCAAAGGAGGAGTCATGCGTTACCTCATCGTGCTCGCCGCGCTCGTCGCAGCGCTGGCCACGTCGGCGACGGCAAACGCGGGCGGCTGGGCGACCGTTGGGTTCGCACCGCTCCCGGACGGGACGGCGGCGGGAGCGACCTGGACACCGAAGATCACCGTCCTCCAGCATGGTCAGACGCCGCTGGCCGGGCTCAGCCCCGTCGTGACGGTCACCGCAGACGAGCTCGTGGAGACGTTCACGGCGACCGAGACCTCGGAGGTCGGTGTGTACGAGGCGAGCGTCGTCTTCCCGGAAGGCGGTGACTGGCGAATCGAGATCGACAGCGGGTTCGGTGAGAGCACCGTGACGTACGGCCCGGTGACCATCGGGCCAGGTCTCGCGGGGGAACCGAGCTCGTTTCCCGGAAAATTTGCCGGCATCGCCTTCGTCGCGGGGCTCGCGCTGCTCGCCGCCGCCACGTTCGGCCTCGTCCGTCAGCGGAGGCTGACGCCCGCGAGCTGACCGTCGCTTTGGTGCGGCCGGGAACCTCCAGCGCCTGTTCGGTGTAGAACAGGCCGGTGGAGGGCCGGCCGCCCGACGACGCTGTGCTCGCAGAACGCGCCAGGCGCGGTGACGAGCGCGCTTTCGAGGAGCTCGTACGCATGTACCAGGGCATCGCCTTTCGAACCGCGTACCTGCTCAGCGGGTCGGCCGAGGACGCGGAGGACGCGGCCCAGACGGGCTTCGTCAAGGCATGGCGCGCACTTCCACGCTTTCGCCCGGGCTCGCCTTTTCGGCCCTGGCTTCTGCGCATCGTGGCGAACGAGGCGCACAACCGGCGGCGCTCGGCGGGCAGGGCCTACGCCCTTCAGCTCCGGGCGGGCACGAGCGAGCCCTCGGGGGACGCGGCCCCGTCTCCCGAGGGGGCCACGCTCGGGCGCGAGCAGCGAGAGGCGCTGGTCGTCGCGATTCAGCGCCTGGACGAGCGCGATCGGGACGTCCTGACCTGCCGCTACCTGCTCGAGCTCTCCGAAGAGGAGACGGCAGGCGTCCTCGACGTCCGCCGGGGCACTGTCAAGTCCCGCACCGCGCGGGCGCTCGAGCGGCTCCGAACGGAGATCGAGGGATGAACGAGCTCGAGCGCGCACTCGGCACGTTGGCGCGGGAGCTCGACGTCCCGGCGACGCCGGATCTGGTGTCAGGCGTGCTCGCTCAGCTCGAACCGCGAGCGCCGAGGCGTAATGCGCGCGCTCGCTGGATCGTCGCCGTTGCGCTCGTCGCCCTCGCCGCGCTCGTGGCCGCTCTGGCGATTCCGGATGCGCGCGCTGCGCTCTTCCGCTGGCTCTCGATCGGCGGAGAGCGCATCGAGCTCGTCGACGAGCTCCCCGAAGTTCCGGTTCAGAGCGACCTCGAGCTCGCACTCGGAGAACGAGTCACGTTGCCGGAGGCGAAGGGGAGAAGCGGGTTCGCGCTCCGCGAGCTCGAGAGAGCGCCGGACCGTGTGTACGTCGGTGGGGAAGGGACGGTCTGGTTCCTCTACGGAACGCCCGAGCGAGCACGGCTGCTCGTTGCGCAATCGCCCCTGCTTCCACCTGTACAGGAGATTCTCCTGAAGAAGCTCGTCACCCGCGGGACGCAGGTCGAGCGAGTGGACGTGGACGGGTCGCCGGGCATCTTCCTGAGCGGGGAGACGCACTTCGTTCTCCTCCTCGATCGCTACGGCGAGATCGTGGAGGACAGTGCTCGTCTTGCGCGCGACGTCCTGATCTGGGAGGACGGAGGTGTCGGCTACCGGCTCGAAGGTGATCTCGAGCTGAACGAGGCGCTTCGGCTCGCCCGGTCGCTCCGCTAGATCAGCTCTTCAGCTGCAGGATCCCGAGCGCGTTCCCATGCGGATCGACGATCCAGGCAGCGAGCGCGAAGTCGAGGTCGGCGACACCGTCGACCGTCCCGAGCTCGGGCGTATCGGCGCGACAGGAGCACCACATGGACCGGGTAGTTGCCGAGCATGCTCTCCTCCTCTGCGCTGTCGGTCTTGGATGAAGCTGGCCGTCGGAGCTGAGCACAAGCTGGCTACCGGACCCATCCGGCCGCGTGGCTAGCCTCCCGCGCGATGCCAGCCACACCGGTGCGCGAGCTCGACCTCGACCTCGAGGCATTCGAGGGCCCGTTCGACCTGCTCTTGACGCTGCTCCTCAGGGAGGAGCTCGAGCCTGGCGAGGTGGACGTGTCGGCGATCGTGCTCACGTTCGTCCGGCACCTCGCCGAGCGAGACGAGATCGACCTGGAGGCATGTGGCGAGTTCCTCGTCCTCGTGTCCGCGCTGCTCGAGCTCAAGGCACGTCTTCTCTTCCCCGACGAGGCAGCCGAGCTCGACGCGCTCGAGCCGGAGGAAGCCGCCGAGGAGCTGGCACGCCGCCTCGCCGAGTACCGGCGGATGAAGGAGGCGGCTGTGTGGCTCGCCGAGCGGCTCGCCGGCGAGCGCGACCGCTGGTTCCGGCTCGGCCCAGCGCCGCTCGCGCCGCAGCCTGAGCGCCGGCTCGCTGCACAGGATCCGGACGCGCTGGCTATGGCACTCCGCGCTCTCGCAGTTTCCCCGCCTGCCGTCTCGCTGAGCCACATGGCCCTACGCTTCCCGCCCGTCTCGCAGTTCCTCGAGCGGTTTCGGTTGCTGCTGTCGCGCCGTCGCGTCTTCGACTTCGAGAGCGAAGTCGCCCGCCTCTCGCGTGTCGAGCAGGCGGTGGCGTTCCTCGCGCTGCTCGAGCTGCGCAAGGGCGGGGAGATCGCCATCAGCCAGGCGGTGCCCTTCGCGCCCATAAGGATCTCGCGCGCCGACGACGAAAGGACACAGACGTGGACAGCACGCTCCGCCTGATTGCGACCAACCCGGTCGACCACCTCGCCCGCACCGTCGAGGCGCTTCTCGTCGTTGCGTCCGCGCCGCTCTCGGTGGCCGACCTTGCCGAGGCGACCGAAGACGACCCCGAGCGCGTGGAGACCGCCCTCGGACTCCTGCGGGAGCGCTTCAGCGAGCGGCGGAGTGGCATCGTCCTCGAGCAAGTCGCTGGCGGATTTGCCTTTCGGGCAAGCCGTGAAGCATCCGAGGCCTGTGCGCGCCTCTTCGAGCGCCCGGTCGAGCGAGGTCTCACGCAGGCGGCGCTCGAAACGCTCGCCGTGGTCGCGTATCTCGGGCCGTGCTCGAGACCGGAGGTGGCTCGTATTCGCGGCGTCGCCGCCGATTCGGCCGTGGCGAGCCTCGTCGAGCGTGGGTTGATCGCCGAGGCCGGCCGCGAGCAGGGCCCCGGCGGTGCCGTCCGCTATCGCACCACGCCCCTCTTCGAGCGGGTCTTCGGGCTCGAGAGCCTCGCCGCCTTGCCGCGCCTCGACGATCTCGGCGGCGACGGTGCCGAGATCCGAGAGAGGCTGCTCGAGGTCTCGGCCGCGCGCGCGTCGTAGGACGGGTCTCTAGATCCGCCAGGCGCCGTAACGGAGAACCGGGACGACGCTTCCGTCGCCGGCGATGCCGTCGACCGCGAGCTCGGGGCTTCCGATCATGAAGTCGATGTGGACGCGACTCGCGTTGATCCGCTTCTTGTCGTCCACGTCCTCGACCGGATGGTCGTAACCGTGGCCGAGAGCGATGTGCGAGGCCCCGTTCTCGTCGATCAACGTGTCGAAGAACGTCGTCTCGAGCGGTCCGATGCGGCCCTCACCGTCGACGAGTGCGATCTCTCCGAGCCGCGAGGCGCCGTCATCGGAGGCGGCTGCGGCGCGCAGCGCTTCGGCGCCCTGGTCGGCGTCGATCCCGACCGCGCGGCCATCGTTGAACTCGATGCGGATGCCCGAGACAACCGAGCCGGCGAGCTCGAGAGGCATCGTCGCGCTGGCGTAGCCGTTCACTCGCTCTGGGTCGGGCGTCGTGAAGGTCTCCTCGGTAGGAAGGTTCGGAAGGTGCCGAAGGCCATCGACGGTCGTGAAGTCTCCCGCCTGCCAGGCGGACGAAGGCAGGAGCCCGATCGTGAGGTCGGTTCCCGGCCCGTGCAATCGGAGCGCGTCGAAGCGACGTTCCGTCAAACGGTCCGCGTTGGACTTCAAGCTTGCGGTGCGCTCGATCCACGCTTCCCCCGGATCCTCGGCATCGAGTCGACAGACGTGGGCGACCGCTGTCCACAGCTGGCCGAGCGCCTGGCCAGGATCGAGGTCGGGATACACGAGCGCGGCCCAATCGGGTGTCGGAACCGGGACGATCGTCCAGTTGGTCGTCCGCCGGTTGACCACCTCGCCTGTCTCGGGCAGGTACGGGAGCAGATCCCGGCCGGCCCGGGCGGGATCGAGGCCCTCCAGCGCATGCGGAGCGTGCGGGCCGGAGAGGGTGATCCGCGCGGCGTGCTCGTCGGAGAGATGCAGGAGCCGCTGCGACATCCAGGGTGGTGCGTAGTCCAGCGTCTCCTCGGCGGCGTGGGCGATCCGCTCGCGCTTGATCCACTGGTCGAAGGTCACGACGTCGACGTACTTCGCCCCGCGCAGATACGCCGCGCGCGCGATCCTGCGCGCGACCTCCTCCTTGCCGACGAAGCTCGTGACGGCGACGAGCTGCCCTTCCTGGATGTTCGCGCCGAAGACCGCCAGCTCGGCCAGCTTGTCCATCCACGCCTCGATCTGACTCACGGCGGGCACAACCCTAGCGGCGCAAGAATGAGACGGTGCGGCTGAATTCCTACCTCGCCCGCGCCGGCGTCGCGTCACGGCGCCGGGCCGACGACCTGATCTCGGCCGGCCGCGTTTCGGTCAACGGCAGGCGCGGAGAGCTGAACACGATCGTCGGGTCACGGGACGTCGTCGAGGTCGACGGGCAGCGCGTGGCGGCGCAGCCGCTCGCGTACGTTCTTCTGCACAAGCCGGCCGGAGTGGTCACGACTGCGAAGGACCCGCATGGAAGAAGGACCGTCGTCGAGCTCGTGCCGCATACCCCACGTGTCGTTCCGGTCGGCCGTCTCGATGCCGACACCACCGGCGCGCTCGTGCTCACGAACGACGGGCCGCTGGCACACCGGCTCGCGCATCCCCGGTACGGCGTGGAGAAGGTCTACGAGGCCGAGGTGGAGGGTCACCCGAACGAGGATGCGGTGCGCGAGCTCTCCGTGGGCGTGGCTCTCGATGACGGTCAGACCGCGCCCGCAGGAGCGCGTATCCTCGCTCGTGGCCCGCGTTCCTCCGTCCTCGAGCTGACGCTGCACGAGGGTCGCAAGCATCAGGTGAAGCGGATGTGCGACGCCGTGGGGCATCCCGTTCGGCGACTTCACCGCAGCCGGTACGCGGGTCTCGACCTGAAAGGAGTCGAGCCGGGGGAATGGCGTGAGCTGTCCCCTGACGAGGTGGCCGGGTTGCGCGGTAGCGCTACGGCCTGACGAACCCCATGCGGTCGGCCATGGTCTCGAGCGTGGGCGCAGACGCCCCGCGCGCCTTCTCGGCACCCGCGGCGAGCAGGCGCCCGAGACCGTCCTCGTCGGCTCGCAGCTCGCGGTAGCGCTCCTGGATGGGAGCGAACAGGGTCACGACCGCCTCGCCCACGTCCTCCTTGAAGGGCCCGTACCCCGAGCCGTCGTAGCGGGCTTCGATCGCCGCGGGCGACTCGCCGGCGACGACCGACATGATCTCGATGAGGTTGGAGATGCCCGGCTTCGTCTCGGGATCGTGGCGTACTTCTCTCCCTGAGTCGGTCACCGCGGTCTTGAACTTCTTCCTGATCAGCTCCGGCTCGTCGACGATTCGGACGACACCTTGCGCATTTCCGGCCGACGTGGACATCAGCCGTTCTGGCTCCTGGAGGTTCTTGATCCGTGCGCCCTGTTCCGGATAGACGCCCTTCGGCACGGTGAACGTCTCCCCGTAGCGGCTGTTGAAGCGCTCGGCGATGTCGCGGGTCAGCTCGACGTGCTGCCGCTGGTCGTCGCCGACCGGCACGATGTCGGTCTGATAGAGCAGGATGTCTCCGGCCATGAGCACGGGATACGTGAAGAGCCCGGCCGAGACGAATTCCTGCTCCGACGACTTGTCCTTGAACTGCGTCATCCGCCGGAGCTCGCCGAAGCTCGTCGCCGAGCTCAAGAGCCACGCGGCCTCCGCGTGCGCCGGAACGTGGCTCTGACAGAAGACGATCGAGCGCTCGGGGTCGATGCCGGTAGCGAAGAGCATCGCCGCGCCGGCCAGCGTCGCCTCGTGCAGACCGTCTGGCTCGTACGCGGTCGTGATCGAGTGCAGGTCGACGATGCAGAACACGGCGTCGCCCTGTTCCTGCGTGGCCGCGTACTGGCGATAGCCGCCGCTGTAGTTGCCGAGCGTCTTGTCGCCGGACGCTCGTATGCCGGAGAAGATCCGCATCCCGCCATTGTCCCTGGACCTGCTTGAGGGCGTCGGGTCACCTCTAGACTCAACCCGATGGAGATCGCCGGCCCCACCGAGCTTCTGGCCTACCGGCTGGTCGGTCGGGAGCTGACCCCGGATTCCACGGTCATCGAAGTCCGCGGGCGGCGGATCGGCGACGGCTTCTTCGGCTTGATCGCCGGGCCGTGCACGGTGGAGACGCGGGAGCAGACCCTCGAGACGGCCCGCGCGGTCGCCGCGGCCGGGGCGACCGTCTTGCGGGGTGGCGCGTTCAAGCCCCGCACGTCGCCGTACGCATTCCAGGGCCTCGGCAGCAAGGGGCTCGAGATCCTCGCCGAGGCGCGCGAGGAGACCGGGTTGCCGATCGTCACGGAGCTCCTCGATCCGCGCGACGTCGAGGAGGTGGCGGCGGTGACGGACATCATCCAGATCGGCGCGCGGAACATGCAGAACTTCAACTTGCTGGCGGAGGTGGGACGGGTGCCGAAACCGGTTCTGCTCAAACGCTCGCCTGCTGCGACGGTCGAGGAGCTGCTGATGGCCGCGGAGTACGTCGCGAAGGAGGGAAACGACCGCGTGATCCTCTGCGAGCGCGGGATCAAGACGTTCGAGCGCTCGACGCGCTACACGCTCGACCTCTCGGCCGTCCCCGTGCTCAAGCGCGAGACCCACCTCCCCGTGATCGTCGACCCGTCGCATGCCGCCGGACGCAGCGATCTCGTGCTCCCGCTCGCCCGCGCCGCGGTCGCAGCCGGCGCCGACGGGGTCATGATCGAGGTCCACCCGCAGCCCGAAGACGCGCTCTGCGACGGCCCGCAGCAGATCCGGGTCGGAGAGTTCGCCCGCTTCGCCGACGAGGTTCGCACCGTGGTGGCGTTGATGGGCAAGACCGTCGGCTAGGCGCTGTGCGCTTCGAGCCGGTTCCAGCCCTCGTCGGGCACGTCGCTGTGCCGGGCGACAAGTCGATCTCGCACCGAGCCCTGCTCATCGGCGCGCTGTGCGAGGGCGAGACCCGGATCAGCGGATTCGGCCGTTCGGCGGACACCGAGTCGACGATTGCCGCGGTAGGGGCTCTCGGAGTCGAGGTCGACGAGCACGACGTCGACACCCTGACGGTGCACGGTCTTGGCCTTCGCGGCCTCGGCGAGCCTGAGGCTCCCATCGACTGTGGCAACGCGGGAACGCTCATGCGTCTTCTGGCGGGTCTCGTCGCGGGCCAAGACGGGCGGTTCGAGCTGGTCGGGGACGCGTCGCTGTCGAGTCGGCCGATGGAACGCGTGGCCGAGCCGCTCCGGCGCATGGGCGCGAAAGTGGAGACACTCGACGGCCACGCTCCCGTCGCGGTCGAAGGCGGCGGCCGGCTGCAAGCGATCGATTACGAGCTCCCCGTGCCCTCGGCGCAGGTGAAGTCGGCTGTCCTCCTGGCAGGCCTCTATGCCGAAGGGGAGACGACCGTGGTCGAGCCGCTGCCCACGCGAGATCACACCGAGCGCTTGCTGGAGCGCGCAGGAGCATCGGTGCGGCGCAGGCCGCAGAGCGTCACCGTTCGTGGCGCCGACAAGCTTTCGCTGGGAAGCGTCGAGATTCCCGGTGACTTCTCCTCGGCTGCCGCGCTGCTCGTCGCCGCGGTGACCGTTCCGGGATCCGACGTGACCGTCCACGGGGTCGGTCTCAACCCGCGGCGGATCGGTCTTCTCGACATCCTCGAGCGCATGGGCGCGCGTGTCGCGATCTACAACCGACGCCCGATCGGCGGAGAGCCGGCGGGAGACGTCCAGGTGCGCTCGTCCGAGCTGGTCGGAGCGACGGTGACCCCGGCCGAGGTGCCCGCGCTCGTCGACGAGCTCCCGCTGCTCGCGCTCGCCGCCTGCCACGCGCGAGGGGAGACCGTCGTCAGGGGCGCAGCGGAGCTGCGCGTGAAGGAGTCTGGACCGGATCGAGGCGGTGGTCGAGGAGCTTCGCCGAATCGGGGCGCACATCCGCGCAACGCCCGACGGTTTTCGGATCAAGGGTGTCCCCGCGCGCCTTCGGGGCGGCGCCTTCGACGCCCGCGGCGACCACCGGCTGGCGATGCTCGGCGCCGCGGCGGGCGTTTCCTCACGTGAGGGCGTCGCGGTGCAAGGTGCCGACGCCGTCGAGACGAGCTTTCCCGGCTTCTTCAGTGTCCTCGAGCAGCTAGGAGATGTATGAATCGCGCCATGATCGTGGCGATCGACGGCCCGGCGGGCTCAGGGAAGAGCACGGTGGCGCTCGAGCTCGCCCGCAGGCTCGGCTTCGTGCATCTCGACACCGGCGCCATGTATCGGGCGCTCACCTGGCTCGCTGCGAGAGACGATGTCGATCTCGAGGACGGTGAGGCGCTCGCCCGTCTCGCGCGCGAGCATCCGATCACGTTCAGCGTCGAAGGCCACGTCGAGATCGACGGCGAGGACGTCTCCAGCGGAATCCGCGCCGCCGAGATCGACCGTCTCGTGCCGGCCGTCGCCCGGCATCCGGCGGTGCGCGAGGTGATGCGGCGGAGGCAACGCACGTTGGGTTCGATCGGGAACACCGTGATCGAGGGACGCGACATCGGCTCGGTCGTCGCTCCGCAGGCGGAGGTGAAGGTCTTCCTCGTCGCCGACGAAGCCGAGCGCGTTCGTCGCCGCTCGGCGGACCGGCCGGAAACGAGCGCCGAGTCGTTGGCAGCCGAGCTGCGCCGACGGGACGAGCGGGATGCCGTCAACACGCAGCCGGCCGACGACGCGGTGCTCCTCGACACGACCGACCTCACGGTGGATCAGGTCGTTCTGCGCATCGCGGAGCTGGTGGAGGCGCGCCGGTGAACGGGACCGACGCGGTCTGGGCGGTCGGCCGGCTAACGATCGGCACCGCGGTGAAGCTCATCGCCCCGCTCCGCGTGTACGGAGTCGAGCGGGTTCCGGCACAGGGTGGGCTGGTCGTCGCCGCGAACCACTTCAGCTGGCTCGATCCGCCGGCCCTCGGGTCGGCCAGCCCGCGGACCCTCTACTTCATGGCCAAGGTGGAGGCGCACCGCGTACCCGGCCTCGGCCAGCTCATGCGCAGCTTCGGCGCGTTCGCGGTGCGCCGCGGCGAGTCCGATCGCGACGCGGTGAGGAAGATGCGGCAGATCGTGCGCGACGGTCATGCGCTCGGCATGTTCGCCGAGGGCACCCGACAAAGAGAGGTTCCGGGTCCAGTCCAGCCGGGCGCCGCGATGGTGGCCATCAACGAGTCCGTGCCGCTCATTCCTGTCGCCATACACGGGAGCCAGAATTGGCACTGGAACTTCGCCCCGATCTCGCTCGCCTGGGGCGAGCCGATGACCTTCGACGGGCTCCCGCCCGGAGGCAAGGGGTACAAGGAGGCATCCCTCGAGGTCGAGCGCAAGCTCCACGAGCTCTGGCAGTGGCTGGTGGAGATCCACGAGCTCGATCGCCCACGCCACGCGACCCCGCCACGATGACCAGGTCGCGGCGAGCACCCTCCAAAGCACGAACCTCCACCGACGAGCGCGGCGAGGTCGAGCCGGTCGAGATCGCGGGAACCGTCGCCATCGTCGGCTTTCCCAACGTCGGAAAGTCGACGTTGATCAACCGTCTCACCGAGACCCGTGCCGCGGTCGTCCACGAGACACCGGGTGTTACGCGAGACCGCAAGGAGCTCACCTGCGAGTGGTCCGGGACGACGTTCCGGCTGATCGACACCGGCGGCGTCGATCGGGAGGACAGGGGGCCGTTCGGGCCGCAGGTCGCCGCTCAGGCGCGCGAGGCCGTCGAGGAGGCGGACCTCGTCCTCTTGGTCGTCGACGCGAAGGCGGGAGTAACGCCCGGTGACGAGGAGTTGGCCGAGATCCTGCGCTCGTCGCGGCGTGAGGTGCTCGTGGTCGCGAACAAGCTCGACGATCCACGCCGGGATGCAGAGGCGCTGGAGTTCCATCGGCTCGGCCTCGGCGACCCGATCCCGCTCTCCGCGCTGCACGGTCACGGTACCGGCGACCTCCTGGACGACATCGTCGCCCGGCTTCCCGGAAAGGGAGAGCGCCCCGTCGGCGAGGAAGCGATCCGAGTCGCGATCCTCGGTCGCCCGAACGTGGGGAAGTCGTCGCTCCTGAACGCGTTGCTCGGGCGCCAGCGGGTGATCGTCTCCGAGGTTCCCGGTACGACCCGGGACTCGATCGACACCGTGCTCCGGCGCGGCGAGACCACCTTCGTGCTGGTGGACACGGCCGGTCTTCGACGAAAGCGGAAGCAGCGGCAGGGAATCGAGTACTACTCGGAGCTGCGGGCGCTCGAGGCTGCGGAGCGCGCCGACGTCGCGCTCGTGCTGGTGGACGCGAGCGAGGGTGTGGTCGACCAGGACCTGTCCGTCGCGGACACCGCGCGCAAGGCCCAGTGCGCGACCGTCGTCGTCCTCTCCAAGTGGGACGTGGGAGACGTTCGGATCGAGGAGGTCCGGCCGCACCTGGCGAAGCGATTGCGGCAGCGGCCTCCCATCCTCGCGGTGTCCTCCGCCACGGGGCGAGGCCTCGAGCGGCTGCTGGACACCGTGGAGAATGTCTTCTCCCGGTACGCAGGCCGGATCGCGACCGCAGAGCTGAACCGCGCATTGCAGGAGCTTCGGGAAGCGCGCCAGCCGCCAGGCCGCGGCGGACGTCGGCTCAACATGCTGTACGGGACGCAGGTGAGCTCGCGCCCGCCTCGCTTCCGCGTCTTCGTGAACGACCGCCGGCTGGTCACGCGCGACTACGGATACTGGGTCGAGAACGAGCTCCGCGAACGTTTTCGGCTCGAGGGCGTGCCTGTCTCGATCGACTTCGTGACCTCCGAATGAAGGTCGTCGTCGTGGGGGCGGGGTCGTGGGGCTCCGCGTTCGCGTGCCTGCTGCGCGATCGCGGGCACGACGTGACCCTCGCGGGACGCGACCCGGCGCAGGTTGCTGCGATCCGGGAGACGGGGCGAAATCCGCGCTACGCTCAGGAGGCGGACCTGAGCGGGATCGCCGCAGCCACGATCGGAAGCGCCAAAGTCGAGAGCGCCGAGCTGGTCGTGGTCGCCATCCCTTCGAGCGTCTTCGGCGAGGTCGTGCCGTCACTCCCGGGGGGCGCGCCGATCCTGAGCCTCACGAAGGGCCTCGACCCGGTGAGCGGCGAGCGGCTGTCGTCGCTCGTCACGGGGCGGCCGGTGGCGGTTCTCTCGGGGCCGAACATCGCCGAGGAGATCGCCCGTGGACTGCCCGCAGCGGCTGTCATCGCGAGCACGGATCTTGCGCTCGCTGTCCGGCTCCAGCTCGCCATCAACTCCGCGATGTTTCGCGTGTACGTGAACGAGGACATTGCCGGGGTGGAGCTCTGTGCCGCAGCCAAGAACGTGATCGCGCTCGCCGCGGGCGGGGCGGACGGTCTCCGTCTCGGCGACAACGCGAAGGCCGCCCTCGTGGCACGGGGGCTTGCCGAGATGGCGCGGCTCGCCGAGGCCGCCGGAGCGCGGCCGGACACCTTCGCCGGGCTCGCCGGGATGGGCGACCTGATAGTCACGTGCTGGGCGCCGACGGGGCGCAACCGGCGCGCGGGGGAGCTGATCGCGCAGGGCGCTACGCCTGAGGAGGCCCGCTCGGCGATCGGCATGGTCGTCGAGGGGCTCACCACCGCGCCGGTGCTGCGCGATCTCTCGCACCGGCTCGGGATCGAGCTACCCATCACCGAAGGCGTGTGCGCCGTGCTCGGCGGCGTCCAGCTCACCGACCTCGTGCAGCAGCTGATGCGCCGCGAGCCGACGACCGAGTAATCCGTAGCGCTCTCCGAGATGTCGCAAGCCGCCCAATGCGATGCGGGCGCGAAGCGGACGCCTTTAGGGGTCTACGCGCGTCCGAAATCCGCGATCGCGGATTTCGGGCTTGCGCAGGCTGGCTAGTCGATGTCCGCTCGCCGGTAGCGCCACGTCGCCACCAGCCAGCCTGCGACGGCCACCGCAGGGAGGACGACGAACGCGAGGGTCGCCGAGCCGGCGGAGGGCGTCACCTCTACGTCGGGCGCCGTCGCGAGGACGGAGCTCGCCCAGCCGACGACGGTGAACCGAGCGGAGCCCTCTGCGAGGTTGGCGACGGCGTTCTCCCACAGGAGCACGAACGCGAGCCCCCACCAGGCCGCCCGCCGAAACCAGAACCCTGCGGCGACGAACACGCCCGCGTACGCAAGACCCGCGAGCGACGCTGCGAGAAGCGCCGGCAGCGCGAGATCTCCGGCGCCCGCGACCAGCGCGGTCGCGGCGACGGGCAGCGCGGCCAGCGGCACCACGACGCAGCCCGTCGCGAGCACGGCGGCCGCGGGCAGCTGCCACCGTGGGACGGGCTTCAGCCAGAGGTAGACGAGCAGACGGTCCTCGACGAGGTCGCCGATCGCAGACGTGCCGAGCCAGAGGGCCGCGAGCGGCACGACGAGCCCCAGTCCGTACGAGGAGACGGCGTCCGCTGCCGCTTGCGCGGGATCGGAGTCCCAGCGCGCGAAGACCCCGATGACGACGGACAACGCCCCGAGCGCCGCGATGCCGAGCAGCCGCGCGACGGTGATCTGCGTGCGCAGCAGCAGCCGGTACAGCTGGGCGAGCGAGCCACGCGCCAGCGGACGATCCGCGACGGCGCTCATCTCTCCACCAGGTAGCGGAAGACGCCTTCGAGGTCGGCATCGAGTGGGTGCACCTCGAGCAGACGTGCATTCCGATCACGGGCGGCAGGCGCGAGCGCATGGGCCAGCGCCCGGGCGTCGTTCGTGTCGAGCTCGAACGCATCGTCGCCCGCGAGTCGCACGCCGACAGCCGCCCCGTTCTCGAGCAGCGCGCCGGCGACCTCGCGGGGACGATCGCTGCGAATCCGAACTCGCAGGGGTCGATCGTCCATGAGCGCACGCAGCTCGCGGAAGTCACCGGCCGCAGCGAGCCTGCCCTGCGACATGACGAGGATCTGCGAGCCGAGCCGCTCGACCTCGTCGAGCACGTGGCTGGACACGATGACGCAGCGGCCTTCGCCTCCGAGGCGCCGGAACAGCGCGACCATTTCGACGCGTTGGCGAGGATCGAGGCCCGTCAGGGGCTCGTCCAGGACGAGCACGGCGGGGTCGTGGACGATGGCCTGCGCGACCTTGACGCGCTGCCGCATTCCCTTGGAGTACGCGGGCAGCTTCCGCGTGTCGGCCGGGTCGAGGTCGACGATTCCGAGCGCGTGAGCGGCCGCTGCCTTCGGCTCGGGAAGCCCGTGCAGCTTCGCCGCGAGCTGGACGAACTCGCGCGCTGTCAAAGACTCGAAGACGCTCTCTTGCTGCGGGACGAGGCCGATCAGGCGCGTGACACCCGTGTCCGTTCGAGGGTCTCGCCCGAGGACGCGCACCGTGCCCTGGGACGGCCGCGCGAGCCCGCAGAGCATGCGGAGCATCGTGGACTTGCCCGCGCCGTTCGGCCCGAGCAGCGCGGTCACTCCGGCGCCGATGTCGAAGCTGACGTCCGACACGGCGACGAGCGCCCCGAACCACTTCGACGCCCGCTCGGCGACGACGCGGGGCTCGGACGGTTCCGCGACGGTGCTCAGCGGAACGTCTCCAGCCGCCGGTATCGCAGCCAGCAGACGAGAAGCCCGGCGACGATCGCAACCGCGACACCTCCGGAGACGGCTGCGGTGGAGAGTGCCTCGACCGGTGCATCGTCCTCGGGGCTCTCTCCGAAGATCCGGTACGAGAGCTCGGCGACGACGAACGGGAAGCTGAGCAGGTCGAGCGCGTTCGGCGCGCCGGTGCTCTCGATCGCCGCTCGGACGACGCTGACGGGCACGAAGAGCACGAGAATCGTTGCGACTGCCGCGGCAGCTCGTCGAGTCGTGAAGCTCGAGACCGCCATCGACAGAGAGGCGTAGAGCAGGGCCGTGACTATGCCCGACGCGACGATGCGCAGCAGAAGGCCCGGAGCGTCACTCGGCGTCGGGCCGTGTCCTGCGAGGACGAATGCCACGAGCATGAAAAGCAGCGGAGCGGCGGTGATGAGGAGCATGACGGCGAACACCGCGATGCCCTTGCTCGCGAGGTAGCGGTTGCGGTCGAGCGGGCCGGCGAGGTACAGCCCGAGCATTCCCGAGCGTCGATCGGGACAGAGGGCCTCGGGAGCGATCAGCGCGGTGAAGAGCGCGAGCGCGCTTCCGATGATGAACGTGTACTCCCCGTACGAGATCAGGTCGTCGACGGGGAGGTCCTCCACGATCACGGAGAAGGCCACCGAGACGAGAGCGGGGAGAAACGCAATCGCGAGGGCGATCGCCGGCAGCACCTTGTGGCGACCACCTCGGCCGAGCCCGAGCACACGCCGCGCTGTGAAGCCTGCCAGCGTCGCGATCGCCCGGGCTGGGCGTTCCCGCCCACCCTCGTAGCTCGAGTAGCCGAGGTCGAAGATCCTGGCGTCGCTCATTGACCTGCGCCCAGATAGACGTCTTCCAGCGTGCGCCCTCGTGGTCCGAGCCGTCGCAACCCGATCTCGAGGTCTGCCACGGCGTCGCGCACGGCGTCGTGAATCCCCTCGGCGGCGCCGAGACGGAGGACTGCCCCGTCGACGGTCACCTCGTAGCCCTGTGTGCGCAGGATCGTCGCCAGCTCGTCGGCGCGGTCGTCGACCTCGACCACGAGCCCTTCCGGCCCGCGGCGCACGTCCGCGAGCGTTCCCGCGTGGACCACCTCGCCCCCCTCGACGATGACTACTGCGTCGCAGATCCGCTCCACCTCCTCGAGATGGTGGGACGAGACGACGATGTGCATCCCGAACTCGGTGCCGATGCGGCGGACGAGGTCGAGCATCTCCGTGCGCTGCACGGGGTCGAGCCCGTCCGTCGGCTCGTCGAGGAGCACGAGCTCCGGGTCGTGGGCGATCGCGGACGCGAGCTTCACGCGCTGCCGCTGGCCGGTCGACATCGTGCCGACCGGACGAAAGCGCTCCTCCCCGAGCCCCACGAGCCAGAGCGCGTCGTTGGCCCGCTGGACGGCCGCCCGGTGAGGTAGGAGGTGCATCTCCGCGAGATGTCGTACGAGGTCCGTGGCGGCGAGCTCGGACGGCAGATCGTGGTGCTCGGGCGAGTAGCCGATGCGCGCTCGCATCTCGATTCCCGCCACTGCGGGATCGTGACCGAGGACATCGAGAGTGCCACCGTCGCGCGAGCGAAGCCCGAGCGCGAGCGAGATGAACGTGGTCTTCCCGGCCCCGTTCGAGCCGAGGAGGCCCGTGATGCCAGGGCCGATGTCGGCGTCGAGACCCGCGAGTGCAACGGCGCGGCCGTAGCGCTTCACGAGCCCGCGGGCGGAGATGACAGGCGAGGTGGGGGAGTCGGGCAACCGTGCAGGTCGGGCGCTGGGATGGCGCTCAGGATGACCGCCGCGGACGATTGTCGTCTGTTTCGCGCACGTTCGCCCTCTGAAATACCGAAGGCCCGCGTCGCGGGCCTTCGGAGGTGCAATCGGAGGGAATGCCTTTCCTACCCAATCGCGACTCTGTAAGACGCTTCTATGAGTTCCCTAAGAACGTCCTAAGACCGCGTCGGGAACGTCCTGTCGACGAGACGGTCGACGCGACGCTCGAGCCGGTCGAGCAGTTGGTCGGCGCGCTCCTTCGTGATGCGGTTCGTCTCGACCGCCTTCGCCAGCTTGGCCTCGACGGGAGCGAGCATGGCGGCCTTCAGGTCGGCCACGCTCTTTCCCTGCTTCTGGGCGAGCGCCGACAGCGAGGTCCCGGGAAGCGCCGCTCTGAGCTCGGCGCGGTCGAGCCCGAGGAACCGCGCAGCGGCCCCGAGCAGCCGATGACTTTTGAGCTTCGCTCTCAGGGCGTGGCCCTTGCAGAGACCGCCTTCGGCGATCCGCTCCTTCAGCATGGCGGCCCGCTCGGCGCTGATCCGGCCCGACTGCAGCGCGGCATCCACCCTCGCCGTAAGCCTCTCCTTGACCCTGGCCTCGACCTCCGCGACCGTCATTCCCTGCTTCTCGGCGAACTTCGCGAGGCGTGCTTCGCAGCGCGCGCCCTTGTCCTCGGCGCTCGGGCCCGCGAACGCGGCGCCTCCGCCGACCAGCAACGCAGCGGCGCCGGCAGCCGTGGCCGCGATGTATCGATTCGTTCTCATCGTTCCCATTCCCCTTCCCAGTGACGTGCGATGGCGAATTGCGTGTGCATGCTGACAGCCGTCTTTGAAGGGGGTTTGAACGATTCGTAAATTGCGCTTGCTAGGCGGCGCGGACGTAGATGCCGTCCGCGGCCTTCTCCGAGAGCGCGCGTTCGGCTCCGTCGACCGTGACGGTGAGCTGTCCGGCAGCCGGCTGCGCGCTGCGCACCGACACGTGCGTCCCGGGCACGAGCCCCTCCTCGTAGAACCAGTGCAGAAGGTCGCCGTCGTGCTCCGCGAGCCGCATGATCTCGGCGTCGCGCCCGGGGTCGAGATCGCCGAGCGGAACGAGCTCCTTGTTCTCCGCCTGCTCGACCTCCGGCTCGACCGGCCAGCCGTGCGGACAGCGGTCGGGATGACCCAGGCGGTCGTTGATCCGCTCGATCATCTCGTCGGTGAACGTGTCGCCGAGCTCGTCGGCGTGGACGTGCGACTCGCCGGCGGTGTACCCCATGAAGTCGGTGAGGAAGCGCTCGATGATGCGGTGCTTGCGGACGACACGCTTGGCTCTCTCCGTCCCGGTCGGGGTGAGGATGGCCTCCTTCTGGTCTCCCCGCTCGACGAGACCGTCGGCCTCGAGCCGCTTCAGCATCTCCCCCGCCGACGCGCGCGAGACCCCGAGCATCTCGGCCACTCTGGCAGCGATCGCGGTCGAGCCGGTGGATGGCCGATACTCCCCGATCGGGAAGGCGAGGAAGTAGATCGTCTCGAGGTACTCGTCGACCGAGTGGCCGTGCGGCTGCGCCATGCCACAGATCCTAGATGCAGTTGACCGCCAGGCTAGTCTGCCGCGCCCAGCTCCCAGGCATTTCGCCAGGACAGGAGGTAGACGAGGGGAGCCGCGATCCCGACGAGGAGGAGTGCGGAGGGAGCCACCGTCGAGTAGGCGCCGATGGCGGTTCCCGCCCAGATCTCCGTCGCGAGCGTGTCGAATCCGATCGGGCGTAGGAGCAGCGTCGCCGGTAGCTCCTTCACCACGCTCAGGAAGACGAGCGCCGCGCCTGCGAGCATGCCGGGGCGGGCAAGCGGGAGGACGACGGCCGTCGTCGCGCCGAGAGGTCGCCTGCCGAGCGACCTGGCCGCCTCCTCGAGCCGCGGGCTCACGGTGTCGAGCGAGGCGCGAGTGGACGCCAGCGCGTACGGCATGAAGCGGATGAGGTACGCGAACAGGAGCAAGGCGAGGCTCTGGTAGACGACGCCTCCGACGCGGGCACCGAAGAAGACCAGCGCAAGGGCGACTGCGATACCCGGCAGCGCGCTCGGAAAGAGCGTGAGCCGCTCGAGCCAGCGAGAGATGATCGACGGATAGCGCCACGCGAGCAGCGCCGCGGGCAGGACGAGGAGAACGCCGAGCACAGCCGCCGACCCGGCTGCGAGCGTCGAGTTGAGGGCGGCTTCCCACGCGACGCCTCCCCGTCCGGCGATCGGATCGGCGGTCGCGGTCCACCAGACGAGGACGCCGAGAGGCAGCACGAGGAAGACGCCGACGATCGCGGTGGAGAACGCGAGCGCGGGCCAGCGCCAGCGGCCGAGTCGGATGACCTCGGCCGAGCGGCCCGCACCGGGCGTGCTCCGATAGATCGCGCCCCGCAACCTGAACCGTCCCGCAATGAGCACGACGACGATTGCGAGCGCGACGAGCACGAGTGCGAGGATCGCCGCCGCCTCCAGCGCGAGGAGGGCTTCGTAGCGCACGTAGATGCCGGTCGTCAGCGTCGAGTACCCCATGAGCGAGACCGCACCGAAGTCGGACAGGACGTACAGAGCAACGAGCAGCGCTGCCGCCGCGAGCGACGGCCTGAGCGACGGGAGGGTCACGCGGAGAAACACCTCGAGCCGGCCCGCGCCGAGGCTGCGCGCGGCCTCCTCCGCCGAGGGATCGACCGTTCGCAACCCTGCGGCGGCGAGCAGGAAGACATACGGGTAGGTCGCAAGCGTCAGGGCGAGAAGGGCACCCCAGTACCCGGTCAGCTCGGGAACGGTCTCCACGCCGAGCGGCTCGAGCACCTGCTGGAGCAAGCCGCGCGGCGTGAGCGCGCCGAGGAGCGCCAGGGCGGCGACGAAGCTCGGAATGACGAGCGGGAGCGAGGCGGCGAGGCCCCAGAACCGCCGGCCGGGCAGGTCCGTGCGAACGACGAGCCACGCGAAGGGGACGCCGATGGCCAGAGCCGCGACCACGACCCCGGCGCAGAGCAGGGCGGTCGCGATCACGAGCTCGGCCGCGGTCGATACGGAGACGAGCGCCCGGGCGTCCGCGTCGGCGGAGAGTGCCCGCAGCCCGAGGTATGCGAGCGGAATCGTCGCCGTGGCCGCGACGACCCCGGCGACCAGGACGAGGAGGAGCGGCGCGGTACGGCGGGACGGCGAGACCGCGGCCGTCGCGCCGCGTTTCACTTGATGTAGCCGAGCTCCAGAAGGAGCCGGACGGCCGGCGCGAGATCCGCCGACAGCCGACCGAGGTTGTACTTGGGACCCCGGATCTCAGTCAGCGCCGGCAGGCCGGGTCGGCGCGCCACGCCCTTGATCACGGGATACTCGGCGGCTCCGGGGCCGCGCGCGATGAAGCGCTGGGCCCACTTCGAGTGGAGGAAGTCGACGAAACGCTCGGCCGTCGGGCTCTTCTTCGTGGACGCGACGATGCCGACGCCGGCGGCGAGCACGAGATTGCCCGGATCACCTCGCCCGGAACCAGTGGTTCGCGATCGGCAGGTTCGGCGTGTCCGCGAGGACGTTGTACAGGTAGTAGTGGTTGACTAGGCCGACCTCGATGTCGCCGCGCCCGACCGCTTGCACGACGGCGGTGTTGCTCGGTAGAAGCGCACGTCGTTCGACTGCAGTCCGCGCAACCACTCCCGAACGCGGGCCTCCCCGAACAGATTGATCGTTGCCCCGAGGAAGGCCTGGAACGACGCGTTCGTGGGCGCGACGCCGATCCTTCCCCTTCCACGCGTGCATTCGTGAGGCCCCAGACCGACGCAGGGAGCTCTCCACGTGGGACCTCCGCGTGTTGTAGACGAGCACCCGGGAGCGCGCGCTCGTCCCGACCCAGCGGCGGCTGGGCGTCGTGAATCTGGAGGGGACCTTCCCGACGGTCTTCTGCGGCAGTCGGGCGAGCAGGCCGCGCGCCGCGACGAGCCCCAGCGTTCCCGGCTCCTGCGACCAGTAGACGTCCGCCGGGCTGTTCCCGCCCTCTTCGACGAGCGCGGTGGCGAGCGACGTGGACGACGCGTAGCGGACGTTCAGGGCGATGCCCGTGTCGCGCGTGAACCGATCCATGATCGGCTTGACGAGTGCGGCGTCGCGGCCCGAGTAGATGGTCAGCGAGGTCGTCTGCGCGGGCGCGGTGGAGGCCCCGGTCACGAAGACGAGAGCCGCCAAGCTCGTGGCCAGTGCAATCCCGATGAGCTTCGTCATGGTCCTCCCTCGTGGTGTAAGTATCGCCTTAGCCACGATGTAAGGCATACCTTACACAGATCCTGGAGCTCAGTCCAGGACGGGAACGCGGCCGTCGTGCACGCGGATCGACACGCGCGATCCGAGTGCGACGTGCTCGGTGGACGGGCGGTGAGACACGAGCTCGACTCCGTCGAGGAGCACGCGGTAGAAGACGTCGTGGCCGCGGAACTCCCGCGCCACCACCTCGGCGGCTCCCGCCGGGTCGGGCTCGAGCTCGAGCAGCTCGGGTCGCAGGAGTACCTGCGCAGCCTCGTGCGCCGAGGCGCCGTTGGCCGGGAACACACCAACCGAGGTCTCGACGAGCCCGCTCACGACGCGCCCGGTGAGGACGTTCGCTGCACCGACGAATTCCGCAGCCCAGCGCGACACCGGCGCGAAGTAGAGCTCCTCGGAGGTCCCCTCCTGGACGACCTTGCCGTCGCGCATGAGCGCGATTCGGTCGGCGACCGAGAAGGCCTCCTCGCGATCGTGGGTCACGAGGACGACGGTGACTCCCAGCGGGCGGATGATCTCCGTGACCTCCGCGCGCAACGACTCGCGCAGCGAAGGATCGACGTTCGACCACGGCTCGTCGAGGAGCACGAGCTCTGGTGCGGGCGCGAGTGCACGGGCAAGCGCGACGCGCTGCTGCTGGCCGCCCGAGAGCTGGTGCGGATACCTCGCGCCGAGAGCGCCGAGCCCGACGATGGAGAGGAGCTCGGACACGCGACCCGCCCGCGCGCGTCGCGGAAGGCCGAAACCGACATTCTCGGCGACCGTCAGATGCGGGAAGAGCGCGTAGTCCTGGAACACCATTCCCACGCGCCGCTTCTCCGGTGGAACCCAGCTCCCTCGGGCGCTGACCTGGCGACCCGCGACCTCCACCGTACCCGCATCGGGACGCTCGAACCCCGCGACGAGGCGCAGGAGGGTCGTCTTCCCGCAGCCGGACGGGCCGAGCAGCGCCACGATCTCGCCGCGCTCCACGCAGAGCGACGTCTCGTCGACGGCAGCGACCTGATCGAAGCGCTTCGTGACGCCGTCGAGGCGGATCATCGAGCAAGTCATGTAAGGGAGACCTTACACCGAACGCGGGTGACGGTCACCTGCGCTCACACCCGGGCTACGCTCGCCAGGATGCCCCTCGCCGAGATCTACCCGCTCGTCACCGCCCGCGCGCTGGCGCGCGCGTTCACGTACGAGGTCGACGAAGGAGTGGAGCGAGGCGCCGTCGTCTCGGTCTCCCTCGGCGGGCGGCGGGTGCGCGGCGTCGTCGTGCGGGTGGGGGTCGAGGCGCCGGCCGGCGTCGACATCGCGTCCTCGGGCCCCGTAGTCGACCGGGTGCCTCCAGCACTCGTCGAGCTCGCACTGTGGCTTGCCGAGTACTACGGCTCGACTCCTGCTCGGGCACTCGCGCTGGTAGCACCTCACGCTCGCGCCAGGCGGGGCGAGCGACGGCCGTCGGCAGCCCACGAAGGGCTCGCGGGAGAGGCGGAGCCCGAGGAGCTGACGCCTGCGCAACGGGCGGCCGTCGAGCAGATCGGCGCTGCCCTGGCCACGGGAGGAGGTCACCTCTTGCTGCACGGCCCGACCGGAAGCGGCAAGACGGAGGTCTACCTCCAGGCCTGCGCCGCCGCGCTCGCCCGCGGACTCGGCGCGATCGTGCTCGTCCCCGAGATCGCTCTTACGCCGCAGACGCTCGGGCGGTTCGTCGCACGCTTCGGCGAGCGCGTCGCCGTCCTGCACTCGGCGCTCGGTGACGCGGACCGGCGGGACGAGCGCGAACGGATCTCGAGCGGGGAGGCGCGTGTCGTCGTCGGCGCGCGCTCCGCGGTCTTCGCCCCGGTGTCCGCACTCGGCCTCATCGTCGTGGACGAGGAGCACGATTCGTCGTTCAAGCAGGAGTCGGATCCACGCTACGACGCGCGCACGGTGGCTGCCAAGCGAGCTGCACTGGAAGGGGCGGTGGCCGTGTACGGGAGCGCGACGCCGAGGGTGGAGAGCTGGGCGCGGCTCGAGCGGCTCGAGCTCCCGTCGCGCATCGGAGCACCGATGCCAACGGTGCGGCTCGTCGACCTGCGGCGCGAGGCCGGTTATCCGCTCTCGGCGCCGCTGCTCGCGGAGCTCGCCGCAGTGGAGGAACGGGGTGGCCGCGCGGTGCTGCTCCTGAACCGTCGCGGGATCTCGGGAGCGATCCACTGTCGCGCCTGCGGGGTGTCACGCCGCTGCCGGAGCTGCGACGTGACGTTGACTCTGCACCGCGACGGACGCCTGCGCTGCCATCACTGCGGGTATTCCGAGGAGCTTCCCGCGAAGTGCCCAGAGTGCGGATCCGTCGAGCTGGCTCGCATCGGTGCGGGGACCCAGCGACTCGAGGCGGAGCTCGCCCGCCGTGTGCCCGGGCTCGAGCGGATCCGGCTGGACGCCGACACGACGGTGAGGGCAGGAGCGCTCCGCGACGCCCTCGAGCGGTTCGCGCGCACGAGGGCCGCGGTCCTGATCGGGACGCAGATGGTGGCGAAAGGGCATCACTTCCCGGGCGTGGCGGTCGCGGCGGTCGTGGACGCGGACACGGGCCTCGCATTTCCGGACTTCCGCGCCGAGGAGCGGACATTCCAGCTCGTGACGCAGCTGGCGGGAAGGAGCGGTCGCGACGCGCCCGGAAAGGTGCTCGTCCAGACCTTTCAGCCGGACGCGATTCCCTTCGCCTTTGCCCTCCGGCACGACGTCGCGGGCTTCCTCGCGCGGGAGCTGGCGCGCAGGGAGGAGCTCGGCTATCCGCCGTTCAGCCACCTCGTCTCGATCGTGGTCTCGGGTGCCGAGCCGTCCGCGCCACTCCGGGTTCTGCGCGAGCTGCGCGAGGCACTCGCCGGGGACGGCGTCCGCCTGATCGGCCCGGCGCCGCTGCTCAGGCTGCGAGGCCGGCATCGTGCGCAGCTCGTGGCGAAGACGACGTCGCCCCGAGGGTTCGCCAGCCGTGCCGCCGCTCTGCTCGCCGCAGCGGCGCCGGCGATGCGCCGCGACCGGCTGTCAGTGGTCGTCGACGTCGATCCGCAGTCGCTCTGAAAGCGAGCCAAGTACCAGTCTGTTACTTGGTTAGACTCGCCGCGCGATGGCCCACGACCACGAGCACGAGAACGACCACGAGCACGAAGAGACGAGAACGAGAACGAGGAGCAGGAGCTCGAGCTCGAGGCTCGGCGGATGCTCGCGCTCGCGCGGATCCGCCAGTACGGCGATCCCGTGCTCCGCATGAAGGCGAGGGAGATCGAGACCGTCGACGACGACGTCCGGCGACTGGCCGAACGGATGACCGCGCTGATGCACGAGGCGCAGGGCGTCGGGCTCGCCGCGACGCAGGTCGGCGTTCTCCGGCGGCTCTTCGTCTTCACCGATGCAGGCGCGGATCGCGTGCTGGTGAATCCCGTCATCACCAAGCGCTCGGACAATGTCGAAGTGGACGACGAGGGCTGCCTGTCTCTGCGCGAGGTCCTCGTGCCGGTCGAACGCCCGGTCGCGGTGACGATCGAAGGCCTGGACGGCGACGGCAACCCGGTGAAGCTGGATCTCGAGCCGCCCTCGGCGAGGATCGTGCAGCACGAGCTCGACCACCTGGACGGTTTGCTCATCCTCGATCGCACCGACGACGAGTCCCGGCGCGCGGCGCAGGGCAAGCTCCGCCCGCAGCCCGTGCTCGGCGCGCGTTGAGCCCGCGGATTGCGGTCGCCGCCACCGCGCCATTCGGCGCGGAGGTCCTCGAGCGACTCGCGGCTGCGCACGAGATCACCGTCCTGCTCACGCGACCGGACGCTCCCGCGGGCCGAGGCAGGAAGCTCGCGCCGCCCCCTGCCAAGAAAGCGGCCGAGAGGCTCGGGATCCCGGTGCTGCAACCCGACCAGCTCGAGGCGGGGTTGATGCTGGGCGCACCGACCGTGGTCGCGGTCGCGTACGGCCGCCTTGTTCCCGAGTCGCTGCTGTCCGAACGCCTGTGGCTCAACGTGCATCCATCTCTTCTCCCACGCTGGCGGGGTGCGGCCCCGGTCGAGCGCGCGCTGATGGCCGGGGACGCGGAGACGGGCGTCACCATCATCGAGCTCGTCAAGGAGCTCGATGCAGGGCCGATCGCCGCGCAGCGCCCGCTCGAGATCGAGCCGGACGACGATGCCGGCGCGGTGTTCGCCAAGGCTGTGCCGATCGCGGTCGAGCTCCTGGACGACGTTCTCGAGGACCCAGATCGCATGTACCGACCTCAGTCCGGTGAGGGTGTCACGTATGCCGACAAGATCGGCCCCACGGATCGCGTCCTCGATGTCTCGCGACCGCCCTCGGTGCTCGTGAGTCAGGTCCGCGCGCTCTCCCCGCACATCGGGGCGCGGGCGCGACTCCACGATCGCGACGTGACGGTCTGGCGCGCGCGCGTCTCCTCCGACGGCTCGTTCGAGCCGCTCGAGGTGCAGCCCGACGGGGGCCGCAGGATGGAATACGGCGCGTGGCTTCGCGGATTGAAGTAAGCCCAGCTCGGCGGGCGGCGTACCAGGTTCTCCTGCGCGTCTTCGAGGGCGACGCCTACGCCGATCATGCATTCCGCACCGCGGCAGTCGGACTGGACCGGCGGGACCGCGCGCTCGCGCAGCGCCTCGCCTACGGCACGGTGCAGCGCGTTCGCACGCTCGACCACGCGATCGAGAAGCTGGGGCGCCGTCGCGTCCACCGTCTCGATCCGCCGGTCCGAGCCGCGCTGCGCCTCGGCGCGTACCAACTCGCGTACGTGGACGGCGTCCCGCGCTACGCAGCGGTGAACGAGTCGGTCGAGCTCGTGCGCAGGGCGGGGCTCTCCCGTGCGGTCGCGTTCACGAACGCTGTCCTCCGGCGCCTCGCCGATGGCATCGTCGACGTACTCGCTGCGTTGCCCGAGGCGACCCCGCGCGACGCCGCCCTGAGGCACTCCTACCCGGACTGGGTCGCGGAGACGTGGTGGCGCGATCTCGGAGCCGCCTCGGCCCTGGAGCTCATGCACGCGCAGAACGAGCCGGCGGAGGTCGCCGTTCGTCTCCTCGACGGCGAGATCGCGGGCACGCCCGATCCCGCCATCCCGGGCGCCTGGAGCGTCGCTCGGATCGACGAGAAGGCGCTCGGGGAGGGGCGCATCTGGCCACAGAGCCGCGCGTCTCAGCTGGTGGGATTGGCGGTCGGCGCGCGCGATGGTGAACGGACGCTCGACCTCTGCGCGGCACCCGGAGGCAAGGCGACGATGCTCGCCGGCGAGGTCGTCGCCGTGGACGTGAACGAGGCGCGAGCTCGCGAGCTCGAGGAGACCGTACGGCGCCTCGGGTCGGCGAACGTGCGCGTGGTGGTCGCGGACGGACGGTCCCTGCCGCCCGAGCTCGGCGACTTCGACCATGCGCTCGTGGATGCACCCTGTTCGGGTCTCGGCGTCCTCAACCGGCGGCCCGATCTCCGCTGGCGGGCGGAGCCGCTCCCCCAGCTCCAGCTCGAGCTTCTCCAGGCCGCGGCCGAGCGCGTCAGGCCGGGAGGGACGGTCGTCTATTCGGTGTGCACGATCAACGCAGACGAGGCAGAGGCGGTCGTCGACGCCTCGGGGCTCGCCGTCGACCACTCGCTCGCGCAGGCATGGCCGCAGTTCCGGCATGCGCGCAGACCCGAGTTCCTGCAGACGCTCCCGCACGTCCACGGCACCGCGGGCTTCTTCGTCGCAAGAATGCGCGTGACTCGCACGGGTACGACCTAGGATCGGATCTCGTGGATGACGAGGTCTTGGAACGCGCCCTCGAGCTCGCCGAGCGCGGGCGTGGGACGACGCACCCGAATCCCGTTGTCGGAGCGGTCGTGGTCGCGGCAGGAGAGATCGTGGGGGAGGGCTGGCACGAGCTGACGGGCGGGCCGCATGCGGAGGTCAACGCGCTTGCGGACGCAGGGGAGAAGGCGCGAGGCGCGACGGTCTACGTGACGCTCGAGCCGTGCGTACACGAGGGGGAGACACCTCCGTGCGTGGACGCCATCATCGAGGCCGGGGTCGCGCGTGTTGCCGCGGGGCAGACCGATCCGCATCCCGAGCACGGAGGTGGGCTCGAACGCCTACGTCAGGCCGGAGTCGAGGTCGAGCTCGCGGAAGCGGAGCTCGGCTTCCGCTGTCGCCAGCAGATCGAGGAGTGGCGTACGTGGGTCACGAAGGGCAGGCCTTTCGTGACCTACAAGATCGCCGTGTCACTCGACGGGCGGGTGGCCATGCCCGATTCGCGCTGGGTCAGCGGAGAAGACTCACGCCGCCTCGTGCACGTGCTGCGTGCCGCCTCCGACGCCGTCGCGGTGGGAATGGGAACCGTGCGCTGGGAGAACCCGCGGCTCGACGCCCGCGGCGTCCCCGTCGTCCGCCAGCCGCGGCGACTGGCGTTCGGACGAGGGCCGCTGCCAGAGAGCTCCGAGCTGGAGCTGCGCTCAGGGGCCCTTCGCGAGGAGCTCGAGGCGCTCGCTGCCGACGGCGTGCAGTCGCTCTTGCTCGAGGGCGGCCCGACGCTCGCCGCCGCCTTCCTCGAACAGGATCTCGTCGACAAGCTGCTCGTCTTCGTGGCGCCGAAGCTCTCGGGCGAGGGCTCTGGAATGCTCGCCGGGCTTCCGGCTCCGGTCGCCTTGACCCGTCTCGAGTCTCGGCCCATTGGAGACGACGTCGTGATCCAGGGCTACATCCACGAGCCCTGAGCTACCGTCTCCGAATGTTCACCGGGATCGTGCGCGAACTCGGCCGAGTGGTCTCCGCGACGGGCGGTGCGCAGGGGCTCGCGCTTGTCGTCCTGGCCCCGGACACGGCCGTCCAGCTCGGGGTTGGAGACTCGGTCTCGATCAACGGTGTCTGCCTGACCGCCGAGTCGGTCGAAGGAGCGCGTATCTCACTGCGAGCCGTCCCGGAGACGATGTCCCGCTCGACGCTCGGACACCTTTCGGCGGGCGATGCCGTGAACGTCGAGCCGGCGGTGCGGGCCGGGGACCCGCTCGGCGGCCATTACGTCCAGGGCCATGTCGACGCCGTGGGTCGCGTGCAGTCGGTGGAGGCGGAAGGGGAGGGACTGCGGGTGTTCGTGGAGGCGCCGTCGGAGGTGCTTCGCTATTGCGTCGAGAAGGGCTCGGTCACGATCGACGGTGTCTCGCTCACCATTGCCGAGCTGGGTTCCGAGGAGTTCGCCGTCGCGCTGGTACCGCACACGCTCGAAGCGACGACGCTGTCGGCTCTCGCGCCCGGCCAGGAGGTCAACCTCGAGGCCGACGTGCTCGCGAAGTACGTCGATCGGCTTCTCGAGCAGGATCAGGGGTGAGCCTGATCCCGCGGGCTACGATCAGAGGGATGAGCACGGTCAAGGAACCCGAGACACTCTCCCCGTTCTCGACGATCGAGGCTGCGATCGAGGACTTCCGGTCGGGCAAGTTCGTCATCGTCGTCGACGACGCCGATCGCGAGAACGAGGGCGATCTGACGATCGCGGCTCAGTTCGTCACGCCGGAGGCAATCAACTTCATGGCGACGCACGCGCGTGGGCTCATCTGCCTCTGTCTTACGCCCGAGCGCTGCGACGAGCTGGCGCTGCGGCCCATGACGGACCACAACGAAACGCCGCTCGGCACGGCCTTCACCGTCTCGATCGAGGCCCGTGAGGGGGTCTCGACCGGGATCTCCGCCGCCGATCGCGCGCGCACCATCCAGGTCGCGATCGACCCGGGCTCGAGCCCGCACGACCTCGTCCAGCCGGGCCACGTCTTCCCGTTGCGTGCCAAACCGGGGGGCGTTCTGCAGCGGTCCGGGCAGACCGAGGCGGCGGTCGATCTCGCCCGACTCGCCGGCCTGATCCCGGCCGGGATCGTCTGCGAGATCATGAACGAGGACGGCACGATGGCCCGGGTGCCCGACCTCGCGGTGTTCAGTCGGCAGCACGACCTGAAGATGATCACCGTCGCCGATCTGATCGAGCACCGGCGGCGGATGGAGAAGCTGGTCGAGCGGGTGGTCTCGGTACGGCTTCCGACCGATCACGGTGAGTTCCAGGCGATCGCGTACCGCGAGCTGATCACGGACAAGCAGCATGTCGCGCTCGTCAAGGGCGCCGTCGACGGCGCCGAGAACGTGCTCGTCCGGGTGCACTCGGAATGCCTGACCGGCGACGTCTTCCACTCGCTGCGCTGCGACTGCGGCGAGCAGCTCTCCCTCGCGCTTGCTCGGATCGAGGCCGAGGGCACCGGCGTTCTCCTGTACATGGCCCAGGAAGGTCGCGGAATCGGGCTCCTGAACAAGCTCAAGGCGTATGAGCTCCAGGAGAACGGGCTGGACACGGTCGAGGCCAATCTCGAGCTCGGATTCCCGGCGGACGCTCGCGAGTGGGGGATCGGGAACCAGATCCTGGCCGATCTCGGGCTGACGACGATCAGAATCCTCACCAACAACCCGCGCAAGCTCACGGGTCTCGACGGCTTCGGCCTGACCGTCGTCGAGCAGGTGCCGATCGAGGTCGAGCCCCAGGCGGAGAACGCCCGCTACCTCACCGCGAAACGTGAGAAGCTCGGACATACGATCACGAGGCTGCACCACCAGGGCGCACGCCTCGAGCCCGACCTCGAATCGCAGACCGACGCATGACCCGAGACGACGACACGGACATCGACATCGACGACTCGAGCGAGAACGTCCTGTCGGAGTGGCCGCGTTCCGTGGATGAGCCGAGCCAGATGCGAGATGGCGCCAGCGATAGGGGAGATGTTGCGGGCGCCGGGCCGGCCGACGCGGTCGAAACCTGGTCGATCGCAGCCCCCGCTGTCGAAGCGGACGGTGCCGAGCCTGCACCCGAGCTCGAGCTCGATCCGGAGCTCGATCCGGAGCTCGAACCCGAGCTGAACGAGCTCGAATCGGCGCCGCTCGATCCGGATCCCGACGCCGAGAGCGGGACCGCCATCGCGGTCGCGCCGTCACTCGAGCACGCGGCGGGAGATCTGGACATCCCGGAGGGCTATGCCGTCCTCGAGGGCGTCTCCGAAGGCGGCCGGCGGGCGGTCGGCATCGTCGTCTCCCGCTTCAACGGCAACGTCACGTCGCGGCTCCTCGACCGCGCGCTCGAAGAGCTCGCGCTCGCCGGGGTGCGCCGCGACGCGATCACGATCATGGTCGTGCCAGGAGCGTTCGAGCTTCCGGTGGCCGCAACCGCGCTGGCCAAGACGCGTCGGTTTGCCTGCATCGTCGCGCTCGGCTGCGTCATCCGCGGCGACACCCCGCACTTCGACTACGTCGCGAGCGAGGCGGCGAGCGGGCTCCAGCTGGCCGCGCTGGAGACCGGTGTTCCCGTCTCGTTCGGCCTCCTCACGCTCGATCGGGTCGAGCAAGCGGAGCCCCGCGTCGAGAAGGGCGCCGAGGCAGTACGGACCGCACTCGAGATGGCGGACGTCTTCTCGCATCTCAGGGCTGCCGCAAGCCGTTAGCGACCTGCGTCCAGGTACACTGCTCGGCCGCATGTCCAAGGTCTGCGCGATCTGTGGGAAGAAGCCCGGCTTCGGCAACAACCGGAGCCACTCGATGGTGGCCACACGCCGCCGGTTCAACCCGAACCTGCAACGCGTCAGGGTGCTTCTCGAAGGCCACCCGACGCGCGCGTACGTCTGCACGCGCTGCCTCAAGGCCGGCAAAGTCCAAAAAGCGCTCTAGGTCACTCGGTTAAGCTCGCGCCGTGGAACGCGGCCACCACGTCCTCGCGGCGACCGAGTTCGGCAACGTCTCCGTTTCCGAGGCGGCGATCGCGGAGATCGTCCGCTACTCGGCGGCCGAAAGCTACGGCGTCGTCGCTCTCGTCGGTCAGGGCGTCTGGTCACGCTTTCGAAGCGGCAAGAAGGGAATCGAGATCGAGAGGCGCGACGACGGGCTCGCGATCGAGCTCCGAGTCGTCGTCGAGCGCGGTCTCAAGCTGGCGGAGGTCGCAACCGCGGTACGCGCCCGCGTGCTCTACGAGCTCGAGCGGATGACGGGCCTGCCGATCGCAGCGCTCGAGGTTCACATCGACAAGGTCAGAGGGCGTTAGGGGATGCAGCTCGAGATCGTGCGCGAGGTCGCGCGTGTCGCACTCCAGAATCTCGAAGCGCACCGGCAGCGCATCGACGACCTCAACGTGTATCCCGTGCCCGACGGCGACACGGGCACGAATCTGGTGCTGACGTTGCGCTCGATCGTCGACACGCTCGACACGTCGAGTGCCGACGGGAGCGAAGCGGTTGCGAAAGAGGTCTCGCGCGCAGCGCTGATGGGCGCGCGAGGGAACTCGGGCGTGATCTTCTCGCAGATCGTTCGCGGCTTCGTCGACGTGCTCGCGCGGTCCGACGACGCGAGCACTCCACGCCTGCGACGTGCGTTCCGGGGTGCGAGCGATGCGGCGTACCGAGCCGTCAAGCGCCCGGTCGAGGGGACGATGCTCACCGTCATCCGCGAGATGGCCGAGGAGGGGGAACGGAAGGAGAACCGGCGCCTCTCGCCCCAGAAGTTCCTTGCCGCCCTGCTCGCTCGCGGAGAGGACGCGGTCGCTCGCACGCCCGAGATGCTGGACGTCCTCCGTGACGCGGGGGTCGTCGATGCGGGTGGCGCTGGGCTCGTCGAGATCACGCGGGGGCTCGCGCTCGGCATCTCCGGCGAGCCACTCCCTGACGCGCCGGTCGCGAGCGAGGCCCTGGGATTCGACGCGATCCACCTGGAGCTGTCGGCCTACCGCTACTGCACGGTTTTCGTCGTCGAGGGTGAGGGGCTCGACCAGGCGGAGTTGGAGGGCGTGCTCGAGCCGCTCGGAGACTCCCTCCTCGTCGTCGGCGACGAGACTGCACTCAAGGTGCACGTCCACACGGACGATCCCGGGCTCGCCCTCTCGGCGGGAACCGCCGTCGGCGTCGTCGAAGGCGTCGAGATCGCGAACATGCACGTGCAGACCACCCAGAGAGAGGAGCGTCTCTCGGAGGCTGCCGGAACGTTGAGCCCGTTGCCCGCGCTGACCACGCTCGAGACCGGTCTTGTCGCCATCTGCCCCGGACGTGGTAATCGCCGTCTCTTCGAGCAATACGGCGCGACGCGCGTCATCGAGGGTGGTCAGACGATGAACCCCTCGACGGCCGAGATCGTCGAGGCGATCGAGGCGACGCCGGCTCCGGAGGTGATCGTCCTCCCCAACAACTCGAACGTCATCCTCACCGCCGAGCAAGCGGCGGAGCTCAGCACGAAGCCCGTGCGCGTGGTTCCGTCCCGTTCCGTGCAGGCCGGCTTCGCCGCGGTCGCGCGTTACATCCCGACGCTCTCGCCAGAGGAGAACGAGGCCGCGATGCTCGAAGCGCTGGCGTCCGTGACGACCGGCGAGGTGACCGTCGCCTCGCGCGACGCGAAGCTCGACGGCATCACGATCCGCAAGGGCGCGTTTCTCGGGCTCGTGGACGACACCGCGGTCGTGGCCGCCGACGATTTCGACGCGGTCGTCAAGGACGTCGTCGACCGCGTTCTCGAAGGCGATCGGGAGTGGCTTGGCCTGCTTGCGGGCGAGGATGCGCCGCCGCTCGAGGAGCTGGTGGCCGCGCTCCAGCACGACCATCCGGATGTGGAGATCGAGCCGCACGACGGGGGACAGCCGCATTACCCCCTGCTTCTGGTCGCGGAGTGAGAGAGTGGAACGGACGATTCGCGTGCTGCTCGTCGAGGACAACGATGTGTACCGCGCGTCGCTCGAGTTCCTGCTCGATCGGCACGACGGGCTCGAGGTCGTGGGTGCCGTAGCTCTAGGGGGAGCTGCCGCGAGCGCCTGCGCGGAGCTCCGAGCGGACGTGGTCGTGATCGACTACCGGCTTCCCGACCTCGATGGCTCCGAGGTCGCGGCAGAGCTCCGAGAGCGCTGCCCCGAGTCGGCGATCGTGTTCCTCAGCGCGTCCGCCGGCAGAAACGAGGTCGCCGCCGCGCGGAGCACCGGAGTGCCGCTGGTCCGCAAGGACGAGGGACTCGAGGTCCTGGTCGGCGCGGTGCGCGCCGCGATGGAAGGATAGGAGCATGGACCTCGACCGCCGAGAACACCGCAGTCGTCCTCGACTCGACGTCGGACTACCCGGAGGCACCCTCGCGCTTCCCCAACATGCGCTTCGTCCCGCTCTATGTGCGCTTCGGCGACGAGACGTTCAAGGACTACACGGAGCTCGGACCTGCCGAGTTCTACTCGAAGCTGCGCACGTCTCAAGCTCTGCCCGCGACCTCGCAGCCCACTCCGCAGGACTTTGTCACGACCTACGAGAGCCTCGCCGGCTACGAGAGGATCTACTCGCTGCACGTCTCGGCCAAGCTGTCGGGCACGTTCCAGAGCGCCGAGCTCGCAGCGTCCGAGCTCGGCGGCGATCGGGTGCGCATCGTCGACTCGAAGACGGCGTCGCTCGCCATCGCCATGCTTGCGCACGCGATCCAGCGGCGTCTTGCGCGCGGCACGACGGATGTCGAGCTCGCCGCGCTCGTCGAGCGCTTCCAGCGCGACAACACCGTCGTCTTCACTCTCGAGACGCTGGAGTACCTGCAGCGCGGCGGCCGAATCGGCCGGGCAGCGGCGCTCGCCGGCTCGCTCTTGAACGTCCGTCCGATCCTGAGCGTCTCCGACGGCGAGGTCGTTGCGGTTGCACGGGTGCGAGGGGGCAAGAAAGCAGTGGCCGAGTTCGAGCGCCGCTTTGCGGAAGCGACCGAGGATCGCCCGGGGCTGCGGGTGGCGATCGCACACGCGGACGCTCCCGAGTGGGTCGGAACGCTGAGCGAGCTCGTGTGGCGCGTCCGCCCGAAGGCGGAGATCGAGTTCACCGCGACGCTCGGCGCCGTCGTCAGCACGCACACGGGCCCCGGCGCCGTCGGCTTCTTCTGGTTCCAGGATGAGTGACAGATGCGTGGGGTCCGGCTGAAGCCTGACCCGAGGACAGTCCGACTCAGGGCCTTCGCCGGCGCACCGTCACCAGACGCCTGGCCCCGCCCGCGAAGCGTCCCGAGGCCGGAGCGCCTCGAAGCACTCATCGAGAGCGTGAACGGCGTCGGCCCGGCGCTCGCGCGGCGTCTCGCCCGGATCGGCATCGACCGGGTCGGCGATCTTCTCTGGCAGCGGCCCAGGCGCTATGAAGAACCCGTTCCCGCAAAGCTCGTCAGCGAGCTCTTCGGCGACGACGAGGCCGTCGTCGAGGTCGAGGTTCGCTCCCTTTCCAGCCGTCGGCGCGGGCGGCTCAAGATCCTCACCGCGCAAGTCGCCGACGCGAGCGGGGAGATCAAGGCGACATGGTTCAACCAGCCCTGGCTCGAGCAGCGCCTCACGCCGGGCACGCGCATTCGGCTACGAGGGCGTGCGAACAAGTTCGGCTTCGCCGTCTCGTCGTACGACCTCGAGGGCGAAGCGGAGACGGCGGACTTCGCACCGGTCTACCCGTCGAGTGAGGATGTCTCGCAGAAGAAGCTGCGCGAGCTTCGGGTACAAGCGCTCGAGCTCGTGCGCGACGCGGGGGAGCCGCTGCCCGCCGGGCTGCTCGCCCGAGAACGGCTCCCGCTGCGCTCCGACGCGCTGGCCGTCCTGCACCGCCCACGGTCGCTCGACGAGGCGGAGACCGGACGGGTGCGGCTCGCGTTCGAGGAGCTGCTCGTGCTGCAGGTCGCCTTGGCTCGCACGGCTGCTGCACGGACTCGGTCCTCCGCGGACCCGCTCCCTGCTCCGGGCGAGCTGATCGAGCGCTACCGCGCTTCGCTCCCGTTCACGCTGACGCCCGACCAGGAACGCGCGATCGCGGAGATCGACGCCGACCTCGAGCGCTCGAGCCCGATGCAGCGCCTGCTACAGGGAGAGGTGGGCTCCGGGAAGACGGTCGTCGCCCTCCATGCGCTCCTGCGGGCCGTCGAAGCCGGCCGGCAGGGCGCGCTCATGGCTCCGACGGAGACGCTCGCCGAGCAGCACTTCCTCACGATCGACGAGCTCTGCATGCCGCTGGGCGTCCGCGTCTCGCTGCTCACGAGCTCGCTGGGCGCGCGCGACCGTCGGGTGGTGCGCCAGCTGATCGCGTCGGGCGATGCGCCTCTCGTCGTCGGGACGCACGCGCTGATCCAGGAGGAGGTCGACTTCCGAGACCTCGCAGTCGCGGTGGTCGACGAGCAGCACCGCTTCGGAGTGGGCCAGCGAACCGCACTCGTCGAAGGGCGAAGCCCGCACGTCCTCCACTTGACCGCCACCCCGATCCCGCGCACGCTGGCGCTCACCGTCTACGGCGACCTGGACACGAGCGAGCTGGCGCTTCCCCCCGCGGACCGCAAGCCCGTCGTTACGGGCTGGGTGACCGAGGAGCGGAGCTCGGAGGCCTACCAGCGGCTGCGCCGTCATCTCGACGAAGGACGGCAGGCGTACGTCGTGTGCCCGCTGATCGAGGAGTCGGAGACCAGGGTCGCGCGCGCGGCGGAGGCCGAGGCGGACCGTCTGCGTGCCGCCGAGCTCCGGGGCTACCGCGTCGGGTGCCTGCACGGCCGGCTCAGGCCCGGCGACCGGCGGAGCGTCATGGCGAGCTTCAAGTCCTGCGAGGTCGACGTCCTCGTCGCGACGACCGTGATCGAGGTGGGCGTCGACGTCCCGAACGCGACGATCATGATCGTGCAGGAAGCGGACCGGTTCGGGCTCGCTCAGCTCCACCAGCTGCGCGGGCGCGTCGGACGGGGAGCGGAGCAGTCGTACTGCCTCCTGGTCTCGAGGTCGCGGGAGGAGCTGACCGAGGGGGCGATCGAGCGCCTCGAGGCGCTGGTCGCCTCGAACGACGGGTTCGAGCTCGCGGAGCGGGATCTGGAGATCCGCGGAGAGGGCCAGCTGCTCGGCGCGCGCCAGTCGGGGCTCTCCGATCTCCGTTTCGTGCGGCTGCGACGCGACCGAGAGCTGCTCGACCGCGCGCGCGACGCAGCTCGGGAGCTCCAGGACGAAGGTCTGCTCGCGGACGACGCAGACCGTCTGTTCGGCGAGGCAGAGCATCTCGGGGAGTCGTGAGGATCGTCGCGGGCTCACGCAAAGGCCACCGGATCGACGCGCCAAAGGGGGTCGTCACCCGGCCCACGGGAGACCGCGTTCGGGAAGCGGCCTTCGCGCTGATCGGCCCCGTCGACGAGGCCAGGGTCCTGGACGTCTTCGCGGGCTCGGGGGCGATGGGCCTCGAAGCGCTCTCACGTGGCGCGACGCGCTGCGTCTTCATCGAGCGCGACAAGGCCGCCTGCCGAGTGATCCAGCGCAATCTGGAGAAGCTCCGCTTGACGGGAGCGGTCGTCCTGTGCCAGGAGGCGATTCGGGCTTTGCGGGAGGAGACAGCGCGCGGCCGACGCTACGACCTGATTCTCGTCGACGCTCCCTACGAGGACTGGGAACGGCAGCAATCCCCACTCGGCGAGCTTGTGCCAAGCCTGCTGGACACCGACGGCCTGGTGGTGGTGGAGACGTCGTCCCGCGTCGAGCCCGAGCTTCCGCTCGCCCTCGTCACGACGCGCCGCTACGGTTCCGCACGCATCACGGTCTTCTCCCGATGATCACCGCCATCTGCCCAGGCAGCTACGACCCCGTCACGAACGGGCACGTCGATGTCATCCGCCGCGCGTCGTCGATCTTCGACCGCATCGTCGTCGGCGTCATCCGTGACCCGCTCCACAAGCAGACGCTCTTTTCGGTCGAGGAGCGCGTCGCATTTCTCGAGGGTGCGCTCGGCGAGCTCGACAACGTCGTCGTCGACGTGTTCTCGGAGCTCGTCGTCGACTTCGCCCGCAAGCACAGTGCACAGACCATGGTCAAGGGCCTGCGCGTGATCTCTGACTTCGAGTATGAGTTCCAGATGAACCACCTGAACCGCCAGCTCGCACCCGAGATCGAGACGGTGTACGTGATGGCGAGCCCGCTCTTCAGCTTCGTGTCCTCGAGCGGTGTGAAGGAGATCGCCTCCTTCGGCGGGAAGGTGGACGAGCTCGTTCCCAGAGCCGTCGCGGAGCGCTTCGCCGAGCTGTACCCGGACGGTCGCCCGGGCGCTCCGGTTTCCCCACAGGAGTAAGAAGAATGTCCGTGGCCAATGCGGCCGCGAAGCGGACGCCTTCAGGGTTTTGCGCGGCCGGAACCCGCGTGAGCGGGTTCCGGCCTGACGCATGAGTAGACTTTCCGCCCCATGGACGTACTCGTTCTCATCGACAAGCTCGACGACCTCGTGCACAACGCGAAGGCCGTCCCACTGACCGACCAGGTTCGGCTCGACCGCGAGGAGATCTACGAGATCCTCGACCAGATGCGCGCGACGATCCCGGAGGAGATCAAGCAGGCGCGCTGGATCGTCAAGGAGCGCCAGGAGATGCTCGCCGAGGCCAAGCGCGAGTGCGACCGGATCGTCCAGGAGTCCCGCGAGCAGGCGGTGCGCGAGGCTTCGCAGACGGAGATCGTCAAGCTCGCCGAGCGTCAGGCCGACGACATCGTCGACGACGCGAAGCGCAAGGCGCGGGAGACGCGGCTCGAGATGGAGGACTGGGCGGACAGCATCCTCTCGACGCTCGAGGTGAACCTCGACAAGTTCCTCGGCGCCGTCAAGCGGGGCCGTGAGCGGCTCCACGAACGCTCGCAGGAGACTGTCGTCGCCGGGATCGGCCCCGAGCCGTTCGAGCCCGAAGAGCTCGAGCGCTTTACGTAGTCTCTGCGCAAGATCGGAATCCGCTCGCGCGGATTCCGATCGCGCGACCCAACACCCCTTTATGACGAGGCGGGATTGGGCGGTTCGGGGTGTGAAGTCGTCTGCTGGTCACAACGACGAGTACTGGGCGAGACGCTTTGCGGAGGCCTCTTGCGCAAGGTCTCTGCGCAAGATCGGAATCCGCGAGCGCGGATCCCGATCGCGCGACCCAACACCCCTTCATGACGAGGCGGGATTGGACACTTCGGGGTGTGAAGTCGTCTGCTGGTCACAACGGCGAGTACTGCGCGAGACCGGAATCCGCTAGCGCGGAGCGGAGGTCTTCGGCGGATGCGGAGGTCTTTGAAGGCGCGTCCGCGAGCTAGGCGGCGGCCGGCTCGGCGGAGAGCGTGCCGCACACCAGGCGTGCGGTCTCGACGAACGCCTCCGCAGCCGGGCTGCGATGGCGGTCCCGGTGCCAGACGAGCCCGATCACCCTCGGCGGAATCCGGCCCAACAGGTCGATGACGACGACGTCGGGATCGTCTTCGTCGACGGTCAGAAGCGGTGAGACGCTGACTCCGACGCCGGCGCCGACGAGACCCTGGACGGTGCCGTTGTTGTCGGAGCGAAACACCACGTTCGGAGCGCGTCCGCTCGCGGCGAGCTGCGACTCCACGTGGTTCATCGCCGCGCAGTAGCTGAAGCCGACGAGCGGCTGGAGCGAGATCTCCTTCAGCGTGGGAGGGCGCTTGAGGGCCGCGAGGGCGGAGCCGGCCGGGACGACGAGAACATAGGGATCGGTGAGGAGCTCACTCCACTCATACGGGCCTGTCTCAACCGGCAGCGTCCAGAACGTGACGTCGAGCTCGCCACGCTCGACCATCTCGAGCAATTCCTCCTCGTTCACCGACTCACGAAGGACGATCTCGACGCCGGGATGCGTCTCGCTGAAGCGGCGGAGCAGCGTCGGAAGGACGCGTGCGCCGACGCTCTGGAAGGTTCCCACGCGGAGGCGTCCGGTATCGCCTGCCTCGAGCGCCAGCATGTCTGCCTTCGCCGCGAGCAGCCGTGCATGGATCGCTTCGGCATGGCGGAGGAGGATCTGCCCGGCCTCGGTCAGCGAGATGGGGCGGGGGCCACCGGGTCGCTCGATGAGGCGAAGGCCGACGATCCGCTCCAGCGTCGCGATCTGCTGCGAGATCGCGGACTGCGTGTAGCCGAGGCTCTCGGCGGCCTTGCCGAACGAGCCCACGTCCGCGATCGTCTTGAGCGCCACCAGATGACGGAGGTCGAGTCCCATCCAGCGATCAGCTTCCATGATCGGATGCTAGCAACCCACCACGTGAGCTAATGCTCCGACCCAGATCCGTCGGCGCTACCCTCCGCCCATGAGCAACGCTCGCTTTCGGCTCGCGTTCGCGGGGGTGGACCTCGGCCCATGAGCTCGATCGACCTCCGGCGACTCGGGCTCCGGCCCGGCGAGGTGCGCAGCGAGCCGGTCGACGTCGAGCTCGATCCGTTCCTGCTCGGCGGGCAGCGTTACGAAGCTCATCCCGAGACGGCGCCGGTCGACGTCGAGATCACGCAGGCATCGGGCACGACGGTGTTCGACCTGCGGCTGCACACGCGCCTCACCGGGCCGTGCATGCGCTGCCTCGGATTCGCAGAGGTCGAGGTCGACGCTACGGCACGGGAGTTCTACGACCCGTCGGCGCCGCCCGCCGATGTCCTTCGCTCCGACTACGTCGTCGAGGACCGGCTCGAGGTCGGAGTCTGGGCCCGGGACGCGATCGGTCTTGCCCTGCCCGAGCAGATTCTCTGCCGGCCCGACTGTGCGGGCCTCTGTCCCGTATGCGGGAAGGATCTGAACGTCGAGCCGCACGAGCACATCGAGCGCGACGCCGATCCGCGCTGGTCGCCGCTCGAGGAGCTCAGAGACCGGCTGTGAGAGCGGTGCCTGCCACCCGGTTGGGTGACAGGCACCGTGCGTCTCAGCTACCGGATGCAGTTCTCACCTGGACGAGGCGGTAGCCCGCAACACCTCCGAGCGCCGGGTCGCCCGAGCGGTACGCCTTGACGAAGAACTGCACGTTGCCCTGCTTCCTCAGCGGGAATCCGGCGAGTGGCTGCAGACGGAACGTCACCCACCCGTCGGTCGCAGTCAGCAACCGGCCCCCGGTCGTGACCCGCGGCGTCGCGCGCACGAAGACGACGGCGTCGCGGACGACGTAGTTCCTCGAGTCCACGACCCGCACGCGCACGGCGAGCGGCCGGGCGCGGGTGGTCACCGGGTTCGGTGCGAAGGCGACACGCGACACGATCAGCCGCTGGTCGCCGGGGACGCTCGTCGCCGGGATCGAGATCTCTCCCGTTCCGAGCCTTATCGCTCCGGCGGGGAGCGGGACGCTCACGATCGCCGATTCGCTCGAGAGCACCGTCGTCGCACCGACCGCATTTCGTGCGGTGACGTTCACGCGGATCTTGTGGTTGACGTCACTCGCGGCGAACCGGTAGCTCCGACCCAACGCACCGATCGCCGTGCACTCTCCGCCCGCGCTGTTGCAGCGCAGCCAGGCGAAGGAGAAGGTGATCGGCTGCCGGCCGGTCCAGCTCCCGGGCTGGACCGTGGCCAGCGATCCCACGAGTGCCGTGCCGCCGACGAGCGGGATGGACGTGTTGACGGGCGCGCCGACGACGACCGCGGTCGGATTCGAGGCGACCGTCTGCTCGCCCTCGGCGTTCGTCGCCGTCACGCGAACGCGCAAGCGGGATCCGACGTCGGCGCTCGCCACCTGGTAGCTCGAGCGTGTGGCTCCGAGGATGAAGCCGCAGTCGCTCCCGTCCGGGCGTCCGCCGGTCGCCCCACAGCGCACCCAGCGGAACGCGTAGGAGAGCGACCCCGTCCCGGCCCACCGGCCTCGCGAGGCCGAGAGCGTTCGTCCCTGCTCCGCTCTTCCGCTGACGACGGGCTCGCTGGTGCTGCTCGGCCGCGCGCTCGGTGCCGCAACTCCGGCCGCAGAGGTCAGGGTCAGCGATACCAGCGCGAGAGCGAGCACCGCAAGCGGCGCCCACACCTTCCTGGTGCTACCGCAGTCGCCGAAAGGAACCATGCCTTCCCTCCCTCCGTTCGATTACGTGCGTCAACCGATTTAGACGCATCCCGGAGCTCGTGGCTGTGATTACTTGCGATCCGCTAACAGACCCGTACGAAACGCTTAGAAATGAGAGAGGCGGCCCTGGAGCCGCCTCTCGTCTTCTATCTGTGCTTCTTGCGCTCAGCCAGCGAGCCGGACCTGCACGAGCCGGTAGCCGGCGATGCCGCCGAGCCCAGGGTCGCCTGGCCGCGAAGCCTTGATGAAGAACTGCACGTTGAAGCCGCTCCGCGGCTGCGGGAACGTGTTGTTCGGGACGAGCGTGAGCGTCACGAACCCGTCCGTCCCGGTGGTCTGGGTCTGGCCTTCCACGACTCGCGGCGTGGCCCGCATGAATACCGACGCGCCGCTAACCGGCCGGCCTCCACGAGCGGTGATCTTCACGCGCACCGTGATCGGAGCGGTGCGGCTCGTCACCGGGTTCGGATTGAAGTTGACAGACGCGACGACGAGACGATCGCCGGCCGCCTTCAGGTCTCCCACCGGCACCGAGTTGCCAGGAGTCGGGGGCGGAGTCTGTCCGCCGCCGACCACACCGGTGGGATTCGAGATCGCGGAGTTCTGACCGCGGTCGTTCCTCGCGGTCACCCGGACACGGAGCGTCCTGCCGCTGTCGCCGCTGCGAACCTCGTACTCCGTGTCGGTAGCACCCTGGATCTCGCTGCAGTTGTCGCCCTGCGCAGTGCAGCGCTGCCACGCGTAGGAGTACGTGATGGGCTGCTGGCCCGACCACTCACCGCGATTCGCCTGCAGGGTGCTCCCAACGGCGGCCGTACCCGTGATCGACGGTTCCGTCCTGTTGGTCGGGCCCGCCGAGCTGATCACCGCCGTCGGATTCGACGTCGCCGTGTCCTGACCGTCGGCGTTTCGGCCGATGACCTGGACGCGAAGGCGGAAGCCGGAATCGGCCTGACGCGCAACGTAGGTGTTGTCGCTCGCGTTCGAGATCCGCGAGCAGTCGGATGCGTCAGCCGCTCCGCGCCCGTCGCACCGGTACCAGCGGTACTCGAAGCTGATGGGCGCCGTCCCGGTCCAGGTCCCACGATTCGCTCGCTGAACCTGGCCGACGCGGGGCTCACCTGTGATCCGGGGCTCCGCGGTGTTGTTCGGTGCGACCGATGTCGCCGCCGTCGATGTACCGACGAGCGTCGCGGCAAATGCGGCACCGATCAGAGCGACGAGCGTCGCCCCGCCGAGAATGGCGAGGTAGACGCGATGGAGACCTCGGTACTGCGTAGCTCTCCGCATGTTCTGAAGCTCCTTTCCCTCCCGTTGCGTTCTCCCGATTGCTCGTGCGTTGTACCCCTCTGACGCACTCCGCGAACCGTGGGTGGAAGACGCTTACTCAACGCTTACGGGCGCCTCACGGAGCCCTTGCATCGTCGGAGTGGCCGCAGCCCGCCTGTATACTCCGCAACCGCTCATGGCCGTCCCCAAGCGAAAAACGTCCAAGTCGAGGCGCGACAAGCGCCGCGCGCAACACGGGATCTCCATCTCGCGCGTGCAGGTCTGCCCGAACTGCAGGCAGCCGAAGCTCCCGCACCGAGTCTGCCCGAACTGCAAGACGTACAAGGGCCGGGACGTCGAGCCGCTCCGCATCTAGTCGGTGTAGATACGCAGCACATGATCCGAGTGGCCGTCGACGCGATGGGCGGCGATCGTGCTCCCGCCGAGACCGTCGCGGGTGCCTCGGCTGCGGCTTCAGCCGAGATCCAGCCCGTGCTCTATGGATCTCCGGGGCATGAGACCGCCGGCCTGCCGTTCGTCCAGACAGCCGACGTCATCGGGATGGAGGAGCATCCGGTGGAGTCGGTGCGTGCCAAGCCCGACTCGTCGCTCGTCGCAGCTGTGCGCAGTGTGGCCGACGGTGAGGCGGACGCTGTCGTGTCCGCCGGCTCGACGGGCGCGATGCTTGCAGCATCGCTCCTGCACATCAGGCGCCTGCCGGGCGTTCGCCGTCCGGCCATCGCCGTCGTGATTCCGGCTCGCCGCGGCCCGACGGTGCTGATCGATGCCGGGGCGAATGCCGACGCACGGCCCGAGGATCTCGTCCAGTTCGCGCACATGGGCATCGTGTTCGCGCATGAGATTCTCGGGGTCGAAGACCCGCTCGTTCGGCTGTTGTCGATCGGGGAGGAGGACGAGAAGGGAAATCAGCTCGCGCTCGACGCGAACGCGCTGCTCCGGGCGAGCTCGCTCCGCTTCGGCGGCAATACCGAGAGTCGGAGCCTCCTCGAAGGCGACTCCGACGTCATCGTGACCGACGGCTTCACCGGCAACGTCGCCCTGAAGGCACTCGAAGGAACGATCAGGAGCGTCCTCGACGTGCTGCGCGAGGAGGTGAGCTCGTCGGCGCGCGGGAGAATCGGCGGGCTTCTCATCCGACCGTCCGCGAGGCGGATACGCAAGACCTTCGATCCGGAGACCTACGGAGGCGCGTATCTGCTCGGCCTGCGCGGCCTCGTAGTGATCGCGCACGGCTCCAGCTCCCGCGTCGCAATCGCGAACGCGATCCGGCTGGCGGCGCGAGGCGTCGAACACGGCGTCGTCGAGCGGGTGGAGGAGCGCCTTGGCGTGTTAGCATCGGCGCGCTCCACGACCCCGACGGCAGAGAGGTGAGGTTTCCAGGTGGCACACTCGCGTGAGGAGATTCTCGAGCAGGTGAAGGGCGCGCTCTCCGAGAAGCTCGGCATCGAGGAAAGCGAGATAACCGAAGAGGCGTCTTTCGAGGAAGACCTGGGTGCCGACTCGCTCGACCTCGTGGAGGTCGTGATGGACCTCGAGGACCAGTTCGGGCTCAAGATCCCCGACGACGACGCCCGCGGGCTCACGACCGTCGGCAAGGCGATCGACTACGTCATCGCACACCAGGAGTAGCTCGGGAAGCGAGAGCCCGCCGGACGATCTGGCGGGGTCTGCCGAGCTCGGGCGTCTGATTGCCGAGCTTCCTAAGGAACGGCTCGAGCAGGTCTTCACGCACGCCTCCTGGGCCGAGGACCGTGCCGAGTCGTACGAGCGCCTCGAGTTCCTGGGAGACAGCGTCCTCGAGCTCGCGATCGCGCGCTCCGTCTTCGATCGGTTCGAGGATGCGTCGGAGGGACGCCTCGCGAAGATCCGCGCCCATGTCGTTTCCCGGCAGACCTGTGCGGTGGTCGCAAAGGAGCTCGGTCTGGGGGAACGGCTGGCGGAGTACGCCGGCGGGATCGCCCCGGATGAGCTGCAGCGCATCTCGCGAAGCCGAAACGTCCTCGCGGCCGTGCTCGAGGCGGCGATGGCCGCGCTGTATCTCGAGCACGGGTTCGAGCAGATCGAGCCCGCGATCGTGGCGGCCTTCTCCGAGAAGATCGAGTACGCCCGGTCGAGTCACGTCGACTACAAGACCGAGCTGCAGGAGGCTTTGGCGCGGTCCGGTCGACAGGTGCACTACACGGTGCTCGAGGTAGAGGGCCCGCCGCACGACCGCCGCTTCGTCTGCGCTGCCCATGTCGCCGGCGTGCAGCTGGGAGTGGGCAGGGGGTCGACGAAGAAGGCTGCCGAGCAGGAAGCGGCCCGGCAGGCCCTCGACGCGCTCGGCGTCACGCCGGATCAGATCTAGTGCGCAAGAGCAGAATCCGCTCGCGCGGATTCTGCTCGCGCCAGTGATCCCCCGGCGGCGCCCGGAGTACCGCCTTCCAGGTACGTCCGTACGAGGCGCGAGAATGACGCTCGGTGCACCTGAAGTCGGTCAAGATCCGCGGCTTCAAATCCTTCCCCGGTCCGCTCGAGATCGAGCTCGAGCCAGGGGTTGCCGTCGTCGTCGGCCCGAACGGCTCCGGGAAGTCGAACATCGCGGACGCCGTGGTCTGGGCGGCAGGCTCGTTGACCCCCTCCGAGCTCCGAGCGGAGAAGCCGGACGACGTGCTCTTCGCAGGCGGGGCCGATGGAAAGGCAGCCGGGCACTGCGAGGTCGAGCTCGTGTTCGACAACGAGGACGGAGGCTGGCCGGAGCTCGACTACAGCGAGGTCTCGATCGCGCGCAGGCTCGTCCGTGGAGGCGAGGGCCAGTACCTCGTCAACAAGGCGCCGGTGCGCCGCACGGATCTCGTCGAGCTGCTCGCCGATGTCGGACTCGGGTCCGCGATGCACTCGATCGTCGGTCAGGGCAAGGTCGAGCAGGTGCTCGCCTCGAAGCCCGAGGATCGGCGCGCGTTCGTCGAGGAAGCAGCCGGGCTCGGGAAGTTCAAGCGCCGAAGGCATCGCGCCGAGCTGAAGCTCGCACGCGTTGCGCTCCAGGTCGAGCGCGCGCGAGACGTCGAGGAGGAGGTGCGGAAGCGACTGCGTCCGCTCGCGCTCCAGGCCACTGCCGCCGAGCGAGCCGAGAAGCTCTTGCTCGAGATCGCGTCGTTGCACGCACGAGTTGCCGAGCTCGACGTCGCGGATGCGGGAGAGCGCCGCAGCGAGGTCGAGGTTCGGCGCGATGCTGCAGCGCTTGCCCGCCGCGGCGCCCGGTCTCGACTCGAGGGGCTCTTGAGCGACCGCACGCGGGCGGAGGACGAGCTCTCGGACGCTGCCGGCCGCCGCGAGGCTGCCGTCGCCGCTCGCTACCGTCTGCAGGGTGGGAGCGAGCGCCTCGAGCTTCGAAGCGAGTCCGCCGTCACCCTCCGGGACCGGCTCGGGCGCGAGCTTGCGGCTCTCGAGCCGAAGGCGGTCGGTGAGACGAGCGGCCGGGAAGAGCTCGAGCGCCAGGCTCTCGACTCGGCCGTGGCCGCGCGACGCGCCGCGGCCGAGCGCGACGGTCTTGTCGAGCAGGCACGCCTGACAGGGGAGCGGCTTCGCTCACTCGAGCGCGTTCTCGCGGAGCAGGAGGGACTTCCCCCGGCGGCGCGCGCGCTTGCCGAACGAGGCGAGCGTCTTGCGCTCGGAGCCCTGGACGTCGAGCCGGGCTCTGAGCGGGCGGTCGCCGCGGCGCTGCGCACCCGTGCCTCCGCGGTTCTGGCGGATGATCCGCGCGCCGCGCTCGAGCTGCTCGTGCGAGCTCGCACGGAGGGCCTCGGAAGCCTCACCGTCCTCGCGGGCGCCAAGCCACAAGAGCTCGTCGCCGAGTTCCCGATCGTGCCCGAGGAGGAGCTTCTCACCGCGTCCGTGCCGTCGGTCACGCCGGACGGGTTCGGCTACGACCCGGCTCGAGGGGAGCTGTGGTTCGCCGGCGAGACGGCCGAGGCGGTTCTGCTCGAGCTCGAAGCCAGGCGTCGCGAGGTCGGGGCGCAGGCGACGGAGCTCGAGCGGCGCGCGGACGAGGCGGCACGTGTGGCAGACGAGGCGACGACACGGGCAGAGGCCGCAGCGGCGGCTCTCGGCGACGTCCCCGTGCGGTCGCTGACACGACCGCTCGATCGCGAGCTGCTCGCGCGCATCCACGAATGTGCCACGAGCGTCGCGGACGAGCTCGCCACCGCTCGGCAGGCCGCCGAGCGGTTCGACGCTCCGCTCCGCGCTCGCGTCGACGCCGGAGCGCTGAGATCGGGCGAGCTGGGGGACGAGCTCCGGCGCCTCGGAGCCGCCGAAGTCGGACTTCGGCAAGAGCTCGAGGAGGCGACGGAGCGGGTGACGACGGCCGAGGTCGACCTCGCGCGTCTGGACGCCGAGACCCAGGACGCGAGAAGAAGGCTGGAGGCTGCGTCGGCCGAGCCCGCGGAAGGCGACGATCGCGACGAGCTCGCCGCACGTGCCGCGCGGCTCGAGACCCGGCGAACGGCGCTCGGACAGGTCAACCCGCTCGCGCGCGAGGAGTACGACAGCGAGAAGGAACGCCTGGCCGATTTGCAGACACAGCGCCAGGATCTCGAGCGGAGCCTCGACGAGCTCGAGCGTCTGCGTGCGGACCTGGCAGAGACCGTCGAGCGCAGGTTCGCGGAGACCTTCGCGTCCGTCGCACAGCACTTCGAGGAGGTTGCCGGGACGCTCTTCCCGGGAGGAGAGGGACGGCTCCGGCTCGTCGAGCTCGAGAGCGAGGAATCCGAGCACGGGGTCGAGGTCGAGCTCCGGCCCGCCGGGAAGCGGATCACGCGGCTCTCGCTGCTGTCCGGCGGAGAAAAGGCGCTCGGCGCGATCTCGTTCCTGTTCGCGCTCTTCCTCGCGAGGCCGTGCGCCTTCTACCTCCTCGACGAGGTCGAGGCGGCCCTCGACGACACCAACATCGCGCGCTTCGTCGAGTTGCTCCGCCGCTACTCGGATCGCGCGCAGTTCGTCGTCGTCACCCATCAGAAGCGGACGATGGAGGCAGCGGACGTCCTGTACGGCGTCACGATGGGGCAGGACGGCGTGTCACAGGTGGTCTCGCGGCGGCTTCCACAGCGCGAGCACGCGGCGGCGTAAGCTCGCCCGATGAGTCGTACCTGGGCGGAGTTGCTCGGAGACGAGCCGAGTGCAGCGGACGAGCCCGAGCGAGCCGGCGTCTTCGCACGCATGCGCGAGTCGCTCGCCAAGAGTCGCCGGGCGCTGACCGCGGAGCTCGCCTCGGCGGCGTTCGATCCCGGAGACGACGAGGCCTGGGAGCGCCTGGAAGAGGCGCTGATCCGCAGCGACGTGGGGGTGCCGGCGACGGCCGAGCTCGTGCGCCGGCTCGAGGCGCGCGGGGAGGTCGGGCACCTCGAAGACGCGCTCGCCGAGGAAGCCGAAGCGCTGTTCGGGGGGCCACCGACGCTCGCCCTCGACGTCCGTCCGAGCGTCGTTCTCGTGGTCGGGGTCAACGGGACCGGGAAGACGACGACCATCGGCAAGCTGGCCCAGAAGCTGCGAGAGCACGGTCGTTCCGTGCTCGTCGGGGCCGCGGACACGTTTCGTGCTGCTGCGGAGGAGCAGCTCGAGATCTGGGCGAAGCGCTCGGGCGCGGACTTCGTCGGCGCGCCGCGGGGAGCCGACCCCGCCGCCGTCGCCTACGACGCCGTCGAAGCCGCCCGTGCGCGCGGACACGATGTGGTCATCGTCGACACCGCCGGCCGTCTGCACACGCAGGCGAACCTCATGACCGAGCTCGAGAAGCTGCGCCGCGTGATCGCGGGTCGCATCGACGGAGCGCCGCACGAAACGCTGCTGGTCGTCGACGCCACCACCGGGCAGAACGGACTCCAGCAAGCTCGTCTCTTCGGCGAGGCGGTCGGCGTGACGGGTGTCGCCCTGACGAAGCTCGACGGGAGCGCACGCGGTGGCGTCGCGATCGCGATCGCGTTCGAGCTCGGCATTCCCGTCAAGCTCGTCGGCGTGGGTGAAGGGGTGGACGATCTGCGCCCGTTCGACGCCCACGACTACGCGCGCGCGCTCGTATCCGGGTAGAAGATCGTCCTCAGTCCCTTGATCGAGGGAGGCACCTACCCCTTTCGAGGTAACTCCGTTGCGTCCGACGGGGTCACCGCGTACGCTGTGCGCAAATCCCGACGCGACCGGGAAAGGAGGCTGGGATGGCCGTCGCGATGTTCATGCGCTGGTCGGGCGTCACATCCGACCAGTACGACGCCGTAATGACGGGGCTCGGGCTCGACTCGAACCCCGCTGCCGGTGGTGTTCTCCACGTCGCGGCCCTGACCGACGAGGGCCTCGAAGTGTGCGATGTGTGGCAGACCGAGCAAGCCTTCCGTGGCTTCTTCGAGAACCGGTTTCAGCCGGTCGCGAGTGAGCTGAACATCGAAGGGCAACCCGAGATCACGCTCGTGCAGCTGCACAACCTCTATGCCGCCGACCCGGACATGATCGATCGGATCGGCATGGTGTCCGTCCCGGCCGCGGTAGCGAGCTGGGCCGTCTGACTCCGGCGCAGGCGCGGCTCCAGCAGCCGCGCCTGCGTTAGATTGGCCCAGTGGACTCGAGTCGCGACCTGACGATCGGCTTCGGCCCGGTCGGCCTCGTGGGGCTCGCGCTGCTCGTGCTCGGCATCCTCAAGGGCAGGCGTTTCGTGGCGCTGCTCGGGCTGAGTGGAGTCGTCGCCGATGTGACGGTCGCCGAGCTCGGCGGCTTCAAGGCGATGAACGAGACGCGCCCCGAGGTCTGAGACGCGTCTCGCTGATCGAGTAGGAGCTAGTGGTCCGTTCCGGCGACGCGGAACATGTCGATCGGATTCGAGCCGTAGATCTCGATCTCGACCACGCGCAGCACATCTCTGCTGCGTCCGCTCGATCGCTCCCACAGATCCTTCAGCGCCTCATCGAGGCTCGGCTCTATGTCCTTACCGCCCTCCACTCTGCGCTGGGAGAAGCCCTCGAAGATGTCGTAGCTAGCCGCGTCCGACGGTCTGTCCGTGTGCATCCCACCCTCCTTGGCTGAAAGTGGGACCACGGTACGCCTGTTGCCCCCTAGGTTGCAACTGCGAACAGCTGGGCCACGCGGTCGGCCGCGACGCGGTTTCCCTTCCCTTCATACACAGCATGTGCGGTTTCGAGTGACCGGCGAGCCGACGCTCCATCGCCCGCCAGCCGTTCGACCTCTGCCGAGGCGACGAACGCCAATGCCTGCAGCGTCGGAAAGTCTGTTCGTCCCGCGGCCTCGACAGCCTCCTGAACGAGGGCCAGTCCGGAGCTGACGTCCCCTCGCCGGGCCTGCAGACGGCCTACGACGGCGAGCCGCAATGCGTGTGCCAGGACGTCGTCTGCCTCTGCGATCTCTGCCGTCAGCTCAGCGAGCTCTGCAGCTTCGTCGTCGTCGCCCTCGCCGCAGAGCAGGTCGGCGAGTACGGCGACGAGGACCGCGCGGGCGCCGCTTGCGCCCATGCTCTCGAGTGTGGCGGAGCCGCTGCGCAGCTGTCGCTCGGCCGCTTCGGTGTCTCCTTCCAGGGTCGCAATCTCGGCACCGACGAGGCTGACGACGGCCCGTCGAAAGCTCAGCCCGAGCTCCTCGTGCAGCGCAGTCGACTCGGCGTACAGTCGGTGAGCGTCCTCGAGCTGGCCCTGCATCGCGAGCAGGCCGCCGAGATGAGCGAGGACCACCGCGCGAACTGCAGGGTCGTTCTCCGCCTCGTCGAGAAACTCGCGATAGCGCGTGACGGCGTCGTCGACCGGGACCGGCCCGTAGTAGAGCGCTTGCGCGAGCACCGCGACGAGCGAGCTCCGCTCCTGTGGCGCGTCAGGAACACGGCGCGCAAAGACAAGTGCGCGCTCGAGCGCGTCCCTCCGTGCGGCCCAGCGGCAGGCCATCACGTCAGCGCTGCTCGCCAGCCGCCACGCCTTCGCCAGGCCGAGGTCGTCTCCGAGACGCTCGAGCTCCGGGATCGCGTCCGCGGCAACGCGTGCATACGCATCCGGTCCGGTCTTTGCCGTGAACGAGCGCAGCTGCTCGCGCAGTATGAGAGCCCGCAACTCGCTGCGTCGATCCCCGGTCCGCCGTGCGGCCTCGAGAGCCTGATCGAGCACGTCGTCGGCGTCGGTCAGACGGCCAGCGGTCCCGAGGGCGGTTCCGAGCTCGGTCAGCAGCTCGGCGAGCTTCTCGTCGTTCCCGGCGAGCAAGCTCACTGCTCGCTCGAGCAGGTTGACGGCCGCCGGCACGTCGTCGCGCTGAAACGCACGACGCCCGGCTGCACCGATGAGCCTTCCGGCCCTGAGCGCAAGCTCCTGCGTCCGCGCGTCGGACGCCGCCAGCTCACGACGTAGCTGCACCGCATGCTCGAGATGACGGCCGACGATGAAGTCGCGCTGCTCCTGTCCCGCTTCGAGCCAATCCGCGTGTCGTTCGTGCAGCTCCGCACGGAGTCCCTTCGGCATGCCCTCGTACGCGGCGTCGCGGATCAGCGCATGGCGGAACCGGAAGCCGTCCTCTTCCCCGATCGCATGGGGTCGGATGAGCTCCTTCCTCATCAACCCCAGAAGGAGCGTCGTCGCGTGGGAGCGCATGTCCGCCGGTACGAGCTCGAGCACCGCGCGCAGCGAGAAGTCTCGGCCTACTACCGCTGCGCACTGGAGCACGATGCCGTCGCCTCGATCGAGGCTGTCGAGTCGAGCAGCGAGGACGGCCTGGATCGACGGCGGCACCGTGACTCCCGCACCTTCGTCGGCGGTCATCGCCGCCATCTGCTCGACGAAGAGCGGATTCCCCTCGGCCGCCTCGGCGATCCGGGCTCGCGCGGCGTCCGGAGCGTCGAGGAGCTCCAGGAGGTGGGCGGCCTCCGCGTCGCTCAGCGGACCGAGTGTGAGGGCGCTCGCATCGGGCTCGTTCCTCGGCCAGTCGGGCCGCTTGTCGAGGAGCTCGGGTCGCGCCAGGCAGAGCAGCAGTACCCGTCCCTCGGGAATCCAGCCCTTCAGGTACTGCACGAGATCGAGGAAGGTCGGCTCGCCCCAGTGCACGTCCTCGAAGCAGACGACGAGTGGCCGCTCGGCCGCGAGCGCCTCGAGCTGCTTGCGGATCCGCCAGAAGATCTCCTCTCGGGTGCCGCTGAAGGACTCAGCGGGAAGGATCTCGTGGACGGGCCAGAACGTGATCCCTTCTCCGTACGGAGGGCAGCGGCCCACGAGGACACGTGCCTGGCTCGCGACTCCTTCCAAGAACTCGCGCGCGAGTCGCGACTTGCCGATTCCGGGCTGTCCGAGCACGGTGACGAGCTGCGGCTTGCGCGTCTCGACGGCGCGCGTGTACGCGTTCAAGAGCGTGCCGAGCTCCGTCGCTCGACCGACCATCGGCGCGTCGAGCCGCCGCGGGAGCGCTTCGGACGTGAGGTCGATCCGCTCGACCCGGTGCGCGCTGACCCCGTCCCGCTTTCCCTTGACGGAAAAGAGGTCCCGCGGAGTCAACACGGCGGCGTGTCCGACGATCCTGGAGGTCGTCTCGCCGATGAGGATCTCGCCCGGGGCGGCCGCCTGTTCGATTCGCTTCGCGAGATTCACCGCGTCGCCGGTGACGAAGCCATGGCCCGCGGAAGGGTCGCCCGCGATGACCTGGCCGGTGTTGAGCCCGATCCGGATCTCGAGGCGGGCCCCCCACTGCGCATCGAGGTCGACGTTCAACGCCGCGAGTCGATCCCGCATGGCTTCAGCGGCGCGCACCGCCCTCAAGGCGTCGTCCTCGTGCACGACCGGGACGCCGAACACCGCCATCACCTCGTCCCCGATGAACTTCTCGACGGTTCCGCCGTGAGTCTCGACGATGCCTGCCATCTCGGCGAAGTAGCGGGACATGACCTGGCGCAGCGCCTCGGGGTCCAGGCGCTCGCCGAGCTCGGTCGACGCGACGACGTCGGCGAAGAGCAGCGTCACGGTCTTGCGCGTCTCGTGCATCCCGTCACGAGTGTCCGGCACGGCCATGGCTTTGTCCAGTCGAAGCTGTCGGCCGGGGCGTCTCTACACTGCGGCGACCGTGTTCGACACGCTTTCCGACAAGCTTCAGGCCACCCTCGGCGGCCTCGGCCGAGGGGGCCGCCTCGACGAGGAGTCGGTCTCGAAGGCGATGCGCGAGATCCGTCTGGCGTTGCTCGAGGCGGATGTCAACTTCGAGGTCGCCAAGGACTTCACGACCTCGCTGAAGGAGCGGACGCTCGGCCAGGACGTCCTGAAGAGCCTGTCTCCCGGCCAGCAGGTCGTGAAGATCGTCCACGAGGAGCTGACCGCGTTGATGGGCTCGGGCGACTCCCGTCTCGCGTTCGGCCGCCCGCCGACGGTGATCCTGCTCGCGGGTCTTCAGGGATCTGGCAAGACGACGACCGCTGCCAAGCTGGCGTTGCTCCTGCGCAAGGAAGGCAAGCGCCCGGCGCTCGTCGCCTGCGATCTCCAACGCCCTGCTGCGATCGAGCAGCTCGAGCAGCTCGGCCGCCAGATCCAGATTCCGGTCTACCGGCTGGACACGAAGGACGCCGTCGCCGCAGCGCGCCACGGGCTCGATCGAGCCCGTGGCGACGGACTCGACGTCGTGATCCTCGACACCGCCGGACGGCTGCAGATCGACGAGGAGCTGATGGACGAGCTCGGTCGCGTCCGTGACGAGACGAAGCCGACGAACGTGCTCATGGTTCTCGATGCAATGACCGGGCAGGAGGCGGTAGCGGTCGCGCTCGCATTCCAGGAACGGATTGCCTTCGACGGAGTCGTACTGACGAAGCTCGACGGCGACGCCCGCGGTGGCGCGGCACTCTCGGTACGGGCGGTTACCGGCCGGCCGGTCAAGCTCGCCTCCGTCGGGGAGAAGCTCGACCAGCTCGAGTACTTCCACCCGGACCGGATGGCGTCGCGGATCCTCGGGATGGGCGACGTTCTCACGCTGATCGAGAAGGCCGAAGCCGCGGTCGAGCTCGACGAACAGGAGGAGATGGAGCGCCGCCTCCGTGCCGGGGAGTTCACCTTCGACGACTTCCTCTCGAGCTACCGGATGCTGCGCAGGATGGGGCCGCTGCAGGGTGTCATGAAGCTCGTTCCCGGCCTCGGCAAGCAGCTGCAGGGGCTCGACGTGGACGAGAGCCAGCTGGCGCGCGTCGAGGCGATCGTGCTCTCGATGACACCCCACGAGCGCGCGGTGCCGCACGTCATCAACACGCAGCGGAGGCGTCGCATCGCGGCCGGCAGCGGCACGACGCTCGACGAGGTGAACAAGCTGATGGCTGCCCGCAAGCAAATGGCGAAGATGATGAAACAGATGGGCAAGGGGAAGATGCCGTCGCTCCCCGGGATGCCGCCCGCGGGCAGGCGCTGAAACCGGCACAATCCTCGGATGCTCGTCGTGGTCCACAGGAATGGCTCCAAAGGAGAAAAATGGCTGTAAGACTCAGGTTGACGCGTGTCGGGTCCAAGAAGAACCCGATCTACCGCGTCGTCGTCGCCGACTCGCGCTCGCCGCGGGACGGTCGATTCATCGAGATCATCGGGCGCTACAACCCGCAAACGGACCCGTCCACGATCGACCTCGACGAGGCCAAGGTGAAGGAGTGGCTGGCGAAGGGTGCCCAACCCTCCGAGCCGGTGTCGCGATTGATCAGGGCCGCCGGCATCGTTCGTGGCTGAGCTGCTCGAGTGGGTGGTGCGACGGCTCGTCGACGAGCCGGATGCCGTCCGCGTCGAGACCGAGGAGCGCGACGACACGGTCATCTTCAGGCTCTTCGTCGCGCCCGACGACGTCGGCAAGGTGATCGGGAGGCAGGGACGGATGGCGCGGGCTCTCCGCAGCATCGTGCGGGCTGCCGGTGCGAGAGCCGACGAGCGGTACGTGCTCGAGATTGCCGGCTGAGCCGACCGGGTTCGTACGGGTCGGACGCGTGGGCCGGCCCCACGGCCTCGACGGGGCCTTCGTGGTCGAGGAGGCGAGCGAGGACGCGAGCCGCTTCGAGGTCGGCGCCGTGCTGCGGGTGAACGGTGAACCGGCCGTTGTCGTCCTCTCACGCCGGGTGGGTCGCGGGCGACCGGCGATCAAGCTCGACCGTACGGTCGAGCGCGACGCCGAGCTGACCGTTCTGCGCGGCGAGCTGCCGCCACCCAACGACGGTTCGTACTACGTCACCGACCTCGTGGGCCTCGAGGTCGTCGAGGCGGAAGGTGGGCGGTTGGGCGTGGTCACGGACGTCCTGCCCGGCGTCGCGAACGACGCGCTGGAGCTGGACAACGGTTTGTTGCTTCCGCTCGTCGAGGACTGTGTTCGCGATGTTGATCTCGTGCAGCGGCGGGTCGTCGTCGCCCCTGGTTTCGCGGACCACCGGTAACCTCGGCGAGATGCTTGATCGGGAATTGACGCGCAGCCGGGGGCGGCCACGACCAAGGAGGGCGACGCACGCACTCGCCGTGCAGGCTGGTGAGCCTGGACGGCGGGGGAGGGTGGCGATCCGGCGCCGCGTCGTGGCCGTCATCCGGTCCGCCGTGAATTCCCGATCAAGCATCTAACGATGCGCCTCGATGTCTTCACGCTGATCCCGGGTGCATTCGAATGGCTGAAGGGGCGGCGTCCCGTTGCCGCGGTCCTCGGAAACGAGCTCGAGCTGAACGTCTTCAACTATCGCGACTCGACTCCGCTCAGCGCAGGGCAGGTCGACGACGAGCCGTACGGCGGCGGCCCCGGAATGGTGCTGCGCGTTGATGTGGTGTCGGCGGCATTCGAAGCGGTGTACGGCGGCGTTCCGGGACACCGCGTGGTTGCGCTCACGCCGGCCGGCCGACTGCTCGACCAAGGGCTCGTCGAAGAGCTCGCCGCAGAACCCGCTCTGACGCTCCTCTCCGCGCGTTTCGAGGGCTTCGACCAGCGCATCCTCGACCACCTCTCGACGGACGCGGTGTCCATCGGGCGGTACGTGCTCTCGGGCGGTGAGATTCCCGCTCTCGTCGTCGTCGACGCGGTCGTGCGCAGGCTCCCCGGTGCGCTCACCGAGGGTTCCGGCGAGGTCGAGAGCTTCTCGGCCGCGCTGAACGGCGGCCTCGAGTATCCGCACTACACACGCCCGGCCGACTTTCAGGGATGGCGGGTTCCCGAGATTCTGCTCTCCGGCGACCACGGCCGCATTGCCGCCTGGCGGCATGAGCAGGTGCGGAGCATCGCATGACCGAGCCTCGCGACCGCTTCACGGTCGAGACACCGCCCGAGTCGGAGCGGGACGGCTCGGAGCCCTCGGACTGGCCCGTGCCCGAGGAGACCGACCGATCGCCGCGGCAGGTCCCGCCTCCGGCTCCTCCGTTCTCCTGGCCGACCTCGGAGGACGAACCTCCGAAGCACGAGTTCCATCATCCCCTCGACCGGGTTACCGGGAATCTTCCGCGGCGGCTGCGGATCGCCGTGGACTGGATCGTCACGATCGTCGGGGCGATCGCGATCGTCCTCGCGATCAAGGCGTGGGTCGTCAACCCGTACCGGATCCCGTCGTCGTCGATGGAGCCCACGTTGCATTGCGCCAGGCCCGCCGCCGGCTGCGAGACGCGCTTCTCCGACCGAGTGCTCGCGAATCGGTTCATCTACCGCTTCACCGATCCGGATCGCGGCGACGTGGTGGTCTTCGAGACACCGCCGCCAGCAAAGGCCAAGTGCGGTGCCGGTGGGACGTTCGTCAAGCGGATCATCGGGCTGCCCGGTGAGACGGTCGGGATCCGGCTCCGACGCGGGTCGGCGTTCGTCTACATCGACGGGCAGAGGCTCGAAGAGCCGTATATCGAGCAGGATCGGAGGGACATCGGGCCCGAGGAGCGGTTTCGAGTCCCGCTCGACCACTACTTCGTGATGGGGGACAACCGCTCGCAGTCCTGCGATTCTCGCGTGTGGGGCTTCGTCCCCGAGGAGAATCTGATCGGCAAGGTCTTCATGACCTACTGGCCGCCGAACCGCATCAGCTTTCGCTAGATCGGGAATCCGCTAGCACGGATTCCCGATCGCGACAGGCAAGACCCCTTTATGGAGTGCCCGAAGCTCCGCTCTCGTCGGGGTGTGAAGTCGATTGGTTGTCGAGTGGGGGTCGCGGATGCTCCGCTGCCCGGACTCGCTTCCGCTAGCATTCCGATCCGGCCGAAAGTGGCCTCCTTACGATGAACGCGACGATCGAGAGCCTCGAGCAGCGCAATCTGCGTACGGACCTGCCTCGCTTCAAGGCGGGCGACACGATGCGCGTCCACTTCAAGGTGATCGAGGGGAACCGTCAGCGGATCCAGGTCTTCGAGGGCATCTGCATCAAGCGCCAGGGCTCCGGCTTTCGGGAGACCTTCACCGTGCGCAAGCAGTCGTTCGGCGTCGGGGTCGAGCGGACATTTCCCCTCCACTCGCCGAAGATCGAGAAGCTCGAGGTGATGGCGGTCGGCGACGTCCGGCGCGCAAAGCTGTACTACTTGCGCTCGAGAGTGGGGAAAAAGGCGCGCGTTCGCGAGCTCCGACAGAGCTAGCGTCTATTCTCGGCGACGTGCCGAGATCGAGCGGACAGCGGCTACTCACGCATGACCGGCGCCTCGGTGTCCGGTATGTCGCGGGCGCCGACGAGGCAGGTCGCGGCTCCCTCGCAGGGCCGCTCGTCGTTGCCGGGGTGCTCCTCGACTACGAGGCGCTCCACGGGGCCAGGGTCCGTCCGCTTGCCGGGCTGAACGACTCCAAGCAGGTTTCCCCCGAAGAGCGCGAGACGCTCTTCCGCGCGGTGCTCGGCTGTGCCTCGCAGGTCAGCGTTCGAGTCGTTTCGGCTTTCGAGATCGACCGCTCTGGTCTGCATCGCTCGAACCTCGCCGCGCTGCGGGCGGTCCTCGCCGATCTCCATCCACCTGCGGATGCTTGTCTCGTCGACGGATTTCGGCTCGGCCCCGCTGCGCCCCCGCATCGCGCACTCGTCGACGGCGACGCGCGAAGCGCGGCGATCGCCGCCGCCTCGATCGTCGCGAAGGTCGTACGGGATCGCGTGATGCGCCGGCTCGATGCGCTCTATCCGCGCTACGGCTTCATGTCGCACGTCGGCTACATCACCCCGGCGCACTCGCGGGCGGTTCGCGTCTTCGGTGCCTCGACCATCCATCGCCGGTCCTTCCAGGCACGCTGCTACGAGGCGGCGTGAATCGCGGCGAGCGCCGCGCCCTCCGCCACTACCGACTTCGCGGGTACCGCCTGCTCGACGCCAACGCCCGCGCCGGCGGCTACGAGCTCGATCTCGTCCTGCGCAGAGGACACCGGCTGCTCGTGGTCGAGGTCAAGGAGAAGGGTGGCTCCGCGTTCGGCCATCCGCTCGAGATGATCGACGCCGAGAAGAAGCGCCGGGTAGCGCGCGCGGCGCGAGCGTGGCTCGCGGCGCGCCCTGAGCTCGCGGAGCTCGAAATCGAGCTCGAGGCCGTCGGCATCCAGGGCCGCCGGGTCGAGCGCGTTCCACTCACCTGACCCGCAGCCGAGCAGCCGCCTGAGGCGATCTCGAAGACCTCGGCTCCGCGGTCCGAACCACGGAGCATGGCTCCGACGCAGACCGCGCTCTATCGCGAGCTCGACGAGGACCTCCAGCTCTCGTGGTCGGAGGCGGAGCTGCCGGAACGTGACCGCACGAAGCACGTCCACCGCCTCCACCCATACCTCGGGAAGTTCGTCCCCCAGCTCGTCGAAGCGCTGCTGGCGCGGTACCTGCCTCACGGAGGACGCGTGCTCGATCCCTTCGCGGGGTCGGGGACGACGCTCGTGCAGTCTCTCGAGTCGGGATACGACGCCGTGGGCGTGGACGTCGCGTCCTTCAACTGCCTGCTCATGCGCGTCAAGACGGCTCGCTACGACATCGTTCGGCTCGAGAAGGAGCTCGCGCGACGCTTGGACTCGCGCAGGGGGCCCGAGCGGCCGGTCGCGCGGCTATATCGCGGAATGGTATGCGCCGGGCGCGGCTGCCGAGCTCCTTCATTTCCGAGGCCTCGTCCGAGACTGACGAGCACGCGGATGTCCTCAAGGTCGTGCTTGCCCGCGCCGCGCGCTCGGCTCGGCTGACCACCCACTTCGACCTGGAGTTCCCGCGCTCGCCGCAGCACGGCCCCTACTGGTGTTACAAGCACAGCCGCACCTGCCGCCCCGTAACGGAGGCCGACAAGTTCCTCCGCCGCTACCTGCTCGACACCCTCGTTCGCCTGCAGGCGTTTCAACGCATATCGGGCACCGAGCGCGCTGCCGAGATCCTCCACGCCGACGCTCGGAACGTGGTGCTCGAACGACGTTCGACGCGATCCTCACCTCGCCCCCGTACCCCGGTCTGATCGACTACCACGAGCAGCACCGGTATGCCTACGAGCTGCTCGACCTGGACGACCGCCGCGACGTCGAGCTCGGGGCGGCTGCGCGCGGTACGAGCCGGGCGGCGGTAGAGGAGTACGTCGTCGGGGATGTCGCAGGTCCTGCGAACGTGCGCGGAACTTGACGCCCGGCGCACCGGTGTCATCGTCGTCAACGACTCGTCGGGATCTCTATGCCGGACATCCTGCAGCGAAGCGGGCTTCGGCTCGAGTCTCGCCTCGAGAGGCACGTCAACCGGCGAACCGGCCGCCGCGCAGGAGAGTACTTCGAAGTGCTCGTCTGCAATGTCACCGTGCGGTGCAATCGCCACGATCTCGTCCGGAGTCGCAGCTACGCTCGGCGTCTCGACGACGGCAGCGGAGGCGATTGTGGTCGCGTTCGAGCGCTTCGTCGCGGAGCCGCTCGAGCAAAATCTCGAAAGCGTCAACGCGCACACGCTTGCAAAGCGCAATCCGATGATTTACACCGCTCGCGGAGCTACGACAGTCGATCAGTGGGTGGATCGAGTGTTGGAGGATCGGGAGACGTCCGCGATCGAGGGTCATCTCGGCACGTGGCAGGAAGAAGTTGCCCGAATCGTCTCGGGCGGCATCAAACCCGGAAGCGGTGTCGACCTCCAACTCGAACGATCTGGCGTTGTCGAGTTGTACGCGATCCAGTCGGCGCCGAACACGAAGAGCTCAGGGGGTCGACGCTCCGATGTCGACGCGCTCCGCCGCGCCGCGGGTGCGATCCGAGCGAGCAGGCGCCGTGTCGATCTGTACATCGCCGTGCTATCCGGGCGGCATGTGTCCCGAGCGCTCCGCTCCGATCCAAATATCCTCGTCCTCGCTTCGGATGAGTTCTGGGAGCGGGTGAGCGGCATTGCCGACTTTCGCGCCCGGCTGATCCGGACGACTTCAATCCTCTCCCTGCTGGTCACGGCTCGTGCGGCTACGGAAGTCGCCCGCATTCGCGCGGATGCGCATGAGACCTTCGGCGATGAGCATGGCAACCTCGACCTTTCCAAGCTTGCTGATCCACCACTCGCGGGCTCGTCAGGACGTCGGGTAAGAGAAGCGTAAGGACTGGCGGCGCGCCGAAGGGATCGGCCGAGGCCGGGGGTAGCCTGGCTCGCTCAAGAGACCTGAAGAGGGAGGACATATGCGAAAGCTCTGGAGCCGGCGACCGTCGCCGGCAATGGTGGTCGCGTGCGTCGCACTGCTGGTTGCACTCGGAGGGACGAGCGTCGCAGCCGTGAGTCAGCTCGCGAGAAACAGCGTCGGCCCGGCGCAGCTGCAATTCGCCGCCGTCACGAGTCCGAAGATCCGAAGCAATGCGGTGAACTCGTCGAAGGTCGCGAACCGCTCGCTGCTGCGAGCGGACTTCGCGCCGGGTCAGCTTCCGGCGGGACCGACCGGGCCGCAAGGGCCGGCCGGCCCGACTGGAGCAACCGGCGCGGCGGGGCCGGCGGGCGTGATCGGCGCGATCTCGGTGCGAACCGCCGCCGTCAGCGTCGTCGACGGCGCGATCGACGGCACCTTCAACACGGCTCGTGTCGAGCGCCGGTGCGAAGGCAACGAGCGCGCAGTCTCGGCAGGCACGTCCTGGGGCGACGACGGCTCGGATCTGAAGCTGATCACCCAGGAGGTCGAGCCGCTCTTCAACCCGCAAAACCAGGTGAACGGCTTCGTGGCCGTAGGTGGAAACGACACCGGGGAGTCGAGCAACTTCACGGTGCACGTCCTCTGCTTCACGCCGTAGCGGCTTGTTGACATATCGGCGCGGAGTCGTGGCCCACTCGTCGCGACTCCGCGCCTAGCCTCGACGGAGTGCTCGCACGCGCGGTCACCCACGCTCTGGTCGGCCTCGAGCCGCGCAAGGTCGAGGTCGAGGCCCACCTGCAGCTGGGAGTCCCTGGTTTCGCAATCGTCGGGCTGGCCGACCGCGCCTGCCAGGAGGCGAAGCACCGTGTCCGCAGTGGGGTTGTCTCGGCAGCGCTCGACTGGCCCCTGAACCGCCGGATCACCGTCAATCTCGCGCCGGCAGCCTTGCGGAAGGAGGGGTCCGGGTTCGATCTACCGATCTCCTTGGCGATCCTCGCCGCGACGCGTCAGATTCCCGCTGAGCGGCTCGCCGAGCACGCCGCGGTCGGCGAGCTCGCGCTCGACGGCCGTGTAAGACCGGTTGCCGGAGCGCTCGCGGTCGCAGAGGGAGCCCGACGAGCCGGGCTGCGGCGCGTGGTGTGTGCTGCGGAGTCGGCACCGGAGGTCGCGCTCGCGGGAGTGGAGCCCGTCCCCGTACGGCATCTCGGTGAGGTCGTTGCGTATCTCCGGGGCGAGATCGATGCCCCCGGATTCGAACCTCTGATCGCCGAGGCGCTCGAGCCCGCCTCGGTTCCGGATCTGGCGGACGTGCGCGGGCAGGAACGAGCTCGGCGCGCACTCGAGGTTGCGGCCGCAGGAGACCACAACCTGCTTCTGACAGGTCCTCCCGGAACGGGGAAGACGATGCTCGCCCGGAGGCTCCCGGGAATCCTCCCGCAGCTCGGGCGCCAGGAGGCGCTCGAGGTGACCCGCATCCATTCGGTGTGCGGGCTCTTGCCGCCGGAGCGACCGCTCATCATCGTGCCTCCGTTCCGGGCGCCGCACCACGGCGCGTCGGCCCCAGCCGTGGTCGGGGGCGGCCCGGGGCCTCGCCCGGGCGAGGTCTCGCTCGCACACCGTGGTGTCCTGCTCCTCGACGAGCTGCCCGAGTTTCCACGCTCGGTCCTGGAGGCGCTCCGCCAGCCGCTCGAGGATGGGGTGGTCGCCGTCGCTCGGGTCGGCGGGCATGCGCTCTTCCCGGCTCGCTTTCAGCTCGTCGGCACGATGAACATGTGCCCGTGCGGCGCGCGGGGCGATCCGGCGATCGAGTGCGCGTGTTCTCCACAACGACTCGCCGCCTATCGCGAGAAGCTGTCACGGGCGCTGCTCGATCGCTTCGATCTCGCCGTCGCGATGCCCAGACCGCGCGCGGCTGAGCTTGCCGCGTCGCCGGGGGAAGGGTCGGCATCCGTGCGCGAGCGAGTCGAGCTCGCCCGCGACCGCCTGCGCACGACCCTCCCGAGGAGAACCGAGGCCGCGTCGGAGCTTCTGTCGAGCGCGGTCGACCGGCTTCCCCTCTCCGGACGCGGGCGGGTTCGCGTCGCCCGCGTTGCACGCACGGTCGCCGCGCTCGCCGGGGCTGACGAGGTCGAGCCGGCACACGTCGCCGAGGCGCTCTCGTACCGAATGCCGGCATGACGGAGATCCGCCGGTACCGGCGACGTGATGCCGGGTTTCCGCGGCTGCTCGCTGCAATCCACGATCCGCCGCCGGCGCTTTTCGTGCGCGGTGCTGGACGGAGCGAGCTGCTCTCTCGAGCTGCAGTTGCGGTGGTCGGCGCTCGCGCGTGCTCGTCCTACGGCCGGGCGGTGGCGCGGTCCCTCGGGCGCGAGCTGGCGGCGGCGGGGCTCGTCGTCGTCAGCGGCATGGCCCGAGGGATCGACGGCGAGGTGCACCGCGGAGCGCTCGAGGCGGGCGTCACTGTTGCGGTTCTCGGGTGCGGAATCGACCGCGACTATCCCGCGGCGCATGCCGAGCTCGCCCGCCGGATCTGCGAGCGGGGTCTCATCGTCTCCGAGTACGAGCCGGGCGTCGAGCCAGCACCCTGGCGCTTTCCCGCGCGAAACCGGATCATCGCAGGGCTCTGTGAGGCGACCGTCGTCGTCGAGGCGCGCGAGCGGAGCGGCGCCCTCATCACCGCGGATTTCGCGCTGGAGGAGGGGCGAGACGTGCTCGCGGTCCCAGGTGAGATCACGAGCGCGCTCTCCGCCGGGACGAACGCGTTGATCCGTCTCGGCGCCGTACCCGTGACGGGCGCCGGAGACATCCTCGAGCTGTTCGGCCTCGCACCCTCCGTGCCGCAATCAGCCTCGTTGGGACCGGCAGCGCAGAGCCTGCTCGAGCGCTTGCACGACGGCGCGCTGACGGCCGACGAGCTCGTGCGTTCGTCCGGTGCGGATCCTGCACAGGTCGCCGCGGCTCTTATCGAGCTCGAGCTGTCGCGGAGTGTCGCCTTGGAGGACGGCGTGTACCGCGCCTCGATCTAGGATCGCCGCTCGATGCAGAGCGATCGGGACACCTACGTGCTCGTGCCCAACGTCGCTCGTTCGGCGATGCTGGAGCGATCTTGACGACGAAGTCGTACTGGCTGGAGGAGCCGCACGATCCGTTCCCACGGGTGCGACTCGACGGTGCCGCTGACGTGGCGGTCGTGGGCGGCGGCATGACCGGCTGCTCGTGCGCGCTGGTGCTCGCCGAGGCTGGCCTGAAGGTCAGCTTGTACGAGGAACGTGAGATCGCCGGCGGCGCGAGCGGGCGGAGCGGGGGATTCGCGCTCCGCGGTGGGGCGGCTCCGTACCCGGTCCTGGTCGATTCGATCGGCCGGGAGAGGGCTGCGGAGCTCTGGCGCTGGACCGAGCATGAGCTCGAGGAGCTCGCGCGGCTAGCCGGCGACGCCTTTCGCCCGACCGGCAGCCTCCGCATCGCCGCCGACGACGAAGAGCGGGCGGAGCTCGAGGGGGAATATGCCGCGCTACGCGCTGACAATTTCGCCGTGGAGTGGCACGACGAGCTTGCCCCGCCTCTGGGAGACAGGTATCCGGCGGCGATCCTCCACCCACCGGACGGGGTGCTCCAGCCCGCGCGTGTCGTCCGGCGGCTTGCCGCGCGTGCCGCCGCGGCCGGGGTCGAGATCCACGAGCAGTCACGAGTCGCGTCGACCGATGAAACGGGTGCGGCGACGGTCGTCATCGCGACCGACGGCTATCCGAGCGGCCTCTCCGGCGTGCTCGAGGGTCTCATCGTCCCGACGAGGGGCCAGGTGATCGCCACGGAGCCGATCCGCGAGCGGTTCTTCGAAATCCCGCACTACGGCCGGCAGGGCTACGACTACTGGCATCAGACGCCGGACGGAAGGATCGTCGCCGGCGGCTTCCGTGACGTCTCGCTCCAGGAGGAGTTCACGGCCGACGAGGTCCTGACGCCGAAGGTTCAGCAGGCGCTCGAGGACTTCGTCGCCTCGTTGGTCGGGCGCCCGCTGCGCGTGGACTATCGCTGGGCGGGGATCTTCGGGATGATCTTCGACTTCCTGCCTGCGGTCGGCCGGGTGCCCGGTCGGGAGCGGGTCTGGATCGCCGGCGGCTACTCCGGCCACGGCAACGTCCTCGGCTTCGCGTGCGGGAGGCTCGTCGCGCGCGCGATCCTCGGCGACCGCGATCCGTTGCTCGACCTCTTCGAGCCTGCTCGGCTCGCGGCGTCGTGACGACGAAAAGGCCGCCCGCGGCCGTTACGAGCTTTTCACGGCCGAGATCAGCTTCAACACCGAGTCCTTGGCGTCGCCGAACAGCATGGTCGTCTTCGCGTCGAGGTAGAGCTCGTTGTCGATCCCTGCGAAGCCCGGGTTCATCGAGCGCTTGAGGACGACGATGCTCGCCGCCTTGTCGACGTCGAGGATCGGCATGCCGTAGATCGGGCTGCCGGGGTCGCTGCGCGCGGCCGGGTTCGTGACGTCGTTCGCCCCGATCACGAGCACGACGTCCGTCTGCTGGAAGTCGGGGTTGATCTCGTCCATCTCGTGGAGTTGCGTGTACGGGACGTTTGCCTCGGCGAGCAGCACGTTCATGTGGCCGGGCATGCGCCCCGCCACCGGGTGTATCGCGTACTTCACGTCGACGCCTCTCTCCTCGAGCGCGTCGGCGAGCTGCCGAACGTCGTGCTGTGCCTGTGCAACAGCCATGCCATATCCCGGAGCGACGATGACCTTCCGGGCGAACGAGAGCTGCACCGCCACGTCCTCAGGAGAGGTTGCCCGTACCGTCCGTCCGTCGTCGGTACGCGCCACCCCCGCACCAACTTGAACCTGTCCGAATGCTCCGAAGAGGACGTTGGTGACAGAGCGGTTCATCGCCTTCGCCATCAACAGGGTCAGCAGGGTTCCGGCGGCGCCGACGAGCATTCCCGACACGATGAGCACCGTGGAGTCGAGGACGAATCCAGTCGCTGACGCCGCAAGCCCCGTGAACGCGTTCAGGAGCGAGATGACGACGGGCATGTCGGCGCCGCCGATAGGGAGGACGAACATGACACCGAAGAGGAGCGCGAGCCCGATCAGCGCATAGAGCACCCATTGCTCCTCGAGCCCCGCGACCGCAGCTGTGCCGAGGGCCGCAGCGCCGCCCAAGACGGCGATGTTCACGATGTTCTGGGCGGCGAAGACGATCGGCCGTCCGCTGATCAGCTCCTGGAGTTTGGCGAAGGCCACGACCGAGCCGGCGAACGAGATCGAGCCGATGAGCGCCGAGAGCACGATGGAGACGGTCTCCTCTCTCAGCGGATCCGCGGCGTTGTGCCATTCGGAGAGCGCGACGAGCGCGGCCGCGCCTCCCCCGACCCCGTTGAAGATCGCCACCATCTGCGGCATCGCGGTCATCCGGACGCTTCGTGCCCCGATGAGGCCGACCACGCTGCCGATCACGAGCGCGACGACGATCAGCAGCCAGTTCTCGAGGCCTTCCAAGAGGAGCGTCGTCGCGATCGCGAGCAGCATCCCGGCGCCCCCGATCCAGTTGCCCTTGCGCGCGTGGCGCGGCGAGGAGAGGAACTTCAGGGAGACGACGAAGCACGCGATCGTGACCAGATAGAGGAGGCCGACGACGTCGGGATCCGAGATCATTCGCCTTTCTCCCGCCTCGGCTCAGGTCGTCGCTTGAACATCCCTAGCATCCGGTCGGTGACGAACCAGCCGCCGACGACGTTCGCGGTGGCGAGCACGAGCGCGGCGAAGCCGACGATCTTGCTGAACGTGTCATCGGCCGTGCCGAGGACGATGATGGCGCCGACGATCACGATCCCGTGGATGAAGTTCGCCCCCGACATGAGCGGGGTGTGCAGCATCGTCGGCACCTTCGCGATCACCTCGAAGCCGAGGAACGCAGCGAGCACGAGGATCGTCAACTCGATGACGAGCGGGAGATCTGTCACGCGCTCGCCTTCGTCGGTCGCGTCACGCATGCGCCGGCCGTGATCTCGTCCTCCCAGTCGAGCGCCAGCTCGCCGTTCGGCGCCAGGTGCTGAAGAAGGGCCGCGACGTTGCGGGAATAGAGCTGGCTCGCGTGGTACGCCATCAGCGACGGGAGGTTCGTGGTTCCCACGATCGAGACGCCACCGTGCTCGACGACCTCACCCGGAACGGTCAGCTCGCAGTTGCCGCCGGACTCCGCAGCCAGGTCGACGATGACAGAGCCGGGACGCATGCGCTCGACGGCGGAAGCAGGGATGAGCCTCGGCGCGGGGCGACCGGGAACCGCAGCGGTCGTGATCACGACGTCGAAGTCGGGAATCCGCGTCCTCGAGGGCGGTCTGTTGTTGGACTTGCTGCCCCGGCGTGAGCTCCGTCGCGTAGCCGCCGGCGGTCTCCTCGGCGCGAACGCCCAGATCCAGAAATGACGCGCCAAGGCTCTCGACCTGCTCCTGCACCGCCGGGCGAACGTCGAAGCCCGAGACGACCGCCCCCAGGCGCCGGGCCGTTGCGATCGCCTGCAACCCCGCAACGCCGGCTCCGATGACGAGCGCGCGCACGGGCGCGATCGTCCCGGCGGCTGTCATCAGCATCGGAAAGAGCTTTGGCACTCTGTCGGCCGCCAGCAGAACCGCCTTGTAGCCCGCGACCGTGGCCTGGGAGGAGAGCGCGTCCATCGGCTGTGCACGCGTGATCCGTGGTATCGATTCCACCGCGAATGCATTCACGCCCTGCTCGCGTAGGCGAGAGATTCCCTCGGTGTCGGTCAGCGGCTGCAAAAATCCGATGAGGACGGTGTCCGACGCCAGCGCCTCTACTTCTTGCTGCGAGGGCCGGGCAACCCGCGCGATCGCCGCGGCGCCGTCGAGGAGCTCTGCGGTATCCACGACCTCGGCGCCGGCCTCCTCGTAGCTTTCGTCGAGGAAGCCGGCTGCGGCCCCCGCGCCGCGTTCGACGCGTATCTCGAAGCCCGCCTCGCGGAGCTTGGAAACCGTCTCGGGAACGAGCGCCACGCGACGCTCGCCGGGAGCCGTCTCCCTCGGAACCGCGACTCGCATGCCGGACGAGACTCTATTGGGAGGGCGTCGCGCGGGTTCGTGCAACCGCGGTGGGACGGGTGAGGCTCATGTGGAAACCACAGGCAGCGGCCGCGAAGCGGACGCCTTCAGGGATCTGCGCGAGCAGAATCCGCGCGAGCGGATTCTGGTCTGCGCCTACAGACCTGCCCAGATCTCGAGCTTCTGCCTGGTGCGCCGAATCACCTCGTCGGTGTACTCGCGTGTCCCGGCGTGGCCACCGAGGTCCGCCGTCCGAAGTCCCTCGGCCACCGCCTCGAGGCTCGCCTCGCGGACGGCTCTGCCAGCCGTCTGCAACTTCCCGTCCTCCGCGTGCGAGAGGAGCGCCGACGCGGCGAGGATCATGGCCATCGGGTTGGCGATGTCCTTGCCCTCGAGCGCGGGTGCGGTGCCGTGCGCCGCCTCTGCCACGAGCGCGCTCGGCACGTAGTCGTCGCCGAACGCCACGAGCAACGACTCGGACCCGGCAATCGAGCCGAACAGGGGGAGCACGAGGTCGGACAGGATGTCCCCGTCGCGGTTCAGGGCCGGAATCACCATCGGCGCGCCGCTGGACGAGATGAGCAGGGCGAATGTGGCGTCGATGAGCTGGGGCTCGTACGTGATGTCGGGGTGCCGCGCGGCGGCAGCGTCCATCTCCTCCTTGAGCATTCCCTCGTAGACCGGGCTCACCGTGTACTTCGGCCCGCCGAACACCTTCGCGTCCATGCGCTCCGCCTGCCGGAAGGCGAACTCGGCGACAGCGCGACAGACGCTCCTCTCGATCCGCTCCGTGCGGAGCGCGACCTCGTCGTCGCCTTCCCCCTCGCGCCACTCCTTCGCGCCGTACGCGTCGCCGACCGCCATGCGCACGACCGAGATCGGCGAGTGGACCCCGCCGAACGGCACGACACCCGGAATCCGCCGGCCGGTTCTGACGATGACCTTTCCCCCGATTTCCTCGCGCAGCATGCGGTTCGGTGAGCCGACGTCTCCGGCGCGCTCTGGCGTGATCGTCGCCGCCTTCAGGCCATACCGGTGCTCCTTGATCGCGGTTGCGGCTTCGTAGACGACCTGGTTCTCCGTCGCTCGCCGGTTCTCGAGCGACAGGTCGAACCGGGGAAACTCGAGCGTCGTTCCGACAACATCGGGAGCAAGAACGCGCAGCGCTTCCTCGAGGAGCTCCTGACCGGTCTGGTCACCTTCGAGAACGACGATCGCCTTCACGGGTCAGAGTCTATTGAACGGAAATGCGGAGTGTCATTCGCTCTTGCATTGCGGATGCGTATTTCGTACTGTTCTTCCTCCCATGCGCCGATAAGGAGGAAGAATCGTGGCAAGAAAGACGATCCTCGTCTGTGACAAGTGCTCGAAGGAAGTCGCCGAAGGGAGAGGGGCGCTCATGCGCCTCAACTTCACCGATGCTCGCCGTGGCTCGAAACAGGCGGATCTCTGCGACGACTGCGCGGGCGGCATGCCCGGTCACGCGGTCGCCCGCCGCGGCCGGAGACCGAAGGCGGTAGCAGCCGCGTAGACGAAGGCGCGTGACTGTCACCGGGCGTGACAGTCACCGGCGTTTCCCGCTCTTTCCTGACAAGAGCCGGCCGCGTACGAAAGAGAGTCGGAAGCCAGGATTACCATGGGCTGATGGGTCTCTCGCTCGTCGTGGGGCCGGCGCATGCCGGCAAGGTCGCCTTGCTCCTCGGGCGGTATCTCGACGTGCTCGAACGCGATCCGTGGCTCGTCGTGCCCAACCGGGCGGACGTCGAGCGTGTCGAGCGAGATCTTCTCCGGCGCCGCCCCGCGCTGCTTGCGGGCCGCATCGGTACGTTCGACGACCTCTTCGAGGAGATCGTGGCCGGAGATCCCGAGCGCCGGGGGCTTGCCGGCGACGTGCAGCGTGTGCTCGCAGCGCGACGTGCCGTCGCCGACACCTCCCTCGAAACGCTCGGCCCCTCGTCGGGCTCGGCCGGGTTTGTGGAGGCGCTCCTCTCTGCGATCGGCGAGCTCGAGTCGGCTCTCCTCGATCCCGAGGCGGTCGGCGGTGAGCTCGGGCGTCTCGCCCGCGGATATCGTGTCGAGCTCGACCGGCTGGGTCTCCGGGATCGAGACGGCCTTCGCCGCCGCGCCGCCGAACGGATCCAGGGCGACCTCGGCGCCTGGGGGCGGGAGCCCGTCTTCGCGTACGGCTTCGAAGACCTGACCGGGGCGGAGTGGGCGCTCATCGAGGCGCTCGCCGCGCGGACGGACGTGACCATCTCGATCCCGTACGAGCCGGCGCGACCAGCCTTCGCTGCGCTCGAAGGCACGGCCGGCGACCTCGCGGCGCTTGCCGAAGGTGCCGTGGAGGAGCTGCCTCCCGCCGAGCATCGCCCCGTCCCTCCACCGCTGGCCCATCTCGAGCGCGAGCTGTTCGGTGACGGTCGGGTGCTGGAAGAGTTGCCCGAGGGCTCGCTGCAATTCCTCGAAGGAGCGGGGTCGCGGGGAACGGTCGAGCTCGTCGCCGCTGAGCTCCTCGGCCTCCTCCGAGCCGGTACGCCCCCGGACGGGATCGGGATCGTCTGCGAGTCGCCCGAGCGGTGGCGTGCGACCTTCGAGTCCGTGCTCGGCCCGCTCGGCATCCCCTACGCATTCGAGCACCCGCTGCGGCTGGGCGAGACGCCACTCGGGCGTGCGCTGCTCTCGCTGGTGCGGTACGCCTGGCGCGACGGCGGCCGCGCGGAGCTGTTCGCGTTTCTGCGCTCTCCGTTCTCGGGCCTCGAGCGCCGCTCGGTCGACTTCGTCGAAGGGCGTCTGCGCGGGCGCGCGATCATGGATCAGGCCCGGGTGGAGGAAGAGAGCGAGAAGCTGCGCGGCGCGCATATCCCGGCACTTGTCGAGCTGCGTGCAGACGCGGATCCCGTCAGCGCCGCCCGCACGTTGCTCGAGACGATGCTCCGGAACGCGTGGGGGCTGAACGCGCCCCCCGTCGGAGACGACGCGCGCGGAGACGCTCTCGCCTACCGCGCGGTAACGCGAACCTTCGACGAGCTCGCGGACTTCGCGCAGCTCGACGAGCGGGGTATCGCTCCCGAGGATGTCATCGCCGCACTCGAGCGGACGGCGGTGCGACCGGTCGCGACTGCCGAGAGCGGCCGGGTCGCCGTTCTCGACTACGCAAGAGCGCGGACGAGAATCTTCGACGTCGTCTTCCTGCTCGGCCTGGAGGAGGGGAGCCTTCCGCGCCGTGATCGGCCCTCGCCGCTGCTCGACGACGACTCTCGCCGCGAGCTCGGGGGTCGGCTCGATCGGCCGGACACGGTCGCTCGCGACCGCTATCTCTTCTATACCGCTTGCACACGGGCGACTCGCCGCCTCGTCCTCGTTCGTGAGGCTGCGAGCGACGAGGGCGTTCCGCGCGAGCCGAGCCCGTTCTGGGACGACGTCCGTGCCCTTTATGCGCCCGCAGAGGTCTCCCGCGCAACCCGCCGTCGCCCGCTGTCCAGCCTCACCTGGACACTGGACTCGGCACCGAGCGAGCGCGAGCGCCTACGTGCGCTGGCGCGTCTCACGATCGACGACGCGCCGGGCGCCGAGGAGCTTGCGTCTGCCAATGGTTGGTCGCGGCGGCTCGAGCGAGCCCGTCATGCATTCGACCGTCCCACGACTCTGGTCAGCCCGGCCGTGCTGGAGGCGATGTCGAGCAAGACGGTGTTCTCCGCAACCGAGCTCGAGCGGTTCGCCGACTGCTCCTCGGCCTGGCTCGTGGAGCGCGTGATCGATCCCAAGACGATCGACGCCGAGCCCGACCCGCTGCTCAGAGGGCAGGTCGTGCACACGACGCTGAACCGCTTCTACGCGGCGCTTCCCCGGGAGCTCGACTCCGAGCGCGTGACGCCGGAGAACCTCGATGCCGCGCTCGTGCTCGTACGAACCTGCCTGGACGAGGCGCTCGAATCGGGAGTGCGGCTCGACCTGACCGAGCTTCAGGCCGCGGAGCTCCGCCAGACGCTGATCGCGGACCTCGAGGGATTCTTGCGCGACGAGGCCGCCTCCGAGATGGCATTCGTGCCGCGACGGCTGGAGGTTGCGTTCGGCTCCGAGCGCGCCGCGCCCGAGCTTCAGCGGGGGCTCGATCTCGGCGACGGGCTTCGCCTCTCGGGCAAGATCGACCGGATCGACGTCGACCCGTTCTCGGCGCGCGGGATCGTCCAGGACTACAAGTCGGGTAAGGGTGCGCACTCGGCGCGGGACATCGACCGCGATCTGCGTCTGCAGATCCCGCTGTACGTTCTCGCCCTCCGCGACCTCGTCGGTGTCGAGCCTCTCGGCGGCGTGTACCGCGCCCTCTCCGGCAAGCGGTCCACGCGGGGGATGCTTCGCGCGTCCGCTCGGGAGGACCTACCGGGCTTTGCCAAGGACGACTATCTGGACGAGGACGCGTTCTGGACCCAGGTGGAAACCGCGCGCGAGCGGGCCGGCGCGAACGCGAGGCGCATCCGCTCGGGAGACGTTCAGCACGACCCCAAAGGCGATGGCTGCCCCGCGTGGTGCGACCTGTGGCCGATCTGCCGGGTGCCGCGCGCATGACCACGGTCGCAGAGCGTAGGACAGTCTTGAACGACGAGCAGTTCGGCGCCGTCGAAGCAGCCGGCACCGTGTTCGTTTCGGCGGGCGCGGGCACCGGCAAGACGTCGGTGCTCGTCGAGCGTTACGTCCGTGCAGTCTGCGAACGCGGCCTGGACGTGGACTCGATACTCGTCATCACGTATACGCGGAAGGCCGCAGGCGAGCTGCGCTCGCGGATTCGGGCGGCCTTCGTCGAGCGGGACCGGCCCGATCTCGCCCGGGCGCTCGACGGCGCGTGGATATCCACGATTCACGGCTTCTGCAACCGGCTCCTGAAAGCGCACCCCTTCGCGGTGGGCCTCGATCCACGGTTCCGGGAGCTCGAGGATGCGGGCGCGGCAGTCCTGCGTGGAGAGGCGTTCCAGCGAGCGCTCGAGCAGTTCTGTGCGGGCGGCGACGAGGAACGGCTTCGACTGCTCGCCACCTATCGGACTGACGGGCTCCGGCGGATGCTCACGGGCGTCTTCGAGACGCTGCGCTCGGCCGGACGCGAGCTCGTGCTCGAGCTCGGCGAGCGACCTGCGCTTGCGGAGGCGATCGCGGCCTTTCGCGAAGAGGCCGCCTCGCTTGCCGCGGACGAGTCCGCAACGACGAGCCAGCGTGGCTCGGCGACGGAAGCGTTGCGTACCGTGCCCGACTCCGCGTCGGCAGGCCGTGTCGTCGATCTCTCGGCGCTCCATGCTCGTGGGCCGCGCGCGGCCTCGTACGAGCTCACGCGGAAGCTCGTGGAACGCTCGGCCCTCGAAGAGCTGGCCGCGCACGACCGCGACTTGCTCCAGGACCTGCTCGAGCGCTTCGCTGCCGAGTACGCTGCCGCGAAGCGACGCGAATCGGTCGTCGACTTCGAGGATCTCCAGCTCGCCGCGAGAGACCTCCTCCGCGACTCGGAGGAGGTGCGCGACTCGGTCCGGCTTCGTTTTCGACTCCTGATGGTCGACGAGTTCCAGGACACGAACGGGCTCCAGTGCGAGATCGTCGACCTGGTGGCGCATCCTGAGCTGACCGACGTCTTCACGGTCGGTGACGAGTTCCAGTCGATCTACGGCTTCCGGCATGCCGATGTCGAGGTCTTCCGCGATCGCCGTGCTCGAGCCTCGAACCTGCTCACGCTGCGCTCGAACTACCGCTCCCGCCCGCAAGTGCTCGCGGCCGTGAACTTCCTCTTCGCCGGCGCGTTCGGGGACGAGTACCAGCCTCTTGCCGCGTCGGCGGAGTTCGCGGACCCGGTCTTCGGTCATCCCGTCGAGCTGATGGTCACGGACAAGGCGAGCTTCCGAGACTCGGGCGAGCACTGGCGCCACGGGGAGGCTCGGGCGATCGCGACGCGCGTGCGCGAGCTCGTCGACTCGGGCGCTGCGCTTCCAGGGGAGATCGTCGTTCTGTTCGCGGCCGGGACCGACGCCGAGCGGTACGAGGAGGCGCTCAGGGTGGAGGGCCTCCCGACCTTCCGAGCGACCGGGCGTGGCTACTTCGGGCAGCAGCAGGTAGTCGACCTGCTGGCGTATCTGAGGCTCCTGCACAACCGCTACGACGACGTCGCGCTCGCCACCGTCCTCGCCTCGCCCTTGGTCGGGATCTCGAACGACTGCCTCGTCCTGATCCGCCGGAACGCGACCCGACGTCCGCTCTTCACGGCGCTCGAGCGAGGCTTACCGGAGAATCTCGCCGCCGAGGACGGGAGACTTCTGCGTGCGTTCCTCCAGCGCTACGACCGACTCGTCTCGGTGTCGGCCCGGGTTGGCCTCGAACGACTGTGCGAGCAGGTCCTCGCCGAGCACGACTACGACCTGGCGGTGCTCGCTCGCTGGGACGGCTCGCGCCGGTTCGCGAACCTGCGCAAGCTGGGCCGGCTCGCCCGCCAGTACGAGGCGATCCGCGGCTCCGACCTGCCTGGCTTCATTCGCTTCGTTCGCGAACAGGACGCGGTCGGTGCGAGGGAGCTCGAGGCGGTCGCGGAGGAAGAAGGAGCGGACGCGGTGCGCCTGCTCACGATTCACGGCGCAAAGGGACTCGAGTTCAAGGTCGTGATCGTCGCCGACGCCGGACGGGATGTCGGCGGGCCTCGAGGTGGAAGCGAGATCGTCGCGCTCTCGGACGGCCGCTTCGGATTCCGCATGGTGCACCCGACGCACGGCGAGCGCCTGCCCGTCTTCGACTTCGAGCAGGTGCGCGAGACCGAGCGCGAACAGGAGCGGGCCGAACGCCTTCGTCTCTACTACGTCGCGATGACGCGTGCGATCGACCGGCTGATCGTTTCCGGGGCGATCGACCGCGAGCGCGCCGCCGATCGCGAGACGCCGATCGGCTGGGTGCTCGACCGGCTCGACGCTCGCGAGGAGGTGGCCGCCGCAGGCGAGGATCCGATGGAGCTCGAGCGGGGAGATGCACGGTTCCTCCTTCGCGTTCACCGTTCGACGGGAGCAGTCGAGCCGCGGAGCGACCAGGAGCCTCCCGTCCTCACGGACGAGATGGGACAGCTCGCGTTGTTCGCCGAGCTGCCCGCTGCTCCCGCCCGGGTGGGGGTCGAGCTGCCCCCGCTCGAACCCGCGCCGACGCCGCCGCTGCACGACGTCCGGCGTCTCTCGTACAGCGCTCTTGCGCTCTTCGAGCGCTGCTCCTACAGGTACTTCGCCGAGCGCGTTCTGAGGCTCCCTCCCGTCGTCCGTCGTAGCAGCGATGTAAGTGAGAGCGCTCTCGCAGGGACCGAGATCGGCGATGCCGTTCACCGGCTCCTGGAGGAGATACCCCTCGCTGCGCCGGCCCCACCCGCTCGCGCGGAGCTCGAGGCAAGCGTGCGCGCGTGGTATCCGGCCGCCGGCGAGGTCGAGCTCGAGCGCATCGCGGGGCTCGTCGATGCGTACTGTCGGTCGGGGCTGGCAGTGCGCATCGCAACGCTCGCCGGTGCACGCCCCGAGCGGCCGTTTGCCTTCGAGCACGACGGCGTGCTCCTGCACGGCAGGCTGGACGTCCTCTGGCGCGGGGAGGAGAGGGCGCTCGTCGTCGACTACAAGTCGAACGCCTTGGACGGCACCGACCCGCAGGAGATCGTGCACGCCGAGTACCGGCTACAACGCCTCGTCTATGCCCTTGCCTGTCTTCGGGATGGTGCGCAGGACGTCGAGGTCGCCTACCAGTTCCTCGAGCGCCCCGACGACGTCGTCTCCGCGAGGTTCTCGGCCGACGATGTAGCCGAGCTCGAGGAGGAGCTCTCGGCTGCGATCTCTCGCATCCGTGCAGGCGTGTTCGTCCCGACTCCGAGTGAGTTCGCGTGCTCCGACTGCCCCGCGCTCGACCTCGTTTGCGCAGGACCACGGCTGCCCGTCGCTCGCTAGCCTCGGACAGTGCGCGTCGCTGCCTTATACGACGTCCACGGAAACGTTCCGGCATTACAGGCCGTGCTGGCGGAGGTCGAGCGTGAGAAGATCGAAATGACAGTCGCAGGTGGCGACGTGCTCTGGGGACCCTTCCAGTCGGAGTGCGTCGACCTTCTGCGCGCGCACGGTGCGCTGTTCGTTTCGGGGAACTGCGAGCGCGAGATTCTCGCAGGCGCTGACGAGAGTTCCGCGTGGTGCCTCGGCCAGCTGAGCTCGAGCGAGCGCGAATTCGTGTCCACTTGGCCAGCTGGGGTCGAGCTCGAAATCGAAGGCCTGGGGCGGGCTCTCTTCTGTCATGCGACTCCGCGCTCCGACGAGGAGATCCTGACGCGTCTGACTCCTGACAGCGATGTCGCAGCCGCGCTCGAGCGCGCCGACGTGGATGTCGTCGTCTGTGGTCACACCCACGTCCAACAAGACCGGCGAGTTCCCGGCGTTCCGAGGCTCGTGAACGCCGGCAGCGTGGGATTGCCGTATCAGGGACGGCCGGGAGCCTTTTGGGCGGTCCTCGAACGTGGAGTCGAATTCAGGCGAACGGAGTACGACTTCGTGTCTGCACTGGACGTCATTCGAGCCTCCGGGTTTCCTGGAGCGGTGCAGATCTTCGAGGACTCACTCGTGGGCGCAGCGACCGCGGAATCGGCGACCGCGCACTTCGAGTCGAAGCGGCGTGGCGCGTAGCTACGTCCGCGAGGCTCGCCGTCGAGGTCTCGGCCGTCGTCGCGAGCGGATCGGGCCGATCGTCGAACGACTCGCGACGGAGCACGCTGACGCGACGATCGCACTTCGTTTCCGCTCCCCGCTCGAGCTGCTCGTCTCGGTGATGCTGTCGGCTCAGACGACTGACACCAACGTCAATCGCGTTACGGGGCCGCTCTTCCAGAAGTACCACCGGCCGCAGGACTACCTCGCCGTATCGCAGGAGGAGCTCGAGCGGGACATCTACCCGACCGGCTTCTTCAGGCAGAAGGCGAGGTCGATTCGCGGCACCATGCGCGTGCTGCTCGAGGAGTTCGACGGCGAGGTTCCGGGGCGGCTCGAGGATCTCGTCAAGCTGCCCGGCGTCGCTCGCAAGACCGCGAACGTCGTCGCAGCCGAACTGGGTCATGCACAGGGGGTCGTCGTCGACACGCACGTCCGACGCCTCTCACAGCGCCTCGCGCTCACCCGCCAGGAGGACCCGGTGAAGATCGAGCGCGACCTGCAGCGGATCGTGCCGCGCGCCGACTGGGCCCGCTTTCCGCACCTTCTCATCTGGCACGGTCGCCGTATCTGCGACGCAAGGCGGCCGCTCTGCGAAGAGTGTGTGCTCGAGTCGCTCTGCCCTTCGAGCCGCATGTCCGCCGGTCGTTAGCCGGTCAGCGCGTCGAGCCACCGGTGTCGGGGGTGGACGAGCGCCAGCGTCTCGGCGAGCCAGCGGCACGCGGCCGGGTCGAGTAGGGGAAGGATGCCCGCGAAGTCGTCGTCGTCCTTCGGCCTCGCGCTCTTCGCCTTGTAGAGGAGTGCGACTTCCGGCCGCGCGTATGGGATTCCGTCTGCCGTACGGGAGATCACGCGGTCACGAGGCAGCCGAATGCGCGGATCTCGACGAAACACCCAGACATCCCCGTCCCACGGCTCGCGCATGACATCGAGCCGCCAGAGGCCTGTCAGCCGCTCGCGTACCCATGTCTGATGGTGCTCCGTCAGCGCTTCCGGGGTCAGCGGGTGGGCAAGCCCGTCGCCGATCACGTAGAGGTCGTAGTCCGAAAGCGCGCGTTGGATCTCGGAGAACCGGTCCGCAGGCACCGCGATCTCGAGGTCGTCGTGGTCGCGCGTCCGATGGCCGCGAAAGAGATCCAGCGCCCAGCCGCCGGTGACGTACCAGGGCGCATCCGCACCCCGTAGGAGACGAGCCGCATCGCCGGGGAGCCACGCGTCCCACGCGCTGAGATCGGGCTCGAACGACGCGTGCGCCACTGGTGCCCTGGTCAGATCCAGCCGCGCCACCGAAAAACCGCCAGCTGAGCGACCGTGGATGCCGCGATGAGACCGAGCGACGCGGCCAGCGTCCAGTAGTCCTCGTCGAAGGCGGGGACGAAGTTCTGCCCATAGAAGCCGACGATCAGCGTCGGAACGAGAACCAGGGACGCGATCACGGTGAGCGTCTTGATGATGTCGTTCTGCCTCTCGGTGATGACCGACTGGTGGTAGTCGCGAACGCTCGACAGCAGGTCACGCGCGACCTCCAGCTCCTCGCCGGCGCCGATCAAGGTTTCGTACGTGTTCGCGACCATGCGCTCGACCGTCTCCGGAAAGAGCCTCTCGTCCCCGATGTCGAGGCGCTTGTCGACGATGCGGCGCACGGCTCCGCGCATGGAGCCGACGGTTCGCCGGGCATGGAGAAGGTCGTGCCGCAGGCGGCCGACCCGACGTCGCACGATCTCGCTCGGCCAGTCGTCGATGTGGTCTTCGAGCTCGTCGATCTGGGCGTCGAGCGCGACGACGACATCGAGGAACGACGCGGCCACGTCGTCCACGAGGCGGAAGAGAAGCTCGCCGACCGACACTCCGCGCTCGGCCGCGAGCTCGAGTGACGCGGGGTCCCAGGGCGTTCCCGCCTCCGGCGTCTTCCGGACCGTGACGAGGAGGTCGGGTGTTGCGACGACATCCACTTCGCGATAGACGATCCGGTTGTCGTCCGGCAGGGGTTGGCCGTCGAGAAGGACTCCGAGCACGTATGCGCCGTGGCTCTCGAGGAACGGTCGCGTGTGCTCGTTGCCTGGTGGCGCCGTCAGCGTCTCCAGCACGTCTGGGTCGACTCCCGACGGAAGCGCCGCCAGCAACTTCTCGTGGGAGGGATCGAGAAGGTCGATCCAGCGCGTGCTCACAACGGGCGAGCGTACCGCCGCCTGCGGTCGGAATCGCTCGTTGCTACGCCGGCGTTGCGGCGACTTCCGGGAGGTGTTGCTGCTCCTCGAGGAAGCGCTGGGCGTCGAGCGCGGCCATCGTGCCCGAGCCGGCGGCGGTGACCGCCTGGCGGTAGGTGTGGTCCTGCACGTCGCCTGCGGCGAAGACACCTGTGATGTTCGTCCGTGTCGAGCCCGCCTCCGTGACGAGGTAGCCCTGCTCGTCGTGGTCGAGCCAGTCGAGAAAGAGCGCAGTGGTCGGGTCGTGGCCGATCGCGACGAAGACGCCGTCGGCCTCGAGGACTCGCGTCTCGCCCGTTCCCGTGTCCTGAATACGCACGCCGGTCACGTGACCGGCGGCCTCGCCGAGCACCTCCTCGACGACCGCGTCCAGTGCGAACTCGATCTTTTCGTTGGCGCGTGCGCGGTCGACCATGATCGGCGAGGCGCGGAACTCGGTGCGCCGGTGCACGATCACGACCTTGCTCGCGAACCTGCTCAGGAAGGTCGCCTCCTCCATCGCCGAGTCCCCGCCGCCGACGACGACCACGACCTTGTCGCGGAAGAACGCGCCGTCGCAGGTCGCGCAATAGGAGACGCCGCGGCCCTGGAGGAGCTTTTCCGATGGCAGTCCGATCTGTCTGGCGCTCGCCCCTGTCGCGACGATCACGGCGTCCGCACGATGCTCCTCGTCGCCGACGTAGACCCGGAACGGCCGCTCGGAGAACTCGACCCGGGTAACGTCGTCGGTGACGAACTCGGCGCCGAAGCGCTCTGCCTGGCGGCGGAAGTCGGCCATCATCGCGGGCCCGAGGACTCCGTCCGCGTACCCGGGGTAGTTCTCGACATCGCTGGTGATCATCAGCTGGCCACCCCAGTTGAAGCCCTCGATCACGAGGGGGTTGAGATTGGCCCTGGCGGTGTAGAGCGCGGCGGTGTAGCCGGCGGGACCGCCGCCGATGATGATCACGTCGCGAACGTCGTTCACAGATGCATCTCCATGTCGAAAGGGTAACCCCGCAATTCGGGGCTAGTATGAAAACGCTCTGACATCGCCCCGTGTTCCCTGGGTGCATCTCGCTCAGGCGGCGTCGTTGCCGGCGGTGACGATCTCGAACGGAATCTCGGCCGGGTCGACCAGCTCCGCAGCGGCCAAGGGCCGAGTCTGGCGCTGGATGGGCTGCAGCTCGGGCAGCTCGATGCCGGTGATCCCGTGCCCCTCGAACCGGCGCGCCTGCGGCAGCACGTGGCGCTCGAGCGAGCCCACCGTCTCGTTGTAGGCCTTGACTGAGCCGTCGAGCGACTTGCCGAGCCGTCCCACGTGCGCGCCCATGGTCGCGAGCCGCTTGTACAGCTCGCGACCGAGCTCGCTGATCTCATGCGCGCTCTCGGCGAGCGTCTCCTGCTGCCAGGTCACCGCGACGGTGCGCAGGAGGATCATCAGCGTGCTCGGCGACGCGAGCACGACGTTCGAGCTCCACGCGTACTCCTGCAGCGTCGGATCGTGCTCATGCGCGGCCCGCAGGTAGGACTCGTCGGGAAGGAACATGACGACGAGGTCGGGCGCGGGCTCGAACTGCCGCCAGTAGCCCTTGGCCGAGAGCTTCGTTACGTGCTCGCGGACCTGGCGCGCGTGGTCGCCGAGGTGACGCTCCCGCTCGCTGTCCTCGGAGGTCTCGAAGCGCGTCGAGATACGCGGCCAGCGGGGCCTTCGCGTCCACCACCACGTGCTTCCCGCCCGGAATGCGGACGACGAGGTCCGGACGCAGGAGGCCGTCCTCCGTGGACTTCGTCGCCTGGGAGACGTAGTCGCAGTACTCGACCATCCCGGCGTACTCGACGACGTTGCGCAGCTGCGCCTCTCCCCAGCGCCCGCGCACGTGCGGGGTGCGGAGGGCGTTGGTCAGGCTCCCCGCGCGCTCGGAGAGCGTCGTCACCTGCGCGCGCAGCGCGCCGTACGCCTCCTGACGTACCCGCTCGACGCTCTGGAGCTTCTTGTCCATCTGCTCGAGCGAGCTCGTGAGCGGGCGTACGTATCCCGAGAGCTTGGAATCGGCCAACTCGAGGAAGCGCGCGCTGTTCGCGTCGAGTGCTTCGGTGGAGAGCGTCTTCACGGCTGCGGCGAGGCGTTCGTCGAGGACGCTGCGCTCGGCGGCCAGCTCCGCGCGAGTACCGGCGAGCTCGGTCCTGAGCTCGATCACCTCGTTTACGCGCCGCCGGCGCTCCACCAGAGCCGGGCGCACGAGAACGAAGACGCCGAGAGCGCCTGCAACCATCCCACCGAGGAGAGCGAGAACGACCATGCGGTCGACAAACGCTAGGGCGCCCGCCGGACGGAGCCGCAACGCGGACGCAACTGGGCATGACAGGGTGCGGGGAGACCCTCCTGCTACATTCGCGCGCGGCCATGGCCGACAAGCCCCGCGTCCGAGCGCCGAAGCAGCGCGCGACCCCGAGATCCGACGATCCTTCCCGGAACCGTCGTCTGCTCATGTACGGCTTGGGAGCGGTGATTGCGCTCGCGGCCCTTGCGGCAGCCGTCTTCCTCGCCGGCTTCGGCGGCAGCGACGCAAGCCCGGAGAAGGTGCGCGCCGACCTCGAGGCCGCGGGGTGCACGCTGCAAGCTGTGCAGGCACAGCCTGGCCAGCATTCGCTCCAGGCCGACGACACGTACGACTGGAACACCGATCCGCCGACGAGCGGGCCTCACTTCGGCTTCGACGACGCGGGGAACCTCGGCACGGTGATCTGGGGCGCCTACGAGGAGCCGCTGCAGCTTGCCCGCGTGGTCCACAACCTCGAGCACGGGGGCATCTACATCTTCTACGGCGACGAGGTTCCGGACGCCGTCGTTGCCGAGCTACGGGAGTTCTATGACTCCCACGAGCGAGGAACCTTGCTCGCTCCTTACCCGAATCTGGCAGACGAGATCGTGCTCGGAGCCTGGGTCTCGGACGATGGCAAGGAAACGGGTTACCTGGCGAAGTGCACGGCGTTCGACGAGGCGGCGTTCACCACCTTTTTGAGCGGGTTCCAGTTCAAGGGCCCGGAGCGGTTCCCGGCGAGCTCGCTGTTGCCCGGCAACAACTAGTAGAGGTGGCGCGTCGCCGCAGGCGGGACGCCTCAGGAGGAGAGGCCGCCAACGCGGTGGTGGAGGGCGCTGGCGATCTCCACCGCTTGTTGCTCGGACACGGATCCGGGCGGGCCAGCGAGGTCGACCGTGTAGACGTACGGCCCGTCGGTGAAGCCCACCCAGTACGCGTCGAAGGGCCGCTCCTCGGCGTTCCCGACCGCTTCGATGTCCTCGGCGCTCGCGCTCGCGTGGACGCCGCGCGCATCCGGGATGTCATCGACGTCGAACTCGCTTCTCTGCACGGCGCAGGTCCCGGGGCACGGCTTCATGCGGTCGGCCTCGAGCCAGTCGAGGGCGCTCGTCGCCCCTTCTTCGGACTGAAGCTGAATGACCGACGAAACGACGTGAGGAGCTTCGGGGCGGTGCGTCCCCCCGAAGAAACGCGTGTCGATGACGGCGCCCTCGAAGCCGGCTTCCCTGAAGACGTCGGTCATCTCCTCCGTATCCGGATCGACCGCGAGGTCGCCAAGCGCGACGATGAACTCGTCGAAGTCGACCGTCGACTGACGCGTCTCGACAGGATCGGGCTGCGAGCCGGGCGCGTCCTCGGCGGTGAGCACTCGTTGCGCCAGCGGTGCGGGGTCGGCAGTCTCCCCGTCGTCCTCACCGCCGCACGCCGCGACCGTAGAGAGTGCCAGCGCTGCAAGAAGTGTGAGAGCGAAGCGCACGGCTCGTCGATCCTACGGAGTGCGGAAGCAGTCCACAAGCCACCCGTGAGCCCAGGTCTGGACGACCTCCTACACTGCGTCCGCCGGGGTGGCGGAAACGGTGAGACGCGCCTGCCTTAAAAGCAGGTGTCCCTTCGCGGGACGTGTGGGTTCGACTCCCACCCCCGGCACCTGAGAAGCGTTTTCCGAAACGGGTTTGCCGCTCCGGGCTTGGCGGCGGCGTTCAACGCGAAGAAGCTCCGAGACCCGCGTACAACCCGCATGCAACCCGAAATCGTCCGGAGGCCGTCCCGAACGCGTCCGCGGCAACGGGAAACCCTTCGGACGCGCGGGCGGCCCGAAGGCCGCCCGACGTGCTCGAAGGTTCAGGAAGGGTCGGAGGGGTCCTACGAAGTGATGACCGTCGGCTCGGGATCGAGCGGAAGGAGTAGCGTCGCCTCGGCCATGGTCGCGATCAACGAGACTCGCTTGACCCGATGGGTCCGCGAGTGCTATTCGGACACGGGCGTCTGGGTCGACTCCCTGTACTCCGGTCAGGGTCGACCATGTCTTGCAGCGCTGTGGGGCGTTACGGATCTCAATTCGTTGCTATATCGGCCCCGGGAGATGTACGCGGCCGCGCTGCCGCGTACACGGCGACGCGCCCCGAGATCCCCTTCAACTCGACGGGACCGACTACGTCGTACGTGACGCCGTCACCCGCCTCGCTGTCCGCGACGCTCGCATTGACCAGCACTTCCCCTGGCCGAGCGTAGTCGGCGATGCGTGCGGCGAGGTTCACCGTCCGGCCGAAGAAGTCGCCGTCCTTGCGCACCACCGGCCCGGCGGCGATTCCGACTCGCGCGGCGGGCAGGTCGAGCGCTGACACGCGCGCAATGAAGTCGAGCCCACTGCTTACGGCGTTCGTGGCGTCGGCGAAGTGCAACATCGCCCCGTCGCCGAGGAGCTTCACGAGCCGGCCATCCCAGAGATGCGCTGTTTCCTGGACCAGCCGGCCGAGCGCCGCAGCCTTGTGAGCTGCCTCGGCGTCGCCATGCTGCTCGGCGAAAGCGGTAAAACCGCTCAGGTCGAGGAACAGGATCGAGGAGTCGGTCCCGTCGTGGGCAGACCGCCGTCCGTCTCCGTCGACAGAGGCTTCCGCGAGCGCGACGAAGTAGTCGGTCAGCGTGTGCTCGAGAAAGCGGCCAAGTCCCCACTGCGCAATCGCGAACACGAGCGGGCTGACACGGCGCGCCTCGTCACTGAGTGCGACGAGGCGCTCGGGTGGCGTGACTCCAGTGGCGTCTGTCCCGGCCTCGAAATCGGCACGTAGATGCTCGGTCACGCCGTCGACGACCTTCCGAATGCCTTCAGCGAAAATCCGGTTGCAGGCGATAAACCCGTCCAAATTGCCGATTCGGCCTTGGTAGAGGCTTGCAAACACGTCCCAGAGCGCGGCGTCGTCGGCCCGCAAGGGCTCGTCAGCATCGGGCGCTGACAATCCCCACATCGCGTAGACGTAGGCGACGGAATCGAGCGAAATCTCTAGCTCCGCTGCTATCTCGCGGATCGACCGATCGGACGGAGCGATCGGGCGAGATGACACTCCCTCGAGCTGTCCGAGCGGTATCCGGCCGTCCCGAACAGCCTGCGCGAGCCTCTCGAGTGGAATTCCCGACACCTCCAGTGCCTCAACGAGCCGGACGCGCTCCACATCCAGCTCTGCAAAGGGAGCTTCGCCCTCCGCAACGGGCAGGAGTCCGAGCAAAACAAGAGCGTCAACACGCTCGGATGGAATGCCCGCCTCACGCGAGAAGTCTGCTGCCGAGAGAAACGACACTTCGATCGTGCTCCCCGATCGCTCGTCGTTCGAGTATATGCCCGTGCACCAAACGAGGTTCGGTACCAGGGCATGACGCTCGATGCCGAAGCGACGATGAAACTCCTGGAGGCGTTCAAGAAGTTCAAGAGTCAGTCGCGGCGAATCGGGCAACGGCCTGGCACGTGTGATCCGGGTCGTTGCCCGCGGCCTGCAACCCGACTCCCACCCCGGCACCTGACGATCGGACTCAAGGGAGCGGCCCGCTACACTCGGCGCGCCGTGGCGAGCCCGCCCGAAGCGCTTGCCCATGCCCCGCTCGAGTGGGATACGCCGCTGTACCGCATGGCCGTGGCGCAGTTCGACCAGGCCGTGCCGGTGGCGGACATCCCGGAGGACATCGCCGAGCGCCTCCGTTATCCGGAGCGCTCGATCATCGTCAGCATCCCGGTTCGGATGGACGAGGGGAACCGGGTCGTCTTCCCCGGGTACCGCGTCCAGCACTCGAGCATTCTCGGGCCAACGAAGGGCGGAATCCGCTACGACCTCGAGGTGTCCCTCGGCGAGTGCGCCGCGCTCGCGATGTGGATGACGTGGAAGTGCGCGCTGCTTCGCCTGCCCTACGGTGGGGCAAAGGGCGGAGTCCGCTGCGATCCGCGCTCGCTGTCCCTCGCCGAGGTCGAGCGGCTGACACGTCGCTTCACGTCCGACCTCCTGCCGGTGATCGGGCCGCAGGAGGACATTCCTGCGCCGGACATGGCCACGAACGAGCAGACGATGGCCTGGATGATGGACACGTACTCGATGCAGCGCGGCTACGCCGTACCCGAGATCGTCACCGGGAAGCCGATCTCGATCGGCGGCTCCGTCTTCCGGCACGAGGCGACCGGCGTCGGCGTCGTGATGGTCGTCGTGCGAGCCTGCGCCAAGCTCGGCTGGCTGCTCGCCGAGCAGCGCTGTGTGGTCCAGGGATTCGGCAACGTGGGTGGGATCGCCGCGCACGAGCTCCACACGCTCGGCGCCAAGGTCGTCGCGGTCTCGGACGTGTCCGGGGGGCTGCACTCGGAAGCCGGGCTCGATATCCCCGCGCTCGAGGAGTACGCCCGCCTGCACGGCTCGCTCGAAGGCTGCACCGCGGGGGCTCGGGTCACGAACGAGGAGCTGCTCGAGCTCGACTGCGACATCCTCGTCCTCGCCGCTCGTGAGGATCAGATCACGGGCGAGAACGCGTCGCGGGTGCAGGCGCGGATGGTCGCCGAGGGCGCGAACGGCCCGACGTCGCTCGAGGCCGACCAGATCCTCGGTGAGCGAGGGATTCCCGTCTTGCCGGACATCCTGACGAACGCAGGTGGCGTGACCGTCTCGTACTTCGAATGGGTGCAGGATCTCGGCCGCCTCTTCTGGACGCGGGACGAGATCCGCGCAAAGCTCGCGGAGAAGCTCTCGGACGCGTTCGACCGCGTGTGGGACCTGGCGGAGGATCGCAGCGTCTCGTTGCGCACGGCCGCGCTGGTCTCGGGCATTCGCGAGGTGTCGAACGCACTCGAGGCGCGCGGGATCTTTCCGTGAACACGGTGCGCGACGCGATGGTGTCCCATCCGGGACGCCTCCCGGCCGCCGCGTCCGCGCAGGCCGCGGGTGAGCTTCTCGGGCGGCCGGAGGTGCGGGCGATCTACGTCACCGACGAGGAGCGGTTGGTCGGGATCGTCACGCGCAAGACGCTCGTCCGCGAGGTGGTCGCAGCCGGGCGAGATCCCAGTAGCACGTCGCTCGGCGAGATCGCCGAGCCGCCCGATCACACCATCGGCCCCGACGTCCCCCTCGAGGATGCGTTTCGTTTCCTCGAGGAGCACGACGCTGAGCGCGTCCCCGTCGTCGACGGGGAGCGTCGGCTCATCGGCGTTCTCTCGCGGAGCGTGCTCGGCCGGCGCTTGGCGGAGGACGAGGAACCGATCGAGGAGGACTTCGAGCCTCCGGACCTTCCGACGGCTGCGTAGACGCCGCTTTCCGGCGCTGCGAAGATCCGGGGGCGTGGTGGTCGTCGCCCGTCGTCGCAGACGCCGCATAACGGGTCAGCAGCAGGTGTAGGCACCCGGTGGTGCCGCGCCTTCCTCGGGCTCCGGCAGCTCCGCGGCTGCGAACGCGGCGCCGTGCAGGATGTCGCGCTCGCTGACCTCGATCTCGTGGAGTCCGTAGGCATCCATGATTTCGCGCAGGACGATGACCCCGGCGACGATGACCGGCGCGCGGCCCGGCTCGATGCCCGGAGCCTCGAGCCGCTCCTCGAGCGTCATCCCTGCAAGACGCTCGAGCTCGTGCTCGACCGCGTCCCTCGAGATCCGATGCCCGTGCGTGAGCTCGGGGTCGTACTCGTCGAGGCCGAGGTCGACCGTGGCCAGCGTCGTCACGGTGCCCGCGACGCCGATCGCGCTTCCGGCCTCGAGCGGCGGAAGGAGCGCACGCACGTACGCGCTCGCGGCTGCGAGCTCGGGCCTCGGGGGCGGATCCGACGCGAGGAAGCGCTCGGTGACGCGCACGCAGCCGATGTCGAGGCTCGTCGCCGAGGCGACCCGGCCGTCTGCCGCCACCACGAGCTCGGTCGAGCCGCCGCCGATGTCCACGACGACCACGTCGTCGAGTGGTGAGCGGCCGGCGGTGACACCGCGGATCATCATCGCGGCCTCCTCCGTTCCCGAGAGCAGCCTCGTCGTGAAGCCGTAGCTCCACTCGATCTCGCCCAGGAACGCCTCGCCGTTCTCCGCATCGCGCACCGCGCTCGTCGCGGTCGCGAGCGTGCGCTCCGCCCCCTGTCTCTCGAGCTCTCGCCGATACTCCGTCAAGCAGTTGCGTACGCGCGTGATGGGAACAGGGAGGAGACGTCTGCGCCGATCGACCCCCTCCCCGAGGCGCGTGATCGTCAGCAGTCGAACGATCTCCTCGAGCCGGTCGCCCTCGACGTCGGCGACGAGGAGCCGGGTCGAGTTGGTCCCGAGATCGACCGCTGCGACGCGGGTCATCTGCGTCAGATCGGGAGGAACGCGCGGATCCAGCGGGTACGAGCCTGGGCCGACTCGAGCGCGCCTCGAAGCACCTGGAGGCGCGCGCGAGAGACGCGCAGCCGCTCGAGTGCCGCCTCGAGCTCTCCGCTTCGGCTCTCGGCCCGCGCTAGCAGGGTCTCGGTCCGCGCTGCCCGTTCCTCCAGCGAGTCGAGCTGAGCCCCCATCGTCTTTCCCGTCCGCTTCAGCTGCCGCCACACTCGCACGCCGCGCACGGTGCAGAACACCGCGGCGGCGGCGACCAGAACGAGCCCGATGAGGAAGGCGAGGAGAACCATCGCAACAGCCTAGACCCTCCTCTTCAGGAGCCCGAAGAGGCCGCGCACGAGCTCACGCTGGATCGTCTTCCCGGTCGAGGACTTGAGGAAGTCTCCGATGGCGTCTGCACCGCCCCCGGTCGCCTCGGCTGCTTTCTTCTGACGCTCGCTCGTCGTCGGCGCGCCGGGGGACGGAGCAGCGTGCTCGAGTCGTGCAGCGAGCATCTCTCTCGCGCTCTGGCTGTCCAGCCGCGTCCCGTACTTCGCAAAGAGCGGCGAGCTCTTGGCAGTGCCGTCGACGTCATCCGTCGGCCCCATGCGCGCGTGCGGCGGGCGCATGCGCGTGTGGACGACCGGCGTGGGGACACCCGACTCGGAAAGGATCGTGACTGCGGCCTCGCCCGTCCCCATCTGCGTGAGCAGCTCTTCGAGGTCGTAGAAATCGGACTTGGGAAACGTCCGCACGGTGGCTCGCAGCGCCTTCGCATCGTCCGGCGTGAACGCGCGGAGCGCATGCTGGACGCGATTTCCGAGCTGCCCCAGCACGTCCGCGGGAATGTCCTTCGGCGTCTGTGTGACGAAGAAGACCCCGACGCCCTTCGAGCGGATCAACCGCACGGTCTGCGTGACCGATTCGACGAACGCCTTGCTCGCGCCGTCGAACAGAAGGTGCGCCTCGTCGAGGAAGAACACGATTCGCGGCTTGTCTCGATCGCCGATCTCAGGGAGTTGCTCGAACAGCTCGGCGACGATCCACATCAGCACCGTCGACCAGAGCCTCGGCCTGTCCTGCACGGCCGGCAGCTCGAGGCACGAAATGATCCCGCGCCCGTCAGGCGCGGTCCGCACGAGGTCGGCGATGTCGAGCTGAGGCTCACCGAAGAAGTCGTTTCCACCGCCCTGTTCGAGGCCGACCAGCGAGCGCAGCAGGACCCCCACGGTCGCCGGCGAGAGCCCGCCGATGCCCTTGAGCTCCTCCCTGCCCGCTTCGGAATCCAAGAACGTGAGCAGCGCGCGGAGGTCGGAGAGATCGAGGAGCGGAAGACCCTTCTGGTCGGCGTAGTGGAAGACGAGCGAGAGGCTCTGCTCCTGGGTCTGGTTCGAGCCGAGAACCTTGGCGAGCAGGAGCGGCCCGAAGTCGGAGACCGTGGCCCGCACCGGAACCCCGGGCCCGATGCCTCCGAGCGACAGGTACTCGACCGGGAATCCCGCAGGAGCCCACTCGATCCCGAGCTCCCTCGCACGCTTCTCGGCGGGCCCCTCGTCCGAGCCCGGAAGCGCGATTCCCGAGACGTCGCCCTTCACGTCGGCGGCGAACACCGCAACTCCGGCCGCCGACAGCTGTTCGGCGATGACCTGCAGCGTCCTCGTCTTGCCGGTTCCGGTCGCGCCCGCGATCAGGCCGTGTCGATTCATCATCCGGAGCGGCACGCGCACGCCTGCTTCGGGGACGATCCCGCCCTCGTGAATCCCCAGGCCGAGCTCGATCGCGGCTCCGCCGGTCGCGTATGCCTTGCCGACCGCGGTGTCGAAATCCGTGGCATTCGCCGATCGGGTGGCCATCGCCGCGATCGTATCCGACGTCCGCTTCCCTCTCTCTGCCCGTGTTTTGTATCCAGAATGAGTGGGTACCGTCCTGAATTCGGGGCGTTGGTGCCAATTGGCACCGTCCTGTTGCGCATTTAGGATCCGAGAACTACGATCTGGGACACAATCGGCAGACACAATCCGGCAGGGGAGGAGCGGGAGATGAGCGGCACGGGGACGAACGGGCAAGGACGTTGGACCGGGATCGAGCGGCCGTACACGCGGGAAGACGTCGAGCGCCTGCAGGGTCGCTTCCGCGTCGAGCACACGATCGCGCGCCTGGGCGCCGAGCGCCTCTGGCAGCTCATGGAATCCGAGCCCTACGTCGCCGCGCTGGGCGCTCTCACGGGCGCGCAGGCCGTGCAGATGGTGAAGGCGGGCCTGAAGGCGATCTACCTCTCCGGCTGGCAGGTCGCCGCGGACGGAAACCTTTCCGCGCACACGTATCCCGACCAGAGCCTCTATCCGGTCAACAGCGCACCCGCACTCGTCAAGCGCATCTCGAACGCGCTGCTCCGAGCCGATCAGATCGACGCGGCCGAGGGCAAGAACGGCACGTACTGGCTTGCGCCGGTGCTCGCGGACGCCGAGGCCGGCTTCGGGGGCCCGCTGAACGCGTTCGAGCTGATGAAGTCGTTCATCGAGGCCGGCGCCGCAGGCGTGCACTTCGAGGACCAGCTCTCCTCGGAGAAGAAGTGCGGCCATCTGGGCGGCAAGGTGCTCATCCCAACCGGCCACTTCATCCGGACGCTCGTGTCGGCTCGGCTGGCCGCGGACGTGCTCGACGTGCCGACCGTGCTCGTCGCGCGCACCGACGCCCTCTCCGCGACGCTCTTGACGAGCGACGTCGACGAGCGCGACCGCGAGTTCCTCACCGGCGAGCGCACTCCTGAAGGCTTCTTCCGCATCGAGCCGGGGATCGAGGCTCCGATCGCGCGGGCGCTCGCCTATGCGCCGTACGCCGACCTGCTCTGGTGCGAGACGTCGACGCCCGACCTCGACGAGGCGGCTGCCTTCGCCGAAGCCGTGCATGCCCAGTATCCGGGCAAGCTCCTGGCGTACAACTGCTCGCCCTCTTTCAACTGGAAGAAGCACCTCGACGACAAGGCGATTGCGTCGTTCCAGCAGGAGCTCGCGGACCTGGGGTATCGCTTCCAGTTCGTGACCCTGGCCGGCTTCCACGCCGTCTGCTCGTCGATGTTCGACCTCGCGCGCGGCTACGCGGACGAGGGAATGAGCGCGTACGTGGAGCTGCAGGAACGGGAGTTCGCAGCCGAGGAGCACGGCTATACGGCAACGAGGCACCAGCGCGAGGTCGGCGCCGGCTACTTCGATGCCGTCCTCGAAGTGATTACGAGCGGTCAGAGCTCGACGCTGGCCCTGAAGGGCTCGACCGAAGAGGCGCAGTTCGAGCCTAAGATCACGGTGTGACCACACCGGCGGTGAGCCAGGGCGTCACGCTCCATGGGCCAGACGACGCCGGGGTGCTGATGCCCGAGGCGCTCGACCTCGTCGAGGCGCTCGAGCGCGAGTTCGGCGGCAGGCGACTCGAGCTCCTGCAGGCGCGAGCCGAGCGGCAGACGAGGATCTCCGCGGGCGAGCAGCCTGACTTTCTCGAGCACACCCGCCCGATCCGCGAAGGCGACTGGCAGGTAGCCCCTGTCCCCGCCGACCTGCAGGACCGGCGGGTCGAGATCACCGGGCCTGCGGGCGACCGCAAGATGGTGATCAACGCGCTCAACTCCGGCGCGAAGGTGTACATGGCCGACTTCGAGGACGCGAACTCCCCGACCTGGGGGAACGTCGTCGGCGGCCAGCTGAACCTCACCGATGCCATCGAGCGGACGATCTCCGTCGAGACGGGCGAGAAGAGCTACGCGCTGAAGGACGAGGTCGCAGTGCTCCTCGTGCGACCGCGGGGCTGGCACCTCGTCGAGCGCCACGCGGAAGTCGACTTCCGGCCCGTCTCCGCGAGCCTGTTCGACTTCGGCGTCTACTTCGCTCGGAACGCGACGCGGCTCCTCGAGCACGGAACAGGCCCGTACTTCTATCTCCCGAAGCTCGAGAGCTACCTCGAGGCCCGTCTCTGGAACGATGTCTTCCGCTTCTCCCAGGACCGACTGGGGCTCCCGCAGGGGACGATCAAGGCGACGGTCCTCATCGAGACGATCCTGGCGGCGTTCGAGATGGAGGAGATCCTGTACGAGCTCCGCGAGCATTCGGCGGGGCTGAACGCGGGCCGTTGGGACTACATCTTCTCGGTGATCAAGAAGTTCCGTGACCGGGACGACTTCGTGCTTCCGGATCGCCTCCAGGTGACGATGGCGGTGCCCTTCATGCGCGCGTACACCGAGCTCCTCGTCCGCTCCTGTCATACGCGCGGCGCGCACGCGATCGGGGGAATGGCGGCGTTCATCCCGAGCAGGCGCGACGCCGAGGTGAACGAGATCGCCCTCACGAAGGTTCGCGAGGACAAGCTGCGCGAGTCGGGCGACGGATTCGACGGCACGTGGGTTGCGCACCCGGATCTCGTTCCCGTCGCCAAGGATGTCTTCGACGCGGCACTCGGCGAGAAGCCGAACCAGCTCGAGCGACGGCGAGACGATGTCACCACCGAGGCGGTCGACCTGCTGGACGTCGCTGCGACGCCGGGGGAGATCACCGAAGAGGGCGTGCGGGCGAATGTGTCGGTGGGCATCCGGTACATCGCATCGTGGCTCTCCGGAGTCGGCGCCGCGGCGATCGACAACCTGATGGAGGACGCGGCGACTGCCGAGATCTCTCGCTCCCAGGTGTGGCAGTGGGTACGTCACGGGCGCGTGTCGAAAGAGGACGTGGAACGGATCGTCTCGGAGGTCGTCGCGGAGCTGCCTTCCGAGCGGGTGGTGGAGGAGGCGCGGGCGCTCTTCGAGCAGGTCGCGCTCGGCGAGGACTTCCCCGAGTTCCTCACCCTGCCCGCATACGAGCGGCTCTTGGAGATTTCGTAGGTGTCCGACGGCACGAAGGCGGACGACCTCGCGCTCGCACTCGAGGAGGCGATCGTCTCCGGAGAGATCCCGCCCGGCAGCGTGCTGCGGCAGGAGCATCTCTCCGAGCAGTTCCAGGTCAGCCGTACACCCGTGCGCGAGGCCCTGCGGCGCCTCGCCGCGCTCGGCCTCGTCAGCTTCGAGCCGAACCGGGGAGTACGCGTGCGGATGCTCGCGCTGGACGAGCTTCGCGAAGCGTTCCTCGTGCGGGCGGAGCTCGAGAGCCTGGCCACCGAGATCGCGACGCCGAAGATGTCGTCGGCCGATCTCGCCGAGCTCGAGGCAGCCGAGCGCCGTTTTTCGGGCATCACCCACGATCTCGTCGAGATGAGCCACGCGGGGCGGCAGGATCTCGAGCTCGCGCGCGAGTGGCTGCACGCCAACCATGCGTTCCACGATGTGATCTACGCCGTCGCGGAGGTTCCGCTGATCGAGCGGATGGCGAAGGCCGCCCGTCGAACGTTCCTCGTCAAGCCCGTGTGGGCGACCGGCGCGGATCTCGACGAGCTCTATCGCAAGAACGATCGCCAGCACCGCGCGATCCGGGAGGCGATGACGGCACGCAGCCCGCAGGGTGCGCGCGTGCTCGCGAGGGAGCACGTCCTCTCGTCCGGACGGCTGCTGGAGGCGATCCTGGACAAGGTCGCGTCGCAGACCCGCGAGCCGGCTCTTCGCAGCTGACCAGATGGTCCGGGGTCAGGCTCGAGCCTGACCGCGTCTCTGAGTCGGTTGGCGCTAGCCGACGACATCGCGTCCATCAACGAGGACTCGCTCCACCTCGAGCTCGTCGCTGAGGACGACGACGTCCGCCGAGTGGCCGATCTCCAGGCGACCGACGTCCGCACGTCGCAGGACTCGCGCCGGCACGGCGGTGGCTGCCATGACCGCTTGCTCGAAAGACGCGCCGAGCGCATGGAGATTCCTCACCGCCTCGATCATGGTCAGAGTGCTTCCGGCGAGCGCACCGCCCGGTCCGCGCGCGATTCCGTCGCGAACCTCGACAGCGAGCGCGCCGAGGCGGTAGTCGCCGTCGGTGACACCCGCGCCCGCCATAGCGTCTGTCACGAGGGCAACCCGGCCTGCCGCGGCGCGCCACACGAAGCTCGCCGTCTCGGGCGCGAGATGCACGCCGTCCAGGATCACCTGGACGACGACGTCGTCCCGCGCAAGGGCCGCGCCCGCGACTCCTGGATCGCGGTGGTGGAAGGGGCGCATCGCATTGAACAGATGGGTCACGGTTCGCACCCCCGCGTCGAACGCGGTGTGTGCCTGGTCGGCGGTCGCGTCCGAGTGGCCGCATGAGACGACGATCTCGCGTTTCAGCAAGCTCCGGATCAGTGCATCCGCACGGGGGAGCTCAGGTGCGAGCGTGACCAGGCAGACGGGTCCTGCGGCCAGCAGACGTTCGAGCAGTCCGTCGTCCGGATCCTTGCGCGACGCCACCGGATGGACTCCGAGCCGCTGGGCGGAGAGGAACGGGCCTTCGAGGTGAGCGCCGAGAATGCGGGGGCAGCCCGAGGCAGGCACCTCGCCGAGGGCGGCGAGGAGCTGCTCTTCGGGAGCGGTGATGAACGTCGGGAGGTACGCCGTGACGCCGGTCTCGAGCAGAGCTTCGCCCGCTCGACGGTATCCCGCCGCGTCCGCGTCGCACAGGTCGATTCCGGCGAACCCGTTCACCTGCAGGTCGACGAAGCCTGGTACCGCGATCCCGCGCCCTGCCGGCGACGCCAGACCGTAGGCGGCGATGCCCCCATCGGTGAGGTCGGCGTCGCCACGGACGAGCTGACCATCGACGAGCGCCGCTTCGACACCGAGCCTCATGCGCGAGAGTCGGGCCGCGTGAAGCGGAAGCGGCGTACAGGTGGACGAGAAAAGGCCGCCAAGTGGCTATACTGACGTTCGCGTCGCGGGGTGGAGCAGTCTGGTAGCTCGCCGGGCTCATAACCCGGAGGTCGCAGGTTCAAATCCTGCCCCCGCTACTGGAAAAGCCCCGGAAACGGGGCTTTTCCGTTCTCACTATCAAGTCGTCTGGCCGAACTTTTGCCCAACTTTTGCCTTGGCGGATGCGATGCCGGCCAAAATAAGGGGGTTGGTCATGCGAGCTGCTTCGAGCTAGAGCACGCTCGCATAGGCAAGCGTGGCCGGCTTGCTGAATTCGGTTCGCGGAGCGGTGGGAGGAACTCTCCTTGGCCGCCGACCTGCGACACTAAGAGACGGCAGCGAACGACGGTACGCCAGTTAGCGGAGCCTGCATCCAGCCCATGGCGCTCGGGACACCTTCGCGGCCTGAGGTCGAATCCGGAATCGTCCATCTAGCAGGGGGTTAGGTCTGACTGGGCGACGCAGGCGGCTGGGCATGGGCTTGATGTTCTATCCGCGCGGTGGTTCGGCGCAGGTTGTCCGCTATCTCTCCCGTGCTCTCGTGGAGTCCGGCTGGGACGTGGCGCTCGCCGCGGGGTCGCTCGGGTCGCCTGGGGAGCAGACGCACGCTGCGACCTTCTTTGAGGGGCTGGATGTCGAGGTGGCGGACTACACGCCCGCGCTCGAGCGCTTCTGGCGCGGCGAGGATCAGCTGGCGGGGCCGGTTCCGTTCCACGGCTCCTTCGAGGATCGCGAGGGCGCCCCCGACCCTGTGTTTGCTTCCCTAGGCCCGGAGCAGGCGGAGAGTCAGGTGTCAATGTGGGATGGCGTGCTCGAGCACGCAGGCTTCGCGAGCTCCGACCTGATCCAACTCCATCACCTGACGCCGATGCACGAGGCAGCCGCTCGGCTACGGCCCCAACGCAGCCTCATCACTCATCTACACGGCACCGAACTGAGGATGCTCGATCGCATCGCACGCCTCGACGCTGCGGCTGTCGCGCTGGGCACGAGCCTCGAGGGGCTTCCGGCCGCCGTCGCGTCAGGCGACGACGGACGATTGCCGGAACGGGAACGCGAACTGCTGCAACAGACCAACCTGAGCCGATACCGCTACGGGAAGGACTGGGCCGCACGGCTCGGAGCGTCGGCCCGGCAAAGCCGGCGCATCATCTGCCTCTCCCCCTTGCAGGCGTCCGAGGCAGTTCGCCTTCTCGGCGTCCCAGACCACCTGATCGAGGTGATGTCAAACGGCGTCGACACGGCTCTCTTCAATCGCTCAGCTCTCACCCGCGAGCAGCGTCTCAACCTCCTGCGCCACTGGCTGGTCGACGACCCCCACGGCTGGGACGAAACGGGGCGCCCAGGGAGCATCTGCTACCCGCTGGAGGCGATGGATACGTTCACGGGCCCAGGGGGCGAGCCGCTTCCCCTTCTCCTGTACGTCGGCCGCTACGTCGACTTCAAGCGCGTCCCGCTCCTCATACGAGCGTACGCCCGGGCACGACTACGCTTCAAGACCCCGGCGCCGCTACTGATCTGGGGCGGCTCGCCCGGAGAGTGGGAGGGCGAGCACCCGCACACGGTCGCGAAGGAATTAGCTGTGGATGTCTTCTTTAGCGGTTGGCGAGGCCACGACGAGCTTCCGCTGGGACTGTCGTGCGCGGACCTGTTCGTCAGCCCTTCCGTCGACGAGCCGTTCGGACTGGTATTCCTCGAGGCGATGTCATGCGGTCTGCCGGTGATCGCGACCTGCACCGGCGGCCCCCTCTCCTTCGTCAACACCGTCGCCGGGAAGCCGAACGGCTGGCTCGTGGAACCTGACGACGTCGACGCCCTAGCCGACGCGCTCGTCGAAGCCGTTAACGACGACGCCGCCAGAAAGGAGCGGGCTGAGCACGCGAGACAGCAGATCCGCGCCAGCTATTCCTGGCAGGCACTGGCCGAACGCTTCGACAGCCTCTACACCGACATGCTCGACCGAACCTCCTGATCCATCACTCCCCCAGTGTCAACCGAGTCTCTTCGTGCGACATTGCCGAACACTGGCGCATCATCGGTTTTGGTGCATGGCGCAAACGGGCGGGAGAGGATAGAAGCTGTGCGTGCCTCGCAACAGAATGGCAGTGGCCCCTCGCACATTCTCACCGCTTCCTCGTCATCGACGAGAGCGTAAGCGCATTCTCGCCGCGCTCAGCGAGCAGCATCGGCCGACTCCGCACGACCGTGGCAATTAGCTGGACTTCGACTTCTCCAAGCGGACGGACCCCTCGGTAGCACGCGCCGAGGTTGTTTCATGGCTTGATAAATCAACCCCAGACTGGAGGAGATACGTGAAAGGTCTTCCCTCGCGTGTAGGTCGCTCAAGCGAAATTCCCGCGCACTGGCCCAGGCGAGCGTGCTCTCCCCACAACCTCAGATCGCGTAACCCGGAGGTCGCAGGTTCAAATCCTGCCCCCGCTACTGGAAAAGCCCCGCTCAGCGGGGCTTTTCGGCTTTTCGCTCTTCAGAGTCGCGACGCGCGACGATCATGCATGACGGCGATCGCCGAGCCACCCCTCCCCCTCGCGACGCCACGCCTGCCGGGACCTAGTTCCGGGCGCGAGCGCAGACACCCCCGCCGTTGCTTTTCTCTCCCGACGCTATCGGCCACACTTCCCATGATGGCCACTCGCCTGGGAGTCGGCGGCGACTTCGAGCATGCTCTGGAGAACGTCGGCGTCCCGAGCTACGTCCTCGACGAAACGGGCTTCGTCCGGTGGATGAATCCTGCAGCCGAGCAGCTCCTCGGCAACGTTCGCGGTCGCCACTTCACCTCCGTCATGGCGCCCGAGGACAGGCCCCGCGCCCGCGAGCGATTCGCTCAGAAGATGCTCGGCACCTCCGTGGCCACCGAGGTGACCGGCGACCTCGTCTCGACCGCCGGGACGCGGGTGCCCGTGGAGGTCAACGCGGTCCCGCTGAAGAGCGGTGAAACGGTTGTCGGCGTCTTCGGGCTGATCGAAGCACGCACCGACGACAGCCCCAGTGCGCCACCCCCGCATCTAACTCCTCGTCAAGTCGAGGTGCTCCGTCTCCTGGAGCAGGGTCGCTCGACGAAGCAGATCGCCGCCGAGCTTCACCTCAGCACCGAGACGGTCAGGAACCACACCCGCCGTCTCCTTCGGGCACTCGGGGTCAATTCCCGGCTTGAAGCCGTCGCCGCTGCGCGTGCGGTCGTCTGACCAGGATCAATGGCGATAGAGCCGTGCCGACCCGAAAGAATCGCTCTTGCCCGTCGGGCTATTGCGCCAGGCTCACAAGTCGATGCGCCGGCGGCTCGACCCCGTTGTCAAGACCGGCACCGTCCGATGCGTTCGCTGCGACGAGCTCATCCAGCCCGGCAGCGAGTGGCACCTCGATCATCGCGATGACGGTCGCGGCTGGCTTGGCTCGTCGCACGGGAAGTGCAATCAACGCGCCGGCTGGGAGAAGATGGTCGCCTCGGCTAACGGCCGCCGCACTGCACCGGCTTCGAGGAGACGCCCTACCGGTGAAGCCAACGGTGGAGCGAGGATCCTCCCCGGGCACGACGGTGAACATCAGCGGTAGCCCGGTTCGTCGAGCTCTACATCGGAAACGGGGTTAACCGGCGCCGTGTCGGCTAGTAGTCGTCAAGCGCGCTCAGGGCTAACCGTAGTAAGCGAGCAGCAGGGCTCCAGCGAACAGGAGCGCAGACGTTCCCGATAGGAGCATGCCCACGACTGCCTCTGCCCCTCGACTCTTCCAACGTCTCAGTATTCGTGCGACCGCCAGTACGAGGCCAGTGACCGCTGATGCGGCCGTCGGATTCCGGCAGTGCGGCGGGCTGCTCGGCTATGCGACCCGGGGCCGCTGGCGCGATCCGCGAACGGACGAGATGCGGAACGCCAGGCCTTGGGATCCGATCCTCGTCGCAGGCGGTGGAGTCGAGGGCGGTCCGGACGGCGTCGCGCAGCCGCAGACGGACTTCATCCACAACGCGGCCCGGCCGCTGACAGGCGAGATCGGCGCCTCCGGCGTTCCGAACGGGAACGTGGTCATCATGACCGAGGAAGACTTCACCGGGCCGTGCAGCGCGAGCGGACGTATCGTCGCAGCCGATATCACCGCCTCGCTCGGGGGCGAGCCGGCGACGAACTCGACTCCTGCAAACCCGTTCCGCCTCGATGCGCTGAGCGCGTACCACCCGACGCAGGACTCTCCGGAGACCACAGGGCCGAGCGGCTCGTGCTCGGCGCACTACTTCGAGATCGCGGGCTCGACGGTTGCCGCCGGCTGGTACGGACAGGGTCTGCGTCTCATCGATGCATCCGATGCGCGTAACCTGCGTCAGGTCGGCTACTACTACGTGACCGGCACCGATGCGGCGACGAATCCCAGCTCGCTGTCGTGGGACGTTGCCTGGCGCGGTGATCTCGTCTACCTGTTCGACATGAGCCGCGGGATCGAGATCCTGCGGCTGTCCGGCGGCCCGTCGGCTTCGAAGTTGCTGCCGACGGCCGTGGAACCGGCGCCGCAGGAGGATCCGCTCGCGGCCACGCCGGTCTCCGGCCTGACGCCCGGGTCGCTCGTGTGCCCGGAGTTCGTGATCCCCGGACAGGGTTGACCGTGGCGGAGGGTGGTGGGCGGGCGGTCGAGCCCGCTCACCACCTCGTCGGTCTGGACGCCCCGCGACACTCCCGAGCCCGGACTGACGATCGCGTTCGTCGCTGACCCGAACTGACGATGCGCTCCGTGCGAACGGCAAAGTGGAACCGCCTTTTGCCTCAGCGGGACAGCCCTCGTACTCCCCCGGCTCCGTTCTGCAGGGCGCGAAGGCGCGAGAGCGGAGGGAGAAGGTATATAACTTGGACTCCCCGGACCTCTGCGACCTGACGAGAGAGGGGATCGGACGGGCCGCAATGACCCGCAGGCCAATCTTCGTAGTGCTTGCTTCGATCGGCGTAGCCTTGGCGGTTCCTGCGCTGGTGACGGCCAGCTCGGCCGTCGCGCTGTCGTTGGATCAGGCCAGCGGTCCGGTCACGATCGCGATCGAGGCTCCCCTCAGCGGTCCGCAGGCGTCGAACGGGCGCGACATGTTCCGCGGCGTCCAGCTCGCAGTCAGGCAAACGAACGAGCGTGGTGGAGTGCTCGGCCGCAGGATCAAGCTGCTTCCGCTGGACGACAAGGCGACCCCGTCGCTCGCGAGATCGGTCGCCCGGCGAGCAATCGCTGCAAAGGCCGTCGGTGTAATCGGCCCCTACAACTCCTCGGTCGGGATCATCAACCTGCCCGTGTACGTCGCCGCCAAGGTCGTGCCGATCCATCTCACCTCGACCGACGAGACGACCGGCCAAGGCCTGACGGTTCAGCCCAAGAACAGCCAGATCAGTCCGGTCGAGGCTCGATATTTCGCGACCCAGCAGGCAACGCGCGTTGCAATGCTCGTCGATCCCTCCACGTACACCAAGGGAATGGCTGACCGGCTGAGGCGCATCCTGAAGAGCCGCGGCGGTGAGGTTGCGACAGTCCCGATCGTCGCCGGTAGGCCGAGCTACAGCAGCGAGGTCGCCGAGGCGCTCAGCTCCAAGCCGCAGTTCGTCTATGTCAGCACCTACTATCCGGAGGGCAGCAAGATCGCCCGTTCGCTCCTGGCCGCCACAGACAACACTGCGTTCGGGTGCTTCATGGGGCTCGCGAACGTCGATCCCGCATTCGTCTCCGAGGCGGGCATCCCGGCGAGCCGGTTCTGCCGGTACAGCGGCGTGCCGACGGCGGCTCAGATACCGACTGCCGCCGCCTATGTCCGGCAGTACCGGGCCGCGTTTCGGACCTCTCCCGGCGTGTGGGGCACGTTCACCTACGACTCGACCAACCTCCTCCTCGCCGCCATTCGCGACACACAGACGTTCGAATACCGCGCTCTGATGAGGGACCTCCTGAACACCAGGGGCTACAAGGGAGCGACCGGCACCATCAGCATCAACCCGTCGACCGGAAACCGGAGGGTTGTTCCTGTTTACATCCTGACGGTGAACGCCGCGGGCCAGTTCGTTACCACAGGCTGAACCAGCTCGGGGCGACGCGCTGTGTCGTGGACAGCATCCCGACGCGGATTGCGGGAACGCCCGCGCCGACTAATTGGACTCATGACTGACCTCCGAACGCATAACCCGGAGGCCGCAGGTTCAAATCCTGCCCCTGCTACTACAAAAGCCCCGGAAACGGAGGTGTTGACTGCCCCGAGCCCTGCCCCTTCGGCGATCTCGACACCGACTTCCTGCTCGTCAGGCTACGGGGCATGACGGTCGGCGTCCCCGTCCGGCTCCGCGACGAGGTGACCCTCGGACGACGTCGGGCTCCGTCCACGCGCCACCGCCGATCGAGCTGCTCCGCTTGACTTTTCGCGAGCTCCCCCTTACGGTCCGCCCTCCTTGGGTCCACGCAGGAGGGGAGCAATGCGTCGATCGCTTGTGATTTCAGTGGTCGCGGCGGTCGTTGTCGCACTCTGCGCGGGGCTCATCACCGCATCTGCTGCACCGGGCGCGGGTCGGGATCGGCTGGATGCCTACACCGCAGTGGTCCAGGCCGCCCAGCTAGCCATGATCGCCCAGCAGGGCATCGAAGTGAGCGGCCACCGACAGGTCGCGAACGGCATCGAGGTCGACATGGTCCTGAACCAGGCTCAGGCCGACCGGCTGCGGGGTCGCGGAGTCGACCTGAAGCTGACCCGAGTCAAGGGCGGCAAGACCGTGCGGGAGTTCGCGGCGGGACAGGCCGCCAACGGCTTCACCGTCTGGCGCTCGTTCGACGAGCCCGGCGGCATCCGTGACCAGCTCTACGCCGCGGCACGCGCCAACCCCCAGCTGGTGAAGCTCGAGGTCCTCGGCCATACCGGCCAGGGTCGCGAGATCATCGCGGTCAAGCTGACCCAGGGCGCTCAGGAGCAACCGGACGGCAGGCGTCCGGCCGTCCTCTACAGCTCGACACAGCACGCGCGTGAATGGATCTCCACCGAGGTGAACCGGCGGCTGATGAACCACTTCATCAGCCGGTGGCGGGCCAACGACCGTGAAGTCCGCAAGCTTGTGCAGACGACCGAGCTCTGGTTCGTGCTCGTGGCCAACCCCGACGGCTACCAGTACACGTTCGATCACGAGCGGCTATGGCGGAAGAACCTGCGCGACAACAACGGAGACGGGCAGACCCAGGTCGGCGACGGCGTCGACCCCAACCGCAACTTCCCCAACCACTGGGGCTACGACGAGGAGGGGTCGTCGTCCATCCAGTCCAGTGACACCTACCGCGGCCCGGCGCCGAGATCGGAGCCGGAGACCCAGGCGATGGCCGGACTGCTCGACCGGATCGGGTTCGCGTTCCAGGTCAACTGGCACTCCGCCGGCCAGTGGCTCCTCTACGCCGAGGGTTGGCAGACGAGCACGCCCACCGCGGACGACCCGATCTACTACGCCATGTCCGGCAACCTGGACGACCCGGCGATCGAGGAGTTTCACCCGGGCCTGAGCTCGGACGTCCTCTACGTCACCAACGGTGAGACCACCGACTACGCGCACGCCGTGACCGGTGCTCTGGCGTGGACGCCGGAGCTTTCCGAGGGGTGCGACGGATGTGGCTTCGTCTTCCCCGACGACGACGCGCTGGTGCAGGCGGAGTTCGAGCGCAACCTGCCCTTCGCCAGGTCGGTGGCCGACTCCGCGGTCGACCCCGCCAACCCGAAGACGGTCACGGGGATCACGACGAAGCCGTTCTACGTCGACAGCGACGACCCCTATAAGCGCAGCAACCCGGGCACTCAGCTGAGCTTCGACAAGTCGTATGGCGACCCGCAGCCGGTCGCCGTGATCGCCAAGCGCAGCCTCGGTGGCGTGACAGTGAAGTACCGGATCGACGGCGGTGCGGTGCAGTCGGCACCCACGTCCGAGTGGGAGGGCGGGTCGAGGTACGACCCGGCGTCCGTCTACTACCACCAGATGCGAGGCGTGGTGACCGGCACCGACCCCGGCGACTCGGTCGAGGTCTGGTTCGAGGGTGGCGGTCAGCGGAGTGACTCGTTCACCTACCAGGCAGTATCCGAGAGCGGCAACCGTGTGCTCGTCGTGGCGGCCGAGGACTACACAGGCGCCTCGCCGGTGCAGACGCCTGGCCCGCACTACGTCGACACGTACACCGACGCCCTGGCCGCCAACGGCCAGGAGGCCGACGTCTACGACATCGACGCCGCAGGGCGGATTGCCCCGGACGCCCTCGGAGTGCTCAGCCACTACGACGCCGTCATCTGGGAGACCGGAAACGACCTGGTCACCCGCACCGCCGGCCGCGCTGGCGGCAATGCCGACCGGCTGGCAATCGACGAACTGCTCGAGTTCCGCTCGTACATGAACGAGGGCGGCAAGGTGCTCCTCGCAGGCGACTCCGCTGGCCAGCAGTACACCAGCGCCGCCCTGGGCAACCAGTTGTACGACCCCAAGGACGAGATCGCCTGCAACCCGCTTCCCGCAGGTACGGACCCGCGGCGCTGCCTGCCCACGTTCGGCTCGTTCGGCGGTGGCGATGCCACCAACGACGTGCTGCAGTACTACCTGGGTGGCTACGTAGCCGTGGCCAACGACGGTCACGACGGAGGCGCCGCGTTCGACTCGATAGGCGTCGACGACCCGTTCACGGGCCTAACGTGGGGTCTCGACGATCCCATCTTCGCGGGTAACACCTTCCGGAGGTCGTCGTTCCTCGCGACGAGCGGCATCCTGCCGACCGCCCAGTTCGAGCAGTTCGACAGCTGGGCCGCGGCGCGGTACGCCAAGCCGGGCGGCCCGTTCGACCCGCACACCGGAACCCAGTACGTGTACTCGCAGATCGGCGACGTCTCCTACAAGAGGCTCACCCGCGAGATCGCCGTGCCGGCAGCTGGCGGGTCCATGACGTTCTGGACGTCGTACGACACCGAGGCGGAGTGGGACCACCTGTTCGTGGAGGCGCGCACTCCCGGCGGTGACGACTGGACGACGCTGCCGGACGCCAACGCGCACACCACGACAGCATCCGGCCAGAGCTGCGCCGCGGGCTGGGTCGAGCTGCATCCGCACCTCGCCCACTACCAGACGTGGAACGGGCTCGACAGCTGCACGGGTACCGGCACCACCGGCGTCTGGAACGCCGCGAGCGGGAACTCCGGGGGTTGGCAGCAGTGGAGCATCGACCTCTCGGCGTACGCCGGCGAGACCGTCGAGATCTCCATCGCCTACGTCAGCGACTGGTCGGTGCAGGGCATCGGCGTCTTCGTCGACGACATTACGCTCCCCAACGGCACCAGCACCTCGTTCGAGACCGGCCTGGACGGCTGGGCGATCGCCGGCCCGCCTGAGGGCAGCGCACCCAACGTCAACAACTTCATCCGAACCGACGCCTCCGGCTTCCCGGTCGGCAACGCGATCTCCACGCCGCACTCGCTGCTGCTGGGGTTCGGACTGGAGGGCGTCTCGACTGCGGACGAACGCAACGCAGTGATGGGCCGGGCGCTCGGCCACCTGCTCGAGTAGGGGAGGCAACACCTTCGCGGTCGCTGAAGCGGGCGATGTGGTCACCGTCCGCATCGAGCGCCTCGAGTAGCTCGGGCCCTCCGGCACTCGGTCTAGTACGGCGTCGAAGCGGATCGTCCGCGCGGCAGCCGTGGCATGATGGTCGCGTACGGCGAGTCGGGTCGTTCCGAATTCGAGCGAGGGGGTAGCCGTGATGATCCGAGTAGGACTGGTCGTGACCGCCGTCCTGGCCGGTGTCCTGTCGATGGGCGCCGCCGCGGCACCGCAGGCCGAGGCGCCGCCCGGCGCGCAGATCTCGTCGTCGCTCGAGTACGTCACGCGCGTGCCGGGTACGAGCATGGTGGTCGAGGGCAAGTTCGACCGCGCCCGAGGTCGTGATCTGCTGATCGTCACGGGTCGGTTCGGCTTCAAGACCCTCGACGTCAGCGACCCGACCGACCCGCAGGTGCTCGACACGTTCCAGCCCGCGGAGATCCTTGGTCCGAACGGCTACTGGCAGGACGAGGACATGGACATTGACACGCGCCGGAACGTCATCATCGGTGCGCTCGATCCGCGACACGACAACGTCGACCAGACGAGCTGTCCCGGCATCGGCACGACGGCCGGCGCGAAGACGCGCAACCCCGGATGTCGCTCCGGCTTCTACGTGATCTCGTACGCCGATCCGGAGAACCTCGTCCAGGTGGGCGATTTCGTCGACCTTCCGGCGGGACACACCGTGAGCTGCATCGATCAGTGCAACTACGTGTGGGCAGGTGGTCCGGCTCGTCGCAACGACCAGACAGATCTCGGGTCGTTCACGCCCGGCGGGCGTGGGGACGGCCGGCCGATCTGGGTCACCGACCTCCGGAACCCGACGAGGCCCGTCGTCTTCCCCGACCCGATCGACCTCTGGCGCAACGACGGTCTCACCGACTACTCGCACGACGTGGACGTGGACGACGAGGGCATCGCCTGGACGAGCGGACGCGGCGGGCTGCTCGGCTATGCGACCCGGGGCCGCTGGCGCGATCCGCGAACGGACGAGATGCGGAACGCCAGGCCTTGGGATCCGATCCTCGTCGCAGGCGGTGGAGTCGAGGGCGGTCCGGACGGCGTCGCGCAGCCGCAGACGGACTTCATCCACAACGCGGCCCGGCCGCTGACAGGCGAGATCGGCGCCTCCGGCGTTCCGAACGGGAACGTGGTCATCATGACCGAGGAAGACTTCACCGGGCCGTGCAGCGCGAGCGGGCGTATCGTCGCAGCCGATATCACCGCCTCGCTCGGGGGCGAGCCGGCGACGAACTCGACTCCTGCAAACCCGTTCCGCCTCGATGCGCTGAGCGCGTACCACCCGACGCAGGACTCTCCGGAGACCACAGGGCCGAGCGGCTCGTGCTCGGCGCACTACTTCGAGATCGCGGGCTCGACGGTTGCCGCCGGCTGGTACGGACAGGGTCTGCGTCTCATCGATGCATCCGATGCGCGTAACCTGCGTCAGGTCGGCTACTACTACGTGACCGGCACCGATGCGGCGACGAATCCCAGCTCGCTGTCGTGGGACGTTGCCTGGCGCGGTGATCTCGTCTACCTGTTCGACATGAGCCGCGGGATCGAGATCCTGCGGCTGTCCGGCGGCCCGTCGGCTTCGAAGTTGCTGCCGACGGCCGTGGAACCGGCGCCGCAGGAGGATCCGCTCGCGGCCACGCCGGTCTCCGGCCTGACGCCCGGGTCGCTCGTGTGCCCGGAGTTCGTGATCCCCGGACAGGGTTGACCGTGGCGCAGGGTGGTGGGCGGGCGGTCGAGCCCGCTCACCCCCTCGTCGGTCTGGACGCCCCGCGACACTCCCGAGCCCGGACTGACGATCGCGTTCGTCGCTGACCCGAACGGGAATCTCATGGAACTGCTTTCCACGACGGGGAAGCTCCTCCGACCTGAGCTAGGCCGGCGATACGGACGCGCGCCGCTCAGGGGACATCCCGAACACTGCCCAGGTCGAGCTAGGCTCGCCTCCTTGCCACTCCGATTACTTTTCGACGGGCCGGTCGTCTGACGCTTATGGACAGTGAGGAGACGCTTCGAGCTGGCCGACGCGAGTGGCTTGGACTCGCCGTGCTCGCGCTCGCGTGTGTGGTGTACGCGATGGACCTGACCGTGCTCCATCTCGCGGTGCCGTCTCTGAGCGAGGAGCTTCAGCCGAGCAGCGTCCAGCTGCTTTGGATCATCGACATCTACGGTTTCATGGTCGCCGGCTGTCTCATCACGATGGGCACCCTCGGCGATCGGATCGGGCGACGCCGTCTGCTGCTGATCGGCGCAGTCGCGTTCGGCCTCGCGTCGTTGCTCTGCGCATTTTCGACGAGCGCCGAGATGCTGATCGCCTCGAGGGCGCTTCTCGGCATCGCAGGTGCGACCATCGCGCCTTCGACGCTGTCGCTGATTCGGAACATGTTCCACGACGACGCTCAGCGCACCGTCGCGATCGGCGTCTGGATCACAGCGTTCTCGCTGGGCGGTGCGCTCGGGCCGCTCTTCGGGGGCGTGCTGCTCGAGTTCTTCTGGTGGGGTTCGGTCTTCCTCCTGGCCGTCCCAGTGATGGGGCTGCTCCTCGTGCTCGGCCCGATCGTGCTTCCGGAGTACCGCGACCCCGAGGCCGGGCGGCTCGATCTCGTCAGCGCTGCGCTTTCGCTCGTCGCGGTCCTCGCGGTCGTCTACGGGCTCAAGGAGTTCGCCAGAGACGGCTACAGCGTCGAGCCGATGATGGCAGTGCTCGTCGGGCTTGCAGTGGGGGCCGTGTTCGTTCGCCGACAGACGCGGCTCGCAGAACCGCTCGTCGACCTCGGGCTGTTTCGCGTGCGCGCGTTCAGCGCCTCGCTGGCCGTCTACACCCTCGGGATCCTCGTCCTCTTCGGCGCGTTCTTCTTCTTCTACCAGTATCTGCAGCTCGTCGCGGGCCTGTCCCCGCTCCGTGCCGGCGTCGTGAGCCTGCCGTTCTCGGCGGCCTTCATCGTCGGAGCGATGCTCGCTCCCGTAATCGTAAAACGTGTGAGCCCGGCCGACGTGATGGCCGGCGGCCTTGTTCTCGCCACTGTCGGCTTCGTCATGCTCACCCAGGTCGGGGCCGACTCCGACGTCGTGCTCCTCGTGGCGTCGTCGGTGGTCTTCTCGCTGGGCCTCGCCCCGCTCTTCACGTCTGACGAACGACCTCATCATCGGTTCGGCGCCGCCCGAGCGCGCGGGTGCCGCGTCCGGAATCTCCGAGACAGGTGCGGAGCTCGGCGGCGCGCTCGCGATCGCGCTCCTCGCCACGCTCGGCACCGCGGTCTATCGGAATCGCCTGGACGATGAGATTCCCGACCGTGTCCCCGACGATGCGGCTGAGGCGGCGACCTCGACACTCGGCGGGGCGGTCGCCGTCGCTGAGGAGCTGCCGCGTGGTGTCGGCGACGAACTGCTCGAGGCGGCGCAGAGTGCCTTCACCGCCGGCCTCCAGGTGAGCGCCCTCGTGAGCGCCGTCGTTGCCGGTGGAACGGCGGTGTTGGCGGCAATCCTCCTCCGCGGCCTGAAGCTGGGGTCCGAGCCTGAGCAGGCGGGCGGGCTCGGGGCCGCTGAAACGGCTGTTCCCGCAGCGCCGAGCGACTAGTGAGACTGCTCGGGGCACGAGATTTTGGCCAAACTTTTGCCCACTTCAGATGACCTGAGATGATCGAGCGTGCGGCAACAGAGCCGAACTGATCTCAATTGGCCCAGAAGGCAACGAGCCCCGGATTCTGTGAAGGCATGCGGCCGGCGGGGACAGCAGCTTCCAAGATGGGAGCGACGGGGATCGACGTACGGCACCGTCACGCTCGTCGGACAGGCGACACGTCACGAGCCATCCACGACTACATCCGCCTGCGTCCAGCCGCGGGCGACTCTAGGCTTTTCGTCGTGGCAGAACTGGTGGGAGACGCGGACCGCCGACTTCGACGCGGAGGTGTCAAGTAGCCGGGAGGTAGGTGAGGAGGACCACTCCGGAGTCGAACCGCTTCACATCGCCGAGTTTCATCCGGACCGTTCCCCGGTCGCCGAGCACATGGACGTTTCCCTCGCCCCAGACGAGCGGGTTCACGTAGACCTCGTACTTGTCGATCAGGCCCTTCTCGGCGAGGGCGTATGCGAACTCGCCGCTCCCGTGCATGAACAGGTCACCGTCGACCTCATCCTTTAGCTTCGGGATCGAGTCCTCGAGGTCACCCTCGAGCAGGGTCGCGTTCCACCCGAGATCGCCGGACAGGGTGTTGGACCCGACGTACTTCGGCATCGGGTTGACCATGTCCGCCCATTTGCCCGACTGGCTCGGCCAGTATCCCGCCAGCCCCTCGTAGGTCTTGCGGCCCAGCACCAGCCCGCTGGATCTCGCCTGACGCTCGAACGAGTAGTCGCCGTGATCTCCGTCCGCCTGCACCCACTCGCCGACCGGGTCTATGACGCCGTCGACGGTCGCCTGCGTTGTGGCGATCAGCTTTCCCATCTCGATTCTCCTTAGGTAACGGGATTCCCTCTACCATGGGCTTCCAAGAGATAGAAGACCACATCTCCTGCCCCCTGGCTGGCACAAGGGTGCCTCTCCTAACGACGAGACGCCTGCCGACTGGTAGCGTTCAAACCCCCGGCCCGATTACGGTGCTGTCGCGATCGCGAGACCCACGCGGCCCCGCGCACGGGTGCGAGGTACATAGCTAGGAAGCCTACGCCTGAACCGCACCGGCCACGCCCGCGTTCATGCACTCCAGTGGTTCGCGCAGCGATCTACGGCCGCGTCTGCGCGGATCGCAACAAGGACGGCCGGGAGCACGACCGCCGGGCTCATGGCGTCGCCGGGCGTGCATCACAAAAGGCTTAGATCGTCCCGGGAGAAATACGTTCGCCAAGCGCCGCGAGCACCTTGGCTGGGATCGAAGGCACGTCCTCCATCAGTTGCGAGAATCCCCTTCGCGTCAGCACGAGAGCTCGCAGCGGCGATGTCGTGACCACGGTGGCGGTGCGCGGGACGTTTGCGATGAGCGCAATCTCGCCCACCCAGTCGCCGGCTGCGAGGTCACGATGTCCCCGTCCGCCTCGGGATACCCGTACGGTGCCGTCGACCAGAACGAAGAACTCCAAACCGAGCTCACCCTCTCTCATCAGCGTCTTGCCTTCGGGAAGTTCAATGAGGTCGGCCAGGTTCGCGATCATGCCGAGTTCTTTCTTCGAGCAACCGGCGAGGAGCGGCACTCTGGAGAGCAACTCGACCCTGGCATCCTTACGGAGACGCATGCCACGATCGTAACGATCCGGACCACTCGCAGGAACAGGTCGGTAGCACGCGATCCGGGCCGTCTCGGCTACGCCGCCGAAATTGTCTCGAGCAGCTCGGCCCTCGTCGGCCCCGAGAGGGACGGTGGTGCTCCGTCGGAGGCGATTTCTCGGGCGCGCTCGATGAGGGCCCAATCTCGCTCCATTGCATCGGGCGGATCAAAGAGATTCACTCGTCGCGCGACTGCCCGGAAGAGGTGTGCATCCTTCGCTGCGGCCGGGAAGGCGGTCATTCGAATAAACAGAGCCATGCTGTCGCTCGGGTCGCGAACGTCGATCGGCTCTCCTTGCCAGAGCCGGAGCCGATCCCGATCCTCGGCCGATACGGCATCGAATCGCGCCGCGGCGTCTGCTCCGACGGCGGCGTCGAAAGTGCGAGCGATCCCCGACGCGTCGTCACTCCGAGCGGCGATTCGCGCGAGCGTGAACCCGTGGTGGAGCGAGAGTGAGGCGCCGTAGGCGAAGGTGGGGTTTGTATGGCAGAGGGCATCGCCGATCGCCTGGATGCCCACGGCCACTGGCTCACCTTCGACCATGAGAGAGCGATGGACGTTTTGAAGGCTGCCCATCGGCAGTACTGGAGTTATCGCGTCGGACTGATCCGGGTGCACCCACGGCACGAGCGATGGCATCGACAGCGCCGTCGCCATGTACGCCTTCTCGTACCTGAGCACGCGCAGGTCTCGTTCCCAGGGCGGGATCATCAGCACGAGCGCGAACGTGCGATTGTCTTCGACGAACATCCCGAAGGCCAGGTAACCGATCTCGCCTCGCGGGACGCGGTGGAGGGAGGGGACAGTCGGCATCTCTACACCCGGACGGAAACGGAAGTGTCGGCTGTAGTAGAGAAGACCGCACTCCGCCCTTCGCTCGAGGGGCGGGCGAGCTCCTAGCGCAGCGAGCCAGGACACCAGCGGCGACGTACGTCCGAGCGCGTCGACGAAGAGGTCAGCCTCGATCGTCTCGCCGCGGTCGGTACGAGCCCCGGTGACACGAACACCGCCGCCTCGCGAATCGTCGCCGCTCACGAGACCGACCACTCGAGTGTTGGTCACTGCGGTGATCTTGGCCTCGGCCTCCACCGCTCGCCTGAGCGCGATCTCGAACACCGGCCGCCGAGCAAAGACCGACACGAACGACTCGTCCTGCGACTCCAAGTCCCCAGGTAACAGCTCGTACTGACGATTCTCCACTGCTCCGAGTCCAAGGACGGCGTCGAGGACGTCAGGTGCCTGGTCCAGGAGCACGCGTCGGCCGAGGCCGAGGAAGTTGTGAGGTTGGCGGAAGTGGGCGATGCCGGGGCGCTCCCAGTCCTCGAACAGCTCGTCCGCGTCGCCTCCGGCTGCGATCAGCCCGTCCCGCTCGAGCAGAATTACGCGCCTCCCGCTGCGCGCAAAGGCGAGGGCGGCAGACAGGCCCGCTAGCCCACCGCCCAGCACAGCGACGTCGGCTCGAGGGGTTGTACCTGGCACGCTCAGCATCATGCGTGGCCAGGAGGTCTCCGACAAGGCACCGTGCACCGGGAGATGGGGCGTCGCCCAGCGTCCAGGGGCCGAGTCTGGCATCGTCACATTCCTCGTTCGGCAGAAACCGTCGGCGGAAGCAGGATGGCGTTTCGGTGACTGACAGAAGTTCCGCCTTCGAGCACTCGGCTCCGGCGCTCTACGACCGCTACCTAGGCCCACTGCTGTTCGAGCCGTATGCCGAGCTTGTTGCGAAACGCTCTGCGCTGCTGCAACCGGCCCGTGTTCTCGAGACGGCGGCCGGCACTGGAATCGTTACCCGCGCGGTCACCGAGGTGGTGCCGGAGGCGGACATCGTCGCGACCGATGTGAACCCGGCGGTACTCGAATTCGCAGCAGAGCACCTCGGCTCCCGGCGGGTCTCGTTCCAACCCGCGGACGCACAGGATCTGCCGTTCCCCGACCGGGGCTTCGACCTCGTCCTGTGCCAGTTCGGCGTCATGTTCATTCCGGACAAGGTCCGTGCGAACCGAGAGGCAATGCGTATGCTCGATTCCCGCGGCCACTACCTCCTCGTGACATTCGATCGGCTCGAGCTCAACCCGGTGCCGAAGGAGGCGGGGGAGGCAGTCGCCGCGCTCTTTCCGGACGACCCGCCCCAGTACATGGAGCGGGGGCCGTTCAGCTATGCCGATCCCGGACTCATCGAGCGTGACCTGCGCGCCGCGGGCTTCACGGGCATCGAGATCGAAACGGTTGCTTTGTCCAGCCGCGTCAGCGCGAGTGACGCGGCCCACGGCTTGGTGCTCGGCTCCCCGTTCCGCGCCGAGATCGAGCGTCGCGATCCCGCTGCGCTCGAAGGGGCGTTGGACGCGGTGACTGATGCGCTGCGTCATTGGGAGGGCAAGGACGCTCCGATGTCGGCGCATGTCGTAACCGCCACTCCATAGTCCAGGGACACGAGGCTTCAGGCGTGCGCTCGACGGGTGCACCGCCGTCGTGCAGGATTGCGCGATCCGATCGAAAGGGGAGCCCATGGCGACCTCGACCTACGACGAGACGAGAGCGGAAGCATTCGCCGGGCGCATGCTCGACATGCTCAACGGCGGCGCGCTGATGGTGATGGCGTCCGTCGGCCATCGCGTCGGGCTCTTCGATGCGCTTGCCGAGTCCGGCGCCGCAACGAGTACGGAGCTCGCGGGCGCGGCGGGTCTCGATGAGCGCTACGTTCGCGAGTGGCTCGCCGCGATGACGGCGGGACGCATCGTCGAGATCGACCCGGAGACGGGCCGTTTCACGCTGCCGCCCGAGCACGCCGCCTGGCTCACACGCGCCGCGTCGCCCGACAACCTCGCTGTCGAGGCGCAGTGGATCACGAGCCTTTCTACCGTTGAAGACGACATCGTCGAGCGCTTCCGCCACGGAGGAGGGGTGTCGTACGAGCGCTATGCGCGATTCCACGAGGTCATGGCCGAGGAAAGCGCCCAGACCGTGCTCTCGGTGCTCTTCTCGCACATCCTTCCGCTCGTCCCTCGTATGTCCGAGCGACTCGAGGAGGGGGCCAATCTGCTCGATCTCGGGTGTGGGCGCGGTCGCGCGCTCGTCGTGCTCGCCGAGCGCTTTCCCAAGAGCACCTTCCTCGGCTACGACCTCTCAGCGGATGCGATCGCATTCGCGACCGCGCAGGCTGGGGAACGCGGCCTCGAGAACGTGCGCTTCGAAGCGCGGGACCTGAGCACGTTCGACGCGGACGCCGAGCCCGAGGCATTCGCGTACGTGACAACCTTCGACGCCGTCCACGATCAGGCGCGTCCGCTCGCCCTCCTGCGCGGGATCCGGCGCACCATCAAGCCTGACGGCGTGTACCTCATGCAGGACATCCAGGGATCGAGCCACGTCCACGAGAACGTCGACCACCCGGGCGGGCCGCTCCTTTACATGATCTCCTGCATGCACTGCATGACCGTCTCCCTCGCCCAGGGTGGCGAGGGGCTGGGCGCGATGTGGGGTGAGCAAAAGGCACGAGAACTGCTTGCGGAGGCCGGCTTCGACTCCGTCGAGGTCCACCTCCTCGAGCACGACCCGTTCAACGCATACTTCGTCGTCCGCCCCTAACACCGAGATGAGAAGGCTTTCTCCACTTCCACTCCTCGACTACCTCGGGGTCGGCCTGTTTGATTAGCGCGCGAAGCCTGGAGACGGTCGTGCCTCGCCAGTCGCCCAGTTCTTAGCCGCCCCGCGGCTCAGCCGAGCTCGAGGCAGCGGGCGAACCGCCCGCGTCGGCTAGCGAATCTCGTAGCCTCTGGTGCGAGGCGCGGTGCAGATGGGACGAGAACTCGAGACCGATTATCTGGTCGTCGGAGCTGGGGCGTCTGGCATGGCGTTCACGGACACGCTGCTCGCGGAACCGGATGCTGATGTCGTCCTGGTCGACCGACGTCACCAGCCGGGTGGTCACTGGCTGGACGCGTATCCGTTCGTGCGTCTCCATCAGCCCTCGGCGTACTACGGCGTCAACTCCATGACGCTGGGGAACGATCGCATCGACGACTCGGGGCCGAACGCCGGCTTCTACGAACGGGCGGACGCAGCGGAGATCTGCGACTACTACTCGCGAGTGCTCAACGACAGCCTGTTGCCGACGGGCAGGGTGCGGTTCCTCGGCATGAGCGAGTATCGAGGTGGGGACCGGATGGGGCACCACATCGTGTCTTTGCTCGACGGCGTGGAGACGATCGTGCGGGTGCGGCGTCGGGTGGTCGATGCGACCTACGTCGAGTCGCAGATCCCGTCCCGGCACGTGCCCGGCTTCACCATTGACGTCGGTGTGCGGCTCATCCCGCCCAACGACCTCGTCGACCTCGCCGAACCTGCAGATCGGTTCACGGTGATCGGAGCAGGGAAGACGGCGATGGATACCTGCAACTGGCTGCTCGACGTGGGCGTCGACCCCGAGCGAATCCGATGGATCAGAGGCAGGGATCCCTGGTTGTTCGACCGCTCGTTCATGCAGCCGCTCGAACTGGTCGGCTCGTACATGCAGCTCCAAGCCCGATGGGTCGAGGCGGCTGCCGTCGCCGAGGATGGCCCCGACTTCGCCAGTCGCCTCGAGGATGCCGGCGTGTTTGTCCGAATCGATCCGTGCGTCGAACCGCTCGTTTTCCGCGGCGCCACGGTCAGCGAGCTCGAGCTCGAGTCTCTGCGCACCATCGACCACGTGGTCCGGGCACGGCGGGTTCGGCGCATCACCCGTACCAAGGTCACGACCGACGTCGGCGACGTCCCCGGCAGCCCTCGTGAGGTGTACGTCGACTGCACGGCCGTTGGGGTTCGTCCCACAGCCGAGCGGCCTATCTTCCAGCCGGGACGCCTCACGATCCAGTACGTGACGGTCGGCTTGGTTCCCTGGTCCGGCGCGACAATCGCATTCGTCGAGTCGATCGGCATCGATGATGACGAGAAGAACCGACTCTGCCCACCGGTCGTGTTTTCCGGCAACGTCTCTGACCTCTTGCGGCTGGCTTATCCCGGGATGAAAGGCCAGATGGCTCGGGCGGTGAACGGCGAGGTTGCCGCGTGGACCCACGCCTCGAGGTTGAACCCTGCCAGGGCGGCGGCTGACCACATGGAGGACCGTGGGGTCGCCGAGGCCCGCTCGGTCATACGGACACACACGCAAGCGGCCTTGCAGAACCTCGAGCGGCGAGCGACCGTGGGCTCTCATGCGACGTTGCTTTCCGGAGCAACTGCTCCGCCGGCGAGCTAGGCCCGGGCGGTCGATCGGCCGAACTCTTGCTTGCGGCTCCATTAACCTTGTGCTTCTATGCATAGTACTTCGAGCATTAGGGGCGGTATGCACATCGACAAGGACCTCGTAGCGGCCTCGGCGACACCGCTCGTGCTCGCAATCCTGGCGGATGGTGAGAGCTACGGCTACGCCATCTTGAAGCGGGTACGTGCGCTCTCCGGAGGCGAGCTCGAGTGGACAGACGGGATGCTCTACCCGCTACTCCACCGCCTCCTTCGGCTCGGATACGTGACGACGGAGTGGCGGACGTCGTCGGAAGGGCGTCGCCGCAAGTACTACATGGTCACCGACGACGGACGAGCAGCACTCGCAGACCAGCAACGGCAGTGGGTGACCGTCACCCGTGCGCTGGATGACGTCTGGCCGGGCTCGGGTGGGGTGCTGACGGCTCTCGGCGACGCGTGAGCCATGGACAGCGTGGACGCACAGATCGCAGAATGGCGGGCTTACGTCGCAAACGCCCCGGGGGTCAACGGCCACGATGTCGATGAGCTGGAGGATCATCTTCGTCACCAGATCGCCGAGCTGAGCGCTGCCGGCCTCACCGCCGACGAGGGATTCCTCATCGCCGTGAAACGGCTAGGGGACGTCGACGTCCTGTCCCGGGAGTTCGCACGCGAACACAGCGGCCGACTCTGGAAACAGCTTCTCTGGAGCGGTGACGACGAGGCAGCGCGCCCGTCCAGCGGCTGGTTCGAGACGCTCGTCTTCGCAGTTGCCGCGGCCGTCGTGATCCAGGTTGCACGCCTCACTGCTGACGCCCCCGACGAGGAGCCGAACTGGCTGGTGCGGAACGCCAGTCTGTTCGTGTTGCCGTTTCTTGCCGCGTACTTCGCTCGCCAACGGCAGCTCGATACCCGGCGATGGGTGCTGACCGCGGTGCCGTTCGTGCTCGCTGCGCTCGTGGTCAACCTCTACCCGTGGGGTGCGGACTCGGCCACCGAAGTCCTCGTCGCGCTCCATCTGCCCGTCGTGCTGTGGTTCGCGGTCGCCTACCCGTACATGGACGGCACTGTCCGATCGCACGAGCGGCGCATGGACTTCGTCCGCTTCACGGGCGAATGGTTCATCTACTACGTGCTGATCGCGCTCGGGGGTGGCGTGCTCATGGGCTTGACTGCGGCGATCCTCGAACCCACGGGGGTCGACGTCGACCGGATCGCTGAGTGGGTGCTGCCTTCGGGAGCGGCGGGTGGCGTCATCGTGGCCGCGTGGCTCGTCGAGTCGAAGCAACGGGTCGTGGAGAACATGGCGCCGGTGCTCACGATGCTCTTCACGCCGCTGTTCGCGGTGATGTTGGCCGGTGCCGCCGTCGTCTACGCCGTGACCGGGGTTGGCGGCGCGTTCGATCGCGAACTCCTCGGCACTTTCGACGCCCTGCTGCTTGTCGTCCTCGGGCTCGTCTTGTACGGGATGTCCGCGCGGGACCCGTCCACGTCGCCGGAATGGATGGACGGCATCCAGTTGGTCGCCGTCGTCAGCGCCCTCGTGCTCGACGTGATGGTGCTCGGCGCGATGATCGCTCGGATCGGCGACCTCGGGTTCACCCCGAACCGAACGGCAGCCCTCGGCCTCAACCTCGTCCTACTCGTGAACCTGGCCGGGGCCGCCTGGCTATGCGCCCGATTCCTCACGCGACGCAGCAGTCTCCACCGGCTCGAGCGCTGGCAGACCACCTACCTACCCGTCTTCGCCCTGTGGGCCGCCACTGTGGTGGTCATCCTCCCACCGGTGTTCGCCTTCAGCTGATCGCATCATCTGACCACACCAACCCGACGGAGGCGGCGCCGCTCGTCATGCCGCGTCGGCCAGGTCGCCGGGCGTGATTCCGACCACGCCGTCGAGCTCCTCGGCCAGCCGGGCGAGACCTTCGTTCTCGAGCTGGCGGACCCGGTCGCGGGTGAGGCCGAGCTCCCGCCCGATCGTCTCCAGCGGCTGCTGCTCTCCGTCGAACCCGAACCGGAGCTCCAGGATCCGGCGCTCGGTGTCCGGAAGCTTGCGCAGCGCCGTCCTGACAGCCTCGTGTCGGAGAGACGTGTCGGCCTCCTCGACCGGATCTGTCGCGAGAGGATCTGCGAACAGGTCGCCGAGCTCGCCGGCGCCGTCGTCGCCAACCGCCTGGTTGAGCGACACGGACGCCTCGACGGCGCCGAGCGCCTCTTCGACGTGCTGGAGCTCGAGCCCGGCTGCCTCTGCGAGCTCCTCCTTCGTCGGCTCGCGACCGTGTGCCGCTTCGAGCTGTCGGCCGATGCGGGCGAGCTTCACTCGCCGCTCGTGGACGTGCGCCGGCACGCGGATTGTCCGCGACTGGTTCGAGATCGCACGCTGGCATGCCTGGCGGATCCACCACGTGGCATACGTGGAGAACTTGAACCCGCGGCGCCAGTCGAACTTCTCCGCGGCGCGATTGAGGCCGATGATTCCCTCCTGGATCAGGTCGCCCAGCGGCAGGCCGTGACCCTGGTAACGCTTGGCGATCGAGACGACGAGACGCAGGTTGGAGTTGATCATCCGCTCCTTGGCCTGCTTGTCGCCGCGCTCGATCTGCTTCGCGAGCTCGACCTCATCCGCTGCCGTGAGCAGGTCGTGTCGGCCGACCTCGTTCATGAACATGGTGAGCGAGTCGGTGGTCACGAAGGCGACGGGCTCGCGGATCGTCGCGCCGCGCACCTCGTCTTCGCCATTCTCTGCTGCACGCGCGATCTCGACCTCGCGTGCCGCGAGCTCAGCTCGAACGCCTCCGAGCTCGTCCTCGTCGAGGTCGTGCGTGAACGCGAGCGCTTCGAGCTCGGTCTCCTCGATCACGCCGCGCTCTTCGGCCTTCTCGAGAAAGACCTCGATATCTGTCTCAAACAAGCTGTTCACCGTTCCTTTCGTCAGGAGCTGCCAGTGCGCGTGCGCGCCCGGAATCTCGCTGGTCACTCGAACCTCGTCCTTCGCTTACGGAACCGGCAGCGCACGTAGAGCCAGAAGGACGCCAAATCCAGGCTCCACTGCGCAACCAGTGATTCAAACGGTCGGAAGCCACACTGTATTCCGATTTCACGTGACGTGCGCCGCTCACGGTGCTCAGAGCAGTGGTCAGTTCTCGACGCCGGTGCTCCTCGTCGTTCGCGCACTGGTGGGGGTTCTCCGGCCACCTCGGCCGCGTTCGCCCTGTCGGTGAGGCTGACGAATGCCGCCTGTAGAAAGTCACTGGCGGCGGCGGCTCCGAGCGTCCACGTCAACAGCCTTCCGAAGCGGGGCGCGATGATCTGCGTCGACGCGAGCCCCGCGGCGGCCCAGGTGCCGACACACCGCGTGCAGGTGACCAGCTCGCCGATCGCTCGTCGAGGACCGTCGCCCGCCGGGCGCTCGTGCTCGGAGCCCGCCTCTCCTTCGACGAACGGCTGGCGCACGAAGCTGGCGACGCGATCATGGGTGAGCGTCCGTGCTGTCTTGAACGTCGCGCCAGCGAGAAGAACGAAATCCAGGGTCGTCTGCGCCTGCGGCTCCTTCTCCAGTGCGCGTGCGAGCGCGCCGGCCGCGGCCAGACCGCCGACGAACGTGCCGAGAATCGCGGCGTAGCTCGAGTAGGGCTGAGAGCCCGTTTCCGGATCGGGGCCCGAATTTATCGTGTTGCGCATGTCGGCCGCGACCACACCACTGGTCTTTCCACGCAGGCGTCGCGGGGAAACCCGGCCAGCGCGTCGCAGGTGGGATCCTCACTAAGCGCAGAATTCGCCCACCGTCGCGAGGAGGGTCTCGACGAGTCGCTCGACGTGCTCGAGATCGACCCACTCGGTATCCGCGTGTGCGCCCTCGCCACCCGGTCCGAAGCACACGGTGGGAATTCCGGCGGCCGCGAACAGGGCGGCGTCGGTCCAGAACGGAACGCCGATGAGTTCGGGAGGCGCTCCGAGCGTGGCGGTCGCGTTGCGTGCGAGCACCTCGACGATCGGAGAGTCGGGCGGCGTCTCGAGCGGATCGCGCGAGAAGGTCGCGCGGATCGTCGCTCCCGGCGCAGCCTCGCGGAGCTCGTTCTCGACGAGCTCGACGGTCTCACCCGGAAGCGTGCGTCGCTCCACGTTCGCCAGACAGCGGTCCGGGTACGTCGACAGCTCCGTTCCTCCCTCGATCAACGATGCGTGCACCGACGCGCGGCCGAGGAGCGGGTGACCCTCGCCCTGTTCGTGGAAACGTCTGTCGAGCTCTGCGAGCGCGACGAGCGGTGCGCCCATTCCTGCGATCGCATCGATCCCGAGGTCGTAGCGGGACCCGTGCTCGGCGCGTCCTCGGGTCTCGACCTCCAGCCAGACGAACCCTCGGTGCGCGACGGCGATATCGAGGCCGGTCGGCTCCGTGACGATGGCGGCATCCGCTCGAATGCTCTCGGCGATTCGCTCCGAGCCGATGCTGAGCGCTTCCTCGTCGGCGACAGCGGTGATGACCACGTCTCCCGAGAGCTCGAGCTCGGTCGCAGCCGACGCGACCAGCATGATCGCCGCCAGGCTTCCCTTCATGTCGTAGGAGCCGCGGCCGTACATGCGGTTCTCTTCGATTCGCGGTCTGAGAGCACCGTCGGGACCGCCGAGGCCGACCGTGTCCATGTGCGCGTTCAGCATCAGCGAGCGACCGCCGCCCGAGCCTCGAACGCAGCCCACGACGTTGGCCCGAGACGGGGCGAGCTCCTCGTACTCGGTCTCGATCCCATTTCTTTCGAGCCAGCCCGCGACGAAGCGGCCGATCTTCCCTTCTCCGGCGCCGCCCGGCACCAGCGTCGGGTTCACGGAGTCGATCGCGACCAGTTGCTCGAGCAGCGCGCGGGCAGGAATCATGGCGATGAGCGTAGACGGTGCGGCAGCTCGATACCGTTCGTGCGATGGAGCTCGCCGATCTCGGACACAGCGGGCTGCGCGTCTCGCGCGTCGGCCTCGGATGCAACAACTTCGGAGGCCGGCTCGGCCTCGCGGAGACGCGGGCTGTGGTCGACGCCGCCCTCGACGCCGGCGTCACCTTCCTCGACACGGCCGAGATCTACGGGAACGGCGGCGGCAGCGAGCGGCTGCTCGGCGAGATCCTCGAGGGACGGCGCGAGCAGGTCGTTCTCGCGACGAAGTTCGCCTGGGAGCCGGGGGACGGCCTGGCCTCTCCGGAAGCCATCCGCCGGTCGATCGAAGGCTCTCTGGAGCGGCTGCGAACCAACTACGTCGACCTCTACTACCTGCACCGGCCCGATCCGGCGATCCCGATCGCGCGACACCCTGGTGGCGCTCGACGAGCTGGTACAGGCCGGGAAGGTGCGCGCGATCGGCTGCTCGAACTTCTCGGCGGAGCAGCTCGCGGAGGCCGACCGGGTTGCGCGCGAGCAAGGCGCCGCACGTTTTTCAGCCCTCCAGAACCACTACAACCTCCTCCGCCGCGACGACGACGACGGCGTTCTGCCGCTCTGCAGGGAGCTCGGCGTCGCGTACATCCCGTACTTCCCCCTCGCGAGCGGCCTGCTCACGGGCAAGTACCGTCGTGGTGAGACTGCGCCGGAGGGGACGCGCCTCGCCGGTCGGCACATCGAGGACGCGCAGTTCGACCGTGTCGAGGCGCTCGGGGCTTCGCGGAGAAGCGCGGCCATACGCTGCACGAGCTCGTCATCGCGGCGCTTGCCTCGACCCCGGGCATCGCGTCGGTCATCGCGGGCGCGACCAAGCCCGAGCAGGTGCGTGCGAACGCGGCGGCGGCGAGCTGGAAGCTCGACGGCGGCGACCTCGACGCGCTGCGTGCCGCCTAGCCGCGCGAATGAGAGTGCGAGGGCGTCCGGTTGAATGTCGCTGATGCTTTTCGACCAGATCGTGCAGGCATCGACCGATGTCGCCGCTACCCGTTCGAGGCTCGCCAAGGTCGCGCGGCTCGCTGAGTGCCTCGACCGGGCCGGCCCCGACGAAATTGCAGTTGCCGTCGCCTATCTCTCGGGGTTCCTACCCCAGGGCACGATCGGAGTCGGCTGGGCGGCCCTGCGCGAGGCTCCTCCCCCGGCGGCGGCGCCCACGCTCGAGCTGCTCGAGGTGCACGCTGCGGTGTCCGGGATCGCGGCGATGTCGGGCGCAGGGTCGCAGGCTGCACGCCGTGACGCGCTGGCGGACCTCTTCGGCCGAGCGACCGAGCAGGAGCAGCGGTTCCTGCGAGGCCTGCTCCTCGGTGAGCTCAGGCAGGGAGCACTGGAGGGCGTGATGATGGAGGCGGTAGCGAAGGTGGCAGCGGTCCCTGCCGCGGAGATTCGGCGAGCGGCCATGGTCGCGGGTGAGCTCAGTGTGGTCGCCGCGGCTGTGCTGGCCGAGGGGCGGGTGGGCCTGGCCCAGTTCAGACTCACGGTCCTGCGTCCGGTTCAGCCCATGCTGGCGCAGACCGGAGACGATCTCGAGGACGCGTTCGAGCGCGTCCGTCCTGCCCGGATCGAATGGAAGCTGGACGGCGCACGGCTGCAGGTGCACCGGCTCGGGGACGACGTGAGCGTGTTCACGCGGAATCTCGCCGACATCACCGATCGTGTGCCTGAGGTCGTCGAGGCGGTCCGAGCGCTCGAGGTCGACGCCGTCATCCTGGACGGAGAGGCGATCGCCCTGGGGCCGGACGGGCGGCCGCGTCCCTTCCAGGAGACGATGAGCCGGTTCGGAAGCCGGGTGAAGGTCGCGGAGCTGCGCCAGGCTGTGCCGCTGTCTCCGTTCTTCTTCGACTGCCTGCATCTGGACGGCGAGGATCTGATCGACCGGCCGGCACACGAGCGGCTGGAGGCCCTGGAGCGCCGGCTTCCCGAGTCGCTTCGCGTGCCGAGCACGGTGATCGAGGATCCGGCCGAAGGGCGGCGCTTCCTTACGGACGCGCTTGCCCGCGGCCACGAGGGGGTCATGATCAAGTCGCTCGATGCACCGTACGAAGCCGGTCGGCGTGGCGCGGGTTGGCTCAAGGTCAAGGTCGCGCACACGCTCGATCTCGTCGTCCTCGCGGCGGAGTGGGGACACGGTCGACGACAGGGGAAGCTCTCCAACCTCCATCTTGGCGCTCGCGATCCCGAGAAAGGCAGTTTCGTGATGCTGGGAAAGACCTTCAAGGGAATGACCGATCGGATGCTCGCGTGGCAGACCGAGCGGCTCCTAGAGCTCGAGACCGGACGCGACGGGCACATCGTCCGGGTGCGGCCCGAGCTCGTGGTCGAGATCGCGTTCGACGGGGTTCAGACGAGCCGGCGGTATCCGGGCGGAGTGGCGCTGAGGTTCGCTCGGGTGAAGGGATATCGGGAGGACAAGCGCCCCGACGAGGCGGACACGATCGGGACGGTCCGCGCGATCCATGCCGGAGCCGGGGGTTAGCGCGGTCGTCCGCGGCCCGAGCGGCTGCTCGCGCTCGAGAGCTCGACCCGACCACCCTGTCGGGGCGACTGGAGCGATCGGAGCTACGTAGACTCGCGCGGAAGGCGATGCTCAGCTCTCACGGGAGGTCGAGATGACGCAGTACGGCACGCTTCGCACGTGGGCCGCAATCCTCACGTTCTTCGGCGTTCTCAGCGTCCTCGCCGCGGCCGCGGGGACGGTCATCTGGGCGATCGAGGTCGACGGGCTGTGGGAGACGCTCGGGGTGCTACTGATCGGAGGGCCCGTCACGATCTTCCTCGCCACGCTGCCGATCGCGCTCGCGCAGGCGCTCAGAGCGATCGCGGACGTCGGCGACACGGTGGCCGCTCGCTAGAGGGCTAGCTCCCGGTGGCCGAGCACCACGTCAACGCGGAGAGTGACGATCGGCCGTTCATCTTCGCGGTCGACCCCGACCCTCAGGCGATCCGGCGGATCACCGGCGAGCTGCAGCGCTACCAGGCCGACTACCGCGTCGTCTGCGGTCCCTCTCCCGAGGCGGCGCTGACTCAGCTCGAGCGCATGCGCGACGCCGGAGAGCCCGTCGCGATCGTGCTTGCCGCACGTGGAGAGCAGGGGCTTCGCGGCGAGGAGCTACTCGCGCGGGTCTACGACCTGCATCCATACGCGAAGCGCGGTCTCCTGATCCCGTGGGGTGGATGGGCCGACGAGGAGACCGCGGAAGTCATCCGCCGCGCGATGACGCTCGGTCACATCGACTACTACGTCCTCAAGCCGTGGACGACGCCCGACGAGCTCTTTCATCGACTGGTCTCGGAGTTCCTCCAGGAGTGGCGGCGCGCGACCGAGGGTCGACTCGAGCTCACCGTCGTCGCCGAGCCCTGGTCGAGCCGCGGGTACGAGATCCGGAACCTCCTCGCTCGAACCGGCGTTCCGCACGCGTTCTACGCGAACGACTCCGAGGAAGCCCGCGATCTCCTGCAGACGTGCGGCTTTCAGGTGTCGGACCGGCCGGCGGTCGTCCTGCCGGACGACACGGTTCTCGACGATCCGTCCGACGACGAGCTGGCGGAGCACGGCTACAAGGTCCGGACGGAGATCGACGATCCGGGCGAGCTCGACGTCGTGATCGTGGGGGCCGGGCCGGCGGGCCTCGCCGCGGCCGTGTACGCCTCGTCCGAGGGCCTGCGCGCCCTCGTGGTCGACCACGCCTCGATCGGAGGCCAGGCGGGCTCGAGTGCCCGCATCCGCAACTACCTCGGTTTCCAGCGCGGGCTCACCGGCCGCGAGCTCGCCACGCGCGCCTACCAGCAGGCCTGGATCTTCGGTACCGAGTTTCTCCTCATGCGGTCCGTGACCGGGATTCAGCCGAGGGACGGCGGACACCGGGTCGCGATCGACGGTGCCGAGATCGAGACGAGGAGCGTCGTCCTCGCGATGGGCGTCTCCTACCGGCGCCTCGGTGTTCCTGCGCTGGAGAAGCTCGAGGGCGCGGGAGTGTTCTACGGTTCGTCGCCGTCGGACGCGCAGCGGTTCACCGGAGGAGACGTGTTCATCGTCGGCGCCGCCAACTCGGCAGGGCAGGCGGCAGTGCACCTGAGCCGGTACGCGGCGAGCGTGACGCTCGTGTGCCGCCGGCCCTTCCCCGGACGCAATGTCCCAGTACCTGCTCGACGAGGTGCGGGCGAAGGAGAACATCGACCTCCGAACCTCCGCTCAGGTCGTGGACGGGGGTGGAGAGACCCGACTCGAGTGGCTGCTCGTCCGCGATGCCGCGGGAGCCACCGAACGCGTCTCCGCCGACGCGCTGTTCATCCTCATCGGCGCCGAGCCGAACACCGGCTGGCTGCCGCCGGAGGTCGCACGTGACGACCACGGGTTCGTGCTCACGGGCGCCGGCGACCGCATGTTCGAGACCTCCGTGGCGGGTGTGTTCGCCGTCGGCGACGTCCGCAGCGGTTCGGTCAAGCGGGTTGCTTCAGCGGTGGGGGAGGGCTCGGTCGTGATCCAGCAGGTTCACCGGTATCTCGCCGGTCTCCACGAGTCCGTACGTCTATGAACTAGCCGGCGAGATCGTCGCAGGACTCGGCGTCTTCGAGCGCCGACTGGAGCTCCTCCTCCGGATCGATCTTCCGGAGTGAGCTGACCATGGTCATGAACGCCTTGTTCATCGAGGTCAGTGACTCGGTGATGGAGACCACCGCCTTGGAGATGCCGGCCAACCCGGAGGCGTTGTCGACCGCGCCCTCGATGGCGGCGAGGTCTGCCTCTGCGGCAGTCGCGAACGTCTCGACGATCTGCCTTGCCTTCGCTCCCGACTTCGTGTCCGGGGCACCGAGGCCCCGCAGCTCGGCTGCGAAGGTCTCCGTGGCAGACGTGATGTCGTTTCCTGCCTGTTGGAACTCCTCCTGCGAGAGCGACTTGAAGTTTCGGAGCTGATCGGTCGCCTGCTTCAGCTCTGTCGCCCAGTCGGTGATCGCTGCGCAATAGCTCTCGGCCCACTCTGCCGTCGCGGTTGCCGACGACGAGTCTCCGTCGTCTCCGCCGCAGCCCACGGCGAGGAGCGCGAGCGGGAGCACGATGCAGGACATGACGGTCGACCTCACGGCCCGCACGCTAGCGCGAACGGCGGGCGAGAGCGACCTGCACCGGTACGAACAGCCAGCACACGAGCTCGCGAGCGCGGGCGACCGCCGTTCCGCGCTCGTCCGTGGCGGCAAGCACGACCAGGTCGCCATGTGCGGCCTCGAGCAGGACCGACGCGCGACGGCCGTGCCAGCCGGAGGTGACGAGGACGATCTCGCGGACCTCGAGCTTCCTCGCGGCGGCGGCGGCCGCGCGCACGTTTCCATACGTCGTGCGGGAAGCGTCGTCCACGAGGACCCGTTGGGCGTCGCCGCTCCATACCCGTGCCATCAGCTCGGCCTCCGAGGTTCGCGTTCGTGGCCGCCGCCAGCCCGAGAGGAGGACCGTGTCTGCCGGCAGCGCTTCCTCCCCGGCCCGCGCGAGTCGCGCAGCGCAGACACGGTGGAGCTCGCCGCCGCCGCGTCTGCTCGAATAGCCGAGGACGGCAATGAGCCGTGCGCCGTTCATGGGCGTCATCCGCGTCGCCGTCGCCACAGCCCGTAGAGCAGGAGCGTGCCTGCGACGGTGACAACGAGCTCGACGGCGCGCCGCCCGCGGAGCTTCGACTCGCCGCTCGCTCGTTCGCGCATGTCGACGGGGATCTCCAGGACGCGTAGCTCCGACTGCCGGAGACGGAGGAGCGACTCGACCTCGGGCGCGCCACTCTCGTAGGGCTCTGCGAGGATCGGCATCGCCTTCGCATTCACGGCGTACATGCCGCTCGTGGCGTCATGGAACGGATGTCCGAGCGCGACCCGCATCGCGCGGCGGAGCACCGCTGTGCCGAAGCGCCGGCTGGACGAGGGCTCGTAGCGGTATCGCTCGTAGCCCTCGCCGACGGCAAAGCGGGAGCCGACCGCCACGTCGCACTCGTCGGCTTGGACGAGATCGAGGAGTCGCCGTAGCTCTGGCACCGGATGCTGTCCATCGGCGTCCACGCGGCCCGCGAAGTCGTAGTCGTGCTCGTGTGCGTAGCGGTAGCCGGCCGCGATGCCTTCCCGCAGACCGCGGTTCTCGCCGAACGACAGCACCTCGGCTCCGTCGGTCCGCGCCACCAAGGCGGTGCCGTCGGTGGAGCCGTCGTCCACGACGAGCACGTCGACGGCGGGGAGCTCGGCGCGAAGCTCGGCGATCACGGCCGGGAGGTTGTCCTCCTCGTTCAGCGCTGGGATGAAGACGATCGTTCGTGCCATCGGCTAGATGACGTTGTGCTCCGGTCGGGGATGGTCGAGCGCGAACCGCTCCGCTGCGAGCGGCGCGACGTCGACGAACGGCTCGCGGCGGAGGATGAGATCGCGCACGATCTCCCCGACCGCGGGCGCTTGCATGAAACCGTGCCCGGAGAAGCCGGTGGCGTAGAAGAAGCGATCGAGCTCCTGTGCCTCCCCGACGAGAGCGTTGTGGTCGGGGGTGATCTCGTAATAGCCCTTCCACCCGTGTGCGAGGCCCATGTCGAGGAAGGACGGCGCGCGGCGGGCCGCCACCTCGGTGACGTGCTCGAGCCAGGCAGGATCGGTCGGCGCGTCGAAGCCCGGCGCCTGGTTCCGGTCGGACATGCCGATGAGCAGGCCAGGCCCTTCGCGATGAAAGTAGAAGCCCGTCGTGAAGTCGACGGTCAACGGTATCGGATCGGGGAGCGCTGCGACCGGGCTCGTCGTCACGACCTCCCGGAAGACGGGCTCGACCGGAAGCTCCACACCCGCAGTGCTCGCAAACGTCGGCGACCAGACACCCGCCGCGCAGACAACCGTGTCGGTTTCGATCGTTCCGTGGTCCGTGACGACGCCTCGCAGGTCCTCACCCTCCAGTGCGACTGCGGTCGCGGTGCATCCGGTCACCACCTCCGCGCCGTGCGCCCGAGCTCCCGACGCGTAGCCCTGTGCAACCGCCTCGGGACTGGCGTGCCCGTCCAGCGGACAGAACGTCGCGGCGAGGACGCCGTCCAACCCTGCGAGGGGCGAAAGCTTCCCGGCCTCGGCGACGTCGACCACGCGACTCGGGACGCCGAGCTCGTTCTGCAACACGACGCTCCGCTCGAACACCGGGATGTCCTCGGGGCGGTCGAGCAGGAACAGGTAACCGACCTGGCGGAAGTCGATTTCCCAGCCGGGACGTTCTGCGAACCGCGTGAAAGCTTCGACGCCACGGAGTCCGATCGCGATGTTCAGGGGATCCGAGAACTGCGTTCGTACTCCGCCCGCCGCGCGGCTCGTCGATCCTGAGGAAAGCGCATCTCGCTCGAGCAGGCACACGCCCGCCCCGGCCTCCGCGAGGTGGAAGGCGATGCTCGTCCCGACGGCGCCCCCGCCGACGACCACCACATCTGCCTTCTCGGGGAGGGTGCTCAACGGCGAACGAGGTTTCGGAGGAAGAACAGGAGGTTCGCGGGGCGTTCGGCCAGTCGGCGCATGAGGTAGGGGTACCAGTCGGGCCCGAACGGCGTCGCCACGAGCACCTTGTACCCCGCGGCAGCGACGCTCCGCTGCAAGGCGGGGCGCACTCCGTACAGCATTTGGAACTCGAAGCCGTCGCGGCTAATCGCCCCTCGCTGCGCGAACTCGCGGACGTGTCGAATGATGCGGTCGTCGTGGGTCGCCACCGCGACGTACGCGCCGCCTCGTAGTCCGCGCTCGACCAGACGGACATAGGCGCGGTCGACGTCGCGCTTGTCGGGATGCGCGATCGTCGCAGGCTCGAGATAGGCGCCTTTGACGACGCGCACGTTCGGTTTCAGGGGGAGCAGGCGTTCGAGGTCGCCGGGCGAGCGGTACAGGTAGGCCTGCAGGACGACGCCGACGTTCTCGTGCCCTTCTCGCCTCAGACGCTCGTAGATCTCGAGGCTGGCATCGACGAAGCTCGACTGCTCCATGTCGATCCGCACGAGCTGGCCGAGAGAGCCTGCGTGCGCGACGATCCGCTCGAGGTTGCGGTACGTCGTCTCTCGGTCGAACGACAGCCCCAGGTGCGTGAGCTTGAGGGCGATGTTCGCCCGCAGGCCCTCCTGAGCCAGCCGGTCGACGATCGCTTCGTACTCCGAAACGGTCGCCGCCGCCATGGCAGCGTCCGGGATCGCCTCGCCCAGGAGCGTCGTGTTCGCGCGCAGACCGGCCTCGTTCAGCCGCCGCAGCACCGGAACGCACTCGTCGAGCGTCTCTCCTGCGACGAAGCGAGCCGCTCCGAGCCGCATGCCGTAGCGGTCGACGAGCCTCCGCAGCAGGCGGCTGTCGGCCGCCCGCAGGATCGCCGCTCGCGAGAGTCTGGAGAACGTCGCTGCCAGCACTAGTTCTGGGAGGGGTCGAGCGGCATCAGCGCGAGGACGCCGAACGGTCCGCCCTTGCGGAGCAGCACTGCACTCCAGAGCTCGTCCGGCTCGACGGTGAACACGTCGTCCGCCAGAGCCGGCTCGACGATCCAGGAGCCTTCCTCGAGCTCGTCGTCGAGCTGGCCCGGTCCCCAGCCGGCGTAGCCGGCGAAGATGCGCGCGCGACGCAGCTCGCCGAGCTCGTCGGGATCGACTTCCGAGGGGAGGAACCCGACGGATTCGAGCACCAGCGCTCCGGCGCGGTCGGGCTCGACGAAGTCGGCGAGCACGACGATCGCGGAGGGCTGCACCGGGCCGCCGAAGTGAACCTGCTCGATCCCGTCGGCCAACATCGAGAGCTCGGGCACCGCCTCGCCGACCGTTGCCTCCGACGGGCGGTTGAGGATCAAGCCGAGTGCGCCTTCTTCCGAATGCTCTCCTACGAGCACGACCGTGCGCCGAAAGTTCGGGTCGACGAGCGCGGGTCCCGCGATCAGGAGATGCCCTTTCAGAGACTGCACGGGGCGTATCATCGCCGTATGGAGGGCATGTCTCGCGAGATCCGGCTGGTCGCCCGGCCGCGGGGCTTCCCCGACGAGGACCTGTTCGAGCTCGCGGAGACGCCGATTCCGGACCCCGGCGAGGGTCAGCTGCTCGTCCGTAACGCGTACTTCTCTGTCGATCCCTACATGCGGCCGCGCATGAACGACGTCCGCTCGTACGTCTCGCCCTTCACGCTCGGCGAGGCCATGACCGGTGGGGCAGTAGGACAGGTCGCCGCTTCGCGCAACGAGCGCTACGCGGAAGGGGACTGGGTGCTGCACGGGCTCGGCTGGCGCGAGTGGACGCTCTCGGACGGCTCCGGCCTGCGGAAGATCGATCCCTCCGGGGCGCCCGTCTCCACGTCGCTGGGCGTGCTCGGCATGCCGGGATTCACGGCGTACTACGGCCTCCATGAGCTTGGCCAACCGAAGGAGGGAGAGACGGTCTTCGTCTCCGGAGCGGCAGGAGCGGTCGGCAGCACCGTAGGGCAGATGGCGAAGATCGCCGGCTGCCGCGTCCTCGGTTGCGCTGGCTCGGACGAGAAGGTGAAGTGGCTCCGCGAGCTCGGCTTCGACGACGCCTTCGACTATCGCGAGCGCTCCGTGCGTGAAGCGCTGGCCGAGGCTGCTCCCGACGGCATCGACATCTACTTCGACAACGTGGGCGGCGACTCGCTCGAAGCGGCGATCGGCGCCCTCAGAACACATGGGCGGGTCGTGGCGTGCGGCTCGATCGCGCGCTACAACGACGTCGAGCCGGCTCCAGGGCCGCGAAACATGTTCATGGTCGTGACGAAGCGCCTCCGGATCCAGGGGTACATCATCAGCGACCACTACGAGCACTTTCCCGAGTTCTTGCGCCGGGCGCAGGAGTGGGTCAGCGACGGCCGACTTCGCTACCGCGAGACCGTGATCGACGGAATCGAGAACGCGCCACGCGCCTTTCTGGGCCTGCTGCGCGGCGAGAACATCGGCAAGATGCTCGTCAAGGTCGGACCGGCCGACTCCTAGCCGTCAGGAGGAAGTTCTCGAGGAGCCGCGGCCCCTCCGGAGTGAGAACGCTCTCCGGATGGAACTGGACGCCTTCGATCGGGTGCATCCGATGGCGCACGGCCATGACCTCGCCGTCCTCGGTCCGTGCGCTGACCTCGAGCTCGTCCGGCACCCGGCAGGCGGCGAGCGAGTGATAGCGACCGGCCTCGATCGTGTCCCGTCGATCGCGTCGCTCTGGCGGACGTCGACGTCCGCTCCGAGCTCCTGCGGGAGGTGGACGAGGTTGTAGGTGAAGGAGTCGTAGCTGTCGACCATCAGGACTCGCATACTTCGAGTGTAGGCTGGCTCCATGGCCCGCTCGGTCATCGTCTCGGCGGTACGGACGCCGTTCGGGCGGCTGGGTGGGGGGCTTGCGAAGACTCCCGCGACCGAGCTCGGGTCGACCGCGATTCGCTCCGCGCTCGAGCGCGCAGGGATCGAGCCTGGCGAGGTCGAGTACGTGCTCATGGGTCAGGTCCTGCAGGCCGGAGCCGGCCAGGCCCCGGCGCGCCAGGCGGCGATCGGCGGGGGGATTCCGAAGGAGGTTCCCGCCGACACGATCAACAAGGTGTGCGCCTCGTCGATCCGTGCGCTCGAGATCGCCGACCTGATGATTCGGGCGGGTGGCCACGAGGTGGTGGTCACGGGTGGGATGGAGTCGATGTCGAACGCGCCGTACCTGCTTCCGAAGGCTCGGTTCGGGTACCGGCTCGGCAACGGCGAGGTCGTCGACCACATGGTCTTCGACGGGCTCACCTCGACCTTCGACGGGCTGCACATGGTGCAACAGGCGTCGAAGGTGTCCCGGGAGCTCGGGATCTCGCGAGAGGATCAGGACGCGTGGGCTTACCGCTCGCAGCAGCGAGCTGCCGCCGCTCAGGACGAAGGGCGGTTTGCGGACGAGATCGTTCCCGTCGGCGACGTGACGGCCGACGAGGGGATTCGGCGTGACACCACGCTCGAGAAGCTCGCCGCGCTCCAGCCCGTGTTCGATCCCGAGGGAACGACGACCGCAGGCAACGCGCCAGGGGTGAACGACGGGGCGTCATGCGTGATCGTGTGCTCGGAGGAGTTCGCGAAGCGCCGCGGCCTCGAGCCCCTTGCGACGATCCTCGCGCAGGGCTACGTCGCGGACGACTACGCCTACCTCGCTCGCACCCCCGCTCGTGCCGCCGAGCAGGCGTTGACGAAGGCGGGGAAGACGATCGCCGACGTGAAGCGCGTCGAGATCAACGAGGCGTTCGCGTCGGTCGCGAAGAACTCGACGGCGATGCTCGGCGCCGACGAGGAGATCGTGAACGTCAACGGCGGCGCGGTGGCGCTCGGGCACCCGATCGGCGCTTCGGGTGGCCGGATCGTGTCCACGCTCGTGCACGAGCTCCGGCGGGAGGGCGGCGGGGTCGGGTTGGCCGCGATCTGCTCCGGCGGCGGTCAGGGTGACGCGCTCTTGATCGACGTCGAGTGAGTCTTTCGGCGTGATTCGCGCCGTGCCACTCGTCCTGTTCGCCGCTCTCCTCCTCGTGGGAGCGGGAGACGCGCGGGCGTGCGTGTGCGCGAGGCAACCGCTCGAAGAGCGCCTCGACGATGCCGATGCCGCGGTGGTGGCGCGCCTAGTGGCTGTGCGCGAGACCCAGTCCTCTCCGCCGCAGCGAACGCTGTCGTTCGAGGTGGATCAGCGTGTCAAGGGTGACATCGACAAGACCTTCGACATCACGTCCTCCGCCGGAACCGACTGCGACCTCGACCTCGATGTCGAGGAGAACGTACCCGTCGGCTTGCTCCTGACACGCGGAGCGGGTGGGTGGCAGGGCACGACGTGCAGCATCGTCGGAGCTGGTGAGCTGGTGGCTGAAGGCGGGGACGTGCGCGGTGGCGGCATCAAGATCGTGATTGGCCTGCTCATCCTGGTGCTCGTTCTCTCCTGGGCACTCCGCCGCAGGGCACGCGGGACGCGGCCGCAGCTCCCCGGCGCCCCCGAGCCGTAGATACTTCGCACGTGCAGTTTTCCCATGTTCTCGTCGTCGGTGCGGGCCAGATGGGCGGCGGGATCGCGCAGGTCCTGGCCGCATCGGGCCGGCGAGTTTCACTCCATGACGCATTCCCCCGTGCGGCGGAGAACTCGCTCGAGAGCATGAGGCGAAGCCTGGAGAAGCTTGCCGAGAAAGGTGGCGAGGACGCTTCGAGCGTCCTCGAGCGGGTGCATGTCGTCGATGAGCTCGTTGCGGCCGACCTGCTGATCGAGGCCGTGATCGAGGACGCGGACGTGAAGAAGGATCTGTTCCGGCGAGCGGATGAGCTGCTTCCGCGCGACGCGATTCTCGCTTCCAACACCTCGTCGATTCCGATCGCGTCCCTGGCGGCAGCCACGGGCAGGCCGGCGCAGGTGATCGGCATGCACTTCTTCAACCCGGTACCGGTCTTGAAGCTCGTCGAGGTGATCAGCGCTCGGGACACCTCGGAGGAAACGCGCGCCTCGATCGTCGCGCTCGCCGAGGATCTCGGCAAGGTTCCCGCCGAGGCACGCGACTCGCCTGGGTTCGTGTCGAACCGCATCCTCATGCCGTTCCTCAACGAGGCGGCCTACGCGCTCCAGGAGGGGGTCGCCGAGCCGGAGGCGATCGACACTATTGCGAAGCTCGGTTTCGCGCATCCCATGGGGCCGCTCGCGCTCGCCGACCTGATCGGGCTCGACACCTGTGTGGCAATCATGGAGGTTCTGCACGAGGGGCTCGGGGATCCGAAGTACGAGCCGTGTCCGCTGCTCCGCCAGCACGTCGCCGCTGGGAGGCTCGGTCGAAAGAGCGGCCACGGCTTCTACGAGTACAGATAACCGACATGCGGAGAGCGCCGCGCGACACCGGTGGATGAATTCACTCACTCTTGTTGCAGTTCGAAATGTCCCAGAAGGACGTGTCCAGGGTCAGACCCTGGTTTCCAAACGCACATGACTCGCGTGAACTCGTTCGGGCGAGCCGTATAGTCGTTCGAGATGGACTTCGAGCTCACCGTCGACCAACGGGAGATCCAGGGTCTCACCCGGGAGCTGGCCGAGGCCCAGATCGTCCCGAACGCAACTACGTGGGATCGCGAGCACCGTTTCCCTGACGAGCTCTTCCCGAAGCTCGCCGAAATCGGGCTGATGGGTGTCTGTGTCCCCGAGGAGTACGGCGGTGCGGGCGCCGACTTCCTCTCCTACATCCTCGTTCTCGAGGAGCTCTCCCGGGCGGACGCGGGCGTGGGGGTGACCGTTGCGGTCCACACGAGCGCGACGACGCTCCCGATCCTCACCTTCGGGACCGAGGAGCAGCGGTCGCGCTTCGTTCCGCCGCTGGCGCGCGGCGAGCAGCTTGGCGCGTTCGCGCTCACCGAGTCGAGCTCGGGCTCGGACGCGGCCTCGTTGCGAACGAGGGCCGAGGCTCGCGACGGCGGCTGGAGGCTCACCGGCTCGAAGCAGTGGATCACGAACGGATCGCGTGCGGGCACCTTCGTGCTCTTCGCTCGGAGCGACCCGGGGACGGCAGGCGCCCGCGGAATCTCGTGCTTCGTGCTCGACGCGTCGCACGTTCGGGTGACACGCGAGGAGGAGAAGCTCGGTCTCAACTCGTCGACGACATCGGATCTCGTTCTCGAGGACGTACACGTCGAAGGGGACCGGCTTCTTCACGACGAGGGGCGTGGCTTCCGGGTCGCGATGGCGACGCTCGACGGCGGACGGATCGGGATTGCCGCTCAGGCACTCGGAATCGCGCAGGCGGCCTACGACGTCGCCCGCACGTACGCGCAGGAACGCGTGCAGTTCGGGCGCCCGATCGGGGACTTCCAGGCGATTCAGTGGAAGCTCGCGGACATGGCGACCGAGATCGACGCAGCGCGCCTCCTGACCTATCGCGCCGCCTGGCTCAAGCAGCAAGGGCGGCCGCACACGGCCGAGGGCGCGAAGGCGAAGCTCTTCACCTCGGAGATGGCACGCCGCCAGACGGCCGAGGCGATCCAGATCCTCGGCGGCTACGGCTACACGAAGGAGTTTCCGGTCGAGCGCTACTACCGGGACGCGAAGATCACGGAGATCTACGAGGGAACGAGCGAGATCCAGCGCCTCGTGATCGCGCGCTCGATCCTCGGCCGGCAGCTGCGAGAACCGATCACCAGCTCTCAGGGCACCCACTCGTAGAGCGCGTCCGGCTCGCCCTCCTCGTTACCGCTGCCGTCCGTGAGCTCGACGAGACGGCAGCTCTGACGTTCGTAGAAGCGTCGCGCCCGTTCGTTCTTCTGGAAGACCCAGAACCGAAAGCCCGCAGGCCGCTCTTGCTTGGCGCGCTCGAGCAAGGCCGTTCCGGCACCGCGGCCCTGCTGATGGGGATGGACGTAGAGCCAGTTGAGCATCGCGGTCGAGAGCGCAGCGAACCCGACCGCCCGTCCGTCCACCTCGGCGACCCAGACCTCGTGTCCGGGGACGACCACGTCGCGAATCCATGTGCGCGTCTCCTCGTCCGTGTGGAGCCGTGGCAGGAACGTCAGCCCGCGAAACGACGCGATGTAGATATCCGCGATCGTGTCGATCTCGTGTTCTCGCGCCGATCTTACGAGCATGCCGCCTAATCTACGGCGCGTGACTCCGCGCGATCGAGACGAGCCCGTGCGCCTGACGAAGATCTACACGCGCGGCGGGGATGCGGGGGAGACCTCGCTCGGGGACGGGACCCGCACCTCGAAGCTCGATCTCAGGATCGCGGCATATGGAACCGTGGACGAGCTGAACTCGGCGCTCGGGCTCGTTCTCGCCGCGCCGTGTCCCGAGGAGATCCGGGACGTGCTGACCCGAGTGCAGAACGAGCTCTTCGACCTCGGCGCCGATCTCTCGGTTCCGCTGGAGAACGACGGGCGACTGCGCGTCACGCAGGGCCAGGTCGACGTTCTCGAGCACGACTGCGATCGGTTCAACGCTTCCCTCCCCGAGCTTCGGAGCTTCGTGCTTCCAGGGGGCGGCGAGGTCGCTGCTCGTCTCCACATCGCTCGGACGATCTGCCGGCGGGCCGAGCGCGACGCCCTGCTGGCCGCGGGCGCACACTCGCTCAACCCGCTCGTTCTCGTGTATCTGAATCGCGTTTCCGACCTGCTCTTCATCCTTGCGAGAGCCGCGAACGCAGCCGATGGCCGAGAGGAGCCGCTCTGGAGGCCTGGGAGCTCGGCGTAACACTGGTCGGCTCGTTCGTCGCCGGGTATCTCGGGTCGATGCTGGGACTCGTGCTGGGGACGCTTCGACTGCCGCTCATCGTCCTCGTCACCGGAAGCCCGCTCGCTGCCGCCGGGACGAACATCGCCATCTCCGCCGCGGCTGCCGGCGCCGGGGGGCTGAAGCATGCGCGTGAGGGACGGGTGGATTGGCGCGTGGTCGGGTGGACCGCGCCCCCTTCGGTCGCTGGAGCGATCGCGGGAGCGCTGCTTGCGGACGACGTCTTCTCGGAAGCGCTCCTTTACGGGCTCATCGCCGGCGTCCTCGTGTGGAGCGGGATCGACCTTGCTTTCCGCCCCATCGCGGCGCGTCCCCGCGAGCACCTGCGGGTCGGCCGCGGAGGAGTTCTCGCATTCGTGATCGGTGTCCTCGGCGGAGCTGCGGGTGTGATTCTCGGCACCCTTCGCATGCCTGCGCTCGTCCGTTCGGTCGGGCTCGACGTCCGTCGCGCGGCGGGGACGAACCTCGTGGTCGGATTCCTTCTCGGCGTTGCGGGGTTCGCGACGTACGCGGCCGGCACGGGCATCGACTGGGACGTGCTCGCTGTCGGGCTGGCCGGGGCGATCCCGGGAGGTTGGCTCGGGGCTCGCGCAACCGGAAAGCTCCCGGAGAACGTGCTGCGACTTGCTCTCGGCGCGGTCCTCGTCCTGGTCGGCGTCGCGTTCGCGGTTCAGGCGATCGCGTAAAGGCTCTACGCCACTGCCGGCCAGCGGCCGCGAAGCCACTCGTTCAGGTCGGTTGCGGAGCGTGGGGTCGCGACGTAGAAGCCCTGCGCGTAGTTGCAGCCCCAGGCGCCGAGGACATTCCAGGCCTCGCGGGTCTCGACTCCCTCTGCGACGACGGAGAGGCCGAGTGCGTGACCGATCTCGATGAGCCCGCGAACGAGGGCGGCATCCGTTGCGCTCCGCCCCAAGCCGTGGACGAAAGCCGCGTCGATCTTGAGCTCGTCGAGGGGGAGAACGCGGAGAGCTGCGAACGACGCGGCTCGGCCGCCGTCGTCGAGCGACAGTCGCACACCGAGGCTCGAGAGGCGGCCGAGAACCTCCTCGTCGAGCTCGGAGCCCGCGCCCGGCCCTGCCGGGACGACCTCGAGCGTGAGAAGTCCGGGCCGGACCTTGAAAGAGCCCAGCAGCCCGGCGAGCCCTTCGACGAAGAGCGGGTCGTCCACCAGCTTGTACGGGACGTTCACGGACACGCCGAGGTCGTGGCCGGCCTCTGCCCAGGTCTGTGTCGCACGGAGAGCATCGGCGACGACGATGAACGTCAGCTCGCGCACGAGAGGTGTCCTCTCGACATGTGGGACGAACTCGGCAGGGGGAAGGAGCGCCTTGTCGGGGAGGAGGCGACGCACGAGCGCCTCTGCGGAGTGCGGCTCACCGGTCTGGAGGTCGATGATCGGCTGGTAGACCACGACGAGCTCGTTCTGGCTGATTGCCGTCTCGACGTCCCGGATCACTCCGGCGTCGACACCGCGCCGCAGCAGCGCGTTGTCGTCGGAGCTGTCGCGCTTGGTCGCGTACATCTGCCCGTCGGCGCGCGCCAGGAGCTCGTTCGCCGTCGCTCCGTCGTCGGGAAAGACCGCCCAGCCGATGCTGCCGTCGATCTCCACGGTCGCACCTTCGACGCGGAAGGGGCGCCGGAGCGCATGCCGAAGCCGGCCGACGAGGGCGGATGCCTCGTCGTCGGTCGTGGTGTTGAGCGAGAGGATGACGAACTCGTCTCCACCCACCCGTGCGACGGTGTCGCTCGCCCGCACGATCGCTTCGAAGCGCCTGGCCAGGGAGCGGAGGACGGCGTCGCCCGCGCCGTGGCCTCGAACGTCGTTCACTTCCTTGAAGCCGTCCAGGTCGACGACGACGAGGGTGAAACCGGCGTTCGAGCGCTGGTAGCTGCGTAGAGCCTGATCGATCCGATCCTCGAGCAGCACACGGTTGGGAAGTCCTGTCAGGGGGTCGCGAAGGGCGTCAGAGCGCGCGGTTCGAAGCTGTCGGTCGAGCCCGACTCCGCAAGCGCCTGCGAGCATCCCGACGAGCATCAGCGCTCCGACGACGCGCCCGGGCTCCGTGCGCAGCGATACGGCTGCGGCTCCTGCGACGAACACGAGCGCAGCCAGTGTCAGGGCCCATGCAAGCGTACTTCGCAGATGCCGCCTGTCTTGGATCGTCACCTCGTCCTTGTCGTCCTTGGCCCGGACCGCAGGCCGCCGCAGGTATCTCTCCGACCGTACTCGCGCTCGTCGTCTGCATCGCCCCCAGATGGGGTGAGGGGCATGCCTCGAAGGAGGGAACGGGAAACATCGGAAGCCGCTCAGCGTGGCGCTGTCGAGGGTCGCCAGTCCTCCGGATGGGGGATGTGGACAGATCGCTCGTGCCGAGGAGGAACGTGGGCGCGCTACGGGAAACGAGAGCGGTGAACCTGGCCGCGGGACTCCTCGGGCTGCTCGCAGGACTTGCGGTCGGCCCGCTGGCCGATCGACTCGCGACCAACGCGCCCGTTCACGCGCCGCTGCTCGGTCGCGTCCCGTTCTCTCGCCGGCTCCCGCTCGTCATTGCCGGCACCGCTGTCCTCGGGGCGGCATCCGGGCTTGCCTTCGGCCTCACCTTGGAGGCAGGAATCGCCGCGTTCTTCTGCTGGGTCCTGGTGGTCGTAACCCGCACCGACCTCGAGTACCGGCTGATCCCGGACCGGATCGTGCTGCCGGGTGCGGTGATCGTCGCCGCTGCGCGGACGCTCGACGAGCCGAGCGTCGCATGGGTGCTCGGCGGTCTCGGAGCCGGCCTCGCGCTGTTCCTCATCGTTCTCGCGTACCCAAAGGGCATGGGAATGGGTGACGTCAAGCTCGGCGTGTTCATGGGTGCAGGTCTGGGAGTGTCCGTCGTCGTCGGGCTCTTTCTCGGCTTCATCGCGGGCGCTGTGCCTGCGATCGTGCTTCTCGCGCGCCACGGGCGTGCGGCGCGTAAGCAGGCGATCCCCCTGGGGCCCTTCCTGGCGCTGGGAGGAGTGATCGCGCTCTTCGCCGGGGACGCCATCCTCGACTGGTATCTCTCGTAAGAAAAGGGTTCAGGAGCATCCCAGTCGCTCAAGGGGGAGGTTGCGAAGGCCGATTTCCTCTCTATGGAGCATGCGCCGACCCCTGCCCGTGTGTCGCCTCCACTGGACAGCGCGCTGCTCGCGGTCGCGGTGAACCGGGCGGCCAGCGCAGCCGCCGAGGTCAGCGAGCCGGCGAAGGCCATTGCCGCTGCGGTCGAAGCGCTCCACGGAGCCGTCGCGGGCCTACTCCCAGCCGTCTTCGTCTTCGAGCACGGCCGACTCTGGCTCGTGGCTCAGCGGGGCTACGCGGTCGTCCCGGACGGTCTGAGCGTCGAGCGTGGCGTCATGGGCCGCGCGGTTCGGCTCGGCCGGCCGCAGTTCGCCGCCGACGTTCGTGTCGATCCCGACTTCGTTCCGACGCTTCCGGGAATCCTCACCGAGCTGGCCGTCCCCCTGCGGGTGGGACGCGTGATCGTCGGAGCGCTGAACATCGAGTCGGAACGTGCTCTCCCGGATGGCGCCGTGAACCTGATTCGCCCACTCGCATCCGTTCTCGCTCCGCTCGCAGAAGAGCTTCGCGACGGGGTGACCCTCGATCTGCCTGCTCTCGCTCGGCTCTTCGTCCACTTCGGGAGCATCCGCGACCCCGACGAGATCGCCGCGCTCGCAGCCGCGTCCTTGCCGCGCATGCTTCCTCTCGAGGTCAGCCAGGTCGTGGTCTGGGACGACGTCGGAGTTCCCGTCGAGTTGGCCGCCTGGTCGCGTGACTCGAGCACCGAACTGCCTCTGACGAACGCCGAGCTCGAGTCTGGACGCACCCTGGCTGATCCGGCCATCGTCTGTGAGGTGCTCGACCTCGGGAAGTCACCCGGTGGAACACACCGCGCGGGCTCCGTCGTCTGGCTCCCCCTCCGTGCGAACGGCGCCGAGCTGGGTGCGCTCGTCGCGGTCAGCCGCGCCGGCGAACGGGTCGACCCGGTGCGGCTCGACGGCGCGGCGCTGCTCGCGGCACACGTAGCTGCATCGCTCGACGCCGCGGTCTCGCTGAGACGCGAGCGCCTGAGCGCGGTCACGGATGCGCTCACCGGGATTCTCAATCGCCGCGGCCTCGAGGAGCGCCTCGAACATGAGCTGACGCTCGCACAGGAACGTCGGCTCCCGGTCAGCCTGCTGGTCATCGACTGTGACGACTTCAAGGAGATCAACGACCGGGCCGGGCACGAGTTCGGCGACGCGCTCCTGCACGAGATCGCTCGGGTGCTCGTGCAAGCGGTTCCGGAAGGCGCTGAGCCGGCTCGACTCGGCGGTGACGAGTTCGTCGTGATGCTGCCCGAAGCCGGGGCCGACGCGGCGGAGGCGCTGGGTGCACACATTCGTCGTGTTCTGGCAGATGGGCTCACGGATGCGGGATTCCCCCTCCGTATCAGCGCCGGGATCTCGACCTACCCGTTCGACGGCGCGACCCCGAGCGCGCTACTGCGTGCCGCCGATCAGGCGCTGTACTCGGCGAAGGCTGCAGGGAAGGGCCGAATCGCGTCATTTCGGGATGTCGTTCGGGGCGGTCCGACGACGATGTCGAACGCGAGTGGGGCGGCAGGCGTCGACCCCGCGCGGCGCGGACGAGGAGAGGGATCGGTGCTCACGGACGTCGTGGCCGCGGCCGCGGCAATCGAGGCGGAGCTGACCGTCGACGGCATCTGCGGCCGACTCTGCAAGTCACTCGTGTTCGTCGTCGGAGCGACGGCGTGCTCCGCTTCGCGGGTCGTGGGCGACTATCTCGTGGACGCGACGGAGCATGCTCTGCGCGAGGTCTGGCTCGGTGACGCGGCGGCGTACCGAATCTCCGACTTCCCGTTGACGGCGGAGACCCTCCGTACGAATCAGCCGCGAGCCGTCTCCTTCCTGAGCGGCGACGTGGACCCGGCTGAAGCCTTCATCCTCCGCGAGTTCGCGATGAACGCCCTGCTGATGCTCCCTCTCCACGTCGGCGGGCGTCCCTGGGGCCTGGTGGAGCTATACGAGATGCGGCTCCGGCAGTTCACGGAGGACGACGTCGCGATCGCGCGGTTTCTCACGACACAGGCCGAGCGCCGACTCGACGCTGTGGCAGCGGACAGCGGCCCGCCCGACCGGCCTCCCGTCTACGAGCTTCCGCCCGAAGACGCCACGGTCAGATAGGCGCAGCGCCGCGCGTCCGCCGGAAGCGGCGAGGGGCCGAGGCGCGCCACCGCGTACTCGGCGCCCGCGAGCTCGAGGGTCGCTCCTGCAGTGAGCGGGGTGGGCTCGATCTCGGTGAGCCGGTAGGCGACGCCCGGCACGAACGCGAGCGCCGCAACGCCGGGGAGCAAGCGCTCGCGGAGCGCAAGCTCCTTCTCGCGCGCGGCCACGCGCTCCTCGTGCTCTGCGACCGCGCGCTCGCGCTGCTCGACCGCTTCGCGCTTCAGCTCCACCGCGCCGAGCTCGCTCCGCCGGCGCGCGAGCTCAGTCTCCCCGGCGCGAAGCCGCTCCTCTCGAGCTGTTACGTCGCGGAGCGCGTCCGCGAGCTCCGTCTCGCGCTGGTCGAGATCGCTCGTACCGATACGGAGAACCCGCTCGACCGACGCGCGCGAGTCGCGCAGGAGGTGCTCGCGTCGCTCGAGATCCGCGACGGTCTCATGCAGGAGCGCGACGTGTTCGTCGAGCCCTTGCCGGCGAGCTTGGATCAGATTCTCGAGCTGCTCCTCCGGTGTCTCTGCCTGAGCCATGGTCCCCGTTTCGGTCGCTGCAGCCTAACGCCCTGGCGTCTCGCTTCTGCGGCCGGCGGACCAGTCCTCAGCCGTCGATTTCGGAGCGGTCCGCCGGCGCACTGCACCTTCGCTAGTCGCCGAATGTCTCCTTCCGCGGAAATATTTCTGCGAAAGAGGGTCAAGGTCTGCGAGGTCGAAACCGATAACCCCATCATGGACCCCACCGGCGCACGTCTCCTCGCGGCCCGCATCAAGGCGGGCGTCTCGGTCGGAACGAGAATCGAGCTCGTGGCCGACGCCGACGGACCCTCCGGCCTCTGTGCCGGCGATCGCGGCGTCGTCGACGACATCGACGAGCGGGGCCTCGTCCGGGTGATCTGGGACCGTGGCATCGTGGTCGACATCGACCCCGATCACACGCAGTTCCGCTCCCTCGCGGCGTGAGCGTGGGGGAACCCGTGGTTCCCCCACGGACCCCCTCCTTTTGTTCGTCGTGACCGAGTTCTGATGCGTGAAGCCTCCCGGCCGGCCAAGCCGGCCTCCGGCCCGACTGGCAGGCGAACTAAGGTCGAAGATCACGTGCGGCAGCGCGAGGCAAGCCTCGCGCTCACGAGGAACATCGTTCGGGCTACGCGGCGTAGTTCCGAGTTCCCGATCGCGTAGGTGCGAGGCTTCCCTCGCACCGCACCCGGGGCTTAGCGGGTTGGAGCCGATCCATCGTTGTCGGCGTGGCAGTCGAGCCGGAGGCCGGCTTAGCCGGCCGGGAGGCTTCACGCATCGCCCCTCGCTCCCGAGTGCACGGAAGGAGGGGGCACGTGGGGGAACCATGGGTTCCCCCACGATTACATGGGTTCCCAGCGCGGGAGCGTGAGCTTCAACGTGGTGGGCCCGCCGGGTGCGCTCTCGAGCTCGAACGTACCTCCGACCATGCGCACGCGCTCCGCGATTCCGACGAGACCGAGGCGACCGCGCTGGGCGGCCTTCGCGAGGGCGCGCTCGACCTCGAAGCCCATTCCGTCGTCCGAGACCTGAACCTCGATCGCGCTCCGGCGCGCCCGTACCCGGACGACGACCGAGGTCGCACCCGCGTGCTCGCGAACGTTGGCGAGCGCCTCCTGGATCGCGCGGAAGACCGTGATCCTCTGGCCCGACGACAGTGAGTCGGGATCGCCCCGGATCTCGAGCGTCGCGGCAACACCGGCGCGCTCGGAGAACGTGTCGATCTCGCGGTGGAGGATCTCGCCGAGCGGCCGCGAGATGACGCTCTTCGTCTCCAACGAGTGCGCCAGCTCGCGCAGCTCGCGGTCGAGCTCGGTGAGCCGCGAAGTCAGGTCGTCGAAGCGTCCGAACGCCTGATCGCGGTACTCCTCGAGCACGAACGGATACACCTGCTGCTGCAGTAGCCGGACGTCGGCCGCCAGGGCGAGCACGTCCTGGATCGGACCGTCGTGCAGGTCGAAGCCGAGCCGCATGAGGCGCCGCTCGGAGGCTCCGACGAGCATGCGCTCGCGCTGGGCGGAGTGCTCGAGGAGCTGCTCGCGCTCGACGACGGGGCTCAGACATGCAGCAGCTTCGGCAAGAAACGCGTCCGCGATCTCCGGCTCGACCGCACCCAGCCGCCCGACGACAGCCGCGTAGGGCTGATCGAACCGGTTCACGGCGATGGAGCGAAGATTGGAGCCGCCTAGGAGCGAGAGACGGGAGCGGCCCCGCAGCACGGCCTTCGCCTCTGCGCGGACGCGACGGCTGGGCTCCCCTGCGCCCCCGAGGGAGAGGATGCACTCGAGACCGCCGGCGGTTCGCCTCCAGAGCGAGATCTCGGAGAGCACGTCCAGCCCGACCATGAGGTTGAGCTGTGTCTCCGCCGCCAGGAGTGGAGGAAGCTCGAGCAGCCTGGGATTGCCCGCAGCCTGGCTGAACAGGACGATCCGAGCGGCGGGGAGGGGGAGAGCGCACGCTTCGGCGACCGCCGCTGCCGCGCCGCGAATGTCGGCTTCGTCCAGCTCGAGGGCTGATGCGAGCTCGACGACCGCGCCCGACGCGTAGAACACCGACGAGAGATCGTCGCCTGCCTCGCGATCCCCACAGCCGTCTCGAATCAGCCGCGCTCGGGCGAGGACCGTGTCGAGGGCCGGCTTCACCTCGTCTGGGCAACCCTCCAGGAAGTAGGCGTGCAGACGCTCGAGACGCTCTCCCGACTCGACACGCGGGCCCGCAGACCCGAGTGCTCCGCGAAGCGGAAGAGGCGATCCGGATCCGAAGTGGGTGCCTGCCTCGGTCGTCACGACGCTCCGTGTCTCGTCTTACCGTTCAGCTGCCGAACTTGCAATCCTCCTCCTCGTTCTCATTCGGCGATGACCTGCACCGGGTTCGCGACCTGCTCCGCCAGGAGGCGCTCGATGTCGAGCAGAAGCTCCTCGGTCTCGTTCCAGCGATCGAAGACGCGAATTCCGTTGGGGCTCCGCCCTCCCGTGTCCGCTGCGATGACGATCGGCACCTCGGGTCGCAGAGCACGGGTCCGATTGGCGCTCCGCAGCGCGCCCGCGACGTCTGCTCCCCCGTCGAGCACCGCCAGATCGAGGTGCGGGTCGTGGATCGCCTCGGAGAGCTTCTCGGGCGCCGTGAGCTCGTCGACCTCGAGCTCACGGCCTTCGAGCAGAAAACGCGCGAGCTTGAGGAAGCGCGGGTCGCGGCTCGCGATCAGGACACGCGCCCGAGGCTCGGGGATGTCCTCCCAGGCCGAGCTCGTCGGGTCGGCCCGGACGTCGGCGGCGCTCCTCGACGCCCACGCCACGCGATCTCCTACCTCGAGCCCGCGCCGGTCGCACTCGCCCGCTGCGAGCTCGACAACCTCCCGTGCGCCCCGGAAGGACGCCGTCCGCCAGGGCCGGAGATTTCGCTCGATCGCAACGACGACCTGATCCGAGTCGAGGAAGACGACGTCGATCGGGAAGTGCATGAAGTGCGTGTGGATGGCGAACGCGGGACGGAGCACCATCCCTTGGCCGGGATTGAGACGTCGTCTCCCCAAAAGCCCGCGAAATCTCCGGTGCACGCGATCGGCGACGACGCAGCGCTCGCAGACGATCCGTCCGTCTTCGCGGCGGAGCGTCAGCGTGCCCATGAGCTATAGGACTTCGGAGATGTGAATCATGGCCGGCACCAGGAGGACGATCATGATCGCCGGGAAGATGAGGAAGACGAGTGGGAACAGAAGCTTGATCGGCATCTTCTGCGCCTTCTCCTCCGCTACGGCCTTCCGTCGCTTGCGCATCTCGGTCGCGAGGTTTCGCATGGTGGTGGCGATCGAGACGCCGAGCTTCTCGCCTTGAGTGAGAGCGCGGACGAACATGCGCATGTTCGGCGTGTCGGCGCGCTGACCGAGGCTCGTGATGGCCTCGAAGACGGACAGGCCCATTCGCTGCTCCTGCAGCGTCAGCCTAAGTTCCTGGCCGAGCGGATCCTGGAGCCGCTCGGAGGCGACGCGCATGGAGGCGAGAATGCCGAGCCCGGCCTCGATCGTGACGACCAGGAGGTCGATCATGTCCGGCATCTGGCGGTCGATCTTCTCGAACCGCTGGCGGGTCATGCGATCCACGTAGACCATCGGCAGGAACCAGCCGACGGTGCCTCCGCAAATCGCACCCACGACGGCGAGCACGACGGAATAGCCGAGAACCGGGATTCCCCAGAGGGCGAGCATCGCCAGGAAGATCGCTCCGAGGATCTGGTAGCCGAGGATCTTGCGGGGGGTGGTGCCGTACATCCCGGCGGACACGAGCTTCGCGCGCACCTCTGATTCGCTGAAGCGCCCCATCCTGCGCGCGGCGGTGTCGCCGACGCGTCCCGCGAGGGAGTCGAGGGGGCGCCGGCCAGCGCCGTCCTCGGCGCCTCCGGCGTTCTCGGCCACGTACCCGTACGTCCCGATCTGATCCAGCGTGGCGACGCCCTGGGGGCGACGAAGGTTGATGATCAGAATCGTGAGCCCTCCTCCGAGGAGGAGGATTCCCGCAATAGCCATCAGCTCGATACCCATGTGCTCAGACCTCGATTTCGACGATCTTCTTGATTGCGAACCAGCCGCCGACCAGCATGATGACCCACATGAACATGGCGATGTTCCCGAGGGTCGTCTCCCAGAGTGGCTCCAGCCACGGCTTGTTGACGAGCAGGAAGAACGCCAGCAGGAAGACCGGGATCGCGGTGAGGATGTACCTCGCGATCCGGCCCTGCGCGGTCAGGACCTGAACCAGGCGCTGAAGCTCCATGCGGCCACGGATGTTGTCGACGACCCGGTCGAGAACCTCCGCCGTGTTGCCTCCGGCCTCGCGCTGTAGGCGGGTCACGATCGCCACCTGCTCCACGTCCAGGTTTTCCATCCGCCGGCTCATGACCATCAAGGCGTCGTCGAGCGGCACGCCGAGCTGCTCGTCCTGGAGGACGCGCCGGAACTCCGACTTGAACGGCTCTTCGGCTCCGTCCATCATGACGTTCATGGCGCCGACGAGGCTGTGACCGGCCCTGAGTGCGCCGGCGAGGACGTCGAGGTTGTCAGGGAGCTGCTCGCCGAAAGCTTTCCTCTTCTTCTTGACGCGGCTCTTGACGATGTAGCGCGTCACGAGCGGGACGACCAGGCCCGCGAGCAGACCCAACAGAGACTGGAAGGCGATGGCGACGACGAGCGAGGTGACGATGGCCCCGACGATCGTCCAGCCGGCGATTCCCACGGTCGAGTACTTGAAGCCACCGAGCTCGACGTCGCGCTCGAAGGCCTGCCACCAGCGATGGCCCTCGACCTTTCGCTGTGCGCGGTCGGCGAGCATCGCCGTGACCTCCGCGCGCCGCATACGACCCTCTTCCTCGGTGGGGACGCTCACGTACTGCGCCATTCGGTGTCTGAGCGAGCGGTTCCGCGCGTCGACCCCTGCGAAGAGCGCGAGGGCGAGAAGTGCGATCACGGAGACGACGATGAAGACCGCGAGGTACGGCGACACGATGACGGTGTCGATCCAGGAGCGGTCGAACGTCCCGCCGGACGTGATCGCGAGAGGCGGGGTCGTGTACTTCGCGGTTGCGGGAGCCAGTCCGTTGACGGCGACCCTGACGTCCGCCGGGACCTGGGGAGGAAGCACCGACCGGTACGTCACCTCGTACTCGGAGGCGAGGTCCGCGCCGATCTCCGTGAAGATCGCGGCGAGCTCCGCGGGTTGCGCGGCTTCCGCATACCGGCCGCCGCTTCGCCGAGAGACGCTCTGGAGCGAGCCCGGGGCATATTGCGGAGAGCGGAGTCCGACCGAGTACACCCGCGCGTTCGTGGCCGCAAGCGCCTGCTGCGCCTCGGCGAGACTCGCTTCGCTGCCGAAGTCGGTCCCGTCCGAGAGCAGCACGATCGTGGCCCGCCTGAGCCCCTGATCCGTGACCGCCTCGGTGGCCTCGATGAGGGCGTCGTAGATATGCGTGCCCTCCGACGTCGTGGGCGCGTTCGCGACCGCCGCGGCCAGCTCCTTGCCGTCGGTCGTGAAGTCCGCGAGCACCGTCTCGTTGGGGCCGAAGACGATGACGGAGACCGGCATGTTCGCCTTCCGCTCCTTCAGGAACGCTCGCGCCGCGAGCATCGCGCCCTGGAGGGGCGCGCCCTTCATGCTGTTCGACGCGTCGATCAGGAGGAGCGCGCCGGTCGCGGCGCCACCAGGAGGCACGACCGCGAGCCCCGAAACAGGCCCGCCGTTCTCGGTGACGTTCACCCCGCTCGTGGTGAGCGCCCGCCGTTCCGGGAGCTGGAGCAGGTAGGCGCGGTCCGGGAACCCGGAGCTCGGCGACGCCGTCAGCTTCGGGGCACTCCCCTGTCCGAGTGCCAGGCCGGGGATGACGAGCACGGCTGCCGCCGTGCTCGCTGCCGCAATTCCGACCAGACGCTTCACGCCGTTGCGCCTCGACGCTCGTCCAGCACGGTGATGCGCTCGCCGAACATGCTCTGCGGAAGCTCGATGCCACGCTTGCGGAACTTGTCCAGGAAGACGGGGCGGAGACCGGTCGGACGCAGCTTGCCGGTGATCGTCCGGTCCGGTGCGACCGACTCGATCTCGAACTCGAAGATGTCCTGAAGCTGGATGACGTCGGACTCCATGCGCAGGACCTCGGTGATCGCGACGATGCGCCGTGAGCCGTCCTCCATGCGGTCGATGTGGACCAGCAGGTCGAGCGCCGCGGAGACGTGCTGCCGGATCGCCCGGAGTGGCAGGTCGTAGCCGGCCATCATCACCATCGTCTCGATGCGGTGGAGGGCATCCCGAGGCGAGTTCGAGTGGACCGTCGAGAGCGACCCGTCATGGCCGGTGTTCATGGCCTGGAGCATGTCGAGCGCCTCGGCCCCGCGAACCTCACCGACGAGGATGCGGTCGGGACGCATGCGCAGCGAGTTACGAACCAGGTCGCGGATCGGAATGTGGCCCTCGCCCTCGATGTTCGGCGGGCGAGCCTCGAGCCGCAGGACGTGACGCTGGTTCAGCTGCAGCTCGGCCGCATCCTCGATCGTGACGATGCGCTCGCTGTTCGGGATCGAGGCCGAGAGCGCGTTCAGAAGCGTCGTCTTGCCCGATCCGGTACCACCCGAGACGAGCACGTTCAGCTGCGCCTCGATGCAGCGTGAGAGGAACTCGGCGGACTCCTCCGAGATCGACCCGATGTTGATCATGTCCTCGAGCGTCAGGCGCCGGCGCGAGAACTTCCGGATCGTCATCAGCGGGCCCGAGAGCGAGAGCGGCGGGATGATGGCGTTGACCCGGCTGCCGTCGGGCAGGCGGGCATCCACCATCGGGGAAGCCTCGTCGATGCGCCGCCCGATCTGAGACACGATCTTGTTGATGATCCGGCGGAGGTGCGACTCGTCCGTGAAGCGGACGGTCGTCTCGTAGAGCTTGCCGCCGCGCTCGATCCAGACGTCGTCGGGGCCGTTGCACATGATCTCCGTGATCGAGTCGTCGGCGATCAGGCGCTCGAGCGGGCCGTAGCCGAGGATGTCGTCGAGGATCTCGGCGGTCAGCCGATCGCGATCCTCGCGGGCGAGCCCCGCCTCGTCGTTCAGATGCCGGCGCACGTCGGCCATGACGCGGTTTCGAAGCTCGGCCGGGTCGATCGCGACGTTGAAGAGCTGTGGCCCGAGCTCCGAGATGACCGACATGTGGACCTTGTTCTTCAGCTCGGCGAAGGGCTCTTGCTGCGAGGCAGCCGGCCGTCCGCCACTCGAGATTCTCTCGTGGAGTTCCATGGCTATGCCTTTCTTCCGAAGAGCAGCCGGCGACGCGAGCCACCATCCGCCGCCGCCGCAAGGACGGGCTCCTCGACCGGCGCCGCTGTTCCCGCGAGCAGCTCGGTCAGACGCTCGAATGCCTCGGCCGGCTCCGATTGCGGCCTGGCCACGACGATCGGAATTCCCTCGTTCACCGTTCTCGGAATCTCGCGGTCGGAGGGGATGAAGACGTCGGGCGTCCGGCCGAGCACGGCCTCGACGTCCGACTGGCTGATCCCGACCCTGCTGTGCGCGCGGTTCAGGAGCAGGAAGACCTTGTCGGGGTCGTACTTCATCAGCTCGAGCGTCTCGAGCCCGAGCTTCGTGTTCTTCAGGGACAACGAGTCGAGCATCCCGACCATGACCACGTGTGTCGCCGAGTCGATCGAGGTGATGACCTCGGCGGTGAAGCCAGGAGGGGTGTCGACGACGACCCAGTCGTAGCTCGCGCGCAGGAGCGAGTACACCTCGCGCAGGAGCTCGGCGCCCACGGCGCTCGCCTGATCGGGCCGCCTGGGCGCGATCAGCGTGCGGACGCCCGACGAGTGCGTCGCCAGGAAGGCGTCGAGCTTGTCGGCGTCGAGCGCACCGGGCGACTGGGCGAGGTCGTAGACGGTCCGCTCGGGCGGGAGCCCGAGGCAGAGCGCGACGTCGCCGAACTGGAGGTCGAGGTCGATGAGCGCGACCTTCTCGCCCCGCTGCGCGAGGCAGACGGAGAGGTTCGTCGCGGTCAGCGTCTTGCCGGTGCCGCCCTTCGGGCCGAGCACGCAGACGAGCCGCGAGTGCTCGGAGATCATCGGAGTCTCGTCTCCCTGCTTCCGGGCAAGCAGCTTGTGCACCTCGAAGCGCACCTGCTCGGGGGTCGCGGGGAGCATCACGATGTCGTCTGCGCCGGCCTCGAACGCGCGCCGGAGGAAGCCGTTCGGCGACCCTTGCCCGAGGACCATCACGTTCACCTCGGGGTTCTGACGGGCCACCGCGTCCAACAGCAAGAGAGCGCGGTCCGAGTAGCCGGCACAGGCGACGAACAACAGGTCGGCGGCGCTGTCACGCAGCCAACGGAGAGCCTCGTCGGCCCCGGAGACCACTGCCACGACGTTGAAGTCCTCGTCGGAGGGCAGTGACTCCTGCACGTGCTCGGCGTCGACGCCAGGCTCGACGGCGAGCAGTGCTTTGACCGGGCGGCTCGGCATTACGGAATTCCTACCTCAGCACCGTAGCTGCGGTTGAGGTCGTGCGAGCGGTCGGCTTGGCGCCGATGACAGGTCGGAGCACGAAGTACATCTGTGCGTTGTCCGCGACGAACGCGAAGTCAGCGGCTTCCTTCGTCTCGACGCGCAGGACGAGCGATCCACCCTCCGGCGTCGGAACGGCCAAGACCTTCACGTTCGGCTTGAACAGCTTGTACAGGGCCTGACCTTGTCCGCCGCCGATTCCGATGTAGAGATCGATCGAGTCACCGGCGCTCAGCTGGGCCAGGCTTCCGTGGATGTTGTCGATGGCCACCGAGATCGCCCGCTGGGTTCCGACGATCTGCGACTTCACGGTCTGATTCGGGTCGGCTGCGAAGTCGGTCGCCGTGAACTGCTGCCCCGGGAAGATGTCGATCGCCGCGGCGCGTCCGGCCAGATACTGAGGATCGGCGACTGCCCCGACTTCGACTTCCTTGCGGGGAAGGGTCGTCGGTGCGTACATGGTCTGGCTCGCAACGAGCGTACCCGGCGTCCCGGCGGGAATCAGGCGGTTTGCGACGAGCACGGGCGTCGGGGCGTTCTCGCCACCCACGCGAGCTCGGTAGCGGTCGAGGTAGACGACGAGCAGGATCGCCGCGAGAACGACCGCAGCGGCGCCGATGGCGATCGCCCAGCTGCGCGACGACATCCGGCCGGAGACTTTGCTGGTGATGGTGTTGGACATGGCTTCCTCTCTCTTCTTGCTGCTCTTATTTCGGCACGTTCGAGGGATTACATGAATCGAGCGGGTGCAGCGTGGAGGTCACTCGACAAGGACGGGAATGCACGCCGCGGGCTCGGCGCCGAACGTGCACGGGTCTTCGGACGGCGTCCCGCTCGACGAGAAGAGGACGATGTCGACGAAGTAGCCCCAAACGTCCCCGTTGTCGAGGCTTTGCGCATAGCTGCAGCCGTAGATCGGGTGGCAGTCGTTCCCCTTGCGTGGCCCGGGTCCGTCCGGGTCGGGACAGCCGTTCGTGCTTTGCGGTCCGCTGCCATTGGCCAGATCCCAGCCGGTGACGTAGAAGCCCGCGAAGTACTTGATGGGAAGCGGATCGGCCCCGGCCCCCGCAAAGGCGGTGTCGTCGGTGATGATCAGCGTGACGTAGCGGGGATCGTTTCCGTACCCCCCGCCGTCGGGCCCGAAGAAGATCGCCGCCTCGCCTGCGTCGTCCGGCCAGTTGTTGTCCACGCAGGGGGACTCGAACCGCAATTTCAGCCCACCTCTCATCGGGCCGGTCTTGTCGCCCGGTTCCGTAATGACGCAGTCGGATGGGTACGGGGCCGGCCCGTCGAACGTCGGCGGAGGAAGGTTCCCGGTACCCCATCCGTTGCAGAGGATGTTGTTCCACTCCTTGTCGCCGTCCCCATCGGTGTCTCTGTAGTTCTCGATGTACCTGGTACGGCAGCCGTCTCTGATTTCGTCCTCGAAGTTGATGTTCTTATCGCAGTCCCAGGCCTGGTTCTTGCTCCCCGATGGACTTGCCAAGCGCAGAAGGAGCGGCGGATCGGCATAGTTGCCGATCGAGAAGGGCTTCGGGAGTCCGACCGTGACCGTGTAGTTGTAGTGAGCGTTCCCGGCGCCGTTCTTCTCGACCGAGTTCGCGTCGCCCACCGGGACGCCGTCCTCGTGCGTTGCCGTGAGCTTCAGGTACTGAACCGGTCCTGAAGCGGTGTTTGCCACGTACGGCGCCGCGACCTTCGGGCGCGAGAAGCTGTGCGGCTGCTGACCGGGATTGCCACATTCGGTTGCGTTCCTGGGCCCGGACGTTCCGCCCAGGTTCACCTGGTTGCGTCCGCTGGCGGCGTTGAGCGAGACGCTCCCCGTCCAGGTACCGAGGGTACCGCCGATCCCGCCCGCAGCCCACGTATAGCCGGGCACGCGGGCACAGTGCGGGTGCAGAGTGGGGTTGCCCGAGACACCGAAGTCGAGAACGGCCTGCACGGCCGCGCTGCAATTGCCGTCGAGGGTGAAGTACGCGGCGGAGTAGTCCGCCGGAATGGGACACCCCGAGGCGAACAGCTCGACCTGACGAACCTGCGGGTCTGGGAGGGAGCCGTTGAACCCGCCGTTGTACCCGTGGATGAACGAGAGCCCGCTCGTCGCGCTCGAGCCGCCGTAGCAGCCGACGAGACCGGGGTCCTGGCTGCAGATGGCGGGAAGCGTCCCCGTCACGACGGGAGTCGGGTCGTTCTTGCTGACGAGGATCACCACGCCGGTGTTGTCGTGGGTGCCGTCCAGGACGACCTGCTCCTGACCGAGCGACGTCGACCACTCGGACCACGGCAGCGTCGGCACGTCGTTCGCCATCAGTTCCTGGTAGTCGAAGACGGCTCCGTTGTCTTCGTTCACGAACAGCGCGACGACCGCTCTCGGGTCGATCTCGGGCACAGCCCAGGGAAGGACGCCGGTCTGGCTCTCGAGATCTCTGATCTCGACCCTGGCATGCGTCTTCGGGCTGGCGGTGAACGGGATGAGACCCCAGAGCAGAGGAGCCTCGTCGTCGGTCGCCTTGACGTCGAGGAAAGCCGGCTCGGTGGTGCTGCCGCTCTCGCACGGGGTTCCGAGCGTGTTGTCGAGGGTGCTTCCGTCGGTCGGGTCACCGGTCTTCCAGTAGGCGGCGGAGTTCAACGCCACGCGAACGTCGCCCGGCGTCTGCACCTGGTAGTTGGTGGTCGAAGGTGAAGCGGTCGGACTGAGCTTCCCGAGCCGCAGATAGTCACCCGCGTAGGCCAGCGCGCGACTCGCGATCGCAGCGTTTGCCGCGGTCGGATCGTTGAAGCAGCCGACGAATTGCGGCCCGCCGGCGAACGCGGCCGCATCGACCTGAGTCTGCAGGTGCCGCTTGTGCACCCACCAGTTGCCGATGTCCACGGTGATGACGCCGAACAGCAGGATGAGCGGCAGGACCACCGAGAAGAGCACGATCGAGACTCCGCGCTCGTCACGGGAGAGCTCGCGACAGCCTCAACACGGTCCGCTTCCGTTCGCCGCGTACCGGCCGGGCGTCTGCTCGAGGCGCATCGTCGCCTCGGCGGTGAGGTCGATCTGCAAGCCGTCCCCGGGGGTGAAGAACGTCACGACGGAGAGGAAGTTGAGCGGCTGCTTGATGATGACCTTCACGGGGTTGCCGACGGTCCCCGTCGTCGGGAAGCAGATGCGAACGTCGAGGTTCTCGCCCTGTGCCACCTCGGACTGCGCGAGGTGCTGCTGCAGGGTCGTCGAGGTGCCGCAGGCAAGGGTGTTCGGCTGGGATCGCAGACAACCCGGGTACTCGTTCACGACCGCCCACCGAGCACCCTGGTTGGCGATCCGCTGCATGTCGAGCCAGAAATTCAGCCCGATGGCGAACTGCATGATCCCGACCACGATCATCAGGAACAGCGGCAGAATGAGGGCGAACTCGACGAGCGCCTGGCCGCTCTCGCGGTCGCGTCGACGGCTCGTCCGAGAGATCTGTTGGCGCACTGGGTCCACCATAGAGCCCTTATCGGCTCTCCTCGTCGTCAACCTGAGCATTTTCCCTTCCCCGAGTCGGCGTCGCTGACTTGCCGCATTGTGCCCCTCTTCACCGGATTTCGAAAGGGTGATTTCTAAGCACGAGACCAGTGAGACGCGTGCACCGGCCCGATCGAGGGGGTAATCGGGCCGGTGCACACTCCCGTTGCCGGGTATCTCATCCGGCCGAGACCGCAAGGTGCGGCCGGCCGGGATTACTACGGCAGCGGCCCCGGAGACTCGACGCTCGTGCCGGTGTTGCTGAACAGGTCGTCGATCTTGCCGGCCAGGAACAGCATCGCGATGATCAGGAGAATTGCGATCGAGGCGATGATGAGGCCGTACTCGACGAGGCCCTGCCCCTCCTGCCGATGGCGGAGAGAGTAGAGGGCGCTCTGCACGCGAACCTGTGCGTGCAACAGGATGTCACTCATTTCGAGAGACCTCCCCTTCGTTTGTCGGGGCGCCGGAGCGCCGGTGGCTGAGAGTTGCACCCGTTGCATGTGTCATTGGGCGTTACTCAGGGTCGTCACGAACGCTCCTCGGCACAACTGGCCGGGCGGTCGGTTGCGCCTAGACGTTCGGCTCTGACCCTTATGGGTGCCCCCGCCCGGTCGAGAGAGAACCGGGCAGGGCACACGTCCGACCGCGACCGCAGCATGCGGCCGCCGGCCGGGATTCCTACGGCAGCGGCCCCGGAGACTCGACGCTCGTGCCGGTGTTCGAGAACAGGTCGTCGACCTTGCCGGCCAGGAACAGCATCGCGACGATCAGGAGAATCGCGATCGAGGCGATGATGAGGCCGTACTCGACGAGGCCCTGCCCCTCCTGCCGATGGCGGAGGCGATACAGGGCGGTCTGCACGCGAACCTGTGCGTGCAAGAGGATGTCACTCATGCGGGAGGACCTCCTACTGGGGATCGGGGCGCCGAAGCGCCGGGGATGGGAATCACAGCACCCGTGCTCACCCACGGGCACTTCTGAGAGTCGGCGCGAACTTCTTCCCGGACAACTGGCCGTCCGGGTGGGTCGGGACTAGACCATGGACACGTCGCCTCCTCCGGGCTGCAGACCATCATCAGAGATATGCGGCCGGCGACTCACGCCCTCGGCGCCGCTTGGCGTGGGCTGATTCTCCTTGTCATCGCGGTAGTCGTCAGCACCGTGGCCTTTGCCGGGATCCCCGATCACGCTGTCGCCTACGACCTGTTGCGCGTCTACGTTCCGGCGGGCGAGCGTGTCCTCGACGGAGGATCACCGTTCCCCGCGCCCGATGACCCGGTGCTGGAGCAGAACGCTGCGTACGTCTACCCGCCCGTCGCTGCTCTGCTCGCGGTCGCTCTCACCCCGCTCTCCGACTCGGGCCTGCAGATCGTCGGCGTGCTCGGTTCGCTCGCAGCCCTCCTCTCGGCGCTCTGGCTGCTCGGAGTTCGCGACCTGCGGTGCTACGCAGCCTTCGGTCTCTGGCCCCCGACCATCCTCGCCTGGCAGAACGCCAACCTGAGCGTCCTCGTCGTGCTCGCGTGCGCGCTGGCATGGCGGTTTCGGGACTCATGGCCGGGCGCCGGACTGTCGATGGCGATCGGTATTGCGCTGAAAGTTCTCCTCTGGCCGCTGGTGGTGTGGCTGCTCGCGACAAGACGTGTCTGGGCGGCGTGGGTCGCCGTGTGGTTCACCGCCGCCACCGTTCTCCTGTCCTGGGCAGCGATCGACTTCCAGGGCCTGCTTGCCTACCCCGCTCTGCTGGAGCGCCTCACCGAGATCGAGACGGTCAACACCCCCGGCGTCTCGATCTTCTCGGCCGCGATCGAGCTCGGAGCTCCATCCGGTCTGGCTCACGCGTTCGCGCTGGGCACGGGCGCTGCCCTGCTCGCCGGCTCGGTCCTCTACGCGCGCAAGGGTGACGACCGGGGATCCTTCACCATGGCACTGGTCGCCGTGCTCGCATTCACTCCCATCGTCTGGCTGCACTATCTGACCCTGCTCGCAGTGCCGATCGCGATCTATCGGCCCCGGCTCTCCGCGGCGTGGGCGATCCCGCTCGCCTTCTGGCTGTACGCGGTGCCCGGGTGGCCGTTCGAGCTCAGGAAGATCTTCGCGGTCGTCGTCGTCGGGCTCGTCGTCCACGCGATTGTTTTCCCCGGTCGCCTCGGCCCCTTCAGGTGGTTGCCGACTCGCGCTCCCGGGGCCTCGCCGTGAGCAGAACCGCGGCCTCCGGTGCTGCGGGGCCGGGACTTGCGCCGCCTGCTACGTCTCCTCGAGTCGGGCGTCTCGCCTTGGGTCTGGGCATCGCGCCGCTCGTCGTGCTCGCGCTCGTTTCCATCGTGACCTTCGTCGACGGCCTGAACACCGGGCTCCATCGGGTTCGACTTCCGGGGCGCCTACCTGTCCGCTGCCCACGCGATTCTCGACGGCGAGTCCCCGTACCCGCCCGTCGAGGGCCCTGCACTCGCCTCCCAGACCGCGTACGTCTATCCGCCCTTGCTCGCGTATCTCGTCGTCCCGTTCACGATCCTTCCCGAGACCGTCGCCTCCGTCCTCGCAGTGCTCGGGGTGGCTGCGCTTCTCGCCGGGACCCTCGTCGCGCTGCGGGTTCGCGACTGGCGCTGTTATGCGGCAGTGCTGCTGTGGGCGCCGACCACCAATGCGTTGCACATGGCGAGCGCATCCGCTCTCATCGCCTTCGGCGCGGCGCTCGCTTGGCGCTACCGCTTCACGACCTGGCCGCTCGCCGCGTCGGTCGGGCTCACAGTCGCGACCAAGGTCATCCTCTGGCCGCTCCTGGTGTGGACGTTCGCGACGCGCCGCTTTCGCCCGACCGCCTATGCGCTGGCGATCGGCGGCGGCATCACGCTCGTCGCCTGGGCGGGGCTCGGGTTCGCCGGGATCGGGAGCTACCCGGCGCTGCTCGAGCGGCTGGCGGATCTCGAGGCAGGGGACAGCTACTCGCTCGTCGGTGCGATGAGCTCGCTCGGGCTCGGCGAAGTCTCGGCCAGGGTCGTCGCGGTGCTGCTCGGAGTCGGGTTGCTGGCCGGTTGCGTCGTCTTCGCCCGGCGCGGCGACGATCTTCGGTCTTTCACCTTCGCGCTCGCCGCCTCACTCGCGCTCACTCCCGTCGTGTGGCTGCACTACCTTGTCCTCTTGCTCGTCCCCCTCGCGATCGCACGACCGCGATTCTCGGCGATCTGGCTGGTGCCGCTTCTGCTCTGGCTCACTCCGCTCAACGGCAACGGCGAGGCGATCCAGCCCTTCCTTCCGGCGCTCGTCGTCGCCGCGGTCGTCGCCGTGGTTCTCGCCGATCGCACGTCAGAAACCACACCCCGGGCTACGGCGGTCACCCGTTGAGCGATCGCTCCTTGCCGCAAGTCGGAAGACGAAGGCTGCTCCTCTTCATCGGCTCGGTGGCCGTGTTCGGCGTCCTCCCGTTCTTCGCCCTCTTCGCCACGGTGGGAGATCTTCTCGCCGGGAACGCAGGCTGGACGTTCCGGCTCGCATTTCTGCGGGCGGCGGAGTCCGTCCTCGACGGCGCTTCGCCGTACCAGAGCCTGGACGATCCGAATCTCGTCGACGGCTCCGCCTACGTGTACTCGCCGTTGATCGCGCTCCTCACGATCCCGTTCACCGTGCTTCCGGGTGACTCCGGAACGATCGTGTTCGCCGGGATCCTGATCACGGCAGTGGCGGGGACGCTCTGGGCCGTCGGAGTGCGCGACTGGCGCTGTTACGGGCTCGCCTTTCTCTGGCCGCCGGTCCTGGCCGGTGTCCACGGCACGAGCATCTCCATCCTGCTCGGATTCGCTGCGGCGCTCGTCTGGCGGTTTCGCGACCGACCGGCCGCGAGTGGCGTGGCCCTCGGGGTGTCGATCGCGGCCAAGCAGCTGCTCTGGCCGCTCGGGCTCTGGATGATCGTGACGAACAGGCTTCGCGCGGCCCTGTGGACCGCGGGCGCTGCTGTCGTCGTCGCGTTGGGGTCGTGGGCCGTGATCGGCTTCGTCGGCCTCGTCGACTACCCGTCTCGCCTGCGGGAGCTCAGCGAGCGGATGGACGAGTGGGGCTACTCGGTGTACGCGGTCGCGCTCGACCTCGGCGCCGGGCACTCGGCAGCTCGGGTGATCTGGATGGCGTCAGGGCTGGCGGTCGTCCTCGCCGCGGTGATCGTCGCCCGGAGAGGCGACGAGCGTCGTGGCTTCATCCTCGCGATGGCGGCCGTGATCGCGTGCACCCCGATCGTGTGGCTGCACTACTTCTCGATGCTCCTCGTCGTCGTGGCAGTCGCCGCGCCACGGCTCGGGCCCGTGTGGTTCGTGCCGCTGGCGATGTGGGGCTCCGAGGAGGTCGCCAACGGGACGACGTTCCAGACCGGGCTCGCGATTGCGGCAGCCGCGCTGACCGTCGGTCTCGCGCTGAAGCCGCTGCCGTCTTCGTGGCACGTCTCGCGAACGGCTAAGCAGGTACCGGCCGCCGGATCACCGTGACGCGGTCGTCGGCGTAGACGGCGCGGGCGCCCGGCTCGGCGAGAAAGTCGTCGACGTGCGACGACGGCTCCTGCTGGGTCTCGAAGACGACGACTTCGATACCCGTCCGCGAGCGATTTCCAATCGTCGCCCTGCTCTCCGCGAAAGCGCACGATCCGCTCGAACGTCTCGCGGTCGTAGATCTCGAAGCGCACGTCGTAGGCCAACCGGCCCCGGAGCTCCGGGATGCGCCAGAGGATCCAGTCCGCGTCCCGGCTCGTCGCGAAGACGCGGGTCTCCGGCGTCGCGAGCGAGTCACGCACCGCGCTCACCGCTCCCTCGGGCCAGTTCTTCAGATACCAGGAGCCATCGCGTACGAGCGCAAGGAGGGCGACCGCAGCGAGGACCGCGACCGCTCCGTAGGAGAGCCCCCGGTCGAACGCGCGGGGGAGGCGCTTGACGCGACCCTCGAGCGCGGGGCCGAGCGCGATCGGCACGAGGACGAGGCACGAGAGGGCGAACCAGGGTATGCCGCGGATCGCGAGCACGGCCCCCGCGAACGTGAGCACGAGCGCCGCGATGTCGAAGGGCGTGAGCCGGCGGCGTCCCTTCACGACGGCGACGAGCGCGAGCGCGGCGAGGAGATAGAAGGCGAGCGTGTCCCAGCTCGGGTCGCTTCGCCGCCATTCCGTGACGAGCTCGCGGCCGAAGGGCGGATCGACGAGCAGAAGGTGGTAGTAGCGGGCGGTGTCGATGGGGCCGTACGGCGTGACCAGCAGCATGAGAGGTGACACGACGAGCAAGGCGACGCTGCGGAGTCCCGAGCGACCGCGCGAGGTGACGAGCTCGATCGCGCCGAGCAGCATCGTGAGCATCGCGGCCAGCGCCGCCGAGCCGTGGACGTTGGCCCAGACGACGAGGAGCGGAAAGACGAGGTAGACGTGCCGACTCGGGCGTCGCGCCTGGGATGCGAGCAGCCAGATGAGCCCGGTGAAGAGCGGAAGCGCGAAGACCTGCGCCCTGATCGTGAACGTCCAGGGCGCGGCTAGGAGAACCGGGAAGAACACGAGGAGGATCGAGCGCGGGCCTGCACCCAGCCGTCGGGCGGCGACCGCGGCGATCACGAACGCACCGAGCGCGAACACCGCGACGACGACAGCGAGCAGCCCGTGCCCTGCGAGCGCGTGCGAACCGTAGGCGACGAGCTGGGCGCCCCACTGCTGGTCGGTCCACGACCGATCTGCGCCGAGTACCGTGAGCTCGTCGACCTTCGGGAGGCCGTGCTCCGCGACCTCCCGGCCTGCGACGAGCGTCAGCCAGGAGTCCGCCACGAGCAGTGTCGGGGGGAAGACGGTGAGGAAAACGATGCCGAAGGCCGCGTAGAGGACGACGAGGAGGAACTCCTCCCCGGCGACTCGCCTGATCCAGGCCAAGGAGCTACTCGTCCGCGTAGATGGGGCTCTCGACCAAGCCGTGCTGGTAGGCGAGGCGCGTGGCCTCCGTGCGGTTCTTCACGCCGAGCTTGCGATAGATGTTCGTCAGGTGGAACTTGACGGTCTGGGGCGCGACCCAGAACTCCTTCGCGATCTCGTCGTTCGAGAGGCCGCGGGCGAGCGCGCCCAGGATGGTGAGCTCGCGCTCGGTGAGGCCGAGGGACTTCGCTCCGCTTCGTTCCTCGTCCATCCCGAGCGCGGTGTGGACGTTCCCCTCGAGCGCCTGGCGGAGGGTTGCCGGTAGGTCGTCGGGGTTGACCGTCTTGACGACGTAGGCGGAGGCGCCGCGGCGGAGCGCAGCCTCGACGAGGTCGGCGCTATGGGATGCGGAGAGCATCACGACCTTCACCTCGGGGTGCCGGCGCTTGATCTCGTCGAGGCAGGCGAGCCCGTCCATGTGCGGCATGCGGACATCGAGGAGGACGAGGTCGGGCTTCTCCCGGCCGACGAGAGGAAGCACCTGTGTGCCCGACTGGGTCTCCCCGACGATCTCGAAGTCCCCGTCCGACTCGAGCGCCCGCTTGATCCCATCGAGGACGAGCCGATGGTCGTCGGCGATTACGACCCGCATGGGGGTGCAGTGTCGCACAGGGTCGCGACGGCCCCCGGTTCACACCCTCGACGCGGTCCTCGGGGTGCCCCCAACGGGGTACAAGGGTGCTCGCGTCTTCTGGCAGAGACCCTCGGACGAGGGATTGCGGTAACCCGACAAGGGGATACCCTGAGCTTCAGACATGAAAGCGGGCCCCCGGCCTCGGCTGTCCGAGGGGGGAGCGGCGAAGGGCCCCATCAATTCAGAGCTGAAGGGAGACACCCGAGATGGGGCACGTTGGCAACCTCAGGCGCCTGCTCACAGTCGCCGTTCTCATCGGAATCGTTGCGGTACTCGTCGGAGTGCCGCTTGCTGCGTCGGCGAACCCCGACGTCGACGGCTTCGAGCTCGACGGCAACGCAGCCGGCAACGGCGGCAGCGACTGGGACGCTCTCGGCTCGCCACTCGAGTTCACCGGCTTCCTGGAAGATCCCACCGATTCCTCCGACCGCGGGTACCAGACGGGCGGCTCGAAGGACAACAACGACATCAGCCAGTGGGACTGGGAGGACGGAACCGTCACTCCCGCCAAGAACAACATCGCCAACGCGTACTCCGCCGTCTATTCGGAGGACGGGAATCTCATCCTCTACTTCGGCCAGAACCGCGTTCTCGACCGGGAAGGCGATGCGAACGTCGGCTTCTGGTTCCTCCAGAACGAGGTCGGCCTGAACGCCGACGGCACGTTCTCGGGCGTCCACGCGGAGGGGGACGTCCTCGTCCAGAGCGAGTTCACGAACGGTGGAGACATCTCGGGTATCCGCATCGGCAAGTGGACGGGCGGCGGGCTCGAGTTCCTCCCGAACGGTGCCGCGCAGTGCGAGAACGGCAAGCTCGGAACCAAGGACGCGTGCGCCATTACCAACGGCGGCGACATCTCGACGTCCTGGGCCGGCACGATCACGGCCCCGTACTTCTTCGAGGGCGGCCTGAACCTCACTGCGCTCTTCCCGCAGCAGGTCCCCTGCTTCAGCACGTTCCTCACGAACACGCGCACGTCGCAGTCGACCGACGCCCGGCTCAAGGACTTCGCCATGGGCTCGATCGACACGTGCGCGTCGATCAAGATCACGAAGCAGGCGACCCCGAGCGACGGCACGCAGTTCGGCTACACGACGACGGGCGGACTGAACCCGGCGTCGTTCTCGCTGCTCGCCGGCTCGAGCCAAACCTACTCGAAGCTGCAGCCCGGCCCGTACTCGGTGAGCGAGACCGCTCCCGCGGGGAACTGGGCGTTCGACAGCCTCTCCTGCCCGACGGTCTCCGGCCCGGGCACGGGCGTCCAGGTGACCGGGTCGACCGTGAACATCACCCTCGGCTTCGTCGGACACGTCGAGTGCACCTACGTCAACAAGCGCAAGCCACAGGTGAAGGTCGTGAAGGCAACCGACCCGACGACCGACACCGGCAAGTTCGACCTCCAGATCAACGGGCAGACGCATGCCGACGACGTCGGCCACGGCGGCAGCACGGACTTCCGGGACGTCGATCCGGGTCAGGTGACGGTCGCCGAGCTCGCCGGGACCGGCACGACTCTTGCCGACTACGTCTCCAGCGTCTCCTGCGACTCCGGCAAGGGCTCGGCGAACGCGACCAGCCACGCTTTCTCCATCGACTACGGCGACAAGGTCACGTGCACGTTCACGAACCAGCGCAAGGGCAGGATCATCGTCGAGAAGCAGACGAACCCCGACGGCGCGACGCAGCAGTTCTCGTTCATGTCGAACTACGGCGCGGGCTTCCAGCTCTCCGACGGCCAGCAGAACACGTCCGCGGCGCTGGCTCCCGGCACGTACTCGGTGAGCGAGACGGTGCCGGCTGGTTGGTCGCTCGCTTCCGCGACCTGCGACGACGGCTCGGCTCCGGGCGCGATCGCTCTCGCCGCCGGCGAGACCGTGAAGTGCACGTTCACGAACTCGAAGGACGGCAAGGTGATCGTCAAGAAGACGATGGTGGGCGGCACGGACACGTTCAGCTTCTCCGGAACGCCCGCGGGTTCGATCGCCGTGAACAACGGGACGATCGAGCAGGGCGTGACCGCCGGTCAGTACACCTCCACCGAGGCCGACAAGGCCGGCTGGACACTGACCTCGATCACCTGCTCCGACCAGAACTCCTCGGGCAGCGTCGCGAGCCGACAGGCGACGTTCAACGTCGAGCCCGGCGAGACGGTGAGCTGCACCTTCACGAACACCAAGCACTCGCGGATCGTCGTGGAGAAGCAGACGACCCCCGACGGCGACACGCAGGTCTTCGGCTTCAACGCGAGCTACGACGCCAACGGCTTCTCGCTCTCCGACGGGCAGCAGGACGACTCCGGTCCGCTCGCCCCCGGCACGTACTCGGTCTCCGAGAACGTGCCCGGCCGGCTGGGACCTGAAGTCGGCCGTCTGCTCCGACTCGTCGCCGCGAGCGCGATCGCTCTCGCGGCGGGCGAGACGGTGACCTGCGTCTTCACCAACGAGAAGGACGCGAAGATCGTCGTCGAGAAGCAGACCGACCCGGACGGGCACGCACAGGCCTTCTCCTTCAGCGCGAGCTACGACGGAAACGGCTTCTCGCTCTCCGACGGGCAGCAGGACGACTCGGGTGACCTCAACCCGGGCACGTACTCGGTCTCCGAGAACGTGCCCGCGGGCTGGAACCTCACCTCGGCGGTCTGCTCGGACCAGTCCCCGGCAAGCGCGATCGTTCTCGCCGCGGGCGAGACCGTCACCTGCGTCTTCACGAACACGCTGAAGCGCGGCGCGATCATCGTCGAGAAGCAGACGCTTCCCGACGGCGATCCGCAGGTGTTCGCCTTCGGCGCGACCTACGACGGGGACGGCTTCTCGCTCTCCGACGGCCAATCGAACGACTCCGGCGTGCTCCTGCCGGGCACGTACTCGGTGTCCGAGACCGTGCCGGCTGGTTGGGACCTGAAGTCCACGGTCTGCAGCGACGGCTCGCCGGTGAACGCGATCGCGGTCGGGCCCGACGAGACCGTGAGGTGCGTCTTCACGAACGAGAAGGATGCGAAGATCATCGTCGAGAAGCAGACGAACCCGAATGGCGACACGCAGCTGTTCCAGTTCAACGCGAGCTATAACGCGAACGGCTTCTCGCTGGCCGACGGTCAGTCGAACGACTCGGGCGATCTTGCTCCGGGCACGTACTCGGTCTCCGAGACGGTGCCGCAGGGCTGGGACCTCGCGTCGGCTGTCTGTGACGACCAGTCGAGCCCGAGCTCGATCGGCCTCGCGGCCGGCGAGACGGTGACCTGCGTCTTCACGAACGAGAAGGACGCGAAGATCGTCGTCGAGAAGCAGACGCTTCCGAACGCCGATCCGCAGGTCTTCCACTTCGACGCGAGCTACGACGAGGGCGGCTTCAACCTCTCGGACGGGCAGTCGAACGACTCGGGCGACCTTGCTCCGGGCACCTACTCGGTCTCCGAGGACGTGCCGGCAGGCTGGGCGCTCACGTCGGCGGTCTGCACGGACGGGTCGAACCCAGCCTCGATCTCACTCGCCGCCGGGGAGGTCGTGAGCTGTGCCTTCACGAACACGAAGCGGGGCTCGATCATCGTCGAGAAGCAGACGCTTCCCGACGGCACCCCCGGAACGTTCGCGTTCAGCGGTGACGCCGCGGGCTCGATTGGAGACAACGGCCAGATCGTCGTGGCGAACCTCCTCCCGGGCACCTACACGTCCACCGAGGCGGCAACCGAAGGCTGGATCCTGACCTCGATCGCGTGCAACGACGCCAACTCGACGGGCGCCCTCGGCACCCGCACGGCGACGTTCACGCTCGAGGCCGGCGAGACCGTCAAGTGCACCTTCACGAACCTCAAGCCCGCGCCTGTCGGCCAGGGTGCGATCGACGTCCAGAAGTCGGCCGACCCCACCACGATCGAGGAGCCGGGCGGCCCGGTCACGTTCTCGGTGACGGTCACGAACGTCTCGAACGCGAAGGTCGCGATCGAGAAGGTGTACGACAGCGTCTTCGGCGACCTGGACGACGACGGCGGCAACGGCTGCTTCGACGTCCCGGTCAACCTCGGTCCCGGTGAGAAGGTCAACTGCAGCTTCCAGCGGCCGGTCACCGGCCCGGGCGGCACCGTACACGTGAACACGGTCACCGCCGAGGGCCATGACGAGTTCGGCAACGCGGTCTCCGACTCCGACGACGCACGGGTCGTGATCACGCCGCGCCTGATCGACCTCGTCATCGTCAAGGAGGCGACGTCGCCCACGCCGATCAACGGAATCGTGAACTACACGATGACCGTGACGAACAAGGGCCCGAACGACGCGACGAACGTCCAGGTCGCGGATCCGGCTCCCGCCGGGATCCTCTACCTGACCGCGAGTCCGTCGCAGGGCACCTGCTCGGTCACGCCGTCGCTGGTCACCTGCAGCCTGGGCACGGTCAAGAAGGGCCAGACGGTGGTCATCAGGATCACCGCGCGGGCGACCACGGTCGGGACGCACACCAACACCGCGACGGTCACGGGTGGCGGCGGTCGCGAGACCAACCCGGCGGACAACGTCGACTCCGCGGTCACCGTCGTCCCGGCTCCGCTGAAGCCGCCGGTGGCGAAGCCGACGCCGGAGCCCGCGGCGTGCCTCACGCTGACCGTGTCGCCCAAGATGATCACGGCCGACGGCAGGCCGGACCGGGTCACGGTGAAGGTCACGGCCGGCAAGAAGCGCGTCCGTGGTACGAAGGTCGTCATCTCCGGCTCGGGCGTCCGCAAGACCGGACGGTCGAACGGCAACGGCGTGGCCGTCCTCCGCATCAACCCGCGGAAGGCCGGACTGGTCACGATCACGGCCGTCGAGACGAACCAGCGGGTCTGCGGGCCCAAGCGTATCGGGGTGGTCGGAGTCTTCCTCCCGCCTCTCACGGGCTAGCGGGGAGGGGGCGCTAGAGGACCGAGGCGCGGCTGCGGCTGCGCCTCGGTCGTTTTTCTCGCAAGATCGAGATCCGCGAGCGCGGATCTCGATCGCGAAGAGACAGACCCCTTCATGTGGAGCCCGAACCACGAAATCGTCGGGGTGTGAAGTCGATCGGGCGTAGGTCATGAAGGGCGTTCGCTCGCGTCACTCGATCGAGGAATTGCCCCTCCCCTTCACGGGGGATACCGTGAGAACAAGGAGTGATGGGCGACATGACCACGACAATGACAATCGAGCGATGGCCGGCTGTGGCCGCGACTGCGCTCTCGCTGGTGCTCGCTGCGGCGCTCGCGCCCGGAGCCGGCGCTGGGCCGTCGGCCGAATCGGCGATCGACGTCGTCGGCTCCGGGACGCTCACATGGAGGAAGGTCGCCGTTCACGCTCAGCCCACGAGGGAGTCGAAGATCGTGGCCGTCCTCCGCGATTTCCGGCCGGACTTCAGCCCTCAGGTCGTGCTCGCGCTCTCACAGGTCACGCATCCGAGGACGGAGAAGCCGACCTGGTTCCGGATCAGTCTCCCGGGCAGGCCGAACGGGAAGACCGGCTGGGTTCCCGCGGGCTCCGTCGAGCTCCGGCCGGTGCGTAAGCGCCTGCTCGTCGACCGCAGCGAGCGGCGCTTCGAGTTCTGGGACGGCTCCAGGCTCGTGCGGAGCGGGAAGGTCGCGGTCGGCGCGCCGGGTGCGGAGACCCCGACCGGCCTCTTCTACGTCCAGTCGAAGTTCAGGCCGGCGGCGGAGATCCTCGGCGCCTACGCGTTCGAGACCAGCGCCTACTCGAAGCTCTCCGACTGGCCCGGGGGAGGCATCGTCGGCGTGCACGGCACGCCGTGGCCGTGGCTCCTGGGGCAGAACGTCTCGCACGGCTGCGTGCGCATGTCGAACGACGACGTGCGGTGGCTGCGCTCGCGCATGCCGGTCGGCACGCCGATCAAGATCGTTCCCTGAAGCTGCGCTACGACGAGGCGGCGAACGCGTAGGGCAGCGGGCTTTCTGCCGATGTCTGTCCGGCATAGGTGCCGGCGACGGCCGGAGCCTCCGCGAGCGATTGCAGCTTGTGACCGGCGTCGAGGAAGCGGTACCCGGAAACGAACGGACGCCACGAGCCACCGGCACCGTAGGACACCGAGACCCGCTCGAAGCGGAACGCGAACGTGTTGCAGGAGGCCCTGCCACCGTTCCAGCTCTCCGCGGTGGCGATCGGCGCCCAACGACCCGACGAGCCGCGGAAGTACACCGGCTTCGTCACCGGCCGGCCGTCGAACCAGACGCGCCACCAACCAGGCTGCGCCGACAGTCTCGAGCACCGCAACGCGATGACTGACTCCGGTGCGGAGACCTTCCTCGAGAACGATCAGCTGCGGCTGTTGTCCCTCACGAGTGATCTCGGCGTAGACGAAGGGCGCGGTTCCCTGAACCGAGGCGATGCCGACCTGGAGCCAGGCGTCCCCGCCACTTGCGCCCTGATCGGGACCTCCGACGCCGACCCAGCCGGCGACGTGCCCCGCCGTGACGCCCAGCGAGCGAGTGGGGGTGATGGTCGCGCGGACGCCGTGCCCGGCCACGGTTGCCTGATGCCCGGCGTACGTGTAGCCGTCGGCATCGGTCGCACAACCGGTCTCGGCGCTCGCGGTCGCGGAGCTCGATCTCCCCGAGGAACGCGGCGACGCCGAGCGCGCAAGAGAGGACCGCGAGTAGCTGAACGAGCCGCACGCCTGTTCTCGTCGGAAATCGTCGGGAAGCCTGCGATCCCCCGTACGCGCGATCGAGCGTTCCCCCCGAACGGGGGTTGCTCGCCTCGCGGCCTACAATGCGCGCGATGGCGAAGACCGAGGATCGCGAGACCTCCGGCTCGATCTCGGACTGGCGCGAGAGCACGTACGAGCGTGCTCCGGAGCGTGCCGACGAGCTCTTCTCGACGATCTCGGGCATCGAGCCCGAGCCGCTCTACGGCCCGGACAACGCCGAGGTCGACTACCCGCGCGACCTCGGCTACCCGGGCGAGTATCCGTTCACTCGAGGGGTCTATCCGTCGATGTACCGCGGCCGCCTCTGGACGATGCGCCAGTTCGCGGGCTTCGGAACAGCGGAGGAGACGAACGCGCGCTTCCGCTACCTGCGCGACCATGGCCAGACGGGCCTCTCGACGGCGTTCGACATGCCGACGCTGATGGGCTACGACTCGGATCACGCGCGCTCGCTCGGCGAGGTCGGGCGCGAGGGCGTCGCCGTCGACTCGCTCTCCGACGTGGAGACGCTCTTCGGCGGCATCTCGCTCGGCGAGGTCTCCACGTCGATGACCATCAACTCGCCCGCCGCGATCCTCCTCGCCTACTACGTCTGCGTCGGCGAACAGCAGGGCGTTCCCCGCGACCGGCTCCGCGGCACCGCGCAGACGGACATCCTCAAGGAGTACATCGCCCAGAAGGAGTGGATCTTCCCGCCCGAGCCGTCCATGCGGCTCGTCGTGGACATGATCGAGTTCTGCGCGCAGGAGATGCCGCTCTTCCACCCGATCTCGATCTCCGGCTACCACATCCGCGAGGCGGGCTCGACCGCGGCCCAGGAGCTCGCGTTCACGCTCGCGGACGGCTTCGCCTACGTCGAGGCGGCGGTCGAGCGCGGGCTCGACGTCGACGACTTCGCGCCGCGGCTCTCCTTCTTCTTCAACGCGCACCTCGACTTCTTCGAGGAGATCGCGAAGTACCGCGCGGCACGGCGGATCTGGGCGCGCGAGATGCGGGAGCGCTTCGGGGCGCGCTCGGAGCGCTCGCTCCTCATGCGCTTCCACACGCAGACCGCGGGTGTCTCGCTGACGGCGCAACAGCCCGAGGTCAACATCGTCCGGACGGCGCTCGAAGGCCTCGCGGCGGTGCTCGGCGGGACGCAGAGCCTGCACACGAACTCCTTCGACGAGGCGCTCGCGTTGCCCACGGAGGACGCGGTGCGGCTCGCGCTGAGGACGCAGCAGGTCATCGCCCACGAATCGGGAGTTGTCAACACGATCGACCCGCTCGGGGGCTCCTACTTCGTCGAGGAGCTCACCTACGACCCTCGAAGCACAGGCGTACGAGTACTTCGACCGCATCGACAAGCTCGGCGGTGTGATCCCCGCGATCAAGGACAACTTCTTCCAGCGCGAGATTGCGGAAGCCTCCTACCGCTACCAGGCCGAGGTCGAGTCGGGGAAGCGGGTCGTCGTGGGAGTCAACCGGTACCTGCACGAAGACGAGAACCCGATCCCGATCCTCAAGATCGACCCGGGGCTCGAGCAGAAGCAGATCGACCGCCTCGCCGGCGTGCGCGCCCGACGCGACTCGAGCAGGGTGGAGTCGCGGCTCGCGGCGCTGAGCCAGGCGGCAGCGAAGGACGGCGTGAACCTGATGCCGCTGATCGTCGATGCCGCCCGGGACTACGTCACGCTCGGCGAGATGTGCGACGCGCTCCGCGAGGTGTGGGGCGTGTGGCGCGAGACCCCCGTCTTCTGAGCTCGCGGCCGGCGTTCAGCAAGGTCGGATACGGGCCGAGGCGCCAGCTCGGCCCGTACCGCCGGTCTCAGGGAAGCGGAGGAGCCGGTGTCTGCGTCGCGCACAGCGCGAACGCGCCGATCGTCCACGAGGCCGAACCCGTCGGCGCATTCGCCCGGACGATCCACATGTTCGGCGGCCCGTCGGGTGGATAGCCGACTCCGTGCTAGTCGGCTCAGGTACTCGCAGGTCTCAGGACCGGCGCCGGCGTGACGCGACCCTCGGTTTCTGCTCGAGGCCTGCGCTTTCGCCTCAAGAAGGGGCGCTCGACGAAGTAGTACGAGGCCGTCGCGCACGCGAGCGAAAGCGCGAGGGCAAGAACGTCGAGGAGCTCGGGCAGCGTGCTCAGCCCGAACACGACGTAGATCGGGATGTGCCAGAGGTAGAGCGCATAGGAGATCCGCCCGAGGAAGACGAGCGGCGGGACGGACAACGTCCGCGCGAACGCTGATCCGACGTCGAGGGCGAGCAGGATCAGCCAGGCGGAGCAGAACGCGACGGCGAGCACCAGCGCTGAAGATTTTCGGGTCGGGCACGACCGAGAAGTAGCGCCACGCGCTGCGAGGCCAGTGGCCCTAGCAATCTCGCGGCCTTTCGATCGTCGGCCGCGCGGCCGTCAGGAGACCGAGTGCGAGCACGCATCCGACGGCGACCGACGTACAGCCTGTATCACTGCCGAACACGATGCGCTCCCACGAGCCCCGTCGTGGTACAGCGGACCTGCTGGATCGTCGCGAGACGGAGGGCGGCGCCGAGGACGACGAGCGCGAGGCGCACGCGGGCACGCAAGACGAGCAGGAGAACCAAGGGCCACACGAGATAGAACTGCTCCTCGATCGCGAGCGACCACAGATGCCGAACTCGTTCGGGACCCGTTCCGTCGGGACCGAGCGCGTCGCGATGTTGGTGAAGTAGCCGAACCCCGCGAGCACGCCGAACAGCGCCCTGTCGAGAGACCCTCCGCAGAATGGAACCGCACGATCGCCGAGACGGCGAGAAAGACTCCGACCACGAAGAGAGCGGGAAGCAGCCGCAAAGCGCGGCGACGGTAGAAGTTTCGGAAGGAGACTCTTCCCTTCCGCGCGTGCTCCTCGATGAGCAACGTCGTGATCAGAAAGCCGGACAGGACGAAGAAGAGGCTCGACGCCTAGGAACCCGGTCACGGGGAACCCGATCGTGTGATGTACGACGACGCACGCGATCGCGATCGCGCGAACGCCGTCTAGGGCAGGTCGGTACCCGAGTGCCTCGAACCCGGGATGCGGGAGCAGCGGGCAAGGCTCAAACGGTAGTACGCTGGCACGTTCGTCACCTGCCGCTCGGCGGGACCCGTCGGCGGCTCGTGATTCGCGCTAGACGTCGAGCTCGAGACCGTCGTACGCGAGCTCGTACTCGTCAGGGGTCTCGAGCTCGCAGGGACGGTGCGTTACCAGGAGGCGCTTCGCCCCGGAGGCTTCGAAGGCCTCGACTGCTTCGTCCAGCGAGAGGTGGCCGCGCGGCTCGCCGTCGAGCTCACCTCTAGCAGCGTCGCCTCGCAGACGAAGAGGTCTGCGTCGCGTGCTGCGGACACGAGCTCCCGGACGGTGCGGAGTCTCCCGAGTACGCAATCGTGCGCTCGTCGGCTTCGACGCGGAAGGCGTACGTCTGGAGCGTGTAGTGGGGAACGCGCGTCGGAGTGACGACGAGCGGCCCGATCCGGAACGGCGTGTCCGGCTGGTACTCGGCGAGCTCGAAGGTTCGCTCGAACATGTCCGGGAAACCGAGGCGCTCGCCGAGCCCGGTCAGGAAGTCGGCGCCGCCCGGCTGCACCCACAGCGCGGGCTTCGGGAGTGGGCCGTTCGTCGCGAGATAGAAGGTGCCCCAGACCCACGGCACCAGATCGCCCCAGTGGTCGAGATGAAAGTGCGTGATGGCGATCCCGTCGACTCGCGGCCAGAGCTCGTTCTCACGCAAGCGGCCGAGCACCCCCGGCCCGCAGTCGAGAAGCACACGGCTTCCGTTTGCTTCGAGCATGTACCCGGAGTGCGCGCTTCCGGGGTTGGGCCAGGCAGGGGAAGACCCGATGACGTTGAGACGCACCGCGGTATTCTGCCGATGTGCCGGACAGGAAGATCCGGGTGGTGATCGCGAAGCCGGGGCTCGACGGTCACGACCGCGGAGCGAAGATCATCGCCAGAGCCCTTCGCGACGCTGGCATGGAGGTCATCTACACGGGTCTCCACCAGACCCCGGAGCAGATCGTCGAGACCGCGATTCAGGAGGACGCGGATGCCGTCGGCGTCTCGATCCTCTCTGGCGCGCACATGACCCTCGTTCCGCGCATCGTCGACGGGCTCAACGAGAACGGTGCGGACGACGTCCTCGTGGTCGTCGGCGGCACGATTCCGCCGGACGACGCCGACGAGTTGAAGGCGGCCGGGGTGGCGGCCGTGTTCGGACCGGGAGCGACGACGACCGAGATCGTCGACTTCCTGCGCGGTGCCGTCGCAGTCTGAGCTCCGGGCCGCCCGATACGCCTAGACGACCCAATCTGATCTGGTAGCGCGGGTCGTCGGGCGAGCGGGCTACCCTCAGTAAGTGCGAACCCGTCGCAGGATCGCGCTCGTGTGCGTGGTCGCAGTGCCTCTTGCACTCGTTCTCGTGCTCGCGTATGCGGCGCTGGCAGGCGAGAAGGCCGCCGAGCCGCAGGTCGCACTCGGCTCGAGCGGCGGCGCATTCCATCCGGTCGCCGGGAACTTCAGGCCCGACGACACGTGCTCGACGACTGCTCCGACGAGGAGTACTCCTGTCGCCAGCAGGCGTTCGGGAACGTCGCCTTTCGAGAAGGCGCGAAGGCGGCTCTCACGCTCTTCGACGAGCAGATCGCGAGCGACGAGTTCGTCAGCGCGGACTGCCATCGGATCGGTCACGTCATCGGCTCGGCGGCGTTCGCGCGGTACGAAGGAAACGTCGCCAAGACCTTCGCGCTCGGTTCGTCGACGTGCGCGTCCGGCTACTACCACGGGATCCTCGAGCGAGCGTTCGTCGGCGTCAACACGAAGACGAAGCTCGTCGACGTCGCACGCGAGCTCTGCGACGGGAGCGGAGTTCGCCGGCGCGGGTTCCTCGACTACCAGTGCCGACACGGGCTCGGACACGGGCTGATGATCCAGACCGGGTACGACCTTCCGCTCGCTCTTTCGACCTGCGCGGAGCTCGAGACGCGCTGGGACGACGTCGTCTGCACCGGGGGCGCGTTCATGGAGAACGTGACGACCCGCTTCGGCTTCCGCTCCTCTTGGCTCTCCGATGACGATCCGCTCGACCCGTGCGGTCGGATCCCGCTTCGGAACCGGCGCTCGTGCTACCTGCGCGCAGCGGTGCGGGTGCTCGCATTCCATGACAACGACTTCGAGAAAGCCGCCGAGACCTGCGCCGGGCTGGCCGCGCACTGGGCACAGGCCTGCTTCAGGGGCTTCGGCCGGGACGCCGCCGGAGCGGCGCGCTATGCGCCCGCCAAGATCCTCGAGCTCTGCAGCTACGCAGGCGACTGGCAAGGCGATTGCCTCCTCGGCGCGGCGCGAACGGTCGGCGACGGGTCGGGAGTGCCCGGCGCGAGACGTGCGGCTCGGCTCTGTGCCCGCGCTCCGCAGCAGGATCGAGCGGCCTGCTACTCCGGCGTCGGGATCGTCGTGGGGCTCCTCTACCCGACGAACGCGACGCGGGGCGCAGCGTGCTCGAAGATCGCGGGCGAGGGTGCGTCTGCATGCACGGAGAGCGCCATCGCGGAGGTTCGACCGGACGGACGCGACGCGTGGGGCTAGGTCGACCAAGACGTCATCAGCGGCTAACCGCTTTCGCTCGGAAACTAGGAGACCACAGCCGTAGCTGTGGGTGGCGCCAGGCCTGCGCCGGGGATTCGCTGGTCGACCGCGAAGACTCGGAGACGGTCGACGCGATCTCTTGAATCCGCAACCGGTACGCGCTCGAGCTCGTAGAGATCGAGGAGCCCGACGAACGGGCTCGTGACGTGGTAGCGGAGGGGTGGCGACTCGGTCTTGCCGATCACGACAAGCTGTGGCACCTCGACGAGGCCGTCTCGGAGCTCCGGTAGGTTCGCGCACGGGAAATACAAGAAGAGCTCCGGATACACGAGGGTTCGGGACGACTCACCGTCCATCAGCGCGACGAGTCGCTCGTTGGAGTAGGTCACGGGCGTGGTGATCGCCAGCGCTGCGCCGGGAGTGATACCTGGCCGGTATTCGATCCGGACGAGTGTCGCGCGCGGGTCCGCATTCGGAAAGTCGCCGGCGGAGAAGAACCGCCAGGCCGCGTTTCCGGAAGGCTCGCTCACGACCTCGGTGATCTCATCGCTTCGGAGCAGCTCGATCCGCTTGCCATCCGCGCGGCCCCACTCGATCCAGACCGTGTCCGAGACGCCCGGCGTACCGGTGACGAAGAGACCTGCGCGGCGGTCGGCCGGAAGCGCGAACCAAGGCGACCTCGCTGGGCTCTCCGCGGTTGGTCCGAGGACGACGCGCGGAAGCCCCTCAACCGGGCTCGGCGGGACCCATGACGAAGAACGCGGTCTGCCCGGGGCTGCGAATGCACGCTGCTGAGCAGAACGCCGGTGAGAGACGAGTACATCGTCGGCGAGCCCGCAGCCAGGTTTGCCCGCCACGCTTTGGACGTTCTGGCGAATCACGGTCCAGGAACCGGTCTTGGCCGCGTCAGCGACCAGCATGCCGACCGTGAAGAGGATGGCCGGGATCGCGACCGCTGCCGGAATCCAGGAAGCCACCCGCCACGGCACGCGGTACAGCTCTGCGCGGCGCCCACGAGCCAATGCGATCACCAGAGAAGCGGCGAGGAGAAGAACCGGGAGGAGCACCGCGAGCTGTGACAGGCCGAAGCGCGATACGAAGCTGGACTCCCAGTCGAGCGTTCTCAGATCGAGCGGGTTCCAAGGATCGCGTTCCCACCACGACCACGTCGCCGCCAGGAAAGCCGCCCCGATCGCCAGAAACGGCCAGGCTTGCCATCCGGTCGACCGACGACCTTCGCTCCGCAGACGCGCGGCCTCGGCCGCCATCGCGAGCCCGCCGATGCCGATGAGCGCCCCGAAATGCGACGGCCACTTGCTCGGAGTCGCGACCAGGAGGACGAGACCTAGTGCAAGCGCCAAAGCGGGAAAGTCGAGCAGCCCTCGCCGCGTCCGCTGCTGTCGCAACACGAATGCGACCACCGCGAGCAGGATGAGGGCCACGAATGCCCGCCGGAGCGGTGTTCCGAATGGCTCCTCCCACAGATATGCGTATCGCTGCAGTTCGTCCCGCCCGGGTACCGAGGTGTCCTGGGCGGTCTCGGCGTCGGCGACGCGCTGATCGAGATCCGAGCCCACGAATGCGAGCGTCGCCAGGAGCGCGCTCGAGGCCGAGACGATCGTCACGGCCGGCGCCAGCCGCGTCCGAGCCCACCTGAACAGCCTAGGACCTGCGACGAGCACGGAGGCGAGGGACACGATCCCCGCTGGGTGCGCCGTGAGCGCGAGGGCGGCGAGTGCGGAGGCGACCGCTACCGGCGCGGCGCTCTCGCGCGTCAGGAACCGAACCATGCAGGCTGCGATGCCCGTGACGAAGAGTGCGGTTATCGGTTCCGGGCGCATGGTCATCCCCCAGGCGAACGAGCCCAGGACGAAGGCGCATGCGAGGATCCAGGCGTTGATTCGGTACTGACGGTCCGGCTGACGCTGAGATCTGGGACGCGATCCAGCGACAGAGCACCCAGACCACCATCAGGACGACGAAGACCGGCAAACGGAAGACGATCAGTGCCGTCGAGGCTTCGGCGAGCCAGTGGTGCACCCACTCGAGCCAGTAATCGAGCGGCAGATTGACGCCGAGATTGCTGTAGTAGGTGGAGAACCCCTTCGACGAGTCGAACATCTGCTCCCGCTGGATGACCCAGCCGTCGTCGAAGTTCACGGGAGCGATCACGCACCACGCCAGGAGTGCCAGTGCGACCACCGCGTCGGCGGGATGTGCGCCGGCGATCCCCTTCCTGACAAGTCGGGTGAACGCGGCCCACGGGCGTGGACGCCGCTCGATCGCGACGAGAAGCAGGGCGGCGATTGCGGCAAGCGCCGCGACGATCCACGCGAGCGTTTGTCGGAGCGTGGTGCGCGTGGCATGCGGCTCGGTCGTCACGTCGACCGAGAAGCCCGCGCTCGACCGCAGGTCGAGAGCCGAGAAGAGACCGTTCACGGTCGGCATCGCCTCGACGGCGCCCTGTGCGCTCGATGCCGTCGCCTCCCGAGATCGTCCAACGTCCGTCCGCGAACGTGATGCGGTGGGCGCAGTCGTCGCGCGTCGCCTTCCGCGGGAGATCGACGCGATCCAGGACGTCTCCGCCCAGGCTCACGACGAGCTGCTCCTGAGACTGGGTGATCGCGAGCCCGCCTACCCGGTCCGGGTAGCGCGCCGTTGCGAGCACGAGCCCGGGCTCGCCGGACGGAAGCGTCGGCGGAAGCGTGCAGGGGACATCCGTGGAGAGGATCTCGGGCTGGTGCGTGACGAGGAGCAGGGGCGTGTACCAGACCCGGCTCGGGGTATCCGCCGGCAACGAGGCCGGCGGCCACGAGTACATCGTGCGCACGCGTTCGGCCGGACCGAGGGCGGCGACGAGGGAGGCGACGAGGGCGAGCAGTCCGAGCGCCTGCGCGATGCGCATGCGGACTGTCGGTGGAGCTGCGGGAGAGTTCTCAGCCTCGGTCATCGCTGCCCGTGGTGACGTCGGCCGATCGCTGCTTGCGCTTAAGCGGTGGCAGCGGGAGCCCGCCCCTGGCCTCGCCAAGAGTTTCCGTGCCGCTGCGTGATCTGCGATCTCCTCGAGACCGCTCTCGCGGAACCATCGCTCGAGCTCGGGTCCCTTGATGTACGCGGCGGTCGGGGCGACGAGCTGGTCGAAGACGATCCCGTAGTTCTGGCGGAAGCTGAAGTCCGCGACGCTCGTCATGTACTCGTCGAGAGGCAGCTTGCGACCGACGGACGTGCCGTGGAGCGGGCGGTACACGCCCTTCGCCACGCCGTGAAATCCGAGCGCCAGCGGCCAGGCGAGCCCGCGAAGCACGGACGGAGGCATCCTGGTCGACAGGCGGCGGACCGGCTCGACCACGTTGTCGGACGAACGCCGTTGTTCTCGTGTCCGTAGACCCAGACGGCGATCGTCCCGCCGGGGCGGACGTACTCGACGAGCTTTCGGAACCCTGCGTGCGGATCGGGAAGATGGTGCAGGACTCCGATCGAGTAGACGAGGTCGAAGCCACCTCCCTGCGCGGCTGTGCGAAACGGCGGCCGCAGGAGGTCGCCCTGGACGACGTCGACGTTGTCGAACGACTCGAGGTTCCGGCGCGCGGTCTCGACGGCGCCGCTCAGGTCGAGCGCGACGACCTCGCTCGCGCCGTACGAGGCCGCGTAGTACGCGTGCCGGCCGATGCCGCAGCCCGCGTCGAGCACCCGCTTGCCTCGGAAGAACTCCGGCCGAAGCGGATGCACCCAGTCCAGGAACTGCGCTTCGAACTCGGGATGCATCTCCACGAAGTGCTGCCACTGCCAGCCGAATGCGGAAGACGTCTTGCGCTGCTGTTCCTCGAGGTCCGGTGGAACGAGTCGCGGGACTCCGTCGCGGATCGACCAGCGTCGATCGCAGCCGGCGCAGACGAGCTCGCCGGTCTCGATCTCGTCCGGGCCTTCGGCGCTTTCAAGAGCCGAGAGGATGGGACGAGACGGGGCAGCGGAGGTCCGTCGACGAGCGCGCGCCTCACGCGGCGCCTCGCTCGTCGACCGTCCGGGCCGTGCCTCGGCGAGGCTCGGTGCCCTCGAGCCAGCGCCGGTGCCAGAGCTGGAAGACGAAGAGCGTCCAGAGGGGCTTTCGGTGGTCGCTGCGACCGCTCATGTGCTCGGAGACCAGACGATCCACGACGGAGGGCTCGAAGATGCCCTGTGCCCTGATTCGGTCCGGGCGACAGCTCGTCCTGCAGCGCCTCCCGCAGCGCGCCCTTGAGCCAGTCGGCGACGGGGATGCCGAATCCCTTCTTCGGCCGGTCGGCGATGCCCGGCGGGAGGATCGTCCGCCATCGCGCGCTTGAGCAGGTGCTTGGTGTCGAGGCGACGGAGCTTGAGCCGGGCGGGTACGCGCCCGAGGAACTCGACCAGGTCGACGTCGAGGAACGGCGCGCGCACCTCGAGCGAGCAGGCCATGCTCGCCCGGTCGACCTTCACCAGGATGTCGTCCTGGAGATACGTCTTCGCATAGACGTAGATCAGTCGTTCCAGCCGGTCCGTCGTCGGGGCGTTCTCGAAGGCGCGCGCGCTGCTCCTCGAGCGGGTCCGCCGGGCTGCGCGTGAGAAGCGTCCTCCTGCTCGCGCCGGGTGAACGAGCCCAGCCACGTGGCGTGCCGGTCCGCCGCCGGTGAGCCGGCGCCGCGCAGGAAGCGCTTGAGCTTGAAGTCGAAGCTGAAGTTCCTCGTCGAGACGGGCAGCCGATCGGCGAGCGGGATCACGATCCGCTCGTTCAGCAGCGCGGCAGCGGATAGAGGCGTGCGAAGCGGTCTGCCGGGAAGGTCGGGATATCCGGCCAGGAGCTCGTCGCTCCCGTCTCCGCCGAGGGCGACGGTCACCGACTCGCGCGTGTGGCGCGAGAGGAGGTACGTCGGGAGGACCGACGCGTCCGCGAACGGCTCGTCCAGGAACGTCCGTCACCGTCGGGAGCAGGTCGATCATCGCCTCCTGGCGTGAAGACCTCCTCGTGGTGGTCGGTGCCGAAGTGGTCGGCGACACGCCGCGCGTGCGCGGACTCGTCGAAGCTCGGCTCCGCGAAGCCGATCGAGAAGGTCTTCACGGCGCCCGCCGGGAGCGCCTCGCACATCATCGCGACGACCGAGCTCGAGTCGATCCCGCCGCTCAGGAAGGCCCCGAGCGGGACGTCGCTGACGAGCCGGCGGCGAACCGCTTCGCGAAGCAGGTCTCCGGAACTCCTCGACGTAGTCGTCGTCCGAGCGGCTGTCGTCGTCGCTCTCGAAGGAGAGGTCCCAGTACCGCTCGACCGACGTGCCGTCCCTCGCGCCACAGGAGGTAGTGGCCTCCGGGGAGCTTCGCGACGCCCTCGAAGATCGCGTGCGGAGTGGGGACGTACTCGAGCGCGAGGTAGCGCGAGAGGCTCTCGAGGTCGAGCGAGCGCGGGCAGCGCGGATGTCGGAGCAGCGCCTTCAGCTCGGAGCCGAAGAGCAGGGCGTCGCCGAGATCGGCGTAGTAGAGCGGCTTCTTCCCGAAGCGGTCGCGTGCGAGCAGCAGGCTCCGGTCCTTCTCGTCCCAGAGAGCGAACGCGAACATGCCGTTGAGCCGCTCGACGCAGCGCGCGCCGAGCTCCTCGTACAGGTGGACGATCACCTCGGTGTCGGTGTTCGTCGCGAAGCGATGGCCGCGCTTCACGAGGTCGGCGCGGAGCTCGCGGTAGTTGTAGATCTCACCGTTCTGGACGACCTGCAGCGAGCCGTCCTCGTTCCCGATCGGCTGATTGCCCGTGTCCAGGTCGATGATCGACAGCCGGCGAAAGCCGAGGCCGACGGCGGTTCCGTCCTCGTACGCGGCGACGTGGAACCCCTCGTCGTCCGGGCCGCGGTGCTCGAGCGCTCGAGTCATCTGCGCGAGCACCCGACGGTCGACCGGGGCCGGTCCGACGATTCCACAGATTCCGCACATGCGGGAGAGCGGCCGCTGCTAGGCCGGGGAATCCTCCTCGAAGTTGCGCCGCTCGCGGACGAGGTACACGGGCTTCGACTGCGACTCGTGGTGCGTGCGCACGACGAGCTCGGCAAGCAGTCCGAGCATGAAGAGGTTGAAGCCGATCGTGAACAGGAAGACGCCCACGATGAGCGACGGCTGGCGGTAGACGTAGATGCCGTTGACGATCTTCTCGTAGGCCGTCCACGTGACGAACGCCGTTCCGAGCAAGCACAGGATGGCCCCGCTGCCGCCGAAGACGTAGCTCGGCTTCGTCGACCACACCGAGAGGAACTTCACGGTCAGGAGATCGAGCAGCACCTTGAACGTGCGGCCGATGCCGTAGCTGCTCTTGCCAGCCGCGCGGGGATGGTGCGCGACGGGAATCTCCGTGATGCGGGCGCCGGTTTGATACGCGAGGGCGGGAAGAAATCGGTGCATCTCGCCGTACAGCCGCGTCTCGCGCACGACCTCGGCGCGATACGCCTTCAGCGTGCAGCCGTAGTCGTGCAGGCGCACGCCGGTGACGCGGCCGATCAGCCAGTTCGCGATCCGCGACGGTAGTCGCCGGCTGAAGCTGTCCTGCCGCCTCTTCCGCCAGCCGCTGACGACGTCATACCCTTCGTCGATCTTCTCGAGCAGCGCGGCGATGTCGGCAGGATCGTTCTGCAGGTCGCCGTCCATCGGGACGATGACCTCTCCGCGGGCATGGTCGAATCCGGCAGCCATCGCGGCTGTCTGTCCGTAGTTTCGCCGCAGCTTGACGAGCTTGAGGCGCGGATCCTCGGCCGCGAGCTGGGCGAGCCGAGCGTACGTCTCGTCCCGGCTTCCATCGTCCACGACGACGACCTCGTAACTGCGGCCGAGCGATTCGAGAGACTGCCGCAACGCCTCATACAGCGGTTGGACGTTTTCCTGCTCGTCGCGTACCGGGATGACAACCGATACCTGAACGGGCTCGGCTTCGCCTGCGATCGCCTGGAGCGGCTCCTCCGACGACCATTGCGACCTGGGAACCGCCACCGAACCAGTATGCGGGCTGCTCCGGCGAGTGGCGCTAGACGATCGGCTAGTGCGGCGCTCTTCGGCACGACCGTCCAGAGCCACCACCGCTCGTTCGAACGATGGTCCGCTCGATGGGTGGTCCTCGGTCCGAGTCAGCACCTCTGCTCGGCGGGCTGTCCTACTTCGAGTATCAGACGCTGCTCGGGCGGGACGTGGTCATCCCGTGGCTCGCGGCGCGCCTCGCGCTCGAAGGGAGATACGTGGGGGACTTCGGCGCCCACCACGGGGGCATGCTCGACGCGCTTCCGGGAGTCCGGCCAGGTGGCGGGCGCGCTCGGACTGGAGCTGAGCGAAGAGGTGGTTGCCTCCTCGCCGTTCGTCGCCGACGAGCGCTTCCGCCTCGAGGTCGCGGATCTCATGACCCTGGAGACCGGCGAGCCTCGGTTCGACCTCGTCGTGTTGCACGACGTCCTGGAGCACATCCCCGACTACGACCGTGCACTCCACATGATCCGCCGGTCGCTCCGTGCGGAAGGCCACGTCTTCGTCTCGTTCCCTCCGTACTACTCGGCGTTCGGAGGTCATCAGCAGCTTGCGCGCGGGCGAGCCCGCTTCGTCCCTTTCACCCACTACCTGCCCGCACGCATCTTCTTTCGGGTGGCGAGACCGGGCGAGCAGGAATACATGACGGCCGCGGGCGCTCTCGAGGACATGCTCTCGGTGAGGCGTACGCGCCTCACGCTGTCCGTCGCCGAGCGCGCGTTTTCCAGAGCAGGATTCGAAGTCGAAGAACGTGAGCTCTTCCTCGTGCGCCCGGAGTACACGGTGCGCTACGGCCTCGCCTCGCGGACCGCCGGGCTTCTCGGAAGGATTCCGGTGGCGCGTGAGGCGCTCGTGAACGGGGCCTTCTATCTGCTGCGCGCGAGGTGATTGCAGGACCGTGCGCTAGCTTCCGAGGAGTGACGGAGCCGTCGCCTCTCGACATCGACGTGGAGGCAGTGAACGACCGACTCGCTCGCGAGCATCCGATCGACGACTACTACGCGCGCTCACCGTGGCCGATCCGGCTCGTCGAACGCCGTCGCCTCGCGATCATTCGAGACTTCGTCGGCGACGAGCGCGGGCTCGACATCGCGGAGGTCGGATCCGGAGGTGGTCATGTGCTCCGCATGTTCCCCCGGGCGCGGCTCACCGCAATCGACGTGTCGGATGTCTACCTCGACAATGCGAGAAAGAACCTCGCCGGATACGACGTTCGTTTTCTCAAGGGGGAGATCGACAAGTTGAACATGCCCGAAGCCGGCTTCGACCGCGTCATCTGCACCGAGGTACTCGAGCACGTCGTCGATCCGGGAGCGGTGCTCGCGGCGATCGCGCGGGTCCTCAGTCCCTCGGGCATCGCGGTCGTGACCGTCCCCAACGACCCGCTCATCCTCCGGGTGAAGAACGTGCTCCGGCGCGGTCCGGTGCGAAGGTTCCTGGGCGATCGAATCGAATGGGGCGGCGACGAGTTCCACCTGCATCGTTGGACGCCCCGCGAATTCGAGCACCTTCTCAGCACACATCTCGAGGTGTGCGAGCGGCGGCACGCTCCGATGCGGCTCGTACCGCTCCGGTCGTGTTTCAAGTGCACTTCCAGGACAGCTGTGTCTTGATCTCCACGTCATCCGGGAGCTGTTCGTGAACAGCGCAGTCCTCCCGCTGCCGGCGTCGCGGCTCAGACGAGCGACCGGCGGCGCCGATAACTGACGCTCCGATGGAGGCAGTCCAGCCAACGATCCGGGTGCGCACGGCGTTCGCTCCGACCTGGAGCTTCGCAGTGTGGGCGGGAACGGTGGTTTATGCGGTGCTGCTCTCCCTCGAGTCGATCGCCGACCACAATGCGTTCACCACCTCCTTCGATCTCGCGCACTACGACCAGTTGCTGTGGCTGCTGGCGCACGGCGAGGAGCCGTTCTCCACGGTGGTCACGCGTCCGCTGCTCGCAGACCACTTCCAGCCGGCGCTCGCGCTCCTCACACCTCTCTATTGGCTCGGCCTCGGCGTCCCCGGCATCCTCGCCGCCCAGGCCATCGCGCTCGGACTGACCGCGCCAGCGCTGTTCGCCCTGGCGCGTGCGTCAGGGGCGGCGCCGGCTCTCGCCGCCCTCCCGGCGTTCCTCTGGCTCGTGTGCCCTTGGACAGCCGCCGTCAATCTCTTCGACTTCCATCCGCTGGCGTTCTCGGCGCCGCTCCTCGTGCTCAGCGTCCTCGCAGGGCTCCGGGACCGGCACGTGCTCCTGCTCGTCACGACGCTTCTAGCCCTGAGCCTCAAGGAGGACGTCGCCCTCATGTACATCATGCTGGGGCTTCTGCTCGCCTATCACGGCAAGCGGCGGATCGGCGGGCTGCTCGCTGCCGGGTCTGCGCTCTGGTTCGTCTTCGCGTTCGCCGTGGTCGGTGCGTCTGGGAACGCGAACGACGCCTATGGCCGTCGTTTTGCCGGCGACCGTGGTGATTCGCTCTTCGACGCTCTCGGCTGGATGTCGAGGCATCCGCTCGAGACCATCTCGGACATCGCAGGAGAGAGTCTCGCCGCCGTCGCGTTGCTCCTTGTCTCGACCGCATGCCTTGCGTTTCTGGCGCCCGCCTGGATCTTGCTATCGGCACCCACTGCGCTTCACAACGCGCTGTCGGCATACGAGTACCAGCACGTTCTCGGTTCTCACTACCACCTTGGAACGTTGCTCGGCTTCTTCGTCGCGGCTGCGGTCGGCGTTGGCAAGATTCGCATTCTCGGGCGACCCGGACGGCTTGCAGTTGCTCTGCTCGTGACCGTTGCGGTAGGCGCGGCGGCTCTCGGGGGTCGTTGGGTGCACGACGCAGACAACGAACGGACGCGTGGACATCGACAAGACGTGCAGCTACGCCAGGCGCTGAAGGTCGTGCCGGACGACGCGGCGGTCGCGGCCACTTCGACGTTCCTGCCTCACCTGAGCCAGCGAGCCGAGATCTACTCGCTCCCCGAGCCGTTCGTCCAGGTCGACTGGGGAAGCGCGCTGACCCGGACGGAGCTTGCCGAGCGCGCGGAGCACGTGGACTTCGTCCTCTATCGAGAGGGTGACGTCCTCCCCTGGCCGCACATCGGCGATGTCGGCGAGCTTCGCGGGGAGCTCGCTCGCAGCGGATTCGTCGAGCTCGAGCTCGAGTCCGGCGCGTCGATTCATGTCCTGCGGCGAGACAGATGACGCGGCGTCGCCGAGCCGATCCGTGCCGGCGAGCCGGCCCGACTGCTCGCGCGTGAACGGCGGCTAGTGAGCCGGCGAAACGCGGCTGAGGCTAAGAGCTCCCGCCGTCCCGACGATCGCGTCCATCGTCGTCTTCGCCTCTCACCGTGTACGCGACGACGGGCACGGGAGACGCGTGTCGCCGGTGCGACACGGACGAGACGAACCTCAGCGAGGGCGGCGCGACCTCCGCCTCTTCCGGGACTGCGAGCTCGACGCTGCGGGCTGTCGACGTCGAGCCAGCGGCCGCCCGGATAGTGGCGTACGCGGTCGACCTCCATGGTCAGCGTTCCCGCGCCTGCCGCGACGAGGTCGCCGCGCAGGCCCAGGCTGAACGGTGAGCCCACCTCGGCCGCGAAGAGCGGCCGGGTCGCGCGCGTGAGGTGCGGGAAGGGATTCGTGTCCGCTCCGCCTCCCGGGTGCACCTCGAAGTGCAGGTGCGGGTTCCCGCTGGCGTCGCCGGAGTCTCCGTTCCACGCGACCTGCTGTCCCGCCGAGACGCGGGCGCCGTTCGGCACCGCGAAGGTCACGTCCTTGACGCAGCCTCCGCGGTTGTCGTTCTTCGCCGTCAGGTCGTTGTTCAGGTGGATGTACATGTACATCGTCCCGCTGCGGCCGTAGAGGTAGAGCATGCACCCTCCGAGCCCCGACTCCGCATACGACACCCGTCCCGCCTCGACCGCCACGACCGGAGCGCGCCAGGGATTCTCCATGTCGATGCCCGCATGGCTGTGAGCCCCACGCGAGTCGCCGTAGTTGTCCCAGAGATCGGTCTTCGCGACGAGCGGGAACACGAGCTTCGGAACCGCGGAGCTACCGGTCGACTCGGCGCCACCCGCGGGCACGAGGAACAGCCCGGCCAGGAGTCCGGCGAGAAGCGGGAAGAGAATCCCTCGGGCTGTCGTCCGGTGGCGTCGGATGGGGACGGGTACTCCGGGTCGCGCTCGAAGGGCGGGACGCTAGCAGAGCTGTCAGCGCGTTATCGACCGAGGGGAGCCGCAAGCCGGGCCGCGGCGCCGCGGATGCATGCGTCCAGGTCGGCTCGGAACCGTCGTCAACGTACCGGCAGTCGGCTGCGCTCGCCGCTCGTGTTGTCCGCGAACGGGCCATGATCGAGCCGATCGCCTGGTAGCACGCCAGGCGAAGGGTGCCGGTGGTCCCGTCGCAGAGACCCGCCGCCTGCGCGTCCGCTCTTGTCGTTCGCGACCATGTCCAGCGCCGCGAACCGGATGCACTCCCGCTCGCCGCCGTACGGCTTTGCAACCGCGCAGAGCTCGCGGATCTCCTCGGGATCGCGACGCGTCTGCCCGGCCACGTCCCGGCCGTAGGACTCGAAGCAGGACGCGACCCAGTTCTTCTCGACCGAGGCGCAGATCTCCGCCGTCCGCTCCCAGTCCACGCCGATGACGCGCAGGATTCGTGACGTGACGAGCTGATAGCACGTCTGCTTGTCCTCCTCCGCCACCTCGTTGCACGGATAGACGGGATCGTCGTCGCGTACCCACGGCGACTGGCCGCCGTAGGACGTGAAGAAGTTCTCCATGAAGACTCCGCCGTTGCAGGACGTCGCCTTCCAGGTTCCGCGCAACCGATCGCAGACCTCGAGCGAGGTCGGCAGGTTGAACCCGGTCGTGATCATCAGCCCGTGCCCGAGCCCGTGCAGGCACTGGTACTCGAGCTCCGCCAGCGCTCGGACCTCATCGCCGGTACAGAGCCCTCGCGCAACCGCGCCGAGCGCGCCGGCTCCGTACGACTTCACGTTGACGAGCGCCCTCGAGAGAACGCCGTGGTAGTAGCCGGACGCGCACGCCGAGGACCCCTCGGCGAACGTGAGGCCGACGTTGCCGTCGAAGCGGGCGAGCGAGGCGGAGCCGATGTTGTGTGCGATGCGATGGCACCCGTTCGTCTGAGATCCGATCTCTTCGCTCGAGGACCTCCGAGCGCCTCGAGCGGGCCGGAGCGGTAGGCGATGTTGCCGTAGGCCTGCTCGAGGCACGGCAGCTCGTCGTCCGAGCAGTCCTCGAGCGTCGTCTCGTCCGGCTCGAAGTTTCCGGCGACGGGATGGAGCGGTGCGGCGGTCGTCGTCGGCTGCGGCGTGCCGCTGCCCGAGTCCGCGATGACGGCGACTGCGAGGCCTGCGAGCGCGAGCGCGGCCAGCGAGAGCAGCCCGAGGGCCGTGATCCGACGAGTGCGCATCTGCCTGAAGTATCGACACAGGGATCGGCCGGCCGCACCTGACCGAGTGGGGGGTTTGGCAACCGGTCGCTACCGCGTACGGCGCCGATAGAGTCCGCGCCGATGAAGATCGCCGTCTGCGTCAAGCAGGTTCCGGACGCGACCGTCCACAAGAAGATCGATCCGCAGACGAAACGGCTCGACCGGTCCGGCGAGGCGGCGCTGAACCCGACCGACCTGAACGCGGTCGAGGAGGCGCTGCGTGTCAAGGAAGCGCAGAGCGGGGAGGTGGTCCTGATCTCGCTCGGTCCGGCGAAGGCCGATCGAGTCGCTGCGGAAGGCGCTGGCGATGGGCGCGGATCGCGCCGTGCTGATCTCGGACGAGGGCGCCGCCGGCTCAGATCTCCTCGGGACGAGCCGCGCGCTGGCCGCCGCGCTGGAGCGGGAAGCGGCCGATCTGGTGCTCTTCGGCCAGGCGTCGAGCGACGGTGACGGGGCGGTGCTCTGGGCGGCCGTTGCCGACCGGCTGCAACGACCGCTGATCTCGCAGGTCGCCGCGCTCACGGTCGACGGGAGCTCCGTCTCCGGCAAGCGCCAGACGGAGCACGGGTACGACACGATCTCCGCTCCGTTGCCCGCGATCGTCGCGGTGTCCGATGCGATCAACGAGCCGCGCTATCCGTCGCTCAAGGGGATCATGGGCGCAAAGACGAAGCCGCAGGAGACGGTCTCGCTGGCAGACCTCGGAGTCGACGCCGGCGAAGCCGGAGAAGCCGCGGCGAAGACCACGGTCCGCGAGCTCGGGGCTCCCCCCGCCCGTGGCGACTCGGTCAAGATCGAGGACGACGGAACCGCCGCGCAGAAGATCCTCGACTACGTGGTGGAGAAGCGGCTCCTGTGAAGTCGCTGGTCTTCCTCGAGCACTACCACGGCGAGCTGGAGAAAGGCGGTCTCGGGGTCCTTGCCAAGGCCGCGTCGCTCGGCGAGGCGACCGGCGTCGTGCTCGGCCCGGGCGCCGCTGAGGTCGCGACGCGCGCGGGTGCCTTCGGAGCGTCCAAGGTGTACGTGTCGGAGGACGCAGCGCTCGAGTCGCCGCTGCCGCAACCGCGCGTCGACGCAATCGCGGCGCTCGTCGAACAGTCCGGCGCGGACACCGTTCTCTTTGCCGCCTCCGTGCTGGCGGCAGACGTCGCCGCCGGCCTGGCCGCACGGCTCGACGCCGGGCTCAACTGGGACCTCACGGATCTCGTCCTCGAGGGCGACGACCTCGTCGGAAAGCGGCCCGCGCTCGGCGACACGGTGCTGGTCGACGTCGGCTGGAACGGAACGCCGCGGCTCGGGATGGTGCGCTCGGGCGCGCTCGACCCCGAGGAGTCGGGCGGCGCGGCCGAGGTCGAGCAGTTCGAGCCTTCGTTCTCGGACTTCTCCACGCTCGCGACCCTCGTCGAGCAGACCCAGGAGGAGTCGAGCGGGCCGTCGATCGAGGACGCGGACATCATCGTCGCCGGAGGCAGAGGCCTCGGTGCGCCCGATGCATTCTCGCTGCTGGAGGAGCTTGCCGCGGCCCTCGGTGGCGCGGTCGCGGCGACGCGTGCGGTCGTCGACGCGGGCTGGTACCCGTACGCGACGCAGGTGGGGCAGACCGGAAAGAGCGTCGCCCCGAAGCTCTACGTCGCCTGCGGGATCTCGGGCGCGATCCAGCACAAGGTCGGCATGCAGGGCGCGGGCACGATCGTCGCGATCAACAAGGACGCGAACGCACCCATCTTCGACTTCTGCGACCTCGGCGTCGTCGGCGACCTGCACCAGATCGTGCCCAAGCTGACCGAGCTCGTCCGCGCCCACCGCGGCGGGTAGAGGAACTTGCGCCAACCTGGCCAGGCCGACCGAGTTCCCGCCGCCGTTCGCCCCGATCGACGCGATCGCCGTTCCGACGGACGCGCCCGAGGAGCGGATCGACGTCGGAGTGCTCATCGTCGGCGGAGGCCCCGGTGGGCTCGCGTGCGCGATTCGACTCGGACAGCTGCTCGAGGAGCATCCGGAGATGAGGGAGCAGCTGGGCGAGGTTCCGGTGGCCGTCCTCGAGAAAGGAAAGCAGCCGGGCTCCCACTTGCTCTCCGGGGCGGTCGTCAACCCGCGGCCGCTGCGCGAGCTCTTCCGAGGCCGCCTCACGATGGCCGACATCCCGACCTACGGCGAGGTGCCGGGCGAAGCCGTGCACGTGCTGACGCGACGCTCCTCCTACCGGATCCCGCCGCCGCCCACGATGTGGAACCACGGCAACGTGATCCTGTCGGTCTCCGAGCTCGCCCGCTTCCTCGCCGAGCAGGCCGAGGCTCTCGGTGTGGCGGTGCTCCCGGAGACGGCAGCCGAGAAGCTGCTCGTCCAGCACGGCCGGGTGCTCGGCGCGCGCACGGGTGACCGCGGTCGTGGCCGCCATGGGGAGCCGCTGCCCACGTTCGAGCCCGGGTCGGACGTCGTCGCCGGGATCACGGTGCTGGCCGAGGGCACCCAGGGCCTGCTCACGAGCGCCGCCATCGACCACTTTCGCCTGCACGGCGAGAACCCGCAGATCTGGGCGCTCGGTGTGAAGGAGGTCTGGCGGGTTCGCCGCCCGCTCGAGAAGATCGTGCACACGCTCGGCTGGCCGCTGCGGACGTCCGCCGGCTACGGCGAGTTCGGCGGCTCCTTCATCTACCCGATGGGGGAGGACCTCGTCTCGATCGGCTTCGTCGCGGGGCTCGAGGCGAAGGACGTCGAGTTCTCGGTCCACGACGTGCTCCAGGAGCTCAAGACGCATCGCCTCGTCTGGGACATCCTCGGTGGCGGAGAGCGCGTTGCCTGGGGTGCGAAGACGATCACCGAGGGCGGGTACTACTCGCTGCCGCGCCAGCTCCATGCGCCGGGGCTCCTGCTCGTGGGCGAAGGCGCCGGCCTCGTGAACGTACCCCGGCTGAAGGGGATCCACTACGCGATCGAGTCGGGCCGCCTGGCGGCGGAGGCGGCGTTTCGCGCTCTGCAGCGCGGCGAGGTTCCGAGCCGTGTCGGGGCACTTGCGTCGTACGACGAGTCGCTTCGAGGGACGACCATGTGGACGGAACTGCACGAGGTGCGCAACATGCGCCAGGCCTTCGACAAGGGGTTCTTCGTCGGCGGCGCGCTCGCGAGCATGATGACCGCGACGAAGGGCCGCATGCCGAACGGCCGCTTTCCGACGCACCCGAACGACGAGGCGTCCCTGATCAAGACGGGGCGCGCTCGCCGTTATCCCAAGCCGGACGGGAAGTACATCTTCGACAAGCTCTCCTCGGTCTTCGCCTCGGGGAACCGAACCCGCGACGACCAGCCGAACCACCTCCAGGTCTCCCGGCGCGTGCGACGGCCGGTCGCCGAGGCGTGGGCCTGGATGTGCCCCGCTCACGTGTACGAGGTCGGGCGCGATCTCGGCGACGGGATGGTCACGGTCGAGGTCACCCCGTCGAACTGCGTCCAGTGCGGTGCGATCTCCGCCAAGGGCGGCCGCCTGACCCCGCCCGAGGGCGGCTCCGGGCCCGAGTACACGCTCACCTGATCCGGAGGCCAGGGCCGGTACCGAAGCCGGCTACGTTTCCGACATGCTCGACAACGGCCCCGGTCCCGGCTACTACGCGCACCTGACCTACAACGCTCCGCTTTCCGAGCAGCGGGCGCGTCGGTTGGTCGCGGCACTCGCAGCGACGAATCCCAGGACAGTTCTCGATGTGGGCTGCGGCTGGGGCGAGCTGCTGCTGGAGCTGCTGACCGACGTTCCGGAAGCAACCGGCATCGGAGTGGACGTTGATCCGCAGGCGCTTGCTCGGGCCCGCACGAACGCCGACAGCCGGGGGCTGACCGAACGAGCGACGTTCGTCGAGGGGCTTGCCGCGAAGCTCATGCACGACCCAGCCGACGTCGTCCTCTGCCTCGGCTCCAGTCAGGCGTTCGGCAGCAGCGCGGATGCGCTACACGCGCTCTTCCCGCTCGTCCGCCCTGGTGGGCGACTGTTGTTCGGCGACGGAATCTGGGAGCAGCCTCCAACAGACACAGTGATCGAGCTCTTGGACGGCTCGACACAGATCACCGATCTCGCAGGGGTGGTGGACCATGCGATCGACGCCGGCTTCCGGCCGGTGGACATCGGCACAGCGAGTCGAGCAGAGTGGGAGGCGTTCGAGTCCGGCTACCTGGCCGACTGGGAGGAATGGCTCGTTGCCAATTCCGGGCATCCTGACGCCCCCGACATCCGTGCTCGTTCCGACGCTCACCGTGACCGTTGGCTGCGCGGATATCAGGACGTCCTCGGCTTCTGTTACCTCATCCTCGGTCGGGCACAGTAGCGTCGTCACTCTCGATCTCGATGCGCCCAGGCCCGAGCCATCGCGACCCTGTCGGCGAGTGCCGGATGCGTCCCGAGCAGGAGTTGCGTCCACGCCGGCGGATCAGGGTCGCCGAGCGACGTCTCCGACAGCCCGACCATCGCTCCTTCGACGGAGTCCGGATCGCGGGTGGCTTCGAGCGCCTTCCAGTCGGCCTCGGCCTCCATCCTGCGCGTGACCCAGTTCGCGGCCGGAGCCGTCGCGAGCTGGAAGATCGCTGCCACGAGCAACGCCAGCGGTATCGCTTCCGGCGCTCCCATCCCACCTCGCCCCTTTGTCGCCAACATCAGGACGAAGGCGCCGGGGATCGCGAAGATCGCGAACCAGCCGATCCCTTCCGTCAGGTGTCGTTGCGAGTGGTGCGCGAGCTCGTGGGCGAGAACGGCCTGCTGCTCCTCGGGGTCGAACGGATCCTGGAGAACCGTGTCCCAGAAGACGATCCGACGGGTCGGGCCGAAGCCGTAGGCGTACGCGTTCGCCTGCTCGGTGTCCTCGGCGACTTCCTGGACGTACGCCGGCACGTCCGAAAGACCGAGCTCGCGCTCGAAGCGATCGGCGGCCTCGACGAGCGCTTCGTCACGAAGCGGCTCCGTCGTGTAGTCGAGGTAGGGCGAGATGAACGTGAAGAACGCGGCGATGCCGACGAAGACGGCGGCTCCCGGGAGCCACCAGTTGTCGCCGAGGCGACGGGCCAGCCCCATCACGATCACGAGCGCGAGACAGAGCGAGACGAACTGCGCCCCGAGGAGGATCCAGTCCTCGAGCAGCCAGGAGACGTAGTCGGCGTCGGTGACGTCGTAGCGCAGAGCCCACCAGTGCCCGATCAGCCGGAACGGCAGGTTCACGAGCCACACGATCGCCAGCCCGAGCATGCCGAGGAGCATCCCGGTGCCGATCGGGCCGGCCGCGGACTCGCGCGTGAACGCGGCGCCCTTGCGCGCGTAGACCCATAGCGTCGCGAGGAGCGCGACCTGCGAGACCACCCACAAGACGTACAGGAAGCGCTCGAAGCGCTCGGATCTCTCGACGAGCTCAGCCCCGAACACCGCTCGCTCGTCGACGTCGCCGAGCACGAGGTCGTTCGGGACCGCGGTCGGCCAGAGGAGGACGACGCCGACGGCAAATCCCGCCAGCACGAGCACCCCAACGGCGGTCTTCACCTCGTCATCCGTTGACGGGCACGCGGAAGCGCGGTCAGGACGACGGTCTGAATCAGGGAGCGAACGAGCCCGCCCCCATCGTCGGCGGCTCGGAGGCGTCGACGGGCTCGGCTGTACGGGAGCTCAGCACCGGTGCTGCGTACGGATACCGGTCCGTGAGGAGCAGGAGATACGCGTCGAGCTGAGCGCCGTAGCGTAGGCAGGCCACGCCCAGATTGCGGAGACCCTGTGGCATTCGTCCCGTGGCGATTGCGTAGAACCAACCGAGGATTGCTGCCACGAACATCACCCCGCCGAGCGCGCCGCCGAGGATGACAGCCGGGAGGGCGAGGAAGAGTCGGAACAGGGTCTTCCAGCGGTTCTGGCGCGTCGGTGGATCGATCTCCACGTCGATGCCGTACGAGCCCGCGCGTCCGGTGAAGCCCGGGAACTTGCGGCCGACGAGATGGAGGAACGCGAGCAGATGCAACACGTAGCGCACGTAGGCGGCGAGAAAGCGATGAAGGCCCGACGGCACGCGTCCCGTCACGAGCGCGGCGAACCAGGCCGCGAGAGTCGCAACCACAGCGGCAACAGACCAGAGCACGAGCCACACGAAGAGAGGTATCGCGAGCAGCAGCCTGAACACGACGGTGAGTCGAGGGCGCTCGAGGTCGTCCGAGACGACGGTTCGCACCGGGTGCTCCGGCAGCTGTGAGAACGGCTCGACCAGTGCGGGATCCGAGCTCGGGTAGCGACCGGTCAGAAGCAGGAGGTAGCCGGCCGCCTGCGCCCCGTAGCCGACCGCGTAGGCGACGAGGTCGCGCAGTCCTCTGGGCGTCCGTCCGAGCGCGACGGCCGCGAACCAGGCCAGGACGGCCGCCGCAGCGGCAGCACCGGTGACCGAGACGCCGGTCCAGGCTGCTGACGTCGACGCGTCGCCGCTTGCCGATCCCCACGAGCTGCCGGGAGAGCCGAGGGAGAATCCACCTCCGAGCACCGACGCGAGGAGCAGCGCCGGGAGAGCGAGCAGGATCCGGAAGAACGCCGTCCAGCGGCTCTGGCGCTCGGGCGGATCGATCGCGAGATCGACCGGATATCCGGGACGGCCGCGAAAGCCGGGGTACGGGTTCGCGGCCAGATAGAGGTAGGCGCCGACGTGGGTCGCGTAGCGCAGGTAGCCGGCGACGAAGTCGTGAAGGATCTCCGGCGCTCTTCCCTCGATGAGGATGGCGAGCCAGAGGACGAAGGAGACGACGAACGCGGCGATTCCCCAGAGCACGAGCCAGATCAGGAGAGGAATGGCGAGGATCAGCCGAAAAATGACCGTCAGCCGAGTACGTCCGAGGTCGTCTTCGCGCACGAGCAGGCGGATCGGGCGGTCCGGCGAGGTGGCCACACGCGCATTCTGACGAGCAGCGCAGCGAGCGCGAGCAGAGCCAACCGAATCCTCATGCCTGGAGCCTCTGCACCCGGACCCCGATCCTGGTTCCGCATCTACGATCGCTCGGTGGGGTCTCTGCCTGTTGGCCGCGAGGACGTGGAGCGCGCAGCCGGAGTCATCGCGGGTCATCTCCAGCGAACGCCGACGCTGTCGTGCCGAGCGCTTGGGCCGGACGTCTTCCTCAAGGCCGAGCTTTTCCAGCGCACGGGATCCTTCAAGCCGAGAGGCGTCCTCACCAAGCTCGCCTCGCTCACGTCTGAGGAGCGGGCACGCGGCGTGATTGCGGCCTCTGCAGGAAACCACGCCGCGGCACTCGCGTTCGGCGCCGCGCTCGAGGGCACCGACGCGCTCGTCGTCATGTACCAGGGCGCGAGCGAGGTCAAGCTTCGAGCCGCCGAGGCGTACGGTGCCACGATCGACCTCGAGGCGACGGGTCCGGGTGATGTCTTCGAGCGACTCGCCGAGCTGGAGGCGGAAACCGGACGCGTGCGCGTGCACCCGTTCGACGACCCGCTGGTGGTCGCCGGCCAGGGAACCGTCGGGCTCGAGATCCTCGAGGACGTTCCGGGGGTCGAGCAAATCGTCGTTCCATGCGGGGGAGGTGGGCTCTTCTCAGGGATCGCGGCCGCGGCCGAGCGAGCCGACGTCGAGGTTGTGCCCATCGAGCCGGAGAGCTCGCGCGCGCTTCACGTCGCGCTCGAGGCGGGGGAGACCAGGCGGGTCGAGGCTCGCTCGCTCGCCGACGGCTTGAATGCTCCGTTCGCGGGGGAGCTCGCTCTCGCGAGCGCACGTGCACTCGACGTGAAGCCCGTTCTGGTGACGGAGGAGGAGATCGCCGAAGGCTTCCGCTTCCTCTACGAGCGAGCGAAGCTCGCCTGCGAGCCGGCGGGGGCGGCGGCCGTCGGGGCACTCCTCGCGGGCAAGGTCGAGGGGCGTCAGATCGTCTGTGTCGTCTCCGGCGGGAACGTCGCCGCTCAAACCGCCGCTGGTATCCTGGCTAGCCCATGAAGGCCGAAATCCACCCCGACTACGTCCTCGCGCACGTGACCTGCTCCTGCGGGAACGAGTTCTGGACGCGCTCCACGAAGTCCGAGCTGCACGTCGAGATCTGCGCCGAGTGCCACCCGTTCTATACGGGGAAGCAGAAGCTCGTGGACACGGGTGGTCGGGTCGAGCGCTTCCAGCGCCGGCTCGAGAAGGCCGGCGGCTCCAACCGCGGGTAACCCATGGCAGTCAGCTACGGCGGTCAGGCCGTTCTCGAGGGCGTGATGATGCGCAGCGCGTCCAACTGGGCTGTCGCCGTGCGCACACCCGAGGGCGACATCACCGAGGTCGTCCAGGAGATCACCTCGCCCATGTCGAAGCGCAAGCTGTGGCGCCTGCCGATCGTCCGCGGCGTCATCGCACTTGGTGAGTCGCTCGCGATCGGCTTCCGGGCGCTTGCAATCTCGGCGAACGTGGCGACGCAGGAGACCGACGAGGACGGCGAGATCAAGACGGTCATCACGCGCGGGCAGATCCTCTTCTCCTTCGCGATCGCGATCGTGTTTGCGCTCATGCTCTTCAAGGTCGGCCCCGCGCTTCTGACGAGCTGGCTCCCGATCGACTCCACCGGGACGTTCGTCGTCGTCGAAGGGCTGATTCGCGTCACCGTCTTCATCGGCTACATCCTGCTCATATCCCTGCTCCCGGACCTGCGGCGCGTGTTCCAGTACCACGGCGCCGAGCACAAGACGATCCACGCGCTCGAGGCCGGGGTCGAGCTCACGCCAGCCAACGTGCAGAGGTTCAGTTTGATTCACCCGCGTTGCGGAACCGCTTTTTTGCTCTGGGTGATGGTGATCGCCATTTTCGTCTTCGCCTTCGTCGGGCGACCGGAGTGGCACTGGCTGATCCTGAGCAGGATCGCGCTCCTGCCCGTCATCGCCGGTCTCGCCTACGAGGTGATCCGCTACGCGGGGAAGCACCAGGACAACCGCTTCTTGATGACGATGCTCGCACCGGGTATGTGGCTGCAGCGCCTCACCACCCGCGAGCCCTCCGACGATCAGGTCGAGGTGTCCATCCGGGCGCTTCGCCGGGTGCTCGAGCGCGACGGGGCGGAGACCCCCGCGGAGCAGAAGCTCGACACGCGCGTCGAAGTCATGGCCTGAAGTCAGCGCGTGCCACGAATCGTCCGCGAAGCCGATGTCGCCTGGGAGGGCACGATCTCGCGTGGAGCGGGGGTGGTCGAGGCGACGAGCTCCGGCGCGTTCACGCTTCCCGTCACTATCGCGTCCCGCGTCGCCGACCCGGAGGGGAAGACGAGCCCGGAGGAGCTCCTGGCCGCAGCGCACGCAACGTGTTACGTGACGTCGCTCGGGGGCGAGCTCGCCCGCGCGCGGACGCCTCCCGAGCGGCTGGATGTCCACTGCACGATCACCATGGACGAGGTGGAGGGAATCGGGCATCGGATCGTCGCCTCGGCGATCGAGGCGAGCGGCGTGGTGCCGGGGTGCGACCCCGCTGCGTTCGCGCAGGCTGCGGAAGCCGCCGATCAGGGCTGTTCTTTCTCTGCGCTCATCAGGGCGAGCGCAACGGTGACGATCGACGCAAATCTCGAGCAAGGGGAGAGCTGATGGCTGCCGAGCGAATCGCGCACGTGACCTGGTCCCGCTCGCTGATGGAGGGCCAGGGGAAGATCGAGCGCGTTGGGAGCGGCGCCTTCGGCCCGCTCGACGTGACCTGGGCGTCGCGCGCCGAGGAGTCCGATGGCAGAACGAGCCCCGAGGAGCTCATCGCTGCGGCGCATGCGTCGTGCTTCTCGATGGCCCTCTCGGGTGGGCTCGCAAAGGCAGGCACGCCGCCCGAGCGGCTCGAGACGTCCGCGACCGTGACCTTCGTCCCTGGAACGGGGATCACGAAGAGCGCGTTGACCGTGCGCGGCGTCGTGCCGGGCCTGGACGAGACCGCCTTCCGTTCGGCCGCGGAGACCGCGAAGGACAACTGCCCGGTCTCGAAGGCACTCGCCGCGGTTCCCGAGATCACACTGGACGCGTCGCTCTCGTAAGCGCAGCGGTTGCTTTTGGGAGGTCAGGCTGAAGCCTGACCCCGGTCTCGCGCCGCGACGAAGCTCTCTGGGGTCAGGCTTCAGCCTGACCCCGATCTCAAGGTCGTCGGCCGACCGGACCAGGCCAAAGAAGCCATCTGGCGCAACAGCGGCCGGTCAGCCACCCTCATCCGATGCCGCGCAAGCCACGCGTCGAGGTCGCTGGCGGGATCCAGCACGTCATTGCTCGAGGCAACGGCGGTGGACGCATCGTCCTGGACGACGCCGACCGTCACTCGCTGATCGCGGGTATGGCGCGAACGGCCGACCGTTCTGGTTGGCGCGTTCATGCCTACTGCCTGTTGAACACCCATCTCCATGTTGTCGTCGAGACGCCCGAGCCAACGCTCGGCTCGGGGATGCGTCTACTTCTCGGCGGCTATGCGTCCGGGTTCAACCAGCGTCATTGCCGGTACGGCCATCTGTTCGCCGGCCCGTTCTCTGCCTCGCTGATCGAGACGGAGGCATACGCAATCGAGGTCTGCGCCTACGTCGCGTTGAATCCCGTTCGCGCGGGGCTGGTCCACGTGCCGGAAGCTTGGCCGTGGAGTAGTTATCGCGCGACCGCCGGTCTGGTCGCTGCTCCTCCGTTCCTCGAGACGAAACTTGTTCCCGCGATCCTCCACGTCGACCGACACAGGGCGCAAGAGCTTTACCGAGAGCTGGTCCGGGAGACGGCGGCACGTCCAAGACCGGGGTCAGGCTGAAGCCTGACCCCTCACCACCCACATCTGGGGTTCAGGCTTCAGCCTGGACCCCTCACCACCCACATCTGGGGTCAGGCTTCAGCCTGACCCCTCCGACTACCGGGGCTACGATCACCCGCATGTCCACGATCGAGAACCTCGTCGACGACCTGGAGCGGTCCCACGCGGAGGCGCAGGAGCGCATGTCCGATCCTGCCGTCTACAACGACCACCGCAAGGCCGCCGAGTCGGGCCGTCGGCTCAAGGAGCTGGAGGGCCCGAAGAAGCTCGCCGATGCGTGGCGCCAGGCGTACGCCGACCTCGAAGCCTCTCGCAACGATCCCGAGCTCGCGACGATGGCCTCCGAGCTCGAAGCAGAGGTTGCCCGGCTGGAGGAGGAGCTCAAGCTGGCACTCGTCGAGACGGATCCGGCGGACGAGAAGGACGTGATCCTGGAAATCCGGCAAGGCGTCGGCGGCGACGAGGCGGCGCTCTGGGCGGCCGACCTCTACCGGATGCTGACCCGCTACGCGGAGCGCCGCGGCTTCAAGACCGAGACGCTGTCGACCAGCGAGAACGAGTCGGGCGGTGTGAAGGAGATCGTCTTCGCGGTCAAGGGACAGGGCGCATACTCGGTCTTCAAGTTCGAGGGCGGGACACACCGCGTCCAGCGTGTCCCGGAGACGGAGTCCCAGGGGCGGATCCACACCTCCACCGCAACCGTGGCGGTGATGCCCGAGGCGGAGGAGGTCGAGATCGAGGTCGAGGAGAAGGATCTCAAGATCGACGTCATGCGCTCGACCGGCCCCGGAGGGCAAAGCGTGAACACCACGGACTCGGCCGTCCGCATCACGCACGTGCCGACCGGCATCGTCGTCGCGATGCAGGACGAGAAGTCGCAGCTCCAGAACCGCCAGAAGGCGATGCGTGTGTTGCGCGCGAGGCTGTATGAAGCGGAGCGCGCCCGCCAGCAGGCCGAGCTCGCCGCGACCCGCAAGTCGCAGATCGGCAGCGGGGAGCGCGCGGAGAAGATCCGCACCTACAACTTCCCGGAGAGCCGGATCACCGACCACCGGATCAAGCTGACCGCGCATCGCCTCGACCAAGTGCTCGAAGGCGACCTCGGCGAGTTCACCGAGGCACTCCAGGCCGAGGAGCGCCGCCAGGCGCTCGCGGTCGCGTCGGTGTGACGACGGTCGCGGCCGCCCTCGCGCATGCCACGCACCGGCTCGCCGATGCGGGCTGCGAATCCGCCGAGGTCGACGCCGAGATCCTTCTCGCCCACGTGCTGGGAACGACCCGGAGCCGCCTCAGAGCCGATTTCGGCCGCGAGCTAAACGAACCCTCCCGGGACGAGCTCGATCGTCTCCTTGCGCGTCGCGAGCGTCGCGAGCCGCTCGCGTACGTACTGGGCGAGTGGGGATTTCGGCGCCTCACGCTGACCGTCGACGACCGTGTGCTCGTTCCGCGGCCCGAGACGGAGATCATCGTCGAAAGGTGCCTCGCCCGGCTCGACGGGATCGCCGAACCGCGGGTGCTCGACGTCGGTACGGGGAGTGGCGCGATCGCGCTCGCGATCGCTGACGAGGTGCCGGGGGCACTGGTCATGGCGATCGACTCGTCGCAAGCTGCGCTCGAGGTCGCGCGCGAGAACGCCGTTCGCACCGGGCTCGCGATCGAGATCGTTCACGGCGACCTGTTCCACGCTCTGCCGGAAGGGCCATGGGACCTCGTCGTGTCGAACCCGCCGTACGTCTGCGAGGACGAGATCGACATGCTCGAGCCCGAGGTTCGCGAGTGGGAGCCGCGCACCGCGCTTGTCGGTGAGGGCGCTACGGAAGAGATAGCCCGCCGCGCGCTCCAGGTTCTGCGCCCGGGCGGCGCTCTCGTGCTCGAGACGGGGGAGAGCGATGCCCAGCGCGTCCACGGTCTCCTCGCGGGGCTCGGCTATGCCGACGTACGAACGACGAAGGATCTCGCCGGGCGCGACCGTGTGGCCGAGGGCACGCTGGAGCGATGACGCCAGTCGAGGAAGCCATCGCCGCGATCCGCGCCGGGCTGGTGGTCGTCCTCCCGACGGACACGGTGTACGGCCTCGCCTGCACACCGGATCGCGCGGAGCCCGTGCGAGCGCTGTCGGTGTTGAAAGGCCGTTCGCCGCAGCAGCCGATCGCGATCGTCGCGTCCAGCATCGAGGCGCTGGTCGAGTGCATCTCCGAGCTGCCCGAGGAGGCGGTGGCGCGTGCCCGGAGGCTGCTGCCCGGCCCGTACACGCTCATCCTCCCGAATCCCGCCGGCCGCTTTCCCTGGCTCAGCGGAGGCAACCCCGAGACCATCGGCGTTCGCGTGCCGAAGCTCGCCGGGCCGGGTGGAGAGCTGCTCGCGGCAGTCGGAGTCCTCGCCGCCACGAGCGCCAACGTCCACGGCGGGGCCGATCCGCGGCGCCTGTCCGAGGTCCCGGAAGCGCTCCACAGAGGGGCAGCGGCGGTCGTCGACGGTGGCGACCTGCCCGGAACGCCGTCGACGGTGCTCGATCTCACGGGCCCTGCGCCGCGGGTACTTCGAGTGGGCGCGGTGCCGGCAGCCGAGGCCCTCGCGCTCGCCGAGTAGCATCCTGGCGATGGCCATCGCCCAGTTGACGCTCGAGGATCTCCGTGCGGCCGGCCTCGCAGACGTCGATCCCGAGATCGCCGATCTCCTGCAGCGAGAGCTCGACCGCCAGCGTGGCGAGATCGAGCTGATCGCCTCGGAGAACTTCACCTGGCCCTCGCTTCTCGAAGCCGTCGGCAGCGTGCCGACGAACAAGTACTCCGAGGGGTATCCGGGACGACGCTACTACGGAGGCTGCGAGGTCGTGGACGAGATCGAGCGGCTCGCCATCGACCGCGCGAAGACGCTCTTCGGGGCGGAGCACGCGAACGTCCAGCCGCATGCCGGCGCGCTGACGAACATGGCCGTGTACTTCGCGTGCCTGAAGCCGGGCGACACGATCCTGTCGCTCGAGCTCGCGCACGGTGGCCATCTCACGCACGGGTTGAAGGTGAACTTCTCCGGGCGGCTGTACTCGATCGTCCACTACGGCGTCTCGCGCGAGACGAACCTCGTGGACTACGACGACGTTCTCGCGCTTGCGCGCGAGCAGCGGCCCAAGCTGATCGTGTGCGGGGGCTCCGCCTATCCGCGAGCCGTCGAGGCCTGGCGCTTCCGCGAGATCGCGGACGAGGTGGGCGCGCTCCTCCTCTGCGACATGGCCCACTTCGCGGGTCTCGTTGCTGCAGGCATCCATCCGAGCCCCGTGCCGCACTGCGACTTCGTGACCTCGACGACGCACAAGACGCTGGCGGGGCCTCGATCCGGATTCATCCTCTGCAAGGAAGAGCACGCGCAGGCGGTCGACCGGGCGGTCTTCCCGGGGATGCAGGGTGGGCCGCTCAACCACGTGATCGCCGCGAAAGCCGCCTGCTTCCTCATCGCGGCCTCGGAGCCGTTCCGGCACTACCAGGAGAGTGTGCGCGCGAACGCCGATGCGTTGGCCGAAGCGCTCCAAGAAGGTGGGCTCGACGTGCTGACCGGCGGCACCGACACGCACCTCCTCCTCGTCGACCTGCGCTCGACCGAGTGGACGGGCAAGGACGCCGAGGAACGGCTCGCGCAGGTCGGCATCACGGTCAATCGGAACACCGTGCCCTTCGATGCTCGCCCGCCGACAGTAGCGTCCGGTTTCCGGGTAGGGACACCCGCGCTGACCATCCGCGGCTTCGACGAGGAAGACTTCCGCGAGGTGGGCCGGATCATGTGCGAGGCGCTCGGCCCGGATTCGGACGTCGACGCGCTCGCCGCACGAAGCGCTGCCCTCTGTGCGCGCCGGCCTCTGTATCCGGGCAAGGGCGCGTTCCCCACCTTCGGTGACTGACGGAATGGAAACCAGAGCGGACCTCGGAGCGACGGCGACTGCTCAGGTCACCGAGGTTCTGCACCCGCTGGTGCAGCACAAGCTCGGGCTGCTGCGGGACGTGACCACGACGACGCAGATGTTCCGGCAGCTCGTGAACGAGCTCACGCTGCTCCTCACCTACGAGGCGACCAAGGATCTCGCAGACGAGGAGATCGAGATCGAGACGCCGCTCGAGCGAACGGCGGCTCGCCGCATCTCCGGCAAGAAGGTCGCCGTCTGTCCGATCCTGCGCGCGGGCGTCGGAATGCTCGACGCCGTGCTCTCGCTCGTTCCGGGCGCGCGCGTCGGCTTCATCGGGCTCTTCCGGGACGAGGAGACGCTCGAGCCGGTCGAGTACTTCGTGAAGCTGCCCGGCGACATCGCAGACCGCGACGTGATCCTCCTCGACCCGATGCTCGCGACGGGGAACTCGACCGCTGCCGCGATCGAGACCGTGAAGCGGGCGGGGGCGACGTCCATTCGCCTGATCGCCCTGATCGCAGCGCCCGAGGGCATCGAGCGCGTTCACCGCGACCACCCCGAGGTGCAGATCGTCGTCGCCTCGGTCGACCGCGGGCTGAACGACAAGGGCTACATCCTCCCGGGCCTCGGCGACGCAGGCGATCGCCTGTACGGGACGAAGTAACCGGTCGTGCTGGACGAGCTCAGGGCGACCCCGGAGGTCCTGTACGGGCTCGGCATCGCCTTCGGCATCGTCGTCCTGCTCACGCCCGCCGTCGGCGGCATGGCGCGCATGCTCGGCGCCGTCGACCAGCCGGACGACCGGCGGGTGCATCGACGCCCCATTCCGCGGCTCGGCGGGCTCGCGATCTTCCTCGGCATCCTCGTGCCCTCGCTCGCTTTCCTCGATCTCTCGAGCGAGAGCCGAGGGGTACTGCTCGGTGCCGCTATCGCGACGGTGGTCGGAGCGATCGACGACTTCCGCGGTCTCTCACCTTCGGCGAAGCTCTCCGGTCAGCTGCTCGCGGCGGCGATGCCGCCCGCGTTCGGTGTCTGGATCGACCACTTCACGCTTCCTTTCGTCGGCGTCATGGACCTGCCCGCATGGCTCGGCGTGCCGCTCTCGATGCTGTTCATCGTCGCGGTCATGAACATGGTCAACTTCCTGGACGGGCTGGACGGGCTCGCGGCCGGGGTCTGCGCGATCGCGGGCGCGACGTATGCGATCCTTGCGCTCTCGCTCGGCAAGGCCGACCCCGCGATCCTCTCCGCGATCGTCGCCGGGTCGTGTCTCGGGTTTCTCAGGCACAACTTCTTCCCCGCCCGGATCTTCATGGGCGACTCGGGCGCGCTCTGCCTCGGCTTCATCCTCGCCTCGGTGTCGATCCAGGGACTGCTCAAGACGGCGTCGACCGTCGTCCTCCTGCTTCCGCTGCTCGTTCTCGCCGTGCCGATCATCGACACGTCCTTCGTGGTCGCCCGCCGGTTGAAGCAGTCGCGGCCGATCTACACGGCCGACCGCGGCCACCTTCATCACCGCTTCCTGAACATCGGATTCTCGCAGCGCCGCGCCGCGGTGACCATGTGGCTGTGGTGCGCCAGTCTCGCTGGCGCTGCGCTCGCGACCCGCTTCATCCCGTTCCGCGAGGGCGGCGACTGGCATCTCTGGGAGACGCTCCTCGTCGTGGTGATCGCGTTGATTGCGATCGCCTTCTCGATCTTCGTGATCTACCTGCTGGAGATCGTCAAGCTGATGAACCCGCGCATCCGCCGCCGGGAGAGCGAGCAGGCCGAAACGAAACCCCCAGAACGGAAAACCGCGTAGGTCGGGCCGGGTCTCGACGCCAAGTTACAAGATGTAACTTGGCGCTTTCCGCCTCAGACGATCTCGTTCAGGGCGTCGACGGGTTTCTGATGCAGGAGAACCGCGAGGATCGTCTCGCGGGCGACTCGGGCTCGCTCTCGTTCGCGTCGCACCTCACGCACGTGCAGCCGCACGCGCTCGTAGCTTGGTCGCGGAATGCCGAGCGTCGTGGCCGCTCCACGACACCTTCTGTACGTCTCCGCAATCGGCAGCGAGCTGTCGTCGAGGCGACCAATTGCGACCAGGAGTTGGGGATCTACTCGAGGCGCCGCTGCGTACATGCCTGGAGCCTGGCTGCTCGATTTGAACCACTCTGCTCCAAGAGAGCGCCGAAATCACGCCTAGTTACAAGTTGTAACTTGGCGTCTATCTTCGCTTCGGTTTCGGTTCTCGCGCCTGTCTCGGTGCCGTTGGTCGCTCCCTTTCGGTGTCGGACAAACTCTCCAGGAGTGAATCAGGTGCGTTGGAGTGCCGCGGCGCGCTCGACGAAGCCGGCCAGGTGGGCGTTGAAGTCCGGGTGGCGTTGGGCGGCGTGGCCGTGACCAGGAAGCACGACCCGCTCCGCGCCGAGTGAGCGTTCGAGCGTGTCGCAGATCGCGTCGAACGCCGGGTGATGGGCGCCCGAGACGACGAGCTTCGGGAAGGGTGCGGCGGCGAGGGCTTCGAGCGGGATCTCGGCCTCCCACGGGCCTCGTTCCACCATCAGCGCTCTGGTGCCCCGCTCGAGGTCCGCGGGCAGCGGCGACGGCGGAATGAACGTCGAGCCGACCGCCGTCAGGAACCGGGCGAGGAACGCCTCAGGATCGTGGCTTTCCCCGCTCGCGTAGAGCTCGCGTCCACCGGCCGCGAACTCGGCGACTGCGGGGTTGTCCAGCGCGACCCGCGTTGTCGGCGGTTCGACCAGGGTCAGCGACCGCATGAGCTCCGGTCGGCGAGCGGCTGCCAGCAGAGAGATCACGCCGCCGTACGAGTGGCCGACGAGATGGTCGCCGGGCTCGAGCAGTCCCGCGACGAGCTCCGCGTCCGTCTCGAAGTCGACGCGCTCGACGGGTGGGTTCGGCGGGAATCCGGGCCGGTCGAGAACGACGAGCTCGAACCGCTCGGCCAGTGGGAGCTGCGCCCCCCAGGTCGCGCGGCCACCGACGACGCTACCGTGCACGAGCACGAGGCGTTGCATCGGACGATTCTAGACCTGTAACGAACTGGCCTGTTTCTCCTGAAAATAGCCGAAATGGGTTGTTACAAGCTCGCTGATATGCTCCGGTCGAGATGACGCCGCACGCGGCTTCCTCGCCTCACTCGCTCGCCACCGCCTCAGGACTTCTGCTGGGGGCGCTCGCCCTTTCCATGGGCGTAGGAGCGTTCGTCGGCTGGCTGCTCGGCGGGTGGGAGATCGGCCTGCTCATCGGAGCCGTCGCAGGTATTCCGCTCGGAGTGCTCTTCGTCTACGTCGTCTACTCGCGCGAGCGCCCGGCGTGAGCACAAAGCTGTTTTCGAGCCCGCGCCCCGTGCCAGGCCGGATCGCGCCGGCGGTCGCCGGGGGCTCGGTGATCGCACTCGCGCTTCCGGTCTTCGCAGTCGCCGGCTGGCCGCTCTCCGGCTGGGCGCTGGCGGCGGTCCTCTGGGCCGCGGCACAGGTCTTCGCGCTCGTACTGGCGCAGTTCGCGAGTGACCCGGATAACCTCGCCGCCGCAGGAATGCGCGGCATCGGCACAACCTCTCGCGGACTGCTCGTCGGCATACCGCTCGTCGCGGTGACGGTTGGGGACGAGCGCGTCGGCATCGCCGCGGCGGGCCTCTACGCGCTCGCCTATACGGTCGAGCTCGGGGTCGGTCTCGCCGCGTACTTCGGCACGGAGCCGAAGAAGGTATGAAACGGCTTGCCCTCGTCCTGCTCCTCTTTGCGTTGATCCTGCCGGCAGCCGCGTTCGCGGAAGGATCGGCGGAGCCGACGGCCGCGGCGGAAGAGGAGGAGTTCGACCCCTCCCACGAGTGGGAGCTCCAGACGTGGGGGCCGGAGCTGAAGATCGGACCGATCGACATGTCGGTGAACAAGGCCGTCGCGTACCTGATCCTGGGGATGCTCGTGTCGATCGCGATCGGAATCCTCTTCATGCGCGTCAAGGTCGGCAGCGACCCGGATCGCAAGCAGGCGCTCGGTGAGACGATCTACGAGGTCGCTCAGGTGCAGGTGGCCGAGCAGGGCCTGCCGACGAAGGCGATCGGGCGCTGGTTCCCGTACGTGGCGACCCTCATGATCTTCATCTGGGTCGTGAACATCCTCGGGTTCATCCCGCTGCCGCTCTCGGACGAGCGTTTCGAGATCGGCGGGGTCGAGCTGCCCACGCTCGCGATCTTCGCCGCCACCTCGACGCTGTCGGTCACGCTCGCACTCGCGCTGATGACGTTCTTCTTCACCCACTTCGAGGGCATTCGCTGGAACGGCCCCGTCAAGTACTTCAAGAGCTGGATTCCCGACGTACCGAAGGCGATGTTGCCGCTGATCATCCCGCTCGAGATCCTGGGACAGTTCATGCGCCTGATCAGCCTCTCCGTCCGGCTCTACGCGAACATGCTCGCCGGGCACATGCTGATCCTCACCTTCATCGGGCTCATCTTCGTCATCGGCAACGTGTTCCTGGCGGTCATCGCAGTGCCCGCCGCGACGATCTTCTACCTCTTCGAGGTCGTCATCGTCGTCTCCATCCAGGCCTACATCTTCGCCGCCCTGTCCGCCATCTACATCGGCTCGGCCATCGAGCCGGACCACTGATCCAAGGAGGAATCACTGTCATGCTCTCTTCGTTCTTCTTCCTCGCCGCCGCCGAGGACGGCGCCGATGCCGGGAAGGCCATCGCGCTCGCGCTCGGCATCGGCCTCGGATCGCTCGGGGCCGGTATCGGCATCGGCAACATCTTCGGCTCGATGATCCAGGCCGTCGCGCGACAGCCCGAATTGCGCGGCGAGCTCACCGGCATCCAGTGGCTCGGCTTCGCGCTCACCGAGGCAGTCGTCTTCTACGGCCTGATCGGCGGACTGCTCGCCTACGTCCTCGTCTAGGTACATGCTGTTCTCGTTCCTACCACTCGCACAGGAGGCCCAGGAGGAGTCGTCCGGAGGCCTGATCGACGTCGTCCCGGGTCTCATGATCTGGACGCTGATCTGCTTCGCGATCACGTTCTTCGTCCTCAAGCGATTCGCGTTCGGCCCGATCCAGAAGACGATCGACGAGCGGCGGGACCGGATCCGGAAGGCGGTCGAGGAGGCCGACAACGCACGCGCCGAAGCCCGGAAACTGCTCGAGCAGCACAAGGAGCTCATGGGGCAGGCGAAGGGCGAGGCGGGCGAGATCCTCGCCGACGCCCGCAAGGTGGCGGATGCCCAGATCGCGCGGGTGAAGGTCGAGGCGGAGGAGGAGCGACAGCGTCGCCTCGAGGAGACACGTCGTCAGATCGATGCGGAGACCAAGCGCTCGCTCGACCTCATCCGGTCCGAGGTCGCGGACCTGACGCTGGCGGCGACCGCACGGGTGACCGGCAAGGTCTTGGACGCCGAGGATCAGCGGCGGTTGATCGACGAGGCGATCGCCGAGCTCGACTTCTCCGCGCTCGAGAAGGAGGGCTAGAGCCCCGAGGTGGCCGTCGCGAACCGCATGTATGCCCGCGCGATCTTCCAGGCCGCGCAGGACGAGGGGAGGCTCGACGATGTCGCGGCCGACCTGGCCGCCCTCGCAGGCGCGCTCGAGGACTCACCCGAGCTGCGCACGTTCCTGCGGAACCCGCAGATCGACGCGCTGGAGAAGGCGCGTGTGCTCGGCGAGATCGCCTCGGGCGCAGACGAGCTGGTGCTCAACTTTCTGAGGCTCCTCGCCGAGAAGGGACGCGCGGGTGAGCTCGTGGAGACGAACGCCGAGCTCGAGGCACTCGTCGCGCGCGCCCAGAACCGGCTCGCGGTTGAGCTCACGACCGCACACGAGCTCTCGGACGACGAGGCACACTCGATCGTCGAGCAGATCGAGCAGGCTTCCGGTCGCAAGGTCGACGCGACGCGCTCCGTGGATCCCAGCCTCGTCGGCGGGGTCGTCCTTCAGGTCGGCTCCTTCCGCGCCGACGGCAGCGTGCGAGGCCGCCTCGAGCGCCTCCGACACGAACTCGTCACCAGCCACTAGACCAACCCGCAAGGAGCTCACGTGAAGCTACGCCCCGAAGAGATCACTTCGATCCTTAAGGATCGAATCAAGGAGTTCGACGTCGAGACCGACCTCTCCGAGGTCGGCACCGTCCTCCAGGTCGGCGACGGCATCGCCCGCATCCACGGCCTCGAGAACTGCATCGCCCTCGAACGGCTCGAGCTCGAGCACGGGGTCGTGGGCATCGCCTTCAACCTCGAGGAGGACAACGTCGGCGCCGCGCTCTTCGGGGAGTGGCAGAACGTGAGCGAGGGCGAGCCGGTGCGCCGGACCGGCGAGGTCATGAGCGTGCCCGTCGGTGAAGGCCTGCTCGGCCGCGTCGTCGACCCGCTCGGAAACCCGCTCGACGGCCTGGGGCCGATCGAGGCGGCCGAGCGCCGCCCGCTCGAGTTCAAGGCGCCGGGCGTCATCAGCCGCCAACCGGTGAAGGAGCCACTGCAGACAGGCCTCAAGGCGATCGACTCGATGATCCCGATCGGCCGCGGCCAGCGGGAGCTGATCATCGGTGACCGCTCCACCGGCAAGACCGCGATCGCCATCGACACGATCCTGAACCAGCGAGGCGGGGACGTGATCTGCGTCTACGTCGCGATCGGCCAGAAGGGCTCGACGGTCGCGCAGGTGGTCGAACGGCTGCGCGACGCCGGAGCGATGGAGTACACGATCGTCGTCTCGGCACCCGCTCAGGAGGCGGCGCCGATCAAGTGGATGGCTCCGTTCGCCGGGTGCGCCATGGGCGAGTACTTCCTGTACCAGGGCAAGCACGCGCTGCTCATCTACGACGACCTCTCGAAGCACGCGGACTCATATCGACAGCTGAGCCTGCTGCTCCGCCGACCCCCGGGCCGCGAGGCGTTTCCCGGGGACGTCTTCTATCTCCACTCCCGGCTCCTCGAGCGCGCCTGCAAGCTCTCGGACGACCTCGGCGGCGGGTCGCTGACCGCGCTTCCCATCATCGAGACCCAGGCGGGCGACGTCGCGGCCTACATCCCCACGAACGTGATCTCGATCACCGACGGCCAGATCTACCTGGAGTCGAGCCTCTTCTTCTCCGGCGTCCGCCCTGCGATCAACGTCGGCGTCTCGGTCTCCCGTGTGGGCGGCAACGCACAGCGGAGGTCGATGCGCAAGGTGGCGGGGCGTCTCCGCCTCGATCTCTCGCAGTACCGCGAGCTGGAGGCGTTCGCGCAGTTCGGCTCGGAGCTCGACCAGGCGACGCAGCAGGCGCTCGGCCGCGGCGAGCGGATGGTCGCGACCCTGAACCAGCCGCAGTACCAGCCGTGGCCGCTCGAGGAGCAGGTCGCCGCGATCTACGCCGGGGTCAACGGCTACCTGGACACGATCCCCGTGCCGCAGGTTCCGCGCTTCCACGACGAGCTGCGGGAGCACCTGCGCACGGAGAGCTCCGTGCTCGCAGCGATCCGCGAGAGCGGGGACGTGCCCGAGGAGGCCGAGGAGAAGCTGAAGGTCGAGCTGGACAAGTTCCTGAAGACGTTCAACATCGAGGAAGAGAAAGGCATCGCCGGCTAGCTCGGACCGATGGCAACCGTTCAGGACATCAAGCGGCGGATCCAGTCCGTCCGCAACACGCGCAAGATCACGCGTGCGATGGAGCTCGTCGCCGCGGCCAAGCTTCGCCGCGCCGAGCAGCGGATCCGCGCGTTGCGGCCGTACGCGGAGACGATGAACGAGCTCATCGCGGGAGTGGGGCGGGCCTCGACCTCGGTGCGGCTCCCGCTCCTCGAGCAGCGAGAGCAGGTCGAGACCGTGGCGATCGTGCCACTGACCGGCGACCGCGGGCTGGCTGGCGCGTTCAACGCGCAGATCCTGCGGCGTGCGTTCGCGTTGGAGCGCTCGCTCCAAACGGAAGGGACGAACGTCCGCTGGATCGCGGTCGGCAAGAGAGGGCGCTCGACGCTGCTCTTCCGCCGCCGCGAGCTCGCGGGGGCGTACATGGGCTTCACCGATCGGCCGGCCTACGCGGACGCGCAGGCTATCGCTCACCGTCTGTCCGAGCTCTTCGTCGAAGGCGAGGTCGACCGCGTGACGCTGGTCTACAACACCTACGTCTCCGCTCTGACGCAGCGGGTCACCGAACAGGACGTGCTGCCTATCTCCCCCGACATCCTGGAGACGGACGAAGAAGAGCGCGCGGCGGACACGCTCCGCGGTGACTTCATCTTCGAGCCCGAGCCGGAGGAGATCATGCAGCGGCTGCTCCCGGTGTACGTCGAAACCCAGATCTATCGCGCGCTTCTCGAGTCCACCGCCTCCGAGCAGGGCGCCCGGATGACGGCGATGCGGAACGCCTCCAAGAACGCCGCCGACCTGATCGACACGCTCACGCTGCGGATGAACCGCGCGCGCCAGGCCGAGATCACCCAGGAGATCCTGGAGGTCGTCGCCGGCGCGGAAGCTCTGACGTAGCCGACCGCAGCGAGGCTTCCGGGGAGATTGGCAGGTCCGGCTAGCATCACGCCGATGGAGCCGGCCGTAGCTGCGCGCGACGACGTTCCCGAGCGCTTTGCGCGTGCAACTGAGATCTCGGAGCGGTTCCTCGACAACATCGAGACCGTCGTCTATGGCAAGCGTGACGAGATCAAGCTCGTCCTGGCGGCCCTGATGTGCGGGGGGCACGTACTCCTCGAGGACGTGCCGGGTACCGCGAAGACCATGCTCGCCCGTGCGATCGCCGGGAGCATCGAAGGGGCGACTGCCTCGCGCATCCAGTGCACGCCCGATCTTCAGCCAACCGATGTCACTGGACTCTCGGTTTTCGACCAGAGGACACGAGACTTCGAGTTTCGCCCGGGGCCTATCTTCACCAACGTCGTTCTCGTGGACGAGATCAACCGGGCGACTCCGAAGACCCAGTCCGCGCTCCTCGAGGCGATGGCCGAGAGCCAGGTGACCGTCGACGGCGTGACCCGGGAGCTTCCCTATCCCTTCCTGTTGCTCGCGACGGAGAACCCGATCGAGTACGAGGGGACTTTCCCGCTTCCGGAGGCACAGCTCGACCGCTTCTTCCTGAGGACGGCCCTCGGGTATCCGGGCATGGAGGACGAGCTCCGCATTCTCGAGGAGCAACGCTTCAGCCATCCGCTCGAGGACCTCGAACCGGTGGTCGGGCTCGAGGACGTGCAAGAGGTTCGCGCGGCGGGTCAGCAGGTCTACGTCGACAGCGTGCTCCATCGCTGGGTCGTCGAGCTCGTGCGGGCGACGCGCGGCCAGGAGGCGGTTGTGATCGGCAGCTCGGTACGGGGCAGCCTGGCACTCGAGCGTGCGGCTCGCGCCTGGGCCCTCCTGCAAGGTCGGGGGTACGTGATCCCCGAGGACATCGAGCATCTGTTCGTTCCGGTCCTCGTCCACCGCGTGGTGTTCACGCCGAGCTTCGTCGCGAAGGCCCGCACCTCGGGCTGGGACGGGGCGATCGAGGAGTTCCGTCTCGGCTGCCTCGAAGCGGCACCGAAACCCGGCTCCGAGGCAGATCCGCTCTTCGAGCGACCCACCCCCGTGTAGGCGATCGCTGTTCGTGGGGGTGGACGTCCGGCTCACCTTTACGCTCGTTCCGCGGAGGCGGGTGATGGGGCACTCGTTCGGGACGGTACGGAGTCTTCGCAGAGGTGCGGGGTCGGACGTCGCCGGCTCGAGGCCATATCGCCCCGGCGACGACATGGACGCGATCGACTGGGCAGCTTCCGCGCGCCTCTCCACGGCCAGGAGCAGTAACGAGTTCCTCGTCCGCGAGCGCTTCGCGGAGGAAGCGCCCAAGGTGGTCATCGTCTGCGACCGCCGCCCGAGCATGGCGCAGTACTCAGCTCCGTTTCCCTGGCTCGACAAGGCGCTCGCGATGCGTCGTGTCGTCGAGCTCATCCTGGCCAGCGCGGGCGCTGCGGGCGGATTCGTGGGCTACCTCGACTACGCGGACGGCGAGCCGCACTGGCGTCAGCCGAAGGGTGACCGGAAGCTGATCGAGCTCCAGGACCCGCGTCTCTGGTCGACCGAGTTCGACGGCCCAGCCGACTGGCTCGAGCGCTCGATCGCGCATCTCGCGGAGCACCCGCGCGCGGTCAGCGCGGGCACATTCATCTTCGTGCTCTCCGATTTCATCCCGACACCGTCTAAAGAGGTGTGGTTGACCGCAGTCGAGCACCGCTGGGACATCGTCCCCGTCGTGATCCAGGATCCGACCTGGGAGCAGAGCTTCCCCGACGTCAGCGGGATCGTCGTCTCCCTCCGCGATCCGCGCACCCAACGCATCGTGCCCGTCCGGCTGCGGACGAAGGAAGTAGCGGCCCGCCGGGCGGGGAACGAGGAGCGTACGCGGGGTCTGCTCGAGACATTTCAAGGTATAGACGTCGACCCGATCGTCGTCTCGTCTATCGACCAGGCCGAGGTTCTCGCGCCGTTCCTGGTCTGGACCGACCTGCGACGAACGCGACGGGTCCTGGGAGCGTGAGCACGTGAGCCGAGGCCGCTTGCGCATGAGTGCGGCGTTCGCCGTCGTTGCGGGGCTGCTCGTTGTCGTCGTCCTCTTGGCCCGGGGTCGCGAAAGTGGGGGCGAGTCGACCGCTCGGAATGCTCCCGCGATCGAGGCTCGCACCGATCTCACTCCGCGAAGCGTGTTCTTCGGAGACATGGTGACCGCGCTCGTCGAGGTAACGCTCGATCCGAACCGCGTCGATCCCGACTCGGTCCGCGTCCAGACCGACTTCACACCTTGGAAGCCCATCGCGAATCCCGAACGCCTCCGCCGGGACACGGGGACAACCACCTCCCTTCGGGTGTCGTACACGCTGCGGTGTCTGACGAGCGCCTGTATAGCGACCGACGAAACCGCGACCTTTCTGGAGAAGGCCATTCAGACCTTCGGGGAGGCCCGAGTGACCTACGCGGCCCCGGAAGGAGCCGCAAGCAGCGATCGTGCCTCACTCGAGGAGCCCTGGCCCCGGCTCCTCGTCGGCGCACGGTACTCGCTGAGGGAGGCTCAGAGTGCCGGCGCGTCCTTGGGCGGGTGGCGGGCAGACCTCGTCTCCCTGCCCGCCGTCACCTACAGCGTGGCTCCCGGTCTCCTCCTGGCCCTCCTCCTTGCGGCAGGCACCTTGCTCGTTTCCGCCGCGGCCGTTCTCGCCCACCTCGTCCGACCGCCTCGCGTGTCGCCGGCCCCGCCGCCGCAGGCGGATGTGCCTGCGGAGCCGGTTCTGACGCCGCTCGAACGCGCCCTCGCGCTCCTTGCGGACTCTGCGCGAGTGAACGGCGCAGCCGACCAGCGCCGTGCGCTGGAGCTCGTGGCGGCGGCGCTGGCGGAGCATGGCGACATGAAGCTGGCGCTGGCCTCCCGGGCACTCGCCTGGTCGGAGCCGGTGCCGGAGGTTGGCGAGACGAACGGACTGGCGGTCCGGGCTCGCTCGGCACTCGGGGCGGGTACTGGATGAGGTGGCCGACATGGCCTGCGGTCGACAGTCACGACGCACAGGCGCTCAAGGTCGTGTCGCTTCGGACCCGCATCTTCCAGCTGGTGCTGGTCGTTGCCGCGGTTACCGTGCTCGGGCTCGCAACGGCATCGGCACGCGGGTTCGATTCAGGCAAGTCGGAAGTCCTGCCGGAGGGCTCCGGCGTCCTCGTCATCGATCTCTCGCTGAGCATCGGGGCAGAGGACTACAGCAACATCCGCAGGGTCGTGCGCCGGCTGATCGAGGGCGACGGCTCGACGGGCCTCGTGATCTTTTCGGACCTGGCCTATGAGCTGCTGCCGCCGGGGACGCCGTCATCGGAGCTCCGTCCGCTCCTCCGTCACCTCGTCCCGCGTCGCGCAGCGCGAGTTGAGGCAAGCCTTCCGGTGAACCCGTGGTCTGACAGCTTTTCGGCGGGGACGCGGGTCTCCTCGGCGCTCGAGCTCGCACGGGACATGCTCTTGCGAGACAAGGTGTCGAACGGCTTCGTCCTGCTGCTCAGCGACCTGATCACCGCACCCGAGGACGTCCCGCAGCTGGCCCGGACACTAGACGAGCTGCGCCGGCAGTCGCTCACCATTCGGGTCGTCCCGCTCTCGCCGTTGGAAGCCGGCCGCACGGTCTTCGCCGAGCTGCTCGGCAAGAGCGTCTTCATCACGCCGTCCGAGCTGCGAACTCCCCAGCGGGTGTTGACCAAGACTCGAGAGGAGCTTCCGGTTGGGTTCCTCGTCCTCGGTGGCCTGCTCCTCGCGTTGCTCGCCGCTCATGAGCGTTTCGCAGGTCGTCTCGGCCTGCCGCGTGTGCGAAAGAGGCACGAGTGAAGCGAGCCGGACTCGTCGTCGGGACCCTCGTCTGCCTTGCGTTGACCGCTCTTCTCGCCCTTCTTGCGGCCGATGTCTCGCGCTGGAGCGATGCGCTGCGCGCCGACGACGCCCGCTACCGAGAAGCTCCCAGCGTCAGCAGCCTGTGGAATCCTGACGCACTCCTCCCGCTGCCCCTGGCGCGGATCGGTCTCGGCGTCGATGACGATGTGGCATTCCGCCGGGCCGTCCGGGCGCTTCGACTCGGGAAGCTCGAGGATACGAGGACCTCCGACACGAAGGTCTTGCTCCAGCGAGCGGAGGCACAGGCGCGACTCGAGGCCATCGTCGCGGGCGGCGACGAACCCGGGCGACGCTCGAACGCGCTGACCCTCCTCGGTGTCCTTTTCCTCGCCACACCCGTTACGAATACCGCGGACCAGGCAGCGGCCCTGAAGGCGGCCGTGACGAACTTGCAGAAGGCAATCGCGCTGAATCCGGACAACAGCAACGCCAAGTTCAACCTCGAGTTTGCGCTGCGACAACGCAGCGCGGGCCTGAGCCTGAGGGGAGGCGCAGCACCCAATCCCTCGGGTAGCCCCAATACCGCCAAAGGCGCTGCGACCGGTTCTTCCGGGAGCGGTTACTAGACACCGGTGACACTCGAGTTCCTGACACCTCCCGGCGGGCTGATCGCTCTGGTCGTCCTCATTCCGCTGGCGGCGCTCTTCCTGATCTCGAGACGGGCCGCTCGTGTGCGGCAAGTCCTCGAGCTTCCCGGACTTCCTGCGCGGCTTCGTCTCGTCCCCGTCGTCTTGGTCCTTGGAGTCGCAGGATTGCTCGGCCTCGCTGCGACCCAGCCGCTCGTCGAGCGCACGACGGAACGTCGCGTCCGCTCGGACGCAGAGGTGCTGATGGTCATCGACATCTCGCGCTCCATGCTCGCGCGGCCAGGTCTCGGCGCGCCGTCGCGGCTGGATCGGGCCAAGGTCGCAGCGGCCCGGCTGCGCGCGTCGCTGCCAGGCGTGCCGGTAGGGGTCGCCTCGTTGACGAACAGAGTGCTGCCGCACGTGCTTCCGAGCGCGGACGAGAACGTCTTCCAGGTAACCCTCGAGCGCGCGATCGGCATCACGCGTCCTCCGCCGGCCTCGGGATTCATCCTCGCGCCGGAGCAACAAACGCAAACGAACGCCACGAGGCTGAGCGCGCTCGGCGACGTCGCGACCCAGCGCTTCTATGCGCCGACGTCGAAACGCCGACTGCTCGTCGTGCTCACGGACGGCGAGAGCTTCGACGTCTCGCCACAGAGTGTGGGACGGCGCTTCGGCCGCGCGTCGATCGACCCCCTCTTCCTCCATTTCTGGGCATCGAACGAGCGGGTTTTCACCCAGGGGGCGCCCGAGCCCGAGTACCGGCCCATGCCGGCAGCTCGTTCCGTACTCGACCGACTCGCGGCGGCGACCCAGGGCAGCGTCTACGACGAGGCCAGCCTTGGAGCCGCCACGCGGAGGGCTCGCGAGATCCTCGGAAGCGGACCGACGGCGGTCCAAGGGGATCGCCCCGACCGCACCGTGCTAGCGCCCTATCTCACGGTCGCAGCTTTTCTCCCGCTGGCTCTGCTGCTCTGGCGCAGGGACCGCTAGTACTCCGGCCGAAGGCTTCCCCGATACTTCGGCGCGGTTGACGCCGACACTTGATCCTATGGACCTGTGCGAATGACGTCCGGGCGGGCGGCGTTCGAACGTGCCGTGGCCGACTACCGGCTGATCGATCTCGCGCTGCCCGCCGAGGCGCTCGCCGTGGCAGCCGCTTCGCTCGACCGGACGGGTATCTTCCTGCTCGGCGAGGCTCACGGCGTCGCGCAGACGCCGCTCGCGATCCTCGGACTCGTACGCCGTCTCGGCGTACGAGCGCTCGCCTTCGAGTGGTCGTACGACGAGCTCGACCAAGTCGTGCAGCCGGTGCTCTCGACCGCCACCGTCGCATCCGCCGCGTTGTGGAGTCTTCCGCCATCGGCCGAGGCCTTCTCCGGGGACGGCCGCTTCACGGCAGGACACGTGCGACTCCTTGAGCGCGTAGGCGACCAGCTCGACCGAATCGTCCTGCTCGACCACGTCGGGTCAGAGGGGTCGGAACGCGAGCTGTCAATGGCTCGGCGGTTGCTGGCCGGCCGACGACGGGACTCGCCGATGTTGGCGGTCCTAGGCGCGGGTCACGTCGTGCGAGCGCCGGTCGACGACGTCAAGCCGGTCGGACTGCTCGTTGAGGAGAAGCTACCCGGTGTCGCAAACGGCATTCTCGTGCCGTCTTCAGGAACGATCTGGTTCCACGGCGAGCAGGAGTTCTCGTCCGGGGAGCTACCGCCTGCCGACGTCGTCATTCCGCTTGGCGTCGCGTTTCCCGCTGTCGTCCCTCAGCATCCACTTGGCGGCTCGTAGTGCTCCGAGCTCGAACCCGCCCGAGTGCCTGGAACTCGCATGCACGAGCGTCCTAACGAAACTCGATTCACCACGTCACAAACGTATGATCCCGCTCGTGACCAAAGGTGGTGGATGATCCGGATCGATCCGTCGCGGGCAGCGGGTCCCGACCTCTGCGCCGCCCCAAAGTCGGGCCGGCAGACGCCGTGATCGCTCGCATGAGACGACTCGGATGCAGGAAACCCCCGCCCATGCGTTCGAGCGCGCTCTCGATCGTCGCGCTCGCGATGCTCGCGAGCCTGATCGTCGGGCCGGCCGCGCCGGGTGCCACTGAGCGCGCGTCCGCCGGGACCGTAATCTTCATCCACGACCAGGAGCCTCCCAGCCTCAGGGGGAACTGGATCGACAACAACCTCCTCGCCACCGGGCTCGTCACGAACAACGTCTGGTACGGAGGCCAGATCTACGACAACCGGGCGAAGCTCCAGCCACGGCTGTTCGCCGGCAAGCCGAAGCTCGTCAGGACGAGGCCCCAGACAGTCACGTTCGCGTACAAGGAGTCTGCCGTCTGGAGCGACGGGAAGCCCGTCACCTGCGAGGACTGGAAGGCGACCTGGCGGGTGTTCGTGAACCCGCAGTTCAACGTCGTCAGCCGCGCGGGATTCGAGGACGTCAGGTCGGTCACGTGCAAGGGCAAGTCCGGGACGATCGTCTTCAGCAGGCCGTACGCGGCATGGGAGACGCTGGTGTCGGGAGGCGTCTACGCCGCGCACGTCATCCGCGGCAAGGACATGAACCAGATGTTCAACGACTCGATTCCGGTCTCGAGTGGGCCGTGGAAGGTGCAGAGCTGGCAGAAAGGCGTCCAGCTCACGTTGGTCAAGAACCCCAGATTCAAGGTCGGCCCGGCGATGAAGCTGGATCGTGTCGTCTTTCGCTACATCCTCGACACGAACGCACGCTTCCAGGCGATGAAAGCAGGTCAGGGCCATGTCATGGAGCCTCAGCCGCAGCTCCAGATCGCCGACTTCGTGACCGACCGGAAGTTCAAGGTCCAGACGTCACCCGAGTACGGCTTCGAGCACATCGACATCCAGCTCGGCCCTCGCGGTCATCCGGCCCTGCGCCTGCCCTACGTCCGGCAGGCGCTGATCACGGGGATGAACCGACGGCAGATCGCGAACGTGCTCTACCGGTCGATCGCTCCGGGGCTCCCGACGCTGGAGAACCTCGTCTTCAAGCCGTTCGAGCGTGGCCTGTACCAACCGCACTTCAGAAAGTGGAGCTTCAACCAGAACCGGGTCCTCAGCCTTCTGAAGGGCAGGGGATGCACCGGCGGGCCCGATGCGCCGAGCTCGAGCAACACGAGCATCTTCTCGTGCCCGGGCGTCGGCAGGCTGTCCTTCCGTTTCTTCACCACCACCGGCAATCAGCTGCGTGAGCTGACGTTCCAGGTTCTGCAAAGGGACCTGCGGAACGTCGGCATCGAGCTGATTCCGCGTTTTCAGACGGCCGGAGTCCTCTTCGGTTCGACCCTGCCGTCCAGTGACTGGGACCTGGCTATGTTCACGTACGCGGGCGGTCCGGACTCGAAGATCACGAGCAACACGCTCTACGCGTGCGGAGGCGACCAGAACTACGGCAAGTACTGCAATCCGAAGGCGACCGCCGCCTTCGAAGCGGCAGCTCGCGAGCTCGACCCGACGAAGCGAAACGCGCTCTTGAGCCAGGGTGACGCGCAGCTCGCCGTCGACCTCCCGTCGGTTCCGCTGTACGTGCGGCCGAAATGGGTGATCAGCGCGGCGGACCTCACCGGCGCCCTGCTCAACACCACGAGTGAGGGAACGCCCTGGAACGTTGCCGCCTGGCAGCTGAAGTAGCGACGTTCGCAACAACCTCGCGGCACGCCAGCCCGCGTCGGTCGTCCACCGGAGCGTGATCGAAGTCGTCCTCGGCTGGGCCGCCGGGGCGGGTCGACGTCTGCCACCGGCTGACGCCCGCTCTACGATCAACGGAGTGGGTCCGTGCTGAGCTACGTCGTTCGCAGACTTCTCTCGAGCGTCGTCGTTCTCGTCGTCGCCAGCTTCCTCGTCTTCACGTTCGTCACGGCCTCGGGGGACCCGCTCGCGCAGCTGAGCATCACCCCGAACGTCTCCGAGCAGTCGAGGCAGAACATCATCGAGCAAAAGCACCTCGACGAGCCGATCCCCGTCCGGTGGGGGTACTGGGTGCAGGACGCCGTCACGAACGAGTTCGGAACGACATTGCTCGGCGACCGCCCGATCCTGCCCGACCTCTGGCGGGTGATGAAGAACACGCTCCAGCTCGTCCTCGTGGCCGAGTTCCTGGCGATCGTGGTCGCGGTCGGGATCGGCGTGTACTCGGCGGTGCGCCAGTACTCCGGGTTCGACTACACGGCCACGATGTTCAGCTTCCTCGGCCTGGCGACCCCCGCCTTCTGGCTCGCGCTGATGCTGCAGGTCCTCATCGTGCAGCTCTTCGAGCTCACGGGTCTCCGGCTCTTCCCCATTGCGAACCTGAACTCGGTCGACCCGGGCAGCGGGATCCACTTCGCCCTCGATCGCGCCCATCACCTCGTGCTGCCCGTCGTCGTCCTGATGGTCGCGAGCGTGGCCAGCTACTCCCGCTACGTGCGCGCGAGCGTGCTCGAGGTCGTCAACTCCGACTACATCCGCACGGCGCGGGCGAAGGGCGTCACCGAGCGGCGGGTGATGACGAACCACGCCCTTCGCAACGCGCTCATCCCGCTCGTGACCCTCGTCGCGCTGAGCTTCGGAAATCTCCTGGGCGGTGCCATCGTCGTCGAGACCGTGTTCTCACTGGACGGGATGGGCCTCTACTTCTACAACGCGCTCCTCGCCAACGACCCGTATCCCGTCATGGCATGGCTCATGGTCACGGCGACGATGATCATCGTCTTCAACCTCCTCGCCGACATCGCCTACGGCTATCTCGACCCGCGCGTCCACTACGACTGACCCGTACCGCGCCGACGTCGTCGAACCAGGGTTCCACGGCCTCGGGGAAACCCGACTCGTCCATGAACGAGATCGCCCGGCTCGCAAGCCAGACGAGCGCATCGGGGTTCGCTTGCGCGAGCGAGTTGCGCACGGCCTCGTCGCCGTGCCGCGTGCTGCCGAGCTCGCCGGCACGGGCTCGCCTGAGGCGACAGAGCGTGAGTGCCGCGCGGTCTGCGGCTCCGCCCGGCTCGTACCAGTCCTCGCCTACGGCGTCGTCGATCTCCCCGGCCGCCCGGCCGGCGTGCATCCCAGCGTCGTCCGCAGCGACGAAGTGGGACCGGACCCTCGAGCCGGTCCGGTCTGCGGTGGTTCCTCGGCATGAGAGCTCCTCCTTTCGACGCGCGTACTCTACGCCCGGTCGGCTCCTCCGCGTCCGCGAGCTTGTGCACAAATGGCTAACAAACGCTCGTGCTCATGCGTCGCAAGTGAGAGTCGTGCGCCGGCCGAGTGTTGCCGGTTCCATCTACAAGACGGAGGAATTCATAGAGATGCACCGACGTACATTCTGGGTTCTCGTCGGCGGGCTCGTAGCCGCGATGAGCCTCAGCGGCGGCTCCGCTGCTTCCGGGCAGGTCGGCCGCAGCCGAGCAGAAGGTCGGCGGCACGGTGGTCTTCGGCCAGGATCAGGAGCCGCGTGTCCTGAACACCTGGATCCTCGAGGGCAACCCGTTGGCCACAACCGAGGTCTACGCGTCGCTGTTCGACGAGGGCATGCGCTTCAACGACAAGGGGCAGCTCGTGCCCCTGCTCTTCGAGGGCAAGCCGCAGGTCGTCAAGCAGAACCCGCTCACCATCCGCTTCCGCTACAAGGCGGCGGCGAAGTGGTCCGACGGCACGCAGATCACCGCGAAGGACTTCCGCTTCCTCTGGCAGACGATCATGGCCAAGGACGGCGAGAACTTCCGCTGGGACATCACGTCCCGCACGGGCTACCAGGACATCCGCTCTGTGCAGGGCAACGGCAAGCAGGTGACGGTCGTCTTCAGCAAGCCCTACGCAGGCTGGGAGGTGCTCCTCGCCGCGGGGCCGATCCCCATGCACGCGCTCGAAGGCGAGAACTTCAACCAGGTCTGGCGGAGCGACACTCTCAACCCGAAGAACAAGAAGCAGGTGGGAAGCGGGCCGTACATCTTCCAGAGCTGGCAGCGCGGCCAGGCGCTCACGGTGGTACGTAACCCCAACTACTGGGGCAAGAAGGCAGTCCTCGAGAAGATCATCTTCCGCCCGCTGCCGAACACGCAGACCCAGTTCCAGGCACTCCGCGCCGGCGAGCTGAACGTGCTGCGGCCGCAGTTCCAGACGGCGATCGCGGAGATCCAGAAGGACAACCGCTTCAAGGTCCAGATGGGCCCCGAGTACCAGTGGGAGCATCTCGACTTCCAGCAGGGCCCGAACGGACACCCGGCGCTGAAGAAGCTCTTCGTCCGCAAGGCGATCGTCACGGCCATCAACCGGCAGCAGATCGCGAACAACCTCTTCCAGCCGGTCGTCCCCAAGCTGCCCGTGCTGCAGAGCACCATGTACAAGCCCTTCGAGCAGAAGTACACGAACGTCTGGGGCAGCGGTCCGAACGCGATTGCCTTCAGCCAGAAGAACGCAATCGCGCTCCTACGCAAGAACGGCTGCACGGGTGGGCCGGCAAAGCCGACCGCAAGCAACCGCGACATCTACTCGTGCCCCGGCGTGGGCAAGCTCGAGTTCCCGTACACGACGAACCTGGGCGCGAACGAGCGGCGTGCGCTCATGTTCCAGATCATCCGGCAGCAGCTGCTGTCGGTCGGCATCCAGGTGAACGCCGACGCGATTCCGAGCCTGGTGCCGAAGATCACGAGCGCCCAGTACACCGGCATCGCCAACTTCGGCTGGATCGGCAGCCCGGCGTCGTCGTACACGTCGCAGTTCAACGTCTACGGTTGCGGCAAGCCGCAGAACTGGGGCAATTACTGCAACGCGCAGACGACGAAGCTCCTCGAGCGGGTGGAGGCCGACCGTCGACGAGGCTCGACGCGACGCAGCTGGTCAACCAGGTCGACCAGCTCCTCGTCACGCGACATCCCGACGCTGCCGATGTTCGCAGTTCCGGGGTTCGCAATCCACCGCATTAACGTCCGCGGCGTGCTCCGGAACCCGACGCAGGCCAGACCGTGTTCTGGAACTCGGTCGCCTGGTCTCTGGCATAGGCCAGCGACACACGTCCCAGAGGTGGTCGACAAACGATCCGGCCCCTCGAGAAACGGGGGCCGGATCTGCCCTCCGCCGAGCGGATCGGGAGGCGTGCTTCGGAGCTGAGCTAGTGTGACGCGCGCTTAGAAGGAGGTTCCAGATGTCCACCTACATCATCCGCCGCCTGCTGTACAGCATCCCCGTGCTCATCGCCGCGAGCTTCCTGACGTTCACGTTCGTCTCGGTCGCGTCGAGCCCGACCGACTTCCTCGCCACGCTGCCGGGCATCGACTTCCAGACGATCGAGCAGGTCGAGGAGCGCAAGCATCTCGACGAGCCGATCCCGGTTCGCTACCTCTACTGGGTCAAGGAGGTGACGACCGAGAAGTTCGGGACGACGACCCTCGGCGACCGACCGATCTGGCCCGACATCCGGCGCGCGATGGCGAACACCGCGCAGCTACTCATCGCGGCGGAGCTGCTCGCGATCATCCTGGCGATCATCATCGGGGTGTACTCCGCCGTACGGCAGTACTCCGTCTTCGACTACTCCGCGACGACGTTCAGCTTCCTCGGCCTGGCGACGCCGAACTTCTGGCTCGCCTTGATGCTGCAGGTGCTGACGGTCAACATCCTGCTCGAGTACGACGTCCGGCTCTTCTACGTGTCGGGGCTGAGCTCCCCGAACCAGGCTCCGGCCTCGACTTCGTCATCGACCGCGCCCAGCACCTCGCGCTTCCCGTGATCGTCATCGCGGTCGCCAGCATCGCGTCCTACAGTCGATTCCTGCGCGCCTCGATGCTGGAGGTGATCAACTCCGACTTCGTGCGTACGGCGCGAGCGAAGGGGCTCGACGAGAGACGTGTGATCATGCGGCATACCTTCCGCAACGCACTCGTGCCACTCGTCACCTTGATCGCCCTGAACTTCGGGGCGCTGTTCGGGGGCGCCGTGGTACTCGAGACCGTCTTCGGACTGGACGGAATGGGCTTCTACTTCATCACGGCGCTCAACGACGGCGATCCGTACCCGATCATGGCGTGGTTCATGATCACCGCGACGCTGATCATCCTCTTCAACCTGATCGCGGATATCTTCTACGGCTACCTCGACCCCCGCGTCCGCTATGAGTGACGACTCCCCGACCCGAGGACAGCACGCCAGGGACGGCCTCAGCCCGGGTGCGTCGGCGTCATTCGGCGTGGCGCAATCCGTCGCTCCGGTCGCCGAGATAGGTGACCCCACCGATCTCACGCTCGCGTACGAGACGGGCGTGGAGGTCAAGGCGCGCAGCCAGTGGTCCTACGCACGGCGGCGGTTCTTCCGCCATCGCCTGGCGATGGCGAGCCTCGTCGTCCTGATCGGCTTCGGGCTCGTCGCGATCTTCGCGGAGCAGCTCGCTCCGTACGCGTACGACGAGCTCGACCTGGCGAATCCGAACCAGCCGCCGACCACCGACGGTACACATTGGTTCGGCACCGACCAGCTCGGACGTGACTATCTCAGTCGCGTCATCTTCGGTGTTCGTACCTCGCTCTGGGTCGCGCTCATCGTCGCGCTCCTCTCCACGGCCATCGGGACGACCATCGGCGCGATCGCCGGCTACTTCGGCGGCGCAATGGACAACTTGCTCATGCGCTTCACCGACCTCGTACTCACCGTGCCGGGGCTGGCCGTCCTGCTCGTGGCCGCGGCTTTCTGGGGGGGAGGGGATCCAGTCCGTGTCGCGGTCATCCTCGCCCTGCTCTTCTGGACCGGCATCGCGCGCATCGTGCGCGGCGTCTTCCTGTCCCTTCGCGAGAAGGAGTACGTCGAGGCGGCGAAGGCCTCGGGCTCGGGCGACACCCGCATCATCCTCCGGCACATGATCCCGAACACCATGGGGCCGATCATCGTGAATACCACCCTCGTCGTGGCCGCCGCGATCCTCGTCGAGGCTGCTCTCTCGTTCCTCGGCTTCGGCGTCCAGCCGCCCATCCCCGCACTAGGGAAGCTGATCTCCGACGGGCAGAGCTCCGGGTTGCAGCTCTGGTGGCTCGTAACGTTCCCCGGCCTCACGATCGTCGCGATCGCCCTTGCCGTCAACTTCGTCGGCGATGGTCTTCGAGACGCGCTCGACCCGACCCAGCGGCGGCTTCGTGCCTGAGCCCCTGCTTCAGATCCGCGACCTCGCGGTCGAGTTCTCGACCGACGACGGCATCGTCCACGCCGTCGACGGCGTCGAGTACGACGTCTACCCCGGCGAGACGCTCGGCATCGTGGGGGAGTCGGGATCGGGAAAGAGCGTGAGCGTGATGTCCGTGCTCGGGCTGATCCCGCAAGGTCGCATCGCCAGAGGCGAGGCGATCTTCAAGGGCCGCGACCTGCTGCAGATGAAGACGCGCGAGCTGCGTGAGATCCGCGGCGGGCCGATCGCCATGGTCTTCCAGGACCCGATGACGTCGCTCAACCCCGTGCTGACGATCGGCGACCAGCTGATGGAGGCCATCCGGGCGCACCAGCCGGACGTGTCGCGCAGTGCGGCCAAGGACCGTGTCGTGGCGCTGCTGCGGCTCGTCGGCGTCCCGAGTCCGGAGCGGCGTGTCGATGAGTATCCCCACGAGTTCTCCGGGGGGATGCGCCAGCGGGCGATGATCGCGATGGCGATTGCCAACCTGCCGTCGCTCCTGATCGCCGACGAGCCCACGACCGCTCTCGACGTGACGATCCAGGCGCAGATCCTGGACGTGCTCAAGGCCGCACAGCGGGAGACGCACGCTGCGACGATCCTGATCACGCACGATCTCGGCGTCATCGCCGAGCTCGCGGACCGCGTCGTCGTCATGTACGCCGGGCGCGTCGTCGAGCTCGCCGACGTCCACACGATCTTCGCAGCACCACGACATCCGTACACCGTCGGCCTGATGGACAGCCTTCCGAGCATCGTGGAGGACGAGGATTGGCTCCGCCCGATCCCTGGGCAGCCGCCAAGCCTGATCCACCCTCCGCCCGGCTGCCCCTTCCATCCCCGCTGCTTCCTCTCACAGGGGAGAGCCCGCTGCCGGACGGAAAACCCCCCGCTCAAGAAGATCGGCGACAGCGAGCACCTTGCAGCGTGCCACTTCGCGGAGGAGCTCGAGGGCCGCACGTCGAAGTTCGCTCAAGCAGCCGCGGATGCCGTCGGGTGAGACGACGACTCCGCCGCACTGAGTCTCAGGACGGATGGCCATGAGCGCCGCCGAAACTCACGCGCCGGTCGAACAGGCGGGCCGGCGAGGGGGAGGAGATCCTCCGCGTGGAGGGCCTCGTCAAGCACTTCCCGATTCGCTCCGGTGTCCTCAAGGGGCAGGTCGGGCAGGTCCATGCGGTCGACGGCGTCGACCTGTCGCTGACAGCCGGCGAGACGCTCGGGCTCGTCGGAGAGTCGGGGTGCGGGAAGACGACGCTCGCCCGCACGATCATCAAGCTGGTCGAACCGACCGCCGGGAAGATCATCTTCAACGGGCAGGACATCACCCGCTTCAGCCGGCGCCAGATGCGCAGATGTGCGGCGCGAGCTGCAGATCGTGTTCCAGGACCCCTACGCGTCCCTGAACCCACGAATGACCGTTCGGGACATCGTGAGCGAGCCGCTACGCATCCACCGCCTCTATCGCGGAGGCCAGCGGCGCGCGCGCGTGGACGAGTTGCTGCGCACGGTCGGACTCTCGCCCGAGCACGGGAACCGGTTCCCGCACGAGTTCTCCGGCGGCCAGCGACAGCGGATCGGTGTTGCGCGCGCGCTCGCGCTCAATCCACAGCTGCTCATCCTCGACGAGCCGGTGTCGGCTCTCGACGTGTCGATTCGCGCGCAGGTCATCAACCTCCTCGAGTCGCTCCAGCGCGAGTTCGATCTCACCTACCTGTTCGTCGCGCACGACCTCTCGCTCGTGCGGCACGTCTCCGATCGAGTCGCCGTCATGTACCTCGGCAAGGTGGTAGAGGTGGGCACCCGCAAGCAGGTGTACACCGACCCCCACGCACCCGTATACGCAGGCGCTGCTCTCGGCCGTCCCCATCGAGACGCCGGAGCTCCGCGGCAAGCGCGAGCGGATCATTCTCAGAGGCGATGTCCCCAGCCCTGCCAACCCGCCCTCCGGCTGCCGATTCCGGACGCGGTGCTGGAAAGCGCAGCCGATCTGCGCCGACGAGGAACCTCTGCTCATCGACCGAGGACACGGACACCCGAGCGCCTGTCACTTCGCAGAGGTCGTCAAGCCGCTCGAGCCGGTCGCGGCCGACTCTGGCGTCTCCGGTAGTCCTGAGGCGAGCCTTGCGGCGCTAGGCGCGTCTCGCTCGCATCCCGCCGGGGACTCTAACTTCCCTGGTGGCACCCCGTCGTAACTGAACGTGGAGGCGAGCAGACGACGAGGTGGTGTGTGAACGGACTCGCGCGTGATATCTCGCTCGAGGTCGACGGCGAGCTGTCCGAGCTCGAGCGCGGATTCCTCGAAGCCCATCTCCGGCAGTTGCGGCGACTGCACGGCGTACCGCTCCGAGATCCACGCGCTCGCGAAACACATTCGTGACTCGCCACCGGAAACTCCAGTCCGCAGGGTTCGCGTCCCAGTCCGCGTCTCGTCGCGCCGGACCGCGCGCTTGGCGCGCTTCCAGCTCGGAGCGGCGGCTGCGCTTGCCGTCGCCGTCGTCGGGACGGCGAGCTTGGTGAGCACCGGGCGTGGATCGGAAACCGGCGACGCCGGACGTCCAGGAGACGCCTACCCGTCCCCGGCTGAGAACACCCCAACGGCTCCTCTCGCGTGTCCAGCTCCAGCGGCAGCGGCCCCACTCCAGTGATCGAGCGTGCCCATCAGCGGCTTGACCTGGATTCTCTGAGTCGGCCCGCCGTCAGTGACGCTCGAGCGGCGGCGACGTCGACGCCCTGCTCGCGGAGGTCGTCAAGGGCTGACTGGGCCCGGTTCCAGTTGGTGAACTCGAGGCCTTGGATCGTCGAGTCCTCGAACCGGTCGTCACCCAACGCCTCGGCGGTCGCCGCCAGTCTCGTCTCCGAGGGCGCGTAGCGCCTCCGACGAGCTCCTCGGCCTCGTCCTCGAGCTCATCTGGGCGCGCCCGCCTCCTCGAGATCGTCCGCGGCCGCCTGCGCCGCGTCTCCCGGCCAGGTCGATGCGCTCGAGCAGGTCGTCGTACGTCCGCGCTCCGCGTCATGTGCTCGAGCGCGGCGTCCGTCCGGTTGCGGGTCTCGACGACCTGCGCCGCGAACTCCTCCTGCGAGGTGTCGCCTCCGCCCATGCAGCCAGCGGCCGCGAGCGCGACCAACACCACCGTGAGAACGAGGAACGTGCGCGACATCGCGCGTAGGGTAGCCAGGGCCCTGGGCGAGCGGAGCTGGCCCGGTTGCGCAATAACGCTGGGATAACGTCGGGCAACGCTGGGATAACGTAAGGCGCGCGATGGAGAGCGTGGAGGCCCCGATACCCGTCCGAGGAGGGCCAGCTCCGGCGCGCGTCTGCGCTCGCGGATCGCTTCACGGACAACATCGAGACGGTCGTCTACGGCAAGCGCGAGGAGATCAAGCTCGTCCTCGCCGCGATGCTGTGCGGGGGCCATGTGCTCTTCGAGGACGTTCCCGGTACTGCCAAGACCGTGCTCGCGCGCGCGATCGCACACACGATCGAGGGCACGACGACGTCGCGCATCCAGTGCACGCCTGACCTCCAGCCGACCGATGTGACGGGCCTCTCCCTCTTCAACCCCAAGGAGCGCGACTTCGAGTTCCGGCCCGGGCCGATCTTCGCCAACGTGGTCCTCGTCGACGAGATCAACCGCGCGATGCCGAAGACGCAGTCGGCGCTCCTCGAGGCGATGGCCGAGCAGCAGGTAACCGTCGACGGCGAGACGCGCCACCTGCCGGACCCGTTCCTCCTGCTCGCGACCGAGAACCCGATCGAGTACGAGGGGACGTTCCCGCTTCCGGAAGCACAGCTCGACCGCTTCTTCCTGAGGACGGCGCTCGGGTATCCGGTCCCCGAGGACGAAGTCCGGATCATCCATGAGCAACGGGGTGGGCATCCGCTCGTCGTTCCTCACGCCCGCGATCGACCTGGAGGAGCTCGCGAGCTCCGGCGCGCCGTGCGAAAGCGTCTACGTCGACCCGCTCCTGGCGCGTTGGATCGTCGACCTCGTTGCGCGCGACCAGGGAGATCGACGGCGTCGCGATCGGAGCCTCGGTGCGCGGCAGCCTCTCGCTCGAGCGGGCGGCACGGGCATGGGCGCTCCTGCACGGGCGGGCCTACGTCGTCCCCGAGGACGTCGAGCGCCTGTTCCGTCCGGTACTCGTTCACCGCGTCGTGTTCGCGCCGACCTTCTTCAGGCGGAGGCGCGCGAGGCGCGAGTGTGGAGCACCTCCGCGCCTCGACGCAGTTCGTCCAGGGTCGCGTCGCCGCAGCCCCGCCGCCCGGCGCCCGCCGCGGACGGCAGGCTCGTCCTCATTCGGGCCGCCTCGCCGTCGCGTAACGTCTCCGGCGACGACCGGACGTTTCCGCTGATCCCGCGGCAGCGCGTGGCCGGCCCCTTCTTCGGCGCGATGCGAAGCGGACGCCGGGGCATCGGCTTCGACGTCGCCGGCTCGCGTCCCTACCGTCCCGGAGACGACATGGACACGATCGACTGGAGCGCCTCCGCGAAGCTCTCTTCCGCGCGCGCCAGCGACGAGTTCGTCGTTCGGGTGAACCACGCGGACGAGGCGCCATGCGCGGTAGTGATCTGCGACTACCGACCGTCCATGGCCCTCTTCGAGCCGCCGCTCCCGTGGCTCGACAAGGCTGAGGCGATGCGGGTGGCGTCCAGGCTTGCCGCGCTCAGCGTGACCCGTGCGCGTGGGCTGGTCGGATACCTCGACCTCGCCGAGGAGGGTGACGAGGTGTGGGAACGGCCCCGTAGCCGGATGGAGCCGTGGGCGGCAGATCGGCAAAGGCCGTTCCGGGCGCCGGCCGACAGCCTCACGACTGCGTTCCGGCGGCTCCTCGAGCACAGGCGCGCGATCCCTCTCCGGCAGCTTCGTCTTCGTCCTCTCCGACTTTCTCGTCTCCTCCCGACGAAGAGGCGCTGATGCGTGCGCTCCAGCATCGCTGGGACGTCGTTCCGGTGATCATCCAGGACGCGGTGTGGGAGCGCAGCTTCCCTGACGTCGCCGGCGTCGTCATCCGCCTCGTCGATCCCGTAACCGGACGATCGCGGTTGGCACGGCTGTCGCGGCGCGACGTGGCGGAGCGGCGGGCGGCGAACGAAGAGCGGTTCACCGAGCTCATGGGTGGGTTTCACGCGCTCGACCTCGAGCCCGGTCGTGCTCTCCTCGTCGGATGCCGCCGACATCCTCGAGCGCTTCGTAGCCTGGAGCGACCAGCGCCAGCTTCTCCGAGGGTGGCTCCGCGGGTGAGGCGGGCGGTCGTCCTCGGCGTCGTGCTGGTGGCGGGCGCCGCGGCGGCTGCGACGGTCCTAGCTGCTCGGAGCCGCCGACGTCGAGACGCTGCCGCGAGCTCGACGACCGTGGCGTAACGGTCAACACGCTCGTCGAGCCGCGGCAGCATCTGTTCGGCGACCTCGTGTCGGCGCGCGTGGAAGTGCTACTCGACGCGGGGGCGCGTCGATCCCGCCGCCGTGACGCTGCGGTCGAGCTTCGAGCCGTACGAGCGGGCGGCGCTGCAGCGAGACCGACCGGCTGGACTCCGGCGAGCTGACGCGGCTGCGGTTCACGTTTCCGCTCCAGTGTCTCGCCGAGGGGTGCCTGGCGCTGACCGACCGGCAGGGGTTCGCGTTCTCGCCCGGAGTCGTGCTCGCAGACGGCGAGCGTGTGGCGGCCCTCGAGTGGCCGAAGTCGTCCTCAGGTCGCGCGTGGCGCAGACCGGTCACCGAACCGGGCTCGGCAGGGGCCTGGCGCGTGAACATCAGGAGGTTCCGGCCGCGACCTTCCGCATCGCGCCGGGCGTCCTCGTGGGGCTGCTCGCCACGGTCACCGGCATGCTGGTCGCGGCGGCAGTCGTGCTCCTGATGGCGGCGTCACGCCGGATTCCGCCGGCGCCGCCGCGACCGCCGCCGCTCGAGCGGGCGCTTCGTCTGCTCCACGCCGCCCGGAGAGACGAGCTCGAGGAAGAGCGCAAGGCGCTCGACCTGCTCGCCGTCGAGCTCTCGCGGCGACGGCGAGAGCGACCTCGCGCGCGCGGCCAGCGAGCTGGCGTGGGCGCGGCCGTCGTCCCGCCTCCGAGGCAACCGACAGGCTCACCGAGCGGGTCGGCGAGCTCGTGGCAAGGAACGGTCGGCGTGCGTAGTCCCGGCTCTTCCGAGCGCCGATCTTGCCGCGCTCGGACGCGCGGTCCGCCGCACCGCGTTCGTTCGCGCAGCGCTCCTGCTCGCGCTCGCCGCCGCTCTCGGCGCCGGCGCGGCTGCCGCGCGAGAGCCGGAGGTCGAGAGCGCCGGTCTGGTGCCGTCCGGGACGAACGTCGTCGTCGTCCTCGATGCCTCCGCGAGCGTGCAAGGGGCGAGCCGTATCGCCGACGTCCTGCCGGAGCTCTACGAGAACCCCAACCGCCGGATCAGGGCAGCGCTGCAGACGCTCGCCGAGACGCGACGATCCGGTGGGGCTGGTTCTGTTCTCCGACGTAGCCTACGAGCTGCTCCCGCCGGGGCGCCGGGACGCGCGCTCGTGCCTCTGCTCCGGTTCTTCGCACCCGCTGCCCGAGGTGCTGGCTACCGGTAGAGACGAGACCTTCCTGGAGAACCCCTGGACCCGTTCCTTCAGCGGTGGCACGTTGATCTCCGCCGGACTCTCGAAGGCGCTCGAGATGCTGGAACGGGACGCGACCGAGAACGGCTCCATCCTCGTGCTGAGCGATCTCGATTCACCCGGCGACCCGCACCTGGAGGCCACGCTCACGCGGGTACGGGATGCAGGCGTGGCGGTGCGGATCGTCCCGCTCGTGACGGATCGGGATCGGCAGCGGATCTACGCGCGCATTCTGGGGGATGGCATCTTCGTCGATCCGGACAAGCTGGAGCGCACGCTGCCGGCGTCCGCTGCAGTCGCGCAGGTCGAGGACCGGTCCCGAGCCGCCTCGCCCGTCCCCCTCGTCCTCGCGGGAGCCGCTGTGCTGTTCCTGCTGGCTCTTCACGAGGGTGTGCTCGCGCGCCTGCCGATCCCGAGGCGGGAGGCGCGATGACGCGCGCGTTCCTGGCGGCCGCCGCCCTCCTCGCGCTCGCCTGCGCGGGGCTCCTCGGCCTGCTCGCGAGCGACGTGCGCCAGTGGGAAAAGCGGCTTGTCCACGACGGACTCGCCTTCCGGGAGACTCCGGACCATCCGGGCTTGTTCCGGTCGGACGAGCGGTTCCCCGGCGGCGCCGCAAGCAGGCTGCTCGGTGATCGACGACGATCTCGCCTTCCGGCGCGCGCTCCAGCTCCTCTGGATGAGCGTCGCCGCTACGCCCGCTGAGCAGCATCCGGAGCCGGCCGCGCTTCGAGCCGCGGCCGAGATTGCGCTCGCCGAGGTCGCTCGGTCGGATGCCAACCCGCGCCGCCGCTCGCAGGTAACGAACCTGCTCGGCGTGCTGTCGGTCGCCCGCGACGGAGAGAAGCCGGGTGCCGTGCGTGGCAGTCGTCTCGAGAGCGCGATCGTCAGCTTTCGGACAGCCGTCCTGCTCGACGACTCGGAACGAGCGGGCCAAGTACAACCTCGAGCTCGCGCTGCGGAACGTGGATCCGGAATCGGATGCGGACCTCCCGCGCGGCTCGTTCGGCGAGGGCGTGCTGGGGCGGACGGGGTCCGGCTACTAAGGAGTGCCGTGTCGATCGAGATCCTCACGCCATTCGGTGCGCTTCTCACGCTGGTGGGGCTCGTGCCCCTCCTCGCGCTGCGCGCGGGCGAGAGCCGCGCGCGCGGACTGGCGCGCACGCTGGGGCTGCCGGAAGGACTTCCTCCGCGCACGGCCTTCGCGGCCCTAGGGACGATCGCGGCGCTGCTCGGACTCGCCGCGAGCCAGCCGGTGCTCGCGCTCGAGGACGGACGCCCCGTGCGTACCGACGCGGAGGTCTACGTCGTCCTCGACACGAGCCGGTCGATGCTGGCGGCGAGCGCCCCCGGCGCACACACGCGATTCGACCGAGCGAAGGCGCTTGCCCTCCGCCTGCGCTCCGAGCTCGACGATGTGCCCGTTGGCGTCGCCTCGCTGACCGATCGTGTGCTGCCGCACCTGTTTCCGTCCTCCGACCGCGACGTGTACGCGGCGACGATCGAGCGAACGATGGAAGTCGAAGGCCCGCCCCCGGACCGCGACTGGGCCGGACGTGCGACGACGTTCGCGGCCCTGTCGGCGCTCGCGACGAGCAACTTCTACGCGACCTCGGCGAGGTCGCGTGCGGTCGTGCTCTTGACGGACGGCGAGAGTCGGCCCCACTCGTTGGCGGCGCTCGCCGGCGATCTCCGGGGGTCGCCCGCGGTCGTGCCGGTGGTTGTGCACGTGTGGCGCGAGGGTGAACGGCTGTACGTCGGGCCGGCGGCTCGACCGTGGCTACGCGCCGGATCCAGCTAGCCGTCGGGCTCTCACCGACCTCGCCACGGCCACCGGTGGCGCCGTGCTTGCGGAGGACGAGGCCGCCGCGGTCGCACGGGCGACGCGCGCTGCCCTCGGCGACGGCGATCGGCGACTGCGGCCCGTGGAACGAGCACGGCCACGCCCCTGGCCCCCTGGCTCTTCCTCATCTCCGCCCTTCCGCTCGGCTTCATGCTCGCCCGGCGGATTCTGTAGGCGCCGCAGAAGCGTTATTCGCCGGCGCAGCCCGGTCGGTTCTCAGACCGACTCGGCGAGAGCATGCTTGAGCCTGCGGCGCTCAGCCTTGCGCTCCCGCATACGGCGCGGATCGGGGACCGGTACCGCGGCAAGCAGGGCCTTCGTGTACTCGTCGCGCGGATTCGTGTAGACCTGATCGGCCGAGCCGATCTCGACGATCTTCCCGCGGTTCATGACCGCGATCTGGTCGCTCATCTCCCGCACGACGGCGAGGTCGTGGGCGATGAACAGGTAGGTGAGGCCGAATGCCTGCTGAAGATCCTTGAGCAGGTTGAGGATCTGCGCCTGGATCGAGACGTCGAGTGCAGACACCGGCTCGTCGCAAACGATGAGCTGTGGATTCAGGGCGAGAGCGCGGGCGACGCCGATGCGCTGGCGCTGGCCGCCCGAGAACTCGTGCGGGTAACGGTTGACGAAGTCGGGGTTGAAACCGACGACTTCGAGTAGCTCTTCGACCGTTCGACGCCTTCGCCTCCGGTCGCCGATCTTGTGAATGAGGAGTGGCTCCCCGACGATGTCGCCGATTGTCATCCGCGGATTGAGAGAGGCGTACGGGTCCTGGAAGACGATCTGCATCTCCCGCCGCATTCTGCGTAGCTCGTTACGAGGCATCGTTGTCAACTCCTCGCCGTCGAAGCGGACCGAGCCCGAGGTCGGCTTCAGGAGCTCGAGCACGCAGTAGCCGGTCGTGGACTTGCCGGACCCGGACTCCCCGACGAGTCCCAGCGTCTGGCCTTGCTGGATCTCGAAGGACACGTCGTCCACCGCCCTGACGTAGTCCACGGTGCGGTCGATCAGGAACCCCTCCTTGATCGGGAAGTACTTCTTCAGGTTCTTGACGACGAGGAGGGGCTCGCGGCTCCGGCTCGCGGAGTGGCCCAGCTCAGGCTCGGTCATCGCGCTCCGACCGGCACGTCGGCGCGCTCCGAAGCAGGATGCTGGGAGCGGACCCAGTGCCCCGTGCGAACCTCGCGCAGCTCCGGAGGCACGACGCTACAGTCGTCCATTCCGGCATGTGGGCAGCGCGGCGCGAAGCGGCAAGCTTCGGGCGGCGCAAGCAGGTCGGGCGGGCGACCAGGAATCGACACGAGGCGCCCGTTGCGCACGTCTTCGCCTTCCAGATGCGGGAGCGAGGCGAGCAAGGCCTCCGTGTACGGGTGCTCCGGCCGGTCGAAGAGGTCGATCACCGGGGCCTGCTCGACCACCTGGCCGGCGTACATGACGAGGATGTCGTCGGCGGTCTCGGCGACCACGCCCATGTTGTGCGAGATCATCATCATCGTCATGTTGTGTTGCACCCGCAGCTCGTCCAAGAGATCGAGCACGCCTGCCTGCACGGTGACGTCGAGCGCGGTGGTCGGCTCGTCGGCGATGAGCAGCGTCGGGTTGCAGGATATCGCGATCGCGATCATCACCCGCTGTCGCATCCCTCCCGAGAAGCGGTGGGGGTAGTCCGAGAGGCGGCGACCTGCATCGGGGATCTGTACTTCCTCGAGTAGCTCGATCGCGCGTTTCTTCGCTTGGCCGCTCGAGAAGTCCAAGTGACGGCGGAGCGTCTCGGTGATCTGGGTCCCGATCGTCAACACCGGGTTGAGTGAGGTCATCGGGTCCTGGAAGATCATCCCGATCCTGTGACCACGGACGTCCTCGAGCTCACGCTCGTCGAGTCCGACCAGCTCCCGACCGTCGAAACGGACCGAGCCGGAGACAACTCGGCCCGGATTCTGCACGAGCCCCATGATCGAGAGCGCGGTTACCGACTTGCCGCAGCCCGACTCGCCCACGATCCCGAGTACCTTCCCCTCCTCGACGTTGAACGAGACTCCGTCGACCGCGTGCACTTCCCCCTCGCGGGTCTTGAAGTACGTGTGCAGGTCCGCGACTTCGAGCAGCGCCACTTAGGTCTCCTTCATCCGCGGATCGAGCGCGTCGCGGAGGCCATCCGCGATGAAGAAGGCACTGAGGATGAGCCAGGCGATCATGAGGCTCGGAATCACGATGATGTACGGGTGCGCCTGGTATTCGATGTAGCCCTCCTGGGCGAGGGTGCCCCATGATGCCTCCGGCGGACTGATCCCGAGTCCGATGAAGGAGAGGAACGCCTCGCCGAGGATCACGCCCGGCAGCTCGAGGAAGATGAACACGATGATCACCCCGAGCGTGTTCACGAGCAGATGACGGACCAGGATTCGGCTCCGGGGTGCCCCGAGCGCATAGGCAGCGCGCACATAGTCGTTTTCCTTGAGGGAGATGATCTGGCCGCGCATCACCCGCGCGGCCGTGAACCAGGAGGCGATCGTCAGGGCGACGACCATGGTCCAGAAGCTGACCGTCCCGAAGATCGCGAGCGTGATAATGGCAAACGGCAGATAGGGAAGGCCGTAGAGCGCGTCCAGGAAGCGCATGAGCGCGTTGTCGAGCCTGCCGCCCACGAAGCCCGAGACCGCGCCGTAGGTGATCCCGATGATCATGATCGCGAGTGTTGCCGCAAAGCCGATCGCGAACGACACGCGACCCCCGAGCGCCGTCCGCAGGAAGAGGTCGCGCCCGAACTGATCGGTCCCGAACGGATGCTCGAGGTTCGGAGTGATATAGGCCTTGGAGAAGTCGACGGCGTACGGATCCTCGTTGCTGAAGATGGGAACGAAGATCACGTAGCCGAGGAGAACGAGGAACGCGATGGCCGCGGCGACGGAGGCCTTGTTCGCGATGAACCGGTAGTAGGCGTCCTTCCAAAGCGACGCGCGGCCGAGCGCCGTCCCGGCCTCCACCCCGCGCGACTCGGCGGTGCGGGTGAGGGTCTCTTCGAACTCGGCCCTGCGTCGGTGTGTGGCCTCGAACGCGGCCTCGCGCTGATCGGTGGCCATCAGGTCCGCAGGTCCCGCGTACGCGGATCGAGGAAGCCGTAGAGGATGTCGACCACGAGGTTGGCGACGATGACGATGACGGAGAGCAGAACCGTGATCCCCATCACAACGGAGTAGTCGCGGGCACTCACCGCGGTGACGTAATACTTGCCGATGCCGGGAATGCCGAAGATCGTCTCGATGATGAACGATCCGGTGATGAGAAAGCCGAGCAGGGGGCCGGTTGCGGTCACGGCCGGGATGAGGGAGTTACGGAGCACATGCTTGGCCACGACGGTCCGCCAGCGCAGGCCCTTGGCCTTTGCGGTCCGGATGTAGTCCTGCTGCAGCGTCTCGAGCATCGAGCCGCGGACCAGTCGGGCGAAGTACGTCATCGGGAAGATGCCGAGCGCGATTGCCGGCATCAGCCACGAGCTCGGGCCGTCCCACCCGTTGGTCGGCAATCCCGTGTAGTCCTTGAGGCGAACAGCGAAGAAGTAGATGAACAGCGTCGCGACCAGGAAGCTCGGGAGCGCGAAGCCGATGTTGGCGAAGCCCATCGCCGCATAGTCGAAGACCGAGTTCTGCTTGAGCGCCGCCAGGATCCCGAGTGGAACGCCGACGACGACCGCGAAGAGCAGCGCCAGCAGGCCGAGCTGGATCGAGACGGGGAAGCGCTGCTTGATGATGTCGTTCACGGACTGGTTTCGCAGCGTGAGCGAGGGGCCGAGGTCGAGCGTGAACACGCCCTGCACGTAGTAGAGGTACTGCCTCCACGCAGGCTGGTCGAGGTGGAACTTGCGCTCGAGGTTGCGCTGGATCGATTCGGGGACGGCGCGGTCGGTCGTCCGGAACGGGTTGCCCTCGATCTGTCGCATCATCACGAACGTCATGAGGATGACGAGGAGCAGCACCGGGATCGTCCACAGCACGCGCCTGACGACGAACTTGACCATTGACTAGTGGAACCTTGGCATCGACGGGTGCCCCTTTCCTGAAGTGTACGGGCAGGGCGCTCGAAGCGCCCTGCCCGTACCCGTCGAGGTGACTTTTCCGCTAGTTGAGCGAGACGCCCGAGTAGTCGGTCCGGTCAACGAGGTCGATGTTGTATCCCTGGACGTTCGGCTTGACCAGGGAGTGGAAGACGTACCAGTAGATCGGCATGATCGGCAGTTGGCCGTTCGCGCCGCTGAGGATCGTCTCTGCCTGCTGGTACAGCTTGAAGCGAGCGTCCTCGTTCGGCGTTCGAGCTGCCTTCTCGACGATCGCGTCGTACTTCTTGTTGCACCAACCGGTGTTGTTGTTCCCCGAGTTGCACGTCCAGAGCTCGAACCCGTTGTAGGCGTCCGGGTAGTCGTAGATCCACCCGAGCCGATAGACGTCGACGTCCGAGTTGGGCGGGGGCCCCAGGAACTGGAGGTACTGCCCGAACTCCTGGTTCTTGAGGGTCGTGGTGATCCCGAGCTCCTTCCAGTAGGCCTGGACCGCCGTGGCGATCGCAGCGTGACCCGTCGAGGTGTTGAAGTAGAGGTTGATGTTCCGCTTCGGGTTCTTGGCCTTCGCCATCAATGCCTTGGCCTGCGCCAGCTTCGCAGTGGCGGGCATGGTGGCGTTCGCGAGGATCTCCTTCGCGCCGGGGGTTCTGTTCGGCGTGAAGCCCTTCGCCGGGAACTGACCGCCCAGCGTGACGAACTTGATGATCGCGCTCCGGTCGATGGCCATGGCCATCGCGCGGCGCTGGTTCACGTCGGGAACGTTCTTGACGTTGAACCCGTAGTAGTAGGTCCCGATCGTGCCGACCGTCCTGTAGTCCTTCTTGTTCTTCCACTTGGGGACGAGGGCTCCCGGCAGATCCGTCTCGTTGACGTCGGCGTTGCCCGCCGAGTACGCGTTCTCGGCCGTGGCCGCGTCGGTGATGATCGTGAACTGGATCCTGTTCAGCTTGACGGACTTGGCGTCACGCCACCTCGGGTTCTTGACCAGCGTCAACGAAGCGTCGTGCTGCCAGGTAGCAAGCCTGAAGGGGCCGAACGTGACGATGTTCTGCGGCTCGGTCCACTTCTCCCCGAACTTCTCGATCGTCGCCCGGTGGGCGGGGATGAAGGACGTGTGGTTCAGCTGCTGGATGAACCACGCCTGCGGTGCCTTCAACTGCACCCTGATCGCCAACCTGGTCGGGGCGGAAATCCCGACCTGCGACCGTAGGGCGTTGCAGTTCGCCGCCTTGGGGTCGCAACCGTTGTACGCCTCGGCGCCCTTGATGCCGAAGAACTGGTAGGCGTAGTCGCTCCCGAGCTCAGGCGAGATCGTCCGCAGCCACGACCACACGTAGTCCCGTGCGGTCACCTGCTGGCCGTTCGTCCACTTCAGGTCCTTGCGCAGGTTGATCGTGACGAGCGGGCCCTTCACGGTCCAGCTCGCGGCCGCTGCGGGTATCGCCTTCAGCTGTGGCGGCGCACCGAACTTCACGAGCGGCTCGCTGAGGTTCTGGATGATGTTCGACGACGTCGTGTCGGTGGCGAGTCCCGGGTCGAGCGACGGCGGCTCACCGGGGATGATGACCCGCAGATTCTGGGCTTTCTGGTCTGTCGCCCCTGTCGCTCCAACCGCGGAGCCCACGATGACTATGGCGATGGCCCCGGCTGCACCAGCCCACAGGGACCATCTCTTTCTCTTACGCATTCGTTCCTCCTTGAGAATTACGTCCACCTCTCCGCGCACCGGCTATGTCTGTGGCGGCAACGAGGCATTATCCTAACCGACCTTCGCCCAGGCGTGAATTCGGCACTCCTTGGAGCTCGCCCGACCCGGGCGTCACCCGTTGTCACATATCGCGCACCTCCGTCATCCCATGCCGTGGTTCGGACGCAGTGTCGCGTCCCTGGCGGCTCTCAGGCCTCGAGGGACGTCCTGCACCTGCCGCACGGTGGTGGTCTCCAGCTCTTGCATCATCCGTTCCTTCATGGTCATACGATCCCGCACGCTCTGGAGCTCGGAAGCCGAGATCTGGGATGGCGAGGGATGGAGGCCCGAGACGCTGACAACTGCGATGAGCGCGGTGATCGCTGCGGCGGCCGCCGTGCCCGCGCGAGCCATGCCGATGCGAGCCATGCCAAAGCGAGCGGGCCGGCGTGGGAGCTGAAACCGCACGGAGGGCTCCGCGAGCGGTGCTGTGCGCAGCTTCTCCGTCAGTGCCTCGAGATCAACGGCGAATGTCCAGCAACCTGCGCACTTTCGAAGATGCGCCGCCAGCAGGGCGTCTTCCAGCTCCGAGAGCTCCATGTCGAGGCGGAGAGAAACCTGCTGCCGGGTCCCATGGCAGATTTCGGGCAGGATCGGACTTATTCGCACTATCAGGTAGACGTTCAAGCGGGCTGGCGGTTAGTTGCGGTCTCGTCTCGCGCGTCGAAAAGAGTGCCCCTTGGCTAGACTCAGGCGCTCCTGAGGCGCGCGTGCGCGCCGAGGATTCTCTTCAAAAACCGCAGCTCGAGGAGTCGAATGCCGAGAACGCATGAGCGCGACGCCGGGAACACCGGCCGGATCATCGAGATCAAGGGTGTCGTCATCGACGCCGTCTTCACCGACAAGCTGCCTTCGATCTACAGCGCCCTCTCCATCGACGTGCCCGAGCCGGGCGGCTCGACGCGCACGCTGATCGCGGAAGTGCAGCAGCACCTCGGCGACGATCGCATCCGCGCCGTCGCCATGGACTCGACCGACGGTCTCGCGCGCGGCAGCGTGTGCGTCGACACGGAGGCGCCGATCTCCGTGCCGGTCGGAGACGCCACGCTCGGACGGCTCTGGAACGTGATCGGCGAGCCGATCGACGAGAAGGGCGATGCCCCTGAGGGCACCGAGCGTTGGCCGATCCACCGCGACCCGCCTGCCTTTCGCGATCTCACGCCGAAGATGGAGATCTTCGAGACGGGCATCAAGGTCATCGACCTGATCGCGCCCTTCGTTCGCGGAGGCAAGGTCGGCCTGTTCGGAGGCGCCGGCACCGGCAAGACCGTGCTGATCCAGGAGCTGATCCACAACGTCGCGCGGGAGCACGGCGGCGTTTCTGTCTTCGCCGGCGTCGGCGAGCGCACGCGCGAGGGGAACGACCTCCTGATCGAGATGACCGAGTCCGAGGTCATCGACAAGGTCGCGCTCGTCTACGGCCAGATGAACGAGCCGCCGGGCGCGCGGCTTCGTGTCGGGCTCTCGGGGCTGACCATGGCCGAGTACTTCCGCGACCAGGGACAGGACGTCCTGCTCTTCATCGACAACATCTTCCGGTTCGTGCAGGCCGGCTCCGAGGTCTCGGCCCTGCTCGGCCGCATGCCGAGCGCCGTCGGCTATCAGCCGACGCTCGCCACCGAGATGGGCCAGCTCCAGGAGCGGATCACGTCGACGACGACCGGTTCGGTGACCTCAGTCCAGGCGATCTACGTTCCCGCAGACGACCTCACCGATCCGGCTCCGGCCGCTACCTTCGCGCATCTCGACTCGACGGCCGTCCTCGATCGGTCGATCGTCGAGAAGGGGATCTACCCTGCCGTATCCCCGCTCGACTCGACGTCGAGGGCGCTGCAGCCGGGAATCGTCTCAGAGGAGCACTACGCCACGGCGACGGACGTGCTCCAGATCCTCCAGCGCTACAAGGACCTGCAGGACATCATCGCGATACTGGGCATGGACGAGCTCACGGACGAGGACAAGCTCGTGGTCGGGCGGGCGCGGCGCATCGAGCGCTTCCTTTCCCAGCCCAACTTCGTCGCCGAGCAGTTCACCGGCACGCCCGGGAAGTACGTCAAGCTCGAGGACACCATCCGCGGCTTCCGCGCGATCATCGACGGAGAGCACGACGAGCTCGGCGAGGCGGCCTTCTACATGGTCGGGACGATCGAGGACGCCGTCGAGAAGTCGCGGCAGGCCGAGGCCGTCGCGGCGTAGTCGAGCGCAGCCATGGCCGATGTTTATCCGAAGTTCGACGTCTCACTGGTCACGCCCGACGGCCCAGCCTTCGACGGCGAGGCGCAGATGATCGTCGTACCCGGCGCCGCCGGGGAGATCGGAGTGCTCGCTCGGCACGCGCCGCTCGTCGCGACGCTCAAGGCCGGGTCGACGCGTATCCACGTCAGCCCGGACGAGATCCTCCAGTTCGCCACCGGCCCGGGATTCTTCAAGGTCGAGCTCGACCGCGCGCTCGCGCTCGTCGACGACGCGGTGGACGTGCGGGAGATCGACGACGCGCGTGCCCGCGACCAGCTCGACGCGGCGAAGACCGAGCTGGAGAAGGTCGAAGCGGGGGAGTCGCAGTCGGATCGGTGGCAGCTCGAGCAGCGCATCGTCCATGCCGAGAACCAGCTGGCCGTGTCCGGCCGCACCACCGGCTGACGACGAGACCCTGGCCGGGGCCATGCGTCTCGAAGGCTGACCCGGTTACGCTGCGCGCATGCAGGAGATTGCACCCGGAATCTGGCACTGGAGCGGGAAGCACCCGCGAATCAAGATCGTCGTCCACTCCTACTACCTGTCCGGGGAACGGGTTCTCATCGACCCGATCGCACCCACCGACGGGCTCGCCTGGTTCGAGAAGCACGGCCCGCCTACGGACGTCCTGCTCACGAACCGTCACCACTATCGCTCGAGCGGCCTCTTCGACGAGCGATTCGGCGTCACAGTGCACTGCGTGCGAGCGGGGCTGCACGAGTTCGACGAGGGGCAGAAGATCGAGCCGTTCGACGTCGGCGACGAGCTCCCGGGAGGCGTCGTCGCGCACGACGTCGGCGCGATCTGCCCCGACGAGACGGCGCTGCACATTCCGGCCCTGCAGGCTCTCGCGCTGGCGGACGGAGCGGTTCGCTGGGAGCCTGGCGGTCCGCTCGCGTTCGTCCCCGACCGGTTCATGGACGACCCCGAGGAGACGAAGATCGGTCTCCGTGAGGCCTACCGACGGGTGGCGAGCCTCGACTTCCGCCATCTCCTGCTCGCACACGGCGAGCCGGTGCTCGAGACGGGACGTGAGGCGCTCGCCGACTTTGCGCGCTGACGCGACGAAGCAGGTGTTCTCGGCTACCCTGAAACACCCGGAAAGCTTTGAAAGGCAGCTTGGCGACCGGGTTACCAAACGCCTAAAGAGCCCGAAAGCCGTGAGCGGCTCCGGACCCTTTAGGCCCGGAGGCGATTTGTGACAGACGTTCGCGGACAGCTGGAACACCTTCTGGCCGAGCGCATCCTGGTGCTCGACGGGGCCTGGGGCGTCCTCATCCACCGACGCGGGCTCTCCGAAGCCGAGTACCGGGGCGAGCGCCTTCGCGAGCACGCGAAGGACGTCCAGGGCGATCCCGATCTCCTGAACCTCACGCAGCCGGAGATCGTCAGCGGGATCCACGACGCCTACTTCGATGCCGGCGCCGACATCGCTACGACGAACACCTTCACGGCGACTCGGATCGGGCAGGCGGACTACGACCTCCAGGAGCTCGCGGCGGAGATGAGCCTCGAGGGCGCGCGGCTTGCGCGGAAGGCGGCCGACGAGTGGACGACGCGGACGCCCGAGCGGCCCCGCTTCGTGGCCGGCTCACTCGGCCCGCTGAACGTCACGCTCTCGCTCTCCCCGCGCGTCGAGGACGCCGCCTACCGTGCCGTCACCTTCGACCAGGTGCGCGAGACGTACGAGGAGCAGGTCGCCGCTCTCAAGGACGGAGGCGTCGATCTGCTCCTGATCGAGACGATCTTCGACACGCTGAACGCCAAGGCCGCGATCGTGGCCGCGCGTACCGTCGCGCCCGAGCTCCCGCTCTGGCTCTCGTTCACGGCCGTGGACCGGAGCGGTCGCAACCTGTCCGGCCAGACCTCGGACGCGTTCTGGATCTCGGTCGAGCACGCCGAGCCGCTCATCGTCGGGGTCAACTGCTCGCTCGGCGCGACGGAGATGCGGCCGTTCCTGGAGGGCCTCGCCAACGTCGCTTCGACCTACGTCTCGTGCCACCCGAACGCGGGCTTGCCGAACGCGCTCGGCCTGCACGACGAGGAGCCGGGGGATACGAGCCGCTTTCTGCGCGCGTTCGCCGAGGACGGTCTCGTCAACCTCGTGGGCGGCTGCTGCGGGACGACGCCAGCGCACACCCGCGAGATCGCGAGAGCGGTCGAAGGTCTTCCGCCCCGCCGCGTCCCCGAGCCCTCGCGGCTGCCGCGCTTCTCGGGTCTCGAGCCGTTCATCGTCGGCCCGGACACGGGCTTCGTGATGGTGGGGGAGCGGACGAACGTCACGGGGTCGGCGAAGTTCCGGCGGCTCGTGGAGGCGGACGACTTCCAGGGCGGTGTCGCCGTCGCGCTCGAGCAGGTGCGCGGCGGGGCGAACCTGCTCGACGTGAACATGGATGCCGACCTGCTCGACGCCGAGGAGGCGATGACGACTTTCCTCAACCTGATCGCCACCGAGCCCGAGGCGGCACGGCTCCCGATCATGGTCGACAGCTCTCGCTTCTCCGCGCTCGAGGCCGGGCTCAAGTGCCTCCAGGGCAAGGGAATCGTCAACTCGATCTCGTTGAAGGAGGGGGAGGAGGTCTTTCTCGAGCAGGCGCGGACGATCCGCCGCTACGGCGCGGGGGTCGTGATCATGGCGTTCGACGAGAGCGGCCAGGCCGAGACCGTCGAGCGGAAGGTCGAGATCCTGGGCCGCGCCTACGATCTCCTGATCGGCGAGGCGGGGTTCCGGCCCGAGGACATCGTCCTCGACCCGAACGTCCTCGCCGTCGCCACGGGGATCGAGGAGCACGCACGCTTCGCCAAGTCGTTCATCGAGGCCATTCCGCTGCTGCAGGGACGCTGTCCGGGTGCGCTCGTGTCGGGCGGCATCTCGAATCTCTCCTTCGCCTTCCGCGGGAACGACGCGGTCCGCGAGGCGATGCACGCCGCCTTCCTGTACCACGCGATCCGCGCCGGGCTCGGCATGGGCATCGTGAACGCGGGGCAGTTGGCCGTGTACGAGAACATCGAGGCCGACCTCCTGGAGCGTGTCGAGAGCGTGCTCTTCGACCGTCGCCCGGACGCGACGGAGCGGCTTGTGGACCGAGCCCGGACGGTCACCGGCGGCGCGACCGAGCGGGAGCTCGATCTCTCCTGGCGCGAAGCCCCGGTGCAGGATCGGCTCGCGCACGCGCTCGTGCAGGGAATCGTCGACTTCGTCGAAGAGGACACCGAGGAGGCGAGGGCCGCCGCCGGGCGCCCGCTCGACGTCATCGAGGGGCCGCTGATGGAAGGGATGAAGATCGTCGGCGACCTGTTCGGCTCGGGGAAGATGTTCCTTCCGCAGGTGGTCAAGAGCGCGCGGGTGATGAAACGGGCGGTCGCCTATCTGGAGCCGTTCATGGAGGCGGAGAAGACGAGCGCCTCGCGAGCGACGCGGATCGTGCTCGCCACCGTCAAGGGCGACGTGCACGACATCGGCAAGAACATCGTCGGCGTCGTCCTCGGCTGCAACGGGTACGAGGTGATCGATCTCGGCGTCATGGTCTCGGCCGACCGGATTCTCGACACCGCCCTCGAGGAGGACTGCGACATCGTCGGCCTCTCGGGCCTGATCACCCCTTCGCTCGACGAGATGGTGCACGTCGCGAAGGAGATGGACCGGCGCGGATTCGAGCTACCGCTCCTGATCGGGGGCGCGACGACGTCCAAGCAGCACACCGCCGTTCGGATCGCCCCGGAATACGGGCGCCCCACCCTGCACGTGCTCGATGCGTCGCGGGTGGTCGGGGTGGTGGGAGATCTGCTCGACGGTGACCGCCGTGTGCGGCTCGATGCGGAGAACCGCGCCGATCAGGAGCGCCTCCGCACCCTGCACGCCGACAAGAGCCGCAAGCCGTTGCTTCCGATCGGCCAGGCGCGTGCGAACCGGACGCCGATCGACTGGCACGACGAGGACCTCGCCGTACCGTCGGCCCTCGGCTCGCGGCTCGTCGAGGCAGACATCGCCGTCCTCCGTGAGTACGTCGACTGGACCTTCTTCTTTCACGCCTGGGAGCTCAAGGGGCGCTTCCCCGCGATTCTCGACGACCCCGAGAAGGGCGCGGCGGCACGAGAGCTCTTTGCGGCCGCGAACGTGCTGCTCGACGACGCCATCGCCGGCGGGTCGCTCCAGGCCAGGGGTGTGTACGGCTTCTGGCCGGCGAGAGCCGAGGAGGACGACCTCGTCCTGGACGGCCTGCGCTTTCCGATGCTCCGTCAGCAGGCTGCACACGAGGACTCGCGGCCGAACCGCTCGCTCGCCGACTTCGTCGCTCCCGCGGAGACCGGGCTCGCCGATCATGTTGGTGCGTTCGCGGTCACGATCCACGGGGCCGAGGAGCTGGCGGACCGCTTTGCGGCCGAGCTGGACGACTACCGGTCGATCATGGTGCGCGCTCTTGCCGACCGGCTGGCCGAGGCGTTCGCAGAGTGGCTGCACCAGCAGGCACGCCACGAGTGGTATGCCCCCGGCGAGCGGCTCTCCGGGGAGGCGCTCATTCGAGAGCGCTTCCGCGGTATCCGTCCCGCGTATGGATATCCGGCGTGCCCCGACCACTCGGAGAAGCGAGCGCTCTTCGCGCTCCTCGACGCGGAGCGCATCGGGATCGGGCTCACCGAGTCGTTCGCGATGACCCCGCCGCCGAGCGTGAGCGGCCTCTACTTCGGCCACCCGCAGGCACGGTACTTCTCGGTCGGACGCATCGGACGGGATCAGGTGGAGGACTACGCGCGCCGGAAGGGCATCGAACGCGCCGAGGCCGAGCGCTGGCTCCGGCCGAACCTGGCGTACGAGCCGGCTGGCTAGCATGAAACGGGTGCGCCCTCTCCTCGTTGTCGCTGCTCTGCTCGCCTTCCTTGCGCTGACCGCGAGCGCTCTGGCAACGCATCAGGATCCCCAGAAGCGGCTCACCAAGGCCGACAACGCCCGCGCACGAGCGATGCTCGTGAAGCGGACGGACCTCCCGGCGGGGTTCCAGCCGCAGCTCTCCAGCACCGCGGACCCGCATACCGACTGCGCTGCACAGGTCAGTGCGTCGGATCTCACGCTCACCGGAGATGCAGAAGGACAGCAGCTCGCCCTTGGAGCGGTGTTCGTCGCCTCGGCTGCCCAGGTCTACGAATCGGTCGCCGACTCCTCGGCGTCCTGGGAACGCGCCAAGAGCGCGGCTGGAAGGAGATGCGCGACCGAGCTCCTCCGCCGAGAGTTCGCGAAACAGGGAGTCGATCTCGTCTCGGTTCGCACGGTCTCCTTCCCGCGTGTCTCCGATCGCAGCATCGCGTATCGGGTGACGCTGTCGGCACCGACGGCGCAGGGCACGGTGCCGGCGTACGTCGATCTGGTCGCTATGACGCACTCACGGGCCCAAGCGACGGTGATCGTCGGATCCGCGTTCGTTCCGCCTCAGAGGGTCGAGAAGCTTCGGCTCGCACGCATCGTCGCGGGTCGCATGGCGACCGCGATGCGCCGCTAGCCAGCGTTCCGCAGGACCTCACGCGGGGGCGAGCCTTTCCGCCACGCCTGCGCCGGACAGGCCCCAAAAAGCGCGTAGAGAGAAGCCGGAGCAGGTGGTAGCGTCACCAGCAGCCGTGGAGAGCACTCGCCGTCTTGGCCTCCTGCGCCGGTCGCCCTCGTTCGGGCTCCTCTTTCTCGCGACCGCTGGGTCCGGCATCGGGACGTACCTGGCCGCAATCGCGCTGACGCTCGACATCTACGCCCGTACCGACTCGGGGGTTTGGGTGGCGGCGCTCCTCATTGCCGACTTCCTTCCGATCGTTCTCGTCGGCCTTCTGCTGGGGCCGTTGTTCGATCGGCTCTCCCGCCGCCGCCTGATGATCGCGTCGGATCTGACCCGCGTCGCGGTGTTCGCCGCGCTTCCCTTCGTCGACAGTCCCGTCGGAATCGTGGGCCTCGCCGGGGTCGCCGGGGTCGCGGCGGGGTTCTTCCGGCCCGCCGCGTATGCAGGCCTCCCGAACCTGGTTCCCGACGACGAGCTCACCAACGCCAACTCCCTGCTCCAGACCGTCGAGAACGCCGCCTGGATGATCGGACCGGTCCTCGGCGGTGTGATGGTCAGCCTCTGGGGCCCGTTAGTGCCCTACGCAGTCAACGCCATCACGTTCCTCGTCTCGGCGCTGCTCGTCGCTCGAATCGCGGACTCGCAACTCCGCTCGCAGGAGTCGCTCACCAGCGGTCACTGGCGGGACGTCGCCGACGGCGTCCGCCTCGTGCTGACCGCTCTCCCGCTCCGCACCGTCCTGATCGTGTGGAACATCGTGCTGGTCGGGAGCGCCGCGATCAACGTCGCCGAGGTGTTCTTCGTCCAGGATGTCCTGGGAGCCGGCGCGGTCGGATTCGGGGTGATCATCGGCGCGAGCGGTACGGGCCTGGTGATCGGCAGCTTCCTCGCGGCACCGGCGCTCGGCAAGGTCGGGCTACGCCGCCACTACGCAGGCTCCATCGCGCTGATGGCGCTCGGCTGGGGCGGTGCCGCGCTCAGCCCGGCGATCTGGGTGGCGGTGCCGTTCGTGATCGGAGGTGCCGCGGGGAACGGGGCAGCGATCATCTGCAACCAGATTCTCGTCCAGCGTGGGGCGCCCGACCGGTTCCGAGGGCGAGCGCTCTCGACGATCATGAGCGCCAACTACCTGATCCTCGGGCTCGCGATGGGGGCCGCGGGGCTCCTCACCGACTGGGTGGGCGCACGCTGGGTCATGCTCTCGGCTGCAGGGGTCTACACCGTCGCCGCCGCCTCCGCGCTGCTCGTGACGCGCTGGCTTCCTGTGAAGAGCGCCGACGAGGATCACCTGCTCGAGACGCACGGCGAGGCGGCGGCGGGCGCGCTGGTCCCGCTCGCCGGCGTACGGCGACAGGACCAGGTGCCTCGAGTGGCAGCACGGGCTATAGCACGCCCGCCCGCGCGCGCGGGCTCCGCGGCGGCGGGGCTCGAACGGATCGCCGTTCTCCTCGAGGAGATCGAAGTCCGGCGCGAGAGCGAAGCCGAAGCTGCGCGGCGCAGGTAGCGGGCGCGAAGCGGCCTTCCTTAGAAGTCTTGCTCACGAACCAGGGTTGCATTCAGCAGTCGACTTCACACCTGGGACTTCCGACTCCGCCTCGACATGAAGGGGTCTTGGAGCGTGATCGAAATCTGCGCTAGCGGATTTCGATCTTGCGCAAGACGGCGGCTTTGCGCGGACCGGGTATGCGAACCAGGGTTGCATTCAGCAGTCGACTTCACACCTGGGACTTCCGACTCCGCCTCGACATGAAGGGGTCTTGGAGCGCGATCGAAATCTGCGCTAGCGGATTTCGATCTTGCGCAAGACATAGAGTGGCCGCGTGGCCAGGCGGGAGTGGGCGCTCGACGACCTGACGAAAGGTGTGCGAGCGGGAGACCGGCGCGCGCTGGCACGGGCGATCTCCCTGGTCGAGAACGGCGACCTGCTTGCGTATCCGCTCGTTCGCGACGTGTACCCGGAGACGGGACAGGCCGTCGTCATCGGCGTCACCGGGCCGCCGGGTGTGGGCAAGTCGTCGCTGATCGCCGCGCTCGTCGAGCACCTGCGCACGCGTGATCGCACCGTCGGCGTGGTGTCGGTGGACCCATCGAGCCCGTTCTCGCGCGGGGCGCTTCTCGGTGACCGCATTCGCCTCGCGGACCACTTCCTCGATCCCGGGGTCTTCATCCGCTCCATGGGCACGCGGGGGCACGTCGGCGGGCTCGCCGAGACAACGCTTCAGGCCGTGCTGCTCCTGGACGCCTCCGGTAAGGACGTGATCTTCGTCGAGACCGTCGGCGCCGGGCAGAGCGAGGTGGAGGTCACCGGCATCGCGGACACGGTGCTCCTCGTGCTCATGCCCGGCTCGGGCGACTCCGTGCAGGCGCTGAAGGCGGGGATCATGGAGATCCCGGACGTGATCGCCGTCAACAAGATGGACCACCCGGCGTCGAAGACGATGCTGAGCGAAGTCCGCTCGATCGTGGGGCTTGCCGATCCAGACCGGCGACCGGCGGTCATCCTGACGGAGGCTCTCCGCGGTCAGAACGTGCCCGAGCTGTGGCAGAAGCTCGAGGAGCACCGCGGGCGGCTCGAGAACGAGGGCGTGCTCGAGGAACGCAGAAGGCGGAATCTCTCGCGGGAGGTATTCGCGGTCGCCTCCGCACGCGCCAAGGCATACCTCGAAGCTGCAGTTGCCGACGATCCGGAGCTCCAGCGTGTGCTTCGGGCCGTAGAGCAGCGGGAGCTCGATCCGCTGACCGCGGTGCGCGAGATCATGGAGAAGGTGTTCAAGCTTGGCTGAAGCGCTGACGATCGCCGATATCGAGGTGGCTCGCGACCGTCTCGCCGGCGTAGCGCGCGAGACGCCCCTCTACCCGACCGAGACCTTCTCCCGGCTCTCCGGCCGCACGGTTCTGCTCAAGGCGGAGAACCTCCAGCGCACCGGCTCCTTCAAGATCCGCGGCGCATTCAACACGATCGCGACGCTTTCCCCCGAAGAGCGCTCGGCGGGCGTCGTGGCCGCCAGCGCCGGCAATCACGGCCAGGCGGTCGCATGGGCGGCGCGGGAGGCCGGAAGCGCCGCCACGATCTTCATGCCCGAGGATGCGCCGATGGCGAAGGTCGAGGCAACCCGCGCGTACGGCGGCCAGGTCGAGCTTGCAGGCGCGGGCTTCGAGGGGGCCGTTGCCGCAGCGCAGGAGCACGTCCAGCGCTCGGGCGCAACCCTCGTGCACGCCTTCGAGGACGCGCGCGTGATCGCCGGGCAAGGGACGATCGGGCTCGAGCTTGCCGAACAAGCCCACGATGCTGCGACGGTCCTCATCCCGATCGGTGGCGGCGGTCTCGCGGCGGGCATCTCGCTCGCGCTCCGTGACCGGAGACCGGGGCAGCGGATCGTCGGCGTCGTCTGCCAGCCGGGTCTCACGATCGCCGACGGGATCTCGGTCAAGTCGCGCGGCGAGCTCGCCGGCTCGATTCTCGACGATATGCTCGACGACGTCGTGGAGGTCTCGGACGAGGAGATCTCGGATGCTCTCGTACTCTGTCTCGAGCGGAAGAAGCTGCTCGTCGAGGGCGCCGGCGCGGTCGGGCTGGCTGCGATTCTGGCCGGTCGGGCTGGGGGGGACGACCCGGTAGCGGTCGTGCTCTCGGGCGGCAACATCGACGCGACGACGCTCATCTCGGTGATGCGGCTCGGCTTGACCCGCTCGGGCCGCTACCTCGCCGTACGCATGCTCATCCCGGATCGCCCGGGGGAGCTGCGAAACGTCCTCGACCTGGTTGCTCGCGAGCGCGGGAATATCGTCTCGGTCGACCACCACCGCGAGGGAACGACGCGCACTGCCCTCCAGACCGAGGTCGAGCTCGTCGTGTCGACGCGGGACGAGGGGCATTGCGAGGAGATCCTCGCGACCCTTCGCAACGCGGGCTACGCGGCCGAGCCTCTCGGCCCACCCTCCTGAGTCAGCAGGTCCGTTGCGGACGTGGCCAGGGTCAGACCCTCGTAACGATTTCAACTACCGCAGCGTCGGAACTCGACCGTCGGCTTGCCGGCTTCTCGCCACGCGTCGATCCCTCCGTCCGCGACGGGACGTGCGTCGTAGCCACGTGCGGCGAGGATGCTCGCTGCGATCGCCGCGCGCGGGCCCGACTCGCAGATCGTGACGAGCGGACGGTCGGTCGGGAGCTCGACCGCGTCGAGCGCGAGCAGCCGGTAGGGAATGTTGCGACTGCCGGCGATGTATCCGGAGTCGCGCTCGTCCTTCTCGCGCACGTCGATCAGCTCGGCGCCTGCCGCGAGGACGTCGTCGAGCTCGTCGATGTCCACCAGCTCGAGCTTCTGCGTGCCGCTACCAAGGACGTAACCGGCCAGGTCGAGAATGCCGACCGAGCGGAGGCTCCGGATCGACTGCGCGGCCTCGTGTTCATCGGTAGCAGCCACGACGAGCGGGCGTTCCGAGTCGAGCACGAATGCCGCCTTTGTCGAGAACAGCGTCCCCGAGACCGGCACGCTGACCGCGCCTGGATGATGTCCTTCGGCAAACGCCCCGAGCGGCCGTACGTCGACGATCGGTGCGTCAGAAGGAGGTAGGGGAAGCTCGGGCGGCTCGTTTTGCGCGCCGACGAACGGCCCGCGGTTCAGCTCGACGATCCGCTCCATGTTCGGCGGCCTCGGGGTCGAGATCCCCGAAGACTCGGCCACGAAGGCGGTGATGTCGTCGCTCGCCAAGGCGTTGTTGAAGCGGCGCTCGAAGCCGATCGTCGTCGACGCCTTCGAGCTCATGGCCTTGCCGCAGAGCGAGCCCGCGACGTGTCCCGGATAGACCTCGACGCCGTCGCCGAGCTCCAGGAGCCGTCTCAGCGAGTGGAAGAGACCCTCTGCTCCGCCCGCGGCTCGACCGCCAGATCTGGGCGCGCCGCATCCCCGACGAACAGCGAGTCTCCCGTGAGGACGACCCACGGCTCGGATGCACGAGAGCCGTCGATGACCGCGAAACAGCAATGCTCGGGCCGGTGCCCCGGCGTATGGATGCACCTGAGCACGACCTCGCCGAGCGAGATGTCGGTGCCGTCCTCGAGCGCGTCGTACGGGTACTCGGCGTCCGCGGCGGGATGGATGCTCACCGGTAGCCCGTGCTCGAGCGCCAGCCGTCCATGGCCCGAGAGGTGATCGGCGTGCGTGTGCGTCTCGAGCACGCGAACGAGGCGCACGCCGTGTCGGTCGGCCTCTTCGAGGTACTGCTCGATCGCGAACGCGGGGTCGACGACGAGTGCCTGACCCGAGCTCTCGTCAGCGACGAGGTACGACGCACACCCGAGAGCGTCGTCGACGAACTGCGTGAAGATCACAGCGGGGCGAAGGTATCACCGGTTTCCGCTATTTCTCTTGAAGTGTGCCGCCACGGCGGCGCTGTGCCGCAAAGGCGAGTCCGGCTGTCACCAGGACAGCAAGCCCTCCCAGGATGCCCCAGGTGAGCGGCTGCGAGGACTCGTCACGAGCCGGGACGACCGTCATCGGAATCGGCCAGGGCCGGCTTCTACCGCCTGGGTAGAGCTGCTCGGCCTCGAGTCGCAATGGCCCGACCGGCACCTCTCCGTCGACGGCTACCTCGAGCTCGAACGTCGTGCCGGTGTTGGCCGGGAGCGGCCCGCCGGTCCAAGTCGCAGTGTCGTTCTCGATGACGGCTTCCCACGCGTCGCCTGCTCCGGCGACGATTCGAGTGCCGCGCGGGGCTGTCAGCCTCAAACCGGTCATGGGTCGCTCGAGGTCGTTGTGGACGGTGAGGATCAACGTCTGCGTGTCGCCCGCGACGAGGAGACCAGGCGTCACGCCGATGTGGGCGGACGCTGAATCCGCCGCTATGAGCACGCTCACGAGGCAACCGCTGATGGCAAGCGCGACCCGCACGGCTCCATGATGCCCGTCCCGTGGCGAGGGTTCCTACAAGCCGAGCAGGCGCGCGATCACCATGCGCTGAACCTCGTTCGTGCCTTCCCCGATCTCGAGGATCTTCTGGTCGCGGTAGAGGCGCGAGATGGCGGCTTCCTCCATGTACCCGAAGCCGCCGTGGATCTGCAGCGCCGCGTCGACCACCCGGTTCGACAGCTCCCCGGTGTAGAGCTTCGCCATCGCCGCCTCGCGCGCGAACTCACGTCCTTGATCCTTGACCCAGGCGGCCTTCAGAACGAGCGCTCGCCCGGCTTCGATCTCCGTGGCCATGTCCGCGAACTTGAACTGGATCGCCTGGAACCGGGAGATCGGCTTGCCGAACTGCTCGCGTTCCTTCGCATACGCGTAGGCGAGGTCGTATGCGCCCTGGGCGAGTCCCACGCCCATGGCCGCGACCGAGATCCGGCCTCCGTCCAGGATCTCGAGGAACTGCTTGAAGCCGGCGCCTCGCTCTCCGAGGAGGTTCGCCTCCGGTACCGCGCAGTCCTCGAAGGAGAGCTCGCGGGTGTCGGACGCCCGCCACCCGAGCTTCTTCATCGGCGCGGAGATCGTGTACCCCGCCGTCCCGTTCTCGACGACGATGTTCGAGATCTCGTCCTCGCCGGTCCGCGCGGTGATCGTGACGCCCCAGGTGATGTCCGTCCCCGCGTTCGTGATGAAGAGCTTCGACCCGTTGACCACCCATGAGCCGTCACGGAGCTCGGCGGTCGTGCGCGTGTTTCCCGCATCCGAGCCTGCTCCCGGCTCGGTCAGCCCGAACGCGGCGAGCTTCCTGCCCGACGCGAGTTCCGGCAACCAGCGCTGCTTTTGCTCATCGCTTCCGTAGAGGAGGATCGGCATCGTGCCGAGCGAGGTGTGAGCGGCGACGGTGATCGCAACGGAGGAATCGACGCGGGTCAGCTCCTCGATCGCGATCGCATAGGAGACCGTGTCGCCGCCAGCGCCTCCGTACTGCTCCGGGACGGGAAGCCCCATGAGTCCGAGCTCCGCGAGCTCCGACACGAGCTCGTACGGGAAGCGAGACTCGAGGTCGAGGTCGGCGGCGACGGGTTGGACGCGCTCCCGCGCGAACGTGCGCACGGTGTCGCGGATCAGCTCCTGCTCGGGCGTGAGATCGAAGTCCATGAGCGCGCGGATCGTATCCGCGAATCCCGTAACGATCATCTAGGCTCAGGCCGTCCACCAGCAGGAGGCGAGTCGAGACGATGGGGAGCGTGCAGGAGTTCTTCGAAGGATTGCCCGGCCGCGTCGATCCCGAGCGGATCGCGGGGATGAACAACACCTATCTCTTCGAGGTCGAGGGCGCGGGAACGTGGAAGGTGTCGGTCGTGGACGGCGCGATCGAGGTCACCGAGGGTGGCGATGACGCGGACGCCACGTTCTCCGCGAGCGAGGAGAACTTCGAGAAGATCGTCTCGGGCGAGCAGAACCCGACCACCGCGTACATGACCGGAAAGCTCAAGATCAAGGGCGACATGGGGGCGGCGATGAAGCTCCAGAAGATCTTCTAGGCATTGCTAGCTGGGCGCAAGATCGGAATCCGCTAGCGCGGATCCCGATCGCGCGAAATCCCTGAAGGCGGTCGCTTGGCGACCGCATCTGTCGCTCCGAGCCTCGGTTTCCTGCAACACCTCGCGACCCGGCACGTTAGGCTCGCATCGTGTTCCTGCTCGTTCGCCTGCTCGTCCTCTGGGGCATCAACGTCCTCGCGCTGATCGTGGTCGACTGGCTGTTCGACGGCGTCCAGATCGGGCGCTGGTGGCCGCTGCTCCTCGGGGCCTTCGTGCTGATGGTCGGGAACGCGATCGTGAAGCCGATCCTGGCGATCCTCACGCTGCCGCTCGTGATCCTCACCTTCGGGCTCTTCTACTTCGCGCTCAACGTGCTGATGCTCGCGCTCGCGGAGTGGGTTGCACCCGACTTCTCGATCGACGGGTTCTGGACCTACGTGGGCGCGACGATCGTGGTCTGGCTCGTGAACGTGTCCGTCGGAGCGCTGCTCAACCGCGTTCGGGACTAGACCGGACGTCCACCGGAGCTACGACTCGAGCTCCACGAGAAGCATGCCGCCGGCGACGCGGTCTCCTGCTGCGACGTGGACCGCGGTGACTGTGCCCGCGAACGGCGAGGAGACCGAGATCTCCATCTTCATCGCCTCGAGCACCACGAGCGGCTTTCGGGGCTGAACGTCGTCCCCCGGCTCGACCTCGATGCGGATCACCGTGCCGGGCATCGGGGCGGTGACGCCGCTCTCACCGGGCGTGGGCCCGTGGGCGGTAACAGCGGAGTCGACGGTCGGTGGCGCGGCGGGCGGGGGAGACGGCAGGTTCAGCCTCCACGGACGGTTCCAAGGTTCTGGGGCGACCAGGAGCGGGGTCGGAGAGAGGGGAGGATGCTCGGTCAGGAAGGCGGTGGTCGCGCCACCGGAACGGATGAGCGGATGGGAGACGAGCCAGCGCAGAAAAGGCAGGTTCGTCGTCACGCCTGCAACTTCGGTCTCCGCGAGCGCGGCGGTGAGGAGCTCGAGCGACTCGGCTCGGCTTCGGCCACGCGCGATCAGCTTGGCGATCATCGGGTCGTACGCGAGCCCGATCTCGTCACCCTCCTCGACGCCGGCGTCCACCCGCACTCCGACTGGCAGGGAGAGCCGGTCGACGCGACCGGTCTGAGGCAGGAACGTGCGGGGATCCTCGGCGTACAGGCGCACCTCGACCGCGTGCCCCTCCACCTGGTAAGGGTCTGTTGCAAGGAGCTCTCCCGCTGCGATGCGGAGCTGCTCCGCGATGAGATCGACTCCTGTGACGACCTCGGTTACCGGGTGCTCGACCTGGATCCGTCCGTTGAGCTCGAGGAAGAAGAACCCGTCGCCGTCGACGACGAACTCGACCGTGCCCGCGCTCTGGTAGCCGATCGCGCGGCCGAAGGCCACCGCGGCTTCCAGAATCGCGTCCCGCAGGGCCTTGTCGAGACGTGGTGCCGGAGCCTCCTCGAGAACTTTCTGATGACGACGCTGAACCGAGCAGTCGCGCTCACCCGAGGGCAACGACGGTGCCGTGCGCGTCCGCAAGGAGCTGTACCTCGATGTGTCGCGGCCGCTCGAGGTAGTGCTCGCAAAAGAGGGTTCCGTCGCCGAACGCGGCGACCGCCTCGCGCTCGGCGGCGGCGAGGGCGTCGTCCAGCGCGCCGGGATCGCGAACCACGCGCATCCCGCGGCCCCCGCCCCCGGCCGAGGCCTTGACGACAAGAGGGAAGCCGATCTCCTCGGCCGTTCCCTCGGGAAGCGTGGGAACGCCGGCTTCGCGCGCGATCCGCTTGGCCGTGAGCTTGTCTCCGCCCAGCCGCAACGCCTCCGCAGGAGGCCCGACCCAGATCAGCCCCGCGGCATCGACGGCCTCCGCGAACGACGCGCGCTCGGCGAGAAACCCGTAGCCCGGATGGATCGCATCGGCACCCGTCTGCTTCGCCGCACGGATGTGCTCCTCGGAATGGAGATAGCCCGAGATCTCGACCAGCTCATCCGCCGAACGGGCGTGGAGGGAGCCGGTGTCGTCGGGGGCTGCCACTGCCACTGTGCCGATGCCAAGCTCGTGGCAGGTGTGGAAGATGCGAACGGCGATCTCCCCGCGGTTGGCGACGAGCAGCTTCTGGATCGGCACGAGACGGAGCTTAGGGTTTAGGCTCGAGGTCCGATGCCAGAGGTTCACGCTGGTCGGCTCCTCGACCACGTCCACCTGCGCGTCGCCGATCTCGAGGCGAGCAAGCGCTTCTATGCGGGCGCGCTCGAGCCGCTCGGGCTCGGCATCGTCGGCGAGGGCGATGGCTGGTTCTCCGTCGACGAGCTCTTCGTCTCGGACGACGGCCCCGTCACCGCGGGCCTCCACTTCGCCTTCCAGGCGCCCGACCGCGAGACAGTCGACCGCTTTCACGAGGCCGCGATCGCAGCCGGTGGCCGTGACAACGGCGCCCCGGGCGAGCGGCCCTACCACCCCGGCTACTACGGCGCCTACGTCCTCGACCCGGACGGGACGAACGTCGAGGCGGTGTACCACGGTCCCGTCGAGCGTTCCACGCCGTCGGTCGTCTTCTCCTGGGAAGAGTAGGCGGCCGCTACTGCTGCGCCAGGGCGGCGGTCGCTTTTCCAGGAACGCACGCAGGCCCGCCTGGCCCTCGTCGCTCGTTCGGCGCTCGGCGGCGATCCGCACCGTCTCGATCCCTGACGGGCCGCTCCCTCGCACGAGTCGCTTCGCCTCGCGCACAGCCTCGGGACCCCCTGCAGAGCAGTGCGTCGACGATGCCCGACACCGTCTCGTCGGTGTCCTCGGCGACCTCGTGAACGAGACCGATCCGGAGTGCGACGTCGGCGCCGAAGCGCTCCCCCGTGAGGAAGTAGCGTCGGGCGGCAGAACCGATCTTGGGGAGGACGAACGGGGAGATGACAGCGGGGATGATCCCGAGGCGGACCTCCGTGAAGCCGAACACGGCCTCCGGATGAGCGACCGCGATGTCGGCGCAGGCCACGAGCCCCGAGCCACCGCCGAGCGCGTATCCCTGAACGAGGCAGACGACGGGAGCGGGGCAGGTGTCGATCGCCTCGAGCATCCGGAAGAGTCGCATCGCGTCCTCGACGTTCTCGTCGTAGGAGAGGTCGATCGAAGAGCGCTGCCACTCGACGTCGGCGCCGGCGCAGAAGCTGGGGCCGTCGCCGGCAAGCACGACCGCGCGCGCGTCCCCGATGTCGGCGAACGCGTCGGTCAGCTCTGCGATGAGCCCTGCGTCGAAGGCGTTCCTCCGCTCGGGCGGGCGAGCGTGACGCGCAGGACGATGCCGTCGCGTTCGACGCGAAGAGCCTCCATCGGTCGAAACCATATGGTTTCGGCATGGCCGCGAAGCGCTTCACGGTGGAGCTCGAGCGCGTCGGCAAGACCGCAACGATGTTCCGCGTGCCCTTCGATCTGAAGGAGGCGTTCGGCCGCGCGCGGCCTCCGGTCAGGATCACGATCCGCGGCCACACCTGGCGTACGACACCCGGGGTGTACGACGGAGTGGGGCACGTCGTCGTCAACCGCACCGTCAAGGCTGCTACGGGAGTCGACGCACCCGACCGCGTGCAGGTCACGATGGAGCTCGACACGGAGCCGCGCACGGTCGCCGTGCCGGCCGACCTGCGGGCGGCGCTCGCAGAGGTGCCGGAGGCGAAGGCGGCCTTCGCGGGCATGTCGTTCACGCACCGGCGTGAGTACGTCGAATGGGTCGAGGACGCGAAGCGGCCGGAGACGCGTGCCCGGCGGATCGCTACGACGGTCGAGCGCGTCCGCGCCGGCGAGCCGCACCGCTGATGGCCTTGCAGGGAGCACTTGCCGCGTCGATCACGCCGCTCCGAGCTTCCGGGTAGCGAGCTGGACGACGAGGCGTTCGGGCCGCTCGTCGACTTCTTCGTCGAGGCCGGGCTCGACGGCATCCTGGCGCTCGGCACCGCGGGTGAGGGAATCCTCCTCGAGGAGCGCGAGCGGCGCCTCGTCGCCGATCTCTTCCTGCAGGCCGCGGACCACCGCCTGCAGGTCGCCGTCCAGTGCGGTGCGCAGACGACCGCCGAGACGGTCGCTCTCGCCGCGCACGCCGCCGAGGTCGGCGCGGACGCGGTCGTCGTCATCGGCCCGCCGTACTTTCCCCTCGACGAGCGAGCCCAGTACGCGCACTTCCTCGCAGCGGCAATGGCGTGCGCGCCGCTTCCGTTCTACGTCTACGAGTTCGAGTCGACGAGCGGGTACGCCGTGTCCCGGCCGTCCTCGAGCGGCTTCGCGACGACGCGCCGAATCTCGCCGGGCTGAAGGTGTCGGACACCCCGTTCGAGCGCTTCTCGCGCTACCTGCTTCCCGATCTCGACATCTTCGTGGGGCCGGAGGCGCTGATCCATGACGGCCTGGCGGCCGGAGCCGTCGGCGCCGTCTCCGCGCTCGCGTCCGCGTTTCCGCGCGACGTTGTCGCGGTCGTTCGCGACTCCGAGCTCAGAGGGAGCGGCGCATCTTGCCGAGCTCCGCGCGTTCGTCGAGCGCTTTCCGCGCCAGGCCGCGCTCAAGCGCCTGCTCGGCCGTCAGGGCGTTCCGGTTGGAGAGGACGTGCGGGCGCCGCTCCGCGGGCTCACAACGAGGAGCGCGACGAGCTCGACGCTTGGCACGAGGCCCTGACCTCAGCGCGGCTGGGCGAGGCTCGAACCTGACCCCGTTCTGACGGTTTCTCAGCGGTCGAGCACGTCGAACTCGTCCGCGACCTCGGGCTCCCTTCCGATCAGCCCGCGTGCGTGGGCCACCTCCTCCGGCAGCTCGTCGCCGAACGCCACGACGCCGAACCGCTCGCCCGCCTCGTTCCAGAGCCATGCGCTCGGTGGCTCGAGCTCGGCGAGCGCGTCGCGAAGCTCCTCGATCGTCGTCTTCGAGTCGTAGAGGCTCCAGATGAGGAGTCGAGCGAGCACAGGCCCGGACTAGAGGCTCTTTAAGCTCCGGTCACCGCCCAGGTTCCGAAGCTATAGAAGCCCCCGGCCGCGGTGGCGTTGATGAAGATGGTGGCTCCGGAGCGGTTGACCTCGTTCACGAGACCACCAGCCGTATTGAGTCGTTCGGTCTCGTACACGCACAGATTGCCCGCGGTCGCCTGCGGGAAGGTCGCGTTGCCAGGGCACTGGGTGGGTGCCGCCGTCCCCTGACGGACGAAGAAGATTCCCGGTGCTGCTGCAAGCGCGTAGACGAACGAGACGCTGGTGTTGGCAAGGCCGCCTGCTCCGGCGGCCGTACCACCCATGTTGTAGGCGCCACGGATCGTCCTGCCGGAGGGCAGAGCATCCGGGAACGGGCCTGCAGGTCCAGCGGCGCCGGCCGCACCGGCAGGTCCGGCCGGTCCCGCCGGCCCAGCCGGAATCTGTCCCACGGCGAAGTCGACTGCGAGGAGCGAGCGGTTCCGCACCTTCGGGCTCGTAATTGCGTTGTTCCGTATCTTCGGAGTCGCGACCGCATTGTTCCTCAGCTGGGCCGTCCCGACGCTGTTTCGCGGGACGAGCTGCGAGACGGCGGCGACGCTCGTTCCTCCGAGCGCGACGAGCAGAGCAAGGCAAGCCACGACCATCGCGGGCGACAGCCGGCGTGTCAATCGATTCACGAGATCCCTCCTTGGGTTGGCTGACTACATGCGGAAGATGCCGAAGGTCGTCTCCGGCACCGGTGCGTTCGCAGCGGCCGCAAGCCCGAGCGCGAGTACCCGACGCGTGTCGAGTGGGTCGATGATCCCATCGTCCCACAATCGGGCGGTCGAGTAGTAGGGGTTCCCTTCCGCCTCGTACGTCGCGCGGATCTCTTCCGGATCGCTGTCGCCGACCATCGAGAGCACCGTCGCCGCCTGCTCGCCGCCCATCACCGAGATCCTCGCGTTCGGCCACATCCAGAGCTGTCGAGGCTCGTACGCGCGGCCGCACATCGCGTAGTTTCCGGCCCCGAAGGAGCCGCCGACGACGACCGTGAACTTGGGCACCTCCGCGCACGCCACCGCCATCACGAGCTTCGCGCCGTCGCGGGCGATACCGCCCTCCTCGTACTCCTTCCCGACCATGAAGCCGGTGATGTTCTGGAGGAAGACGAGCGGGATCCGCCGCTTGCAGGCGAGCTCGATGAAGTGCGCTCCCTTCTGCGAGGACTCCGCGAACAGCACACCCTGGTTGGCAAGAATCGCGACCGGATACCCCTCGATCCGCGCGAAGCCGCAGACGAGCGTGTCGCCGTAGAGCTCCTTGAACTCGTGGAAGCGTGACCCGTCCACGATGCGGGCGATCACCTCGCGCGCGTCGAGTTCGTGTCGGAAGTCCTCGGGAACGAGCCCGTAGAGATCGGCCGGGTCGAGCTCCGGCGGCTCCGGCGGCGCAAGCTCCCACGGGCTCGGGAGTGGGGGATCGAGATGCCGGACGATCTCTCGGCAGATGGCAAGTGCGTGCTCGTCCGAGGTCGCGTAGTGATCTGCGACTCCCGAGCGACGCGCATGGACATCGGCGCCGCCGAGCTCCTCGGCGGTGACGTCCTGGCCCGTCGCGGCCTTCACCAGGGGCGGGCCGCCGATGAAGATCGTCCCGGTTCCGCGAACGATGACCGTCTCGTCCGACATCGCCGGCACGTAGGCCCCGCCCGCGGTGCAGGAGCCCATGACCGACGCGATCTGCGGGATCCCGAGCGCGGAGAGCCGGGCCTGATTGAAGAAGATGCGCCCGAAGTGGTCGCGATCGGGGAAGACCTCGGCCTGAAGCGGTAGGAACGCGCCGCCCGAGTCCACGAGGTAGAGGCACGGGAGTCGGTTCTGTCGCGCGACCTCCTGCGCTCGCAGATGCTTCTTCACCGTCAGCGGGTAGTAGGAGCCGCCCTTGACCGTGGCGTCGTTCGCGACGATCACGCACTGGCGGCCCTCGACGACTCCGATCCCGGTGACGATGCCCGCCGCCGGCGCATCCCCGTCGTAGAGCTCCCAGGCGGCGAGCGCATTCAGCTCGAGGAAGGCGGTTCCCGAGTCCACCAGCCGGTCGACCCGCTCCCGCGCGGTGAGCTTCCCTCGTGAGCGGTGGCGCTCGACCGCTTTCTCCCCGCCGCCCCGGGCGACCAGCGCGGTTCGCTCACGGAGCTCCGAGACGAGCTCCTCCATGCGCTCCTGACGCGCACGGAAGGAGTCTGCCGCGCGATCCACCTGCGTCGAGAGCACCGCCATCGGCGGCTGAGCCTACCGCTTGCCCCGCTCGGCGGAGTCCGCGAGACTGCTCGAACAGCCCGCCGACGAGAGGGGAGAGCATGAGCGACACGGTGAAGTACGTCCTCGACGAGACCCGCCTGCCCGAGGCTTGGTACAACCTCGCCGCCGATCTCCCGGAGCCGCCTCCGCCGGTGCTCCATCCCGGAACAGGTCAGCCGGTCGGCCCCGACGATCTCGCCCCGCTCTTCCCGATGCAGATCATCATGCAGGAGGTCGCGACCGACCGGTTCCTCACGATCCCGCAAGAGGTGAGGGCCGTGTACCGCCAGTGGCGGCCCACACCGCTCTACCGGGCGAGGCGTCTCGAGAAAGCGCTCGAGACCCCGGCGCGCATCTACTACAAGTACGAGGGCGTCTCTCCCGCCGGCTCGCACAAGCCGAACACCGCGGTCCCGCAGGCGTTCTACTCGAAGCAGGAGGGCATCACGCGCCTGACCACGGAGACGGGCGCGGGCCAGTGGGGCTCGGCGCTCGCGTTCGCGGGCGCGGTTTTCGGGCTCGAGGTCGAGGTGTACATGGTCAGGGTTTCCTACGACCAGAAGCCGTACCGGCGTGGGCTGATCGAGGCGTACGGCGCGCGTGTAGTGGCCAGTCCCTCCGACGAGACGAACGCGGGACGCGCGATCCTCGCCGAGCACCCGGACTCGTCGGGCAGCCTCGGAATGGCGATCTCGGAGGCGGTCGAGGCGGCGGCGGCGAGGGAGGACACGAAGTACTCCCTCGGCTCGGTCCTGAATCACGTGCTCATGCACCAGACGGTCATCGGCGAGGAAGCGAGCGCCCAGCTGGAGCTCGCCGAGGACTACCCGGACGTCGTGATCGGCTGCACCGGAGGGGGATCGAACTTCTCCGGCCTCTCCTTCCCGTTCATCGGGCGCGCCCTGCGCGACGGCAGCGAGATCCGCGTGATCGCCGTGGAGCCGGCGGCGTGCCCGAGCCTGACGAAGGGTCTCTACGCCTTCGACTTCGGCGACACCGGACACCTGACGCCGCTCGTCAAGATGCACACGCTCGGATCCACGTTCGTGCCTCCACCGTTCCACTCGGGTGGCCTCCGCTACCACGGCATGGCCCCGTTGGTGAGCCATCTGAAGGAGCTCGGCCTGATCGAGGCTCGCGCCTACACGCAGACCGAGGTGTTCGCGGCCGGAGTCGAGTTCGCGCGCGTGGAGGGGATCCTGCCCGCGCCCGAGGCGAACCATGCGGTGAAGGCGGCGATGGACGAGGCGATCCGCTGCCGCGAGGAAGGCGAGTCACAGGCGATCCTCTTCAACCTCTGCGGCCACGGCCACTTCGACATGCAGGCGTACATCGACTACGCGGCTGGCAACCTCGTCGACCACGAGTATTCGGAGGACGAGGTCGCGATGGCGCTCGCCGGTCTTCCCGCCGTCGCGGTTTGATGGAGGCAGCCGGGCAACGGGACCTCGCGGTCGCGACCTTCAACCGCGTGTGGGAGCTCCTCGAGCTCCCCGAACGCACCCGCGCGGAGACCGACGAGATGATCCACGCCGCACACGTTTCCTGCTACGTGTCGAGCCCGGAGCCGGCCCGCTGGCATGCGGGCCGCTGTCTCGAGCTCAACGAGGCGGGAGGCGAGGGCTTCGAGGACTGGGATCTGCCGTGGCTGGCACGCGTCGAGGTCCGGAGGACGGGGACCTCATCGAGGGTCAGATCAGCGAGCTCGGGCTGTAGCGCAAGCGCTCGCGCACTCAGGCGGGTCGATCGGACGCGGCGATACGAGACTGCTCGAGCCGGTCCGCCGCGACGGCCTCCGCGGCGGCCCCGGCTGTCGGTCCTGCCACCGCCGCGAGGAACGTCGGGGCGTCGATCGCGAAGCCGTCGACACGCGTGCGAGCCACGACGGTCGCGGTCCGTGGCACCTGACGAAGAAGCGCGATCTCGCCGACGCCGTCACCGGGCTTGCAGACGCGAAGGATGCGCCCGTCGTCGCTCACCTCGACCTCGCCGGCGGCGATGAGAAGGTAGTGGTCGCCCGATTCGCCCTTCCGCATCACGACCTCGCCCGGCTCGAACGACTTCGACACGAAGTTCTCTGCGATGCGGTCGAGCGCGGTCAGCGGCAACGGGACGAACAGCGGGTTTCGCCGCAGGAGAGCGAGATGCTCCTCGGTGGAAGCGGTATCGCGCCCGCCGCGGACGACGGGACGCCACGTTAGAAGCGCCGTCAGCGGAAGGATGGCGCCGGCGACGACGAAGGACATTCTCACTCCTACGAGGGCCACCATGAGCGGCGCGGCGAGGCTTCCCAAGAGGAGCCCGATCCCGAACAGCCCTTCCATAGTGGCGAACATCACGACGCGATCCTCGTTTCGCACGCCACGTTGAACCAACGTGAAGCCGGTGATGTCGAGCACGGCGTTGCTCACGCCGACGACGAAGAGCGCCGCAAGCGCCAGGGCGGCCTCGGGAACCGCGCCGATGAGGATCAACGGCAGTCCCCAGCAGGCGAGCGCGATCATGCAAGCCCGCGCCAAGTGCTTTCCGCCACCGAGGCCGAGCGCACCGAGCGCACCGAGCAGCCCGCCGAGACCGATCGCTGCGTTCAGCAGGCCCACCCCGGTGTCGCCCATGTCCAACAGCTCGATCGAAGCGACCACGACGAGGGTGATCAGCATTCCGCGTACGAAGACCTGGACGACGAAGTTGCCGATGAGCAGGGCGGCATGCGGATACCGCCGCAGGACGCGCGGAGTGTCCGCAAGTCGAAAGCGCGACGTCCGATCGGCGCCGATTCCGCCACGGGCGTCTTCCGCGCGTTCGAAGCTGATGCCCGTCGCCGCAGCGGCGGCCCCGGCGAAGGCAGCGGCGATGAGGAGGCTGGCCGCAGCGGAGCCCGTTGCGGCGACGAGTAGTCCGGCCAAGAGAGGACCGACGAACGTTCCGATGCCTTCGCCCGTGCTCGAAGCCACGTTCGCCGCCACCAGCTCACGGGGTGTGCGTGCAAATGCGGGGAGGAGCGCAGACTGAATCGGGCGCACCAGCGATCCGGCGCCGGCGACGACCGCCGCAAGCGCATAGGTGGCCTCGACGGGCAGGTCGGCGGCCACGACGATCGCAGTCGCAGCGGCCCCTCCCGCGCGCACAAGGTTGATCGCAGTGAGCATCCGGTCGCCGCGATACCGCTCGACGAGCGTCGCTGCAAACGGGGCGGCGATGATGGCAGGCACGACGCGGACTGCGCCGAGGATTCCGGCCGCAAGCGTTCCGCCGGCCTCGTAGGCGACGACCAGGAGGACGACCAGGAGCGCCCAATCTGCTGCGGTACCGGCCGTCCATGCGATTTCGACCCGGCGAATCGACCGGTTCCTGAGCACCTCGCGGACCGCAACCGCCGCTGAAGACGCTGCAACCCAGCTCATCTAGTAAGGGATCATCTCGTTTCGTCCGCGTTTGCGCACGTCGCCGTCGTGGGTAGGGAAGGCGTGCGATGAGTCGGCGTGCGGTGTCCCTCGTCTACCGCGCGTGGTTCGTGTCGGCTCGGACCGATACGCACGTCCGTCGCGCACCTACGGGATCACCACGGTCACGAAGCGCGCAGCATCGCGCTGACTCGAGAGGAGTTCAGGTTTCCGGTCCTCACGACAGGGGGAAGACCCTTCCCGACAAAGGAGGTTCGTCTTGGAGACCTGGGAATGGATCACCCTCGCCATCGTCATCGGCGCCGTCGCCGTGCTCGTCCTTGCCGTCATGGGCGCTGCGTCCAAGAGAAGGCGACGCTCGCATCTGCAGGAGCGCTTCGGGCCGGAGTACGACCGGGCTGTCGCGTCGTCGGGCCGGCGCGACGGCGAGCAGCAACTCGCCGACGTGGAGAAGGAGCACGAGAGTCTCGCGATACGCGATCTCCCGCCGGCCGCCCGTGAGCGGTACCTCGAGGAGTGGCGGCAGGCCGAGGCTCGCTTCGTGAGCGATCCGAGAGATGCCGCTCGGGCCGCGGAGCGCTTGGTCGCTCGCCTACTGGAGGACCGTGGATATCCGGTAAACGGTGACGCGGAGGCTAACGTCGTCCACGTCGCCGTCGATCATCCCGATGTCGCGGAGCGCTACCGGCACGGTCAGGCGATGATCGAGAACGACGACGACGAGAGCACCGAGAACCTGCGCAAGGCGATGGTCGACTTCCGGTCGGTTCTCGACGAGCTCGTCGGCAGCGCCGAACCAACTGAGGCGTGAGCTCGTACCGCCGAGGTCTGGCGCCATGCCCGGTTGATCCACATTTCGAGGGCTCGATGCGAGCGGCGTTCATGTCGACGTCAGGAGTCGAATGAGCGGCAACTACCCGAGTTGGTTCGCTGCGGCTGCAACAGCCGTGACGATGCTCTTCCTCGGCATGCGGACGCGCATGCTCGCGCGGCCGGACCCGAAGGCGCGGTGCGCGGCCTGTGGTCGGCTCTTCCGGCGAAGCCGGGGTTGCTCCTGTAGTCGCCGCTGAGAGGTAGGCGCCTCGCAGCGCATGACTCCGCTTGGTGAATCGCCGCAGCGGGCGGGTCCCCCACCACCCGCTGCAGCTCTTGGTGCTCCGCCTCGCGGCGGAGCGAGGAAGGCGCCTGAGCGCCGTATCTCGCTATGCGGTTCCCGGCCCCTCCGATTGCCAAACCCTCCGGAAACCGTGTTTTGGCGCAGCACGATCGGGTACGGAACGGAAGACGTGCTATCGACCAAAGGAGACACCGTGCCGCGACTGACAACCCCTGAGCAGCTCTTCGAGCACGAGCTCAAGGACATCTACTACGCGGAGAAGACCATCGAGAAGATGCTCCCGAAGCTGGTCAGCGAGGCGACCACTCGTGACCTCTCGCGGGCGTTCGAGAGCCATCTGAAGGAGACACGCGAGCAGATCAAGAACCTCGAACGGGTCTTCGGCCAGCTCGGAAAACGCGCCGAGGGGACGACCTGTCCCGGCATCGAAGGCATCAAGGCCGAGCACGACGAGTTCATCCGGGACGAGCAGCCTGCCGGCGACATTCGCGATCTCTTCCTGACCGGCGCCGCCTCCCGGACGGAGCACTACGAGATCGCGGCGTACACGGGCCTCATCGCCATGGCCCGCAAGCTCGGAGAGAGGGAAGTGGTCGAGCTGCTCGACAAGAACCTGCGCCAGGAGAAGGAGGCGCTGAAGAAGGTCGAGACGATCTCGAAGCAGATCCTCACGGAGACCGTCAAGCCGAACGGCGCAGCGACGAAGAGCAAGGCCCGCACCAAGTCGCGCACGTCGCGCTAGAAGGCGCGAAGGCCAGTCGTCGTCGGCCGGTGCACGATCCGGCCGACGACGAACGCGGCCGACCGTCTACACGCGATCAGAGGTCGAAGACGACGAAGTCCCGCCCGGTCACCTGTACGGCGACGTTGTGCACCGGCACCTCGCCGATCGCTCCGTGCGCCGCGCCGTGGTGCGCGTGCCCGTGCACGACGAGGTCCGGTCGGTGCGCGCCGATGGGACGCCGCCAAGCGTCCGGAGCCGAGAAACGCCCAGATGGTCTCGGGCTCGCCCACCAGCGTGTCCTGCACCGGCGCGTAGTGGAGAAGGACGATCGTCTTGTGGCAGCCGGCGATCTCGGCAAGCCCGCGTTCGAGCGCCTCCACCTCGAGCGTCGTCTCTCCGTAGACCCGACGCAGCGCCGGCTCTCCGAAGTCCGCGATCTCGGCGCCCGGGAAGCCACCCACGAAGCCTTTCGTCCCAGCGACTCCGACCTCGATCTCGCCGATCTCGAGGATCACGTGGCTCCGTTCGAGCACCGTGACGCCTGCCGACTCCAGCGAGACCACGATCTCGTCGCTGAAACCCGAGTGATGGTCGTGGTTTCCGAGTACGGCGACGATCGGGATCTGGATCGCCCGGCAGGCATCCGCAAGGACGTCGGCCTGCTCCGGGAGGCCGTGCGTCGTCAGATCGCCCGCGAGCAGCACCAGATCCGCCTCGTCCTCGATTCCTGCGAAGGCTCGCTCGAGGCGTTCTCGAAGAGGCTCTCCGGCGTGGATGTCGCCCGCCGCTGCCACACGGATGATTGCCGCCACGAGGGCGTGGTACCCGCAGGGGGCGTTCCGCGAACGCCGAAACCGGGTACGAAGGATCGGCTCATGTCTTCACAGACCAGAGAGAACCAGCACGTTCTGATCGCGACGATGAAGCGCGCCGCTGCGGCGCTGCGCGACGCGGAGATCGAGTTCATGCTCGGAGGCGGTCTCGCGGCCTGGGCACGAGGAGGTCCGCCCACCGACCACGATGTGGACTTCTATCTCCGCGAGGAAGACGCCGAGCGCGCTCTCATGGCGCTGGGGGGTGCGGGCTTGCGGACCGAGCGCCCGCCGGAGGAATGGCTCTTCAAGGCCTACGACGGTCCCGTCCTCGTCGATCTGATCTTCTGTCCCGCGGGTGGGCCCATCGGCGAGGAGCACTTCGCGCGGGCGACGCAGATGGAGGTGGGCGCGCAGACGCTACTCGTCGCTTCGATCGACGACGTCCTCGTCACCAAGTTGCTCGCGCTCTCCGAGCAGGAGCCGAACTTCCAGCCGGTCATCGAATTGGCCCGCGCGCTCCGCGAGCAGTACGACTGGGACGCCGTCCGCTCGCGCTCGAGTGACTCCCCGTTTGCGCGCGCGTTCTTCACGCTCGTGGAAGGACTCGGGATCGTCGAGTCCGAAAGTTCCCTTCCAGCATGACGATCCTTCCAGGCAGCCCGGGAGACGCTCCCGAGCCACAGATCGTCCTGAGACCCGAGTCGCGTGTCGTCATGATCCGCCCGGCGACGGTTCTCGCGGTGCTCGGGATTGCCGTCCTCGTCGGGCTGGTCTTGGTCCTCCTCTACCTCGCCTGGCAGGTGCTGACGTGGATCCTGGTGGCGATCATCCTCGCCTGCGCCCTCAACCCTGCAGTGGAGTCCATCGAGCGCCGGGGTCTAAGCCGCGCCTATGCCGCGAGCATCGTGTTCGTCATCGCGCTGCTGGCCATGACAGGGATCGGCTTCCTCGTCATTCCGCCGCTCGTCACGCAGGTATCCGACTTCGTCGTGGCCGTCCCGGATTTCATCGACGACCTCACGAGAGGGCGGGGCCCGCTCGGATGGCTCCAGGACGACTACCAGATCGTCGATCGCATCCGTGAGGCGATCGACGCGCAGGGCCCGGGTGGCGTCCTCGGATTGAGCCTGCCGGTGCTCGACCTCGTTCGCAGCGTGGTGACCGCGGTCATCGCGGTGATCACGATCATCTTCCTGACGTTCTTCATGCTGCTCGAGGGCCCGCGCACGATCCAGGGCGGGCTCGGCCTGCTCGCTCCCCAGACGCGCATCCGCTACGAGCGGGTCGGGTACGAGATCTACAAGACGATCAGCGGCTACGTGACGGGGAACCTCTTGATCAGCCTGGTCGCAGGGGTGACCTCCACCGCGGTCCTGTTCGGAGTCGGCAGCGACTACGCGATCGCCCTCGGGCTGCTCGTGGCGATCCTCGACCTCATCCCTCTGGCCGGCGCGACGTTGGCCGCCATCATCGTCTCGACGGTCGTCCTGATCGAGACGAACTGGGTGCGGGCCCTCATCGTCATCGGCTTCTTCCTCGCCTATCAGCAGTTCGAGAACCACGTCCTGCAACCGCTCGTCTACGGCCGGACGGTGCAGCTCTCGCCCCTTGCCGTCCTACTCGCCGTGCTGATCGGCGCCCAGCTCGCGGGTGTCATCGGGGCCCTGATGGCCATTCCTGTCGCCGGCACGCTCCTCGCCATCGGCCGGGAGCTCCTGCACTATCGCCGCGAGGCGGCCATCGAAACTCCCCTCGGAGTCGACCTGAACGTCGACAGGCCAGTCGGAGACGAGGCGTAGACGTGGAGCTGGGGCCTGGCTCGAGCCAGGCCCCAGACCCGTCCTTCGTCAGACCGTGTCGTCCCAGTCGCGATGCGCTTGGCCGCCGGGGCCGTAGTACGAGCCCAGCTGGCCACGATACGAGTCATCGCTGATCATCGAGTCGTCGAACTCGGGCGAACTCTTGATCTCGTCCTTCGTGCGGTTGACGAAGATCTTCTCGTCCGTCTCGTCGATCGACTTCACGACACCTGCGGGAAGCATGACCTTCTTGCCGAAGATCCACGGACCGGTATCGACGACGACGTAGCTCGAACCCGTCTCGTAGGTCGCTTCGTCGATCTTGCCGATGCCTCCGTCGAGCGCCTCCACCTCGAAGCCGGTGATGTCGACGTTCGCGATGTTGGTGCCGAGACTCGACGTATCGCGATAGGACCAAACGTCTGTGTGCATGCCAACCTCCTCGTTGGGTCGATTTGGGGTTCGTTCCGCCCGTACCCGGGCTTCGACAGGGAGAAACCCTCAAGTCGATCCGCCGTTCACTCGATACTTCGAGGAGATGGACTGGAACGCGGTCGATGTGGAGCGGCTCTTCGACTCGATCCGCGAGCGCGGTCCCCGCTCCGATGCCGAGCGCAGCGTCTGGGCGTTCGAGCGTGCCCTCGTCGCCGCACGAATCGACGGGTCGCTCCTTCGTCACCTGCTGGTCGCCTGCGTCTGCCTCGTGGCGCTCGAGGAGGGCGAGACTCCACGTACGGTCTTGGAGCGGGTGTTTCGCCGCTCGGTGAGCGACCGCGAATGGCGCGAGGAGTACGCGCCGCTCCTCGACTGACAAGGTTTTCCGAGCTAGCCCGCCGGGTACCGGCACATCGTGGATGAACCGACGCGCGTCCCAGAAGCCGAGAGCGTGGATGCTCGCTCCGAGGAGCAGGAAGTTGCAGCCGGGCGGACCGCGGCGACTCCGTTCTTCGCGCTCGGGAGCGTGGCGTTCGTGATCGCAGGCGCGGTCGCGGTGCTGATCGGGATCGTCGTCCTCGCGATGTACCTGGCCTGAGCGTTTCTCTCACGCTTCGTCGGCGACGCTGGATCTAGCGCTAGTCCAGGAGCCCGGCGCGCTCGCGTTCGAGCAGCACGCGGCCAACTTCCTGAGCACGCCGCCCCGCCTCGAGATCGCCTTCCTGGGCGGAGACGATGGACCCCTTCATGAGGATGTGCCAGCGCCGCGCGAACGCATCCGGTTCCTCGATCCCCGCCTCGAGGGCGAGCGTGGCGAGGAATTCGCGGATCGCCGCGAGGTGCTCGACCGTGGCGTGTCGTACGGGGCTCGTACGGTCGTCGACCTCGAGCAGGACGTTGATGAAGGAGCAACCCTCCAGATCCTCTCGCTGAAACCAGTCGTGGAAGACGTCGAAGATCGCGAGCAGCCGTTCCTCGGGCTTCGTGGCACGCCGCTCGACCTCGCCCTGCAGCCAGGTCTTCGTCCAGCGCTCTTCACGCATGCGCAGGAACTCGACGACGAGCTCGTCCTTCGACTGGAAGTGGCGGTAGAGCGTTCGCTTCGCCACGCCGGCGTGCTCGATCACGGCATTGATGCCGACGGTCTGCGTGCCGTGGCGGGAGAACAGCTCGTAGGCTGCGCCCAGGATGCGCTCCCGGGCGGAGCCGGCGACCGGGGTGCCGAGGGTGGAAGCCGATTCACTCACAGGCGTAACCTTCCGTCTTGGTGCGCATGAAGATACCACTCGGTCTCCACCCAGGACAAGTGAGCGTCTTACGGGGGGAAGGCCATGAGAGGCGAGCAGCTCGCGATGGATGACTCGAGCAGGCGTTGGCTCCTGCGCTACGGCTTCGCGGCGGTGGGATCGGGCGCGGCCGTTGCAGCGTCGGCACTTCTCACCCCTGACGAAGCGCCGATCTACGCGCTTCTCGTCGGCGTGGTGGCGGTCGCGGTCTGGTACGGCGGTATCGGCCCCGGGCTCACGGCGGTCGGGCTCGGGTGGGGACTCGAGCTGCTCGTCCTCCGCGACGAGGAGGGGGTTCAGGGATTCAACGCAACGCGCTGGGGTGTGACGCTGGCGATCGCGCTGAGCGTCGTCTGGGTGAGCGTGGTCCTGAGACTCGGGCGCGAGCGAGCGGCGACCGCCGCCTCCGAGGCCGAGTCATCGTTCCGCGACCTGGCCGGCCTGCAGGAGCTCTCCGCGACCCTGTTGGCCGCGGTCACGCCATCCGACGTCGCGCAGGCCCTCGTTGCGAGAACTCCCACGCTGGTCGGAGCACGCGGTGCGGCGCTGGGGCTGGTGGACGGATCGGATCTCGTGATCGTGGATCCACGAGTAGCGGGCTCGACCCACGAACCCGGGTTTCGCTTGCCGCTTCGCACCCGGGCTCCGATCGCGCAAGCGGCGAGCAACGGGACGACCGTTCGGGTCGACGACCGAGCGACCTTCGAACGCGACTTTCCCGACGGGGCGGCGTTGACGCTCTACGCTCAGGGCGCGATCGCCGTGCCGTTGTGGGTTGCGGGGGAGCCGGTGGGCGCCCTGAGCCTACTCTTCGACGACGTCGGATCTGCGCACGAGGAGGCCGAGGAGATCGCAGCGCTCGCGGCCGGTCTCGGAGGCCAGGCGCTCGAGCGGGCCCGCCTGTACGAGCGCGAGCGGGAGTCCCGCGAGGGACTCGACCGAATCTTGCGGGTCGCTCCGCGCTTTCGCGCCGACGACGTCGAGAGTGCGGCCGCGGCAATCTGCGGGGAGGCAGCAGCGACGTTCGGTGCCGATACGGCGATGCTCTGGCGCTTGGGGGAGCAGCGGCTCGAGCTCATCGGTACGGCGCCGCCCGAGATGTTGCCGCTGGGTCTCGAAGCCGATCTCGACGACTTTCCCACTCTGCGCGACGCGGTCGAGAACCGTCGGGTCTCGTTCGTGCCCGACGTTCAGGAGGAGGCACGAGGCGAGGGGCTCGAGCGGGTGCGAAACCTCGGCCTCCGCTCGTCGTTCCGAGTACCGATAGCGATCGGGGAGGGCGAGGTGGAGCTCGTCCTCATCGTCTCCTGGACGAAGGAGATCTCGGAGCCCGATCCCTCCACGGTCGTGCTGCTTCGACGTTTCGCGGACCAGGCGGGACTCGCCATCGAGCACATCGAGCGCAGGCGCGCCCAGGCCGAGGCGACGAGGCGTGGAGACGAGACGCGCCGCCTGCAAGAGGTCACCTCCGCGCTCTCGCTCGCCTCGACGTCGACGGAGGTCAGCGACACGTGCCTGACGCACGTTCTCGAAGCAGTCGACGCCGAAGCAGGATTCGTCGTCCTGTCGAGACCGGAGGGCGTGATTGTCGACTTCGTGTCGTGCTCCGGGTACTCGGAGGGGGAGCTCCAGCATTGGCGAACGTTCGCGCTGGACTCGAACGTGCCCTTTGCGCGTGCGATCGCCAGCGGGGAACCCGTGTGGGCTCTTACGCGGTCCGAGATGGCCGGTTTCGACGTCGGCGAGCTCGACGATCGCGGGTGGGTGTCGTTGCCGCTGCGCACGCCGGCGGGGGTGCGGGGTGCACTGCACCTCACGTTCCGCCGGCCCCGGCAGCTTCGCGACGAAGAGCGCAGCTGGCTCCAGGCAGCGGTCTCGCAGTGTGCGCAGGCGCTCGAGCGCAGTCGCCTCTTCGATGCGGAGCAGCTTCTGCGACAACGCTCGGACCGACTCCAGCACATGACCGCCGCGCTCTCGAACGCGCTCACGCGCACGGAGGTGGCGAAGGTCGTCGTGGACGAGATCGGTGCGGCGCTCGGCGCGTCTGCGACCGCGCTCGGGATCGTCCTCGAGGATCGCCGCCTCGTACAGCTCGTCGCCTGGGTGGGGTACTCGGACGAGAGCATCGAGTCGCGGCGGGAGGTGTCGCTCGACGAGCCGACCCCCGGCAACCGAGCGGTAAAGCGCCGCGTGTCGTCCTTCTACGAGTCGCTCGCCGAGGTGCGCGTCGCCGTACCCGGCGTCTCCGAGGTCATGGAGCTGGCCGAGCACGAGTCCTTCCTCTACGTCCCGCTGGTCGCGGGTCGGCGTGCCAACGGGCTTCTTGTCACGTCCTGGGCAGAGCCGTACTCGCTCGGGTCGGAGGAACGGCGATTCGTCGAAACGCTCGCAGGTCACGCCGCCCAGGCGCTCGACCGCGCGAACGCGTTCGAGTCGGAGCAGTCGATCGCCGAGACGCTGCAACGGAGCTTTCTCCCCGCCTCCTTGCCTCGGGTGGAGGGCATGCAACTCGCCGCGCGCTATCTGCCCGGCACGGCCGGAGTCGCCGTTGGCGGCGACTGGTTCGACGCCATACGTCTTCAGGACGGTCAGCTCGGCCTTGTGGTGGGTGATGTCGTGGGCAAGGGCGTCCAGGCCGCCGCGACCATGGCACAGCTCCGGAACGGCTTGCGAGCGTTCTCGCTCGACCGGATGAAGCCGTCGTCGACTCTCACTCGACTCAACCGCCTTGCCGAGGAGGTCATGGAGACGGCGTTCGCGACTGTGGTCTACGTCGTCATCGACGGGGACGCTCGCGTGTGCCGGTACGCGTCGGCAGGTCATCCACCGCCGCTCGTCGCCTATCCCGATGGCCGGGTGGCGTTTCTGGAGGAGGGGCGAGGCCTACCGCTCGGCGCGGGAACCGACACGAGATACACGCAGGAGATCGTCGATCTTCCGGTCGGGACGATCCTCGTCCTGTATACGGACGGTCTCGTCGAACGTCGTGGCGAATCGATCGACGAGGGGCTCGACCGGCTTCGACTCGGCGTTCTGGAAGGGCCGCGTGAGCCCGAGCAGCTCGTCGAGCATCTGCTGCAACGGTTGGTCGGAACGGGCGAGCGAGGCGACGACATCGCACTTCTGGCTGTCCGCCTGCTCGCGGTCGCGCCGCAGCCACTGCATCTTCGAGTGCCGAGCGACATCAGGTCGCTCGGCCTCGTGCGCGATGTGATGCGAAGCTGGCTTGCCGGTGCGCCGCTGAACGGTCCCGACACCTACGACATCGTTCTCGCCGTCTGGGAGGCCTGCGCGAACTCGATCGAGCACGCGATCAACCCCCGCGAGGATTTCTTGCAACTGTGGGCCGACATCACCGACGAGCGGCTGCGTATCGCGGTCGAGGACACCGGGAGCTGGTCTCCGCCCAGCGACACGCCGGATCGAGGGTTCGGGCTCCGGCTCATGCGAGGCCGCAATGACCTCGGTCGAGATCGCCCCTGCGAGCACGGGCACGCGGGTGACGCTCGAGAAGTCCCTCGCCGGAGCCGGCGAACCCTCTGACTGGAGGACGTTCTCTAGAAGATCCAGATCAGCAACAGGATGATGATGATCAATGCGAGCAAACCGCCACCGATGTACACGGTTCCCTCCCTTCTTCGTTGGACTGTCGCTGGATACCCCTTAAGGAGCCATCGCTGAAACGTGGTGTTTGCCAGCGAGTGCGGGGGGTATGTCCCGGCGACCAGCGCACATCGTTCAGAAGGAGGTCGTACGTCATGCCGCCACGTGGGGTCAAGAAAGGCACGAAGCGAGCAAGGCAGTACGAGCACATCAAGGAGTCAGCTACGCGAGCAGGGGAAGTCGGAAGGCACGGCCGAGGAGATCGCGGCGCGAACGGTGAACAAGGAGCGCGCTCGAAGCGGAGAGGCCCGAGCTCCCTCGAAGCTCTCACAGCAGGACATCTCCTCGGGACGGCGTGGTGGACTGCGAAGCGGGCGCAAAGGCCCTCGCGGCCGTACCCGCGACCAGTTGTACGAGGAGGCACGCAATCGCAACATCCGCGGTCGCTCGAAGATGACCAAGGCGCAGCTCGAACGCGCGCTCGGCGGGCGCCGTTGACGCAAACCTCGTCCTCGGCGCATCCTCGTTTCCCGGCAGCCCGACTCGGGTATCCCCGGCGGACGACTGCGGTCTCGTCCGAAACGCTCTCCAGATACCGTCCCCGTTACCTGTCCCCTGGCCCGAGGCGATCGAATCCCCTGATGGAGCGGAACGTCGATGCACTTCTCCGCGCGTATCACCGAAACGGTGATCGGGCAGGCGCGCGATCAGGCCCTGCTGGAGCTCATGCCCCTCGTCCGCGCCCTCGCAAACCGCTACGCGGGCCGGGGGGAGCCGCTGGAGGACCTCGTCCAGGTCGGCTCGCTCGGACTGATCAAGGCCGTCGACCGTTTCGACGTCGACCGTGGCGTCGAGTTCTCGAGCTACGCGGTGCCGACGATCGTCGGCGAGATTCGCCGCCATTTCCGGGACAAGGCGTGGGCGATGCACGTCCCGCGGCGCTTGAAAGAGCTGAGCGTTCGCCTTTCGCGCGTGCTCGACCAGCTCACGAACGAGCTCGGCCGCTCTCCGACGATTCGCGGAGCTCGCGAAGGCGACCGGGGCGGACGAGGAAGAGGTCATCGACGCGCTCGACTCCGCCCATGCGTACTCGACGCGATCGCTCCACGCGACCTTCGAGGAGGGGGGAGACGACACGCTGGCCGACAAGCTCGGGGTCGTCGATACCGGCTTCGAAGAGATCGAGGACGGATCGCTCATCTCCGCCGGCCTCGACGCGCTCGACGAGCGCGAGCGGCGGATCGTCGAGCTCCGCTTCTTCGACGAGCTCACCCAGTCTCAGATCGCCGCCGAGGTCGGAATCTCCCAGATGCACGTGTCCAGGCTCCTGCGCCGCGCGCTCGATCGTCATGCGCGGGAGAATCGAAGAGATGGCGCCGCGCAATGAGTGAAGCGGTCATCCGGCTCACCTTCCCGGCGAAGGCCGACTACCTCCTGCTCGCGCGGCTGGCGCTCGGCGGCGTGGTGCGCGATCTGTCGATCGGGCCGGAGCTGCTGGCGGACCTGCGGCTCGCGGTCACCGAGGCCTGCGGCAACGCCGTGCGGCACGCCTACGGCGATGGTGACGGCTCGGTCGAGGTCTCCTTCATGGTCAACGACGACCGCCTCGAGATGGTCGTGGCGGACACCGGCGCCGGTCTCGAGCTTCCGCAGATCGAGCAGCTTCTGGAGGCCGAGCCCCGGGCGGTTGCGCGGGCCGGCCGACGGAGGGATGGGAATCGCGATCATCCGCGCGATCGTCGACGAGCTCGAGGTCAGGAGCGGCGAGGGCGGCCGCGGGACGGTCGTGCATATGACGAAGTACCTCTCCCGAGAACCCGAGTCCTAGCCGCAGGGCCTCCTCCACGGAGGGCGAGACCGGCAACGCCCGGTCGAGACCCGGTCATCTCGAAGATCCTTCGAGCCGTACCCCGCGGCAGGACCACTCGCGTTTCTGCGCTCCGCGCCTTCCCGGTCCCGAACGCTCGCGGACGACGACCCCGAGCGCGGTCGAGTCCATGAACGAGACCGCTGTCAAGTCGGCGATGAGCCGTGTCGCTGCGCGGCTTGGTCGAGCGCAGCGATCAGCTCGGGAGCGACGTAGGCGTCGAGCTCACCCGACGCCTCAGGACGATCGCTCCGCTCGCCCTTGTCGACGGTGATGCGGTGCACGGTGCGAGCAAACCAGGTTCGAGCTACGTCCGGGGCCGCAGCGCTGCCGGCCCCGGACGAACGTGAGCTCTCTAGGCGACTCGTCGGTTGCTGATCGCGTTCCAGAGGAACAGGATGATCAGCGCGCCGACGATCGCTGCGAGCCAGGTGCTGATGTCGAAGAACTCGTCGATCGGGTCACCGAACCCGAGCGCCGTCGCGAGGAAGCCACCGAGAATCGCCCCCACGACTCCCAGGACGGTCGTCAGGATGAGCCCGATCCGCTCTGCGCCGGGCATGATCGCTTTCGCGATCAGGCCCGCAAGAAGCCCGAGAACGATCCAGGCGATGATGCTCATGCTTGGTCGGCGCCGCCGCGATCGCGCTCGACGATGGTCGTGTTCTGACCGCCGCCGTCACGCGCCCCGCCGAAGCCACCCCAGCTCGACCAGAAGATGAGCGAGGTGACGAGGCCGATGATGCCGACGATCAACAGGATCACGCCGACCATTGGATGTCGAGACCGGAGACCTCCGCGTCGACAGCCCACGCGAGAACGGCACCGGCGGCGATGAGAAGAATGCTGAGACTGATGCCCATGTCAACTCCTTTCGCTGGATGCCGGCCGATTCTGCTCCGGCGGCGCACGAAATACCCCGTCAGCGGGCCAGGGAAACCTCGTTGGCTCGGCGAGTGCGTCAGAGGGCGGGCAGCGCAGCCGAGAGGTCGTCGACCGACCCGCCGATCGTCGCCACCTCCGAGATGCTGACGATCTCGAGCGTTCGCGAGATCGGCGACTCCGGCTCGACGACGAGCCCGAAGCGCTCCTTGCCCAGACCGCGTGCGGTTCGGAAGAGCACGTGCAAGGCCGCGCTGTCGATGAATGCGACGCGCCGCAGATCGAGCACGAGCCGTGAGCCGTTCACCGACAGCGCACGCTCCAGTCGCTCCTCGAGCTCGCCTGCGTTCGTCAGATCGAGCTCGCCCGCGAGTGTCGAAGACGACGACCTGCGGATCATCGGTGGCGCTCGTGCTTCACCTCGAACGAGGTCACCGGTTTAGAAAGTAGAGACGCGGCGGGCACGGTCATGTCATGGATCATGAACGACGCCACGCATCGAGTCGAACGAAACTCGCTGTTTCAGGCTCCCCGGCGGCGGGTATGTACAGAAACGCCACGATGAGCGACCTCGAACCGGTTCATCGATCCACCGAGTTCCGCGTGGACGAGACGGAACACGTCCACGGGACGCGAATCATCGTGATCGCGGTGCACGGGGATACGGACATGTACGTCGTGGACGAGCTCAAGGAGCGGCATCTCAGAGGCGATCGACGAGGCGCCGCGAGCGCTCATCCTCGACCTCTCCGGCGTGACCTTCCTCGACTCGATGGCGCTGGGAGTGCTGCTCGGGGGCCTGAAGAGGATGGGCGAGGGCAGCGGGCCAGCTCCGCGTCGTCACTCCTCGCGCCGAGATCCGGAGGATCTTCGAGGTGACGCTGCTCGATCAGCTCTTCGACATCGACTCGAGCGCGGGACGAGGCTCTCGCCGCGACTATGTCTCCGGCGTGACCGCTGCCAACTCGACTGTTTCGTGCACCGGCAGCATCGATGTCGACGGAGGCGATCTCGAGAACGCGCAGGATTCCTGGCTCTCGCGTGACGAGCGCGACGTCACCGCCCGCCGACTCGGCCGTGCGCGCCGTCGCGACGAGAGCTCTCACCGCCGAGGAGTCGAGAAACGTGCATCCTGAGAGGTCGATGACGATGCGTTTGCTCGACATCCGCTTTCGACGAGCGCCTCCTCGAGCTCGGGGATGTCGCCATGTCCAGGTCGCCGTCGACCCGAACGACCGTCGCGTCGCCGTGGGCCGAGGGCTCGACGCTGTACCTCGAGGTCGCCGGCTCGTGCCACAGGCGCGAGTGTAGGGGAAGGCGCACGGGGCGGGCGCTGCCACGGATGAGCGACCGCATCTCGCTCACGATTCCGGCGCGAACCCACTACACGGCTGTCGCGACCCTCGTCCTCGGCGGCATCGGCAGCCGGCTCGACCTTCCCTACGAGCGAATGGACGACCTCCAACTCGCAGTGCTGAGCGTGCTCGAGTCGGGCGGTGACGGGGAGATCACGGTCGAGGTGGACGCGGCCGCCGAGCGATTCTGCGTCTCGCTCGGCCCGCTGGCCGCGGGCACGCGGGCGACGAGGGCCTGACTCGCGTTCTCGATCCCCTGGTCGACTCGTACGACGAGCGTGCAGCGGGACGGCCACGAGTGGCTCGAGCTGCAGCTCGCCGCTAGCTGACGTCGTCGCGACCGAAACTCGCGCTCAGGGCTCGGTTCCGCGCGAGCTCGTCAGCTCTCCTAGATCTTCTCGACCATCCGACCCGTGGACTCGGGCTGGGCGGTACGCGAGACGTCCGCCTGCGCCAGTATCCCGACCAGAAGGCCGTCCTCGACGACCGGCAGCCGGCGAACCTGCTCTTCCGCCATGCGTTGCAGCGCGGTGTCCAGGGACTCGTCCGGTGAGACGGAAACGGGGTCTTTCGTCGCGACGTCGGCAACGGGCACCTTGTGTGGATCGAGGTCCTTGGCCAGCACGTTGATGACGAGATCGCGGTCCGTGACCATCCCGACGAGCTTCTGCTCCTCGACGACCGGGAGCGAGCCGACGTTCTCCGTCGTCATGGTCCGTGCAGCCTCCACCACCGTCTTGTCCCCTCGCGATCGAGGTGGGCGCAGCTGTCATCGCATCTCGCACTGTCTTGCCGGGCATTCGATCCTCCTCGTACGCGGTTGTCCCGGTCGGTGTTCCCGAGCCGCGTCTCGCTGAAACGCGAGCGCCGTTTCGAGAACGTGAACCGGGGGCACCCCTCGAGAGGTGAGGACCCGCGAAACACCACCGTCACGGTCGGCCCCCGAGCCAACGGTCGAGCCCGCCGCTCCGGCGCTTCCGACGCTCCTCTTCCTGCGGAAGCGACAGTCCGGAGCTTCGCGACGCATGGAGAGCCTCGTCGCCTGGGTCAAGGTCACGCAGAAGAAACGACTGCGCGTGGTCGATGTCGACGCGGATCGCAATCCGGAGTTCGCGGGTGAGCTCGAGGTCACCGAGTTCCCCTCACTCGTCCTGATCAAGGACGGTCGCGTCGTCGGTCGTCTCGAGGGCCGCGCGACCGGGCGCCAGATCGCGGATCTGATCCGCCCCCATCTCGTTGCCTGACGCGCTGGACCGGAGAGAGGCTCGGCGCGAGATTACAAGGACGCGAACGGCGGGTAGGACTCGGCCACTACTCATCGACATGACTCCCGAAAGGAGTTCGAATGCCGGAGATCGGAAGTCCGAGAGAGCTCTTCCTGCACGAGCTCGGCGACATCCTCTACGTCGAGCGCGAGCTCGCCGACAAGACGCTGCCCAAGCTGATCGGCGAGGTGCAGGATCCGGAGTTCAAGGATGGCCTGGAAAAGCATCTCGACGAGACGCGTCAGCACGTCAAGAACGTGGAGCAGGTCTTCCGCTCGCTCGACGAGGAGCCGCAGGCCGAGCCGTGTCTCGGCTTCGAGGGGCTGAGGAAGGAGCACGACAAGTTGACGGAGGAGACGTCGTCCTCTCTGGTCGACCTCGTCGACCTCGGCGCGGCCGCGCGAACCGAGAACTACGAGATCGCCGCCTACGAAGCGCTGCGGCGCCTGGCCAAGGCGCTGGGTGAGGAGAAGGCGGTCGGGCTGCTCGACGAGAACCTGCAGCAGGAGAAGGAAGCGCTGCGGGAGGTCGAGAAGATCGCGACCCGGGTCAGCAACGAGTCGGCCAAGCAGCTGGCCTCGGCCTGAGCGGTCCCCGCCCCAGCGAACGCGCAAGCAAGGGGAGGAGAGATGGAGCTCGGCTACGCGCTCTCGAGCGAGGAACATCGGCCGCTTGCCCTGGTCGAACATGCGCGGCAGGCGGAAGAGGCGGGTTTCTCGTTCGCTCTCCTCTCTGACCATTTCCATCCCTGGATCGACCGCCAGGGTCAGAGCCCGTTCGTCTGGAGCGTGCTCGGGGGCATCGCGCTCGCGACCGAGCGCCTGGTGGTGGGGACGGGGGTGACATGCCCGACCGTCCGGATCCACCCGGCGATCATCGCCCAGGCGGCAGCCACCGCGGCCAGCATGCTTCCCGCACGCTTCTTCCTGGGTGTCGGCACCGGGGAGAATCTGAACGAGCACGTCCTCGGTGACGGTGGCCTTCGGCGAATGTCCGGCTCGAGATGCTGGAGGAGTCGATCGAGGTGATGCGCCCGCTCTGGGAGGGCGACCTGACGGATCATCGCGGCCGCTACTACACGGTCCAGGACGCCCGAATCTACACGCTGCCGGAGGAACCGATCGAGATCATGGTCGCGGCCGGAGCGGAAGGAGCAGCCGAGCTTGCGGGCCGCATGGGGGACGGTTTCATCGGGACCTCTCCCGAGGAGGAGCTGCTCGATGCGTTCGCGCAGGCGGGCGGAGACGGCAAGCCGCGCTACGGGCAGATCACGGTGTGCTACGCGGAGTCGGAGCGAGAGGCGAGACGAACTGCCCATGAGGTGTGGCCGAATGCCGCCTTGAAGGGTCCGCTCCCGCAGGAGCTGCCGCTTCCGTCCCACTTCGAGGCGGCGATCGAGATGGTCAGCGAGGACGACGTTGCGGAGCTGATCGCCTGCGGGCCGGACCCGGAGCGACACATCGCCTTGATCGAGAAGTACGCGGAGGCGGGCTACGACCATGTCTACGTGCACCAGGTCGGGCCCGACCAGGCCGGCTTCCTCCGCTTCTACGAATCCGAGATCCTGCCCCGGTACGCACCGTCGGCTGCGGCGCGCTAGCTCGGCCGCCGGCGTTTACGTCCACGTCGAGCGGGTACGGCCGACCAAGGCTCAACTCTTGAACACGACGAACGGAGGTATCAGGATGAAGACGATCGAGGAAACGATCGAGCTCGATGTACCGGTGTCCACCGCGTACAACCAATGGACGCAGTTCGAGTCGTTCCCGCAGTTCATGGAGGGTGTGGAACGGGTCGAGCAGAAGGACGACAAGCACCTTCGTTGGGTCGCCGAAATCGGGGGAGAAACCCGGGAATGGGACGCCGAGATCACGGAGCAGCATCCCGATCATCGCGTCGCGTGGAAGGCGCTCAACCAGGATGGCCCGAACGGAGTCGTCACGTTTCACAAGCTCGATGACTCACGGACGAAGATCATGGTGCAGATGGACTACGAGCCCGAGGGCATGAAGGAGTCCGTCGGCAGCGCGATCGGGCTGGACAGCCATCGCGTCAAGGACGACCTCGAGTCGTTCAAGGAGTTCATCGAGTCTCGCGGGAGCGAGACCGGTGCCTGGCGCGGCGAGGTCGAGAACTAGACGCGGATCTCGCGGAGAGGCTGTTCTCGCCGAACAGCCTCTCCGCGCTCAGCCCGGTCGCGGTGACGGGTCGCCTCGGGGAAGCGCGGGTCGAGTCGACGCAACGCGTCGACCAGCACGGTCGCCACCGCGAGATTTCGAACCCAGTTGCGATCGGCTGGAATGACGTACCACGGCGCTTCCTGCGTCGAGGTGGCGCTGAGAGCGTCTTCGTAGGCGGCGTTGAAGGCGTCGAACCGGCGGCTCGTCTCCTCGTCTTTCGAATTGTGCTTCCAGCGCTTGGTTGGATCGGAGAGCCGCTCGGCGAATCGCTCGCGCTGCTCTTCTGCCGAGACGTGCAGGAAGCACTTGAGCACCGTGGTGCCTTCCTCGCCGAGAAGCTGTTCGAACTCGACGATCCGTCGTGGGCGCCGGCGCCACACGCGCTCAGGTGCGAGTTCGAGGACGCCCACGGTGACGACGTCCTCGTAGTGAGAGCGATTGAAGATCCCGATCATCCCGCGTGCCGGGGTCTGAGCGTGGATCCGCCAGAGGAAATCGTGCGCGAGCTCGACCGGGGTGGGCGCCTTGAAGGAGATGACCGAGCAGCCCTGGGGATTGACGCCTTTGAACACCGCCCGGATCGTTCCGTCCTTACCTGATGCGTCGAGTCCCTGGAGCACCAGGAGAACGCTCCGTCGCCCCTCGGCGTAGAGCCGCTCCTGGAGAGAAGAGAGCTCCGCGAGCCGGCTTGCGAGCTGCTCGGCGGCGGCGTCCTTTCCTTGTAGGCCGAGTGTGTCTCTCGGATCTCGGTCGTCGAGACCCGCTGCAGAGCCAGGATTGACCACGAGCGCATCCAGCACGGGCCCAGACTACTTCCGTCAACCAGGCGCGGATTTCGCCGGTCGTCGAGTTCGCTGCGGCTGAACAGGTTCTCTCGCGACGAAACCCGCGCCCACGACCGGGCTGTTCCCGACTCGGTTGCGCGGCAAACCCCTGCCATTTCCGCGTGCGCTCCGCCCGATCTCAGGAAGGGAGCCTTCGGTGAGCGGCGAAGCCGACGGGGCCGGGTCGGCCTTTGGCGTCCCCGATTCCCTTCCCCCTGGGGACGGATGGGTGGCCGGCCCGGCCACTGGTCCCGGGTCAGTCAGGCCGTCGCATATGGATTGGCGGCGCGATTCCTTGTCGCTGACAGGGGCGGCAGGACTCGAACCTGCAACCCCCGGTTTTGGAGACCGGTGCTCTGCCAATTGAGCTACGCCCCTGGGCTGCGACGGCGAATGGTACCGCCGGTCGTGCCCCGGCAAATGCCCGCCCCTACACTCTCGGCGTGCACCGGCGCGCGCTCGGCCTGCTCTTCGCGACCCTCGCCGCCGGGCTCCTGGCGATTGCGGTTCTCTCGGCGCTCGAGGGCGGTCGCGCGTGGGTGATCGCTCTGACGGCGGCGGCTTTGGGGGTCTGGATGGCCGGTCTCAGCCTACGCGCGCTCGAGCGCGCCTGAGGAGTCCGCCTCTCCCCGGCGTATTCTCTCTTGCACGTGGCTGTGGCGGACAACACGCAAACCCTCTGGCAGGAGTACCGCAAGTCGGGAGACCAGCTCCTTCGCGACCGGTTGATCCTGACCTACGCCCCCTTGGTCAAATTCGTCGCCGGGCGGGTGGGGGCGAGCCTGCCCGCACACGTTGACGAGCAGGACCTCGTGTCGTACGGGCTCCTCGGGCTGATCGGCGCGATCGAGCGGTTCGACCCGGGTCGCGAGATCAAGTTCGAGACGTTCGCGATGGCGCGCATCCGTGGTGCGATCATCGACGAGCTCCGCTCGCTGGACTGGGTCCCGCGTTCCGTTCGCACGAGGGCGCGGCAGATCGAGCGCGCGATCGCGACGCTCGAGAAGGAGTTGATGCGAGCTCCGACGGACGAGGAGATCGCGAAGAAGCTCGGGGTGACGAACGACGAGCTCGAGGACAGCCTGCGCGAGATCTCGCGTTCGTCCGTCGCCGCGCTCGACGAGCTCTGGTCGCCCTCCGGCAGTGGCGATCAGATCGCGTTGATCGACACCATCGAGGACTCGTCGGGTCCTGACCCGGAGACGTCGCTCGAGCTCACGGAGGTCAGGGAAGCGCTCGCGGAGGCGATCTCGAGCCTGCCGGAGCGCGAGAAGCTCGTCGTCACGCTCTACTACTACGAGGAGCTCACTCTTCGAGAAATAGGCGAGGTGCTCGGGGTCACCGAGTCTCGGGTGTCGCAGCTGCATACGAAGGCGATCCTGCGCCTGAAGGCGCATCTCTCGGGGACGCAGCGCGAAACCGCCGAAGCGTAACTCGGACCTTCGCTGCCGGTATCCGCTCGCGGACTAAGCTTTCGCCCGAATCCACGTCCGCGAAGGAGAGCGAAGCCCATGCCCGAGACCGCCAGGATCCGCAACGTCGCCGTCGTCGGCCACCGCGGGACGGGGAAGACGTCGCTCGTCGAGGCACTCCTCTTCCAGTCGGGCGCGGTCAACCGGTTGGGAACGGTCGAGGCGGGGACGACGATCTCCGACGCCGACGAGGACGAGCACAAGCGGCAGCTCTCGATCTCGTTGTCGCTCACGCACGCGATCTGGCAGGAGCGGAAGTTGAACCTGGTCGACATCCCGGGCGACCCGAGCTTCCAGGGCGAGCTGCGGACGTCTGCACGGGTCGTTGAGGGGATGCTCGTGACCGTGTCCGGTGTCATGGGCGTCGAGGTCGGAACATCGCGAGCCTGGCGGCTCGGGGACGAGCTTTCACTTGCGCGCGTGGTCTTCGTGAACATGCTCGATCGCGAGCGCGCCGACTTCTTTCGCACCCTCGAGCAACTTCGCTCCCAGCTCTCTCCGCAGTGCGTCGCGGTTCACATTCCGATCGGCGCCGAGCATGAGCTGACCGGGATCGTGGATGTGCTGCACATGTGCGCGTACACGAGCCCGGAGGGAGCGAAGGAAGGCGAGCCGGGACCGATTCCAGACGACATGACCGACATCGCCGCCGAGTACCGGGAAAAGCTCCTCGACGCCGTCGTCGAGACCGACGAGGCGCTCATGGAGCGCTATCTCGAGGGCCAAGAGCTCGACGCACAGGAGGTTGCGTCGGCGCTGAAGACCGCGGTCACCAAGGGCGAGGTGTTTCCCGTCGCCTGCGGCGTGGCCACGAAGAACCTCGGAACCCATGCGGTGCTCGATCTGCTCGTCGAGGGAGTCCCCTCACCTGCGAAGAAGGGATCGCCGATCGACGTCGACGGTGCGTCGACCGCGGCCTTCGTCTTCAAGACCGTGGCCGACCCGTTCGCCGGCCGCATCAACCTCTTCCGGGTGCTGAAGGGCCGCGTGACCCCCGACACGACCCTGGTCAACCTACGGGGCAAGGGCAAGGAGCGGCTCGGTTCGCTCCTGGAGCTCCAGGGGAAGGAGCACAAGCCGGCGCTCGACTACGTGGAGGGCGACATCGGCGGCGTCGCCAAGCTCAAGGAGGCCCAGACGGGCGATCTCCTCGTGGACAAGGACGTCGCGATCGAGGTTCCCGACTTCGGCTTCCCGGAGCCCGTGATGAGCTTCGCGATAACTCCCAAGACGAAGGGCGACGAGGAGAAGGTAGCGACGTCCATCCGTCGTCTCGCAGAGGAGGATCAGACGCTGCACCTACGCCGAGACCAACAGACGGGTGAGGAGATCCTCTCCGGGATGAGCCAGATGCACGTCGAGGTTGCGCTCGAACGCGCGAAGCGGAGGTTCGGCGTCGACATCGAGCTGCATCCGCCACGGGTTCCGTACCGGGAGACGATTCGCCGCGAGGCGCGCGCACACGGCCGCTACAAGAAGCAGACCGGCGGGCGCGGCCAGTTCGGCGACTGTCACATCGTCGTCTCGCCGTTCGACGAAGGGGAGTACGAGTTCGTCGACAAGATCGTCGGCGGCGTCATCCCGCAGAGCTTCCGCCCCGCGGTCAACAAGGGGATCCAGGAGGCGATGCACCACGGCGAGCTCGCAGGCGCTCCGGTGCAGGGGGTGCGCGTCCAGCTGGTGGACGGCTCGTACCACACCGTCGACTCCTCCGAGATGGCGTTCAAGATTGCGGGCTCGATGGCCTGGAAGGACGCGTACATGAACGCCGATCCGGTGCTCCTCGAGCCGATCATGGAGCTCGAGGTGTCGGTTCCCGACGACGTCGTCGGCGCGGTCAACGGGGACCTGAACTCGCGCCGCGGCAGGCTGCAGGGGATGGAGCCGCTCGGCGGCATGACGGCGATCCGCGCCGAGGTTCCGATGGCCGAGCTCCTGACGTACGCGCAGTCGCTCACCTCGATGACCGGCGGCCGCGGCGACTACTCGATGCATTTCCTGCGCTACGAGGAGGTTCCGGCGCACGTCGCGCAGAAGGTGATCGAGGAGACGAAGAGGGAGCGCGAGGCGACGGCGGCTCATTGATACTTGCGCAAGACCGGCAAGACCCATTCATGGGGTGCCCGCGACACGAATCCTCGGGGTGTGAAGCCGCTCGTCCGCCGGGGGTCGGTGGTCGGGCGAGTCGTCGAAGGCCTCTGAGCGGCGCCAGACGCACCAAGTCTGTCCGCAGCTGTGGAATACGCCGGCACGGTGCTAGGGTCCGCGCCATGCGCGTGACGAAAGCGACTGTCATCCGCGCCTGCGCGGTCTGTGAGCGGACGCTGCTGCAGGGGGAGTACACGGTCAGGTTCTCGCCTGACGGGGTCGAGTTCGTCGACGTCTGCCCGCTCTGCCAGGAAGCCGCGCTCGACTACGGCTGGGTTCGCGAGGGCGGGCCTATGTCACGGGCGATTGCGCCCCACTCACGGAGGAAGCGGCCGCGCTGGGCCCAGCTTCTGGGCGTTCAGCCGAAGGAGGCCGAGCCGGTCGTGTCCGAGCCGCTCCTGCGCCGGCTGTCCGACTCGGAGGCAGCGCTCGTCGAGGCGGCAGACCTCTTCAACGCCAGCCTGTTCCGGCGCACCATCGAAGGCGTCGCTCGGGCCCTCGGGGATCCGCACGTCTCGATCGTGCCGCTCTCCGGGGTCAACAGCGAGCTCGTCCTCACGTTCGCATGGGAGATCACCTGGTACCAGTACCGGGTCATGCCCGAAGCCGGCCAGCCGATCCGGCTGGCGGACCGTGGCGCCGACATCTCCGAGATCGAGGTCGCCTTCACGGACTGGAACGCGCACCTCGACGACAGTGGGCGCGTCGTTCCGAGCGTCGCGCGGTAGGGGGAGCCGGGCGTCCCCGGCCCATACAATCGGCCGATGGCCACGACAGTGCGGCAGTCACGGAACTTCGTCGGCGGGGAGTGGGTGGACGGCGCCTCCGGCGAGACTTTCGAGTCGACGAGTCCGGCCGACGGCGAGCTGATCGGGATCTTCCCGAAGTCCGGCCCCGACGACGTCGATCGCGCCGTTTCCGCGGCGAAGGAGGCGTATGAGGACTGGCGACTCGTCCCTGCGCCGAAGCGCGGCGAGATCCTCTACCGCTTCGCGCAGCTGCTGGTCGAGCACAAGAATGACATGACCGACCTCATGACCCACGAGATGGGGAAGGTCTCGCCCGAGGCGGGCGGCGACGTCCAGGAAGCGATCGACATGAGCTACTACATGGGTGGCGAGGGGCGGCGCCTGTTCGGCCAGACCACGCCGTCCGAGCTCCGCGACAAGTTCAACATGTCGGTGCGCATGCCGATCGGGGTCGTCGGCGTGATCACCCCCTGGAACTTCCCGATCGCGATCCCGTCGTGGAAGATCGCGCCCGCGCTCGTAGCCGGGAACACCGTCGTGTTCAAGCCGGCGACCGACACTCCGGCTCTGGGGCAGCGCTTTGTCGAGCTGCTGGACGAAGCCGGAGTCCCGAAGGGCGTCGTGAACATCGTCCACGGAGGCGGGGGAGCAGTCGGCGATCGCCTGGTGCGCCACCCGGATGTGCCGGTGATCACGCTCACGGGCTCTCGCGACACCGGGGTCACGGTCATGCGAAACGGCGCCGAGAACCTCAAGCGGATCCACCTCGAGCTCGGCGGTAAGAACGCGATCATCGTCCTCGACGACGCCGACCTCGACCTGGCCGTGGAGGGGATCGTGTGGTCGGCGTTCGGCACCTCGGGCCAACGGTGCACCGCCGCCAGCCGCGTGATCGTCCACGAGAAGGTGGTCGGCGAGCTCTCCGAGCCGCCTGGTGGAGGAGGTGGAGAAGCTCACGCTCGGCCCCGGTTGGGAGGACGAGACGGATGTCGGCCCGGTCATCAACCAGGGAGCGCTCGACAAGATTCATTCGTACACGGAGATCGGTGTCGAGGAGGGGGCGAAGCTCTTGACCGGTGGCGAGGTCGCGGCCGAAGGGGATCTTGGCAAGGGCTTCTACTACCGGCCGACGATCTTCGGCGACGTCGAGCCGGGGATGCGGATCGCGCAGGAGGAGATCTTCGGCCCGACGACGGCGCTCATCCCGGTCAAGGACGCCGATGAGGCGATCAGCGTGTCGAACGGCGTGCGCTTCGGCCTCTCGTCCTCGATCTTCACGCGGGACGTCAACCGCGCCTTCCGGGCGATGCGGGACCTCGAGGCCGGGATCACCTACATCAATGCGGGCACGATCGGTGCCGAGGTACATCTTCCGTTCGGCGGCGTGAAGGACACGGGCAACGGGCACCGCGAGGCGGGTCAGGCAGCGCTCGACGTCTACACGGAGTGGAAGTCGGTCTACGTCGACTACTCGGGCACGCTGCAGCGCGCGCAGATCGACAACGCGTGATCGAGAAGGTCAACCTCGGTGAAAAGCTCGCCCTCGTCGACGAGGCGTTTCAGCCAAAGATCGTCGGGCGCTATAACGAGAACAAGATCATGGTCGCGAAGATACGCGGCGAGTTCGTCTGGCACTCGCACACGGACACGGACGACTGCTTCCTCGTGCTCGACGGACGGCTGACGATCCAGCTCCGAGACGGCGACGTAGAGCTCCGGCCGGGGGAGCTGTTCGTCGTTCCGCGCGGAGTCGAGCACTGCCCCCGAGCGGATCCTGAAGCCCACATCCTGCTCATCGAGCCGACCGGGACGCTGAACACCGGAGACTCTGCGGAACGGGAAGCGGCGGCGGAGGATGAGATCTGAGCCGAGTCAAGCTCGTCTGGTTCGTGCCCGAGGACGCGCTCGACGCCACTCGCACGGCCGTCTTCGACGCCGGAGGCGGACGGATCGGCGAGTACGAGCGCTGCTCGTGGTACGCGGCGGGAACCGGCACGTTCCTCGGAGGCGAGGAGACCGACCCGGCGATCGGGGAGCGGGGGAGAGAGGAGCACGTCGCCGAGCTGCGAGTCGAGACCGTGGTCCCGGAAGACCGGCTGGATGCCGCGGTAGCGGCGCTCAAGCTCGCCCATCCCTACGAGGAGCTCGCCTACGACGTCTATCCGTTGGTCGACGTATGAGGGCGAGGCTCTTCACCGACGGCGGCTCTCGTGGCAACCCGGGACCGGCGGCCTACGGCTTCGTGCTCGAGGCAGACGACGGGACCGTGCTCGATGCACGCGGCGAGACGATAGGCGTCGCGACGAACAACGTCGCCGAGTACTCGGCGCTCGTCGCCGGGCTCGAACGGGCGGCGGAAGTTGGTGTGGACGAGCTCGAGGTCGTCTCCGACTCCGAGCTTCTCGTAAAGCAGATGCGCGGGGAGTACAAGGTCAGAAACCGCGCGCTCAAGGAGCTTTCGCTCGAGGCTGCTCGGCTTGCCCGCAAGATCCAGCGTGTGAAGTACACGGCGGTCCGCCGCGAACGCAACGAGCTCGCAGACAGTCTGGTGAACGAAGCGCTCGACCGGGCCGCCTCCTGACCGGACACCTCGAGGGACGCTTCGGCGAGCCGCAGGCTTCGAGGGAGCCACCGCGCCGCGGCTATAATCGGCCGGTCTGGCGGATGTAGCTCAGTTGGTAGAGCGTCTGCTTGCCATGCAGAAGGTCGTGGGTTCGAGCCCCATCATCCGCTTCAGCGAAACCCCTGCAGGCGCGGGGGTTTCGTCCTCAAGGAGGCCACGTGATGGGCGGACTGCAAGCGGAAGCGTGAAGCGCGGAAGCGCCGCACTTGGTCTCGTAGGTCTCGCGCTCGCCGTCGTCGGTGTTATCGCAATCTTTCGAGCGCCCCGGTCGGGCTTGCCCTCGTAGTACTCGGTCTGGTAGTGCTGGTGCTCGCCGTGTCCGATGAGTTCAACGCAGGCGTCAAGGGCCTGTTGGGCGTGAAGGTGACGCGCGACTCCTCATCTCCGGCATTGCCCGCCACTCGAACGGCGCCGTGCCTCAAGATTCTCGCCATCAGAGCGGCAGCGGACACTTCTACCAGACGATGATCGCGAAGTTCGATGAACGGGATCGCCGCGGCGACTGACGATCATGAACGGTCGGCACTTGAACGGTTTCGCGACTTCGCAGTGGGGGTCGGCAAGGGTGTGATCGCAAGCGTCCTGACCGAGTATCTGACTCGCCAAATCGGCCCGAGCGCCCGTCGCCAGCGGTTCTCAAGTGCTCAAGCACCTGAGCGGTGGAGTTCTTGCAGGACTTGACCGCGTCCGTGAGCGTTCAGTGGGAGTCGGAGATCTTGCCTGTCCTAGCGACGCCGAGCTCCGCGTATGGCTTTGAGGAGTTCTTGAGCACCACGTTGTTCACTTCCTTCGTCATGAAGTAATGCGAGAGGCTCAGGGGAGTCGCTCTCGGGAGCTGGCGGCACTCAGATGCCGTTACGCACGAGCGGCCAAGCCTGTCCTCAGGAGAGGAGGTGGAGACGGCGATCCGCACCAAGCCGACACTGCTTGGGATGTTCGTACTGGCACTTCTCGTTGGGTTCAGCGCGCCGGTTTCAACCGCAAGTCCCACAACGAGCGTGACCGTGGTCATCGACAACACGGGAACGTGGACGGGGTTCTTCCGGATGGATCCGCTGTTCTTCAAGCGCGATGGCGTCCGGTTCGACGCCGAGTACATGGTCGGTTTCAGCAACGGCCACGCCGTGCTGATTGGGAACCCGGCCTGGAACACCCCACCGAACACGATTTCAGCGTCGTTCACACGTTCGGTTACAAGCGTGAGCGTGAGTGTACGGATGGGTTTGCAGGGCACTGCTCCGTACACGCTTGTTGCGTACTCCCCATCCGGGGACGTTCTCGGGAGACAGACGATTACGCTTACTCAGAACGGACTCGACCCGAACTTCTACGACATCACAGTGGACAACCTTCCATCCAAAGCGAAGAGCTTCTCGCTGGTAGGAGGGATCGAGTACGGCGTGAGGTCGGTCACGTACGAATACGTCGACTGACCGAGTCTCGTCGAAGGATTGCGGGGACGCCCGCGGCGTCAAGTCGCGGGCGTCCACTTTGTTCTCGTTGTCCCTTCAGAAACCTGTTCACAGTTTTGCCGAGCGCATCGAGCACGAACCGTTCGAGACTTACTCGAACGGCGTGCGCCATGTGACCATCCCGGATCCGGATGGAAACCGGCTCGCGTTCGCAGAGCCACCCGACGCCGCGAGCGCGTAACGGCCCACGGTCGATACCTAGAGCCAGGTGCGAACTGGACCTTCGACAAGAGCCAGGGCCCGAGCGACGGGTTAGCGTCCAAGCCGCACCTTGCGGACGAGGGGTAAGGGGCAGGGGGCAGGGGGAACCCCCAGCAGCTCACCGAATCGCCCGGGCACATGGAGTCTAAGGTCAGCTCAGCAAACCCCTCGGCTGAGAGCCCTTGGCTCCCTCCGGGTTTGCTGGCAGCCCGTCTCCAACTTCGACGGCTATGGGAGGCGGGCTTTCAGCGTCTGGCGAGTCGCCATCCAACGCACCCCGAGCACTTGGCGATGCCACGCCGAACGGGCACCTGCGGGGGCGGACGGCCCACGTCGCTCTTCTACGTACCGGTGATACGGCGAAGACGTCGCTGGTGCTCGAGGAGCTCGGTGCGGAGCCGGTACAGAGGCGCCGGGCAGTTACGGCTGAGCGCCCCGGCGATCGCGTCATAGTCAGCGCCCGTCAGCGGTGCCTCGACGGTGATCTGCCGCTTGATCGCCCCTATCTGGACGGGCTGGATTCCGCGCCGAGCAACGCGTCGAAGGCCGCCGCCGTCGCGACTGCGGCTCACGACACGCTCGTCGAGTTTCTCGAGCAGATTCCCACACCGCTCACGACGGCGACCGGTGTGTTCACGGACGAGATTCGAACGGACGTCGTCATCCCTCGGCTCGACAACCTCCGGAACAGCGCGATCACAGCCGCACTCGCGGACGAGAGCCTCACGAACCCCATGGGGGCTGCAGCCAGGGTCGCAGCCGGTGTCGCAGCGGGCGAGGACGCGGCCGACGCGATGATCGAGGCGCGCTCGACGAACGGCGTTCCGGACGACGGCCGGTGGGGTTCCTTCCGGTTCAGGTGCGGAGATGAACCGGGGCAGTGGCGACCCGTGGGAGTCGTGTCGTGCACTCCGCCGCCGTCCAGCGGGAGCGACGCGTTCGCATGGGCCGCGAAGGTGAAGCCGTTCGTCGTCGAGAGCAACGAGCAGTTCATCAGCACGGGTCCGAACGCGCTGACCAGTGGCCAGTACACCAAGGAATACAACGAGGTGAAGGCCCTCGGAGTCGCAGGGCTCGTGCGCACGGGCGAGCAGCTCACGCTGTTCAACTTCTTCCAGGCAAACCCGGTTGAGATGTTCAGCCGGTCGTTCCGAACCTACGCGCTCGCCCAGGGCCTAGGTCTAGTCGAGCAGGCACGGCTCTTCGGCCTGTTTGGCTTCGCGGGCGGGGACACCAACATCACGTGCTGGGAGGACAAGGCGCACTGGAGCTTCTGGCGGCCGCAGACGGCCATTCGGCTCGGAGACACGGATGGGAACCCGAAGACGGAGAAGGTCGACGGTTGGACATCAGCCATCGCGACGCCGCCGTACCCCGACCACGCGTCGGGGTACAACTGCAACACCGGCGTCTACATGACCGTCGCCGAACTCTACTTCGGACAAGGCCGCACGACGTTCACCGTCTCCAACCCGAACGGGACGACGCTGGAGTACCAACACTTCCGCGACGTGTGGGACGACACGATCGACGCGCGCGTCTACCAGGGAATCCACTTCCGCTCGCCAGACGAGGCCGGCGCGAAGATCGGCCGCGACGTCGCCCGCTGGGTCGACAAGCACGCGCTGCAACCAGTCAAGTAAGCCGGTGGTACCACAGGCCGGTCGACTGTGGAGGAGACCCGCGCAAGCGGGTCTCCTCGCGTTGTGGGCAGTGAGCACAGAGAACAGCGTCCATTCAGAGCGCGGGCGCACGCACGCCCGCGCACAGGTCGCTGACCTCCTTCTCCGACTGTCGTCCTCGTGCTTCACGCACGAACCCACGAGAGTGCCCGCTTCACTCCAGGGGAATGCCAGCGTCCTCGGCGTGGAGTCGGAACGCCCTCCTCATTTAGCCTGCGGGACGGGACGGCCGCCTTAGGGACGTCCCGCTCGCCCCCTGCGTCCTCGAACGTCATGAGGCGCGTCCAGCCTCGAGGCTGAGCCTCCGCTTCGATCGCTGATCCGACATGGAGCTACACCCTCCGTGTCCACGGCCGAAGACGTTCCTGCGTCGCCTTTGTAATTACCGAAAACGAGCCTTACCGGGCTTCGCGGGGAAGCCGATCTGGCTTACGAGGGCTCCTCTGGTCAACAGTCTAGGATCCCCCGATTCCGGAACCGAATGGAGGAGGCTTGCGTGACCGAGACGACCGAGGGGAGCATCGTCCGTCTGCCGGGAGAAGGCGAGACGACTTCGCTCTTCGGCGACAACTACACGATCAAGGCGGCAGGCGGAGAAACCGACAACGCGCTCTCGGTCATAGAAGCCGAGCTGGCTCCTCACTCGAGCGGCACACCATTGCATGTGAACACGCGGGAGGCCGAGAGCTACTACGTGCTGGAGGGCACGCTCACCTTCAGGCTGGGCGAGTCCACTGTCGAGGCGCCAGCCGGGTCGTTCGTCCACATCCCGAAGGGGGTCGTCCACACCCACTGGAACGGAACGGGCGAACGCGTGAGGCTGCTCGGCATTCCGGCTCCGGCCGGTTTCGAGAGGTTCTTCGCGGAACTCGCCGACCTCATGGCGGCAAAGCCGCCCGGCCCGCCGGACATGAGCCAGATCAGCACGCTCTACGAGAGATTCGGCCTCCAAGTCGTCGGCCCGCCACCGAACGCCGAACCCTGACCGCCGATGGCAGATACTCGCGGACCTCGTCTCCCACGCGCAGAGGCGACGCACCCGATTAGTTTCCGAGCCCGAGGCGGTCACTAGGCCGAGCGGCAACATCGACACACAGGAGGCGACAAATGCCAGCACGGATCGTTGTGACGGAGTTCGTATCGCTCGATGGCGTGATGGAGGCGCCGGGAGGCGAGCCGGGGTTCAAGTACCCAAACTGGACCTTCGAGTTCGACCGCGGTGACGACGGGAACCAGTTCAAGCTGGACGAGACGAAACAGTCCGATGGCCTGCTGGTCGGCCGACACACGTACGAGAGTTTCGCCGGCGCCTGGCCGCAGCGCGAGGGCGAGTTCGCCGACAAGTTCAACTCGATGCCCAAGTTCGTCGTCTCGACGACGCTCAAGGGCCCGGAGTGGAACAACACGACGGTCCTCGCTAGCGGCGACGCGACGGCCGAGGTGCGCCAGCTCAAGGAGAACTTCGACGGCGAGCTGCAGGTGCCAGGCAGCCAGCGGCTGGTCCAGGAGCTGATCGAGAGCGATCTCGTTGACCAGATCAACCTGATGGTCTTCCCGGTGATCCTGGGGACGGGCAAGAAGGTCTTCGACGAGAAGGCCGAGCGACGCAACCTTAGGCTCAAGGAATCGAAGGTGGTCGGCGATGGCGTCGCCGTCCTGATCTATGAGCGCGCCGCCTGAAACTTCGGTCAGCTCGATCTCGGCAGCGGTCAGGTTCTCGCTCAAGTGTTCGAGCGATACGGGTGCCGGGGTTCACTCGGCGACGGACGAAGAACTCGGTCTCGTCGCGCACCCCGCCCCGAACCTCGAGCCCGGTGACGTCGTGGGGCTCGCAGACGGCCGAGAGGCGCTCGTCGTCGCGCGCGTCGAGACGGACGGCGACGAGGTCGCCGCGCTGCTCGAGGTAGTGCCGGCGCCTCAGCGTGGTCCAAGGGCGGGCGCTGCGATTACTGCACCCAATACGCGCGAGCGAAGATTCTAGATTCGCGTTCCGTCCGAATAACGCGGCCTATCCCAGAAAGCCCCCACGATCCAGAGCAACGGCAAGAAGAACCCAAGGACGAACAGGAGCCAGCGGCCGTTACGGACCGTCATTACACCAGCCGTGATCAACAGGATGGCGTACAGAATGCCCCCGCCCCACCAAAACCAAGCAAGTGCCACCGGCATCTAGCGTCCTCCTTGAGTTGTGTCACTAGCAGTACGGTCCGACGACTCTCTCACACGCCACTGTCGGCTGCCAAAGTCGCGAGCCGCATGGGTCGCACATACGGATTGGGGAGCGGGAGCTCGCGGCTACGCCGAGGACAAGCGTTCACGCATGCGCTCTGCCATCGATGAGGCGAATTGGATGGCGCGATCGAACCCTCCCAATTTCCTTGAACGCCTTTCGCGCCATTAGCCACAAAGGGGCAGATGCGGCGTAGGATGGTCCGGATGTCCACGGAAGGAGGAGCGATGTTCGGACGGCTTGTCGAGATCGAGGGGATTGACCCGTCCAAGCGCGAAGAGGTACTCGGGATCATTCGGGAGCGGATCATTCCCGGCATGAAGGAGATCGAAGGCTTCGCAGGCTTCATCTCTCTCGTCGATGAGGACAACCGCCGCGCCCGGAACGTCGTGCTCTGGGAGACGAGGGAAGGCGCGGAGGAGGCGGAACGTCAATTCGCCGCCACGCGCGAGGAGGTCGTGAGCGGAATGGGTGCGAAGGTGCACTCGGCCGATCTCTACGAGGCCCCGATCGTGAATGTTCTGACCGGCGTACACGCCTAAGGACGATGCGGGGTCGGGTGTGCACGGGGGTGTGCATCAGGCGCTCGAGCCCGGCACCCCGGCACACCTGACCCGCGAGGCAAAGCCAACCCGCTCAACGAAGCCGGCCTGAAAAGCCCACACGGGATTCGGGACGCAGCGGAGGCGGCACTCCTGACTACGAAAACGCGTTGCCGCTTACCATCGAGACGAATGGGCGCAAGAGGACTTCTAGGTCGTGTTCTAGGGTTCGAGCCCTTGTTTCCGGCTCCGTTCTCGTTCATTCTGGAGCTGGGCCATGTGGCGCCGGGTTGCCTTCCCGCTCTCACTCGTGGTCGCGGTGACAGCTGCTGCTCTCGCCGCGGCCAGTCTTTCGGCCGCGCCCGCCGTGCTCGATCAGCGCGCTCCGAGCTTTCCCGGCGGCTCCCACTACGCCATCGGCTGCAGCGTCAGCCATCGAAACAACGACGATCCGATCGTCTTCCCGGGTCTGCCAGGGCGCTCGCACAACCACACGTTCATCGGAAACACCTCCGTCAACGCCTGGGCGACGCCCGCGTCGCTTCGCGGCGGAGCGACGAGCTGCTCGGACCCATTTGATTCCTCCGGCTACTGGTTCCCGAGCCTCTTCGTCGGCCGGACGGCCGTCTTTCCTCACTCCGCGACCGTCTTCTACGTGAAGCGTTCGAGGAAGGAGCTCGCGCCGCTACCCAGGGGGCTCGTGATGATCGCCGGCAACGCCGTCGCCCGCAGCCCTCAGCCGAAGAGCATCGTCGCGTGGAGCTGCGGTACCGGGGCGGCAGACGGACCGAAGGTTTCTCGCGTCCCAGCGTGCAGCGCGGGGCAGTGGCTCCAGCTCCGTATCACCTTCCCGAGTTGTTGGAACGGTCTGACCGTGAACAGCGCCGATCACAAGAAGCACATGAAGTACCTGTCGCGGGGCCTTTGTCCGGCATCGCATCCGATCGCGCTCCCCACCCTCGTCCTCATCGTCGTCTACCCACCCGTGCCGCTCGGAGCGCAGGTTGCAACCGGCCACTTCGGAGCTCACGCCGACTTCATGAACGGCTGGAACGCGGACGTGTTGACAAAGATCGCCCACGCGGGCTAGGCCCGCCCCACCACAGGCTCGGGATCGTCCTCGTGCGCAACCGGGACACCGAAGCACTCACAACCGCGTCTCCGATGAACCTCTCCACGAACCTCCACGGCCTCGATCCTTGCGATCACTTGCTCCCGACCTAGGTCGGATAGTCCTGGCTGATTGGGTCGAGGCTGTACACGTGACCCGTTGTGAGGTTCATGAGCGTCACGTCGCTGTACTCGACGCGCAGCAGAGTCGCCTCCGAGCAAGGAGAAGGCTCGCCGGGTCCCTGTAGCACGAGGTTCCCGAGCACCCTTCCTTTTTCATCCGGCACCAGCCCCGTAACGACATTGACCACCGAGTAGAAGTAGGCGACGGACTGCCCGTTGCACTCCAGCGAGACCTCGACGGTGCCACCGAGCCGATAGTCGACGGCCGAGAGCTTCTTTTGGCCGCCTTCGCCGACGTTGACGACGAGATCGGTCGAGACGACCTCTTCCGTGTAAAAGAACCTGCTGTTGTCGTTCGTGCCAGGGCCGGGCAGCGCGCCTGCGACGGAGACTCCCGTCGACAGCACCATCAGCGTTGCCGCAGCGACTGCACTGCGCAGAGCTAGTCGCATGCTGACTCCCCTTCCTTCGTGGATCGACCGAATCTACGATGCACGTCGAAAGCTGGCATCCCCCACTCGAGAAAAGCTCAAGGGACTACTCCACTACATGTTCGTGCCTGGGATCAGATGCTCGTCAGGGTTGCAAGATGGGCCGAATAGGCGTTTGATGGGGTTAGCCGGACGCGCATCGACGACTGGAGAGGTTGAAGGGCTGGGAGGACTCCGCTTTTCAGCAAGAGGTCGCCGCGTCCGGCTCCTGACTTGTTCCTCCTCGCACGATTGCGCGGAGAACTGCCCACTTTGTCTTGGTCCCCTCGCCTGTGCACACAGCGCTGCGGCCAAGGCCGCCCCGCATCCAGTTCTCCTCGAAATGGAACGGGTCACGTGGGGACCGTCGGCCCGGCCGATCGCTACTTGCCGAAAAACACCTGCTGGAGTTGCCGGGCTTGGGATGGCGAGAGCCGCTGCATTCCGAGCATCTCCACGGCTTCATCTGCAAGCCTCGTCTGTTCGGGCGGCAGCACCGGCGGCTCGTTCCAGCTCAGACGAGCGCGAACGTTCTCGTGGATCCTCGTTGGGGAGCGTGCGAGCTCGTCAGCGAGCTCATGTAACTCGCGCACCTGCTCGAGCAGCGTCTGGAATTGCTCGTCGTCAACCGTCACAACTTAAGCGAGGGTACCCCCTGAACACTGCATGGTGCTTCCGAGGGCGCGGGACGGGCGCGGACGGGCTGAGCCCTATAGGCTTGGACTTCGCCGGGCGTGGCCCAGCTGCGGTGCTCGACTTCGGGCCTCAAGGTTCGAGGGGGCGGGTATCCGGCTTCTTCCCCCCGCGCCCGGCGACTCTGCACGAGCGCGCGGAGACGCTGTTGCCGCTGCTCTAGATCAGTACAAGCCCGCTCGGATCCGGTAGCCGTGGTACTTCCCGGCTATGTGCGTGTGGAACGTGCTCCGAGCTGCGCGGAACGCCGTTCTCGACTCAGCGGGCGGACGTCGCACAACGATTGAAACCCGCATGCAAGGAGCCCACTACGACCGTGCCGCGTCCCAACAACCGTGCCTTCTCATGCGACTGTTTCAGCACTGTCTCGCTCGGCTCGCCGTAGATGCGGATAGAGGACAGAGTCACAAGCTCGACGAACTGACGAAAAAGGGGCCCGGCCACCTTCATGTGGTATTCCAAGGACGCCGAGTCGGGATGCACACTCACGACCGTCATCCGCGTGTCGTCCTGGCTGAAGTAGACGTTGTAAGCGAGTAGCCGAGGCTCGTTCGCCTCGACGAAGTCGACCAGCCGCTCGATGGCGGGCTTCAGTTCGTCGAGTGCTCCCGCACTGACATTCGAAGTGTCGACATAGAGAATCACGTCGGACTTCTTCCATTTTAGAGCGAGCTACCAGCGCGTCGAGGAGCGGGAGCTCTACAGCAGGCGGGCGGAACTCGATTGCGCTCTCTAGCGGCGGTGGGACGTCTCGGCACGGGACGACGGACAGCCAGAGCTCGCCTGCCTGTGTCGCTAGCGGTGAGCCTCACCCCTTGTGCGGGAGAAGCGGCCCCCTCGGGTCGCTGAACGACGAAGGAGGCCTTTCGGCCTCCTTCGTCACTTCCCCCTCCACCGCACCCCGCCGCGGGGCGCCTAACTCTCGAGCCGCAGTCCTACGACTTCTCCTTCGCGTACTTCGAAACGCACTTGCCGTGCGCGTTCTTCTTGTTCTTGTTGGTTCCGTACTTCATCTCGAAGGCCGCGATGGTGGCAGCGGTCGTCCCGCGCTCCGCTTTGCACTTCTTGGACGCGTTCGACTCGTTCTTGTTCTCGTCCGCCTCGTCCTTGTCGTCTTTTTCGCCCTTGGACTTCGAGGAGACGCACTTGCCGAAAGCGTTCTTCTTGTTCTTGTTGGTTCCCCACTTCTCGTTGAACGCCAAGGCGCTCTGCGCTGTGGTGCCGCGTTCCGCCTTGCAAGCCTTCTCCGCATTCGTCTCGGCGGGCGATGTCTGCGACGGAGCCGCAAACGCAGCCGACGCCGCGAGAACGAGAGAGAGCAGAGCAGCGATCGTGAGCAGTCTCTTCATGGATGTTTTCTCCGAAGGGTCGATTTCGCGCGGCTATGAGGTAGACGCGCCAGTGGCGCGCTTCTTGCGCGAGAGAATGTTAGGGATTTGTGAGGAGGGTTGTGCAGCGCCCGCCGGTGGAACACCGTTCAGGACATGGCCGTCACCGAGACCGGTCACGCTGCCGCTCGCGAGGTCGACGACTTCTACCGCCGGTACGGCAGCGAGGTCTATCGCTACGCGCTCGCCGTGCTCGGCAACCACGCGGACGCGGAGGACGTCACGCAGACGACCTTTCTCAACGCGTACCGCGCGCTCGAGCAAGGGGTACGGCCGCGCAAGCCGTCCAACTGGCTTCTGACGATCGCCTCGAATGCGATCAAGCAGCGCTTCCGGCACGACAGCGCGCGGCCCCGTCAGGTCGTCCTCGACGAGCAGATCCCGGCCACCAGCTTGGAGGCGACCGGCCCGACCGTCGGCGAGATCCTGACCGCGCTCTCGCACATCCCTCCGCAGCAGCGCCAGGCGATCGTCCTACGCGAGTTCGAAGGTCGCTCCTACAAGGAGATCGCCGAGATCCTGAACGTGACGGTCTCGGCGCTGGAGACGCTGCTCTTTCGCGCGCGGAGATCGCTCGCCGAGGAGCTCGAGCACCAGCTCACCTGCACGGAGGCGCAGTTCGCGGTCTCGCAGGCTGCGGATGGACGCCTGGGCCGCAAGGAGCGGCGTCGCCTGCGCGTGCACCTCGAGGAGTGTCCGGATTGCGCCCGTTTCACCCAGGTTCAGAAGAGGCATCGGCGAGCGTTGCGTGGTCTCGCCCTGGTTCCGATCCCGGTCTCATTCACGCTGTTCAGAGGTCTCGAGGGCACGGCTACCGCGGCGACGCTTCCGACGATCGGGGCGGGAGCAGCCGTCGCGGCCGGGACGGGTGGCGGGGCCGGCGCGGTGGGAGGCAGCGTGTTCGCGGGAGGTGTCGCGCTCAAGGCGGCAGCCGTCGTGACCGCCGCGGGAGTTGCCGGCGGCGTCGGGGTCGTCGGTGCGGCCGAGGTGGAGCCCAAGGCGAAGAGCAAGCCTCCCGCCAAGGTCGACCGGCCTGGGAAGCGGCTCGGTCAGACTGCTCCTCGGGGAGTACTGGTCCCCGGACGCGGTGTCGCCCGCGGAAAGGCGGACGCGCCGGGTCAGACGAAAGCCGACAAGACTCGGGCCGCGCGCGGCACATCCTCGACGGCAGGAGTTCGAGGTCGAAGCGCCGAGGCCAAGGCCAAAGCGCCGCGTCAGAGCGTTCGCACCTCGGTGCCGAAGAAGAACGCGGCCAAGCAGGAACGCCCGACGAAGCGCGTGACTCCGGCGCCGAAGCGAGTCCGACCGAGTCTCACGGTCGAGAAATCCCGGGCGAGGGCGGTCGGCCCGCGGGGGTCTCCGCCTAACCGAAGCGGGAAACGGTGATCGTCACGACGCTCCCCTTCGGCCCGCTCGTGCCGCCCGCAGGGTCCTGAGCCAGCACGAGCCCCTCCTCCTCGACGGCCTCCGTCGGCTCATCGACGACCTGAATCTCGAACCCGGCTGCCTCGAGCTCTCGGCTGGCGGACTCCTCGTCCAGCCCGACGACATCGGGAACCGACACGCGGGCCGGGCCGGTCGAGACCGTGAGCAACACCGCCTGACCTTCTCGGAGCGCCGTCCCAACGCCGGGCGACTGTCTCACGACCGTGCCCTTCGGCTGGGTCGACTCAACCGGTCGCTGCGTCGAGCGCAGACCTAGCGCCCGCAGCTGGCTTCGCGCCTCAGCCGCTTTGAGGCCGACGAGCCGTGGGACCTCGACGGTCACGGGCGCGGGTACCGGCTCCGACGGTCCGGCCACCTCGAGCACGACGATCGCCCGTGGAGCGACCTCTTCGTCAGGGCCGGGCATTTGGCTGACCACCGTCCCCTCAGGCTTCGACGAGCGAACTGTGCGGAACTTCGCGCCGAGTCCGGCTTGCTTCAGGATCGAAGTCGCCTCGCTTGGCGGCAGCCCTTCGACGTTGGGCACCGTCACCCGTTCCGGCGCCACGGTGAGGACGACGACGATGTCGGGAGTAATGCGCGTACCGGGCGCCGGCGATTGCTCGACCACCTCACCCGCAGGTGCGTCCGATTCGAGCCTGCGAACGCGTACGACCACGGTCGTCGGCTGGAGCAGCGCTCGAGCCTCCTCGAACGTGAGGCCGGTCAGCTCGGGGACCATGCTCGCGCGGGGAGTCGTCGAGGTCGTTTGCGTGGTTGGCGCGGTGGTCGTATCGAAGGTGTCGGTTGTCGGGGCCGCGTCGGACTCGTCTTCGTCGCGTCCTGCGAGCCAGATCCCGGCTGGAATGAGCACGACGATGAGCAGGACCGCGAGCAGCGCGAGCAAGAGCCCCGAGCCGAGATCGGGCGGAAAGCGGCGGACCGGTCCCTGCGGAACGTTGTCCTGCTGGATGACGATCGTGCCGTCGCCCTCCTCGGCCGAGCGAGCGCGTGGCTCGACGCGATACTGCTCCGCAACCGGCCACTCGTCGTCGGCAATGGTTACGTCGTCGTCGTTCGAGCCAGGGTCGGGTGGATTGGGAGGCATCGCCATCGCTTGCGGGAGATAGTGCCCGCCGACGCTGATCCGAAACGCCTACCGCTGAGTCCTGCAGTCTCCCGTCTCCCCCTCGCAGCAGCCAATCTTGAACCTGCAGCGCGGGCACTGGAACGTCCCGTGCCGCCACTCCATCGCCGCGCCGCAGCGCAGGCAGATCTCCACGGAGGCCGGAGCCGGCACGGTACTCATCGGCGCACCGTACCTCGCGATGAGGACGGCTACGATGAGCCGCCTGGCGCCGTGGCCGAGTGGTTAGGCAGAGGCCTGCAAAGCCTCGTACAGCGGTTCGAGTCCGCTCGGCGCCTCTCTCGCGTTTGACCACGTGCACTCGCCCTGTGATGGAGGAACACGTGCCGGACCGATCAGCTACGCGCTATGGCGCGAGGTCGACGCAGATCTCGCCGGTCACGTCCTCGGTGAAGGCGAGCGTCGTGAGGTTCTCGACGCCGCTCAGGGTGAGCTGCCCGGTCACGCCCGCGAGCTTGCCCGTCCCCGACATGCCTGTGGTCGTCGCGCCGAACTCGCCCGTGACGACGTTCAGCGAGCCGGTGAGGCTTGCGGTGAGCGTGCCGTTGTTCGTGGTGAAGGTGATGGTCCCTGTGAAGAAGAAGTCCGGGAAGACGAGGCCGGTTGGTATGAAGACTGCCGCCGTGGTGCCGTGCAACAGCCCGCCGCCGATGATCTGTGCGGTCGTCGTGAGGTCCCCGTTGTCTTGTCCTATGCCCTTCGCCTTGATTTTGTGACACGAGACCGCGGCTGGCGCGCTGGCTGGAACCGTCGCCGCCAATGCCGCGATCGCCATCAACAGCGTGATCCTCACGAGCGTCTTCATGGCTACCTCCTCCTACTGGCACGGTTTTCATCGGCCGTCTTGCGGGAAAGAACTTCGTATGCCCGACTACTCGATCGCAAATCTCCGCACGGATGTCAAGGACTCGGCCCAGGAGTTCGGCTTCTCACCGACGCTCGAAGCGCGGTTCGGGAAGAAGGATCTCGAGTCGGAGCGGCTCAGCGTGAGCTACCAGCGGGTAGCCCCCAACGAGACCTCGCCGTTCGCGCACCGACACAAGGAGCAGGCCGAGGAGATCTATGTCGTCGTGGAGGGAGCTGGCCGCGTGCACCTCGACGACGAGGTCCACGACGTGAAGGAGTGGGATGCGGTTCGCGTTGCCGGGCCGGTCGTCCGTTCGTTCGAAGCCGGGGACGACGGCTTGGTGATTCTCGCGTTCGGGGAGATCAATCCCGCGAACGACGCCGAGCTGATCCAGTCGGACGACGGCTAGGCCTTCTGCAGGTACGCGTACCCGCGCGCATCCGAGCTCGCGAACGGCTCCAAGTCGACGCGCGGCGGGGCGCAACGCTACCCCGGCGGGGTTACGAACGAGAGCCGAAGCGCGTGACCGGGGCGGGGCAGCTCCAGTACTCATTGCCCGACGCCCGCGACTGGTACGTGCACTGGTCTCCGATCAGGCTCGGGTAACCGGTGAGCAAGCCTTCCTTACACGCATACCAGGCGTTTCCGTCGTCGACGGGCGAGCGCACGCCCTCGCACGAGCCGGCCACGCCCCACTGGTGCGCGACGTCCTCGCGCTGGGCGAACACCAGCGCGACAGCGACGACGACGGCGGCGAGAACGATCTTTACGAGCATGTAGGCCCACCTCTTGGAGACCACTCCGATATCGGCAGGTGGCGCCGACCTCAGTAGGCTTTCGCTCCATGGCTGCGATCCGGATGGACGGAAAGGGGCTCGCCGAGAAGCTGCGTCTCCAGATCGCCGACGAGGTCACGGCCTTCGGCCGGCCGGTCTGCCTCGCGACGGTGCTCGTGGGAGACGACCCGGCCTCGCACATCTACGTCTCGAAGAAGCACGACGCCTGCGCGGAGGCCGGCATCGAGTCTCGCGATCACCGCTTCCCGGCCGCGACGCCGGAGAGCGAAGTCCTCGAGCTGCTCGAGGAGCTCAATGCCGATGACCGGGTCGACGGGATCCTCGTCCAGCTTCCGCTTCCGGAGCACATGGACGAGGCCACCGTCACGCGGTCGGTCGAAGCAGCCAAGGATGTCGACGGGTTCCATCCATTGAATGCCGGCCGGCTCTTCCTCGGAGAGCCCTTGCACGTTCCCGCGACGCCGCTCGGTGTCATGGCGATGCTCGCCGAGTACCAGATCGAGCTCGAGGGCAAGGAAGCCGTGGTCATCGGGCGCAGCGAGATCGTGGGGAAGCCGATGTCGATGCTTCTTCTCGCGCAGAACGCCACCGTGACGATCTGCCACTCGCGAACGGCGGATCTGGCCGGGCACGCGCGTCGAGCGGATGTCCTCGTTGCGGCCGTGGGACGACCGGGCCTGGTGACGCGAGACATGGTCAAGCCCGGCGCGGCCGTCGTGGACGTCGGCGTCAACCGCACCGATTCCGGTCTCGTCGGGGACGTCGAGAAGGACGTGGCCGAAGTCGCCGGCTTCCTCACGCCCGTCCCGGGCGGCGTTGGACCGATGACAATTGCGATGCTTCTGCGCAACACCCTCACAGCAGCGCAACATCGGCGCGAGGGGGTTGCGGTGCCAGGTTCGTAGGCGCTACGGTTCGCGCGTTCAATCCATCGGCGTCGACCTCCGGGTCGGCGTCTTCGCTGTAGGAGGACGTAAGTGGAGCAGGGCACCGTCAAGTGGTTTTCGAACGAGAAGGGCTACGGCTTCATCGAGCGCGAAGGGGGAGACGACGTGTTCGTCCACTTCTCCGCGATCGCGATGGACGGCTTCAAGACCCTCACCGAAGGCCAACGTGTGGAGTTCGAGGTCGTCCAGGGGCCCAAGGGTGCCCAGGCGGCGAACGTGATGGCAGCGTCTAGCTGACGGGACTCGTATCGAAGGTGCGACGGGCTCCCGAAAGGGGGCCCGTCTCGTTTGAGAGGATCAATCGCCATGACTATCTCCCGAGAAGACGTGCAGCACGTCGCGCGACTTGCGTGGCTCGCGCTCTCCGCTGAGGAGATCGAACGCTTCACCCGCGAGCTCGACAAGATCCTGGACGCGATCGGGATCGTCGCCGAGCTCGATCTCGAGGATGTGCACCCGACGTCCCATCCGCTCGACCTCGTCAACGTATGGGACGACGACGTGCCCCGCGACTCGCTGACGCGCGAGGACGTCCTCGCGAATGCGCCCGATGCCGAAAACGGTCTCTTCAAGGTGCCGACGTGGCGGCAGTAGTCGACACGCTCCGGTTGACGGCCGAAGATGCGAAGGGACTCCTCGAACGCGGTGAGATCTCCGCTGCCGAGCTTCATTCTGCGTACCTCGAGGCGATCGGCGAACGCGACGGCGAGCTGCACTGCTACCTCAGCACGGTCGAAGTGCCTGACGGAGACGGTGTCCCGATCGCCCTCAAGGACGTGATCTCGACGAAGGGAGTCGAGACGACGGCCGGCTCGAAGATCCTCTCCGGCTACGTCCCCGTGTTCGACTCGACCGTGGCTGCGCGCTGCAAGGACGCGGGGCTGCCGCTGCTCGGAAAGACGAATCTCGACGAGTTCGCGATGGGCTCCTCGACGGAGAACTCGGCATTTGGCCCGTCGCGGAACCCCTGGGACCCGACCCGTGTCCCGGGAGGCTCCGGCGGTGGGTCGGCGGCCGCGGTGAGCGCAGGGCTGGCGCCGTGGGCGCTCGGCTCGGACACGGGCGGATCGATCAAGCAGCCCTCCGCGCTCTGCGGAAACGTCGGCCTGCGCCCGACGTACGGGACCGTCTCGCGGTACGGAATCGTGGCGTTCGCCTCGAGTCTGGATCAGGTCGGGCCGGTGGCGAGGACCGTGCGCGACGTCGCTCTCCTCTACTCGATCATCGCCGGTCGCGATCCGCTGGACTCGACGACCGCCGATCTCCCGGAGCCAGTGAGTCTCCCCGAGTCCGACTCGCTCGACGGCGTTCGCATCGGGGTGCCAACGGAGCTGAACGAAGCGGAGGGCATCGAGCCGGGCGTAGCAACCGCCGTTGAGCGAGCGATCGCACTCGCCGAAGAGCTCGGCGCCGAGGTCGGCGCCTGCTCGCTCCCGCGCTCGGTCCGGTACGGGATGCCGTGCTATTACCTCATCGCTCCCGCCGAGGCGTCGTCCAACCTCGCGCGTTACGACGGCGTCCGCTACGGGCTGCGGATCGAAGACGAGAGCTACCAGCAGATGGTCCAGCGCACGCGTGACGAGGGGTTCGGCGACGAGCCGAAACGGCGGATCATGCTCGGCACGTATGCGCTTTCCGCCGGCTACTACGACGCGTACTACGGGCGCGCGCAGAAGGTGCGGACGCTGATCGGCGAGGAGCATCGCGAGGCGCTCGAGCAGTTCGACGTCCTCGTCTCTCCGACCTCGCCCACGGTGGCGTTCCCGATCGGCGAGCGCGCGGCGGACCCGCTGGCGATGTACCTGAGCGACGTGCTGACCATCCCGTCGAACCTCGCCGGCCTGCCGGGCCTCTCGATCCCGTGCGGTCTCTCCGACGGCTTGCCGGTCGGTCTCCAGCTGATCGGGCCGCAGTTCGGCGAGAACACGCTCTTCCGCGTCGGCCATGCCCTCGAGCAGGCGCTCGGGTTCGACACCGTGCCGGAGCGATTGCGATGACCTGGGAGCCGGTGATCGGGCTCGAGGTCCACGTCCACCTGAAGACGCGGACGAAGATGTTCTGCCGTTGCCCGGTCGGGTTCGGAGCGGAGCCGAACACCCAGACCTGCCCGGTGTGCCTCGCCTTCCCGGGCGCGCTGCCCGTCGTCAACCGCACGGCGGTCGAGTGGACGATCAAGCTCGGCCTCGCGCTCGGCTGCGAGGTCGCCGAGCACTCCGTCTTCTCGCGCAAGAACTACTTCTACTTCGACAGCCCGAAGGGCTATCAGATTTCTCAATATGACCTACCACTTTGCACGAGTGGCAATTTAGATCTACCGACTGCGGAAGGCGACCGTGTGATCGGCATCGTCCGCGCCCATCTCGAGGAGGACGCCGCGAAGACCGTCCACGTGGGCGGACGCACCGGCAGGATCCGGGGCGCCGAGCACTCACTCGTCGACTTCAACCGCGGCGGCACCCCGCTGGTCGAGATCGTGACTGCTCCGGACATCGGCTCCGCCGATGAGGCAAAACGCTTTCTGCAACTCCTACGTCAAACGATTACCGAGCTCGGCATCTCCGACGCGGAGATGGAGAAGGGCACGCTGCGCGTGGATGCGAACGTGTCCGTACGACCTGTCGGCTCCACCGAGCTCCGCACGCGCACCGAGCTCAAGAACATGAACTCCTTCACGTTCATCGCGCGTGGAATCGAAGCCGAGATCGTGCGACAGATCGCGGTCTGGGAGTCCGGCGACGAGGTGCGCCAGGAGACGTACGACTTCGAGGCCGCGACCGGAGCGCTGACGCCGCATCGAGCGAAGGAGGAGGCGGACGACTACCGCTACTTCCCGGAGCCCGACCTCGTGCCGGTCGAGCCCCCGGCCGAGCTCGTCGAGCGCCTGCGCTCCGAGCTTCCCGAGCTCCCGGCGGCGCGCATCGGCCGGCTCGAGGCCGAGCTCGACCTCGACCGCGCAACCGTGCTCGTGACCGGAGGGCTCGACCGGCTCTGGCAGGAGACCGTCGCCTCGGGTGCCGAGAAGATCGCAGCGGCGAACGTGATCGCCAACAACCTCGTAGGCGCCGGTCTCGATCCGGCCGCCGTGTCGGCGAAGGAGCTGGCCAGGCTCGTCGAGGGGCGCGAGCGGATTCCTCGCTCGGCGTTCGACAAGGCGATCTCCGGGCTTGCCGAGGTGGGGTTCTCGGCCGATCCCTACCTCGCTCAGGAGGCCGTGTCGAACGAGGCCGAGCTCGAGCCGATCGTCGAGCGGATCCTCGCCGAGAGCCCCGGGCAGGTCGAGGCCTTCCGAAGCGGCAAGGAGGGTTTGCTCGGCTTCTTCGTGGGCCAGGTGATGAAGGAGACAGAAGGCAAGGCCAACCCGCGCGTCGTGTCCGAGCTCGTACGTGCGAAACTGAGCGCATGACCCTGATCCGGGTGGAGGAGGAGCACCGCTTCGGGGTGTCCGTCGCCGAAGGATTCGCCTACATCACCGACCCGGCGAACTGGTCGGCGTACTGGCCGGGTATCGAGCGCGTCGAGCCGGACTCGCGCTGGCGAGAACCGGGCGACGAGGCGCGACTCACCGCGAAGCTGCTCGGACGGCACGTCGAGCTGCACATGACGCTCACGAAGCTCGAGCCGAACCGCCTGGTCGAGTACACGAGCGTCCAATCAGGACTTCCCGATGCGCGCCACGAGCGCCACTTCAACGGCGAAGGCCAGAGCTTCGACTACCGGCTGGTCGTCGAGTACGAGCCGCGCGCGGGGCTCCGGGGCGTCTACGATCGCGCGCTCGTGCGGGGCGGCATCGAGCGGGCACTACGGCAAACGGTCCGGAATCTCGAAGGGGTGCTCGAACCCTCGAAGTAGCCGTCTGGAGCCGCAGCCTGCAGCAGCTCCAGAGATCGAGCTCGAGGACACCCTTGCCTCCCGGCCCCGCGCCGGGACCGGCAGCGAACTGAACCGGAAGAGACCGTTTGTCGAACCAGGGCGTCTAGTTCCCTGGGAAAGGAGAACACATGAGGAGGGGAGTGCTGCTCCTCGCGCTCGCCGGGCTCGTCGTCGCTTCCATGGCCGCGGCTGCGTTCGTGGGTGCGGTCGGACCATCCGGCGCTGGTGCCTCGAGCCATCGAGAGGCGCCGCTGATCGGAGACGATCCCGCGGTCGACAACACGGACCTGTATGCGTTCGTGAGCCCGAACAAGCCGGACACGGTGACGATCATCGCGAACTACATCCCGTTCGAGGATCCGGCAGGCGGTCCGAACTACTACCGCTTCGACCCGACCGCCCGGTACGAGATCCACATCGACAACGACGGTGATGCTCGCGACGACATCACCTATCGGTTCCGGTTCAGGACGACCGTCTCGAACCCGAACACGTTCCTCTACAACACGGGTCCGATCACGTTCCAGAACGATCCGGACCTGAACGTCAAGCAGACGTACACGATCGAGAAGATCACACGGATCGGCTCGACTCCGCAGACGTCGAACCAGGTTCTGCGCGTTGCGCCGGCCAACATCGGGCCGCGCTCGAACCCGGTCTACAACACGACGAAGGGGGTCTCGAACCTCGGCGGGAACCGGTTGGTCTTCGCCGGTCCGCGCGACGACCCGTTCTTCGTGGACCTCGGGTCGATCTTCGACCTCGGAGGGCTGAGGCCGTTCAACCCGTTCCACGCCATCCAGCCGCCGGCGAACGCCGAGGCCGGGGTGGACGGGGTCCTCAACTACAACGTCCACACGATCGCCCTGCAGGTGCCGAAGACCGATCTCGTCAAGGCCCCGAACGCCGACGGGACGATCGGTATCTACGCCAGTGCCAGCCGGCAGGCGATGCGCGTTCTGAACGGGAACGGAACCGTCTCGAGCTCAGGGGACTGGGTACAGGTCTCCCGGCTCGGGAACCCGTTGATCAACGAGGTCATCATCCCGATCGGGCAGAAGGACCTCTGGAATGCGTCCGATCCCGAGGATGACAGCCAGTTCCTCGCGCGCTACCGCTCGCCGGAGCTGGCCACGCTCATCAACGTCCTGTACGGACCGCCGGTGATGGACGCGCCCACGGACAACCGGGACGATCTCGTCGCCGTGCTGCTGACGGGGGTCCCGGGGCTCAACTTCACCGGTGACACCAAGGCGGATCTGTTGCGGCTGAACACCGCGATTCCGCCCGCAGCCAATCCGAGCAAGTTCGGAGTGCTGGACGGAGATTTCCAGGGCTTTCCGAACGGTCGTAGGCTCGCCGACGACGTGACGGACATCGAGCTCCGCGCCATCGCGTGCGGCTACGGTCCGATCCTCGCCGGCGCGCTCGGGCTCTGCAACCTCCCGCCGAACGACACCATCTCGGATGGGGTGCAGACCAATGCGGACAACGCGTTCCTCTCGACGTTCCCCTACGCCGCAATCCCGAACCGCGGCTACGAGCACACGGGACACAAGTAGATGCACCACGGAGACTCGTCATGAGACGTTCGACGACAGTGCTCGTAGGCGGCGCGGTTGCGGTGGCGCTCGCTTTGGGGGCTCTCGTCGGGGGCGTGTTCGCCGAGTCTCCGTCCGCAGGACCGCCGACCGCCGCTCCCCGTGCGCTTGCAGATCAGGCGCTGGCGGGAGCGGCGGGAGGCATCACTGAGAGCGGCATTGCCGGGCTCGAGGCGCAGGTGCGGTCTCGTCCCGGCGATGCCGCTCTTCTGACGCAACTCGGGTTCGCGTACCAGCTCCGCTGGCGCGAGACCGCGGATCCCTCTTTCCTGCCGCGTTCCGAGACGGCGCTCCGGCAGGCACTGGGTGCTCGGCCGAACGACCCGCACGCGGTGCTCGGGCTCGGCTCGCTCGCACTCATCAGGCACGAGTTCCGAAAGGCTCTGGCGTACGGACGCCAGGCACGGTTGCTGCTCCCCGGCTCGGGTCGTCCCTACGGCGTCATCGGCGACGCGCTCGTCGAGCTCGGCCGCTACGACGCGGCCTTCGCGGCGTTTCAGCGAATGGTCACGCTTCGCCCCGGCCTCTCCTCCTACGCGCGCGTCTCGTACGCGCGTGAGCTGACCGGCGATCCGGTCGGCGCGCTGGCGGCCATGCGGCTCGCCCTCGACGCTGCGGCGGGCCAGCGGGAAGCCACTGCCTTCACGCTCGTCGAGATCGCCAAGCTGGAGCTGGCGCTCGGGCGGACGAAAGCCGCGGCAGGTCATGCACGAAGTGCGCTTCGGGCTCTCCCCGGATATCCGGCGGCGCGCGTCGAGCTAGCGCAGATCGAGGCTGTTCGGGGGAGGTTCGGACGCGCCTTGGCGGAGGCACGTCGAGCGGCTGACGTCGTTCCGACGCAGAAGTCTGTCGCCCTCTACGCCGACCTGCTGGAGCGGACTGGCCGTCGTGCAGAGGCCCGGCGCCAGCGGACGACGATCGCCGTCATCGACCGGCTGCTGCAGGCGAACGGTGTGCAGGTCGACCTCGAGTCCGCCAGTCTATCGCGCAGACCAACCATTCGTCCTCTCGAGACCGTCGAGCTAGCGCGGAGAGCGCGGACGGCGCGTCCCTCCATCTACGGCGACGACGCGCTCGCCTGGGCGCTCGCACGGGCCGGTCGCTGCCGCGACGCGTTGCCTCTCGCGCGCAGTGCACTGCGCCTGGACACGAGGGACCCGCTCCTCTACTTCCATCGCGGCTACACCGAGGGCTGCGCGGGTGACCGCGCTGCGATGCGTGGGTGGTACGAGCGGGCGCTCGAGCTCAACCCCGAGTTCTCCGTCCGCTGGGCGCCCGTCGCACGCGCGGCATTGCGATAAGCACACTCGCCCGTCGACCGGCGTCTCTACTCTTTCCGCGTGCCCGCACGCCGGCTCTCGATCGCGTTCTGCGCCGCGGTTGCGCTCCTCTTCGCCGGCTTCGCGCTCGCTTCGTGTGGCGGAGACGACGATGCTGACACGACCGAGACCACGACGCTGACTCAGCCGACCATCCCGACGACGACCGACACTACGACGACAACTACAACCACAGAGGTCGAGCAGCCGACGGTCGTCCGCGTGCGGGTGGTCGGGGGAGCGCCACAGGGTGGAATCGTCCGGAAGACGGTCACGAAGGGCGACCGCGTCGTCCTCGTCGTCACCTCGGACGTCGCGGATCATGTGCACCTGCACGGCTACGACATCATGCGGAACGTGGCCGCGGGAGGCACGGCGCGGATTCGCTTCCGCGCAACGGTACCCGGACGCTTCGAAGTCGAGCTCGAGGATCGAGGAGCTCAGATCGCAGACCTGACCGTCCAACCGTGACGCCCCTCGCCCACGGGATCGGAGGCGTCCGTGACCTCCCGGTTCCCGAGTCCCTGTTCTTCACCACCGCGGCGATCGTGCTCGTGGTCTCGTTCCTCCTGCTCGGCGTGCTCTGGCGGCGGCCGCTTCTCGAGCAGCACGAGGAAGGACGACGCCTGCCGGCGGCTTTCCAGACGGTGCTCCTCTCGCGTGCGCTTCGCATCGTGCTGGGCGTCCTGTCGGTGGGGCTTCTCGTCCTCACGCTGGCGACCGCGCTTCTTCGGAACCACGATCGTGCTCCTGAACTTCGCGCCGACGTTCGTCTACGTGATCTTCTGGCTCGGGCTCCCGCTCCTGTCCGTGCTCCTTGGGGACGTCTGGCGCGTGCTCAGCCCGTGGCGGGCGATCGCGGACGCGACGGTGTGGGCGATCGAGCGAACCGGGAGCATGGCGGGCCCGGTGCTCGACTCGCCCTGGCGCTACGGCCGCTATCCGGCCGCGCTCGCACTCTTCGCGTTCGTCGCGCTCGAGCTCGCCCACCCGAGGCCGTCATATCCCCGCACGCTCGGCGTCGCGATCGCGCTCTACAGCTACTGGGCGCTGGCGGGGATGGCCGTGTTCGGCCGGGACGCGTGGACCAAGGGCGGTGAAGGGTTCGCCGTCGCGTTCTCGCTGCTCGCGCGGATCGCGCCCTTCGCGATGCGGGACGGAGCCATCGTCGGGCGTTGGCCGTTCGTCGGGCTCGCCGGGGCCGAGCGCGTGCCCGGTACGCTCGTCTTCGTCGCCGTGTTGCTCGGCTCGACCAGCTTCGACGGCTTCGGCCGGACGACGACGTGGCAGAACCTAATCGGGGACGTCCGGCGCAATTTCGCAGCCGAATCCCAGTGGGTGATCGACCTCGCGACGACCTTCGTGCAGCGTCGTGGGACTCGCGATCTTCGTTGGCATCGTTGTCTTCACGTATCTGGTCGCGGTGTCGAGCGCGCGCCTGCTGGTGCACGCGCCTCGCTCGCTGGTGCCCGACTTCGTACTCCCACTCGTTCCGATCGCGTTTGCGTACCTCGTCGCGCACTATTTCTCGCTGTTCGTCATCAACGGGCAGTTCATCTTCACGCTCATCTCCGACCCGTTCGGTCGTGGCCGGGATCTCTTCGGGACGGTCGACTTCGCACCGAACCTCGCGATCGTCTCGCCGGAGACCGTGTGGTACGTCCAGGTCGCGGCGCTCGTCGTGGGCCACGTGGCCGGGCTCGCGATCGCGCATGACCGAGCGGTCTCGCTTTTCGAGACGCAGACGCGACGCACTACGCTCGCAGTATCCGATGCTCGGCGCTGATGGTTCTGTATACGGTCGGAGGGATATGGCTCTTGTCCCAGGGCTAGTCGCTCACGGGGGAATTGCGGGAGCGATCGTCGAGTCGCTCGTCGTCCTGACCGTCGCTGCGGTGCTGGTCGCCGTCTGGCTGCGCGAGCGGCGTTCGGGCCACGACGAGGGCCCGGCGCGGTTCAGGGACGACGACTAGGAAGCACGAACCCCGCATAGAGAAGGACCGCCGCGATCGCCAGGATCGGCGCGAGCGCGCCAACACCGAGCCCCGCCAGTCCGCTGCCGAGCGCGGCGACTCCGACGCCGGCGAGAATGAGGGCGTTTCCCAGCGGCCGGCGTCGGATGCTCGCCAGCGCGACGACGACGACTGCCAATGTTCCGAGCGTGTTGCCCGCGATCGCGAGAATGCGCGCGGGCCAGAGCTCGAGCACGTCCTGCGCCTCCGGAACGTCTGTACCGACGATCGAGGTCTCGAGCGGGACGGCGAGGGCCACCCCGACCGCCAGGCCCGTGTAGACGAGCGCGAGCGGTCCCGCCCAGCGGCGGCCCACCAAGAGCAGCGAGCCCGCCCCGAGGAGCGGTGCGGTCAGGAGCGCACCCCCCAGGTAGTACACGCGAAAGGCGGGCTCGCTCCACCCCGCAGCAGCTCCCCAGGCGAGCGCACCGGCTGCGACTCCGAAGGCGGCGAGGGCGGCGCCCCAGGCCAGCAGCTCCGACCTGCGCTGCCTTCGAAAGCGGCGGATGAGCTCCGCCGAGAGCCGCACGGCTACGAGCGTCGCGCCGAATGCGAGTACGGCTTCCACAAGTCCGAGGACTGTACTTTCGGCCCGGTAGCGGACACGGTCTGCTCCGGTACGCTCCGGCCCGTGCGTCGACCTGCCGCCGCGGTGATCGTGGTTGTCGTTTCGGGTCACCGGCCGCGCTGAGTCGTGTGCGTGAAACCCGTGGCGCTAGGCTCAGCCCGATGACGAGGAAGCGTTACCTGATGGCGCCCGGGCCGACGCCTGTTCCACCCGAGGTGCTCGCCGCCGGCGCGGAGCCCGTCCTCCACCACCGCGGCCCGGACTTTCGCGCGCTGATGACGCGTGTTCTCACACGGCTCCAGGATGTGTGCCGCACGCAGAACGACGTGCTCGTCTTCACCGCGTCCGGGTCGGGAGCGTTCGAGTCGGCGATCGTGAACCTGCTCTCACCGGGCGAGCGCGTGCTCGCGGTGTCGGCCGGAGAGTTCGGCGAACGCTGGATCTCGACCGCCACCGCGTTCGGCGCGGACGTCCACGACCTCCGCTACTCCTGGGGCGAGACGCCGCGTCCGGACGATGTCAAGAGGCGCGTGGAGGAATCGGGCGCCGAGGTCGTCTTCGTCGTGCACTCCGAGACCTCGACGGGTGTCGTCGCCGACGTGCAAGCGCTCGCACACGCCGCCCGCGAGGCCGGCGCGCTCACGGTGGTCGACGCGGTCTCGAGCCTCGGCGCGGTTCCGCTCGAGACCGACGCGTGGGGACCTCGACGTCGTCGTCGCCGGGTCGCAGAAGGCGCTGATGACACCGCCGGGGCTCTCGCTGACCACCGTCTCCTCCCCGGCGTGGGAACGTTGCGCGCGAACGGCCACTCCGCGGGTGTACTTCGACTGGACGAAGCTGCGCGCATCGCTCGAGACGGGTACGACGCCATTCACGCCTGCGGTCTCGCTGGTCGCGTCTCTCGACAAGGCGCTCGAACTGCTGCTCGAGGAGGGTCTCGAGGAGGCTTTCGCACGGCACGCGGCCCTCGGGCGCGCGTGCCGCGAAGGGGCGAAGGCGATGGGCCTGGCGCTGTTCTCGCCCGACGAGGAGCGATCTGCGATCGTCACCGCCATCCTCACGCCGGACGGCGTGGACGCTCGCGAGCTCGTCCTCGCCCTCCGAGAGCGCTTCGGGATCACGGTTGCGGGGGGTCACGGGGAGCTCGGGGCACGCATGTTCCGGATCGGCCACATCGGCTACTACGACGTCTTCGACATCACGACAGCGCTCTCGGCCGTCGAGGTTCTCCTCGCCGAGGGTGGGGCCGAGATCGAGCGCGGCGCCGCCGCCAGCCGTGCGCTCGAGGCGTACGGCGAAGCCGTCGGTGTCTAGAGCTCACCTCGCTCCGACATGAGCTCTGACCCGAAGCCTCGCGTCCTGATCCGAGAGTCCATCGCCGAGTCCGGGCTCGAGCTCCTGCGCTCGCGCTTCGAGGTCGTCGAGGACTCGGACTCCGATCTCGGATCGATCATCGGTGAGTTCGACGCGATCGTCGTTCGCTCCGGAACGCTGCTCGATGCAGAGCTCATCGCGCGCGCAACCCGTCTGAAGGTGATCGGTCGTGCCGGAGTCGGCGTCGACAACGTCGACGTCGACGCTGCGACTCGACGTGGGATCGTCGTCGCGAACGCCCCGGAGGCGACCGTCGTCTCCGCCGCCGAGCACACGATCGCGCTGCTGCTCGCAGTCGCGCGCAACATTCCCCAGGCGCATGTCGCGCTCATCGCCGGGAGCTGGGAGCGCGCGCGGTTCGCCGGAATCGAGCTCGCCGGCAAGACATTGGGCGTGCTCGGGCTCGGCCGGATCGGCTGGCAGGTCGCACGACGGGCTCTCGGTCTCGGTATGCGCGTCGTCGCCTACGACCCGTACGTCGCGCTCGACCGCTTCCGTGAGCTGGGGGTCGAGCCCGCGTCGACACCAGACGCTCTCTACGCGGAGGCGGATCTGATCACGCTCCACCTTCCGCTGAACGAGCAGACGCGCGGCCTTGTCGGCCCGACGCGTTTGCGCGCATGCGGGACGGCGTTCGCATCGTCAACGCCGCTCGAGGCGGCCTGATCGACGAAGTTGCGCTCGCCGCTGCCGTTCGCTCGGGAAAGGTCGCCGGTGCCGCGCTCGATGTGTTCGAGTCCGAGCCGTATTCCGGTCCGCTGCTCCAGCTCGAGCAGATCGTCGTGACGCCGCATCTCGCCGGCTCGACCAGCGAAGCGCAGGATCGGGCTGGGCTGATCATCGCGGAGCAGGTGGCGGCCGCGCTCGACGGCGAGCTCGTCCAGACGGCCGTGAACATCCCGGTCGTCGAGCAGGCCGACCTCGAGATGCTCGGCGCGTTCATCCCGCTCGCGGCGAAGCTCGGACGCCTTGCGATTGCGCTCGATCCTTGGGCGTCCCGACCGGATCGTGGTCGCGGCACACGGGCCGCTCTCCGAGTACGACACCCGCCTGCTCACGGTCGCGGCTCTGAACGGTGTCTTCCAGGGCCGCGTCGACCAGATGGTGAACTACGTGAATGCTCCGGTCATCGCCGCAGAACGTGGCATCGACGTCTCCGAGCAGCGCTTCGCGGCTTCCCAGCATTACACGAACCTCGTGCGGGTGCTGTCGCGGGGGAGGGAGAGGAGATCGAGGTCTCGGGGACGACGATCGGCCCGGAGCCGCGGCTGTTCCTCGCGGGTGCGCTCGGATTCGCGATCGACATCGAGCTCGCGCCGCGCATGGCATTCCTCGTCTACGACGACCTGCCCGGCGTCATCGGGAGAGTCGGCACGATGTTCGGCGAGGCCGGCGTCAACATCGCAAACATGGCTGTGTCGCGCACGAAGGAGGGAGGGAAGGCGCTGATGGCGTTCTCGATCGACAGCGCGCCTCCACCGGAGCTCCTGGAACGCGTTCAGTCCTCCGGCTTCGACGAGGCCCGCTTCATCACTTTGGCCTAGCGCCGACTACCATGCCCGCGTGGTAGCGGCCTGGCCGGAGCCCGTCGCGCGGGTGTCCTCCTTCCTGCGCGAGGCCGGAGCCGAAGCTCGCATCGAAGAGTTCGTCGAAGGTGCAGCTAGCGCGGCCGACGCCGCCGCGGCAGTCGGGTGCGGTCTCGACCAGATCGTGAAGTCGCTCGTCCTGGTCTGCGGCGAGCTACCCGTCGTCGCGCTCGTGCCGGGCGACCGCCGGGTCGATCCCGCGAAGGTGGCGCGGATCACTGGATCCGACACGGCACGCATTGCCTCCGCGCAGGAGGTCGAGCACGCCACGGGATTCGCGCCCGGTGCCGTCGCCCCGTTCCCACTCCCGCGCGTGGACACGATTCTCCTCGAGCGCACGCTGCTGCGACATCCGCTGGTCTGGGTGGGAGCGGGCTCCCCGCGCCATCTGGTCGGTCTCGCCCCCACGGAGCTCGGCCGACTCGCTCGAGCACGCCCCACCGATGTCGTCAAGGACTACGATTCGCCCGGAGACCAAGGGAGGCTGGCCTGATGCAAGAGACCGACAAGATCTGGATGAACGGCGACCTCGTCGACTGGGCGGACGCGAGGATTCACGTCGGCGCCCACGGGCTTCACTACGGATCCGGCGTCTTCGAGGGAATCCGGTGCTACGAGACCGAGAAGGGCCCGGCCGTGTTCCGCCTACTGGATCATCTGCAGCGACTCGAGGACTCGGCCAAGGTGCTGTACATGGACCTGCCGTACTCGAAGGCGGAGCTACGCGCGGCAACGCACGCACTCGTCGCGACGAACGGGCTGCCGACCTGTTACGTGCGTCCGATCGCGTTCTACGGGTACGGCGAGCTAGGGGTCGCAACCACGGGCAACCCAGTCGACGTCGTCATCATCAGCTTCCCCTGGGGGGCATATCTCGGAGAGGAAGGGCAGCAGGCCGGCATCTCGACGATGATCTCGAGTTGGGAGCGGGTAGGGCCGAACGTGATCCCGCATGTCGCCAAGGCGACCGGGATCTACCTGAACTCGATGCTGGCGACGACCGAGGCACGCCGGGCAGGCTACGACGAGGCGATCATGCTCACGCGCGACGGATACGTTGCAGACGGCCCAGGCGAGAACATCTTCGTCGTCAAGGACGGCCGGATCCACACGCCGCCGCTCTCGATGTCGATCCTCCCCGGGATCACCCGTGACACGATCATCCACCTCGCCGAGGCTCTCGGCTACTCCGTCGAGGAGAGGCTGCTCATCCGCACCGATCTCTACCTCGCCGACGAGGCGTTCATGGTCGGCACCGCGACCGAGGTCGCGCCGATCCGCTCCGTCGACGGTCAGGAGATCGGGGTAGGGCCGATCACGCTCGAGCTGCAGAAAGGGTATCTCGACGTCGTCCAGGGGAGAGATCAGCGCTGGAGCGACTGGCTCGACGTGGTCGAGACGGCGCGCGCGCCGGCCGAGGTGTGACGGTCACGCGGCAGGTCCCACTCTCGAGCCCCTGGCTCGACGAGCGGGAGGGAGAGCTCGTCCTCGACGTGCTGCGCTCGGGGCGCCTTTCGCTCGGTCCCGACGATCGACCGCTTCGAGGAGGCATTCGCGGAGGCGGTCGGCGCGCCGTACGCAGCTGCGGTCTCCAGCGGGACCGCGGGTCTGCACCTTCTCTGCATCACCTCGGGGGTTGGCCCCGGCGACGAGGTCATCACCTCGCCGTATTCCTTCGTGGCGTCGGCGAACTGCGCGATCTACGAGGGTGCGACGCCGGTGTTCGCGGACATCGACCCGCGCACGTTGAACCTCGACCCGACGGCCGTCGCCGCTGCCGTGACGGAGAGAACCACAGCGATCGTCGCCGTGGACATCTACGGCTACCCCTGCGAGCTCGATGAGCTGCGCGCCATCTGCGACCGGCACGGGCTCGCGCTCATACAAGACGCGTGCGAGGCTCTGGGAGCGCGCTATCGCGGCGAGGTGCTCGGCTCGCAAGGGCCGCCCGCGGTCTTCGCCTTCTACCCGAACAAGCAGATCACGACGGGCGAAGGCGGGATGGTCACAACCCATTCCGAGGCTGAATGGCGGCTTCTGCGCAGCCTCCGCAACCAGGGGCGCGCCGACTCGGGTGGCTGGCTCGAGCACGCCCGGCTCGGGTTCAACTACCGGATCGACGACATCCGCGCGGCGATCGGGCTCGGCCAGCTCGAGAAGCTCGACGAGATCCTCGCGAGAAGGGCGGCTGTTGCAGCCCGCTACACGGAGCTGCTCCAAGGCGTCGAGGGCCTCGACCTCCCGTGCGCGGACGACGACGAGCACGAGCGGTCGTGGTTCGTGTACGTCGTCGCGCTTCCCCCGGGAACCGACCGCGAAGCGGTCATCCGGGCGCTCGACGGCCGCGGCGTCCAAACGGCGCGCTACCTCCCCTGCATCCACCTGCAGTCGTACATGCAGGAGCGCTACGGCTTCCGCGCAGGACTCTGCCCCATCGCGGAGGACGTGAGCTCGCGCACGCTCGCGCTTCCCTTTCACGCACTGCTCGACGAGGACGATCAAGCGCACGTGGCCGACGCGCTTCGGGCAGCACTCGAGAGCTGATGCCTCGCCCCGGCCAGGGCGAAGCACTGGCCGCGTGGGCGCTTTCCGCCACGGTGATGCTTGCAGTGCTCGTCACCTACAGCCGGCTTGGCACCACTGAGCTCTACAACGTCTCACATGAGGGTCTTGCAGGCGGACTCGGGCGGGCTCTGGTGCTACTCAACTTTCCCATCGCGCTCGTTGCCGTCGCTCTCGCTCTCGTGGCCGTCGCCGCCCTGCCGCGGAGCGCCTGGCTCGTCGCCGGACCGGCGATCGCCCTCTCGGCCGTCGTTGCAGTCGCGGTCGACCAGAACGACCTCGACGCCCGCTGGATCAACGTCGTTCCGGCTCTCGGTGTCGCACTCGCGCTCGCGCTGACGGTGGAGGCTGCACGTCGTGCTGGTACGTCGTTCGCGCCGCGCCTTACAGGTGACCCCGCACGGCTCGTGGGAGCTGCGATCGTCCTCGTCCTGTCTCTCCCGTGGGTCACTGCCGAGGTCGGCTTCCACCTTCCGGGTGATGTCTTCCTCGGCGAGGAGCTCTACGCGGAGGGAGACGGGCCCGCCTTCGCAGCCGTCCATCTCGGCCATCACCACGGCGGCGACGGCGCCCTGCTCGTCGTCACCGCGCTTCTCCTGTCCCGCGTTCGGCTGCCGCCGGGCACGCTGCGGGTCGTGGCGACGAGCTACCTCGGGCTCATGCTCGCCTACGGCGCTGTGAACTCCGCACAGGATCTGTGGCACGAGCAGGTTGTCAAGCGAGGCTGGGCCGATGTCGACATCCCGTCCGCGCTTCTCCCTGGTGCGCGCCCGATCTGGCTCGTCATCGCCCTTCTGGCGGTGCTCGCCACGAGGCTCCTGCTGCGAGAAGACGATGGTCACAAGGCGCCTCTCGCGCGTGGGTAGACGCCGATCGACCTGGCCCGACGTCGTACGCGCCCAGGCCCGCGTCTCGGTCGGGATCGCCGCCGCGTACGACGGACCCGTGCTCGGCGGGATCGCCCGCCTGGTCGCCGGAACCGTGCGCGAGGCCGACACCTCCGTCGGAGGGCTGCCGGCGTTCGTGTACCGGCCGGGCAGAGGGCCGGGGCCATGGCCCGCAGTCATTCTGTTTCCCGGGGTCACGCGACGCGGCCGCACGCATCCGGCGCTTCGCGCGATCGGACGCGGCCTCGCGGCGGCTGGTCGCCTCGCGATCGTGGCGGAGCCGGAGGGGTTGGCGCGGGGGGAGCTGACACCCGCTGCCACGCGGCAGGCGCGAGCTGCGGTCGAGGCCGTAACTGCGAGGCGCGACGTGACGGGCGGTCGCGCTTCTCTCGTGGGGGTGTCGGGCGGAGCCACCCTCGCGCTGCTTGCAGCCGCCGACCGGAACCTTCGGGACCGGGTGTCGCTGGTCGTTGCTCTCGCGCCGCTCGGCGACGTCTCCGAGGCGATTCGCTACATCACGACGGACGTCCGTCGCAACGGCGACATGCTGATGCCTTTCGCTTCGGGCGACTTCTTCAGGCTCGTGATCGCTCGCTCCGTGATCTCCTGTCTCGAGCCAGGTGAAGACCGAACGGCGCTCCGCACACACCTACTCGCGCTCGAGGACTACGGGACCGAACCGCTCTTCGGTCTGCGCACGTGGTCTCGCGACGAGCTCGACGAGCCGGCGCGGGCAGCCCTGGCGCTTCTCTCGAACGAGGCGCCCGACCGCTTCGACGAGCTCTTCGCCGCGTTGCCCGAATCGCTTCGCGCCGCCGTTGACGCGCTCTCTCCGCTCTCTGTCGCGCGGGAGATCACTGCGCCCGTGGAGCTCGTCGTCGCCCGCGCGGACAAGTACATCCCCCTCGACGATGCGGTCTCGTTCGCCGAGACGTGCCCGACCGCGCGGCTGACGATTCTCGAGTCGCTCACGCACGTCGTCCCGACCGTCTCGCCGACCGCGCTGCGCGACCTCGTGCGGCTCGACGGCGTTCTCGTGCGACTGTTAGCTGCTTGATCGGGAATTCACGGCGGGCCGGATGACGGCCACGACACGGCGCCGGATCGCCACCCTCCCTCGCCGTCCAGGCTTACCAGCCTGCACCACGAGTGAGTGCGCCGCCCGGCTTGGTCGTGACCGTCTCCGGCGGCGCGTCAATTCCCGATCAAACAGCTAGCCGCGTCATAATCGCGGCGATGACGACAGCGCGCATGGTCTTCCTGGGGTTCGGCAAGTACGCGCGGGCCGACAAGATCTATGCCCTGGAGCCGATCGTCGGCGACGATCGCGGAGGCGGCAGACGCACGCGGGTCTGGATCGAGGGAATCGCGGATGCGGTCGTCGCATCTCGCACCGAGCGCACGATCCTCCACGACATGGGCCACGAGGCCGGCGACTCGGTGCTTCTCGACCAGGCGCTCGACCTCGCCGAACGCCTGGCCGCCGCTGCCGAGGAAGGGCGAGTCGACCTCGGCGATCTCGGGCGGCGCGCACGCCGCGTCCTCGCGGCGACGGCCAGGCCGTCGGAGACCGAACAGCTCTTCTGAGCAGTCCGCACCGCAACGCGTTCTTCGTGCAGGACGTGCACTCGGTCGCGCGTGGTCTGATCGGAGCGACGTTCCTCCTCCACGGTGCCGGCGGTGTCGTGGTCGAGACCGAGGCGTATGCACCGGACGACCCCGCGAGCCATTCGTATCGCGGTCGCACGCTGCGAAACGCGAGGATGTTCGGTCCGCCCGGGCATCTCTACGTGTACCGCTCGTACGGGATTCACTGGTGCGCGAACGTCGTGTGCGGCGAAGAGGGAGTGGGCGCCGCGGTCCTGCTCCGCGCCCTGGAGCCCAGCCACGGGATCGAGGAGATGCGGGCCCGTCGTGGGCTGGACGCGCTGACCCTGCTGTGCGCCGGCCCGGGACGTCTCTGCCAGGCGCTCGGCATCGCCGGCGAGCACGATGGGCTCCCGCTCGACCGTCAGCCCTTCGAGCTCCGGCTGCCGAGCTCGCCCCTGGAGATCGTCGACGGACCCCGTGTCGGGATCACGCGCGCCACCGAGCGCCGGTGGCGTTACGCGCTCAGGAATTCTCTTTTTGTGAGCCGTCCCCGACCACGAGCCTGATCTTCAGCTTCGGCGCTGCCGCGACGCCTGCCTCGAGGCTCTGGCGGAGGATCACGCCCATCGGCCCGGGCGCGGCGACGACCCGCGGCTCGAGCCGGAGGCGTCGAACCTCGCGGCTCGCGCTCTCGAGGCTCGAGCCGACGAAGTTCGGAACGAGCCCGTGCCGTGCTGCCGTGACCCAGATGCGGACGGAGTCGCCCGCAGAGAGACCGCCCGTACGGGGATCCTGGTTCACGACCAGCCCCGGCCGGCGGCCTGCCTTCGCGGGCACGTAGACAACCGCAGCTTCCAAGGGCTGATCGTCCAGCCGGGCGATTGCGACGGGCTCCGTCATTCCGACGACGCGAGGAACCTGCACCTCGTTCGGCTTGCAGTCCGCGGTCGTGTCCGGGAGCCCGCTCGAGAAGTAGACGAGCAGCCGAGCGCCGCGGCAGACGCCGTTGTCGAGCTGCCACTCACCCTCACGCTTCACGACCCAGGTGGACACGCCTCCGAGGTAGGGCGGGTAGTCGAAGGAGGCGTTCTCGTCCGAGTCTTCGAGGCTCGACACGAACTCCTTCCAGATCTGCGCGGGCAGGGTCCCTCCGGTCACGGGCTCGCCGCCGAACTCCGTGAGCATCGGTCGCAGCCGGTCGGGATATCCGACCCAGACCGCGACGGCGAGCTCGGGCGTGTAGCCGACGAACCAGGCGTCGGCGTAGTTGTCCGTCGTACCGGTCTTGCCGGCGACGCTGCGCCCGGCGATGCTCGCCCGCCTTCCGGTGCCGCCCGAGACGACGTCCCTGAGGATGTCGGTGAGCACGGCCGCCTGCTCCGAATCGATGGCCTGCATCGGGCGGGGGGCGTTCTCCTCCACTCGGTTCGCCCGAATTCGCTCGACGCGCTCGACGACGCGCGGCCGGTCGCCGAAGATCGTGCCGTCGACCCGCCTGCCCCCGTTCGCGATCGTGGCGTACGCGCGGGTCATCTCCAGCGGATTGACCGCGCCCGAGCCGAGCCCGATCGAGAAGTACGCGTCCAGCGGGCTCTTGATGCCGAGAGCGTGCGCGGTCTTGACGATTTCCTTCGGGCCCACGATGTCCGTGAGCTGCGCGTACACCGTGTTGTCGGAGGACACCATCGCGCGGCTCAAGCTCACCCGGCCGAGATACGTGTGGTCGTAGTTCGTCACCTTCCAGACCCGGTCGCCCGCGTCGATGGAGACCGGATGGGAGTCGATCTCGGTCTGCGGCGAGATTCCCTCACGCATTGCGGTCGCGAGCACGATCGGCTTGAAGGCGGAGCCGGGTTGGCGCTCGGCCTGGGCCGCGAGGTTGAACTGGCTCTCCCGGAAGTTGCGCCCACCGAACATCGCTCTCACGGCCCCGGTCTCGGGCTCGACCGCGACGAGAGCCGCAGCCGGGCCCTCGGGATTGCGCAGCACCTTCTCGATCGCACGTCTCGCGCGCTCCTGGAGCTCGAGATCGATGGTCGACGTCACGCGAAGCCCGCCGCCGAAGACACGGCCGGCCCCGTAGCGCTCCACGAGCTGATCCTGGACGTAGTTCACGAAGTACTCTGCGGGGCCGCGCGTCCCGGGAAGCCGGACGTCCTCGGGAAGGGGCAGAGGAGCGCCCGCCGCGTGGCGGTACTCGGCGAGGGTGATCTTCCCCTGCTCGAGCATGAGGCCGAGGACATGCCGTTGCCTCTCCTTGGCGCTGCGCGGGCTCGTGACCGGGTCGTACCTCGCAGGGTCACTCGGTATTCCCGCGAGCAACGCCGCCTCGTGCAGCTCGAGGAATCGTGCGCCCTTTCCGAAGTAGGTCTTCGAGGCTTGCTGGATGCCGTACGCCCCGTTGCCGAAGTAGATGGTGTTCAGATACGCCGTCAGGATGCGGTCCTTGCTCCACCGCTGCTCGAGCTGCCAGGCGAGCGCAGCCTCTCGCACCTTGCGCGCGAGCGTCCGCTCGTTGCGGATGTAGGCGTTCTTGACGAACTGCTGGGTGATGGTGGAGCCTCCCTCGACGATCGCCTGCTGACGGACGTCGGCCCAGAGCGCGCGGGCGACTCCACGCAGGTCGATGCCCTTGTGATCGAAGAAGCGCTGATCCTCGACGGAGACGATCGCCTGGCGCATGATCGGCGCGATGTCCTCCGTCGCCACCAGCACACGGTCCTCGTCGCCGCGAAGAACGGCGAGCACTCGCCGGCCGTTGGAGGCGTAGACGACCGTGTTCACGTCGGATCGCTGCGAGGCGGGGTCGAGAGACGGGATCTCGCTCGCGACGGCTCGCACCAGGCCGAACGTGAACGCCAGGAACGAGAGGACGAACAGTACGCCGAGCAGAGCCGCAAGACGACGCTTGCGAACTCGGCGCCGCCGACGCGGCGTCACCTTCTCTCTCCGAACTCGCAAGGAGGGAAGTGTAGAGCGCGCTACACCGGCGCCGAGGCGACGATCGGATCGTTGGCGGAGACCTCGACGCCTTCCGCCTTCTCGATCGTCACGGCCACGACGTCGCCGCTCTCGACGGTGCCGTCGACGCCGACCCAGTCACGGCCGTCCTGCCCCGGGAAGAGCCCGGCGGGAGAGGCGTTCTCACCCTCGATGATCCACAGCTCGTACGTCTTCCCCTGTGGCGCGGGGTCGAGCCCGTCGAGGACGAGCACGGCGCGACCGTCATCGTCCACGACGAGGCGGCCCTCGCCCGCTTCGAGCGCTACCGTGCGCGCCCCGGGGTCGGCAAGAACCGCAGCCGCCTGCCGTTCCCGCTCGAGCGCGAGGCGTGCGTCGTCGAGGTCACCCGAAAGCTGCGTTGCCCAGAGTCCCACAGCGAGCGCGACGGCAGCCGCGACTGCCGCCACCGCTCCGAGCGCGGGGACGACCCTTCGTCTCCGTGACTCGAGCGGGACCACGACCGGCCGCTCGGCGCGAGCCGCCGTCAGGATCCGGCCTCGAAGCTCCGAGCTCGGCGCAGGGCCGGCTGTGGCGATCGCGAGAGCCTCCGCGGTCGCCCAGAACGAGGTCAGCTCCTCGCGGCAGCGCTCGCAGTCCGCGAGGTGCGTCTCGTATGCCCACCGCTCGTCGGCATCGAGCGCGTCGAGCGCGTAGCCGGCGGTCAGCTCGTGAATTCCGGTTTCCATGACCCTTCCTGAGTGGACTCGTCGAGGAGCTCCCGCAAGCGCGCGAGGCCCGAGAACATCCTGCTCTTGATCGTCCCGAGCGGGACTCCGAGCCTCTGGGCGAGCTCGGACTGCGAGAAGCCTCCGTAGTACGCGAGCTCGAGCGCCTCCCGCTGGACGTCCGGAAGCTGCCGGAGCGCGGTCTGGACGCGTTCGCGCTCGAAACGAAGCCAGGCAGCCTCGTCGGTCGGTTCGGACACCTGTCCCGTGCCAACCGGCAGCTCTTCTCCGAGAGGCTCGGTTCGGCGTCGTTCCTCGCGGCGGACGAGGTCGACGGCGCGGCGGTGGACCAGAGTGAGTATCCAGGTGCTCGCCTTCGCTCGCTCCGCCCGGAACGAGGCGGCGCTCCGCCACACGGCGAGAAAGCCCTCCTGCACCGCGTCCTCCGCAAGCCGGTCGTCGCGGAGCACGCGCACGGCGAGCCCGTACGCGATGCGTCCGACGCGGTCGTACAGCTCACCGAGCGCGTCCTCGTCGCCACGAGCGACCTGCGCAACCAGGGCCTCGTCGGAAAGGTGGGCGTGCTGCTTGCGCATGGACCAGCCGGGCTGTTCTCTGCGCTGGACCGGAATCCGCTCATGCGCATTCCGATCGCGCGAAGAATCGTGGGTCGGAAACGCTAGCACGGTGGCGGGGGAAGCCTCCATCCCTGCTTCTTCGCTCGCAGGTTGCCCTTTGGTTCACGGCTTGCACGATCTCGAACCGGCCCCAGCGGGAACGCGAACAACGCCCGTTACCCACCTCAGGTATTCAGGAAGGGAGTGCAGATGCACAAAGGCATCACCGCGGTCGCGTTCGTCGCGCTGCTCGTCGCAGCAGCCGTCGTAGGCGCCGCACGGCTGGGTCCGGGGAACGGCACGGCCTCGAGCCACCGCGAAGCACCGCTGATCGCGGAGGATCCGACGGCCGACAACACGGACCTGTATGCGTTCCGAAGCCCGGACCGACCCGACACGGTCACGATCGTGTCCAACTGGATCCCGGGCGAGGATCCGGCCGCCGGGCCGAACTACTTCACGTTCTCGCCGTCGGCTCGCTACAACATCTACATCGACCGGAACGGCGACGCGCGTCCGGATTTGACCTACCGCTTCCGCTTCTCGCGGACGGCCGGGCCGCTGTTCCTCGGAAACACGGTGCAGCGCTACACGGTCACGCGGAACGGCAAGCTGTACGCTCGCGGAAGCACGCCGCCCAACAACATCGGGCCGCGCGCGACCCCGAATTATCGCCAGCTTGCTGCCAAGGGCGTGGTGTCGGTCGGAGGGGCGAGGGTCTTCGCCGGCCAGCGCGACGATCCGTTCTTCGCTGACATCGGGTCGATCTTCGACCTCCTTGCGATTCGCAAGGGAACCGGCAACATGGGCGGCGGCAAGGACTTCTTCGCCGGCTATGCCGTCCACTCGATCGCGCTGCAGATCCCGGTCTCGCAGCTCAACGCGAAGAACAGCACGATCGGCGTCTGGTCGTCGACCGACCGCCGCAACGTCACCATCGGCAACAAGCTCAGCAGGGGCTGGACGCAGGTGTCGCGCATCGGCAACCCGCTGGTGAACGAGGTCGTCGTCCCGACGCCGTTCAAGGACGTCTGGAATCGGTCCGCAGCCGGTCAACGACAAGCAGTTCGCAGGGCCGGTGCTGAAGCCGATCCTCGCGAAGCTGATGAACGACCTCTACAAGGTGAACGCGCCCGAGAACAACCGGGACGACCTCGTCGCCGTCTTCGGTACGGGCGTGACCGGCCTGAACTTCACCGGCGCGACCGTGGCCGACTTGCTGCGGCTGAACTACTCGATCCCGGTCACGCCGACCGGCAGGATGAACCGCCTCGGCGTCATCGGTGGCGACAACGGCGGGTTCCCGAACGGACGCCGCCTCGGCGACGACGTGATCGATGCCGCCGAGCAGGTCATGGCGGGCTTCCTCAAGGGCAACAAGGTCCCGCTCGGGGACGGCGTCAACGCCGACGACCGCGAGCTGCTTTCCGGATTCCCGTACGTCGCGGATCCGCAGAGCGGCTTCGAGAACACCAAGGGCAGGTAGGACAAACGCGCTGGAACCACTCGAGCACGCAAGGGGGTCGGACCCGTGGGTCTGACCCCTTTGCGAACCGGTCCGCGGCTCGGCGCGAACAAATCTCGTGAAGCTCTTCGCAGCCGCAGCGCTCGGTGTACTCGCGCTTCTGGTGGCCGCCGGCACGGCTGGCGCGCACCCCCTCGGGAACTTCACCACGAATCAACACGTCGAGGTCGTTGCCTCCGGAGATCACCTGTACGTGGTCGCGGTGCTCGACCTCGCGGAGATTCCGACCTTCCAGGCAAGGGCTGAGCGCGATCGTCTCGGACGTGCTCCCTATGCGAGCTCCCTCACCGCGACGGTGGCGCGTGGACTCGATCTCCGCGTCGACGGCGCCCCGCGCGAGCTGACGGAGATTCGGCATCGCCTGACCTTCCCAGCGGGGGTCGCGTCGTTGCGTACGACTCGGCTCGAGGTCGTGCTCGACGGCGGACGGTTGAGCCGCGACTCAACCGCTTCCATCGAGATCGTGAACCGCGCGTTCGCCTCGCGGATCGGGTGGAAGGAGCTCGTCGTACGCGCCGAGCGAGGCGCCGAGCTCACGGGCTCCGACGTTCCGGCGGCGAGCATCAGCGATCGGCTGCGCACATACCCGAAGAGCCAGCTCCAGAGCCCTCTCGATCTGACCACGGCGACGGTCCGCGTGGACGCGGGCGACGCAGCCGGTGTGGAGCCACGGCTCTCGTCCGAGCCGGCGAGCGCGCCCGCGCGCGACTCGGGTGGCGAAGGAGGCTTCGCCTCGCTGATCGAGCGTGACGAGCTGAGCGCCGGGTTCGTGCTCCTCGCTCTCGTGCTCGCGCTCTTCTGGGGCGCGGCGCACGCGCTCACGCCCGGTCACGGAAAAGCGATCGTCGCGGCATACCTGATGGGGACAAAGGGTCGTCCCCGCGATGCGCTCGCGCTCGGAGGAATCGTCACCGTCACGCACACGATCGGCGTCTTCGCGCTCGGGATCGCGACACTCGCGCTCTCCGAGTTCATCGTCCCCGAAGACCTCTATCCGTGGATGAACCTCGTCTCCGCGATCCTCGTGGTCTCCGTCGGCGTCGTCGTAGTCCGGCAGCGCGTACTCGCGGCGCGCGGAACCGGCTCAGATCACGAACACCACCACGACGGTCACGGCCATCATCACCACCACGGGCATCACGGTCACAGCCACCCCGCCATGACGCCCGAGGAGCACGCTCGCGCGCATCTCCCGTCGCCCGGAAGCGGCAGGCGGGGGCTGATTGCCGTCGGCATCTCCGGTGGGCTCCTCCCCTGCCCGACGGCGCTCGTCGTCCTCCTCGCGGCGATCTCGCTCCACCGGGTGGCGTTCGGGCTCGTCCTCATCGTCGCGTTCAGCATCGGCCTCGCGTCGGTCATCTCCGCGATCGGACTCATCGCCATCGGCGCGCGCAGCACCTTCAAGCGGGTGAGCTTCGAGGGCCGGGTCGTGCGTGCGCTGCCGGCCGTGAGCGCGCTGCTGGTCCTCGGCATCGGACTCGTGATGACGCTTCGCGCGCTGCCGGGGGTCGTCTAGAACCGATAGCGTCGCTCCTGCGAATGAATCGCATCTGATGATCCGATGCGAAAGGAGAACGCCGTGAAGGCGGTGTCTGGATCGGGAGCGGCCGTCACGCTGAGCGCGCTGGCGCTCGTAGCGGCCGGTTGTGGTGGAGGGATGTCGAAAGAGGCGGACGACGACAGCACGCTCGCGGTTGCGACCACGGTCGCCCCGATCACGAGCATCGTCTCGAACATCGGCGGCGATCGCGTGCAGATCACCGGGATCGTCCCGGAGGGAACGAACTCCCACACGTTCGAGCCTGAGCCGAGTGTCGCCGAGCTGCTCTCGTCGGTGGACGTCGTCTACCTGAACGGCCTCGTCCTCGAGGAGCCGACGAAGGAGCTCGCGGAGGAGAATCTCGCCGACGGCGCAGAGGTGATCGAGCTCGGCTCCGAGTGCATCGAGGAGCCCGAGTACGCATACGACTTCTCGTTCCCGGAGTCGGGTGGCAAGCCGAATCCTCACCTCTGGACGAATCCGCGACACGCGCTCTGCTATGCCGAGGTCGCGAAGGACGATCTCTCGGCCCGCGATCCCGACAACGCGGACTACTACGCCGCGAACTACGACAAGTTCGAAGCGATGGTGGACGAGCTCGACGAAGCGATGCGCGAGTCGTTCTCGACGATCCCGAAGCGCGAGCTCCTGACCTATCACGACGCCTACGCCTACTTCGCCCGGGACTACGACTGGAACGTCATCGGCGCGATCCAGGTGTCCGACTTCGAGGACCCGACCCCGAAGGAGGTCGCCGAGCTGATCGAGCAGGTACGGGAACGCGAGGTGCCCGCGATCTTCGGTTCCGAGGTCTTCCCGAGCCCGGTGCTCGAGCAGATCGGCAAGGAGACCGGAGCGCGCTACGTCGACGTGGTGCGGGACGACGACCTCCCCGGAGCGCCCGGCGACGACGAGCACTCCTGGGTCGGTCTCATGCACTTCGACTACGTGACGATGACCGAGGCGCTCGGCGGCGACGCGACCGTCTTGCAGAGCTTCATGCCGCTGAACGTCGCTCCCGACGAAGCCGAGTACCCGCAGTGAGCGACGTGCGCGATCTCGTTCGCTTCGACGGCGTCACGTGCCGGTACCACAGCGAGGCTGTGCTCAGAGACGTCGACCTGTCGATCGAACCGGGGGCGATGCTGGGCGTCGTCGGGCCCTCCGGAGCCGGCAAGACGACGCTGCTTCGGACGATCCTCGGCTCGGTGCGGCCCGTGCTGGGCAGCCTCCGGCTCCGTGACAGGCTGCGCCTCGCATACGTGCCGCAGGTGGAGACCGTGAACTGGTCGTTCCCGGTCACCGTCGGAGAGTGCGTGCTGATGGGGCGCACCGGCAGGCGGCTTCTGCCCTGGGCGAGCCGCAGCGAGCGAGCGGAGGCGCAGGCCGTTCTCGAGCGCCTCGACATCGGCGGCCTGGCCGACCGGCACATCCGTGAGCTGTCGGGCGGGCAGCAGCAGCGGGTCTTCCTCGCGCGCGCGCTCCTCAGGAGCCCTGACCTGCTCCTGCTGGACGAGCCGACCGCGGGCGTCGACGCGCGCATCCGACACGAGCTTCTCCATCTGCTCGGCGACCTGAATCGCGACGGACTTACCGTCTTGCTGACGACTCATGACCTGAACGGCATCGCCACGCACATGCCGTCGCTCGTCTGCCTCAACCGCCATGTCGTGGCGGTCGGCCCACCGGTCGATGTGCTCACGCCCGCGACGCTCGAGCAGACCTTCGGCGCGTCGATGGACGTCCTCGTGCATCACGGGGTCTGCATCGTGGTCGATCGGCCGCACGATGTTGCGCTCCCAGGCGTTGCGCTCCCCGGTCATGTGCACGCGCTGGAGGAGGCGGTCGCATGATCGAGGAGCTGTTGCAGCCCTACCAGTTCGAGTTCTTCAGGAACGGGCTCGCTGTCGCGACGATCGCGGGAGCGCTGTGCGGGCTGGTAGGCGTCTACGTCGTCCAGCGGGGGATGAGCTACATCGGCCACGGGCTGTCCCACGCGATCTTCGGCGGATTCGCGGCGAGCGCACTGCTCGGCGTGAGCGTCTTCATCGGGGCTGGCATCTGGGGAATCGCGTCCGCGCTCGCGATCAACGGCGTCACGCGCCGGCGGACGATCGGGGCGGATGCGGCGATCGGGGTGATCACGACGGCCTCGTTCGCGCTGGGCCTTGCGCTCTTCGCGATCTTCGGCCGCGCCGGTCAGAGCTTCGACGCGGCCTTGTTCGGAAGCATCCTCGGTGTGTCGACGACCGATGTCCTGACGCTCGCCGCGGTTGCCGCATTCGCCGGCGCGATCATCTTCTTCCAGTACCGGCCGCTCCTGTTCACGACGTTCGACCCGGAGGTGGCCGAGGCGTCGGGTGTGCGCACGGCTCGCGTCGAAGCGCTCCTGATGCTCGTGCTCGCGCTCACGATCCTGTCCACGATGCAGGTGCTCGGGGTGACGCTCGTCGCGGCGAGCATCGTCATTCCGGCCGTCGTCGCGCGCATGCTCACGGATTCGTTCGCGCGCATGCTCCTGCTTGCCACAGCAATCGGTGGCGCGTGCGGTCTGATCGGGATGAACGTCAGCTACCACGCCAACGTCCAGTCGGGGCCGACGATCGTGCTCACGGGAGCCGCGATGTTCGTCGTCGTCTTCGGCTGGTCGTCGGTGCGGGCAGCCCTCCGTCGCCGTTCGCCCGTCGTCGCATGACGCGTGCTGCTGCGATCATTCCGCCGGTGAGCGAGCACGGCCATGACCACGACTTGCCGCCGGCGTCGGTCTTGCGTGAGCGCGGCAAGCGACTGACCGTCCAGCGCGCGGCGATCTGGGACGTGTTGGCGGCCAAGCCCGACCTTCACTTGAGCGCGGAGGAGGTTGCGAGCCAGGTTCAGGCACGCCTTCCCCAGGTCAACGCCTCGACCGTGTACCGAACGCTCGACGTCCTCGTCGAGGAGGGGTTGGTGCGCCGCACCGACCTCGGGACCGGCCGCGCCGTGTTCGAGCCGGCGTACGAGCATCAACACCACCACCTGGTGTGCGAGTCATGCGGCGCTGTCGCTCATGTCCACGACGACGTGTTGGGAGGCATCGCGCCGCGTATCGAGAAGAGCAGTGGATTCCGCCTCGGCGATCGGGAGGTGACACTCTTCGGTCTCTGCGTCCGCTGCCAGGCACGTGCCCAGTCAGAACAAGCGAAGGGAGCAGCATGAGCGAGCACACGCACGACGAGCCGCACACCCACGAGCACACGCATCCCGACGGCACCGTCCACGCGCACGAGCATGTCGATCATGAGCACGAGCACACGCACGAGCACGAGCACACTCATGCGGACGGCACTACCCACGCACATGACCACGCGCATGCAGGTCACGAGAGCGATCACGAGCACGAGCACGACGCCGAGAAGAAGGGATTCTTCGCACGCCTTTTCGGTGGCTAGTCGCGCTCGATCTCTGGCGCAGCCACAAAATTAACCCGGCCGAAAGCTTTCCACGATCGAATAGGAGTCAGCGCCGAGCGGTGCTCGGCGTCCATCGATCGAGAGGAGAGACGTGCGCAAGCTGCTCGCGCTCGCAGTCGTAGCACTGGCCTTCCCCACGCTCGCACTGGCGTCGAGCCAGGCGATGAGCCCGGTCGTCTCGTCCAAGCTGACGGGGTCGAACGAGGCGGGAACGAAGGGAGACCCGAACGGCGCCGGCTTCGTCGTCGTCACCTTCAAGGCGGCGAAGGGCACGGCGTGCTGGGAGTTCAAGGGCGTCAAGGGCATCAACGCGCCGAATGCGGCCCATATCCACAAGGGCCGGAGCGGCGTGGCCGGGCCGGTCGTGATCCCCTTCGGCGCCGCCTACAAGGCGAAGGGCTGCGTCAAGGCAGCGAAGGGAGTCATCGAGGCCATCGAGACGAACCCGAATCGCTACTACGTGAACATCCACAACTCGAAGTACCCGGGAGGCGCGCTCCGCGGTCAGCTCGTCGCCGGGATGGAGGGGTAGGCGAGTTTCTGTTGCGGCAGGGGCCGGGCATGCCCGGCCCCTGCCGCTACCCAAAGGTGAACGCGTAGCCCTCGACGCCTGGCGAGAAGCGAAGCTCGAGCAGTCCCCGCTTCAGGTTCGGAAACTGCGCAAGCGTGTAGAGCCGGGGGAGGCCGGAGACGGCCACGGACCTCACTGGGCGCCCGTCAGCGAGCACTCGGACACGTCCCTCGCCCGCGAGCACGAGGAAGATGTCGTTGGCCTGGAAGCGGAGCTGCAGGCGTGCGTCGTCCCCGGCGCGTGCATGCTCGGGCGTGAGCGTCCAGCGGCCGGAGTACGCGAGCTCGTCCTGGGCCAACGCGCGCTTCGGGAGGTTGTAGGCAGCCTCCTTGTCGAAGATCACCGGGCTACCTGCGTACCGATCGAGGCGCGCGTAGCCGAGATACGACTCACGTGTCGTGATGTCGCCCGGTGTCTGGTCGCGCACCGAGGTCCGCCGCGTCTTCGCCTTCTCGCCGAGCAGGCGCCGGATCCAGCTCTCGGTCTCGCCGTAGGCGCCTTCGCCGAAGTGCGTGTAGCGCACGCGGCCGGTCTTGTCGATCAGGTACTTCGCCGGCCAGTAGTCGTTCGAGTACGCCCGCCACGTCGCGAAGTCGTTGTCGAGGGCAACCGGATAGCGGACACCGAGCCGCTTCACGGCGGAGCGCACGTTCGAGGGGACGCGCTCGAAGGCGAACTCCGGCGCGTGGACGCCCACGATCGTCAGCCCCGCGCGCCGGTACGCCTTGTCCCACGCCTTCAGATGCGGCAGCGTGCGCAGGCAGTTGATGCAGGAGTAGGTCCAGAAGTCGACGATCACGACCTTCCCGCGCAGTCCGGTGAGGGAGAGAGCCCTACCGTCAGGCGTGTTCTGCCAGTCCTTGAGCCCCCTGAACTCGGGGGCACGCGGGGCGTTGGAAACCTGCGTACCTGACGCGAGCGCATCGCCGGAGCCGGTCAGGTCGCGCAGCTCCTTCTTGACGGATTCGTTCTCCTCGAGCTTCTCCTGGAACGTCGTGCCGTAGGCGGGAAGCGCAGTCGTCACCTTCTGGTCGAGCCCGAAGGCGATCGCGAGCGCACCGACGCCGAGCAGGACGCCGGCAGCCGTCCGGGTCGTGGCGGCATGCGTGCGCAGGAAGGTGACGCCGGATGTCAGCCGCAGTCCGCCGATGGCGATCGCGAGCATCGGGATCGCCGCGCCGATCGCGTACGCGGCGGTCACGAGGACGATTCGGAGCCCGACCTCGCCGCTCGCCGAGAGAACTGTCACTGCTGCGAGTACTGGGCCGGCACACGGCACGAAGACGAGCCCGAGGCTGAGGCCGAGCACGAGGCCGTTTCCGTCGGTCGACGGTCGCCGCCGCGTCAGGAACACGAGCGGACGCTCGAGCAGCCATGCGACGCGTCGCGAGAGCAGGCTGGCGGCCAGGACCAGCATCGCCGCGATGGCCAAGTCGCGCAGGAGATCCTCCGGAAGGCCGAGCGCACTCAGGAGCGCGCCGCCGGCAAGGGTGAAGATGGTGAACGAAAGGATGAGTCCCGCGATGATCGTGTAGGGGCGCCTGCGGTCGGTGCTCGCTGCGCTGCCGGCGAGAATGAGCGGCAGCACGGGCAGGACGCACGGCGAGAGCGAGGTGATGACGCCTGCGACGAACGCGACCCCGAGGAGGATCAACACCGCCGCAGCGTACGAACTCCGGGATTACGCAGGAGTGAATTCAGGCGACGGCGGTCGTTAGGCTCCGCGCATGGACGAGCTCCTCGACCTCGCCGACGCGGAGCGGTTGGCACAGGCGGTAGTCCCTGCCGACGCCTGGAGCTATATCACCGGCGGCGCCGGGGACGAACGAACGCTGCGTTGGAACCAAGAGGCGTTTTCGCGGTTTCGGCTTCGGCCTCGGGTGCTGATCGACGTGTCGTCGGTCTCTACCGAAACCACGGTTTTGGGAACGCCGGTCTCCATGCCGGCGCTGGTCGCGCCCATGGCCTTCCAGGCGATTGCCCACGAGGATCACGAGCTCGGCATGGCTCAGGGTGCGGCCGCTGCCGGAACGTTGATGTGTCTATCCACGGTCGCGACCGCAACGCCGAGCGACGTCGCGGCCGCTGCGCCGGACAGCCCGCGATGGCTCCAGATCTACGTGTTCCGTGACCGTGAGGTCAGCGACGACGTAATCGCTCAAGCGTTGGACTCTGGCTTCTCCGCGCTAGTCCTCACCGCCGATTTGCCCGTGTACGGCATTCGGCATGGCGAGGCTCGGCTCGGGTTCGCACCGCCGGAGGAGAACGTTCCCGCAATCGTTGCCGCTCGGGCTCGAGGGGGAGAAGCGGACGGGCATCACGCTCTCGGCCTGCTCGAATCGGGGCTGCAATGGGACTACGTGACGGAGCTTCGCGAACGGTGGAACGTTCCGATCGTCGTCAAGGGTCTGGTTACCGCCGAGGATGCGCTCCTCGCCTGCCAGCACGGCGCGTCCGCTGTCGTGGTCTCGAACCACGGCGGGCGGCAGCTCGACGGCGTGATCGCCTCCCTCGAGGCGCTCCCCGAGGTGGTCGAGGCGGTCGGCGATCGGGCTGAGGTGTACGTGGACGGGGGCGTGCGCAGAGGATCTGACGTTGTGATGGCCCTCGCTCTCGGCGCGCGTGCCGTCCTTGTCGGGAGGCCCGCGTTGTACGGCCTCGCCTTCGGTGGCGCGAAAGGCGTGCAGCAGGTGCTCGAGATCCTGCGCGACGAGGTCGAGAACGCGCTCGCCCTGCTCGGCTGCCGTTCCCCGGCCGAGGTCACGCGCTCGCACGTGACGCAGGCCTGAGCTCCGTGAGCATTGTGGAGCTCAGCCGGAATGCCGTGCACGTCCTGCCAGACGGTGCGCTCGAGGCGAAGCTCGCGCTCGGGCGCCCGCTGCGCGTCAAGCTCGGCATCGACGTCACCGCCCCGGACGTGACGCTGGGAAACGGGATTCCCCTCCAGCGCATGGCCGCATTCCAGCGTGCGGGGCACACTGGCGTCCTGATCGTCGGGGACTACACCACGCGTATCGGAGACCCATCGGGCCGTTCCGCGACGCGGCCGATCCTCTCCGACGAGCAGATCGACACGAATGCGAGGCGCTTCGTCGAGCAGGCGTCGACGATCATCGATCCGGAGCGCACCGAAGTCCGGTTCAACGGAGAGTGGCTGGCAAAGCTCGACTTCGCCGCGATCTTGAAGCTCACGAGGACCACGACCGTCGCGCAGATCCTGGAGCGCGACGACTTCGCCAAGCGCCAGCTGGCACGCGAGCCGATCTCGATCTCGGAGCTTCTGTATCCGCTCGTGCAGGCCTACGACTCCGTGGCTGTCGAGGCCGACGTCGAGTTGGGGGGGACCGATCAGCTCTACAACCTGCTCGCCGGGCGCGAGGTCATGGAGGCGTACGGGCTCGAGCCGCAGGTCGCGCTCACGGTCGAGTATCTGGTGAGCTGGGACGGCGCAGGCATGAGCGCCTCGCGGGGCAACTACATCGGGCTCGGCGAAGACCCCGACGAACAGTTCGGTAAGGCGATGCGCATCCCCGATGCGCTGCTTTCGCAGTGGTATCGCCTGGTCCTGGAGTCCGACGACGACCCTCTCGCAGACGATCCGATGTCAGCCAAGGTCGCGCTCGCACGCTGGATCGTCACTCGCTCGCATGGGCAGGAGGCGGCTGCTGCCGCGGAGGAGCACTTCACGCGGGTCGTGCGGGAGGGCCGGGCCCCGGTAGACGTGCCCGAGGCTGCGCTGCCGCCCGGCGACCCGCTCCATCTGCCGGCACTCCTGGCCGAGCACTTCGGCCTTTCGACGAGCGACGCACGCCGGCTGATCTCGCAAGGGGGAGTGAAGATCGACGGTGCGACCGTCGGCGACCTCGACCTCGCGCGGGACGCGCTCAGAGGAGCGCTCGTACAGGCCGGAAAGCGCCGTTTCGTCCGCTTTACGGCCTGATCGGCGCTGCGTTTCGCGAGCGCCTGCGATTCGCGCCCGGAGTTTCGTGGCGTCCGCGAAGCGGACGGAGGCGGTTCCGCGCGACCACGATCCCCGAGCGGGGATCGTGGTCTTGCGCACGGGAAACTGTGCTACCATCCCCCGGTCGCCCGCAGAGGGTGGCGCAAGAATCCTGTCACTCGACGAACTGGAGCGCCTTCGAGCGAACCCATACGACCAGTGTGGATCCGCCCCGAAGCCTCTGTCGCGAGTCAGAGGTTTTTTGTTGCCGCCAGCAAAGCGGCTCGGTCTTTGAAAACTCAACAGCGTAACGTCGAGACCTCTCGTCGGCTGCCTCCGTTCCTCGGAGATGGTTCGGCGTGAGGCATTAGATCCCGTTTACCCTTTGTTTTGGCCGCTCGGCGGCGTCCCTTCGGGGCGCTCGCTTCGCGGGCATGGGAAAACGAATCGAGCATCAGGCTCGAAATGAAGACTGTCCTCTATTCGTAGAGGACGCATAGTCTCTTCACGGAGAGTTTGATCCTGGCTCAGGACGAACGCTGGCGGCGCGCTTAACACATGCAAGTCGAGCGAGAACCGGGACTTCGGTCCCGGGGACAGCGGCGAACGGGTGAGTAACACGTGGGTAATCAACCCTCGGCACCGGGATAGCCCGAGGAAACTCGGATTAATACCGGATAGCCCCTCCGACTCTCGAGTCGGTCGGAAAAGGTAGCTTAGGCCTCTGGCCGGGGACGAGCCCGCGGCGGATTAGCTTGTTGGTGGGGTAATGGCCTACCAAGGCGACGATCCGTAGCTGGTCTGAGAGGACGATCAGCCACACTGGGACTGAGACACGGCCCAGACTCCTACGGGAGGCAGCAGTGGGGAATCTTGCCCAATGGGCGAAAGCCTGAGGCAGCGACGCCGCGTGAGGGAAGAAGGCCTTCGGGTTGTAAACCTCTTTCAGGAGGGACGAAGCTACTCGGGTGAATAGCCCAGAGGGTGACGGTACCTCCAGAAGAAGCCCCGGCTAACTACGTGCCAGCAGCCGCGGTAATACGTAGGGGGCAAGCGTTGTCCGGATTTACTGGGCGTAAAGAGCGTGTAGGCGGCCAGACAGGTCTGTTGTGAAAACTGGAGGCTTAACCTCCAGACGTCGACAGAAACCGTTTGGCTAGAGTCCGGAAGAGGAGAGTGGAATTCCTGGTGTAGCGGTGAAATGCGCAGATATCAGGAAGAACACCAATGGCGAAGGCAGCTCTCTGGGACGGTACTGACGCTGAGACGCGAAAGCGTGGGGAGCGAACAGGATTAGATACCCTGGTAGTCCACGCCGTAAACGATGGGTGCTAGGTGTGGGAGGTGTCGACTCCTCCCGTGCCGCAGCTAACGCATTAAGCACCCCGCCTGGGGAGTACGGCCGCAAGGCTAAAACTCAAAGGAATTGACGGGGGCCCGCACAAGCAGCGGAGCATGTGGTTTAATTCGATGCAACGCGAAGAACCTTACCAGGGCTTGACATGCACTGGAAATCCGTAGAAATACGGCCCTCCTTCGGGACCAGTGCACAGGTGGTGCATGGCTGTCGTCAGCTCGTGTCGTGAGATGTTGGGTTAAGTCCCGCAACGAGCGCAACCCCTGTCCCATGTTGCCAGCGAGTAATGTCGGGGACTCATGGGAGACTGCCGGTGACAAATCGGAGGAAGGTGGGGATGATGTCAAGTCATCATGCCCCTTATGTCCTGGGCTACACACGTGCTACATTGGCCGGTACAAAGGGCTGCAAACTCGCGAGGGTGAGCGAATCCCAAAAAGCCGGTCCCGGTTCGGATTGAAGGCTGAAACTCGCCTTCATGAAGGCGGAGTTGCTAGTAATCGCGGATCAGCAACGCCGCGGTGAATACGTACACGGGCCTTGTACACACCGCCCGTCACACCACGAAAGTCGGCAATACCCGAAGCCGGTGAGCTAACCTCTTCGGAGGAGGCAGCCGTCGAAGGTAGGGTTGATGATTGGGGTGAAGTCGTAACAAGGTAGCCGTACCGGAAGGTGCGGCTGGATCACCTCCTTTCTAGGGAATACCGGAGCTATTACTCCGGTAGGCGTCGTACCTGTGATGGCCTATGCCGTTGGCATCGCCTTCGGCGATAGGATGGCCGTCCGGTGCTGCGACTCGCCTGGAAGAACGTCGAGCTCGGCGTCTACGCTGTTGAGTTTTGAGAGACCGTCCGCTGAGATTTCAGCAGGGGCGCGTCTTCTCGTGGGCTTCGGTTGGAGCTCGCGCGCACCTTGAAAACTCCATAGCGGCAGTAAAAACGTGTTCTTTCGAGTCAAGAGAGAAAGGGCACACGGTGGATGCCTTGGCGCCAAGAGCCGATGAAGGACGTGGGCGGCTGCGATAAGCCTCGGGAAGGAGCTGACCATCCGTTGATCCGAGGATTTCCGAATGGGGAAACCCACGCGTGGTAATGCGCGCGTACTCCTGCCTGAATGAAATAGGGCGGGAAGAGGCAAGCCGGGGAACTGAAACATCTTAGTACCCGGAGGAAAGGAAAGAAACCTCGACTCCCTGAGTAGTGGCGAGCGAAAAGGGATTCAGCCCAAACCTGTGCGATGTGATAGACGGCAGTCGTTGTCGTGCAGGGGTTGTAGGGCTCGTCTTGATCCGTCTGCCGGCGGGTCGGGAAGTTACAAAGTCGTGCGTTAGTCGAATCGACTGGAACGTCGAACCACAGCGGGTAACAGTCCCGTAGGCGAAAACGCACGGCCTTCCTTGACGAGTTCCTGAGTACGGCCGGGCACGGGAAACCTGGTCGGAACCCGCGGGGACCACCCCGCAAGGCTAAGTACTCCTTGGCGACCGATAGTGAACTAGTACCGTGAGGGAAAGGTGAAAAGTACCCCGGAAGGGGAGTGAAATAGCACCTGAAACCGTGTGCTTACAAGCGGTCGGAGCAGGCCAGTCTTTGGCTGGTCCTGTGACGGCGTGCCTTTTGCATAATGAGCCAGCGAGTTGCTCTTCAACGGCGAGGTTAAGGAAACGGAGCCGAAGCGAAAGCGAGTCTGAACAGGGCGTTCAGTCGTTGGAGGCAGACCCGAAACTGAGTGATCTACCCATGGGCAGGTTGAAGCGGGGGTAAGACCCCGTGGAGGACCGAACCGACTTCGGTTGAAAACGGAGCGGATGACCTGTGGGTCGGAGTGAAAGGCTAATCAAACTCAGAGATATCTGGTTCTCCCCGAAATATATTTAGGTATAGCGTCACGCGTTCACTGTTGGTTGTAGAGCACTGTTTGGCCTAGGGGGCCTACCAGCTTACTGAAGTCAGGCAAACTCCGAATGCCGACAGTCCAGAGCGTGGCAGTCAGACTGTGGGGGATAAGCTCCATGGTCGAAAGGGAAACAGCCCAGACCGTCAGCTAAGGCCCCAAATTCCAGGCTAAGTGGGAAACGATGTTCGATTGCTAAGACAACCAGGATGTTGGCTTAGAAGCAGCCACCATTCAAAGAGTGCGTAACAGCTCACTGGTCAAGTGATCGGGCGCGGACAATGTAACGGGGCTCAAGCCTGGAGCCGAAGCTACGGACTTTGTGGTCCTTCGGGGTCGCGGAGTGGTAGGGGAGCGTTCCCATGCCTGTGAAGCGGCGGCGTAAGCCAGCCGTGGAGGCATGGGAAGTGAGAATGCTGGCATGAGTAACGAAAGAGGGGTGAGAAACCCCTCCGCCGAATGCCCAAGGGTTCCTGAGTAAAGCTAATCTGCTCAGGGTTAGTCGGGACCTAAGCCGAGGCCGAAAGGCGTAGGCGATGGCCAACCGGTTGATATTCCGGTACCACGTCCCCACCGCTATTACCGATGGCGGGACGGGGTAGGATAAGGGATCCCAGGCGATGGTCGACCTGGGGCAACCGCGTAGGGCGGACGATAGGTAAATCCGTCGTCCATCAAGCCTGAGACGGGAAGCCGACCCCAGCAATGGGGGAAGTTCCTGAAGCCATGCCTCCTAGAAAAGCGTCTAGGGAGGTGGGACGTGCCCGTACCAAAACCGACACAGGTGGGCAGGTAGAGAATACTAAGGCGATCGGAAGAACCCTCGTTAAGGAACTCGGCAAAATGGCCCCGTAACTTCGGGAGAAGGGGCGCCCCAGTAGAGTGAGCGGACTTGCTCCGCGAGCTCGAGGGGGCCGCAGTGAAACGGCCCAAGCGACTGTTTACCAAAAACACAGGTCTCTGCAAAGTCGCAAGACGACGTATAGGGGCTGACGCCTGCCCGGTGCCGGAAGGTCACGAGGAGAGGTTAGCTTTCGGGCGAAGCCTTGAATCCAAGCCCCGGTAAACGGCGGCGGTAACTATAACCGTCCTAAGGTAGCGAAATTCCTTGTCGGGTAAGTTCCGACCTGCACGAATGGCGTAACGACTTGGGCGCTGTCTCAACGAGGGATCCGGTGAAATTGTAGTCTCGGTGAAGATGCCGAGTACCCGTGGCTGGACGGAAAGACCCCGTGAACCTTTACTGCAGCTTTGCGTTGAAGTCTGGTGTACGTTGTCCAGGATAGGTGGGAGACTTCGAAGCGGGAACGCTAGTTTCCGTGGAGTCACCCTTGGGATACCACCCCCCGTGTTCTGGGCTTCTAACCCGATTCCGTGAATCCGGGCCGGGGACAGCGTGAGGTGGGCAGTTTGACTGGGGCGGTCGCCTCCTAAAATGTAACGGAGGCGCACAAAGGTTCCCTCAGCACGGTTGGAAATCGTGCGTAGAGCGCAAAGGCATAAGGGAGCTTGACTGCGAGACTGACAGGTCGAGCAGGGACGAAAGTCGGTCTTAGTGATCCGGCGGTGGAGAGTGGAATCGCCGTCGCTCAACGGATAAAAGGTACTCCGGGGATAACAGGCTCATCCTTCCCAAGAGTCCACATCGACGGAAGGGTTTGGCACCTCGATGTCGGCTCGTCGCATCCTGGGGCTGAAGCAGGTCCCAAGGGTTGGGCTGTCCGCCCATTAAAGCGGCACGCGAGCTGGGTTCAGAACGTCGTGAGACAGTTCGGTCCCTATCCGCCATGGGCGTTGGAGGTTTGAGAGGAGTCGTCTCTAGTACGAGAGGACCGAGATGAACAGGCCTCTGG
>CAWIZT010000008.1:0-554277 GCA_963840705.1 uncultured Actinomycetes bacterium | reverse complement strand
TCCTCGCCGAGAGTGCGCATCGATCCCAGAGCCACGAGGGCGACGACGACCGCGGCGGCGGCGAGCGCGAGTGCGCCCAGGACGGCGCCGTCTGCGACGCGATCGGCACGCTCGGCGACATCCTCGACGAGCGCCGGCCGCGTGAAGGCCCAGCCCCCGACGACCGCGGCGGGCACCGCCGAGGCGACGAGCAAGAGCGCTCCCTCGACTCGGCGCCCCTGGGAGAGGGTCAGCCAAAGGAGGACGACCACCGCCGCGCCCGCGAGGCCGACCCGGGAGAGCGTGAGCAAGAGCGACAGCGTCGCGACGAAGACGAGCAGCCCGCCTGCTACGCGAGCGACCACCCGCTGGCCGGACGAGGCGCCGAGCCACAGCCCCAGCACGAGGGCGATGTCGGCGATCAGTGCAAGCGCGTTCCAGTACTCGACGGGCTCCCGCAAGCGTGCGACTCGATCCCCGTCGGGGTCGAGCGACGGCACTGACTTCGCCACGAGCGCCCACGTGAGGACGACTCCGGTGACGAGCGCGAGTACCGCTGCACCCAGGCGCGCGGCAGCACGACCGCCGAATCCTGCAAGCACGACCCCGAGCCCGAGAAACGCCGCGAAAGCAGCAACCTTGTTGAACGCGTCCCAGCTGCGATCCGGAGCGATCGACCACCAGACCGCGGCTCCGGTCCAGGCAACGAGCAGGAGCATTGCGACGACGAGCGCACCCCCCGCCCGGCCGATCCGGGGTACGGCAACGAGCCCGAAGGCGGCCGCGAGGAGCACCGCGGCGAGCAGCACGACCGCCGAGCCGCCCACCGGAAGCACTCCGTCGACGCCTGACCCGTCCCCCGCGAACGCGGCCCCGAGGAGCGCGGCTCCAACGGCCGCCGCCAGGACGAAGGCAACCGCGCCAGGCGCCCGGCCGGACGGCTCCGGCGCCGCATCCATGGCGCGCCAGGCTACCAGCGCCCGTGCCGTTGTCCGTTTCCGGAGAGGGGCATCCGGTCGTCCGTCTAACAATTCGTTTACCCTGCACTCACGCCGACCTCACCAGGAGCCTGAAGACTCGTCTTACTTCCCAGGCCTCCGGCCGCGCCCGTGATACCGCACACCTCGTCCCCATACCGTCGCGTTCACGAACTCAGTGCGCTGCTCGCGCTGGTTGCGGCCACCTTCGCCGCCCTCACCCTGCCCGGCACGGCGATGGCCACCGCGTGCGGAGACAAGGTCCTCGCGGACTGGTTCGACAACGGGCGCATCGACCGCCTCTATCAGGCGCACTGCTACGAAGAGGCGATCGACGCGATTCCCGAGGACCTGGAGCAGTACACGGACGCCCAAGAGGTCATCGGTCGCGCGCTGCAGGCGTCGCTTCGCGGCAAGCTCGCTCCAGGCGGCGTGGACCCGACCCCGCGCGACGATCCCTCGGCTACGCCGGGCAGCTCGGGAAACGGTGATCCGGGCGATCCAGGTGACCCTGGATCCGAGGCGGCCCCGGAGGTCGACACGACCGGCATCTCGTCGGTTCCGATCCCGCTCCTCGTCCTCGGCGGAATGTCGATCATGCTGCTCGCGGCCGGCGGCATCGGCTACCTGTCTCGGCGACGCGCCGCGGCACGCGACGACGGGGCACATGGCCCCGACGACGACCTCCTGATCTAGCTCCGGCGTTTGCTAACAGGCGTGAGGGGAAGGCGTCCGAATAGAACGTACCCTCCACGTTTGCCGAACGTGCGCTGTCTTCTGACCCTCATCGTCGTGGTCTTCGCCTCGTGCCTCTTCGGACCGGGGGAGAGCCGGGCGGCCGAGGTGGCGTGCAGCGAGTCGGTGCTCGCCGACTGGTTCGCCGACGGTCGCATCGACCGCGTGTACGCGCTCACGTGCTATGAGAGCGCGATTGCGGCATTGCCGACGGACCTCCGTGACTACTCGGATGCCGAGGACGTGATCGGACGCGCACTGTCCAGCGCGGCTCGAGGTGAGACAAGTGTCCCGATGGCCGAGGCGCCAGCCGCAACGCAGGCCGCAGCGGGCGCGATCGCCGCTCCATCCGGCTCGACCTTCCCGCTCCCGCTTCCGCTCGTCGTGCTCTTCGGCGTCGCGCTGGCCGTGCTCGCAGCCGGTGGGCTCAGTTCTCTGGCCCGCCTGCACCGCGGGCGGTGAGGCGATGCGTTCACGGTAGAATTCAGCGAGCGTGGGCCTGTCTGAATTTGCGGAATTTGCAGGAAATTTTGGAGCGATCCGTACCGTCCGGCTCGCCTCCTACGCTGCCAAGTCCGCTCGCATGACGCTCGTCGCTCCACCGAGCGGGAGGACCTGATGTCAAAGACCGCTCGGGAGGAACAGATGGCAACGGCGAAGCAGGTAGAGGCACCCCAGGTCGACCCGACTCCGGAGGAGATCGTGAATACGGTCGTCGACTCGGAGGCGAGCGTCGCTCCGGGCCGCTTCTTCACGATCCCCGGCCGCGACCCCTTCGAGGAGGTCGAGTGGGAGCTTCGCCACGCCCACATCCCCGGCAAGGACGGCCCGGCCTTCGAGCAGAAAGACGTCGAGTTCCCGAAGTTCTGGTCGCAGACGGCGACCAACATCGTCGCCCAGAAGTACTTCCGGGGGCGCATGTCCTCTCCGGAGCGCGAGCGTTCGGTGAAGCAAATGATCGGTCGCATCGTCGACACGATCGGCGGCTGGGGCCGCGCGGGCGGCTACTTCGCGACGGACGACGAGGCCCAGATCTTCGAGGCCGAGCTCAAGGCGATCCTGGTCAACCAGTACGCATCCTTCAACTCGCCCGTGTGGTTCAACGTCGGGTTCGAGGCCAAGCCTCAGTGCTCAGCTTGCTTCATCCTCTCGATCGAGGACTCGATGGAGTCGATCCTGGACTGGATTCGCCGCGAAGGTGTCATCTTCCGCGGCGGCTCGGGCTCCGGCGTCAATCTCTCCCGCCTGCGCTCTTCGAAGGAGCAGCTCTCGAAGGGCGGCTACGCGTCTGGCCCGGTGTCCTTCATGCGCGGCGCCGACGCGTCCGCAGGCACGATCAAGTCCGGTGGCAAGACGCGCCGCGCGGCGAAGATGGTCGTCCTCGACGTCGACCATCCGGACGTCGAGGAGTTCATCTGGTGCAAGGCCAAGGAGGAGCGGAAGGCGCGCGTCCTCGAGGCGGCGGGCTACGACATGACGCTCGACTCGCCCGACTGGGCCTCGATCCAGTACCAGAATGCGAACAACTCGGTGCGCGTCACGGACGCCTTCATGGAGTCGGTCATCGAGGGCAAGGAGTGGAACTTGACCGCGCGCACCGACGGCTCGGTCGTGGAGACGAAGGACGCGCGCGACGTGCTCCGCCAGATGGCCGAGGCCGCGTGGGAGTGCGCCGATCCGGGCGTCCAGTACGACACGACGATCAACGGCTGGCACACGCTGCCGAACACGGGCCGGATCAACGCATCTAACCCGTGCTCGGAGTACATGTCCATCGACGACAGCGCGTGCAACCTCGCGTCGCTGAATCTCATGAAGTTCCGCCGCGAGGACGGGGAGTTCGACGTCGACTCGTTCGAGCACGCCGTGGACGTCATGTTCCTCGCGCAGGAGATCGCCGTCGGCTACTCGTCGTATCCCACGCCCGAGATCGAGCGGAACGCGAAGGCGTTCCGGCAGCTCGGGCTCGGCTACGCGAACCTCGGCGCGCTGCTCGATGGCGCGCGGGCTTCCGTACGACTCCGACGAGGGTCGCGCGTACGCGGCTGCGATCACCGCGCTCATGACCGGTCGCGGCTATCGCAAGTCGGCCGAGGTCGCGAGGCGCATGGGCCCGTTCGAGGGCTACCGCCCGAACGCCGCGGCGATGATCGGCGTGATCGCGAAGCACCGGGCGGCGGTCGGCAACATCGACCACTCGAGCTCCGTGCCGAGCGACCTGCTGTCTGCCGCCCGCAGTGCCTGGGATCAGGCGCTCGAGCTGGGCGAGGTCTCGGGCTTCCGCAACGCGCAGGCGACCGTGCTGGCTCCCACCGGGACGATCAGCTTCATGATGGATTGCGACACGACCGGGGTCGAGCCCGACTTCTCGCTCGTCAAGTCGAAGAAGCTGGTCGGCGGCGGCGAGATCACGATCGTCAACAAGACCGTCCCCATGGCGCTCGAGAAGCTCGGCCACGCGCCGAACGAGGTGAGTGAGATCGTCGCCTTCATCGACGACCGGAACACCGTCGTCGGCGCGCCCTACCTCAAGACTGAGCACTTCCCGATCTTCGACTGCGCGATCGGCGACCGCGCGATCCACTACATGGGTCACGTGAAGATGATGGGCGCGGTGCAGCCGTTCATCTCGGGCGCACTGAGCAAGACCGTGAACCTCCCCGAGGAGACGAGAGTCGACGAGATCGCGCAGCTCTTCGTCGAGTCGTGGCAGCTCGGCGTCAAGGCGATCGCGATCTACCGCGACAACTGCAAGGTCGCGCAGCCGCTCTCCGGGAAGGCCGACGCCGGCGCGACGACGCTCGCTCCCGTGTCAGGCGCCGTCGGCCCGCTCCCGCAACGCCGTCGTCTCCCGGACGATCGCGTCGAGGTCGGCCGCAAGTTCAAGGTCGGCGAGTACGAGGGCTACATCCACGTGGGCCTGTTCGAGGACGGCACGCCCGGCGACATCTTCGTGGACATCGCGAAGGAGGGCACGACCCTCGCCGGCCTCATGAACTCGTTCATGATCTCCGTCTCTCTCGGGCTCCAGTACGGCGTGCCGCTCGAGGTGTACGTCTCGAAGTTCAGCCACATGCGCTTCGAGCCGTCGGGGCTGACGAACGACGCGGACATCAGGGTCGCGAAGTCGATCGTCGACTACATCTTCCGCTGGATGGGGAAGAAGTTCCTCTCCACCGACCAGCAAGAGGAGGCCGGCATCCTCACGCCCGAGGTCAAGGCGCGGCTGGCGGCTGCCTATGACGAAGCGGGCGAGCATGCGGCGACTGCGGTGGCGCTCGATGCCCCGCCGCCCGGACAGACGGCCCTCTTCAACCAGTGGGAGGACGCCGTCGAGTGCGCGAAGTGCGGCGGGCGGATGGTCAGGACGGGAAGCTGCTACACCTGCCGCGACTGTGGGACGAACACCGGCTGCAGCTAGCGCCGCCGAGGATTGGACGACCGAGAGCCGCGGAAACGCGGCTCTCTCACTTGAACTGATGCGACGAAACGCGCTCGATGTCGCAGTCATGCGTTGTCAGTCATGCGACAACAACGGGCGACGGTCTACAGAGAGGAGAACGCGCTCCGACTCGCTTGCTCTCAGTGCGGACACAGCCAGAACGCGCGGCGATCGCGGCACCACTACGAGAAAGGGTGGGGACAAGTATGAGGCTTGAGGGGGACGAGAATGGTGTGCGGGGATGTCTCGTGAGTCGAGTGGCTGCCGCACGAGTGCCAGGCTAGACGGGGGCCGCCACGTCGCGATTGCCTGGTGTGGGTGCCGGCCGGGGACCTATAGGATCGGAGCGTGGCCAGCGTCGCGATCGACGCCCAGCGCGGAAAGCAGATTCTCGAGGATGCGAAGCGGTACGTCCTCTACTCGTGGTCGGTGCAGGACGCGATCTCCCCGATCGCAGTCGCCGGCGGCGAGGGGCGCTACTTCTGGGATTACGAAGGGAAGCGCTACCTCGACTTTGCCTCGCAGCTCGTCAACCTCGCGCTAGGGCACGAGCATCCACGCATCGTCGCGGCGGTCACGGAGCAGGCCAAGCAGCTCTGCACGATTGGTGCACCGATGGCGAGCGAGTCACGCTCGCGACTAGGACGACTGCTAGCGGAGGTGACCCCCGGTGACCTGACGATGTCGTTCTTCACGAACGGCGGAGCGGAGGCGAACGAGAACGCGATCAAGCTCGCCCGCTGGTACACGGGGCGGCACAAGATCATCGCTCGCTACCGCTCGTACCACGGCGCCACGGCCGGGGCGATCACGCTCACCGGAGATCCGCGGCGCTGGCCCGCGGAGCCCGGAATTCCGGGAGTCGTCCGGATGCTCGACCCGTACACATACCGCTGCCCGGCCGGTCATCCCGATCCGTGTCCGGTCTGCAGCGGCGGGCCGCACCTCGAGGAACTGCTCCAGTACGAGGGACCCTCCAACGTCGCGGCGGTCATACTCGAAACAGTCGTTGGGCCGAATGGGGTCATCGTCCCCCCAGCCGGCTACCTCCAATCGATACGCGAGGTCTGCGACCGCTTCGGCATCCTGCTGATTTGCGACGAGGTGATCGCCGGCTTCGGTCGTACCGGCAAGTGGTTCGCCTGCGAGAACTGGGACGTCGTACCGGACATACTCGTCGTCGCCAAGGGCATCAATTCGGGCTACGTCCCACTGGCGGCGATGATCTTTCGTGAGAGGATCGCGGACTGGGTCCGCGACAAGTACTTCGCGAGCGGACTCACCTACAGTGGTCATCCGCTCGCGTGCGCCTCGGCCGTCGCGTCGATCGAGACCTTTCAGGAGGAAGGGATCGTCGAGCACGCCGCGGCGATGGGTCCTGAGTTCGAGCGGCGACTCCGCGAACTTCAGGAGCGGCACCCTTCGATCGGAGACGTGCGCGGCCTGGGGTGTCTGTGGGGCCTTGAGCTGGTCAAGAGCCGCGAGACACGCGAGCCGCTCGTTCCCTTCAACCCGACCGGACAGGAACTTGCTCCGGTCGCCCGAATGGCCAAGGCGGCGCTCCAGGACGGCCTCTATCTGATGACCCGCTGGAACATGGTGATGGTCTGCCCGCCGCTGAACATCACCATCGAGGAGCTCGACGAGGGAATCGCGATTCTCGACAAGGCGCTAGCCGTCGCGGACGAGTTCGTCGTGTAGCCGCCAAGAGAACCAGACCCGGCTCGCGACGTCTGCGTCTGCTGGAGACATCGTTGAGGCAACCCACCTCGGTAGCACAGTGAGGCGGTTCGGAAACTGAAGACATAGCTTCCGGCGACTGGCCGCTGTGGTGCGCCAGTGTGCGGGAACGTTTCCTGACGCCGAGACTGCTTCAGCTGCTGAAGGTCTCGAGTAAACGTTCTCCGCGTCTCGTGAATCAATAGGGTTGTGAGCGGGATTTCGGACGCCGACCTCGTCGCCGCAATCGAACATGCGTATCGAGACGGGTACCGGCGCTTTCTCGCGCTCGCGCTCGGGATGCTCGGTGACGTCGACCGTGCGCGCGACGCAGTGCAAGAGGCGTTCGCCCACGCTCTGCGATCGAGAGGAGATCTGCAGCAAGCGGAGAGCCTCAACGCCTGGCTGTGGCGTATCTTGGTGAACGTCTGCCGTGTCGAGAAGCGGCATCCGCTGACCGGACTGGACGAGAGACACGAGCTAGAGGCGAACGGCCATCCCGGCGACTGGTCCGAGGTCCGGGCCGTGATCGCAACGCTCCCCGAACGACAGCGGCTTGTGCTCTTCCTGCGCCACTACGCCGACCTCGACTACGAGACGATCGCACAGGTCACGGGGATCGAGCGAGGCACGGTCGCGGCCACGCTCCACGCCGCTCACGGGAAGGTCCGAGACGCAATGACGGAGGTGCATCGGTGAATGACCACGACGTCACGGTAGTGCTCGAGCGGCTGATCGAACCGCTTGACGATGAGGTCGGAAGCTGGGACGACGTTCTCGGACGTGCTGCCGAGCCCCGCCCTGAGTACTGGGAAGACGGACTCGAACTCGCCGGGTCAGCTGCAGGTCGCCGTCTGACACTCGAGCACTCTCTCGCGCGCCGCAGCCGCCGCCGGCTCCTGGTACTCGTGGCGGCCGCACTGGTCGTCGTCGTCGTAACCGCCTCAGCGTTCGGCACCGTCCGCGACCTCATCTTCGGCTCGGGCGGCAGTGCATACGCCAGTCCGACCTGGTCGCCCGACGGGCGGAGGATCGCCTTCCTTCACTACCGCTGGGACGACAGCGGCGCAGGCACGGAGGCTTACGTCATGAACGCCGACGGCAGCGGCCAACGGAACCTGACGCGCGAGTGGGGCCGCGAGGTAACGCCACCGCCTTCGCCTCCTCGCACTTCCCCGATCTGGTCGCCAGACTGGCGGACGATCGCATTCCTGAGGAACCCCTGCGATGCTGTGCATAGGGCGGCGTGCCGTGGCAACACCACGATCTACGTCATGAACGCCGACGGGAGCGGGAAGCGGAAGCTGGCTCGTGGCGGAAGCGTGAAGGAATCGTGGGGGCAGCGCGAGGCCGGCGGCGATGGCGTCGCCTGGTCACCCGAGGGGCGAAGGATTGCCTTTGTAACCGACCGCGACGGCAACTTCGAGATCTACGTCATGAACGCCGACGGGAGCGGGCAGCGGAACCTGACGCGCAAGCCAGGCTTCGACAGCGATCCCGTCTGGTCGCCCGACGCGCGGAAGATCGCGTTCGTCAGCAGCGCCGGCGACGGCAAGGGTCCGCCTCGTCGACAGGAGATCTACGTCATGAGTGCCGACGGGAGCGGACTGCGGACGCTCGCTCGCGGGCACGCTCCTGTCTGGTCGCGAGACGGGCGGAAGATCGCCTTTCGAAGCGACCGGGACGGCAACGGCGAGGTGTACGTGATGAACGCCGACGGAACCGGTCTTCGCAGATTGACGCAAGACCCAGCCTCCGACGGCGGTGCCCTCTGGTCGCTCGACGGGCGAAAGATCTTCTTCGTCCGCTTCCAACACGGCAACTCCGACATCTACGTCATGAACGCTGACGGAAGCGGGGAGCGGAACCTGACCCCCGACGCCAGAACGGCGCGCCGGGCCTACGACGGCTCTCCGGTCCTCTCGCCCGACGGGCGAAGGATCGCGTTCGTCAGCGAGCGCGACGGCAACAAACAGATCTATGTCATGAACGCGGATGGCAGCGGACAGCGGAGGGTGACGCCGCCCAAACGATCTCCGTGACGAATGCCGAGAGGAGGAACATCAAGACATTCGGTCTCTGTGTCGCCGCGCTCGCAGCGACCGTCACGCTGACGTCCGCCGTGGCGGCCGGTTCTGCGGCGCCAAAGCAGCTGGTGTGGATCACGTCGAAAGGCGTGGTGTACTCGCCCGGGAAGTTCGAGCTGACCCGCAGCAGGCCGGACCCGTCAAGCCCGACTCGGGTACGGAAACCTGTCAGGAACTTTCGCGACGTGGTGCGCAACGGGCTGAGCATGTGCTCGATCCACCACCGAGCGTTCGACGAGGATCTCGTCGGGGTCGCGCCAGATCTCCGCGTCCACGTTTCGAGTCGCCTGCTCGACGACGAGGACGGGCCGATGCTCGACGTTCTCAAGGGATTCCACGGATCCACCATCGAGGCACCGACCAAGCGCGTGTGGCGGACGGATCGTGAACGCCTCGAGCTACGGTTCGTGCGGTTCCAGTCAGCCGGATAGGGAGGTGGCAGCAGTGCCGACGACGAGCACCGTCCGCCTGTCGGCCGACGAGATCACGCTGCTCGTCGAGGCGCTCGACCCGCACGAGTACTGGCAGCTCTTCGAGTCGAACGAGCGAAACGACGGGTACTCGACGGTCGAGGACGGCAAGAACGACGAGATCGACGCCGTCCGTGCACCCATCGCGAAGCTCGAACGCTCCAGGCAGTAGCGTCTCCAAACGTGGCCGACCTCGCCGAGCTCCTCGAGCGCAACCGCGCCTGGGCGGCCGGCGTCGTCGAGCGCGATCCCGACTTCTTCACCGGGCTCGCGGAGCGTCATTCGCCTGAGTATCTCTGGATCGGCTGCTCGGACAGCCGTGTTCCGGCGAACCAGATCGTCGGGCTCGCGCCGGGTGAGGTGTTCGTCCACCGCAACGTCGCCAACGTCGTGGTGCACACCGACCTCAACTGCCTCTCGGTGCTGCAGTACGCCGTCGACGTCCTCGGCGTGAAGCACGTGATCGTCTGCGGCCACTACGGATGCGGCGGCGTCCGCGCGGCGCTCGACGGCTCACGGCACGGGCTCATCGACAACTGGCTCCGGCACGTGGTGGACGTGGCCGACAAGCACGCCGACGAGCTCGCCTCGCTCGACGACGAGCCCCGATTCGAGCGGCTGTGCGAGCTGAACGTCGTCGAGCAGGTCGTCAACGTCTGCCAGACGACGATCGTCGAGGATGCGTGGGCGCGCGGCCAGGATCTCACCGTGCACGGTGTCGTCTACGGGCTCGAGGACGGGCTGCTCCGCGATCTCGGCATGAGCACCGCCTCGGCCGATGCGGCTCGTAGGCACACGTGACCGAGGATGCGATCGACGGCGTGCGCTCTCTGCTGAAGGCTCCGTCGCCGGCGATGCCTCGGACGAGCAGCTAGCCGCGCGGTGCGGCCCGCGACCGAGGGCGCGGACGCAGTAGCGTTGTCTGAGTGGTGACGCCGGAGGAGATCCTCGAAATCGCGGCCTTCGCGGCTCTCGAGCAGGCCGACCGCGAGCGGCTCTCCCGTGCCGCCGCCGACCTCAGCCTCGTGCCGGGCGAGTACGCAGCGCACGAGGGCGGCGAACGCGCGCTCTTCGCGGTGCTCGAGGGCCGGATCGAAGCCGTCAAGCTCGTCGACGGGATCGAGCGCGTCGTCGGCGAGCGCCGGCCCGGCGATATCTTCGGCGAGGTTCCGATCACGCTCGGAACGGTGTTCCCCGTCGGCTTTCGTGCCGCCGAGAAGTCGCGTGTCATGCGGGTCGAGCCCGGCGACTACCACGCTGTCGCAGCCGGGGCGCCCGACGTCGGTCGCGAAGTCGGCAGGCTCGCGAGCAATCGGATCGGAGGATCCGGTGGGCTGCAGGGACTCGCGGCGGAACCACCGCCGCCCCGCGCGATCGTCGTCGGGCCCCGGTGGGATGCCTCCTGCGCCGAGTTACGACGCTTCCTCGACCGCAACCAGATCTCGTTCACGTGGCTGCAGCCTGACTCAGCGGATGCGTCCGAGCAGTGGGGCGGCTCCCTCCCGCCCGAGGGGGATTGCCCGGTGATTCGCATCGTCGACGGCAAGACCGTGGTGCGGCCGCAGCTCCGCCGGGTGGCCGAGTTGCTGGGGCTCGGCACCGAGGCGCTTGCAGCCGAATACGACACGGTGATCGTGGGCGCAGGGCCGGCCGGGCTGGCGGCCGCGGTGTACGGCGCGTCCGAGGGTCTCCGCACCGTCGTCATCGAGCGGGAGGCTCCCGGTGGTCAGGCGGGGACGTCGTCCCGGATCGAGAACTACCTCGGGTTCCCGTCAGGGGTGTCCGGCGACGAGCTGGCGAGCCGCGCGTTGAGACAGGCGCGCAGGCTCGGTGCGGAGATCCTGGTGACCCGGACGATTACACGGATCGACGCTGCGACTCGCCAGGTGCACCTCGACGGCGGTGACGTCCTGCTCGCGCGGACGATCATCCTCGCGTGCGGTGTCGCGTGGCGGCGCTTGGCCATCGAGGGGTTCGATCGGCTCGCCGGGAAAGGCGTCTCCTACGGCGCGACCCGCAGTGAAGCGGCGAGCACGCACGGCCTCGACGTGCACGTCATCGGTGCGGGCAACTCAGCGGGGCAGGCGGCGATGTTCTTCTCCACCCACGCGAGGAGCGTGACCATCCTCTGCCGTGGCGAGAGCCTCGAGAAGAGCATGTCGCGCTATCTCATCGACCAGCTCGCCGGGCGAGCGAACATCAACGTGCTGTACCGCACGGAGGTGGTGACTGCGAACGGTGACGCGTCGCTGGAGGCGATCGACGTCCGCAACTCCGACACCGGCGAAACGACCCGCCTCGACTCCGGAGCGCTGTTCATCCTGATCGGCGCCGACGCCGAGACCGCGTGGCTGCCGCCGGAGATCGCGCTCGACCGCCACGGATACGTACTCACCGGCTCGGACGTACGAGACGCGGGCCGCTGGGAGCTCGAGCGCGACCCGTACCTCCTCGAGACGAGCGTGCCCGGCATCTTCGCGGGCGGCGACGTTCGGCTCGGCCCAGTCAAGCGCGTGGCTGCCGCCGTCGGCGAGGGCAGCATGGCGATCGCCTTCGTCCACCAGTACCTCAGGGAGGCCGATGCGAGCGGTAGCGGCAGGCTTCGTTAGCCAACCTCCTCGATGATCTCGACCAGCTCGTCCAGACGGTAGCCCTGGCTGCGGGCGAAGGCGACGAGCTCCCTCGCTCGCTGGACGACGGCCCCACGCTCGGGCGTACCCGCGACCGAGATGCCTCGTCCGCGCCGGAACTCGAGCAGTCCCTCGTCGCGGAGCACCCGTAGCGAACGCAGCACTGTGTTCGTGTTGACCCCGAGGACGGCGGCGAGATCCTTCGCAGGCGGAAGGCGCTCTCCCGGCTTCGCCTCTCCGTCGGCGATCGCCCGGCGGATCTCACCGGCGACCTGTTCGTACAGATCGGTGGGGTCGCTCTTGTCTACCTTGACATTCAACATCGTGCTAGTAATACTAGCGCAATAGAGCCAGGGAGGCAGCCGTGACCGTTACCGCTCCGCCTCGCCCGCCTCGCGCGAGCGATCCCGTGGATCGCGAGGAGGTCGAGGCCCTTGTCGAGGCGCTGATCGAGGAAGCCAGGAAACGCGCGCAGCGTCGCCGACGGCGGAACGGGGCGGTCGCGACCCTCGTCGCGCTGATCGGCGTCGCGGTCTTCGCGATCCTCGGACGTAGCGCGCAGTCACAGACTGCGTCCCCGGCGGACTCCGCGCGCTCGAGCATTGCCGGCGTCACGGCGAACTCGAGGATCGCCTTCCTGAGTCGTCTGCCTAGCAACGACTTCGATGTCTACGTCATGAACGCCGACGGGAGCGGGAAGCAGGCGCTGACCGGAAAGCAGGCGCTGTCCGCGAGCAGAGCGCGCGACTCTGCGCCTGCTTGGTCGCCAGACGGACGGAAGATCGCGTTCGAAGCCCTCGCTGTCAGTGGCGCACCGCAGACGGAGTGGATGCACCTGTACGTCATGAACTCTGACGGGAGCGGGAAGCGGAATCTAACGCGAGCCCTTGGCGACCCCTTTCCGCAGCGACTTATTGGCCGGCAGACCCTATTCGGCGCACAACCTCGGTGGTCGCCCGACGGGCGCAAGATCGCCTTCCTCAGCGACCGCGACGGCGACCTCGAGGTCTACGTCATGAATTCCGACGGAAGCCGACAGCGCAACCTGACGCGCAATGAGGCGCGCGAACTCGCTCCTGCCTGGTCGCCCGACGGGGAGAGGATCGCCTTCACACGCGGGCGCACCGGCACGTCCAAGGTCTACGTTATGAACTCCGACGGGAGCGGGCTTCAGAGACTGACGCACCACGGGCGGCGACCTGTCTGGTCAGCTGACGGGCAGCACATCGCCTTCGATAACCGCGGCGAGCTCTACGCCATGAACGCCGACGGGAGCGGCCAGCGGAGGCTGACACGCAGCGCGGAACGCGACTCGGGTCCTGCCTGGTCACCTGACGGGAAGAAGATCGCCTTCGAAAGCGTGCTCGGCAGTCGCTGCGTACGCGGCGACCTATTTCGAACGCGACTTGCTACTCGCTGCAAATCCGCGCTCTACGTCATGAACGCCGACGGGAGCGGCCAGCGGAGGCTGACGCAAAGCGGTGCTCAACCTCTCTGGTCGCCCGATGGACGGAAGATCGCCTTCGTAAGCGTCCGCGACGGCAACTACGAGATCTACGTCATGAACGCCGACGGGAGGGATCAACGGAACCTGTCGCGCAATCCGACGAAAGACGACTGCTGTTTGGCCTGGTCGCCCGGGCAGAAGAAATAGCCGCCGGAGGACATCTGGCGAGCCGTATCTGTCCCGGACGGCCGCTCTCATCGAGCCGGCCGGCCGTTCAGCGTGAGGACGACGGTTCCGGTCTTCTGGCCGGTCTCGACGTACCTCGTCGCCTCGACGACATCTTCCAACGGATAGCGCCGGTCGATGACCGCCCGGTACCTCCCTGCCTCGATGAGCTCCTTGACGACGAGGACGTTCTCCTTCGTGTACTTGGGTATCGGGAGCGTCACCCGCTTATTCCCGAGCCAGCGGCTCGCCAAGGCAAGTGGCGGGACGTGCCACATGAACCCGAGGTCGGTCTCGATGTAGATGCCGCCCGGCTCCAGCGAACGTCGGCACCGCCTGAACGAGTGCTTGCCGACCGCGTCGAAGACCACGTCGTACGTCTTCCCGTTCTTCGTGAAGTCCTCCCGCGTGTAGTCGACGACGTCGTCGGCTCCGAGCGATCTCACGAGCGCGACGTTCTTGCTGTTGCTGACGGCGGTGACGTGGGCGCCGAAGTGCTTGGCCAGCTGCACCGCTGCGGTTCCGATGGCTCCGGACGCGCCGTAGACGAGGATGCTCCGGCCCTCACGCAGCTCCGCCTTTCGCAGGCATGCCAGCGCGATGATCGCTCCGTCGCAGACCGCCGCGGCCTCTTCGAAGGTCATGCCGGCCGGCTTGTGCGCCAGCGCGCCGCTCTCACGGACGCAGACGTACTCCGCTTGCGCGCCCCCGCGGATGCCGAAGACCTCGTCTCCGAGCTCGAACTCGGTGACAGCCGCGCCGACCGCCTCGACCACTCCGGCGAGCTCCATACCGGGAGTCCTCCGCTTCGGCCCGCGCAGCCCGGTAAAGAGGCGGGAGAAGAACGGGTCTGCTGCCCTGTATCCGCAGTCGGACCGCGTGACCGTCGTCGCTTGGATCTTCACGAGGACTTCGTCGTCGTTCGGTACAGGCCGCTCGACCTCCTCGAGTCGCAGAACCTCCGGAGGCCCGTATCTGTCGTGGACTACAGCTCTCATGCGTTTACTTCCTCTCATCGCGCTGGAATCGATGGATCGGGCCGCCCTTGCTCCACGCCCGCCCGGCCCGATAGAGCTCCGCGGGCCTCCCGCCGGCCGGGCCGGGTCGAGCTCGGCGCCCCGTCGGGATCACCCAACCGTCTTCGGCGACGACGCTCCGCCGGAAGTTCGCGGCGTCGAGCTGCACGCCCCAGACCGCCTCGTACACCGCCCTCAGCTCAGCCAGGGTGAACGTCGGTCCGACGAACGCCGTGGCGATGCCGGTGACCTCGAGCTCGACGCGGACACGCTCGATCGAGTCGCGCACGATCTGCAGATGGTCGAACGCCAGGTCGATCTCTCCGTTGAGCACGTCGGACACCGGCATCAGGGCGGCATCCGCCGCATCCGTACCCGCCACGACCGCGCCCACGTCGCGAAGCACGGCGAGGTACGCGACCGTTACGACATTCATGCGAGGGTCCCGCTCGGGGTCGCCGTAGGCGCCGAACTGGGTCAGCAGGCTCGGCACGTCGACGCCGGTCTCCTCGACCAGCTCGCGCCTCGCCGCCTCGTCCAACGTCTCGGTGGGACGCTTGAATCCACCCGGGATCGCCCACATCCCCGCGAAGGGCGCCTCGCCGCGGCGCACGAGCAGCATGTGCAGTACGCCTTCGGACATGGTCAGGATCACGACGTCCACCGTTACCGCAAACGCCGGGAACTCCGCGGGGTCGTAGCCCGCCGGGACGGCCGTATCTCCGGGTCTTGGCGTCACTCGCGCGAGGCGCTTGCCGGGCGACGACGAACGCGGCTACCGGTCGGACGGTCGCGGGTGCGGCGCACACGGTCATGCCGGTCGAAATGCTGGAGATAGTCGAACGGAAGCGCGGGAAGCATAGTGCTCTCCTCTGGTTTTGGTCGCTGCGACCCTTACTCTAGCAGTTGTTCTGGTCTCGTCGACCAAAACTTGTGACAAAGGCGAATCGCCTCGGTTCGGCAGATGACTTTCAGACGAGCACACAGTCTGATTTCACGACACTACGAACAGGAGGCCAACGGGCATGTCAACGCGCATCGATGAGCGATTCACGGCCGTCTTGCAGAAGAGCCCGGCCAAGGGTGGCTGGACGTACGTCGTCTGGCCTGCCTCCGTCGTGTTCTTCGGCACGCGCGGGCTCGTAAGGGTACGCGGGTCGATCGACGGGCATCCGTTCCGGAGCTCGTTCATGGCCATGGGAGACGGTACGCACAAGCTCCCGATCAAGGCGGACCTCCGCAGGGCGATCGGCAAGGAGGCCGGCGACACCGCAACCGTTCGGCTCGAGGAGCGGCTAGACGGGCAAGAGGCGCGGTAGTCCGTTGCTCACCGGTAAGTGTCGGTGCGGCGCGGTTCGCTACGAGGTCTCGGATGCATTCCTGTACGCGATGAACTGTCATTGCTCGGAATGCCGAGCGGCGACCGGCTCGGCTTTCAAGGCGTTCGCCGGCATCGAGCGGGAGAAGCTCACGATCACGGACGGGCTTGACGACATCGCCGTCTTCGGAGACGAGAATCTCAACGACACGCGCTGCGGGGCGTGCGGATCCTTCCTCTTCTCGGTGGTGCGGGACGGCGCCTTCGTGCACGTCGCCCTGGGGTCGCTGGTGGATGCGCCGACCATTCGTCCGACGAAGCACATCTTCGTCGGCTCCAAGGCAGCGTGGTTCGAGATCACCGACGATCTGCCGCGGTTCGACGAGTACTAGCCTGCGGACATGGGGAACGTGTTGGTGACCGGGATGTCCGGTACGGGGAAGTCGACGGCGCTCGCCGAGCTCGACCGGCGTGGCTTCCGGGTGGTCGACACGGACGAGCCCGGTTGGAGTGAATGGATCCCCGCGTCCGATGTGGCCGAGGGCGAGTGGCTGTGGAGGGAGGATCGCATCGCCGAGCTCCTGGAGTCGGAAGATGAGCGCACGCTCTACGTGCAAGGGTGCGTATCGAATCAAGGGAAGTTCTACGATCGGTTCGACGCGGTCGTCCTGCTCAGCGCACCTGCCCAGGTGATCCTCGACCGGATCGAGCACAGGACGACGAACGATTACGGCAAACGGCCCGAGGAACGCGATCTCATCCTTTCGCACGTCGAGTCGGTGGAGCCGTTGCTGCGGGCGACGTGCACGCACGAGATCGATGCGAGCGGACCACTCGATGACGTTGTCGACGCGCTGATTGCCATCGGCAAGGACACTTCCTTCTAGGTCTTAGGGCAGCGGAACCGTTCCGCTGCCGGCCAGGCAGTCGGCGAGGTAGAGCGCTGTTCCGGGATCGCCGGTCCAGAGGGTGTGGCGGCCGCGGCCGAGCTCCACGCGTGCACCTGCGACCTGGGCCATTGCGTGCATCGCGAAGGCGCGGGCACGCTCGAGCCATAGCTCGTCGCTCGTGCGCTCGAAGAGCGCCAGGAAGGCATATCCGTTGCCTGCAGTGCCGTGGCAGAGGTTCGCGCCTTTCGACAGTGGGCCGGCTTGCCACGTGAGCTCGCCACCCGCACGCAGCAGGCGTCCATGCTCGTCGTCGCCGGGCGCCAAACGAGCGAGCGACGCGACGAGGCCGGGCGCTCCGTGGCACCACTGCAGCCGAATCGACCCGTCTGGAGTGCCGTGCAGACCCTCCATCGAGGCGACCGGCGGCCAGTTGGCGAGCCCGTCCTCCTCGACGGCGTACCGGGCCGTGGTCTCCGCCGCGCGGCGATGAACCTCGTCGTCGGCATCGCGAGACAGAGCGAGCACGCAGCCCGCAAACCCGTGCGCGGGGCCGATGAACTGCTCAACCAACCCATAGAGCTGCTGTGTCCAGAGACCCGTATGCGGATCCCATTCACCGCGTAGCCAGGCCGCACTCTCGTGCCAGAGATCCAGCCACTTCCCCTCGCCGCTCAGGTCGTGCATGGCAGCGGCCGCGAGCATGGTTCCGGGGCTGCCCCACATCACGTCTCGGCGCTCGTCTTCCTTGTTCGCGGTGATCAGCTCGGCTAACCGGTCGGCGTTCTCCTTCGAAGGCGAGAGCCGATGCAGTGCGAGCCGGATCCCCGTCTCACCCATCCACAGACTTCGCTCATGATCGCGATCGGGAAAGTCAGGCTCGTACCCGCCCGCGAGGTATGGGACGTAGTCCCGACGCAGCTCCACCAACCCTCGGCGCTGCAGCAAGTCGAGCGCCTGCACGACGCCGGCGCCGCCGGCGTACACCGTCCGGAAGCGGCGTTCCTCGTCACCCTCGTGGACGATGTCGTGTGGGTGCGTCGTCCAGCCATCGTCGAACGATCGCTCCGCATCGTCGACGATCTCCCGAATTGCCGCGCGGACGCGATCTGAGTTCCATCCGTCCTCGACCAGCCGTTCATGCGCGTGAGGATCGAAGAGCATGCTGCAAGAATAGGGAGACAGGCGTAGCCCCCCACGCTGCGATGAGACGGCGCCGGGCCGAAGCCTGAGCGCGAGGTGATCTCACCGGTATTTTCCCCAGGTGAGTTTCGCGGTCTCCGCCGGCGCGTACGACCGGTTCATGGGTCGCTACTCCACGCTGCTCGCGCCTCAGTTCGCGGATCTCGCAGACGTGATCCCCGGCCAGCGCGTGCTCGATGTGGGCTGCGGCCCCGGCGCGCTCACGACGGAGCTGGTCAGGCGGCTTGGCCCGGACGGCGTTGCAGCCATCGATCCTTCTGAGCCGTTCGTCGCCGCGGCCCGAGAGCGCCATCCCGGTGTCAGGGTGGAACGTGCGCCCGCTGAGCAGCTGCCGTTTCCGGACGAGAGCTTCGACGCGGCGCTCGCGCAACTCGTCGTCCATTTCATGCGAGACCCGGTTGCCGGGCTCTCGGAGATGGCGCGCGTCACTCGCACCGATGGCGTCGTGGCAGCTTCCGTCTGGGATCACGCCGGCGGCCACGGCCCGCTCAGCCCGTACTGGGACGCGGTGCGCGAGCTCGATCCGGACGTGGAGGACGAATCCAAGCTGGCGGGCGCGAGAAAGGGGCACCTGACCGAGTTGTTCGAGGCGGCGGACCTGCGCGAGATCGAGGAGACCCATCTCGAGGTGAGCATCGAGCATCCGACCTTCGAAGACTGGTGGGATCCCTTCACGCTCGGTGTCGGGCCTGCCGGCGGCTACGTTGCTGGCCTCGATCCGGAACGGCGAGCCGAGTTGCGCGAACGCTGTCGCAAGAAGCTCTCCACCGCCCCGTTCGTGCTGACCGCGCGCGCCTGGGCGGCGCGAGGCCTCGCCTAGTCACGGGGAGTACCCGATCAAGAGTTCGTGAACGGAACGCGATGAACGCCGACGAGACATTCGGAATGTCCGGCTTGCAGCGGTTTTCTTCGGTTCCTAACTCACAGACAGTAGACTTCGACGGTGGCGAAGACGAGTCGGGAGCGAGATCAGGAAGCGCGCCAGGCGAAACTCGAGCACGTGCGCGAGCAGGTTGCGTCGGGTCAGCTCGTGATTCGCGAGATGACGCGGGTCGAGCGATCGAAGTGGGCAAAGCAGAACGCGGCAGTCGAAGCGCGGTCCACTCCGGCTGATCGGGCTAGCCGGGCTGCCGCTATCGAGAATCGGCGAAAGCGCGCCGCGCGTCTCAAATAAGCGTAGCGACAAGCGCTCCGCGGTCAGTCGACCCCAGCGACGAGAACACCGCCCCAGTCCGCAGGATCGACGTCGGCGATCGACTCCGAGAACGTCCAGCGGTGGCCGCCGACGTCCTCGGCGCTGTACTGCCGTTCCCCGTACGGGTAGTCAATCGGTGGGTCCGGGACGCGCGCGCCAGCTGCCACCGCTTGCTCGTAGTGTGCGTCGGCGTCCTCGACCCGCATGAGCACGAACTGCGGAGCTACATCTCTCGAGCCACGTTCCATTGCGATGACCGCGCCCTCGCCGTACACGAGCTGCGCGCGATGGCTTCCGATGCGCATGCGCAGGATGAAGCCGAACGCCTCGCAGAGCCAGTCCGACGCCTCGACCACGTCCGCATACGCGAGCTCCGGGATGATCGTCGCCGCGGGAACAGAGCGATTCGCGACCGTCCCGCTCATGCCTCCGGCTTGCCCACTCGGACCTCCTGCAGGACCCAGGTGTTGCCGTCGGGATCGCTGAAGTCCGCGAACGAGTTGTAGTCGCGGTGCTCGGGATCGGGTCCCGGCACCCACCCGCTCGGGGTCATGTGTCGAATCTCGCTCAGATCCACGCCTCGCGCGACGAGTTCGGCACGCACGGCCTCGATGTCCGAAACGATGAGGTGCGTTCCCCGCACGGAGCCTGGCGTCGCGTCGGTGACCCCCTTCCCGACGGTGATCGAGCACGCCGAGCCCGGCGGTGTCATCTGCACCACGCGAAACTCGTCGTTCGGCGCATGGTCGACATCCAGCGTGAAGCCGACCGTTTCGACGTAGAAGGCCTTGGCGCGGTCCACGTCGGAGACGGGGATCAAGACGAGCTCGAGCTTCAAGTCCATCGAGGTTCTCCTATTCCTGCGGCGGCAGCTGCTGAACCGCCCACCGGTTGCCGTCCGGGTCGCTGAAGAAGACGAACCGGCCCCACGGGAACTCCTGGACGTCGCTGACCTCGACCCCGCGCGCGACGAGTTCCGCATGCGCCGCCTCAACGTCCGAGACCACCATCTGCATACCCTGGACAGAGCCTGGCACCGCGTCTGAGACCCCCTTGCCCAGGGCGATCGAGCAGGATGAGCCGGGCGGGGTCAGCTGCACGAACCGGATCTCGTCCGAGACCGCGATGTCGTGGTCGGCGTTGAACCCTGCTTTCTCCGTGTAGAAGGCCTTCGCGCGATCCACGTCGGACACAGGGATCGCCACCAGCTCGAGCTTCCAGTCCACGTTCGTCTCCTCTCGTCCTCGGTTTCCGCGCGCACGTTATCGACCCAGTCTATGCGAACATACGTTCGTGCCGGGAGAACTGGCGAGCGAGCCCACGATCCTGCATGCCGATCTCGATGCGTTCTTCGCAGCGGTCGAGCAGCGCGACGATCCTCGCCTGCGCGGGCGGCCGGTGATCGTAGGTGGCGGGGTCGTGCTCGCCGCGAGCTACGAGGCCAAGGCGTTCGGGATCCGCACCGCGATGGGCGGCAAACGCGCCCGGCGGCTGTGCCCGCATGCGATCGTGGTGCCGCCACGGATGTCCGCCTATTCCGAGGCGAGCAAGGCGGTGTTCGCGGTGTTCGAGGACACGACACCGCTCGTCGAGGGGCTCTCGATCGACGAGGCGTTCCTCGACGTTCGCGGCCTCCAGCGGCTCGCCGGCCAGCCGACGGAAATCGCCGCGCGGCTCCGTCGAAACGTCCTCGACGAGGTCGGGCTTCCCATCACGGTCGGGATCGCGAGGACGAAGTTCCTCGCGAAGGTCGCGAGCGCAGTCGCGAAGCCGAACGGTCTCCTCCTCGTTCCGCCCGACGGCGAGCTCGCGTTCCTCCACCCTCTGCCGGTCGAGCAGCTGTGGGGCGTGGGCCGCGTGACCGCCGAGAAGCTCCACAGCCGAGGGATCACGACCGTCGGCCAGGTCGCCCGTCTCGAGGAGCCGCTGCTCGTCGCGATGCTCGGACGCGCGTCAGGTCGGCACCTCCACGCGCTCGCCCACAACCGCGACCCCCGGCCGGTGCGGGTGGGACGCCGCCGGCGCTCGATCGGAGGGCAGCGGGCGCTCGGTCACCGGCCGAGATCGCACGCTGACATCGACGCGATCGTCATCGCCCTCGTCGACCGCCTCGCTCGCCGGCTGCGGGCAGCGCGTCGAGTCTGTCGCACGGTCATCCTCCGGCTGCGCTTCGCAGATTTCTCGCGAGCAACTCGCTCACACACGGTGCCACAGGCGACGGCGCACACCCAGACGATCCTCGACACGGCAAGAGGGCTGCTCGCGGCGGCAATGCCGATGATCGAGGCGCAGGGCCTGACGCTGGTCGGGCTCTCGCTCACCGGCCTCGCGGACGACGCTCCCTTTCAGCTCGCCCTCCCCTTCGACACCCAGCACGACATCGCGCTCGATCTCGCGCTCGATCTCGCTCTCGATCAGGTGCGTGACCGGTTCGGATCCGCCGCGATGACGAGAGCGGTTCTTCTCGATCGCGAGCCGGGAGTCGCGATGCCACTTCTTCCAGATTGAGGGTGGAAGGGCCCGAGGGGTCGAAGGCCCTTCCACCCTGGTCGCGCGGATCCCTAGCGCTTGGCGCGAAGGATGATCCGCTTCGTGACCTCGTTGCCCGCTGCATCCTCGGCGGTGACGACGAGGAACAACGTGAGCCGCTGGCTCCGCGCGAGCTCTCTCTTCGCGGCAGTGGTGAACCGGACGCGAACCGTGCTCGTGCCGGCTAGGTCGCCGGTCACTGCCTTCGCGCCCCCGACCTGCCGGTTTCCGCGCAGGATTCGAGCGGTGACGGTGCAACCTTCCGAGCACGTGGCGCGGAGCGTCACTCCACTCCGAAGCAACGCACCGACCTTCGAGGAGTAGGTGGCGGCGACAACGAGCGTCGGAGCGGTCGTGTCCGCAGGAGCCGTGCCGGCCGCAGCAAGGGCGCGAATCACGGCACCTCCGCCAATCCGGCCCACAAGGGTGGCGCGGCCCGTGGCCAGGTCGATCCTGTAGAGCCCGGACGAGCTGCTCGACGCGACCTGAAGGGCCGCGTAGGCGGCACCGTCGACCGCCGAGATGTCGAAGCCCGCGCTGTCCCCCACATCGACGCCGAGCGCACCGACGCTGACAAGAGTGCCGTTGTTCGGCGGGTTCTGGATCGTGAGGAAGTCTCTACCCGCATCGATGTCGAACAGCGTCGTCGTGGTCGCGCCCGCGATGCTGTTCGTGTACGCCGAGCCGACGACGCGAGGCGTCGCCGCGGCACCGGCGTCGCCCACTGCGTAGGCCAGCGTGCCGTCGGTCGCCGCCGTCGCTCCGGTGTCGGGATGCAAGCGCAGGTTCTGACGTGCATCCGAGGTGGCGCGAATCCGGTCGACCGTCGGGTTGAAGTCGAAACCGAACGACGCGCCGGAGAGCGCCGGAGCAAAGGGGCCTCCTCCGATCGCCGCCGCCGCGCCGGTCGCGACGTCGATGCGATAGAGGCGGCTCGCGCTCGAGAGCGCGACCACCTGCTTGTTGGCGGGCCGGACGTCGAGGCCGACGATCTGCTCACCGGCCGGGAGGCCCGTGAACGGGATGCGGCTGATCGCAGTCGGCGTGTCCCCATTGAAGGTGACAAGGCGGTTCTGGGTGTCGACCCCGTAGAGCACCTCCGCCGCGTCGGCGGTGGCGGCGTTGCCGAGGCCGGCCGCCGAGAGAAGCGCGGCGACAACCAGTAGTGGGCGTATCCGGATCACAAGAGACCTCCAGGTTGTGTGTCCGGCATTCGCACGCGGGTGGCCGGCCGTTTCACTCGAGGGGCGACCCTTTACAGACTCCGAACAGATCTCAGGCTCTCACCCCGTGCGAGCGGCTTGCTCGACTCGACCCCAGGTGCCCTCCGCAGCGGTGCGCCGCGCGTAGTCCGTGAAGTCGCGAGGTGCTCGGCCGAGCGCGCACTGGACGCCGTCCGTCAGCAGGGCGTTTCGTCCGTCGAGCACCTCCGCGAAGATGTAGGTCATGAGGGACACGACATCGTCCGGAACTCCCTGCTCAGCGAGCATCGACGCGTACTCCTCCGGTGACACCGACACGAACCGCACCGCTCGTCCGGAGGCAAACGCGATCTCGTCCACCGCCTCGGCGAACCGCAGGAGACGCGGCCCGGTCAGCTCGTACAGCTTTCCAGCGTGTCCATCGCCGGTGAGCGCGGCGGCAGCGACATCAGCGACGTCCTCGGCGTCTACGAAGGGCTCCGGCATGCCGTCCACAGGTAGTGCGACCTCGCCGGTGAGCACCGGGTCGAGAAAGAAGCTCTCGCTGAAGTTCTGGTTGAAGAAACTGCACCGTACGAGCGTCCATTCCGCCCCCGCCGCCTGTATCGCCCGCTCTGCCTTCTCGGCCTCCTCCTCGCCGCGCCCGGAAACCAGCACGAGCCGACGAACTCCGCTCGCCACCGCGCGCTCGGCGAGCTCGGCGACCGTCTCTGCAGCGCCAGGCACCGCGAGATCGGGATAGAAGGACACATACGCGGACGCGACTCCGTCGAGCACGGGGCCCCACGTTCGGCGGTTCTCCCAGTCGAACCGCGGATCCCCGCGACGCGACCCAACGCGCACGGGGAAACCTTGCGCCTGAAGTCGCTCCACCACACGGCGGCCCGTCTTGCCGGTTCCGCCGAGCACCAAGGTCGTCTCCTGCGAATTGCCGTTCATGATCCCCCTTCGACGTCGTTTGCCTTCGACGGAGTGAACACCCACAGCGTGAGACTGTCCATGGTTCAAAGGAGCAGATCTATTCGTAATCGTCTAAAGTTGCAAACATGGACGCGATCGCCGGCCTCCTCGATGGTCCGCGGGCCCGCGGAGCGTTCCTCCTGCGCTCCGTTCTGGACCCGCCGTTTTCCTTGCGTATCCAGGACGAAGCGCCGCTGACGCTGGTAGCGGTGGTACGCGGCGGGGCCTGGATCGTTCCCACAGCGGCTGAGACAATGCGGCTTGCGAGCGGCGATGTCGCGATCCTGCGCGGGCCCGACCACTACACCGTTGCCGACGAGCCGGCAACCGTGCCGCAGGTGGTCATCCATCCCGGCCAGCGCTGCACGACGCCGGAAGGAGAGGAGCTCACTCAGATGAGAGACCTCGGTGTCCGCACCTGGGGCTCGAGCCCGAACGGCGATACGGTGCTGCTCACCGGCACGTACCAGCTGGACGGCGAGGTCAGCCAGCGCCTGCTGCGGAAGCTGGGGCCGCTACTCGTGTTGCGCAGAGACGCGTGGGACTCCCCGCTCGTCTCGCTGCTTGCCGAGGAGATTGCGAAGGACGAGCCGGGCCAGGAGGCCGTGCTCGACCGCCTGCTCGACCTGCTCTTGATCGCCGTCCTGCGAGCGTGGTTCTCGCGTCCGGAAGCGGAAGCTCCCGCCTGGTATCGGGCCTACGGCGACCCCGTGGTCGGTCGCGCGCTTCGCCTCATCCACAACAATCCGGCGCGGCCGTGGACGGTCGCGTCGCTCGCCGAGGAGGCGCGTGTCTCGCGAGCCACATTCGCGCGACGCTTCAACGAGCTCGTGGGTGAGCCGCCCATGACGTTCCTCACCGCCTGGCGCATCGCGCTCGCCGCCGACCTCCTGCGCGAGCCGGGCACCACGGTCGGCTCGGTGGCTCACCAGGTTGGCTATGGCAGCCCGTTCGCGCTCAGCACCGCCTTCAAGCGCATCCGCGGCGTGAGCCCGCAGGTGCACCGCAAGCTGGCAGCCTGACGCTCCGTGAGCTGTTAGCGTCACCGCCGCGTCAACCGATGACCGAGGAGGAAAGATGCACGTACGCATGGCACGCTTCGAAGGAGTGGATGTCGCCAACATCGACAGCGACATGGAGGAGTTCAGAAAGATGGTGCGCATGGACGAGCGCCCCGAGTCCATGCCGGAGGAGACCTTCGCGACCTTACGGGACAACGTGCGTCGAGTGATGTCGCTCGTCGACAGGGACGCAGGTGTCAGCATCGACCTCACCTTCACCGACGACGCCGAGGCTGCGAAGAAGGTGCACGAGGCGCTCGACAGCCTGAGTCCTCCGGACACCGCCGGGCGCCGAGCGAGCGTCGGGACGTTCGAGCTCATGCTAGACGAGCAGCGCTGACTACTTCACGACGCGGAATCGGAGATGCGTGACCTGCGGAGACTCGACCACCGACTCCCGCTCGAGCTCGATGTGTCGTACGCCGAGGTTCTCGAACAATCGGTGCCCGCCGCCCAGGAGCACCGGAACCAACTGAACGCCGATCTCGTCGGCGAGGCCGGCTTCGAGTGCCTGTCGAGCAAGGTCTGCGCCCATCAGCCTGACGTTCTTGCCGCCTGCCGCCGCCTTGGCGAGCTGGATCGCGTGCTCCAGATCGTCGACGAAGGTGAACGTTCCGGAATTTTCGATTCGCTCTTCGAGAGGATCGTGCGTCACAACGAAGCACGGCACCGGGAACGGCGTGTCCGCCCACTCTCCCACTCCCACGTCGAACGTGCGCCTGCCCAGCACCACCGCTCCGGTCGTCTCGCGCATGCTGCGTCCGGCCTCGGCATCGACCGCGCTCGGCGGCGCGGCGAAGAGCCACTCGTGGAGCCGCATGCCGCCCTCTCCCATCGGTAGCTCCGTGCTGACGTTCGCGCCGGCGATGAAGCCATCGAGCGACATCGAGAAATCCAAGACGACGCTCGCCATCTAGGCGGCCTCCGGTCGTGGATCCGACGCAACTTCGCCGTGCGCGGTCTCCGATGACGGCGCGGCGCCCGGCCGCAGCAGCGCAGCGCCGATTCCGGCTGCGGCCACGGCGAACAGCGCGCCGATGAGGAAGGCGAGCTGATACCCGCCGGCGAGTGCCGAGAGCTCTTCCTCGCCCGCGGCGAGGAGGCTGTCGGTGCGCGCCGCAGCCAGGCTGGCCAGCACCGCCAGCCCCAGGGCGCCGCCCATCATGAACGACGTGTTGACGACGCCCGAGGCCAGTCCCGCTTCGCTCGGCTCGACGTCGCTCATCGCCGCCAGCAGCACAGGGTTGAAGGCGATGCCGGCGCCCATCCCGAGCAGGATCATGCTCGGGAGCACGTCGACGACGAAGCTCCCGTCGACCGGGGCCCGCGCGAAGAGCAGGAGCCCGAGCGCGGCGAGCAGCAGCCCCGCCGCTAGCGGCAGCCTGATGCCGAAGCGCATCACCAGCTTCGCGGAGAGGCCGACCGAGAACGCGCCCATGATCAGGTTCCCGGGCAGGAACGCGAGGCCGACCTCGAGCGGGCTGTATCCGAGCACCAGCTGCAAATAGAGCGCGGAGAGGAAGAACCACGCGAACATCGCTCCCGCCCACAGGACGCCGACGACGTTCGACACGGCGACGTTCCGCAGCTTGAAGAGCGCGAGCGGCACCAGCGGTGAGCGAACCCGCGCCTCGATGCCGATGAAGAGCGCCATCAGCGCCGCGGCCGCTCCCAGGAGCCCGAGCGTGCGCCCGGACGTCCACCCGTTGCCGTTGCCGTTGACGATTGCGTAGACGGCGAGCATCAGCGAGGTCGTCACGGTGACCGCACCGGCGATGTCGAGGCGTCCCTCCGCGCTGATACCGGGAACGGCGGGCAAGAGACGCAGCGACAGCGCGACGACGGCAACGCCCACGGGGATGTTGACGAGGAAGATCCACTGCCAGCTCAGCACGTCCGTGAGGACGCCGCCCAGCAGAACACCGATGCTCCCGCCCCCCGAGGCAACGAACCCGAAGATGCCCATCGCCTTCGCCCGCTCTGCCGGCTCGGTGAACAGGGTCATCATCAGCGAAAGCGCGACGGCCGAGACGATGGCGCCGCCGACACCCTGCACCGCCCGGGCTGCGACGAGGATCTCCTGTGAGCTTGCGAGACCGCACGCGAGCGAGGCGAGCGTAAAGAGCCCGACGCCGATGAGGAACAGCCGGCGATGTCCGAAGAGGTCGCCGAGCCGGCCTCCGAGGAGGAGAAAGCCGCCGAAGGTCAGGAGGTACGCGTTGACGACCCATGCGAGCGACGCCTCCGAGAACCCGAGGTCCTCCTTGATCGACGGGAGCGCTACGCCGACGATCGTAACGTCGAGGACGATCATCAGGTCCCCCAGGCAAAGGACGAGCAGCGCCAGCCAGCGGGTGCGGGTGTCCATGGGCATCAGGTGGTTCTCCTTTCGTCGGTCATGAAACATCAGACCGGCGACGCACGCGTAACTCATCGCGCATGCCTCCTGCGTTCTTCGGCCTCGTGTACCACCAAATCCAACCGAAGCCGAAGGGAAGCTCGTCGCAGAAGCGCGTTCTCACGTCGACGGTGGCAGGATGATCCGATGACCGAGCGCGAGGGCTGCCTCGAGTGGGATGGCCACCGGACGTGGTTCCGGGTCGTCGGCGAGCTCGCGTCGGGTCGCGATCCGCTCCTGTGCCTCCACGGCGGACCTGGCTCGACGCACTACTACTTCGCGCCGCTCGAGCGGCTGGCGGAGGACGGTCGCGCCGTCGTCCTCTACGACCAGCTGGGCTGCGGGCGCTCTGACCGGCCCATGGAGATCGAATGGAGTCTCGAGGTCTTTCTCGACGAGCTTGCGGCGCTGCGCATCGAGCTCGGTCTTGACCGTGTTCATCTGCTCGGCACGTCCTGGGGAGGAATGCTCGCGCTCGAGCACGCGCTCTCGAGATCCGGCGAGCTTTCGAGCCTCGTCCTCTCCTCGACGCTCGCGAGTGCCGAGGAATGGGAGTCGGAGGTGGCACGGCTTCGCGACGAGCTGCCGGCCGACGTGCTCGCCGTCCTCGACGAGCACGCGCGCACCGGAAGCTACGACACTCCGGAGTACGAGCGCGCCGAGGCGGTCTTCAATGCGCGCCACTTCTACCGAGGCGACGTCACGCCGCCCGAGCTCGAGCGGATGCTGCTCGAGCGCGGTCGCGAAAGCTACCGCGCGATGTGGGGACCGAACGAATGGACGCTCACCGGCGCATTGCGGGGTTGGGACGTGCGCTCGCGGCTTCACGAGCTCGATCTGCCGGCGCTCGTGATCCGAGGCCGGCACGACCTCTCGACGGAAACGATCGCCGCCACGCTCGTTCGCGGCCTCCCGCAGGCGCGTGAGGTCGTCTTCGAGGAGAGCTCGCACACTCCGGTGCTCGAGGAGACGGAGCGTTATCTCGAGGTCGTTGGCGGTTTCCTGCGAGAGACCGAGCAACGGTGAAGCCCGTTCTTGCTGCCTAGGCCTGCTGGCCGACCACGCCCACGGTGGGGCAGTCATCGCCGAGCCGCAACTGGAAGACTTCGAGCAGGAGACCGTGTGAAGGTCATTGTCACCGGAGCGACAGGCTTCGTCGGGCCGAGCATCGCGAACGCGATCGTCGACGCGGGCCACGAGGTACGCGTACTCGAGCGCAAGGCCGGCTCGTGGAGCAAGGCCCGCATCCGTTGCCAGGAGGCGGTCCAGGGAGACATGACCGACCCGGAGAGCCTGCAGCGGGCCGTGACAGATCGCGACGTGGTCGTGCACCTCGTCGCGATCCGACAGGGCCGCGAGGAGGAGTTCCAGCGGGTCATGATCGAGGGGACGCGGTCGCTGATCGGGGCGGCGAAGGAGGCGGGCGTCCGCCGGTTCGTGTTGATGAGCGCGCTTGGGGCCAGCGAGGAGACGAAGGACCTCGTCCCCTACTACAACGCCAAGTGGACCCAGGATCAGGACCTCCGGGCTTCGGGGCTGGAGCACGTGATTTTCAGACCGAGCTTCATCTTCAGCGGAGAGGGCGGCATCCTGCCGACGTTCCGCAAGCTCGCCCTCGCGCCGGTGACGCCGATCATGGGCGAGGGCGCTCAGAGGATCCAGCCGATCTGGATCGACGACCTGGCCGCCTACTTCGCCGCGGGCGTCGACAAGCCCGAGGCCGCGAATCGCGTCTTCGAGCTCGGCGGGCCGGATCAGGTGTCCTGGAACGAGTTCTGGGAACGACTGAAGAAGGCGCTCGAGGTCAGGCGGCCGAGCGTGCATGTGCCGATGGCCTTCATGCGGCTGAACGCGCTCGTGACCGAGCGCCTGCCTGGGAACATCCCGCTCACCCGCGACCTGCTGACGATGCTCGAGGCCGGCGACAACGTGGTCACAACCGACGAAGGCGTCGCGACGTTCCAGCTCCCCCTCGTCCCGCTCGACGAACAGCTTCGCCGCGCTGCCGTGTAAGCCCAGCGATGAGTTTCGGCTGGCCCTCGGGTCCATCTCCCACATGGCCACCGCAGGGCCGCACACAGTCGCGTTTTCCATCCGCGGCCCGATCGTGCGCGCCGACCTTCCGGGGTTGTGCGCGCGCGTCTGCGCGTTGCTCGGCGGACAGCGGTGGGGGTGTCGTCCTCTGTGACGTGACCGGAGTCGATCCCGATGCCGTGACGGTGGACGCGCTTGCGCGGCTCGAGCTCGCCGCGCGAGGGCGGGGTTGCAAGGTGCAGCTGTGCAACGCGTCCGACACGCTGCTCGAGCTCGTCGCCTTCATGGGCCTCGAGGATGTTTGCCGAAGTAGGCCGCGGAGCGATGAGTTCCAGGACCGACCCGGGTCTATCCCGTGAATCCGCAAACAAGGAGGAAGACATGGCAAGCAATGGCTCGCGAATGCTGTTCGTGAATCTCCCCGTCAAGAATCTGGACAGGTCCGTCGACTTCTTCACGGAGCTCGGCTTCGCGTTCGACCCCCGCTTCACCGACGAGACCGCCACCCAGATGATCATCAGCGAGGACGCCTTCGTGATGCTCCTCGTCGAAGACCGGTTCAAGGACTTCACGAAGAAGGAGCTCGCCGACGCGAGCAGGCAGACGGAAGTGATCATGGCCCTCTCCGCGGACAGCCGAGAAGGTGTCGACGAGCTCGCCGACAAGGCCCTCGCGGCCGGCGGCTCGCCCGCGAACGAGCCGCTGGAGATGGGCTTCATGTACGGCCGGAGCTTCAACGACCTCGACGGTCATCTGTGGGAGGTCGTCTGGATGGACCCCGCCGCGCTCGAGGCGGAGTCGCCGGCGGTCTCCGCGCAGGCCTGATCTTCTGCGAACGTGGGGTCAGGCTTCGAAGCCTGACCCCAACCCGCTCTCGTGCGGGCGCGCTACGAGGCGAACTCGAGCGGTAGCCCGAAGAGCGGGAACAGGGTCGTCGTGTCGAGGAAGAACGTGAGCTCGACGATCCTGCCGTCCTCGATCTCGAGCACCTGCAGCGCCCACGGCTCATAGCCGTCACCGGCCTCGTTCGGCTTGTACTGCCCGAACGCGGGAGCTCCGTTCGCGGAGAAAGTGGGGATCACCCGCGAGTTTCGGCAGCCGCCGCCGGGGCCGACCCACCAGGTGAGAATGTCGTCGCGACCTGCGAGCCACAGGTCGTACGGCGGCATCGACTGCGTCGCGTCCTCGTGGATCAACGAGGTGAGCGCATCCATGTCGTAGCGTTCGAACGCAGTCACGTAACGGGCGAGTAGCTCCGCATCTGCCTCGTCGACGGAGAGCGGCGCATCCGTGCTGACGTCACTCGCCTCGAGCGTCGCACGCGCGCGCTGGAGCGCGCTGTTCACCGAGGCGACGCTGGTCTCGAGAAGCTCTGCGACCTCCGCCGCCTTCCAGCGCAGCACCTCACAGAGGATCAGGACCGCGCGCTGCTTGGGCGGGAGGTGCTGCAGCGCCGCGACGAACGCGAGGCGAATCGTCTCGCGCGCGACCGCCACCTCGGCCGGGTCTCCGTGGGACACGACGCGCCCGTCGGGAATCGGCTCGATCCACGTGACCTCCGGAAGGGTGTTCAGGTTCTCGACGACGGGCTCGCGCGCCGGCCCGAGGTCCATCGGGCGTGCGCGGCGTTTCCGGCTGTCGAGCATGTCCAGGCAGACGTTGGTTGCGATGCGGTAGAGCCAGGAGCGGAGCGCCGCCCGACCCTCGAACCGGTCGAGGCCGCGCCACGCCCGCAAGAACGTCTCCTGCACGGCGTCCTCCGCGTCGAACGCCGACGCGAGCATCCGGTAGCAGTAGCCCGTGAGCTCCGAGCGGTACTGCTCGAGCTGCGCTTCGACCGCAGGTGCGACCGTTACCGACGCGTTCTGCACGACCACCATGCTAGGCAATCGGTGCGAGGTCAGGCTTCGGAAAGCAGGTACGAGACGAGGAACCCGGCGACGGTCGCGAATGCCACGTAGGGACCGCCGCGCTCGTACGCTTCGGGCAGGACGGACTCCGCGAGAGCGGCGAGCACGGCGCCGGCCGCAAATCCGAGCAGCACCGCGAGCAGGTTGCCGGGCGCGTCGCCCAGGAGCAGCCGCCCCGCGACCACCGACGCTGCGATGAGGACCGCGGCTACCGTCCAGATCCCGACGACGTAGGTCGCCGACCTGCCGTCTGCACGCATGCGGGTCGCGCCGCCCAGGGCCTCCGGGACGTTCGCGATGAAGATTGCGACGAGCAACGCGAGCCCACCGCCCTCCACGAGGCTGACCCCGAGCGCGAGGCTCTCCGGAATCCCGTCCAGCACTGCGGCGGCAAGGAGCCCGAAGCCGATCGCGCTCCCACGCATGCGATCCATCAGCTGCTTGTCGAGAAGGATGAACGTCGTCGCGCCGGCCAGCAGCCCGACCGCCGCGTACCACACTCCGCCGTACTCGTCGGCGTCTGCGAGAAGCTCGAACGAGAGCGCGCTCGTCAGCGCACCGCCGCCGAAGGCCAGGACCGCTGCGTACACGTGATCGGGCAGCTTCCAGCGGACACCGATAACCGCACCCAGGATCAGCGCCGCCGACGCGACGCTTCCGTAAACGATCGCCTGCCCCATCGACGGCCGATCATGACGGGTCGCGTGTGTGAGGACGGGAGAAACGGGAAACACGATCGACAAGCGGTCATCCGATCCGACAGGAGACAGAGATGCTGACGAACTCACCGTTCTATGCGGGCTTCGCGGTCGACGACATCGCAAAGGCGAAGGACTTCTACGGCCAGAAGCTGGGTGTGCGCGTAGTCGAGATCGACACGGGGTTGCTGTCGCTCCAGGGCGGTAACGGCTATGCGGTGCTGATCTACGAGAAGGACACGCACGAGCCGGCGGCCCACACGATCCTGAACTTCCCGGTCGACGACATCGAAGCTGCCGTCGACGAGCTCCGGGACGCAGGGGTCGAGTTCGAGCAGTACGACGACGGGCCGCTCGAGACGGACGAGAAGGGCATCGCGACACCTGGCCCCAAGCAGGCGTGGTTCAAGGATCCGGCGGGCAACATCGTGTCGGTGATCGAGGGCTGAACCGACCCAAGGGTGGGCTCGACTAAGGGTCGACGGGCATCGCTAGGGTGACGGGCTCATGAGCGACGTCGCCGTCAATCGCTCAGCGACTCCGGGGCACGTCAATCCGTGGCTCGTTCTGGTCCTGGTCTGCATGGCGCAGTTCATGGTCATCCTGGACGCGACCATCGTGAACGTGGCGCTGCCGTCGATCCAGGAAGACCTCGACATGTCGGACGCCGACCTGCAGTGGATCGTCAACGCCTACACGCTCGTCTTCGGTGGGTTCCTCCTGCTCGGCGGGCGCGCGGGAGACCTTGTGGGCCGCAAGCGGATCTTCCTCGTCGGCCTCGTCATCTTCACGGTCGCCTCGCTCCTGAACGGGCTCGCGCCGACGTCGGAAGTGCTCATCGTCTGCCGCGGCCTGCAGGGTCTCGGTGCCGCGCTCATCGCTCCCGCGGCGCTCTCGATCATCACGACGACGTTCGCCGAGGGCCCGGAGCGGGCGAAGGCCATGAGCGTCTGGGCAGCGATCGCAGTCGGCGGCGGTGCAGTCGGCCTGGTGCTCGGCGGGATCCTCGTCGAAGCCCTCTCCTGGCCGTGGATCTTCTTCGTCAACATCCCGGTCGGGATAGCGGTGTTCGTCGGGGCATTGAGGTTCGTGCCGGAGTCGAAGGACGAGCGCGCGCACAAGAGCTTCGATCTCGCAGGCGCGATGTCGGTCACCGCCGGTCTCATCGTCCTCGTCTACGCGATCGTCGAGGCGCAGGAGAAGGGCTGGATATCGGCGCAAACCCTGATCGTGGGCGGAATCGCGCTCGCACTCCTCGTCGCGTTCGTGCTCATCGAACGCCGCTCGGTCGAGCCGCTCGTGCGGCTCAGCATCTTCCGGGTGCCAACGGTGCGCGCGGCGAACGCGGCGATGTTCTTCGTCGCAGCAGGCCTCTTCGCGATGTTCTTCTTCAACACGCTGTACCTGCAGCGTGTGCTCGGCTACTCAGCGCTGGAGGCAGGCCTCGCGTTCCTTCCCTTCACCGCCGGGATCATCATCGGCGCAGGCCTTTCGCAGGGGCTCGTCGCGAAGGTCGGAGCTCGCGAGCTCCCCCTCATCGGGATGGCGATGGCGGTCGTCGGAATGCTGCTCTTCATGCGCCTGCAGCCTGGCGGCGAGTACCTCACGGACTTCCTGCCAGGGGTCATGCTCGCGTCGATCGGGATGGGGCTCACGTTCGTACCGGTCACACTGATCGCCACCAGCGGCATTCCCAACTCGGACGCAGGGCTGGCGTCAGGGTTGTACAACACCTCGCAGCAGATCGGTGGCGCCGTCGGGTTGGCGGTCCTCTCCACGTTTGCCGTGAGCGCCACCGACGACACGCTCGCAAGTGTCGGCGGGCAGCCGAGCGAGGCCGATCAGGCGCAGGCGCTCGTCGACGGCTTCCACGTCGCATTCCTCGGAAGCGCGGTGCTCATCGCCGTGGCGGCGGTGTTGCTCCTCCTGCTCCTGAAGCGGGAGGACGTCGTGTCGGTCGGCGAAGGCGAGCCAGCCGCGGCAACGGCCGCCTAGTTCAGCACCGCGGACGAGGCGGGCATGCCGAGAGGTCGGCGCGTAGAGCATCAGCAGGGAAATCGCCGGCAGCCGGACCGGATGGGACGCCGGACACGCCCCAGCCGCGGAGTACGCCATGTGGCTCGTGATCCGCGCTGTCGGTCGCATCCCCGTTCCATGCATTTCGGGAAGCGCACGTTGAGAACCAGTGTGTCCTCCTCGGGCACGCGTGACCGCGGCGTAGCGCTTCCCTTCCCCGACGTGCGAATCGGCCGAGGCGGCCTAGGCGGTGCCTTCGAGTCGCTCCTTCAGGGCGGCGTGGCTCTTCACGATCTCCGACTTCGCCTGCCTACGGACGACGAGCGGAACCAGCAGCTTCCCGATTCCGTGTCCTTCGAAGTCGATCGAGAAGGTAAAGCGGGTTCCGACGCCTCCGTCCATGGGCTCGAGGGTGCCCTTGCCGATCGGCCTGACCGGCCCGTCGACTCCTCGGAATGCGTAGCTCCGCGGCGGGTTCCAGTCCGTCAACTCGGTGGTCAACGTCTGCTCCCGCTTGCCGATCCGACGCGTGAGCGAGGCCTTCGAGCCGACGCTCATCGGCCCGTCGTCCAGCGGACGGGCACTCACGACCTGCTCCTGCCACTCGGTGAACCGCCCGAGGTCGGTGAGGTAGGTGAAGACGTCTTCAGGTCTTCGCGAAATCTCGACGCTGTGGACGATGGGCGCCATCTCGCCTCCTCTATGTGGGACTCGAAGCAATCAAGTATCGCGCGTCGGCCCCGCAAGAAGCAACACGACCGAGTGCGGCTACACTCGGGGGACACAGGACGAATACCGACTGCGCCGCCTGCGCTTTCCCTATCCGTTCATGGCAGGAGGAGCGCCCGCATGGTGAGTGACGCGAGCAAGAGGCTGGTGTCCGCACAGGACGACATCGCCCACCGAGTAGCCAAGAGGACCGCGAATCGTCAGAAGGCGGCCGAGCTCGAGCCGGACACGGATGCACAGGGTCTCGTCGAGTTCGCCTGCGAATGCAAGAGCGACGACTGCGAACGGTCGGTTCGCGTGCCCCTCTACGTCTACCGCCGCCTACTGGACTCCGACCAGTATCTCCTGCAGGCCGGGCACCACGCCTTCACGAGCTATCGGACGATCGTCCAGCTCGGCCTGATGAGGATCGAGGAGCGCGCGTAAGGTCAGTCGTCGGTCGGTGTCGCGAGCGGCTCGTCGCCTTCGACTATCGGCATCCCGAACTCGTCGAACTCGACCATCGGCGCGCCGCCCTCGGCGGCCGCCAGCTTCCTCGCTCGCTTCTTCTCGAGCTTTCGCTCGCGCTTCTCCTTCACGTTCCGCTCGCGCGTCAGCTTCGCCATCGTCTGCTGTCTCTTCGTCGCCATGGCTCTACCCTAGCCGGAATTCGTCAGGAACAGCGAGCAGCCTGACGTCCGAGGAACCGCAGTGTCCCTCGGCAGAGCCCCAGCGCCGCTCGCTGCTGATACGTCGCCGTTGCCAGCAGTCGGTCGTCGGTGCGGTTCGTCATGAACCCCATCTCGACGAGGATCACGGGGACATCGGCCCAGTTGAAGCCCGTGAAGTCGCCTCGCTCCAGCAGGCCGCGGTCGGGGAAGCCGAGAGCCCGCACCACTTCGGACTGGACGACTCTCGCCGCGCGTTTGCTCTCGGCGTAGACGTCCTCCGTCCAACCGGATCTGAGCGCCGGATAGAGCACGTGTGAGCCTCGCACGGTCGGATCGGTCGAGCCGTCGGCGTGGATGCGAAGGAAGAGCCCGGCCCGGGCCCGGTTCGCGATGCGGGCGCGCGCGATGTTGCCCATGCTCGTCCCCGACGTCCGAGTCCGCGTCATCACGACCCGCACTCCGGCACGCTCGAGCAGACCCCGAAGCCGACTGGCGACACGCATGTTCAGCTCTGCCTCGGTGAGCCCCGAGACGACGCCGCGGGTGCCACCGCCGTCCTTGATCTTGCGCGTGCTCGAGCCCGGACCGATCGGCTCGGTCTCCGGGTTGCCGCGCAGGTCATGGCCCGCGTCGAGGACCACGACCGGCGCGCGCGCCGCCTCCGCGGTCGGAAGCAGCACGAGGATCGCGCCCAGCACGAGGGCCGAGCGGAGCGCGGTCAGAGGACGACGAAAGAGACGGCGACGAACTGGGACACCGCCGCGGCGAGCACGAGGACGTGGAAGACCTCGTGGAAGCCGAAGGTCGCCGGGAAGGGATCCGGCCAGTGGGTGGCGTACGCGATTGCCCCCAGCGTGTACAGCACGCCGCCGACCGCCACGAGCACGGCTGACGCCAGGTCGAGCTGGGTGAAGAACTGTGGCGCGGCGACGACGCCGACCCACCCCACCAGCAGGTACGCGGGCGCGCTGACCCACTTGGGCGCGTCGATCCAGCTGACGTTGAGCACGATCCCGAGTGCTGCGCCGATCCAGACGGACGCGAGCACGACCTCCGGCAGGACACCGGAGAACGCGAGCAGCGCAAACGGCGTGTACGTCCCGGCGATGAAGACGAAGATCATCGAGTGATCCACCCGCCTGGCCCACGCTCTTGCCCGGGCGGACCTCCACGGCGTGCGGTGATACAGCGCGCTTGCGCCGAACATCGCGGCGAGTGCAGCCGCGTAGACGCCGACGGCGAAGCGAGCCCGGGCTCCCTCGGCCAGGGCGATGAGCATTGCTCCTCCAGCGACCGCCACGAAGAACGCGTACTGGTGAAAGAGACCGCGGAGACGGGGTGGGCTGGGCAGCTCCATGCGCGAAGTGTGCCCGCTGGCGCGGCGGATCTCTACCGCGCCTGTCGCACGAGACGGCGCAGCTCCCGCACCGGTCCCAGGCGCATGGCCGGGCGAACGTCCGACGCCCGGAGCTCGAGCGCGAAGCGATACGTCCTCCCGGGGTCGTAGATCGGGCACTGGTCGGTCCGGCACGGCGTCATCGAGAGCTTGCGAACCCGCTCGCCGTCGGCGTTGAAGAACGCGATCGTCAGCGGCACGAGCGTGTCCTTCATCCAGAAGCCACCCCTCGTCGGCCCGGGGAAGACGAAGAGCATGCCGTCCGCCGGAGCTCTGCGGCGGTTCATGAGGCCGAGCGAGCGAGCGCCGGGCGTGAGCGCGAGCTCGGGACGAAGCGGTTCGCCGTCCAGCGTGAGCATGGCGGTCGTCGAGCCGAGCTCGGTCGCTCCGCCGGCCGAGCCGGCCGCGATCGCCCAGACGACGAGCGCGATCAACAGCGATCGCACAGCTACTCCGCCACGGTCACGGCAACGCGGTGCACGGCGTTGTTCACGTACCCGCCGAGATTCCATGGCGGCACGAGTGGCTGCACGTTCCCGGCGGCATCGCGCGCCCGGCAGCAGAGCTCGTACTCGCCCGGCTCGGCGTTCCACAGGAAGCGCCAGCCGCGCCAGGCCCAGCGGCCGTCCGAGCGCGGCGCGAGCACTGCTCCGGTCCAGGTCTCGCCGCCGTCGACCGAGACGTCGACGCCCTCGATCTCCGCCTCACCCGACCACGCGCGACCCTCGAGCACGCACTGCCCGGTCGAGACGATGCGCGAGCGGCTCAGGAACTCCGGGATCCCGGGAGGCACCATCAGCGCGCGCACCTGGATCCGCGCGACGGGCTCGCCGACCTCGTCCTCCTCCTGGCGCAGCCGGTAGCTACGCCGCTGGTAGTACCCCTCGAAGGGGGTGTCGAGCACAGTGATGCGCGCGAGCCACTTCACGCTCGTCATCCCGTACCAGCCGGGAACGAGCAGCCTGAGCGGGAAGCCGTGCTGCGGCGGTAGAGGGACGCCGTTCACCTCGTACGCGAGGAGCACGTCGTCGCGCAGTGCCTCCCCGAGGGGAAGGCTTCTGGCGTAGAACTGCTCTTCCCCTCCCTCGACGCCGCGATCGAGGCCCTCGAAGAGCACCTCGACAGCGTCGTCGTCCAGCCCCGCTTCCTCGAGTAACGGGGCGAGCGCGACACCCTTCCAGCGGGCATTCCCGACCGCCTCCAGGAGCCAGGGCTGGCTGACCACGTGCGGCTCGATGTGCACCCGCCCGTTCCCGGCACACTCCATCGTCGAGACGACCTCGAGCGACGGGCGGGTGCCCAGATCGTCGAGTGAGAGCGAGAGCGGCCGCTCGACCAGCCCGTCGATCTCGAGCCTCCACGTCTCCGGGTCGACCGCAGGAATGTCGTAGTGGATCAGCAGATAGTGGAGGCCGACCGGCGTGACGTCCCAGCGGAGCGCCTCGAGCGGCATCCCGTGGTTACGCGCGGCGAGTTGAAGCTCCTGGACGCTGATTCCCTCACTCACGGAGACAAGGTACTACCCGAGGCCGAGATCCGGGTTGAGCCGTCCCTGCGGCTTCCTCCCCATAGGATCGCCGCGTGGAGACGAGGGAGCTCGGGCGAAGCGGGATCGCGGTCTCTCGCATCATCCTCGGCTGCGGGAACTTCGGGGGGGTCGGCTCGTCGCCGGCGTTCTTCGGGCAGGGCATCCGAAAGGACGAGGCATTCCGGATCATGGATGCCGCCTGGGAGCTGGGAATCACCGCGTTCGACACCGCCGACGCGTACGGCGGAGGGCGGAGCGAGCGCTTCATCGGCGAGTGGCTGGCGAGCAAGGACGTCTCGGTTCGCGACACCATCGTGATCGAGACCAAGACCTTCAACCCGAACGAGGCGGGTGCCGACCATGGGCTCGCGCGCGATCGCATCCTCCGGCAGATCGACGTCAGCCTGGAGCGGCTCGGGCTCGAGCGGGTCGGGCTCTACCTGGCCCACGACTTCGACCCCGACGTTCCTCAGGAGGAGACGCTGCACGCGTTCGACGAGCTTGTTCGCGCGGGGAAGGTGGGCGCCGTGGGCGCCTCCAACTTCACGGGCGAGCAGCTGTCCGCGGCGCTACGGATCTCCGAGCGCGCAGGCGTCACGCGCTACGAGTGGGTGCAGAGCTCACTGTCGCTCCTCGACCTGGACGAAGAGCACGGCGTGCTTCCCGTCTGTCGAGACCACGAGCTCGGATTCGAGGCGTACGGCCCGCTCGCCGGCGGCTGGCTCACCGGCAAGTACCGCCGCGGGAGCGCACATCCCGAGGGATCGCGGATGACACAGAGACCCGAGTCGTACGAGCGCTACGAGAACGATCGCGTCTACGACGCCCTGGAGGCGTTCGAGCGGGAAGCGCTGGGGCGCGGGGTCTCGATGCCCGGCCTCGCCACCGCGTGGCTGATGGGCGAGCCCGACGTGACGTCGGTCGTCGTGGGCCCGACGAAGGCTGAGCAGCTCGATCCCGTGAGCGAAGCGCTTGCGCTCGAGCTCACTTCGGCAGAACGAGCTCATCTGCGAGGCTTGTTTTCGTGAGCGTTCTCGTTCTGGCCGAGGACGACGTGCGTCGCCTCCTGGACATGGAGTCGTGCGTCGAGGCGATGGAGGAGGTTCTGGCGTCGCTCGCCCGAGGCGAGCTCTTTCAGCCGCTTCGCTCTGTCGCGAGGCCGCCGGGCGCTGCCGGCCTGATCGGCCTCATGCCCGCACATCGCGGCGGCGAGTCGGCCGCCTACGCGCTGAAGGAGATCGTCGTCACGCCCGACAATCCTGCGCGCGGGCTCGACGCGCACCAGGGCGCCGTCCTGCTCCACGACGGCGACACGGGGCAGCTGGTCGCGGTGCTGAACGCGTCGCCGGTGACCGAGATCCGTACGGCCGCGGTCTCCGCGGTGGCGACCCGTGCGCTAGCACGTGGCGACGCCCAGCGGGTTGCGATTCTCGGTGCCGGTGTGCAGGCGAGGGCGCACGCTCACGCGATGCGCGTTGTCCTCGACGACCCCGAGATCCGGATCTGGGCACGAAACCTCGACGCCGCCGAGCAGCTCGCGAGCGAGGTGGAGGCGACGGTCTCTCCGTCGCCTGACGCCGCCCTCTTCGGCGCCGAGGTCGTGTGCACGACGACCAGCGCGCGCGAGCCGATCGTCGAGCATCGTTGGCTCGCAGCCGGCGCACACGTCAACGCCGTCGGCTCGAGCATCCCGACGGCGCGGGAGCTCGATGCCGAGACGGTGGCGGCCTGCTCGCTCTTCGTCGACCGACGGGAGTCGACGCTGAACGAGTCGGGCGACTACCTGCTCGCGCAGGCGGAGGGAGCGATCGGCCCTGATCACATCAAGGCTGAGCTCGGCGACGTGCTCGTCGGGACGCACCCGGGACGCGAGCACGAAGACGAGCTGACGCTGTTCAAGTCACTCGGAATCGCGGTCGAAGACCTGGCTGCGGCCGAGCTCGTCGTCCGCCGAGCGCACGACCAGGGCGTCGGCAGCGAGGTCGCGTTCTGATCCCGCTCGAAGACATCGAGCGGGCGCGAGTCCGGATCGCGAACACCGTCGTCCGGACGCCTCTCGTCCGCTTCCACCTGGACGATGCTCCCGCCGAGATCTGGCTCAAGCTCGAGAGCCTGCAGCCGATCGGCTCCTTCAAGCTCCGTGGCGCGGCGAACGCGATTCTGAGTGCCCCCCGCGCCGAGCTCGCCGAGGGCGTCGTCACGACGAGCACCGGCAACATGGCCCAGGGGGTCGCCTGGATGGCGCGCGCGCTCGGCATTCCCGCCACGATCGTCGTCCCCGACAACGCCTCAGCGGCGAAGCTCGCGGCTGTCGAGCGGCTCGGCGGCCGTGTCGTGCGAGTGCCCTGGGAGAAGTGGTGGGCGGCGGTGGAGGCCGACCGCGATCGGGCCCTCGCCGAGCTGGAGGGCGTCGACGGCTACTTCGTCCACCCCGTGCGCGACCCACCGGTGATGGCTGGAAACGGCACGATCGGCCTCGAGCTCGCGGAGCAGATCGAGGACATCGACGCGGTGCTGATCCCCTGGGGCGGCGGTGGGCTGACGACGGGAGTGGCGAGCGCGCTCAGGGCCGTCTCGCCGAACACGAAGATCTACGTGTGCGAGCCGGAGACCGGCGCCCCGGTGGCCGCGGCGATCGCCAACGACGGTGTGCCCACCCCGGTCGAGTTCGCACCCTCCTTCGTCGACGGAGCGGGATCGGGATCGCTCCTGACCGACATGTGGGAGTTGGCGCGGCCACTCGTGAGCGACGCGTTTCCGATCTCACTCGAGGCCGTCGCCGCCACCGTGAAGCTGCTCGCCGAGCGTGGTCGGATCGTCGCCGAGGGTGCAGCCGCGCTCCCGGTGGCGGCAGCGCTCGCCGGGGCGGTCGGCAACGGACGTGTGGTGTGCATCGTCTCGGGCGGGAACATCGACCCGCGCCGGCTGGCGGAGATCCTGGCCGGAAGGATCCCCGACTGAGAACGATCGTCTCGCCGGAGGAAGCTCGCCGGATCGCGGTGCGCGCACAGCTTCTCGACGGCACGGCAAAGGGCGTGCTGAGCACCGTTCGTCGACTGGGCTTCCTCCAGATCGATCCGATCTCGAGTGTCGCGCCGCCGCAGTACCTCGTCCCCTGGAGCCGGCTCGGCCACTACGACCGCGGGGAGCTCGACCGGCTTCTGTGGAAGCAGAAGAAGCTCTTCGAGTGGAACGCGTACATCTGGCCGATCGAGGATCTCCCGCTGGTGCGGGCTCGCATGCGTCGCCGGCGGGGCAAGTACATGCACGAGCGACGCGCCGGCGAGTTCTTGAAGACGAATGCTCGGTTTGTGCGGTACGTCCTGGGCGAGCTCGAGCGAAACGGACCGATGCTCTCGCGCGAGCTGGAGGATCACTCGCGCGAGCAGCGTGAGTCACATCGTTGGTACGGCAATAGGAACGTGGGCATCCTGCTCGAGATCCTGCACGGGCGAGGCGTGGTCGCGATCGTCGGCCGAAGCGGCGGCCAGCGACTCTGGGATCTCGCCGAGCGCTGGTATCCGGAGACCGAGACCGTCTCTCTCCGGGAAGCCGAGCGGACGCTCTCGGAGAAGCGGTTCCGGGCTCTCGGGGTGCGGCTGACGTCAGCGGGTTGGGAAGCGCACTCGAGTGCGTCGGACGGCCCCGTCCCCGATCGCGTGACGCTCCTCTCCCCGTTCGACCGCCTCATCCATGACCGAGATCGCGCCGAGGCGTTGTTCGACTTTCGCTATCGGTTGGAGATGTACGTGCCCAAGGCGAAGCGGGAGTACGGCTACTACGTGCTCCCGATTCTCGTCGGCGACCGGCTGGTCGGCCGCGTCGAGCCACTTCACGATCGCAAGAGCGGAACGCTCCGAGTGCTCGGCGCCTGGGGCGACACGTCCCGGCTGCGCGAGGCGCTCGACAGCCTCGCGACGTTCCTCGGCGCCGAGCGGATCGAGTCCCGCGACTAGGATCGGACGATGGAGTTCGAGACCCGTGCGATCCATGTCGGGCAGGAGCCGGATCCCGCGACGGGTGCGCTGACGACCCCGATCTACCAGACGTCGACCTACGTGCAGGACGCGGTCGGCGTGCACAAGGGCTACGACTACGCACGGGTCGCCAACCCGACGCGGACGGCGCTCCAGGAGTGCCTCGCATCGCTCGAAGGCGCCGCCCACGGCCATGCCTTCTCCTCCGGGCTCGGGGCTGCAACGACGCTGATGCACCTGCTCTCCCCCGGCGACCGCGTCGTCTGCGTCAACGATGTCTACGGCGGCATCTACCGGATGTTCTCGCAGGTGTACGAGCCGAAGGGATACCGCTTCACGTTCCTCTCCGCGCAGGAGATTTCGGGCAGCCTCGGCGAGCACCTCGACGAGCGGACGCGTCTCGTCTGGCTCGAGTCGCCGACGAATCCACTCTTGAACCTCGTCGACATCCGGGCCGCCGCCGATGCGGCGCACGCGGTCGGCGCCGTCGTCGTCGTCGACAACACCTTCGCGACGCCCTACCTCCAGCAGCCGCTCTCGCTCGGCGCCGACGTCGTCCTGCACTCGACGACGAAGTACCTTGGCGGTCACTCGGACGTGGTCGGCGGCTTCCTGGCGACGAGCGACGACGCGACCTCCGAGCGCCTCGCCTTCCTCCAGAAGTCGCTCGGTGCCGTGCCCGGCCCCTTCGACTCGTGGCTCGTGCTGCGAGGCGTGAAGACGCTTGCCGTCCGGATGGAGAAGCACTGCGCGAACGCGGCGGCCGTCGCCTCCTTTCTCGAGCGCGAGACACGGGTCGAGCGGGTTTTCTATCCCGGGCTGCCGTCGCACCCGGGCCACCAGCTCGCGGCGTCGCAGATGCGGAACTTCGGCGGCATGGTCTCCTTCCTCGCGGCGAGCGAGGAAGAGGCCGTCGCGCTGGTCGGCCGTACGAAGATCTGGAAGCTGGCGGAGAGCCTCGGCGGGGTCGAGAGCTTGATCGAGCAGCCCGCCCGGATGACCCACGCCTCGACGGCCGATGCGCCCTTCGCCGTGCCGCCGAGCCTCGTCCGGCTCTCGGTCGGCATCGAGGCCGCGCACGATCTCATCGACGATCTCGGCACCGCACTCGCCGGGTGATGCCAAGGACGACCGAGCCGATCGACCTGCACCACCTCGACGAGCGCATCATCGGCTGCTACCTGCTCGAGACCCAGGACGGCCCCGCGCTCTTCGACTGTGGCCCGACGACGTGCATTCCGCACCTCAAGGCGGGGCTCGCCGAACGAGGCCTCGATCTCACGGACATCCGGCACCTGCTCCTCTCCCACATCCACCTCGACCATGCGGGAGCAGCGGGTGTGCTCGTCCGCCAGCATCCGTGGCTGCAGGTGCACGTCTCCGAAGTCGGAGCTCCGCACCTCGTCGAACCGTCGACGCTCGAAGCGAGCGCCCGGAGACTCTATGGACCGAGCTTCGACGGGCTGTGGGGCGAACTCGCCCCGGTTCCCGAGCGAAACGTGCACGTCGTCGGAGACCGCATCCTCGGGCTCGAATGCTTTCCGACCCCCGGCCACGCCTGGCATCACGTCTCCTACCTGGACGCCGACGGAACGCTCTACGCCGGGGACGCGGCCGGAGTACGCATCGCCCCCGGCGGTTTCGTCATGCCGCCCTGCCCGCCACCCGAGATCGACGTCGGAGCGTGGGAGCAGACGATCGAGGAGATCGAGCGGCGCACTCCGGGCCGCCTCGCGCTCATCCATTTCGGGACCTTCGACGACGTGCAGGAGCACCTCGCGGCGTTTCGCGAGACCCTCCACACGTGGGCGAGCCGCGTCGAGGACGGGATGGACGAGCAGACCTTCGTCGCGGCGGCGCGCTACGACGTCTCGCAGGCGGAGCCCGAGATCACCGACCTGTACGACGAGGCGGCGCCGTTCTGGCATCACTACCACGGCCTCGCTCGCTACTGGCGAAAGCGAAGGGAGGCCACGGCCTCCTCAGCCTGAGAACGCGTGCGCCTCGAGGTCGGCCATCGAGACGAACTCGAGCGCAGAGGCGTGCGTCGCCTCCAAAACGACGGGCGGAGCGACTCCCGCCTCGAGCGCCTCGTTCCAGCGTTCCGCGACGACGCACCAGCGGTCTCCGGGCTGGAGCCCGGGGAACATCCACTGAGGCTGTGGTGTGACGAGATCGTTGCCGCGCGAGACCGAGAACTCGAGAAACTCCTCGGTCATGACCGCGCAGATCACGTGGAAGCCCGGATCGCTGCCGGTGTGGCAGAACCCGTCCCGATAGAACCCCGTCACGGGATCGAACGAGCACGGCTCGAGGTCTCCGCCGAGGACGTTCATGCCCATCCGGTGACGAGCCAGCGTCCTCGCCGGAAGCGCGCGAGCATCGCCGTGAGCCGCACGACGATCAGGAGAACGAGCGCCGCCCAGACACCACGGATCCCCCAGTCGCCCGCGAGCGAGGCGAGTAATACGAACGCGCATACGAGGAAGGCGACCACCATCGAGCCTGCGAGATAGGGCCCGTCGCCGGCACCGATGAGGATTCCGTCCAGGGCGAAGACGGCACCGTTCAAGGGTTGCATCAACGCGAAGAGCGGCCACAGGAGGGCGGTCTCGTCGAGCACCGCCGCGTCGCTCGTGAAGATCCGGGGCAGCACGCCGGCCACTGCGAGCATCGCCAGAGCGAACGCGCCCCCCGCGGCCACCGAGAGCCAAATCATCCGCGCGCCGGCGGCGTAGGCCCGCTCTGTTCGACCCGCGCCGAGCTCGCGGCCGACGATGATCTGACCTGCGATCGCAACCGAGTCGAGGACGAGCGCGAGGAAGATGAAGAGCTGGAATGCGATCTGGTGCGCGCCGATCGACGCCTCTCCGAAGCGGGTCGCCACGGCGCCGGCGAGCACGAACGAGCCGATGAGCGCGCTCGTCCTGACGAAGATCCACTTTCCCAGCCAGAGCACGCGTCGCGCGAGCGCGAGCCGCGGCCGGGCCTCGCCGGCACGAAGTCCGCGCACGATCACGAACACGAAGGCGGCGCCCATCCCGAGCTGCGCAACCGCTGTTCCGGCGGCGGATCCTTCGATGCCCCAGCCGAACCCGTAGACGAACAGGACCTCGAGGACGACGTTCACCATGTTCCCCGCGATGACGATGACGAGCGGGGTGCGCAGATCCGAGATCCCGCGCAGATAGCCCTGCCCGCCGAGTGCGAGAAAGGCTGCAGGAAAGCCGATCGCGGCGATGCGCAGATAGGTGACTGCGTACTCCGCGGCCTGCCCCTCGCCGCCCATCAGCGCCACGAGCGGCTCGGCGAAGATCGCGACGAGCGCCGACACCGCGATCCCGAACCCGAGCGACAGCCAGACTGCCTGCGCGCCGAGGCGGCGCGCGATCTCCGACTCTCCCGCCCCGCCCGCGCGCGCCACCTGAGCAGTCGTCCCGTACTGGAGGAAGTTGAAGATCGCAAAGAGGCTGCCGAGGATGGCCGCGGAGATGCCGAGCGCGGCAAGCTGTGAGCGACCGAGATGGCCGACGATCGCCGTGTCGACCAGCAGGTAAAGCGGCTCCGCGGCGAGTGCGCCCAGGGCGGGAAGCGCGAGGGTGAGGATCTCGCGGTCGTACGGGGAGCGCAGCTTCACGCGGTCGGTGAAGCGGCGATCGTCGCCTCGTACGCGGCGACGTAGTCCGCGACCATGTGCTCGGGCGAGAACCGGTCCTCGACCTCGCGCCTGATCTCCGCGGGGTCGAGCGAATCGGCCTGCTCGAGCACCGCGGGGTCCTCCATGTTGCGGTAGTTGTCGACGATGATCCCCGTCCGCCCGTGGTCGAGGATCTCGGGGACGGCCCCACGCCGCGTGGCGATCACGGGCGTCCCGCACGCCATCGCCTCGATCGCGACGAGACCGAACGGCTCCTCCCAGTCGATCGGGTGCAGGAGAGCGCGAGCTCCCAGGAGGAGCTCGACCTTGTCGGCGTGACCGACCTCGCCGACGTACTCGATCGACTCGCCGAGGTGCGGGCGGACGAACTCGTCGAAGTAGCGGATCTCGAGCGGCTCCCGGCACTTGGCGGCGATCTTCAGCGGCAGCCCCGTCTCGAGGGCGACCGCGAGTGCTCGATGCGCCCCCTTGTCCGGGCTCATGCGCCCGAGGAAGAGCAAGTACTCGCCGCCCGACTTGCGCCGGAACGGATAGACCGAGAGATCGAGCGCATTCGGGCAGTTGGCGATCCAGGGGAGCCCGAGCTTCGGCTTGCGTTGGTTCATCGAGATCGAGATCAGCTTCACCTCTGGGGCGAGAGAGACGACTTCTTCGTACAGACGGCCCGGACGTCCCTCGAGTGGCCCGTGCACCGTGTGACAGAAGGGCACGTTCTGAAGCCCTCCGAACGCGAGCCCGAGCAGTCCGGTGTGGTCGTTGAGTATGTCGAACTCGTCCGCGCGACGGATGGCGTTCACCAGGTGCTGCATCTCCCAGAACGTGTGGCCGATCCACTCGCTCGGAGCGGTGTCGAAGACCGACTCCAGGCGAGCACGCGTTTGCGAGTCTCCCGACGCGAACATCGTGACCTCGTGCCCGGCATCGACGAGGCCGTCGGCAAGCAGCGCAACGACGCGCTCGATCCCGCCGTACGCCTCGGGCGGAACCGGGAACCAGACTGGACAGATCATGCCGACTCTCATAGGGCGCAAGACCAGAATCCGCTCGCGCGGATTCCGGCCGCGCGAAGATCCCTGAAGGCGTCCGCTTCGCGGCCGCTGCTCACTGCTCCCATGTCTCTCATCTACACGCCTTCGGCAATCGTTACACGCCCGCGCTCGACCGAAACCGACCAGTTACGCCCGAAGGCTCGAACGCCCTCGACGCGGAGACCCTCCAGCCAGCTCGGCAGCTCGTCCGTCACGTTCGTGACGAGCCGCTGGCGGACCCGATCCGGCTCGATCCCGAGCAGGACTCGCACGAGCAGGATCGGCGTGCCAGCGGCCCAGGCCTGGGGACGGGCCGCGGTCGGGTACGCGATCGGGAACGGCGTCTCGTCGCGCGCGTAGCCTGCGAAGACCTCGGGCAACGACCAGTCGAAGTGCGCTGCGGCCTCGATCAGCGCGCGCGCCACGCGCCTGGCGGCCTCGGGGTAGCCGTGCCGCGCGAGGCCCCAAGCGGTGAGCGACGTGTCGTGAGGCCAGACGGTGCCGTTGTGGTAGCTGATGGGGTTGTACGCGGCCTCGTCGCTCGCCATCGTGCGGATGCCCCAGCCCGACCACAAAGACTCGGAGAGCAGCTGGTCGACGACCCGCGCGACACGCTTGGGAAGGACGATCCCGCTCCAGAGCAGATGCCCCATATTCGAGCAGCGTGCGTCGACGTGCTTCTTCTCCCCGTCCAGCGCCAGCGCGAAGAAACCGCCCCGTTCATCCACCCAGTAGGCCCTGTCGAAAGCGGCCCTGAGCTCGGCGGCCTCCCGCTCGAGCCGCTCGGCGAGCTCCGGCTCGCGCCAGATGTCACGGGCGATCTCGGCGAGACCGAGCTTTGCGTCGTACACGTAGCCCTGCACCTCCACGGGCGCGATCGGCGCGTCGGCGAAGCGCCCGTCGTGAAAGCGTTGCGAGTCGCCCGAGTCCTTCCAGGACTGGTTGACGAGGCCGCCGTCGGCCTGCCGCGCGTATTCGACGAAGCCGTCGCCGTCCACATCTCCGTAACGATCGATCCACTCCAGCGCGAGCAGGGCCGGCTCCCGCAGCCGCCGGACGAGGGTCGCGTCGTCCGTCCAGCGCCACGTCTCGGCGAGCAGGACGAGGAAGAGCGGGGTCGAGTCGATCGAGCCGTAGTAGCGGGGGAACCAGAACTCCGCCGCACGGCCGTGTCGGACCTCGTGGACGATCTTTCCCGGCTCCGCGTCGATCGCCGGGTCGACGGTCTTCGCCTGGAGATCGGCGAGCGCGTCGAGCGCGCCGATGGCCGGCTCCGGCCCGAGAAGCAGCGATTGGAGCGAGGTGATCGCGGTGTCGCGGCCGAACACCGTCATGAACCACGGCATGCCCGCCGCGAAGAGCGGCCGCCGGAACTCCCCGGTTCGCATGCGCAGCGCCGCGAGATCCGAGATCGAGCGGTCGAACGCACGGCGCAGGCTCTCCCAGCCACCACGCACGCGTGGCACTCGCAGGGTCCAGGCTGCGACGACGTCGCCAAGGGTCTCGCGCTCCTCGTCGAACTCGCCGAAGTCCGCCTCCGTCGCAGAGTCGAGTGCGGGCAGGACGTCGACGTTCAGGTCCCAGCGTTCGTGCGGATCGAGCGAGAGATCGAACGCGACCGTGCCTTCGCCGACTCGTCCGGCCTGGGAGAGAACGACTCGGGTTCGTAGGTCGCCGGCTGGGTCCACGATTAGGATCTGGCGGCGCGCCGGGTCGTACGAGAACGGTGCGGGCGGCGGTAGCTCCGGTGCATGCTCGGGATCTCCGAGAGCGAAGTCGTGGTGCTTGACGGAGATGATGTCCGCGAAGTCAGCGGCGATCTCGAGCGAGAGCTCGAAGTCGAGCCGGTGCATGCTCTCGTTCCGGATCGTCACCCGCTCCTGCAAGCCCGTGCCGACGAACCGTTCGCGGGAAACCGAGAGCGCGTCCTGTGGAAGCCCGTTCAGGCTCGCGTTCCGAAGGAAGAACGCCGCTGCGAAGTGCTCGACCCGACCCGACGAAAGCAAGAGGGGCCGCGACCCGGCGACGTTCAGCACGAGCCGCGAGAGAAATCGCGTGTCGTGCGCGAAGAACCCGCTCGTCGCGTCGGAGATGTCGCCCCGCTCGTCGGACATGCAGAACGTCGATCCTTCGAGAACCGTCAGCACGCGTCGCGGCTCACGTCTTCCGAACGACCCTTGCTCCGCCGGACTGCGCGAGCGCCTTGACCACGATCTCGTCGATGTTGACGTGCAGCGGTCGAGTCAGCGCGAACATGACACAGTCGGCAACCTCCTCGGGGGTGACCGGATCGACGCCCTCGTACACCGCCTTCGCGGCATCCGCGTCACCTCGGTATCGCACGAGCGAGAACTCGGTCTCGACGAGCCCCGCGTCGACCGTCGTGATCCGGATCGGGCGGCCGAGCAGATCCTCGCGCAGCGCGTACACGAAGCCGCGAACCGCGAACTTCGCGGCGACGTACGACGCGGCGTCCTGATACGCCTGGCGCCCCGCGACGGAGCCCATGAAGAGGATGTGGCCCTCGTCGTTCAAGTGCGGCAGGCACAGGCGCGTCATCCGCAGCACGCCGTCCACGTTCGTGTGCAGCACCGTCTGCTCGTCTTCGGGATTCGACTCCCAGAACGGGTAGCGGCCGAGGGCGAGCCCCGCGTTGTTGAAGAGGATGTCGACGCCGCCGAGCTCGGCAGCCGCGCGGCCGACGAATGCGGCGGCGCTCTCCTCGTCCCTGACGTCGAGCGGAAGCGCCACGTCGGCCTCGACGCGTTCGACGCGGCGAGCCCCGCCGACCACGCGCACGCCTGCGTCGCGCAGCTTGCGCGCTGTTGCCGCGCCGATGCCGCTCGAGGCGCCGGTGACGATCGCCGTCTTGCCCGCGAGATCCACGGCGCTGAGACTACTGCGATCTGTGATCCCTCTCGCGAGTGAAGCTCGGCGCTAGGCGCGTGAGGACAGTCACCACATGCGGCAGCGGTCTGCGGCTCTACTCCTGCTTGCCCTCGTGGCCTCCGCCGCGCTCACATCCGCGGGCGCCAAGGCCTCTCGCACCCCGGTTCCCGAGATCGCGGGCGTCCAGGCAGGAGCCTTCTCTGCCGTCGTCAAGTGGCAGGTCACGGAGCCCGGGCGTGTCGTGGTCGACCTCGGGCCGGACGAGAGATACGGAATCTGGTCGCCGACGACCTCGGTCCGCCACGCGCAGTCGGGCAAGACGACGCTGAGCGGGCTCGAGCCGGCGACGACCTACCGCTACCGCGTTCTCGCCCGGTGGCGGAACGGCATGCGCGCCGAGGCGCGCGGCTCGTTCAGGACCGATCCCTGGCCGCACGCGTTCGACGCCTCCGCGGCGCCCACCCCGACGGACGGCTCGTCCGCTCCCGACTCGCCTTTCGTGCTCCCGCCGAAGCTTCCCCCGGGCGTGACGCCCACTCCCCCTCCGCCCGGTGCGCTTCCGCCCGGAACTCCACGGGTCGAGTCGTCTGCGCCGCTCCGCGTCAACGGCGCCGCGGTGTTCCCGCGCATGGTCTGGCGTCAGTGCCCGACCTACTACCCGACGAGCATCGCTGCCGGGATCAACCTCTTCCTCGGCGTGAGCTGCGACGACGAGCAGGAGCAGCTGGCGAGGCTGGCCGGACGGGCGATGTCCACGATCGATGCCGCGACGCCGGGAATCGGCGGACCTGGAGTCGTCGGCTGGCACCTGCCGGACGAGGCGGACGTCTCGGTGGGAGACCCGGAAAAGCTGCCGGTGCCGAAGGAGAACGGCAGGGTCACGTTCCTCACGCTGACCGACCACTTCTCGGCTGGCGCGGCGCCCGGGCCGTACGGCAAGGACATCTATCCCGGCTTTTTTTCGCGCGCCGACATCATCGGCTTCGACACCTATCCGGTCGAGGTGCGCTGCTCGCTCGAGCAGATCGACAACGTCTTCTGGATGCAGCGCGAGCTGATCGCGCTGACCGGCGGCAAGCCGACGTTCCAGTGGATCGAGGCTGGCCCGATGGAGCACTGCAGCTCGAACGTGGATCCGACGCCCGCGGTCGTGCGCGCCGAGACCTGGCTCGCCATCACAGGCGGCGCGCGTGGGATCGGCTACTTCCCGGACTACTGGGAAGAGGAGATCCGCAGCGAAATCCGTCACTCGAACCGAGAGATCGTCGCACTCGCACCCGCGCTGCTCGCACCCGTCGCCAAGTCGAGCTGGTCGATCCTGACCCCAGTGCGCGTCGCCGCTCGACGTTACAACGGAGCGACCTAGGCATACGAGCGTCGAGCGCTCCTGCTCGCTCGCCTCGAGCCAGCGACGATGCCAGCGGCAGACGGTCGCCGGCGAGACGCTGAAGCGCGTCGCCACCTCCCGCATCGACAATCCCTGCTCGCGCGCCTGCACGAGCGAGAAGCGTCCGGCGAGTCCGAGCTTGGCGTTACGGTGAAGCCTCATCAGGGCCTCCTTCTGGTCGTGAGTCCTCGCAGACCCACAGCCTCGAAGGAGGCCCGGATGTACCTCTCAGCCGTTCACAACGTGTGTGGGCGTGTCATCTAGAGGTCGAGTTTGACCGTCGGGCATCTCGCGGCGACGATCAACCTCGATGAGGTCGATCGCGCTCGTTGTCGCGCTCGTTTTCGCACTCACTCTCGCAGCGTCCGCGAACTTGCGTGAGCAGCTGACCTACCGCATCGACCGTGTCACCGATGGAGACACGGTGGTACTTCGAAACGGTCAGAAGGTGCGGCTCGTCCAGATCGATACGCCCGAGGTGCTCTTTGGCACGACGCACGTTCTGTTACTCGTTTCAACTGTCCTCGCTGGGCCCGTGCCAGCAGATGAGAGTGGGAAGGCGTTAACACACGATCTAGCAATCGCGTTTTTCCGAGGAAACGCGGTCATTCCGCGTCGTGTGACCCGCGGCGCAGGAGTGGCAGCGGCACGGCACTCCTCCCCTGACGATCGGTGTCAACATCAACAGCGACGTGTCGGCGAAACGCAGTCATGCAAGTAGGGACGAGCCGCGCCTACCGAGCGCATCGGTCGTGATCGCGACGCGCCACCGGCCAAACCTTCTCGATCGGTGCCTGAGCGCTCTCAGTGACCAGAGCGTCTTGCCGTCAGCCGTTGTTGTCGTCGACAATTCAAACGGAGACGAGGCCACGCGCATCGTCGCCAGGGCTAGACGTACGAGCTATCTCGTCGAACCTCGACGCGGCGTCTCGCGTGCGCGGAATCTGGGAGCCCGGCAGACAACGTCGGACATCGTCGCTTACCTCGATGACGATGCGGTTCCCGACTCCGACTGGCTGGCTGCGCTGCTGATGGAGTTTCGTGATCCTCAGGTCGGCGCGGTCACGGGGCGGATCCTCGAGATCGCGACGCCGGAATCCGAGCCGCAGTCGCCGCGTGCGAGCGCGCAGGAGCGAGTCATCTTTGGCGGGCCGACGAGGCTAACGTTCGACCGCACGACTGTCGACTGGTTCGAACGCGCGAACTTCGGCGGCGTCGGACAGGGCGCGAATCTCGCGATGAGGCGAAGCGTATTCGCCTCGTGGGCGGGCTTCGACGAGCGCCTTGGGAAGGGAACGGCGATGGTTGGCGGAGAAGAGCATCACGCGTTCTTCTGCCTCATCGATCGCGGCTATCGAGTGGTCTACACGCCTGCGGCAACGGTCCATCACGCGTCTCCGGCGAGCGACGCGGAGGCGCGGAGGCTGCGTCTGCGGCAACTACAAAGCACCAGTGCGCACCTCGCACTCCTCCTGACCGAAGAGAAACGCTACCGGTGGCGGGCAGCGAAGCACGGGCTTCAGGCAATCGCCGGTCGACCACCCATGTGGAGGACGGAAGCGCGTGCGCCGCTCCCAGGCTTGGCCATCGCGCGCGCACGCGTCGCGGGCATAGCGAGCTACTTACACATGCGCCTAGCGACCATGGGCGACAACGAGAGCTAGTAGCGCGAGTCCTATTTGCGGACTGGAGGACGGTTTTCGGCGGACAGGGTCACCGCGGTGAGAAAGCGATCTCGGATGCAATCGACCTCGGTCGCAGCACGAGAGGCACAGGCCCGGGCTAAGACTCGCGCTCCCTCGGTCAGGCACGCATCGAGCGCGGCGCTCAAGTCGCCGTCCTCGAGGTCGTCCGCGACACGGACGTGAGGCCACCCCAACGCTTCGGCCTGCTGTCGGATCTTCGCGCCGCCGGCAACCGGATCGATCGCGAGCGCGGGAACTCCGGCCTTGATCGCGAGGGCGAGCCCGTGCAGGCGGGTCGTGACGACTGCGTCCACCCGCGCTATGAGGGTCGCAACCTCGTCTGCCGTCCTGAGGCCCGTGGTGTTCCGCTCGAGCCGCGTGTCGATCTCGACGATCGCTGCCTCGCGCGAGTTGATCAGACGCTCCACCGCGGCTCGTGCGGCGTGTTGCATGTCTCGCGCGCCGTACTCCGGCTCATACGCCTCTACGAGCACGACGCCGATGACCGGCACGTTCCGGGTCGCAGCTGCAAAGGACAGATCCGGGCGGGAGGCGACATCGCTATCGCGCTCGATCAAGACGTCGAAGGGATTCCAGAAGGCGACCGGCTCGAGCATCGTCAGGTCGATTCCGATGTGGCGGCTCGTCGGAAAACGTGCGAGCAGGGACGAGGGCGCCGCTTGCGGCCCGACCGGCCCGCAGACGAACACGACATCGGAGTAGTCGCGCGGATCCACGCGTCGCCAATCGACGCCGGGCAGCGACGGAAGTACGCTCGCAACGTCGTAGACGCGCCGCGCGGCAGACAGCCAATGACACACGACCTCACACGCATGCACGTCGCCCGCCGTGGCGCCTCGACCCGCCCAGCTGAACCAGCCGGCCACGAGGACGCGGTCGGCCTTGGCCCCGGTCGGCTGCTCGGGAGGATAGGCCTCTCGACGTCGAAGCCTCTGCCGCGCAGCGCGCGCCGCCCGGCGAGACGCGCGTGCGAGGCCTGTGGGTGGCGGAGAGAGAGCCGAGATCCCTGTCCGCGGCGGCAAGGCATCCGGCGGCACTCGCTGCCGGAATCCGGATCCACTACCCATCGCGGCGTCGGATACTAACTGTGTCGTCCATTCCCCCTGGCGCTCGGGCGAACCCAATCCCTGGGAGCAGCAGACTCGAGGGCAAGGCACTGCGCGGGTTCCGTTGGACGTTGCTCGCATACGCGGGCACGAGGATCCTCGGCATTGCCACGACGCTCGTGTTGGCGCGTCTCCTCGTGCCGAACGACTTCGGCCTCGTCGCCTTTGCAGCGCTGACGATTCAGTTCGTCGTTCACTTCACCGGCCTCGGCCTCGGTCCGGCGATCGTCATCCGCCCAGGCCTCGACCGACACGCACTCGGCACAGTCCAGACATCCATGCTCGTCCTCGGGCCCGTCTCGGCCGGCATCGTGCTCATGCTGTCGCCCGTCGCGGCGGACCTTCTCGGCGATCGGCGCGTCGTCGGCGTGCTCGCCGTGCTGACGATCCCGGTCCTGTTCGGCGGCCTGACGAACTTCTACGCTGCGCTACTCCAGCGAGAGCTCGCTTTCCCATCCCTCTCGGCGTGCCTGCTGGCGCAGGCCGCCGTGGCCGCGGTCGTCTCGGTCATCGTCGCCAGTTTCGGCGGCGGTGTCTGGAGCATCGTCGCCGGCCAAGTCGTCGGCTCGGCCATCTACACCGCTGGACTGCTCGCACGTAGTCCGTTCCTCGTCCGCCCGCACTTCGAGCTCGACCTGGCGCGCGACCACGTTCGGCACGGAATCGGGTTCGTGCTCCAAGGAGGTTTCTCGTTCATAGAGCAGAATATGGACTACGCGATCGTCGGCAGCGTCAGCGGAGCAAGGGCGCTCGGCGCCTACTCGCTCGCGTACCGGCTGAGCGAGCTGCCGAGCAATGCGATCGTCGAGCCCGTCGCGCAGGTCACATTCCCGAGCTTCGCTCGCATGAAGCACAGGCGCGAGAACTTTTCCGACTCCTTCTTGACAGTGCTCCGGACGGTCGCAGTCGTCGGATGTCCCATCGCCGTCGTTCTCGCCGCGGCGGCGGAGCCTTTCGTTCGGGCAATACTGGGCGAGAAGTGGCTGCTGATGGTAGGCCCTCTGTCCGTCCTCGGGCTCTGGGGCGCCGTGAGAGTCGTTCAAGCGACCGTCGCCTGGATGCTAAATTCCGTCGGCCTCGCGTTCAAATTGGGCCGCGCCTACGCAGTCCTCGTCGCCGTCACTGCTCCGATCCTGGTCGTCGCGGCGGCACGAGGCGGATTGACCACGGTCTCCGTCGTGATGCTCGGCAACGTAATCGTCACGCTCGCGATCGCCCTCTACCTGGCCGTCAGCACCGTCGGCATTCCCAAGGCTCGAATCTGGAGAGCGCTTCGACCCGTCGTGCTCGCCGCGGCGCCGACGTGGATCGTGACACGAGCGCTCGCCGCGAGCGTCGAACTTCCCGACGCGCCTCTGCTCGTCGTTGCCGTTGCATGCGGCTCGCTGACATACCTCGTCGTGCTTATCGTCGTCGACCGCGACCTCGTGAAGGACGTCGTCCGCCAAGCGGGTCAGGTGTGGTCGCCGCTCCTCGCACGGAAGGCTTCCGCCGGGCAGCGCCAACGCTAGTCGTGTGCACCTGCGGGCGGCACTGCGCGCACGCCCACCAGGACGTCGTACGCCGAATCGCGGAAACCCAGTTCGGACTGATCAAGCTCCTCGGCCGCGATGCCGTGGAGAAAGGCGATCGCCGTCAGGACGTTTCCGTACGCTCGAACGCTGACGTTCTTGTCTCCGAAGACGTCACCGAACGCGCGGGTGGCCGAGGCGCATGTGAGCCGCCACTGATCCCGCCACATTCCCTCCGGATCGGTCGAGATCCGGCTGATCCCGGGGACGGTTGCCAGGAGGACGCCGTTCGGCCTCAGGACCCGCGCTAGCGTCTCGAGCGCCGACTCGAGCTCGTAGATCAGGTGCAGTGTTTGGACGCAGATCACGCAATCGAACGTCTGGGTACCAAGTCGCTGCGGCTGCGTGAGATCGTCGACGATCTCGTTCGCCACGCCCGTGGCCGCCAGGTTGAGCACACTCACGCTCTCGACGGCGTTGCCTGCCAACATGCTCGTGTAACGATCATCGCCGACCTCGAGCACGCGCCCGCGCAGGTCGTCAGCATGCTGACGCAGGAAACCCTCGATGTAGTAGCGGTCAACGGGCGTTCCGCGGTCGAATCCGAAGTCGGAGCTGATCGGCTTGGTACGCCTCAGGCTCCCGAAGCGAACTGCGCCGCGCAGCGGCCACGAGGCGAGGCCGCGTCGCCTCGCCGCAAGGCGAACGCGTGCCGGCACGGCCCGTCGAAGGTGCATGCGGAGCCTCGGCGTCATCCGACGCGCCAGCGCGCCAGCCGCACCCTGAGCTGGTGCAGCGGGCTCCACCCGAGCCAGAGTCGGAAGAGCAGATCGAAAGCGGTATCGGTCGGCTGTACGACGCTTCGCCGCAGCATCAGGGGATCGGTCGCGAGCGTGTTGAGCCCCTCGTCGATCGTGAAGGCGGTGTCGAACACAGTTGCCGCCGCGTCGCGGACCCGCTCGTCCACCGCTCCGAATGGGTACGCGAACGTCGTCACGGGAGCAGCGAGCAGCCGCTCCAGATCGAGCTTGCTTCCTTCCATCTCCGCGGTCAGCTCTCGAAAGCTCAAGGTCGGCAGACGTGCATGCGTTCGGCTATGCGCCCCGACCTCGATTCCCCGCCTGTGCCACGCGACGAGATCGGTCGGCTCGAGCAGTCGGTGCGTCCTCGGATGCGAGCCTGCCCGCAACGCCTCGTCCCAGATGTTCTCGCCTCCGAGAGACCGAGACGGTGCGAAGAGCGTCGCGCCGTAACCGTTCACGACGAGCGCCGGTAACGCGTCTTCGTGCAGGTCCGAGTAGGCGTCGTCGAACGTCAGGAGAACGGGCCTTTTCGGGAGCGGGTCGCCCTCCCGGCACCATGCCAGCCAGGCGCGCGAGGTGATCGGTGTGCAGTCGAGGCGACGCAACAGGCCGAGCAGCTTTCGGAACGTGTCGGGCGTGATCGTCAGCTGCGGGTTCGCGCCTCGAACCGGTGGCCCGACCCGGTGGAAGCAGAGAACCGGCAGCTGCCGCCCGAACTCCGTCACCAGCGCGCTCCATGAGCCTGCGGCCGAAACGGCGCCCCTGCGGAAAGCGACGCCTTGGCGTGCACTGAGAAGCGCAATCGTAGCCTTGCGGCCTGAGGTCGTGGGAACCTTCGTCGTCACCCGGCCGGGCGCTGCCAGGGTGATCGCCTCCAGGAGGCGCGACCTCGTGGTGAACTTCCGAAGCTTGCGTTTCCATCGCCGCCCCTCGGCGAGCCGCGCAAGTCCCGAATGCCGCCGGTATTCCGGAAAACTGCGACAGAGGCGCACCTCGTCACGTCCGACCGCACGAGCGTCAGCCAGGAATTGCGCGACCGGCTTGCGAACGACTTCGAGCGCGACCGCCCGGGGCTCGTAGAACGGACGCGCACCCGCACGCACCATGCGCAGTCCGAGCTCGTGCTCCTCACGAGCTTCGACGATATCGCCGAAGCCTCCGCACGAGCGGAGCATCTTGAGCCGCGCCGAGCAGTTCCCCGCGACGAAAGCGTCGCGGAGGGTCACGCCGCGACTGCGGCGGCCGTGCGCCGCGGCGGCCTCGGCCGCGAGCCACGATGCGACGGTGCTCGACGTCGATTCGGCGGCGACGCTCAGACGGCCGACGACGATCAGGGAATGAGGCACCCGTGCGTGCGCAGCTGCATGTGCACGCAAGAGACCCGGCTCGCAGAGCAGGTCATCGTCCAGAAACACCACGAGCTCCCCGCGGGCGGCTTCTATCGCCGCGTTTCGTGCCGCGCTGATACCGCCTGGCGCCTGTCGAAGCACTTGCACGTCTGCTCGATGCGCGTGCTCCTCCAAAAGCTCGGGAGTGGCATCCGATGAGCCGTCATCGACGACGATCACCTCGAAGCTGCCGGCTGCAAGATCCTGCTGAAGCACCGTCGGCAGCGTTCGCGCGAGCAAATCGGCGCGATCGCGGGTGATGACGGCCGCCGAGATCGTCAATGTCGCCGGCACCGCCCCCGCGCGGATCCGGACCTCTGCCGCCTACGCGGCAACCGCGGCGCGATAAACGGCGACATAGGCAGAGGCGGCATCGTCCAAACGGAAGCCGGCCGCCCGACGAAGCCCCACCTCGCGTAATCGCCCGCGCTCCACGTCATCCGAAGCGAGGCGGAGCAGCGCATCCGCCCACCCCTCGCGGTCATCGGCAGCAACCCGCGCGGCAGCGTCTCCGACCGTTTCGTCCAGCGCACTGCCGACCGAGCAGACGGTCGGTATGCCTCGAGCCATGGCCTCCAAGGGCGGGAAGCCAAAACCCTCGGCATGCGACGGTACGGCGAGGAACGTCGCAGCGCGATAGAGGCGGTCGAGCTTGGCGGCGGGGACGTGGCCGAGGACATCGACGGTGGGCTCAGCGCGCAGCTTGTCGATGATCTCGTCCGCGCCTCGGCCAAGGGCACCCGCAACGGTCCACCGGAGGTCGAGCCCGCGTCGGCGGGCGAGCTTGAACGCGTCGAGGAGCGCCAGATGATTCTTGCGCGGCTCGATGAGCGAGACGGTGAGGAAGTACGGCTCGCGCTCTTGCTCAGCGTCGGTCGCGTCTATGCGTTCAAGTCCGGGATGAATCACGACGATGTGCGACGACTTTGCCTCCGGGTGGTGCTCCAGCAACCGCTCACGCGTGTAGTTCGACACGCACACGATCGCGGACGGATGCTTTCGCATCGCTGCGCGGAGCATCGCTCTCCGGTACCGCACCGTCACGGCCGGGTACCACTCGGGGTGATCCAAGCAGAAGACGTCGTGAACGGTCAGCAGAAAGCGTTGGCGGCTGAGAAGCGGATGCCGGTAGTCGGAGAGATGCACGACATCGGCGCCACGCGCGATGAGCGGCATGTACAGCTGCTCGTAGCCGAGCTTGCTCAGGCGCGGAGAGAGCCACCGGGAGCGGGAGGAATCGTGAAGTTGCCGGTCTTCGGCACCCTGAAGCCGTTGTCCAACGATGACCAGCTCGTCGTCCGGCGCGAGCGCCGATGGAATGGACGCGACGAGCCCGCGTGCGTTCGTGCCGATCCCACCGGAAGCGCCCTGATGAACCGAGAAGAGGATTCGCATCAGTGCGCGGAGCTTAGCCCAGCACCGGCAGCGAACCGCGGCCAAGAGCTCGTGCTCGATCAGGTCAGCGTCGCCGAGGTCGCACGTGATGCCGACGTCTCCGCGCCTGACGTCAGCTAGCCCGTCGCTCAAGGCGCGCGAGCGCCAGATCATCGCCAATACACCGACGCTCTTGCCTCAGTGCTCGCCGAAGAGACCGGAGCTGCCCCCGATGACATCGAGCCGCGCGTCGCAGCCGAAGCAATGATTTGCCTTCCATCGCTCGCTGATCGAGGTCGCTCGCAGGCGAGCGCTCTCACGAAGGAGTGGTGCCGACTTCGCCTCCCAGATTCGTGCGGCCGGCGAATACGCCCTGACTCCGTTGGAGGGCCGCCTTGCCGAGTACGGAAAGCGCGCCTGACCCGAATCGGTTTACCGGCGCACGATCCCGATCGCGGACTGACCCGACCGCGCACGCTCGCGTATGCGGCACAACTCGCGCTGGAGCTGGTCGTGAATCGGAAGCGCGATCGTGTCGCTGTAGATCCTCGCGCGCAGCAGCCGGAACGCTTCCGAGTGGCAGTCGACCAGGGCGATCTCGGCGGCAGGGCCGAGCACGACGAACTGTTCGGCACCGTTGTCTCGACGGACACGACAGAGGAGCTAGAGACCGCTCGGTAGAGCGAAGAATCAAGATGGGCGGTGCAGGACTCGAACCTGCGGCCACCTGCGTGTAAAGCAGGTGCTCTACCAGCTGAGCTAACCGCCCGCACCGCCGGATGCGTCCGGTGGAGCAAGGTGCCCCCAACGGGATTCGAACCCGTGCTGCCACCTTGAAAGGGTGGTGACCTGGGCCGCTAGTCGATGGGGGCCCTGGGGCGGAGTGTAGAGCGACGGCGCGGCCGCCCGCGACTCCTGCTTCTACACTCACTCGGCCCGGGCCGGTAGCTCAGTTGGTAGAGCAGGGGACTTTTAATCCCAAGGTCGTTGGTTCGATTCCAACTCGGCCCATCGTAAAGCCCAGCAAACAGGCTGTTTTTGGCCATACACTCCCGGAGACGTTTGCTCGATGGAGTACGGAACGACCCCAGCGAGAGCGCCTTCAACTCGCCGCTTGTGCTCGAGCAGCGCAATCCACGCGCGCAGGTCTCGTCGAGCGACAAAGCGCGGTCAGTCTAGGTTCTCGAGAGCGAGTACCCACACAATCTCCTCCAAAGCATCGGCGCCGCGTTCGTACGCAGCGTGGAACGCTGCCTCGCCAAGCTCTGTCCGCGCGCGAGCGAGGTATGCACGCTGTGTCTCGTCCTCGAATCGGCTGAAGGGCGTCATGCCGCTCTCCTCCAGCTTGCGATCCGCCGCGCCAAACAGTGCTGCGCAGTGCTCGGCGTCTCCCCGAGCTGCCGCAAGCATTCCGGCCACGCGAAGTGCATGGAGGTCAACAACTTGATCCGGGAACTCGTGCAGCGCAGGAATCGTTTCGCGAAGCAGAGTAGTAGCCTCGTCGAGCCGCCCCAGCAGGAGCTCGCACTCGGCAAGCGCAATCTTCGCTTCAGGGACATCTCCATAGGACCCGGCGGCCTCGAAACCGGCAATGGCCTCGACGTACAACTCGCGCGCGCGCATGAGGTCGCGCTCGTAGTACGCGACAGCAGCCAGTGCGAGGAGAGCATGCGCGATCCCACCAGGGCGACCCAGGTCTCGCCGTAGAGCCAGCGCCTCATCGCCACAAGCTCGCGCCTCCTCGAGGCGTCCCGCATCGAGCTCCATATAGGCGAGGTCGCTCAGCGTCGCCGCAATCGATCGCGCGATGACGATCCCGTCGATGACTTCTTCCGGGTTGGCTCGCCCGATCGCGACGAGATCACGCTTCAGGCTCATTGCCGTGTCCGCCTCGCCCGCAAAGCGCAGGATCTCTGCCACGTCGAGGTCTGTGTGGAACCGCTCTAATGGAGAGAGCCGCTCCCGCGAGGAGGCTAGATAGCGATTCGCCCACGCAGCCCCTTCGGTAGCGCTTCCGGTGGTGAGCCAGTGAAACCACAGACCACGTATCAGATCGCTGACGACCGCAGCCTCGTCCCGCTGTAGCCCGAACTCGAGCGCTGCACGCAGGTTCCCTTGCTCTTCCCGCAAGACCTGCAGCGTCTCTGCTGAACGTCCCCGCGACGAGACGGAAAGGTCGACGGCAAGATGAGCGTAACGAACCGCGTGCACACGCTCTAGCCGTTCCCACTCGCCCGACTTCTCAAGCCGCTCCGACGCGTACTCGCGGATCGTCTCGAGCATCCAGTAGCGCTCGTTCGAGAAGCGCAACAGGCTCTTCTCCACCAGCGACTGCAAAGTGTCGAGATCGGCCTCCGCCACTTCCTCGGCGGCCTCGAGCGTACACCCGCCAGCGAAGACGGAGAGGCGGGCGAACAGCTCTTTCTCCTCGACCGAGAGGAGCTCGTACGACCACTCGATCGTTGCCCGGAGTGTCAGCTGGCGGGGATCTGAGTCGCGGCCGCCCTTGAGCAGGTCGAGCCGCTGGGAGAGGCGCTCGAGGATCTTGGCCGCAGAGAGCGCTTTCGTGCGGGCAGCGGCGAGCTCGACCGCGAGCGGCAGGTTGTCCAGGCGCAAACAAAGCTCGCGGATGTCCTTGCTCGGGGGAAGTTGGGCGCGCTCGCAGAAGAGGGAGACGGCCTCGGGCTCAGCAAGGGGTGGCACCGGGTACTCGACCTCGCCCTGCACGCGTAGGAGCTCGCGGCTCGTTACGAGCAGGGTCAGATTGGGGCAAGCCGAGAGGACGGCCGAGAGGTCCGGGGCAGCCTTGATTACCTGCTCCAGGTTGTCGAGGAGGAGGAGCAGCTCCCGTTCTCCGATGTGCTCGGCGACGCCATCTTTGGCACCGAGCGCCTGCGAGATCGTCTCCGGGACGAGCGCGGGGTCACGGAGCGCGGCCAGGCCGATCCAGAAGACGCCTGCTTTGTACTCGGGGACGAGCGTCGCGGCGGCCTCGATGGCGAGGCGCGTCTTCCCCGAGCCACCGGGGCCGGTGAGAGTGACGAGGCGGGCGCCGCTCCCGATCCGCGCGAGCACCTCATCGAGCTCGCGTTCCCTGCCGACGAACGAGCTCGCTGGACGGGGGAGGTTCGTGTTCGAGATGGTCTTCAGCGGCGGGAAGCCCTGCGTCCCGAGCTGAAAAATCGGCACGGCCTGCTGGATATCCTTTAGCCGATGCTCGCCGAGGTCGATGAGCACGGCCTCGTCTTTCAGGAGGACCCGGGTTGCTTGCGAGAGCACTACCTGCCCGCCGTGCGAGGAGGCGGCGACGCGGGCAGCGAAGTGGACATCGTCGCCGACGTAGCCCTCGTCGGTACGGAGCGGTTTGCCCGTATGGAGGCCCACCCGCACCTGGATCGGACCGTCGGCGAGTTCCGAGGTCATCGTCTCGGCTGCGGCCAACGCACCCGGTGCAGTCGGGAAGGCGAAGAAGAAGGCATCCCCTTGGGTGTCGACCTCGATGCCACCTTGGCGAGCGCAAGCGTGCCGGATCACACGGCGGTGCTCCGCTAACGCAGCGGCGTACCCCGAAGCTCCGAGCTCATGAAGGAGCTTCGTCGAGCCCTCAATGTCGGTGAAGAGGAAGGTGACGGTCCCCGAAGGAAGATCACGCCGCACGCGCTACAGCATCGCGCCGTTGGGCGCTACTTCCAAGGCGGCGCGCGCGCGAAGCGGGCGGTCAAGGCAAAGTCCTCGCGCGACCCGCCGAGCGCGTCGCTCTGGATGACGCTCGCGTCGAGTCTCGTTCGGCGGATCGATTTCCGGCGAGACGCTGTCGCGGTTCATGCGGCGGGATTGACAATCCCGCTGAGACCGCACGGGCGCATCGCGACACCTGCCGCGAAAAGAACGTCGCCCCGCTTTAACCCTCAGTCTTCGCCTTATTCCGGCTTCCCCTTGGACGTCCCCGTCTCTTGATCTCTCGACCTTTGGCGAGGAACTGCTTCGCTTCAGACTCGGACAGATCGAGTTCGACTCTATTTCGGCGGCCGTCGGCAAACGTAAGGGTCATAGTGACTGCCTGATCCTCCGGGATCATCTCACCAGACAAATCAGATTTGATCACGGTCCTCACTTCACGTGCCATGATTCTCCCTTCGTCGAGATGCTTGGATCCGCCATCCTTCCAAGGATGTTGCCTGGCGTAGGGCCACAAACGCCGCTTCAAGCGCCGTCCTGAAGTTGAGCCTTGCTTTCGCGCACGTTCCGCCCGACACCGCACCTCCAGATTCCCAGCAACGAGCGGGGCGCTGAATTTCACGACGCCTCCTCAGGAGTTTGCGCCGGCCTGAACGCAATGAAGCTGATGGGATCTTGAATCCCAGATCATCGACCTCCCTCGAGCCCCGACCGCAGCGACGCTGGCGGGATCGCTCGTCAGCGAGGTCAGCTGATGTCGACCAAAACCTTGCCGATGGCGCCGCGCTCGACGGCATCGTGCGCGTCCGCGGTCTGCTCGAGCGGAAAGCGGTGGAGTGGAAGCCCGACGTGCTCTCCGACTTCGAGCGCGCCGTCTGCGACCGCCGCGGCGACGTCGGCAACAGCCTGGTCTTTCGCCGGGGCGGACACGGTGTACACCAGGACGAACTGGTAGCGAAGGTTGCGGGACATCAGGTCACGCACGTTCAATTCGAGCTCGGTGCCGCCGTCCGTCGCGTAGACGGCGACACTGCCGTTCGGCGCGAGCACAGCCCTGTCGAGGACGGCGTTTCCAGCAGGCGCCACCTCGACGATCACGTCGATGCCGTTCGGCGCAAGCGCCTGGATCTCGTCCCGGGCCTCGCCGGTTCGGTAGTTGACGACGTGCTCGGCTCCCGCGGCCAGGGCGAGCCTCGCCTTCTCGTCGCTGCTGACCGTGCTGAGCACGCGGGCGCCGGCCCAGCGCGCGAGCTGGATTGCCGCATGACCTACCGCCCCTGCACCTCCCGCCACCAACACGGTCTGACCGTCAAGTGCTCCCGGAGTGAGCTTCCGCGGGCCGAGCTCCGAGACCGTGAGGCAGCGGTGCGCGGTCAAGGCGGGGATTCCGAGGCTCGCTCCAACGTCCATCGACGCTGCATCTGGCAGTCGTACCGCTTGGCGGCTCGGGATGATGACGAGCTCCTGCGCCGTGCCGTCTGCGCGTTGCCACGCCGCCTCCCAGAGCCACACCCGCTCCCCGACTCGGCCTGCCGGAACGCCATCGCCGATGGCGTCGATCGTCCCTGCGCCGTCCTGGTTGGGGACGAGCTCGGGAAACGGAAGCTCGGCACCGGCGCGGCTCCCGCGGCGCGCCTTCCAATCGGTGGGATTCACGCCCGAGACCTGCATCTTGACTCGCACCTCACCAAAACCCGGTTGGCGCACGGGTCGCTCGACGAGGCGGAGGACCTCCGGCCCACCTGTATGGGAATACACAACCGCTCTCATTGCTACCTCGTTCGGCCGAACCGTTGACGTTACCGAGCGGAGCGTCGCCTGACCGCGCAGTCGGCTCCCCACGCCGTCATTTCCGAACACAGCTCGTGCGAAGCGCCGGGTAGGAGCAGCGACCAGTGAGCCGAGTTCGCGACGTGCACCTCGGGCTGCGCTGCTCCCTACGCCGGTGAAGCGTCAAATGCTGCGACGAACCGCCTAGTGGTCCGCGCGGAGTTCGGATCTCGCGGGCAGCGCCACGGTTGCGCCGAGCAGGAGTCCGGAGAAGCCGATGAGGAGCCACAGCGACGCTGTGAAGCTCCCTGTCAGATCACGCAGGGCGCCGAGCACGAACGGGCTTATCGCACCGATGGTGTAGCCGAGCCCGAGCATCATTCCGACCAGGGCACCCACCCGACCGGTTTCCTGCTCGAGGTCTAGCGGCAGCGTCAGGACGAGTGCGAACATGCCCCCACTCGCGACACCCAGCGCTACGACCCATACGTAAGCCGCCGCGGGAATCAGTACGACACCCATCATGCCGACGATGAACGTCGCCGCCATGGCGACAAGCCAGGGACGCCTCCCGCCAACACGGTCTGAAATCCACGGGACGAAGAAGGACGCCGGGATCGCCATGAGGTTGAGCACCGCCAGTAGGCTGCCCGCCGCTTGCGTGCCCCAGCCACGCTCCACGTAGGAATCGGGCAGCCAGGCGTTGATGCCGTAGTAGGTGGATGCCATCAACGCGAACAGCGCCACGAGAAGCCACGCAACTCGGTTACGCCAGGGCAGGCGCGGCGGACGCTCGAGGCGCCGCTCGTGGGGCGACTCATGTCGTGTGAGCACGAGCCAGACGCCTGCCAACCCGATCGTCACGAGAGAAAAGACGGCGAGGGACCCCCTCCAGCCCCCGTACCACGCGGCGAGCGGCACCGCCACGGCGGCCGAGAGCGCCGAGCCAACTTGGATGCCGGTCGTGTAGATGCCGGTGGGGCCGGCGGGACGAACGGCGAAGTGCTCCTTCACCGCCACCGGCACAAGCGCGCCCGCGAGCCCCATGCCGATACCAATCGGCCATGTGAAGACGACGACGAGCACGGCAGTCGGCGCTCCGGCGCGGGCGAGGCCGAAGACGCCGATGAGCACGAGCGACCATGTAATTGCCGCTCGTGTTCCAACCCGCGCGCCGAGATAGGCAGCCGGAGGCGCGAAGAGCCCCATGCACAGCACCGGGATCGTCGCGAGCAACCCTACGACCGCATGAGTCGTTTGCAGGCTGTCCTGAATGGCGGGCAGAAGTGGGCCGACGCCGACGATCTGCGGCCGCAAGGCGAGCGCGATGAAGAAGAGTCCGGCCAGTGTCGAGGCCGGGCGCATTTACACATCCTCTCATCACTCGGCGACACTGCCTCCTCTACTGATCACGATTCGGCTGTGCCGCGTCGTGTACCGATATGGCAGCTTCCGGCGCGCGAGGAGGACGCCGGCCGTCGTTGGCTCGCGCGCCTGCCGAGCCGTTGCGGTGCCTTGGCATGACAGCGGCCGAAAAGGGCAGGTCGATCGCATCCGTCTATTCGGTGCGGGGCGCATGCCGGGAGCGACCGTCTCGACGCCGCTCGACTGGGACGAGGTAAACGCGACGCTCGATCCGGCGATCTACACGATGGAAGCGGTGCTCGACCGGCTCGAAAGCCACGGCGACCATAATGCGGGCCTGCTGTGGTGATCTGCCCGATGCCGCCCACCGGCTGTTCCAGGCTAGACGGTGAGCAGGAACTCCTCGACCGCCGCGGCGAAGCCGTCGACCTCGGCCTCGCCGAGTGGAAGCGAGAGCGCGATGAAGCCGCGCCGCCCATACGAGAAGCCGCGCTCGAGCAAGTGCAGGTGAAGTAGGGCGCGCAACTCCGCCGACTCGGGCACCTCGCCTTCGTTTCGCACGGGTCCCAGGGTGAAGTGCAGGCCGACGAGCGACCCGTAGCCGGTCGCGCAGAATGTGAGTTCGCGCTCGGCGGAGAAGGCGTTCAGCCGATCGCGCAGCCGATCGCCAAGGTCGTTCAGCCGGCTGACCTCCGCTTTCGTCAGGACCTTCGTCAGGCCGGCGGCTCCCGCCGCCATCGTGAGCACGTCGTTGTTGAACGTCCCGCCGTGCTGCAACGCGTCGGGCCGAGAGGGGTCGAAGCGGCGCATCAGCTCGGCGCGCCCGCCGAAGGCGCCGAACGAGAGACCGCCACCGACGAACTTCGCGAGCGTCGTCAGATCGGGTTCGATCCCGAGGAGCTGCTGCATTCCGCCGGGCGAGAGACGGGCGGTCATTACCTCGTCGAACACGAGCAACAGGTCGTGCGCGGCCGTCGCCTCGCGCAGCGTGCGCAGGAATGCAGGATCGCCGGGGATCACCCCTGCCGCCCCTTGCAGCGGCTCGACGATCACGGCGGCCAGCTCGTGCGCGTGCTCTTCGACGAGGCGTGCGGCCTCGGCGGCGTTGTTGTACTCGCCGACGACCCAGGTGAAGGGAGGGTTCAAAGGCGAGATGCCGTGCGCGAAGAGCAGGATGCCGCCGTGGTAGGCGCCGGCGAAGGCGAGCACGCCTGCCCGTCCCGTGATGGCACGGGAGAGTGAGAGCGCGAGGAGGTTCGCCTCGGTACCCGAATTGCAGAAGCGCACGAGCTCGATCGACGGGAAGCGCGTGCAGATCGCCTCGGCGAGCACGGCTTCGTATCGGTTCGGGGCCCCGAGCACGAACCCGTCGGCAAGGGCGCTTCGGATCGCATCCAGGATGACGGGATGCGAGTGGCCGTAGAGTCCCGCGGTGTATTCACCGAGGAGATCGACGTACTCGTGGCCATCCGCGTCGGTCACGCGCGCGCCCTCGCCGTGGACGATCGTCAACGGGAAGGGGGGCTGGTGGATCGTAGTGCGCGTGTTTCCGCCCGGCATGAAGCGTGCTCGCTCCTCATGGAGGCGTCGCGACTCGGGATTCACCGCGACGTATCGCGCCTCCGCCTCCGCAAGCCGGGCGACGAGATCGACGACTGCGCGCATGTTGCGATCCTACGCCCGTCGCAGCTGCGCGCCCCCGAAGCCGCACTCACCTCGGAACAGGACGAGTCCCAGCTGCGACCGCCCCAGCATCACCGTCACGTTCTGGTGCGGTAATGGAGGTAACGACGCCGCTTTGGAAGCGGCGCTCGTTCAGCAATTCGAGCTCGACGCGAACGTGGGCGGGGAGCGACGGTTTGCCGCCGCCCTCGATGATTGGAACGACGAAGAGATGTAGCTCGTCGACCACTGCGTGGACGACCACGGGAGAAGATTGCGGCGCCGCACTGCGCTGTCCAGATCGACAGAAGGGACACGGCCGCCGAGCCCGGCCACGCTTCCGCCTGAAACCGCGGCTCTATCGCGAGAGGTCTCGCTCGCATGCCCGAGTGTTCGGGATTGTCATACGAAGACGACTCAGCTGACACTGGGGGAGTGTGGATCAGGAGGTTCGGTCGAGCATGTCGGTGTAGAGGCTGTCGAAGCGTTCGGCCAGTGCCTGCCAGGAATAGCTGGCGCGGATCTGCTGTCTCGCGTGCTCAGCCCGCTCCTTTCTGGCGGCGTCGTCGTTAACGGCTTCGACGAGCGCGTCGGCTAGGGCGTCGACGTCGTCAGGTTCCACGAGCCAGCCGTTCGGCTTCCCGGCGACGGTGTTGACGAAGGAGAGGGGGCCGCCGGTGCAGGTCGCGATCACCGGCAGACCGCATGACATCGCCTCGAGGAATACCAGTCCGAACGGCTCGTCGACGGAAGGGCTGACGAACAGGTCCGCGCACGACAGTCCCAGCGGAAGCTCGTCGTGGCCTCGCCAACCGCTAAAGAAGACATCCACAGCTAATTCCTTCGCGACCGTGTGCGGGTGCTCGCCCTCCCACTCTCCGGGCGAGCCGCCCCAGATCAGTAGCGGCGCCGGGGTCTTGAAGCGTAGTCGTGCCCGGGCGTACGCTCGTATGAGGAGCGGGACGCGCTTGAAGTCGACGTAGCGGCCGACGTACAGGAGAAGGGGAAGCGGCTCGCCCCCTGGGCCCGTGAACGTATCCATCGCCTCCAGCGGGTAACAGATGCTCCCTGGGCGCCCCGTTTCGTCCCAGCCGTGGGGGTCATCGACCAGCCAGTGGCGCAGGAGGTTGAGACGCTGCTCGCGGGTGAGAGCTGAGCGATTGAAGAGAGCCGTGTCGACGCCGTTTGACATCACCTCGATCAGGTGGTCTGGGACGCCGAGAAGGCGAACTGCCTCGGACGCCTGCAAGGGGGAGAGGCAGATGATGCGCCGGCTTTGCCGGGCCGACGCTCCGAGCCGTGCGGCCCAGTCCTTCCCGTAGCGGTATCGGCTCAGGTTGGTCTGTTGCAGCAGTTCGCGTTCCCGTTCCGGCAATCGTCCGTCGTCGCCTGACGCGACGGCGGCCGGAAGCCCCTCGAGGCTCGTGCCCAGCGCGACAGCCGCAGCGTCGAGGCGTGCGATGCGATCGAGCATCCTCAGTTCGGTGCCGTGTAGATGAGTGATGAGGCTGCGTTGGGGCCGTAGCCGAGCGGCTGCCTCGTGCATCGGCGTCAGGTGATGGAGTTGGATCAGGTCGGAGCTCGCGAAGCCTGCGTGCTCGAGCACGCCATCCCACATTGACACCTGACTCTCCGCCTGCTCCGGGCCTAGGGAAGCAAACACAGGGTCGGGGGCGCCCTCGCGATCCTCGAAGGAGCCGTGGAACGGAACCGGCCCCGCCAGCTGATCCTCGCCGCGCCAGAAGCGCTCGAGCGCGGGCGTGTAGTCCGCCACCTCGACATCCAGCCCCTCAAAGAAGGTCGCAGCGTGCGTCTGCTCCCCAGGCGACCCGAGCGACCCCGCGGCAAGCGCGACGTCCCAGCCGGACTCCACGAGAGCACGGGAGAGATAGCGGACAACCTGCGCCGAACCACCGCGCGGATAGAACATCAAGCCCATGCCCAGCCGCCTGCGTCGCCCAGTCAGACCTAACCCCCTGCTAGATGGAGGATTCCGGATTCGACCTCAGGCCGCGAAGGTGTCCCGAGCGCCATGGGCTGGATGCAGGCTCCGCTAACTGGCGTACCGTCGTTCGCTGCCGTCTCTTAGTGTCGCAGGTCGGCGGCCAAGGCGAGTTCCTCCCACCGCTCCGCGAACCGAATTCAGCAAGCCGGCCACGCTCGCCTGTGAGCTTTCTCTCGCTTGAGCGCCAGGCAGTCGCGCTTGTCCCTCTAGCCGTGACCGATCGACCGGAGGCGTTTGCGCGAGCTCGCGAGGTGGTACCAAGTCCGCGCAGTGGGTGCTCGTTCTGTGGGCGGTTGAACCCGTCGAACGCGCCGGGAGCGTTGGCGTGCCGGTTCCAGACGTCGCTGCGGTTGTAGAAGACCGGCTCCGTCGACGGCTCGACGCTTTCGGCGTTGGACATGGACGCCTTTCGCTAGCAGATCCAGGGCATCGCGGACCCGTCGAACAGCACCTCGACCGACGCCTCTCCGTAGCGTTCGACAAGCACACGGTGCGCCTGATCGAGGCGCGGAGGCCGCTGCCTGCTGTGGCCGTCGGAAGCGACGAGCGCGACCAGGCCCTCGTCCACCAGCCGCCAGAAGGCCCGTTCGACGAGGGGCCCGTTGTCACCGAGTGCCGAGTCGCCGTTCGGGCACAGCAGGCAGCCATGCTCGACGAGCGCTCGCGCGATCCCGAAGTCAGCCCGTAGCCCGATCGAACGCTCCGGGTGGGCAATCACGGGAACGAGCTCGACTGCCAACAGGCGTTCGGCCGCTTCCAGCACGAGCGAGCTGTCGTCCTCCACAGCGAGCCACGACCCTGGGAACTCGAGGAGTACGGCGCGCGTCCCCTCCAGCAGGAACTCATGCGGGTCACTGTCGCGCAGCACGGTCGGGAAGACCTCGAAGCCGCGTCGCAGATCCAAGCCCCACGCCGAGACGACCCGCGAGACGACGGGAAACGCCTCGCCGAAGAGGCGCTCCCGCTCGAGCGTCAGCGGGTAGCGATCCCATTCGGCGTGCGCGTGGGGTGTTGCGAACAGAACGCGGGTTCCTCCCGCAAGCGCGAGCTCGCACAGCTCGACGGCCTCTTCGGTCGAGCGCGCCCCGTCGTCGCCCGAGGGGACGGCGTGCGAATGAACGTCGACGAATCCCTCCACGGTCGCCCGGAGTCTCGCAGGCGCCTTCCGGAGACCCACCTGAGCAGATCGTGGGGCGAGAGTAACGCGATGGAGAGCTGTCCAGCGGGCCTGCGTCACGCCTTCGTCCTGCCGTTGTCGCAGAGCCGGCTTCGGTTGTCGCACAGGGCCGAAGGGTTACACACAGGTCATTGTTCGCCGACGACGAGCGGTCTCAATGCCCAACGCGGGCTGCACGCTCCTGCGTGGGCACGAGCAGCTCGTCGTACAGTGATGCGAGACGGCGTGCGATCGCCGGCCAGGCGTAGCGGCCGCTCTCGGCGTAGGCCCGCTCGCCGCGCGCCCGTCGTTCCTTGCGATCGCTTGCGGCCGCGACGAGCGCGTGGGTGAGCGCGCCTACGCCGTCGGGAGGGACGAGCCAGCCGGTCTTGCCGTCGGCGACGATCGCCGCCGGTCCATGCGACGCACAGGCGACGACAGGCAGCCCGCAGGCCATCGCCTCGACGAGCGCGAGCCCGAACGCCTCACCGACGGAGGGCAGGACGAGGAGATCGGCCGCGTTCAGGGCTTGCGGGACAGCTCGTGCGCCCGCCAGCCGGCGAGGAACACGTGCTGGTTCCCGAGGCGCGCTGCCGCGGCACGCGGGTGCTCGCCTTCCCACTCGCCGGGATGGCCGCCCCCGAAGAGTTCGATCCACGGCGTGCGTCAGGATGTCTGGCGTCAGAGGTTCATCGACACGGCTAGCGCCCATCTGGCCCAGCAGCTAACCCGAATCCGAGAGTGAGGGGGAGTAACGAGGAACCTGGTGCGCTGCCCGTTAGCCGCGGCGAGAACGACGCCGGCCGAGGACGACCAGAGATCCACACCAGAGTTCGGAGCGTCGTACCGGAGTGCTCTCCAGCCGCCTCAAACCCCGCGCAGACGCGGGAACGGTCGCGCGGCTATCGTCCCCGCGATGGACGACCTCGGTGCACCCAGCTCCTACCTGGCGATCGAACCGGGCGTCTACGTCTTCTCGCGGGAAGGCGACAAACTCGGAGAGGTCCAGTACGTGCTCGCCGATCCCGAGGCGGACCTATTCGACGGGATCGTGGTCGACACGAGCGGACTTCCAGGAGGGCTGCGGTTCGCCAACGCACCTCAAGTGGCCGAGATCTACGAGCGAGGCGTGATCTTGGGCCTCAGCTCCGCCGATGCGGAGCACCTGCCGGAGCCGAGCGAGAATCCAGGGACGATCGAGCTGACGGGTGTCGAGGACGTCGATCGCACCGAGCTGCACGAGAAGCTCCGCCGAGCCTGGGAGACCATTAGCGGCAGGGGCCTGGACAAGCGCTGAGTCTGTACTCCTCGGGCGGTTGAGCGCGCGGGCCGTCGGTCGTCGGCCTCGTGGAATCGCCGCTACAGCTCGTAGCGCTCGACCACCTCCGGCCGCCTGATGTCGGCCGCTCCCGGGTCGCGACCGGCTTCGCGCAGGGCGCGGCCCTCGAGCAGCCCGCAGAGATGCGGATCCGAGGAGCGGGAGCTGGCGGGCGGGCTGTCAGTATTCGCTCACGCCGCTTCGCGGCGTTGGTCAGCGCCGATTCCGTCTCGACTGTTAAGCGGACGAACATGGCTCAGGAGCAACGCTCGCAGCTCCGCGTCCAGTTCCTCGACGCTGGGTTCAGGGCGGGCGTGGTGAGTCGCGAAGGTGACCACGACCACGATCAAACGCGTTCAGAGCTACCAAGATGCCGGCCCCAAGAGCGACGTAGATCCACATGCGCCTCACAGCCTGCCGACAGCTACGGACGGGGCCCCACGCCGTAGTGGGTCTGGCAGAGTGCATCGAGCTAACCGCTTGGCGGCTCGTTTCCTCGGCGGCGGAGGTACTTGTCAATCTCCCGGCGCTCCCAATCGGGACCGAAGAGGCCCCCGAACCCTAGGAGCACGATCCCCGTGATGGCCACGGCGATGCCGGTGCCGAGCATCGGCCAGTAGAACCAGAAGGAGCTGCTGTCATCGCTCAGGTCGATGACGAACCACATCAGACTGAGAGCGAGCCAGATCCCCAGAACCATGTAGAAGATCCGCTTGCGGCGAACGTAGCGCCTAGCTTCCTCAAAGGCCTCGCTCATCAGTTGAGAATACGCCCTCACGACTTCGAGCTCGGGCGGGCTGAACTAAGCCCTGCCCACACCGCAGAAGCGGCCGAAGGTCCAGTCGCAACCGACCGAGCGGCCGGTTGCTCGAGGGGTCGTTCCGTCGGACACTCAACACGCAGCCGTCGGTTGTCCGTTGGAAGACGTGAAGACGTGTGCCGGATCCGGCTACCCCCTCGGTCGGATTCGGCATCGCGTCCTGGTCTCTCGAGCTACTGCGGATCGAGGAGCGGGCGCGGACGAGGATTAGACGCGCGTTCCGTCCGAATAACGGGGCCTGTCCCAGAAAGCCCCCACGATCCAGAGCAAGGGCAAGAAGAACCCGAGCACGAACAGGAGAAAGCGGCCGTTACGGATCGTCATTACGCCAGCAGTGATCAGCAGGATCGCGTACAGAATGCCCCCGCCCCACCAAAACCAAGCAAGTGCCAACGGCATCTAGCGTCCTCCTTTTCGTTGTCTACCAGGACTGCGCAACCCTCCGATCCAGCCCGCTGGAAGGCGAACACGGTTGAGGGTCGGTTCGCTCTTCCGCATCGCAATCCTCCTACCGACCGCGGCTACACCAGCGTTCGCCGCGCGCACGCTGGCCGAAGCTCGCGCCGTCAAGGCGAGCTTGGCGACGGACGTTCGTCGCGGCGAGTACCGCCAACAGTCCAACGTCACCTTCGCGGACTTAGGCCACCATGACCCCGGCTTCGACTGCACGCACTTACGTCCACTTGGACGCGTCGGACCTTCCCGACCCTGAGATCTTCGATACCTTCTTTGATCCACGGAGGGCAACAGCGGGGCAACCAGAGCTACCGAGAAAACCCGAGACGCCGAACCCCCCGCGGTCACTGGTTGAGAGGAAATCTTCAGCGAAGCTTCGGGCTCTCTTGGCTCTGGGGTCTCTCTCAATCCCAAGGTCGTTGGTTCGATTCCAACCCAGCCCATCTAGAGAAAGACCTGCAGATCAACCACATTTACGCTTTGACGTGCCTGTTTTAGCAATCCCTTGGTCGGCATTTCTCGTTGCGGATGCAACCGGCAACCACGATCGGAGCGCTGCGTCCTCCTCTTTGCCTGGGTTCCGCAGACGAATGATGATCCAAGCCTTTATGACACGGCATGCAGGTGTGGCTCGTTCAGGTACCTCGAGCTGTACTCCCACTCCTCTCCGTTCCACTTCCACCCCGGAGCGGGACGCCCAGCTTGTACGTCCTTGGCTCCTTGAGCAACGACGCTCGCGAACTCGCTCCAAGCGCTGAAGCAGGGTACAACCAGCTCCCCAGCCGTCTCGTCGTCCTGCTCGAACATGAGACCCCCTTCTCAAGTACCGACCGAGCCGATGCGAGTGTAATCCCCTTGCGTGACCTAGGTCAGCCGACCGCACTTGGGCGTCGCCGTGCGCCGGCCGTGATGGCGAGCGCCGCTAGGGCGGCGAGCATGGCGCCGACCACAAGCAACACGATGCCGACCCAGAGCGCCGCATCGAGCTCGGCACCGATGCTCAACTCGGATGCGACTCCTCGCGATCCGTCGGAGCTCATGACGACGGCGCTCCAGCTACCGCCCTCGGCTTCCCATTCGAGCGTCTGCTCACCGGAGCCGCTCGTGGACGCGACCCAGAACCCCTGGCCGCCTGGAGGAGCGGTCGGCGCGCCGCCCGGGCGGTGCGAGTATTCCGGGTCCTTCCCGATGTCCGTCACGACGGAGCGCTCGACGCCGCTCAGGTACTCGTCGACGTCGGCGTCCCGGGCGATGCCGACGAAGACGTCGCGATCGCTCTCGCTGCGGATGCGGACGTCGCCGAGGATGGCGCGCGCGGCACTCTCAGAGCCGCCGAAGTCCACGTCGGCGCTCTCGGAGACGATCGCGTACGACGCGGTGGAGAAGTCCTCGCTCGGGGACATTAGGAAGCCGTCCTCGTCGCGCTGAGTCTGGTCGACCACGACGAGGGCCGTGCCGCCTGCGAGCAACGCCAGCGAGAGCAGCGCTGCGATGACTCCCACGATGATGAGGACGACGCGTCCAGCTCCACCTCGCGGACGCGGCGCCGCCGCGAGCTGCGTCGCAATGGTCTGGGCCCCGGGCGGCTCACCCGTGGCTGCGATCATCTCGGGCGCCGTCGGCGCTTCCGCTGCTACGGCCGCGGCTACGGCCGGATCGTCCCCGCCCTGGTCGAGTCTGAAGGGCGGATAGGCGTCCGTCATCAGACCGGCATACGCCACGACCCGCGCCACCCAACGGTCGAGGCCGACGACGAAGTCGAAGAGGCCACGCGGATACCGCGAGACGAAGAGGAGCGCGATTCCTGCGAAGAGCACGAGGGTCAAGATGAGCCCACCTTCGTACCACCAGCGCCATCCACCCCAATCTTGGGCTCTACCGGCCGCGGAGCCGGCACCGCCGACGAAAATCCCGACCAGGATGTACTGGGGGATCGCGAGCAACCACCACTTGACGAGCACGAGGCCCCGCGAGAGACGCTCCGGATAGGCGACGTCGAGTGTCGCCGGATAGTCCGGAACCTCGTCGAGCGTGAACGGTGGGTAACGGTCCGTCCCCAGCGCGGCGTAGGAGTAGTACGAGACGCGCCACGTCCAGCGCAGCACGCCGAGGTTGAAGTCGAAGATGCCCCGCGGGTACCGTCCGGTGAACAGGATCGCGAAGAAAGCGACGATCGTGAGCACGACGAAGGCGATCCAGAGGAAGAACAGCACGATGTAGTGCGGGATCGCCAGCAACCACTTCACGAGCCAGAGCCAGCGGCTCAGTTGCGGATCCAGGCGGCCTTCGAGCCGAACCGGGTAGGCGGGGCGGCCTTCCATCTGACCTCCATGCGGCGACCTCTTAAACGTCAAGTCCTGCGAACCCGAAGGCCCACAGGACTTGACCGGTCGACTCTGACAGGTGCGCGCTCGCCGGTCAAGCTGAGTGCATCGGCGGGCGTGCTCGATGTGGCGCGATCGCGATCGACGACAACGGGCTCGCCGTCGGGCCGATCACTTCCTTCCGATCAAGCGCGGCCGAAGAGGCTCCCGAAGGATTCGAACCTCCGATCAGCAGATACACGTTGGGCGTGGGACTGGCGGACCGTCACCGCATGACACCGAGAGCCCGAACGCGCTGCCAGCTGGTCGTGGCGATTGCTCCTGTGCGCCGCCACGCGCTCTCGGTTCTCGTCGTGCTCCGGTACTCGGTGTCATCGTGCTGCCCGTCATGCTCGCGCTGACGATCGCCCCGGCCCTGACGCCGATCTCCGGAATGCTCCGCCGAAGAAGTCCCGCACGGTTCGTGTGAGTTCGCTCTACTGGAACTGCACGCGGTAAATGACGCCGGTGCCGATCGATGCGTAGTACAGCGCGCCATCGGACCCGACGCGGATTGCGACCGGGCTCTGGGCGGCGCGCCAGTCATGGACGACGTTCGCGGTGTCGAGCCACTTGATGAAGCCACCGAGATAGTCGCCGAAGAAATACGCGCCCTGGTACTGGGCGGGGAACGTGTTACCCCGGTAGAAAGCGCCCCCCGTGATCGCCCGACCGACTGCGTGCGTGTACGCATGAATCGGATAGGTGAACGCGCTCGATGTGCATTCCCCAACGCCGCTGTTCTGCGGACCTTCACACGTCGGCCAGCCGTAGTTGGCGCCGCGCGCGAGGGCGTTCACTTCCTCCCAGGTGTTCTCACCTACATCGTTGACGTAAATGCGAGCACTACCCGGATCGACCGCGAAGGAGAAGGGATTGCGGAGCCCGTAGGCCCAGGTTTCACCGCGCGCGCCTGCAATCCCCACGAAGGGATTGTCGGCAGGGATCGAGCCGTCGGAGTTGATCCGCAGGATCTTGCCGCGCAACGTGTCGAGCTCGTCCGCATCGGTTGAATTTCCGTCGTCACCTACGGCCACGTACAGCTTGCCATCGGAACCGAAGTCGATCGCTCCGCCTTGGTGGTTGGTGGCGGTGCCCGTGATGTTGTCCAGGAGCACGAATTCGGTTCCCATGGCGGCGACGTTCGGATTCGTACTACTCGCGGTGAAGCGGCTGACGCGGTTCTGGCCCGTGGTGAGCGACGAGTAGTAGACGTAGACGAAGCGGTTGCTGGAGAAGCTCGGGTCGAATGCCACCCCGAGCAATCCCTGCTCACCGGCGGTGTCGACCGAGACGCTGAGGAACGGTGTCGCGAGAAGCATCCCGCCGCTGACCACTCGCAGCGCTCCTCCCTTCTGCGCGACGAAGAGCCTCCCATCGGGGGCGAATGCCATGGCGGTGGGCGTTGCGAGTCCGCCGACGTACTGCGTCTCGACGAAGCTCGCCGGCGGAGGGGAAGCGGTGATCGTCCAGGAGTACGAAGCGGAAGGCGACGTCCGCCCCTTGCGCACGGCCTCGACCCGGAACTGATGGGCTCCCACGGCCAAGCCCGTGTACGTCTGCGGGCTGGAGCACGCGCTGAAGGGCGCCAAATCCAGCGCGCACCGATACGAGGCTCCTGCGGTTGTGCTGGAGAAGACGAAGGTCGCGCTCGTTGACGTGGTGGGGTTCGCGGGACCGCTCGTGATCACCGGCGTGGCGGGCGGCGTGGGCTTCGCAGCGCTGGCAGAGCCGACGCCCACCGCAACGAGTCCGAGTCCGAGTACAAGAAGCCCGTGCCTCATTTACAGGAATACCTCGTTCGCGCACGCGAGCGATGAGCCCAGTTGACAGCAGCACAAATGCAAGCGAGTGGCCAACGACGGCGGTCGTGTGGAACGAGGCTGGCAATCCTCCCGACCCTACCGCTGTCGCGTGTTTCCGCGCATCACCCTTAGGGGCTGGGAACAAGCCTCGAACGAGGCACGAACCAGACAGTGCGGCTTTCCTCGAGGGAAAATGGCACGGCAACCACTTCTAGCGCCCTGCGTGCTTCCCCGGACCCGCTTCGGCACGCAGCGCCGCTGTACGATCGCCGGAATCGGAGACGCCGTGCCACCTGAACGCCCTCATATCGACAAGCCTGACGGCGACATCCCTTACGAGCTCCTCGTGGAGGACATCACCGTCGGCGACGGAGCCGAGGCAACAAGACACGCCAAGGTGACAGTCCACTACGTCGGTGTCGCGTTCTCGTCCGGAGACGAATTCGACGCCTCCTGGAACCGCGGCCAGCCATTCGAGTTCAAGCTCGGCAAGGGCCAGGTCATCCCCGGCTGGGACACCGGCGTCCAGGGCATGAAGGTGGGAGGTCGACGCAAGCTGACGATCCCGTCGGCAATGGCCTACGGCGCGCGAGGAGCGGGCGGCGGCGTGATCAAGCCGCACGAACCGCTGCTGTTCGTGATCGACCTGCTGGCCGTGGGCTGAGCAGCGATTCCCTCTTCGGTGTCGACGCGGTCCGACTCCTCGCCCCAGGAGAAGGCGGTGATGATGCGAGCGAGGTGCGCGTAGTCCGTCCTGCCTCGGAACGGACGGAAGACGACATCGCGGAGCTGCGGCGGCGATGGCACGGTGCATTCTCTATCAGCCAACTCATAGAAACGCGTGCGACCATTGCGTCTCCACGTGAGCCAGTCGAAGGGAGCCCGACCATGAACGAGCACGAGCTGACCCGGCGCCGACTCCTCGAGCTCGGCCTCGCCCTGCCGCCCGTGGCGGCGCTCTTCGCCGGTGCCGACGCGCTCGTGCGCGAGGCGGGAGCTGCACCGCTGCTCGCCGCGACCCCGATGATCCTCGACGCAGACGACCCGACGCCGGAGCTGACGGAGGGCCCGTACTTCACCGCCAGCTCACCTCGCCGACGGTCGATCGTGCCCTCAGGTGCAGCCGGAGCACGGCTGACGCTGTCCGGGCGCGTGCTCACCACCGCCGGCAAGCCCGTCGCTCGAGCGCTGATCGACTTCTGGCAGTGCGATGCGCGCGGCGTGTACGACAACAGCGGCTATCGCTTCCGCGGCCATCAGTTCACCGACGCCCGAGGCCGGTACTCGCTGGCGACGGTCGTCCCCGGTGTCTATCCGGGGCGAACGAAGCACATCCACGTGAAGGTGCAGGCTCCGAAGCGATCCGTCCTGACCACCCAGCTCTTCTTCCCCGGAGTCGCCGGCAACCGAGCCGACAGCATCTTCACCGCCGAATGCCTCATCTCCGCTTGGCGAGTGGAGGACGGTGGCCGCGTCGGACGCTTCGACTTCGTGCTCGACCTCTAACACCACTACCGTCCCACGCGTGCACTCGCGCGTGCTGTCACGGGCCCGCTCGCGCCCAACCGTTCTCGCTGCGGCGGCGCTCGTCCTGCTCTGGCTCGGGGTCGGCGGCGCGATCGCGATCTGGTTCTCGGGCCGGATTCAGGACTGGTCGGTGATGACCGACGAGCTCCTGTACGCGAAGCTCGCGACCTCGATCGCAGACACGGGCTCGCCCGTGCCCCAGGTGCACGGCTCTTCGATCGCGGTCTACAACCAGCTCTATCCGCTGCTGATCGCTCCGCTCTACGGCGCGCTTGCTCCACCCGAGGCCTTCCGTGCCGCTCACGTGCTGAACGCCTTCTCGATGGTGAGTGCGATCTTCCCGGCGTATCTCCTCGGCCGACAGGTGCTTTCTCGTCCCTGGGCGCTCGCCGCCGCGGGGCTCGCCGTCCTCGTTCCTTGGATGGTGCTCACCGGCTTCCTGATGACCGAGGCTGTCGCATACCCCGCGTTCCTGTGGGCAGCTCTCGGCCTCCAGCGTTCGATCGCAGCGCCCAGTCCAAGTCCCACGCGCGACGCGCTCGCCATCGCAGCGCTCGGCCTCGCCGTTCTCGCGAGAACGCAGTTTGCGGTGCTCGTCGTCGTCCTGCCAGTCGCGATCCTCGCCCACGAGGTCGGGATGCGACGGAACCTGCTCGGCGGCGTACGGCACGCCGTTGCCGCACACCGCCTCCTAGCGTGGCTCTACACCGCGGGACTCGCCTTGGCGGTCATCCTGGCGGTTGCGGGCTCGTTCGGCAGCCTCCTCGGCGTCTATGCCGTGACCGTCGAGGGATCTCTGCTGCCCGCAGGCGTCTGGTCGTCGGCCGGACGGCACCTCGACTCGGTCGCGATCGGCTGCGGCTTGGCGCCACTGATTCTGGGAGGCGGCTGGATGCTTGCCACGGTCGCCCGCCCGCCGGGCAAGAACGAGCACGCGCTCGCAGCCCTCTCGCTCGTCACGATCACGTTCCTCACGTTCGAGGCAGCGTCGTTCAGCGTGCGCTTCGGCGACTCGATCGTCCGTGACCGTTACCTCTTCTACGTCGTCCCCCTGCTCCTGATCGGATCCGCCGCGGCACTGCACGGTGCAAGACGGCGGCAGATGGCAGTCGGGGCCGGGATCGTCACCCTCCTCTTCGCGGCGACCGCCACGCAGTTGCCGTTCACGACCTACCCCGGCGTCTGGGTCGACTCGCCGGCGAGCGTCCTCAACGAGGTGCTGAGCGAGCAGTCCGGAGAGCTCGGCACGGGAACGTTCGTCGCGCTGCTCGGACTCCTTCTGGGTCTTGCGTTCGTGCTTGCCTTGCTGTTCGCGCCACGGATGCCGCTCGCAATCGTCACGCTCGTCGCCCTGGCTGCGTTCTCCATCCTGACGCTCCGGAGCGAGGTCGACCGCATCGTCACGGGTAGCGGATTGAGCGGCCGCCCGCTCGGGGGAGCACCGGGACTTGTCCTCGACTGGGTGGACACCGTCGTGCCGGACGGTGAACACGCGGCGCTCGTCGCGTTTCCCGTCTCCACCGCCTGGGACACGACTGCGATCCGCTGGTGGGACGTCGAGTTCTGGAACCGCCGCGTGACACGCGCGTACGTCGGCGACGACGAGAACTTCCGGTACACCGGATTCCCACATCGCACGCTCGAGCCCGACTGGTCGACCGGAGAGGTCGCGGATACGCACGGCGCTCCCCCGTATGCCGTCTCCGCACCGGGCGACTCGCGATTCCTGCTCGCCGGCCGAGAGCAGGCGGCGAACCTCGGCTTCGTGGTGAGGCACGTAGAGCGGCCGTACCGCGCGCTCTGGGTGAGCCGCGGGCTGCAGGCGGACGGCTGGACGACCCCCGGCCGCACCGCGACCGTCCGAGCCTTCGCCCGAGAAGACCGCTCGGAGCTCGTTCGCCTCCGTATCCACCTGCGCGCGCCGGATCTCGCACACGCCGAGTACCAGCTCTCGGCGGCCGGACGCACTCGGGCCGGCTCGCTGCAGCCGGGCGAGACGACGGTCGAGACGGTGCGCATCTGTCTCGCTGCCGGATCCCCCGCGGATGTCCGCCTCACCAGCACCAGCAGCGCGCGGATCGCAGGCGTGCAGCTTGGCCCGGGAATAGACGCCACGCGAGCCGTCGGTGTCGGTGTGGGTCCCGTCGGGATCAGATCGTTCGGCGAGTGCTAGCGTGGCGCCGTGGAGCGCTGGCACCTTCCCTCCATCGACGTGAGCGGAAAGCGCGAACCGCGGGTGCTCTTCTCGCGACCCGAGTGCCGAGCCGTGCTGCTCGATCTCCAGGAAGGCGAGGAGATGGGCGACCATCGAGTCCACGAGCGGGCGATCATCGAGATCGTGTCGGGGAGACTCGCGGTCACAGTCGACGGTGACTCCGTCGACTGCGACGTCGGGACGCTTCTCACCTTCGATCCCGGAGAGACCCGCCGCGTTCGCGCGCTGACACCCGCGCGCATCGTGCTCCTGCTGGCGCCATGGCCCGGCGACGGCCACTTTCGCGCGGGTGAGAGCACCGACTCGGAGCGGATGCCCGCCAACGCAACCGCTCAGCCGCTTCGGTAGGACGATCGGATGAACGACCGTTTGGAGCGCAATACGGAGGCGGCCAAGGCCTTTTACGACCTCATGTTCAACCAGTCCCGGCCGGCCGAGGCGATCCAGCGCTACGTGGGAGACTCGTACATCCAGCACAACCCGGACGTCGCCGACGGCAAGCAGGCATTCGTCGAGTACTTCGAGCGTATGGCGCACGAGTATCCCGGCAAGCGAGTCGAGTTCAAGCGTGCCCTGGCAGAAGGGGATCTCGTCGCACTCCATTGCCACCAGATCTGGCCCGGCGAGCACGAGTACGCGGGTATCGACATCTTCCGCTTCGACGAGAACGGCAAGATCGTCGAGCACTGGGACGTCCTGCAGATCGTCCCCGAGAGACCTGCGAACGACAACTCGATGTTCTAGTTAGAGTCGCCGCGTCCCCGCGAGGAGGTGGCGATGGCCGACTACACGATCAAGCGCCTGGAGGAGGTCGACGACGTGCTCGGCGACTACCCGGGCGAGATGCGCATGATGACCACGGCTCTCGATGCGGAGCAGGTTGCGTTCACGTTCCGGCGCATGCCCCAGCACACGGGTGGGAAGGGATCGTACGGCCACCGCCACAAGACGCAGGAGGAGATCTACTTCGTCGCCGCGGGAAGGCTCCAGTTCAAGCTGGGCGACGACGTCGTGGATCTGGAGCAAGGATCGGTGGTCCGGGTGCCGGCCGAGACCTGGCGCTCGGTGTGGAACGCCGAGGCCGAGGATGCCGAGCTCATCATCGTGTCGAAGCGCGTCGAGGGCGGATCGGCCGAGGACGCGGAGTACCTTCAGGACTTCTGGCCTCAATAGTGCGCAAGATCGGAATCCCCTAGCGGGGATTCCGATCGCGCGGACACCAATACCCCTTCATGGGGAGCCCGGCGCCGAGCGATTCGGGGTGTGATACCGGTCTGGTGTCGCTGCGCCGTTCTATCCTCGCGGCCACGACAACACCTCGGCCACTGGCCGCTGCCACTGCTCGTGGAACACGGGGCCGCGAGGACCCGCGCCGGCGACGATCGGCTCGTTGCCCGGGAAGTGCACGTACCCGTCCTCGCCCCAGCTCCCGGCGAACGCCATCCAGCTCGGCCTCGAGGTCGTCACCGGGACGAGCCGCGGACGGAGGACGCGGCCGTTCCCCGCGTGGTCGACCGGTCGGGCACCGTACGCCTCGATGACGGAGATCAGGGCGGGCTCGACGAAGCGCGGATCGAGGCGATGCGCACCAGGCCCGAAGAAGTTCGCGTGCGAGCCGAGGCCGACGTAGACGAGCGGCCGGTGCCCGCGCCTCCTCACCTTCGACCACGCACGCCGCGCGCCTGCGCTGTGCCGCGAGAGGCCGAGAACGAGAGGCTTCCCCTGAAGGTCGAGGATGACGGAGACTGCCTCCCAGTCGCCTTCGTGCACCTGCCAGAGGTCGCCGGGCGGCACGGTCGGGCTGTACGCGTTGTACGGATACCAGATCCAGTACTGGAGATCGATGCGGTTGTTCGCCCGGAAGGCCGCGCCGTACACGACGGGGGTGGAGGGATGCGCAGCTTGAGCCGAGACGTAGCACGACACCGCCGCAACGCCGTCCCGCGCGCGACAGAGCCTCTGGTCGAGTCGGAGGTCTGCTCCACCTGACGGGAGCGGCCCCGGAACGGCCGACCACCCCGGGCCCGTCATCCGAAGAAGATCGGAGTCGGCCAGGAAGCCCTCGACGGAGGCTGGGAGAAGCTGCTCCGACGGATGGAGGGCGAGAATCGGAGCGTGGCGTGCGAGAAGGACAGCCACGGATGGCGGTCCCGCTCCGCCGGCTCCGGTGGGGAGGAGCGCGACAGCCGACAGCAGGAGGGCCGCCGCGCCTATCCCGATTCGGAGCAGGCTTAGGCTCAGGAAGCGTTGCGTGGCGGCAACTGCCCGTCAGGCGTCATCTCGTCGACGACCCCGGGCACGGCCTCAGCGAGCTCGTCCGCTGCCTGGCTCGTCGTGATCCCGAGCTTTGCGGCGATCCTGGCCACGACGTCGCTCCCAAGTGCCTTCTTGATCTGATCTCCCACGACGGGCAGGTTCTCTCCCTTCGAGATCCAGCTCGACACCTGCTCGTCGAGCCCGCTCTCGCGAAACTTCTGGGTGAGGCCGGAGAGGTCTCGTTCACGGATCAGTTGCTTCACCTCGTCGACAACGCTCATCTACGCCCCCTTGTCCTTCGGCATTGTGGGCGGACGATAGCTCGCCGCTAGCGACGAGCCCAGGCAGCGAGCGCTTCGATCAGCGCTTTCAGCCGTACGCCGTCGGTCGTGAGGACGTACTCCACCCGCGGCGGCCTTGCGTCCCGCACCTCGCGGCGCAGGACCCCGCCGCGCTCGAGCTCCGTCAAGCGCTGCGCCAGCGTTCCGGGTGGAATCTCTCCGAGCGCCTGCCTGAACTCCCCGAAACGAGTGCAGCCCTGGTGCGAGGCGTAGAGGATCGAGACGGCGTAGCGCCGCTCGAGGAGGTTCGCTACGCGGCGAACCTCCTCGGGGACGGGGCTCTGGGTCTTACAGCGCCACATTCGACTCGACCGACATCTCCTCGAGCGCCAGCGAGAGCACCTCTCCGATCGACATCACGGGATGGAACGCGACGTCCTCCTTCACGTTGTCCGGAATCTCCTCGAGATCCGCGCGGTTTCGCTCCGGGATGACGATGTCCGTGAGCCCGGCGGCATGCGCCGCGAGCACCTTCTGCTTGAGCCCGCCGATCGGCAGGACACGACCCTGAAGGGTGATCTCGCCAGTCATGCCCACGGTGTGCTTCACGGGGCGGCCCGTGAGGAGCGACGCGATCGCCGTCGCCATGGTGATACCTGCGCTCGGCCCGTCCTTCGGGATCGCCCCGGCCGGGACATGCACGTGGAACGCGCGATTCTCGAATGCGTCCTCGTCGATGCCGAGCTGAGGTGCGAGAGCACGGACAGTCGAGATCGCGATCTGCGCGGACTCCTTCATGACCTCGCCGAGCTGGCCGGTGAGGAGGAGCTTGTCGCCGTTTCGATGGGACGTCGCCTCGATGAAGAGGACGTCTCCACCCGTCGCGGTGGCGGCGAGCCCGGTAGCAACGCCCGGAACTGCAGTGCGCTCGGCGACCTCCCGATAGAACTTCTGACGGCCGAGAGCGTCGCGGACAGCCTCCGTGTCGATCTCGACCGGCGGCTCCACCGTCTCGGACGCGATCGTGGTCGCGGTCTTCCGCAGCACCGTCCCGAGCTCGCGCTCGAGTTGGCGCACTCCCGCCTCGCGCGTGTACTCGCTGACGATGAATCCGAGCACTTCGTCCGGGATCGAGACCTCGTCCTCGCGCAGGCCGTTTCGCTCCCGCTGCCTCGGCCACAGGTAGTCGCGGGCGATGGCGACCTTCTCATCCGTCGTGTAGCCGTCGAACCGGATCACCTCCATCCGGTCGAGGAGCGGCCCCGGGATCGTCTCGGCCATGTTCCCGGTCGCGATGAACAGGACCTCGGAGAGGTCGAGCTCCACGTCGAGGTAGTGATCTCGGAACGAGTGGTTCTGCGCCGGATCGAGTACTTCGAGGAGCGCAGACGAGGGATCTCCGCGCCAGTCCGCGCCGACCTTGTCGACCTCGTCGAGCATGATCACCGGATTCATCGTTCCGGCGTCACGCAACGCGCGTACGAGCCGGCCCGGAAGCGCCCCGATGTACGTCCGCCGGTGACCCCGGATCTCCGCCTCGTCGCGGATGCCGCCGAGCGACATGCGCACGAACTCGCGACCGGTGGCACGCGCGATCGACTCCCCGATCGACGTCTTGCCTGTGCCGGGCGGGCCGATCAGCGTCAGGATCGCACCCGAGCGCCGGTCGATCTCGACCCCACGCTCCTTGCGCAGCTTCGCCACCGCGATGTACTCGACGATCCGCTTCTTGACGTCGTCGAGGCCCGCGTGATCCGTGTCCAGCACCTCACGCGTGAACTGGGGGTCGAGGCGTTCCTCGGAGCGCTTGCTCCACGGCACCGCGAGCAGCCAGTCGAGGTAGTTCCGGATCATCGACGCCTCTGGGGACTGGTCTCCCATGCGTTCGAGCCGCGAGAGCTCGCGCTCCGCCTGCTCCAGCACGTTCTCTGGCATCTCCGCGTCCGCAATCTTCTGGCGGTACTCCTCGACGACCGAGCCCTCGTCCTCGCCCAGCTCCTTGCGGATCGAGTCGAGCTGACGGCGCAGGATGTACTCCCGCTGCTGCTTGTCGACTCCCGACTCGACATCCTCCTGGATTCGCTTGCGAATCTGCATCAATGCGAGCCGCTCGCGCTGGAGCTCCAGCGCGAGCTCGAGCCGCTCGCGCACGTCAACGGTCTCGAGCAGCTGCACCTTCTGCTCGAAGCCGATGTCCGGGGAGTAACCCGTCGTGTCGGCGAGCGCTCCGGGCTCGGAGATCGAGCGGACGAAAGCGGCGATGCGCCCGTCGTCACCGCGCAGCTCGAGGATCTCCTCCACGACGGCGCGGTACTCGCGCTCGAGCTCGCGAACGCGGCCGTCCGCGCTCTCTTCGTCGGGCCGTTCCTCGACGTCGACGAGCAGGCGGCCCTGGCTGTCGGAGCCCGCCGCACCGGCAACCCCGCGGTAGAGGCCGTTCAACGCAACTGCACGCCCGCCGCCGGGCAGCCGAATCCGGTCGGTCACCTCGGCGACCGTTCCCACCTTCGCGTACTCGTCGTCGTGCTTCGGGACGAGCAGCACACGATCCTCGTCCCCGACGTCGACCGTGAGGGTGACGTTCATGTTGGGGAAGACGACGATGTCTTCCAGGGGGACGAGCAGCAAACGAATCTGATCCTGCGTGTTCTCGCTCACCAAGTCTCCTTCGTACGTCTCGTGAACTTGCTTCGAAAAGTGTAGCGACCGAGGGCAGGATGACCGCGCGGGCGGTTTCAGCGCCGGAAGTGCTCCAGCGAGCGTGCCGCGATGCGGCCCGCGAGAACGTCCGAAGACGATCCGATTCCCCAGGAGCGGTACGTCATCACCCCGACGGCGAAAACGCCGCCTCGCCAGAAGACGAGCCCTGTGTCGTGACGCGCCTGGGAGATCCAGCCCGCCTTGTGGAGCACGTGCACTCCGGCCCGTTCGCCGACGACACGGTCGAGCTTCGGCGCGTCCCGCACGTGCGCGGCGAGCCAGAGCAGATGGCGCGCGTCCGCAGGGGTGAGCCCGGGCTGCGCTTCCCGAAGAGGCCCGCGTCCGCCGGAAGCGAGCCAGAGCGCACGCCACAGCATGGCCATGTCCCGTGCGGTGGTGTGCTTCCCGGTGCCGAACGCCGGCTGCTCGTCGACGCCGATCGGGATGGGGCCCGAGAGAGAACGCACCTCGTAGCCGCCGTACATCACCGAGTCGGTCATGCCGATGGAGCGCATGAGCTCGTTCACCCGCTGCGAGCCGGCGTACGTCGAGCCGGCGAGCCAGACCTCGAGCGCATTGGCGGCGCCGTCGTCCGACGGGATGATCATCTCCCTCAGGAGACCGCCGACGTACGAGGTCGGAGGTGGGATCCCCGAGTGCCGGGCCAGCACCGCCGTCGCGATCGCAAGCTTCAGCGTCGAGGCGGCGGGAAAGTGCGCCTTCGCGTTCCAGGCTGCGCCAGCTCCGTCGGTCAGGCTCTGGACGTAGAAGCCCGCGGTGCCGTCGTACCGGTTCGCGAGGCGCCGCAGGTCGCGAGCGAGCACAGCGTCCTGTCGAGAGCGAACGAACCGCGGGCGCGCCGCGCCGGGGAGCCCGTAAACGTCACGCACGACCCGCGAGGAGCGGCGGCCATCTCGGGCGATGGTCAGCACCCGGAGATCGAGGTCACCGAGTGGAAGCGTGACCCTGAGCGAGAACCGGCTCCCGCGGAGCTGCCTCGAGGCGAGAACGCGCCCTTTCGCCGAGACGGCGACGAACCGCGTCCCGCGGGCGGCGTGTCCCGTGACGAGTCCGTAGGAGACCTGGTGCGCGGCCGGTTGCTCGATCGCCGGCGGAGGTAGCGGAGGTGTGTCGCCCACGGCGCTAACGATAGGTGGCCAGAGGTGAGGTCGGGTCAAGCGAAGCTCGACCCCGGGACTTCGATCGGGTGTCTAGCCTTGCTCCCGTGCCGATCCTGGCCCATCTGGACCTCGACGCCTTCTTCGCGGCGGTCGAGGAGCTCGAGAACCCGGAGCTCCGAGAGAAGCCGCTCGTCGTCGGGGGCGACCCTCACGGACGCGGTGTGGTCGCCACGGCGAACTACGTCGCACGCACGTTCGGGATCCACTCTGCGATGAGCTCCGCCGAGGCACTCAGGCGATGCCCCGGCGCGATCTTCGTGCGGCCGCGGCACAGTCTGTACAAGCAGTACTCGCGGGCGGTCTGGGACACGATCGCGGAGGTCGTGCCGCGCATCGAGCGCACCGGGATCGACGAGGGGTATCTCGATATCGGAACGGTCGCCCGGGACTTCGCCGGAGCTCGGGCCGTCGCCTCCGCCGTTCAGACCTCGGTGCGAGCGACGACCAGCCTCACCTGCTCGCTCGGCGTCTCGACCTCGAAGGTCGTCTGCAAGATCGCTTCCGACCGGAGAAAGCCAGCCGGGATCACCGTCGTGCCGCCGGGGCACGAGGCGCGGTTCCTGGCGCCCCTCAAGGTCCGGCTGCTGCCGGGCGTCGGCCCCCGCGCCGAGGAACGGCTGCTGCGCGCGGGGATCGACACGATCGGCGGGCTCGCCGCGCTTGCCGACGCCGAGCTCAAGTTGCTGCTGCCGGGCTCTGCCGGCCCGCTGCTTCGGGATCGCGCCCGCGGAATCGATCCGCGCGACCTCGAGCTCGCCGGCGAGACGATCTCGGTGTCGGCCGAGGACACGTTCCCGCGCGACATCTCCGAGCGCGCGCACCTCCACGTGGAGGTGAGACGTCTCGCAGAGCTCGTCGCGGAGCGGCTACGCGACTCCGGCCTGTCCGGTCGCACCGTGACCGCGAAGCTTCGCTACGGAGACTTCTCCATCCGCACGCGCTCGACGACGCTCCCGGCCGGAGTCGACGAGGCCGACGTCATCGGCAGATGTCGCCTGCGGCCTTCTCGATCGTGGCCTGCGCGACCGGCCCGGGGCGCTGCGCCTCGTCGGCGTCGGTGTGTCCGGCCTCTCGCCGTATCGTCAGCTGACGTTCGAGGGCTGAGCGTCGAGCATGCGGGGGCGGTGGGACGACGAATACACGTCCTTGCGCAGGATCAAGCCTCCCTCGAAGGGGAAGATGTCGACGCCGTCCCATTCCAGCCGCCGACCCTGGTCGTCGGTGGCGCTCGCGGTCCACTCGTTGACGACCAGCCCGTCCCGCACGTAGGAACGTCGCCCGCGGAAGGACAGATCGGGCCAGTTCCGGAAGATCTGCTCGAGGTGCGCGGCGACGGCGTCGCCTTCGACCCGCTCGCCGGCCGTGTGGTTCTCGAACACCATGCCCGGCGCGTGGAACGCGACGATCGTCGGGACGTCGTGCGCATTCCAGGCGGCGTTGTAGCGCTCGATCGTGCGCTCCAGCTCGAGGGCGGCGTTCGGGTCGTCCACGTTGACGAGTATCGCGAGCCAAACAGACATTGACAAACATCGATCTGTTGCCCTAGAGTCACGTATCGATGAACGTCGATCTGTTCCCGGTGCTCGTCCCCGCCGACTGCTGTCGCCCTCTCGACGAGGATGGCTTGACGAGCGAGGACGCAGAGGCCACCGCCGCGCTCTTCAAGGCGCTCGGCGACCCCGCCCGAGTACGGATCGTCAACCTCCTCGCCCGCAACCCGGAGTCGGTCTGCGTCTGCGAGCTCACCCCCGCGCTCGGCCTGTCCCAGCCGACGGTGAGCCATCACCTGAAAAAGCTCGTCCAAGCGGGTCTCCTGCAGCGCGAGCAGCGAGGCGTCTGGGCCTTCTACACCCTCGACCGCGAGGGCCTCGAGCGCGCGGCGAACATCCTCGACCTGAAGGGAGCGGTTGCATGAGCATTGACGTCAGAGCTCAGGTGCGTGAGCGGTACGCGGAGGCGGCACTCGGGCTCGCCGAGGGCCAAGGGTGCGGGTGCGATTGCGAGAGCATCGGGTGCTGCGGCGACGAGACGACGACGCTGCTCGGGCGCGGGCTGTACGACGCGGACGAGCGCGCGACCATCCCGGAGGACGCCGTGAGCGCGAGCCTCGGGTGCGGGAATCCGGTTGCGGTCGCTGAGCTGCACGAGGGTGAAACCGTGCTCGACCTGGGCTCCGGAGGCGGTATCGACGTCCTGCTCTCCGCGCGCCGCGTCGGCCCGTCCGGCACGGTCTACGGCCTGGACATGACCGACGAAATGCTGGCGTTGGCACAGCGAAACGCGGCCCAGGCGCGCGCGACGAACGTCCACTTCCTGAAAGGTCTCATCGAGGCGATCCCGCTTCCCGCCGAGAGCGTGGACGTGGTGATCTCGAACTGTGTCGTGAACCTCTCGACCGACAAGCGTGCGGTGTACGGCGAGATCCAGCGCGTGCTGCGCACTGGGGGACGGGTCGGGATCACCGACATCGTCGCCGAGGATCGGCTCTCTCCCGAGGACCGCGCCGAGCGGGGGAGCCACGTCGGTTGCATCGCCGGGGCGCTCTCCGAGGAGGAATATTACGAAGGGCTCTCGAGCGTCGGGCTCGTCGATGTCGAGGTGGAGTTCACCCATCCCGTCGCGGACGGAATGCACGGAGCGATCGTCCGCGCACGCAAGCCCTAGGCCAGCAGCTCCGGTCGCGCAGCCAATGCCTCGACGATGCGGTCGATGTCCTCGACGGCGTTGTAGAGGTGGAGCGAGATGCGGAGGTTCGCGTCTCGCTCCGACGTGACGATCCTCTCTCGACGCAGGTCTTCGACCAGCGCGTGCGCGTCGGTCGACGCGACGCAGACGAGCGGGCCGTACTCCCCGTCGCCGCGCGGCGTGGCGACGGTTGTTCCGAGCTCGTCGAGCCCTGCGAGGAGCCGCTCCGCCAGCCCTCTGACGTGGGACTCGATCGCCGCCACCCCAACCTCCTCGACGATCGCCATTCCCGCGAGACCCGCATAGATATTCGGCACCGGTGGCGTGCCCGCGTCGAAGCGCCGGGCGTCCGCGGCGGGCGAGTAGTCGGAGATGTCCATCCGGAAGATGTCCTCGTCCGCGAACCACCCGGTCTGGGTGGGCAGGAGCCGCTCGTGCAGGTCCCGGCGCACGAACATGAACGCGAGCCCGGACGAGGCGAGCAGGTACTTCACCGTTCCCGACGTGAGCAGATCGACGCCCAGAGCGGCGACGTCGAGCGGGATGGCGCCGGCAGCCTGGTAGCTATCGGCGAGGCAGAGCGCGCCGTGCTCGTGCGCGAGGCGCGCCACCTCCGCGACGTCGAGCCGGTAGCCCGTGCGGTACGAGATCGCCGTGCAGCAGACGAGCGCCGTGCGCTCGTCGATGGCCTCGGAAAAGCGCTCGAGCGGGATACGGCCGTCCGCATCCGGTCGCACGTGGACCACCTCTGCTCCGCGAGCCTCCTGCGCATGCGCGATCTGACCGACAGTGGGGAACTCGAACTCGGAGATGACGATCCGGTTCCGCCCCGGTGCCAGCGGGAGCGCGCTGACGAGACTGCTCACTCCCTGCGAGACGGAGGTGACGACCGCGACTTCGTCATGCGCCGCCCCGATCAGACGCGCGAAGGACTCGCGCGCCGCATCCGCCCGCTCGACCCAATGCTCCCACTCGGCGCCATGCTGATCCCAGCCGGCGAGGTACTCCTGGTAGGCCCGTCGGACGTCGACCGAGAGCGCGCCCTGCGAGCAGGAGTTCGCATAGGTGGTGTGCTCGAAGATCGGGAACCGCTCTCGGAAGTCGGGTCATCGCCCGAGGTACGCCTTTCGCAGCTCTTCGTGCTGGAGCAGCTCGGACGCCTTTCCCTCGAGCACGATCCTCCCCGTCGATAGGACGTACCCGCGATCGGCGATCGAGAGCGACACGTTCGCGTTCTGCTCGACGATCAGAAGCGCAACGCCGGCGTCGTGCACTTGCTCGATGATCTCGAAGCTCCGCTCGACGAGAATCGGCGCGAGGCCCATCGAAGGCTCGTCCATCAGGAGCAGCTTCGGCCGAGCCATCAGCGCACGTCCCATGGCCACCATCTGCTGCTCCCCGCCGGAGAGCGTCCCTGCGAGCTGCTTGCGCCGCTCGGAAAGCAGAGGAAAGAGCGTGTAGACCCGGTCGAGATCATCGGACAGGTCCGCGCGCGGCCGCAGATAGGCGCCCATCTCGAGGTTCTCGAGCACGGTCATCGGCCCGAAGAGCCTGCGGTTCTCGGGAACGATCGCAAGGCCGCGCTCGATCCGGCGGGCGGTGGTGAACCGGGTGACGTTCTCGCCTGAGAGCACCACTGAGCCCGAGCGCGGCGGCACGATTCCGAGGATCGTCTTCAGCGTCGTGGACTTCCCGGAGGCGTTCCCACCGAGCAGGCAGACGAGCTCGTCCTCCCCGATCTCGAGGTTGACGTCCTGAAGGATGTGCATCTGCCCGTAGTAGGTATTGATGCCCTCGAGGCGGAGCAGCGGCTCGGGCGTTCCGTTCGTCTCGCTCACGTCACTTGCGCTCCGTGGCCGATGTCCCCAGGTACGCCTCGATCACTCTGGGATCGGTCGCCACCTCGCCGAACGATCCTTCGGCGATCTTGATCCCGTGATCCAGGGCGACCACACGGTCGGAGATCCCCTCGACGACGTGCATGTCGTGCTCGATGACGAGGATCGTGTAGCCACCTTCGTCTCGAAGCCGCGCGATGAGCTCGGTCATCTCGTGCGTCTCGACCGGATTCATGCCCGCGGCCGGCTCGTCGAGGAGAAGCAGCCTCGGCTTCGCTGCGGTCGCACGCGCAATCTCGAGCCGGCGGCGATTCGCGTAGGAGAGGCTGTACGCGGGCTGGCGCCAGCGATAGCCGACTAGACGGTCGCCGAAGAATTCGAGGCGCTCCTCCGCGAGGTGCTCGATCTCGCGCTCCTCCCGCCGCATCCCCGGCGTGCGGAGCACCGACCGCAGGACACCGGCCTTCGTGTGTCCGTAGGCCGCAGCCATCACGTTCTCCTTCACGGTCATGTTCAGGAACAGGCGCAGCGTCTGAAACGTGCGCGCGATCCCACGGCGGGCGATCTGATGCGGGTCGAGTCCGAGCACCGATTGACCCTCGAACAGGATCTCGCCGGCCTCGGGTGGATACACCCCCGTGATCACGTTGAAGAGGGTCGTCTTGCCGGCTCCGTTGGGACCGATGACGCTGACGATCTCGCCCTCCCCGACGACCACGTCGAGCCGATCGAGGCACCTGAGCCCGCCGAATGCGAGGGAGATGCCCTGCACCTCGAGCAACGGCGTGCGACCTTCCATCTAGACGATCTCCACGCGCTGCTTGCCGAAGAGTCCCTCGGGTCGATAGGCCATGAGCGCCACGAGCAACGCGCCGATGAGTACGTAGCGGGCGACCGCCGGCTGGGCGATCAGGAGGTTCGCCCACACGCAGGCCGCGAGGTAGAGAACGGGAACGAGCCCCACCAGGCGCAAGGTGCGGCTACGAACCAGCGTGAGCCCGAGAACGGCCGCCACCAGTCCCATGTAGGCAACGCGCCCTTCCCACCCGCTCGGCAGCCCGTCCTCAGTGACGATGTTCCGGGGGAGCAGCACCCACGCGTCCACCAGCTCGTCGATGCGGGACCCGCCGAAGCGGGTGTTCCCCACGAGCGAGGGTCGGGCTTGCTCGGCGACCTCGTGCACCACGAGGCCGAACACGATCGTGGATCCGATCACCGCGAATGGCTGCCACCACGGTCGGAGCAGCGCGATGAGCGCGATCGCGACCACCCCGTAGAAGATCCAGCTCGCGTTGTCAGCGTCTCGCAGCGCCTCGAGCGACCCGTTGATCAGCACCGCGCCGACCGTAACCCCGAGCAGACTGCCCGCCCCGCCCAGCACGACCATCGCGTACACGGTGATCAGGAGGACGAGGTCGAAGTTCGCCGGGAAGACGGCACCCTGCACCGGCGCGAAGATCGCACCGGCGACACCCGCGACCCCGGCGCCCACGGCGAAGCCCATCAGCTTGAGGCGGCCGACGGGCATCGTCATCAGCTCGGCCGCGAGCTCGTCCTCGCGGAGCGCTCGCCAGGCCCGGCCGGTACGCGACTGGTTCAGGAGGTAGAGGAAGGAGATGACGAGGACGAAGGCGATGAGTGCGACGTAGAAGTAGGCCTCGAGCGACGTCACCTGGCGGCCGAAGAACTCGAGCGGGTGGAGATCCGAGATCCCGTTCGGCCCGCGCGACCAGGAGGCGTTGAGGAGGATCACGAGCCAGAGCTGGAGGAAGAAGAGGGTGACGATCGCGAGGTAGTCGCCCACGAGTCGTCGCGAGGGCAGCCCAACGAGAAAGCCCGCCACCGCGGCAGCGACCGCAATGAGCGGGATCGCGATCACGGCATCCCAATGGCGACCCGCGTACTCCGAGGCGACCGATGCGTACAGGTACGCCCCGATGCCGAAGAACGCCACGAAGCCGAGGTCGAGAAGGCCGACCCAGCCGACCGCGACGTTCAGGCCGAGCGCAAGCAGCACGAAGATAAGCGTGTCGACGCCGACCTGCATGAGGTATGCGGAGTCGACGAGGAGCGGGAAGACCGCGAAGGGAGCTGCGAGCGCGAGCAGCTTGACCGGCGCGGGCGCACTGTCGACCGCGTCCTGCACGCGGCTCGCGAGCGAGCGAGTGCGCCGGTCGTCCGCGCTTGCGACCCACTCGTCGACGCCGATGCGCGGCCGCTCCTGTTCTGGGCCCTGGTCGAGGCTCATCAGACCTTCTTCACCTCCGGCTTGCCGAAGATTCCCTGGGGGCGCACGAGCATGAACACGATCAGGATGAGGAAGACGACCAAGTCGCTGAAGGCGCTGCCGAGTCGCCCCCTGGTGAAGTCCTCGATGTAGCCGACCGAGAGCGCGTCGGCGAGGCCGATGAAGAGACCGCCGAACATCGCCCCCGGTATCGATCCGATCCCGCCCACGACCGCCGCCGTGAACCCCTTCAGCCCGTAGTTGAAGCCCATGAAGTGGTTGATCGACCCGAAGACGAGCCCGACGAGGACGCCTGCCGCCCCCGCGAGCGCGGAGCCGATGAAAAACGTCTTGACGATGACGCGGTCGACGTCGATGCCCATCATCGCCGCGGCCTCACGGTCGAACGCCGTCGCCCGCATCGCCTTCCCGAGCTTGGTGCGGGTCACGAGCAGCCAAAGACCGGCCATCATCACGAAGGCGGATCCGATGACGATGAGGCGGATGATCCAGACGTTGAGCGGGCCCCAGCTGATCCCGACCTCAACGTCCACGAGGTCGAAGGCCTCATAGCTGCGGAATTCCGCCCCGAAGAGCAACAACACGGAGTTCTGCAGGAAGAACGAGACGCCGAGAGCGCTGATCAACGGGGCAATCCGCGGCGCCCGGCGGAGCGGTCGGTACGCGAAGCGCTCGATGGCCACTCCCAGGAAACCACAGCCGGCCATGGCGGCGAGCAGCATGAGCACGATCAGGGTCCAGACCGCGACGCTCGGATCCTGAGCCCCGCCGAGCCAGCCGATGACGCCCCAGCCGATGAACGCGCCGACCATGACCACGTCGCCGTGCGCGAGGTTCAAGAGCTTCAGGATCCCGTAGATCATCGTGAACCCGAGCGCCACCAGGGCATAGACGCTTCCGAGCGTTACGCCGTTGACGAGCAGCTGGACGAGCTTGTCCCAGTCCACGCGCGGGTTATCTCATAGGAACGGTCTTGAAGACGAGCGGCCCGCCAGAAGAGGGCGGGCCGCTCGCTGACACCGGATCGTCGTTTCTAGCCGACCTCGGTGTACTTGCCGTTCGTGACCTTGTAGAGGACGAACCTCGTCGGCAGCGGATCCCCGCTTCGAGAGAAGCGAACCGTACCGCCGAAGATCGAGGGGATGTTCGTCCGGCGAACGAACGTCGTCACCTCTGCGCGCGTCGTCTGGTCGTTGGCGCACGCCTTCGTGATGGCGTTCAGCGCCACGAGCCCGGCCATGTAGGTCGCCGGGCCGAAGGCGCCGAACGGCCTGTTCTTCGAGTACCGGTTGTACTCGCGGACGAGCCCTCGGGCCGTGGGGTCGAAGTTCAGATCGGGCGCGAAGACCGACACGTACCCGATCCTCGGCTTGTACTGCGACGGCGAATACGCACCGTCGGTCCCGAAGACGACTGCCTTCTTGCCCTGCTCACGGAGCTGGTTCGACAGCGTGTTCGCCGCCGACGCCACCTGCGTCGCGAAGACGACCACGTTCACGTTGCTTCCGACGTTCGCGACGATCGACGAGAAGTCGGTGTCGTCCGCCGAGACGGACTCGCGAGAGACGGTCACCTTCCTGGCGCGGAGACCGCGCGAGATCGCGCCCGCCAGCGGAAGCGAGTAGTCGTCCTGCGAGTCGATGACGACGACGTTCTTGGCTTTCAGGTTCTTGGAAACGAACGCCACGACCTGCGGAGCCTGGATGGCGTCGTTCGGGTTCACCCGGAAGAACGTGGTGAACGGGTGACCCTTGGTCAGGTCGACGGCGGTAGCCGAGCCGGAGATGGCCGCAAGGCCCGCCTTCTCGTAGAGATTGCCACCGACCCTGACCGCCTGGCTCTCGGACGGGCCGATGATGGCCATGATCTTGCTGTCCGCGACGAACCGCCGCGCGACCGTACGCGCGACAGGCGCCTTCAGCTCGGTGTCGCCGGCGACGACCTTGAAGCGCGTCCCGCTCGCCCTGTTGTACTTCTGTACTCCGAAGCGGAGCCACGAGATCTGCTCCTGCCCGAGGGCCGCGGCGAAACCCGTGAGTGGGCCGACGAAGCCGAGCGAGACGTTCGTGCACGTAGCGAGCTGCGCCGATGTCGCCGTGGCTTCGGACCTCGCCAGAGCGGACGTCGCGATCACCGCCGCAGCAAGCAGCCCCAGCGAGGCTGCGATGAGACCTTTCCTCATTTACCCTCCTCTTGCATTTGTGTACGTGTTCGTTTGACGTGGGCAGGGCGGCCTTGTTGCATGTGCTGACGCCCCGCTGACAAGTCTGGGACCGTGCATCACACCGTCTTCGGCGCGCCGTGTCAATCTCGAAGCCAGTCTAGAAGTAGTACTGCCGCCACGCCTCCCACCACGTGTCCGCACGGGACACGATCGTCCGTTCGTCGACCCGCTCGACCCCGGCGCGGAAGCGAAGCTTGTCCGGCGCGACCGTGTTCTTGAACTCGACCCTGATCTCGCAGGGTTGCCCGGGGCTCCAGGGCGCCACCGCCCGGAGGTCTGCGAGCGCCCGCTCGGCACCGTCCTCGATCAGCTTCCGCGCCCGTTGCGGCGGGATCATGCGGGCCGAGCCCGCGCCCAGCCCGCGTTTCACGGCCACGGTGGTGAGCGCATCGCCGAGGAGCTCCCGCGCCTCGGCGCAGCTTGCCTCGTCGCCGGTGACCAGCACCACCGGGCACGACCACGTGCCGCAGAGCGCGGCGTTGATCCCGGTCTCACCGACGAGGAAGTCGTTGAACCAGAGGTTCTGGTAGTCGCGACCCGAGATCGTGTGGTTCATGACCCCTTTCGACGTGCCTGCCCGCGCGTGCATGCCCACGAAGAGGGCGGCGTCGCAGCCCTGCTCGAGGAACTCGGTGTACTCCGTCCACTCGTCCTGGACGACGTACTCGCAGTCGGGATCGAGCTCGTCGGGGATCAGCGAGTTGAAGGTCCACCCCTCGCCCGCGCCGTGGCAGTCCATGACGACGATCTCGGTCGCGCCGGCGGCCTTGGCGCCTCTGACGGCGGCGTTGATCTCCCCGGTGTAGAGCCGGCGGCCCTCCTCGTACAGCGCCTCGCCGCCACTCGTCTGCTGCCACTTGACGATCCCCGCGACACCTTCCATGTCGCTGATGACGTGGACGCGCACGCGAGAAGCCTACGTCGCCGGCCAAGCTCCAGATTCAGTAGAAGCCGCCGGCAGACGAGGGGTTTGTCCCCGAACGACTTCACACCCCGACGCGTCCGCATTCTGGGCTCCCCATGAAGGGGTCTGCTTCGCGCGTCCGGAAGTCGCGCTAGCGAGTTCCGGACTTGCGCATGAGAAGGGCGGCGTCGTCCGCCGCCCCTTCTCGAAGCTCCGAAGCCGGTTCTGATTGCCGTCAGTCCCCAGCCGGGAGTCGTCCTCGCTATCGGCAGCCCCCTGCTCCCACTTGAGCCTGAGAACAAGCGACTTCACACCCCGAGGCTTCCGAACCGCAGTCTCCCCTCACTCACGAACTCACTCACGCGGTCGCCGCATCGTCGCGTCCTGTGAGTGATTCGAAGCGTGAGACACTCACCCGCTCCGGGCGTCACCCCGTGGCGGTTGACTGCTCACTCGGACGGGGTTGACGACGTCGGTTCACCACCTGAGAAGCCCTCTAAAGTGAGTCGGATGAGCCGATTCAGCGAACGTCTGAGCTCGGGGGCGACGATCGTGGGCGACGGAGGCATGGGCACCCTCGTGTCGAGCGCGGTAGCGCGTCTGCGCTGCCCGGAGGAGGCCAACCTCCGCGCGCCGGAGAGCGTGCTCTCGCTCCACCTCGGCTTCATCCGTGCCGGAGCCGAGCTGATCGAGACGAACACCTTCGGCGCCAACCGGCACAAGCTGCGCAACCACTTCCTCGAGGACGAGGTGAAAGCGATCAACGAGGCTGGGGTGAAGATCGCCCGAGACGCCCGTGAGGTTTCGGGCCGCGACGTGTTCATCGCGGGGTCGATCGGCCCGCTGGGCGAGATCGGGTCGCGACGCGACGACCGAGCGGCGCTCTTCACGGAGCAGGCGGAGCTCCTCGAAGGACGTGGCGTCGACCTCTTCCTGGTCGAGACGTTCTACGAGCTCGACGAGCTCGAGACGGCGATCGACGCGGTCCGATCCGTTTCGTCGCTCCCGATCGTGGCCCTGCTCACGTTCGACGACGACGCGCACACCCTTGGCGGAGTCAGCGCGGCGCGAGCGGCCTCGGCGCTCGCCGAGCAGGACGTGGCCGCGATCGGAGCGAACCACGGCGTCGGTCTGCAAGCTGCGCTTCGAGCGCTCGAGCAGATGGGCGCGAGCGGGAAGCCCCTTGCCGCCCTGCCGAACGTGGGCCTTGCCAGCCTCGCGGGCCAGCGGGTCATCTTTCCGCACACGACTCCCGAGTACTTCGCCGACTTCGCGGCCCACGCACAGAAGCTGGGAGCGCGAATCATCGGCGGCTGCTGCGGCACGACGCCGACGCAGATCGCGGCGATCCGGGACGCAGTAGACCATGGGCGCCGCCCGAGTGCCCCCATGGTCGTGCGCGAGCGGGAGCTCGTTGTGGCAGCGTCCCAGCCCGAGCGCGAGACTCTCCTCGAACAGAAGCTGCGCGAGGGCGAGTTCGTCGTCTCCGTCGAGATCGATCCCCCGCGAGGTGGCCAGGCGCAGGCGATGCTCGACCTCGCCCGGACACTGAAGGCGTCCGGGCACGTCGACGTCGTCGACGTGAACGACAACCCTCGAGCGCGTGCCCGCATGAGCGGATTGATCGCCTCGGCGACGATCGAGCGCGTCGCCGGAATCGAGACGATTCCCCACTTGACTCCGAGGGACTCGTCGATCGCGGGTCTCGAGTCGATGCTCCTCGGCGCCCACGCCGAGGGGATCCGAAACGTGCTCGCAGTCACGGGTGACCCGCCCGAGGCGGGCGACTATCCGGGTTCCGGGGGCGTCTACGAGGTCGACTCGATCGGCCTCTCGAAGATCATCACGCACATGAACGCAGGCGAGGACTTCAACGGCCGGGAGATCGATGCCCCGACCTCGTTCTTCCTCGGGGTCGCCGTCAACCCCGCGGCCGACGACCTCTCCTACGAGCTCGAACGGTTCGAGCAGAAGCTCGAGGCCGGCGCGAAGTTCGCGATGACGCAGGTCCTCTTCGACTTCGCGTACCTCGACGACTTCATCGCGCGACTCGGCCGCCCGTGCCCGATTCCTCTGCTGATCGGCATCTTCTACGTGAAGAGCTACCAGCTGGCCCTCCGCCTCCACAACGAGGTGCCCGGAATCGTCGTGCCGGAGCACGTGCAAGCGAGGCTCCAGGAGGCCGGAGCGAACGCCGCCGAGGCGGGGCTGGCGATCGCCCGCGAGCTGCTCGAGGAGTCGCGCGAACGGGCCGCGGGCGTCTACGTCATCCCGCCGTTCAGGCAACCGCTGGCCGCGCTCGAGCTGTTCTCGTAGCGGCGAAGCTACCGAGCGCAGTCGGTCGCGAGGCCCGCCGTAGTGCGCTGCGAGCCCGCGAGCGCCTCGCGTACCCGCTCGGGCGGTACACCGAAGCCACCCCGCTCGCCGGGCCTGCGCGCGAAGATCGTGGTTCGCACGCGACCCTGGGCGTCGATGCCCGGCCCTCCGGAGTTCCCAGGCCGGACGACGCCTCGAATCGCCGTCACCGACTTCCTCACCGGGCCGCGTCCATAGGCGTCCCTGCTCAGGAAGTCCCCGGTCTCACCGAGGCGACCGGGCGTGCGCGTGAGGGGTCCGTTCTCCGGATACCCGACGAGCGCGACGGCTGTACCACGCTTTGGCTCCGCGAGCTGGAGCGGTCTCCCGTCGAGACCCGGAACTCGGAGCACCGCGAGGTCGTTCTTCGGATCGAACACGACGACGACGCCCGAATGCGAGCGTCCGTCCTGTCGATCGACGCTCGGCCGGTCGATGCCCGCGACCACATGGGCGTTCGTCACGACGAGCTCGGAGCGCGCGATCCAGCCCGAGCCCTCGATGCCGAGGCCGCACGCGATTCCCGAGATCCGCACGACGCTCTCAGCGGCCGCGCCAACATCGGGATCCCGGGCAATCGCCGCCTTCGGCGGGGGCACGGACGCGGGTGGCCCGACGAGCACGCCCAGCGGGTCGACCCGCTCGAGCGTCTCGAGCAGCCGTTCGGGCGGGAACGCCTCGTTGATCCGAGACAGGATCAGCGACTCCTGTATCGATCGGCGCAGCTCCGACTGACCCGGGAGATAGAGGAGCACGGCGCCGACGGCCCAGGTGAGGACGAGGCCCGCCGCGGCGCCCAGCACCATTCCCGCCACGGAGTCCACGGCCCGCAGACCTGGCACGACGCCCAGCGTCGAGCGCAGGGTCACCCCGAGGAACTCCGCAAGGCTCGACAGCAGCGTTCCCCCGAGGACGGCGCCGCCGAGGGCGACCAGCGGTGCGTACGGCGATCCGTCTGCCAGCAAGGTCGGCGCGATTCGCGCTCCAACGTACGCGCCCAGGGCGAACCCGGCGAGCGAAAGGGCTCCGCGTACGAGCCCTTTCGAGAGACCGTAGAGCCCGAAGAGCAGGACGACGCCGAGCACGATCCAGTCCGCCGTCGCCACGGCCGCAGCCTACGTTGCGAAGAGCCCCTTCCTTTAGAGGCGCGGTTACACTAACGAGAGTTCGGGGGCGTAGTTCAGTTGGTTAGAACGCCGGCCTGTCACGCCGGAGGTCGCGGGTTCGAGTCCCGTCGCTCCCGTCTCTTGAAGTGCCTGCTACGGGCGACGTTTTCCGGAACGCTCATACGCGACGACCGTCCGGTCGTGCCCCACTAGTGCCCTAAACGTCGGGAGGCGCCCGCGGCTCAGCGCGCGCGCGCCTCCCGAACTCGCCCGTTGCTTAAGGCGTGAAGCCGCGCCGAGCCTTCTCGCGCTTGATCGCGTCCACGATGCGAGCCGCGTTCCCGCCGATGTCAATCCAGACCGTCCGGCCCGACTCGCTTCCCGTGACGAACGGCCACGGGAGGCCGAGCGTGTGGGCGCGCTTTTTCGCGGCATTCGTGACATTCGACGAGAGCATGCGGGGCGGGACGTTGAGCAACTCGCTAAGGCGCGTTGACGAAAGCGTCCCGCGCGCCGCAAGTTCGCCGAACATGATCTCGAAGCGGTCGAGCGTATCGCCGCTCAGATCAGCGACGTACGCGTCGCACGTCTGATCGTTCTGGTAGAGCGACGTTACGCCAATAGGCATATCCAGGCCGAGGCCGAGGGTGGCTACAACCCGCGGAGCCACGGCTTCGGCGAGCACGTCGATTCCCGGCGGCTCAAGAGTGAATCGCAAGGCCGTCAAGTTCCCTCCTTAGTCGGTGACCTCGGCACTCTAGCACCGTGCTGGCAGCATGGTGCGAGCTAGGACGGGACTCAGTTCAAGCAGACTTCCGTGACTCTCTCCAGCTCCGCTTCGAGTGCATCCAGGCGTCCGACGATCCCGGCGTGAGCGCCGCCGATGAGCGTCCCGTAGTGGCGCTCGATCATCCGGACGCTCGTCCCCATGAGGCGAGCGAGCTCGAACACGGTGACGCCTCCGGCGAGAGGGAGGTTGCGTCCAAGTGCTCGGCCAACCGCGTCGGCCGCCCGACGCTCGTAGTGCTTCTCGTCGCTACCCATCCGCGCGAGCGTACGGCCTGAAGCGTTCCGGCCCAGCACCGGAACACGAGGAGCGCCGGGGAACATCAACAGCACAACCTCCACTGAGTAGAGGTTGTCCGCCTTGGCGACGAGGTCGCCGGGCTCGGGAACGCAGAGGCGGTGTGTTCATCCCGCAGACCCTGAACGGCTGACCGCGTCGCGCGAGTAGACCGCCGTCCCCTCTTAGAGGATCGCTGCCCGGAGGCAGATTCGGCAGGGCTCCTTGTGGGACGGAATGTGATGGCGTAGCGCATACCTACCGCGTGGAATCGGATGGGCCGGCGCGGATGCTCGCGATTTGCACACCAGGCGACTTCGCGGCCTTTGTGTGATCGCCGCGAGCCAGCCCGCCGACCGTGCCGAGCTGCCTCGCCGCCGCCTGGGCCGCCGACCGAGGTCGAGGTTGCCGCAGTCACCGAACTCGCGGCCGAGCATGGGATCGATCTTCTCGGCCCGCCCGGCGCGTTGCCGGGCGACGCACCCCGCTCACTGAACCGCCCTCTCGGCGCTGGGCGAGTGTTCGGATGTTCCCTGAGCGTTAGCGTTACTAGATGGCCGTCTCTTGGAGCGCCTCGAGTTGCTCGCGCACGCGGCGTGCGACCGGGATGATCGGCTTGCGCTCGTAGCGGTCGAGCGCCTCCTGCCAGGCAGCGACCGCTTCATCGCGGCGGCCGGCTGCCTCCAGCACTTCGGCGAGGTGGTCGAGGGCCTGCCCTTGGCTGACCGGCGAGTCGCTCCGGCCTGCCCACGCCACCGCTTCGCGTGCGAGGCGCTCCGCATCGGCGTGTTCGCCTCGCGCGGAGCAGACGAGCGCCTGCGTCTGCCGCCAGAACCGCTGAGTCATGACGTCCTCAGGATCGCCGAGCTCTCGGCCCCGCTGGGCAAGCAGTTCCGCCTCGTCGTAGTCGCCGAGCCTGCACAGGACACCCCCGAGCATCGGCGCGTAGGTCGACAGCTCGCCGAGGTTGCCGATCGCCTCGAGAGCGCCGCACGCGTCTCGTAGATACTCGGCCGCCGCCTGGTAATCGCCCGTGACAAAGGCGATCTCCCCGAGCCACTCCCCGCCGGTCGCGTAGCCGAGCTCACGGAGACGCTCGTCCGCAGGAAGCGCGACTGCCCAGGCCTCCTCGATCCGATCGAGCATCGCGAGCAGCAGCCCTCTCAACATGAGGCCCCCGGGGTAGGAGTGATCGGCGAGGACAGCGTCGAGCGTCGACAGCGCCTCGCCCGCCGGCCGCGGCCCAAGCGCCAACGCGGCCGCAAGCATCATCGTCTGCCAGCCGAGCAACGGATGCCCCGCGCGGCCGGCATGCCGCATTGCGTGCTCCATCGCGGATGCCCAATCCTCGTACGCGGCGCGCATGTTGGCCACCCAGGCCAGCGCATACCAGGCGTGGTAGAGGCCGTCGTCGTCCCCCGCGGCCTCGAGCAGCGGCAGCGCCTCCCGAGCCAACCGCTCCAACTCGTCGGACGAGCACTGGCCATTGTTGAATCGCGCCTGCGCGGCGACCGCGCGCGCGAGCGCCGCGTCGACGGCAGTTCCTTCGGCTGCCGCGCGTTCGGCGGCGGCGTCGGCAACCACGGCGGCTCGCGCGAGATCGGTCCAGTAGAGGGCGTCCGCGAGCTCGACTTCCAGGCGCAGGTCGAACCGGTGCGAACGCGTCAGCGATAGCGCGCGGTCGAGCAACCCTGTCGCCGTCCGCCAGTCGCCGCGCCAGAACGCGCGCTGGCCCGCGACGCCCAGACGGTCACCGGCCGCGAGTGCGATCCCCTGGTCGGGACGGCCAAGCTCGTCGAGGTAGCGCGCCGCCTGCTCGAGGTGGTAACCGACGATCTCCTCCAGCTCGACGAGGCTCTCGCCGTGCTCCTCTAGCCAGGCCGCGAGGCGACCGTGCAACTCGGCGCGGACCGCCTTCGGAAGGGCCTCGTAGGCGGCGTCGCGGATCAGGAGGTGGCGAAAACGGTATGCGTCCTCGCGCGGAAGCTGTGGCCGGTCGGGACGGACGAGATCGCGCCGGACGAGGGTCGCCAGCCGTGGCAAGACCTCCGTTTCCTCAGGTGCGAGCGCCTGGACGGCGCCTCGGTGGAACAGCTCGCCCTCCACCGCTCCGCGCTCGAGCACCTTCCGCTCCGGCTCATCGAGCTGGTCGAGCCGCGCCGCCAGTAGCGCGCGCAGCGTCGGGGGAACCTCGACCTCGCCACCGCTCTGGTTGCTGAGGGCGACCATCTCCGTCAGGAAGAGCGGATTGCCGCTGGAGGCGCGGACGACCCGCTGCCGTACCTCGTCCGAGACGGCGTCGCCGACGAGGGCGCTGGCCTCCTCGTCCCGCAGCGGCTCCAGCCGCAGCGTTGCCGGCCAGCCGGGACGGCGGTCGAGCAACTCCGGCCGCGCCATGCAGACGAGCAGCAAGGGTGCGCCGGTCGAGAGCAGCGCTGTCGACTCGACGAGGTCGAGGAACGTCTCCTCTGCCCACTGGATGTCGTCGAAGCAGACGACGAGCGGCGCCTGTTCCTCGAGCAGCTTCCGGAACGCCCAGGCGATCTCATCGGTGCTCGACACCGTGTCGCTCTCGCCGAGCAGCGACCGGATCGCCTTCTCCGCCTGTACGTCGCTCGGCAGGGCGGCCAGCTGCTTCACGACCTCGACTACGGGCCAGTACGTGATGCCGTCGCCGTAGGCCAGGCAGCGGCCGCGCACGACCCGCGCCTCGAGCTGCGCGATGGCCTCCGCGACGAGCCGCGACTTGCCGACCCCCGGGTCGCCGGCGACGGTGACGAGTTCGCAGCGGGAACCGGCGAGTGCCCGCCCCCATGCGTCCTCGAGCTGCTCTACCTCCCGCTCACGACCAACGAACCGGGACGTGTGCGAACGCTCCCCTACTTCGCGGACCGCAACGAGCGAGTACGCCGCGACCGGCTCGCTCTTGCCCTTCAACTCGAGCCGCCGCTCCTCGCCGACCTCGATCACGGCACTGACGAGACCCAACGTGTCGGCGCCGACCAGGACCTCCCCCGGCTTCGCCGCCTGCTCCAAACGCGCCGCGACGTTGACCGCGTCCCCGGTCGCAAGCCGCTCCTCAGTCCCGGTCACGACCTCGCCTGTGTTGACGCCGATCCGGCCGGCAAGACTGAGCTCGGAAAACGCATCACGCATCTCAGCCGCGGCTCGGCACGCTCGGAGCGCGTCGTCCTCGTGCGCGACCGGCACGCCGAAAACCGCCATTACGGCGTCGCCGATGAACTTCTCCACCGTGCCGCCATGCGACTCCACGATCCCCTTCATGCGCTCGAAATAGCGGGCCAGCAGCGCGCGCAGAGCCTCCGGGTCTGTCGACTCGCCGAGTTCCGTTGAACCAGTGACGTCGCAGAAGACGACCGTCACCGTCTTCCGCTGCTCCCGCTGCGGCCCACCTGCAGCCAGCGGAGCGGCGCACTCCTCGCAGAACTTGGCGCCGAGCCGGTTGTTGTGACCGCAGCTCGCGCAAACAGGCACAAGCCGAGGCTAGACCATCGCCACCCACGCGCCTAGCGACTCCAAGCACATTGGTTCGGACACATGGTCGGTGGGCTGGGCCAGCGTTCGCGAATGTCACCCGAGGTTGCGGCAGTTAGCGTTGACGGCCGTGCGGGAGGGCTCGGGACAGCTTGTTCTTCGCGAGATCGAAGATCGTGATCTCGGCGTGCTGTTCGAGCACGCGAGGGATCGCGACGCCATACGGATGGCCGCGTTCACTTCGCCGGAGGCCGATGATCGAACGAGCTTCGAGCGACGGTGGGCGCGGCTGAGGAGCGACGTGTCTACGACGAACAGGGTCGTCGAGATCGACGGTCGAGTCGTGGGTCAGATTGCGAGCTTCGACCTGGAGGGTCACCGCGAGGTCACCTATTGGATCGGCCGTGAGGATTGGGGCCGCGGCATTGCCACGCGCGCCCTACAAGAGTTCTTGCAGCTGGAGGCAACCCGTCCGCTTTACGCTCGCGCTGCGAGCGACAACGCCGCGTCGATTCGTGTATTGACGAAGTGCGGTTTCCTTATCGTGGGCGAGGGGCGCGGGTTCGCTCATGGGCGCAACGAGGAAACGGACGAGGTCGTCCCTCCGACTCGATGCATGACCCCAACTGCCCTCGGCTGAGCGAGCGTCCTGTCGCTCGAGAACCAGTCGGGGATACAGACAACTCTGTAGTTAGGGAGAGAACCCTCGCCTGCGCGAGCGTGCAGAAATGTCCCTTGAAACGCCGTCGCCGTCAGGCGACGTCTTCGATCGGTTGACGATCTCGGCGGCGGCGTATCCCTGTCCGCGCGCGAACTCGACTAGCTCTCGCAGCTGCGACGCTTGATCGCCGGCGCGGTGTCGAGGTCTAGGCGAGGAACTCCAGGATCAGGCCGGCGAGCTCGTCGGGAGCGCGCCAGGGTACGACGTGGTCCGCATTCTCGATCACGGCCGCGCGCGCGCCGGCGATCCCGCTTACGAGCAGCTCGCCGACGGCGCTGATCTCGGGAACGTCCTGTGCGCCGGTGATCACGAGCGTCGGCACGGCGATCTCGCCGAGCCTGCCGGCTGCCGGCGGATCGGCCCACGTGCCCGGGTCGTCGCTCCACGAGAACTCGACGTTCTCGACGACCATCGTCGTGAGCTCCTCGTCCACGCCGAGGGGTGCCCAGATCTGCAGGTCGAAGCCGGCCATCGCCTCGAGGTCGTGCTCCGCCTCGGCCCGCTCCGCCGCGCGCTCGAGCTCCTCGGGGAAGGTCAGGCCGAGCGAGTGGCCCGACATCGCCGCTGCGACCGGAACGAGCGCGCTCACCCGGTCGGGGTGCTCGAGCGTGAAGTCGATCGCGATCCGGCCGCCGCGCGACGTGCCGACGAGCGCGGTCCGATCGAGCCCGGCGGCGCCGAGCACCCAGGCGAGGTCGTCGACCAGGGAGTACGGCCCGTCGGGGCGGGGTGAGCGGCCGTAGCCCCGCTGGTCGTAGGTGACGACGGTGTGGTGCGGCGCGAGCAGGGGCACGACCTTCGACCAGCTGCGTGAGTCGACGATTCCCTCGTGGAGCAGGACGACGGGTGAGCCGTCGCCGGTGATCTCGTAATGGAGCACGGCGGGACGTTAGCCACTCGCTCAGGCGACAGTCCTCTCGCCTGAGCGAGCGTACTGTCGCTCGAGAGGCAGTCGGGGATAAAGACAACTCTGTAGTGACGGCCCCCACGCCGGGCAGTTCGTCGAACTCCTCGGCCGTCGCGTCGCCGCGCTGCGCTGCGCTGACGAGCCTGGGTTCTGATTTCACCTCACCTCGCCGGCGTGCCCCAATCATGCCCCAAACCCGCCCGAGACGCCCTACGCAGCCATGCGGGCCGAGATCGCCCGATCGGGCGCAGAACGTGTGTTAATAGGGGTTTGCGCGACTTGAGCCGAAACGATGCAGAACCGCCGGCGCGGCCTGTCACGCCGGAGGTCGCGGGTTCGAGTCCCGTCGCTCCCGCTTTGGAAGTGCCTGCAAGCGGCCCGAGTGGGAGTCACGGCGCTTGACGATTCAACGTCGCAAGCGTCCACACGACGTCCAAACGACGCAAGGCGTCGCATACAAAGCGGTTACAGCTGGCGCAAGGCGTCGCATACAAAGGGGTTACAGCTGGCGCACTTCCGGTGTGCCGTCCCGGGCGATCAGGGTGCACGATGCCCCCTGTCTTGTATTGCGGGTATTGGGGGGACGCGGGACCGGGACGACTCGACCCACAACAGACGGACGCCGGTTGCCTTTTTCCCCGGAGCCGGGGACGTACGTAATCAGCCCGACTTGGCCGAGCACGGCCAGGTGGCGCGCCACAGACCTGCGGTTGCCGCCGGAAAGGTTGGCGAGCTGCTCGTGGGTGACGTGGAACGGCTCGCCGGGCGTCCACTCGATCTGCTGCTCGCGCCGGCAAATCGCGCGGTACGTCTCCCCCGCGGCGAGGAATCGCAGGGACCGGAGATGTTGGTGCCAGCCGAGCTGTACGAACCGACTGAATCCTTCGTCCCGAAAATCGGCCCGCCCTCGCCGCATGAATGGCGGGCAGTTCCGCGGACAGTCCACGTCGAGACAGAACGGCGCGAGGACCCTCGCGTAGACGGTGCCGGGGCGCTTGTTCAGGCCAGGGGCGTGGTACTTGAAACTGCCGTCAGGATTGCGCCTAAACGCGGACTCCACGGCGCGAGCCGCCTCCCGCATCGGATAGCCGATGCCCCGGCTCCAACGCTGGAGTAGCGGCAATGTCTGTGATCCGTCCAGGCCGATCCGACGGAACTCCATCGCGAGGACGAACGCCGCCTCGTGCCGGTCGGCACCGCCTAGATTGCCGTCGAGGATCGCCGCGATGCAGGGTTTCAGCTCAGCGGGCGCAAGGCCGAACTGTGCGGCCGCACTACGGACCGCTTCGAGCCACCGGTCGCCGAGCCCTCCGGGTCCGGAGGTCACGTCGCGCTCCCACGCTCGAACGAGCCGCGGAGCGCGGCGTGGTCAGCGTCGTCTGGCTCGGGTTCTCGGCCCGGTGAGCGCGCAGACGCCCGACGCGGGCGGCGGCGGAAGGCGCGCCGACCCGTCCGGGCTCGCGTGTGAACGCGGCGCGGGCGGGTGGGCATCGTCCCACGGAGACGTGAAGCCTCCCGGCGGTCGATCGCGTGGTACTCGTCCACGACGACGTAAAGGGGCTGGTTGATCTCCGGCGGAGAGTCCGACCCCGACTTGCGCACCAGGGTTCGCATCGCATCGTTTTTACTCGTTAGCCGCATCCTCGCGGAAGACGGACAGCGGAAATTGCGGCGTTTTTCGCGGGCCGCCCGTTTCCTGGGCTTCAGTACCAGATCGCCACCGGCACTCCGGCCACGAGCTCCGGCGGATCGGGAAGCGTTCGAGCACTGCCCGCGAGGATGCGGTTGGCGCTCCATGCTGCTGCTGCGGCGTCGAGTACGTCGTCGAGCGGTGCCGACGCGGCGGCGCCGAGCTCGGTCAGCTCAATGCCCTGTCGCCGCAAGAGCTCGACGCGCTCGAGCGCACCACCCGCCGACTTCTTCCGATATTGGAGTCGTTGCCCTTCGTTCATCGCCCGGAACGACACCTCGGGGTGAACCTCGTAGAACCGCGGGTCCACGCTTGCCAAATTGGTCACGTGGACGATGCGGGGGCCGAGGGCGTGTGCCTGCGCCGACACGCCGAGGCCCGGTCCGAACGGGACTTCGAGCATCTCTCGCCGTGGCGTCGTGAAGACGGTGCTCGCCGCGCCGGTCAGGAAGGCGCGCGCGGCGGCGTCGGCGTCGCGCGGGCCGTAGCCGATGGGGATGTCCACGGCAACGACACGAGCATCCGAGACCTCTTCGAAGGACGCCTTCACGGGCCGGATCACGAGATCCGCGACGAAGCGCCCGTCGTCGAGGACGATCGCGACCCAGCCGCCCTTCGTCCCGTCAATGCCGACGACCCGCATCCGAGAACCCTCAGCGGCCCAGCGGCAGACGGTCGCTGTTCTGCGACGACGTACGAAACCGACCTCGCGCCGCAGTGACTTCTTTGTGGAACGTGTGCTGGGCGTTCCGGGCGACGTTGAGCGGCGGCTCCACCATCGCGATCACTCCGTCCTCGACCTTCCAGGGCTCGGCCTGGATTACCCAAGTCAGCCCGAGGTGGTCGAGCTGCCACTCGCGCAGGGCGAGATTGTCCGCTGGGTGGAGAGATGGCCGCGAGCGGCTGTGGGTGGGCCTCCACCCCTTTACCTCGAACAACATCGACGCGAGGACGAACCGGAAGGTGGAGCTGCCCACGTTCCCGCGCACGTGATTGTTCAGCACGCGCGAGCGGAGAGTCGCGGCTGAGCGTTCGTTTCCGGGAGCGATGCCGACGTAGAGGAGGCTCCAGGGCTCGACAGGGTGGGGCGCCGGCGGTACACCGGGTAGTGCACCCGGCTCCACCCACCAGGCGTAACAGCCGGGTTCCGCGGGAACGCCTCCTTCATCGGATCTCCGCAACGCGTTGCGCAGCGGAACGGGAACGAGGCTCTGAAGCCTGACCGCGGTCCGGCTCGCTTCCACTCGGTGAATGCTAGGGCGAACGGGCGCGCGTCACCATAATCGTTGCGCGAAATTCCCCTGCGGCACGCTAAGGCAGCGGGACTTACGGGCTGCCAGAGGGCAGCGACTTGACACGGCCCTATGAGGCTCCCATGCCAATTGGCAGGATTCCGAAATCGGTATCGAGCAAACCGGGCAGTCGTGCCCTGCGGCAGTCTGGTGAGCTCGTCGCTCGGCCGAACGGGACGTCCGTGAACCCCGGGGGGATGCCCCGACAGGCTTTTGACATAGCCAAAACGTTCCTTTAGTACAGGCAAGTGAGGATCGCCGGCTACCTGCGGGTGTCCACTGACGAGCAGGCCACCGGCCTTCGGGCTCAAGAAGCCCTAATCCATCAGGAGGCGGAGCGACGCGGGTGGGCGATCGTCGAAGTCCACCGCGACGTGGGCGTGAGCGGGCGCCGCCTCGATGGCCGTCTCGGACTCTCAGAGGCCCTGAGGACAATCGAAGGGGGTGAGGCGGATGCGCTCGTGGTCGCGAAACTCGATCGCCTGAGTCGGTCTCTCATCGCTTCGCGGGGTTGATCGAGCGAAGCCGCCGCCGCGGGTGGGCGATCGTCGCACTCGACCTCGGCGTGGACACGACGACCCCTGTGGGGGAGCGCTGGTCGCGAACGTCATGGCCGCCGTCGCGCAGTGGGAGCGGCGTGCGATCGGGCAGCGCACGCGCGAGGCACTGGCAGTGCGCCGGGCGCAAGGCGTGCGCCTGGGTCGTCCGCGTGCAATTCCGCCCGACGTTCGCGCGCGGATCATCAACGCCCGCGAACGAGGTCTGACGTTCCGTGCCGTCGCCGAGGAGCTGAATGTCGCCCAGGTGCCGACGGCGCACGGCGGGCGTGCCTGGCACGCAGCGACCATTCGCAAGATCGTGAACGCCGGCCCGTGAGCGCGAAAACGCCGATGCCAGACGACGCTGTCGTAGGCGCTCTCCTCGTGCTGATCGTTTTCATCGCCGCGGTCATGACCGGCGCCGTGCTCATCGCCCTGGCGACAGGCGTCATCCTGGGCATCATCGCCCTGGCGCTCCTCTAGGGATGTGACGTGGTCGTGACGGCGGAAACCACCGAGCTCGCCGTGCTCGCCCGCATTGTCGAGCTGCTTGAGCAGGTCACGCTTGCGTTGGACCGCAGCGAGACGCACCGTACGCGGGCAGATGAGCAGATCGCCGAGGTGCTTGGCCGAATCGAGGCTCAGGGTGCTCGGACGAACGAGCTGCTAGGTGACATCAAACAATCAATGTGATCGGTGCGAACCATTCGGCTCGCAACGCAACTCATGGAAGAGGAAAAACGGGGACCGTATAGGCTCGGCGATGGAAACGAGTGATCCATCCTCGTAGGCGATGGGCCGCGTGGGTATGGACGTTGTTCGGCTAATGCGTCGCTCTTGCAAAACGCTCGGGATAGCTCGCGAAGTGACCAGCACAGGGCAAAGAGCAGAAGTAGTACACCGTCCCCTCGTAGGTGAGCCGTCCAGCTGCGCGGTCAGGATCAACGGCCATCCGGCAGACCGGGTCGATCGGCAGATCGTCGGCTCCCACGTCGCTGGCCCGCAGCGCCGCGAAGATTTCGACGGGCTCGGCAACGTTGCGGAGGCCGTGCTTGCCGCGCGACTCGAACACGACGCCGTCGAGGTCGGGGACGAGCACCGCCGTCTGCCCGGTCATCAACACCTCGCCCCCGGCCGCAAGCGAGGAGACACGTGCGGCAAGGTTCACCGTCGCACCGAAATAGTCGCCTTCCCGTTCGACGGCGGTTCCGTAATGGAGACCGACTCTGACGCCAAACATGCCGTTCTCGCCAAGTAGGTCTCGGGTCATGCGAAGCCCGAGGAGAATCGCGTCGCCGGGGTCGGGGACACGCAGCATGACCGCATCACCGATCGACTTCACGCGCGTGCCGCCAGCCGGTAGCGCGACGTCCACGGCAGCGCAGAAGGCGTCCACGACCGCCACCGCCTCCTCGTCTCCGTACGCCTCGGTCAACGCCGTGAATCCGGCGATGTCGGCGAATAGGAATGTTGCTGGCGTGGCGCTCATTAGTGGCCTTACGGTAACGCCGCCCGCCCGTTCGACGCTCGCAGGCTCTCACCGGCCACCAAGCCTCCGGTCAAGCCTGTGCCGGCGGGGGCGTTAGGGTGCTTGCGAATCGTCGTTTCGCCGACAGCGGCGACGCGCGCCGAGGTTTGAGGGCCTTTAGGCCGGGCACGCGCGTGACATGAACCGGAATCCGATGGGGTAGAAACCACGAGGGGAGAGATGGTGGACGAGATGGAGAGAAGCCCAGGCGGTCGATTCGACGTTGCTGTGATAGGTGCGGGCCAGGCCGGGCTCGCTATCGGGCACTTCCTGGCAGAGCAAGGGCGACGCTTCACGATCCTCGAAGCCTCTGATGCGATCGGCGCTGCGTGGCGTGGTCGTTGGGACTCACTCGTGCTTTTCACGCCACGTCGGTACGACAGCCTTCCCAGCCACCCGTTCCCTGGCGACCCGGATGGATATCCCGGCCGCGAAGAGGTGATCGCCTATCTCGAAAGCTACGCCGCGACCTCCGAACTGCCAGTCCAGCTGAACAGCCCCGTCCAGTCGGTCGCGTCCACTAGCGACGGCTTCATCCTCAACCTTGGTACACGGATGCTTGAGGCCGACCAGGTTGTGGTCGCGACCGGTCCCTTTCAGGTCCCGAATGTGCCTGCGTTCGCGGGCGACCTCGCACCGGACGTCGTTCAGATGCACAGCACCGGCTACGGGCGTCCGAGCGATGTTCCCGACGGAACCGTCGTAGTCATCGGCGGCGGTAACACCGGGTTCCAGATAGCCACGGAGCTGTCGGCAACGCACACGGTTCACCTCGCCATTGGGTCTCGGCAAACACCGCTGCCACAGCGCGTGATTGGCCGCGACCTCTTCTGGTGGCTGACAAAGACCGGACTCATCAAGAAGACGGTGGAGTCGCGGATCGGACGCCGTGCACGAGACCGCGACGTGCTAATCGGTTCGAGCACGCGGGACGTGAAGCGTCACGGTGTTGAGGTCAAACCGAGGGTCGTGGGTGCCTCAGGCAGTGCGGTGAAGTTCGAAGACGGCAGCGAGCTGGACGTCGATGCGGTGATCTGGGCGACCGGCTACGGATCTGATTACGGCTGGATCGACCTTCCCGTGTTCGATCAGAACGGCCACGTGCTCCATCGACGCGGCGTCACTGACTACCCCGGTTTGTACTTCCTCGGTCTGACCTGGCAACACACTCGGGGATCGGCCCTTCTCGGTTGGGTCAAGGATGATGCCGAGTTCATCTCTGAGCGCATCGCTGCTCACCGGGACAAACGCCCCCTCCACGTTGGAGTGGAAGCCGAAGCTGCCGCAACCCCTAGGAGCATGACGTCATGAACGAGAAGGCGCATGAAACGAGCGAGAGTCAGGGCGACTTCCCCACTCACACGACTGGACTTCCACGTGTCGTCTCCCCGAGCGTTGTGGAGCTGGGAGACGGCGCAACGACGGAACTTCACATCGGGCCGGTCATCAAGCGAATAGGCGCCACCGATGTTCGAATGCTCGCCTACAACGGGTCGATCCCCGGGCCGACGCTCCGGGTGCGGGAAGAGTCGAAGCTGGTGGTCCACGTCACAAACGAAGGCGACCTGGACGCCACGGTGCACTGGCACGGCCTTCGTCTTGAGAATCGCTATGACGGAACGCACGAGACCCAGTCGCCGATCCCGGTCGGCGAGTCGTTCACGTACGAGATCACATTCCCTGACCCCGGCATCTACTGGTACCACCCGCACATCCGCGAGGACTACGGGCAGGAGTTGGGCCTCTACGGAAACATCCTCGTTGTCCCGGAGAGTCCCGACTATTGGCCCCCGGCCGACCGGGAGCTACTCCTCACCCTCGACGACGTACTCATCGAGGACGGCAAGATCGCGACGTTCAGTCCCTCTGAGACGACCTACGTAGCCATGGGTCGCTTCGGCAACGTCATGCTCGTCTCCGGGGAGGCTGACCTTTCGCTGATGGCGAGCCGGGGCGAGGTCGTCCGCTTCTTCCTGACCAACACGGCGAACACTCGGGTGTTCAACGTGACGCTACCCGGCGCTCGCATGAAGCTCGTAGGTGCCGACAGCGGGCACTACGAGCGCGAGGAGTTCGTAGACGAGGTGCTGATCGCCCCATCCGAGCGCGTCGTGGTCGATGTCTTGTTCGATCAGCCGGGCGACTTGGCGCTCTTCCACCGCACTCCCCAACACGAGTACCGCCTGGCTGGGATCACGGTCGGCGAGGAGGCCGCGGAGTCAGCCTCCGCAAACACGTTCGCCACGCTACGGACGAACGCGGACATGGTCGCCGAGCGGGAACGTGTCGTGCCGTTCTTCGGGGCGGCCCCAGACAAGACGCTCGCGTTCGTCGCCGAGATGGACATGAGCGTGCCCGACGGCCCAGTCGTTTACGCATGTCCTATGCACCCCGAGGTCGTGAGCGACGAGCCTGGCTCATGCCCGAAGTGTGGGATGAAGCTCCTCGCGATCGCGTCTCCATCGGAGACGACGTACGTCTGCCCAATGCACCCCGAGGTAACGAGCGATGCACCGGATCGTTGCCCGAAGTGCGGCATGAAGCTCATGCCGACCGCGCTGGTGTCAGAAGCGGGACATGAACACGGACACGAGCACCACGAGGGCGGGCATGAGTCTGAGCACCATGGTGGCGATGAGCATGACTCTGCGCAGAGGATCGAGTGGGAAGACGACATGGTGGAGGTCAACCGAATCACCACTCCCGCCAACATGCGCTGGATGCTCGTCGATCGCTCGACAGGCGCGCAGAACGCCGCGATCGACTGGCGCTTCCGCGTTGGTGATCAGGTGAAAATCCGCCTCGTCAACGAGATGGACTCAGACCACCCGATGCCCCATCCCTTCCACATCCACGGGGCCGGTCGCTTCTTGATCCTCGCCCGCGACGACGTGCCGGAACAAAACCTGGTTTGGAAGGACACAGTGCTAGTCCGAACCGGTGAGACTGTTGACATCCTTCTCGATGTCACGAACCCAGGACTCTGGATGGCGCACTGTCACATCGCCGAGCACCACGAGAGCGGGATGATGTTCAGCTTCCAGGTGGACCAAGCCCCTTAGGCGTCTAGTATCGGCCCGAATCACTTCAGTACAAACCCCATGCCTCCGTCCCCCTCAAAAGCATCGGGCGGCCAGGCTCTCGTGGACATACGATCTACCGTCTCAATGGAGAAAATCCGGCGAACTCGGCGGCGAGATCGTCGATGGCCTTGCGATGTGTCGTTCGGTGATGGGGACGAAGGAGACGGACATGTCGGCAGCATGTCCGCGCCGCTGGCCTGAGGCAGCGTTGACCACTGGGTCGTTACCGGCCGTTTACCAGAGGATCACTGCCGCACAACCGGGCGCCGGACGCACCTGACACGTCTGACCACGGAGGAATGGGAGCTTGCCGATGGGCAGACGAACACTGATGGGCGCACCTGGGATCGAATAGCGCTGCTAATCGCCGTCTTTCTGCGCGCCAGGGGGCACGGAGGGGGCACCGCATGAGCATCAGCGCCCCTTCCGGAGACTTTGAAGCCTCTTGACCATGGGTTGAAACGGGCGAGGTCGTCCCCTAGGCTCGCCGGGTACCGACCGCAAGGAGCTGCAGCCGCAGATGAAAGACGACCAGAGGCATGGCCGGATTTTCGGAGTCCTGTTCATCATCACGTTCATCACGTCGATCCCGGCGTACCTTCTCTTCCAGGACATTCTCGACGATCCAGCTGCGTACATCGCCGAGGACGGGAAGGACAATGTCATGTATCTGGCAGTCCTCCTGGAGTTCATCCTGATCCTCGCGAATGTCGGAACTGCCGTCGTGCTGTACCCGATCGCGAAGCGACAGAACCAGGCCTTGGCTATCAGCTACGTCGCTGCGCGAATCATCGAGTCCGTCTTCCTCGCGGCGGGCATGATCTTCATCCTCGGGGTCGTCAGCCTGCGCCAGGACGCTCCGGACGCGGCCGACCTCGCCGTCTCGCTCGCCGCCCTCAAGGACTGGACGTTTCTCTTCGGCCCAGGGTTCACCGTTCCGGTCGGCAACGGGCTGATCCTCGGCTACCTGATGTACCGCTCCGGCCTCGTGCCACGGCGCATGGCCATGCTCGGATTGATTGCGGGACCACTTCTCTTCTTCTCAAGCACCGGCGACCTCTTCGAGTGGTGGGAGACAGGCGGCACGATTCCCGGTCTCCTGGTGATCCCGGAGTTCATCTGGGAGCTGTCCCTCGGCATCTACTGCGCCATCTGGGGCTTCAGGAAGGACTCTCCGATTCTTCGCCCGGCCTGGCGCGGTGATCCAGCCACCTAACACCCTTCCGCCGTCGTGGCAGCGCGTCCTCGCCCTGTCTGGCGTCGCGTTCGCAGTGCTCTTCGTTGTCGCCTGGTTCGCGAGCGGTGGGAACACGCCGGATTACGCGGCAACGGATCAGGACTGGACGACCTGGGCGGACGACAACCAGTGGAAGAGCCGCATTGGTGCTTTCGCAATGCTGCTCGCAGGCTTCGTGTTCTTGCACTTCGCGGGGACGATCCGAAGCGTGCTCGGAACCGCGGAGACGACGGTTCACGGTTCCGCGCAACTGGCACGCGTCGCGTACGCGGGTGCCATAACCGGCATCACGGGCATCACCATGGCCATCGTCATGATCGCTGCCGCAGCTACAGAGGGTTCCGACGCGAACCCGGTGGTTAGTAGAGCGGTGACCAGTGCGGCGGCGGGGCCATACTTCGTCGCCGCAATGGGCTTTGCCGTGATGCTCGCGGCGGCTGGACTGCTCACACTGCGTACCGGAGTCTTCGCCCGCTGGATCGGCATCGTGGCACTACTCGGGGCACTGTCCTTCGTCATCACGTTCTTCGCACTCATCCAGGGCACCAGCGAAGACAGCGTGTTCGGCTACGGATTTCTTCCTGGCATCCTGGCGCTTGCGATCTGGTCGATCGCTACGAGCATTGCTACCTACCGTGCGGTGGCAACATCATCGGTACGTCAACTCCCGACTAGTTCGCCGTAGAGCGGAGCAACGCCGCGCGTTCGATCTCGCGGTAGTCCGCGATCGTGATCAAAAGGCGACCAAGCTAGGTCGTGTCGGGACCCGGCGTCTACTCGACGTCCAACGTGCGAACCCGGACAACGCAGTGGAGCGGCGTCCTCCGCCGCAATCGTTCGCGGCCGCCCTGACTGGCCGAGCTCGTTGTCGCGTCGCCGCACATCGCAGCTGTCTGAACGGCCTGTGCCGGCGGAGGTCGCCGATGCCGCGAGCGAGTTCGGACGAGGGGAGCACCGAGGGGACCGCGCGGGCGAGATCGACACTCCTGGCACGCATGGACCCACGGAACTATGCGGATCCGGGTCTACATCTCTAGTGCGAGAGGCCCCATACGGGGCTTGAACAGCCCTGCTATCGCCCGATTCCGCCTACGAGGTGTGCACGTGGGTGTGCACCGTGCGAGCACGTTTTGTCTGCGAGACGCAGGAGCCGCAACGCGATGAGCCCGAGCCAAAGGAACCAAGTGACGCTCCCAGCGCGTCCCGCGGCGCCGTTGCCGATCAAGCTGAACGGGATGCTTATCGCCACGACGGCGGGCACGGCGAGAAGCGTCGGAAGCCACAGGTCGCGCCACTCCGGAAGCCGCCGGAACGCGAACGCGAGCACGGGCGGGACAAGGAAGAAGAGCGCCGAGGCGATCCCGGACTCGATCCGGTGCGCTTCGGACTGCCAGGAGGTGTTCTCACATACGTCGTCCATGCCGCCACAGTCGAGCCGGAAAAAGCCCTCAAGGAACCTGGTCACTCCCAGGATCGCCAGTCCGAGGACGCCAAGACGCGCGAGCCAGCCGGGTCCGAGTGCTCGCCAGAGGCCAAGCGCGAAGGCGACGATCAGGAGTCCGTTTAGGTTCGCTGCGATCTGGTTGTAGAGCCACGCCTGGTCGGCCGTCTGAGCGCCAATATCGCTGATGTTGTCGTTGGCGGGGCTGAACTCGTCGGACTGGGCGAGGTCGCCGAGCACGAGGCCGACGATGAATGTCACCGGGGCCAGAAGCCCGCAGATTGCGGCGGCGCGAAGCGGCATCTCGCGAGTCTCGCAGACCCGCTTAACTAGCTGAGCATCGTCGTGTAGTCGAGCTCCGCCTCGTCGGCCACGACGTGCGTATACGTCCGCGCCGTCGTCACGATGTCGCCGTGCCCGACGAGTTCTCCGATCCGCGCCCACGGCATTCCGCCGAGGTGCAGGAGCGACACTCGCCGGTGCCGCAAGTCGTGCGGCGAGAACAGCGGCACGCCGGCTCCCGAGCAGGCGCGTTGGAGCGCGGTCCGGAACCGATCCGCGCCGAACGCCTGAAGCACGGGCCGGTCAGGGACGCGATCCTCGCGTGGCACAAGCGCGCAGACGGCTTCGAAGAGCGCGGGTGGAGGAGTTACCCACCGGGCCATCCCGGTCTTCGAGACGCCAGCAGTGACCGCCACCGGCCGCGCGGTTCGTCGAGATCGGCCCACGTCAACGCGCCCAACTCGCCGACGCGCATCCCGCTCGCGTCCAACCAGCTGCGGAGCACCGAGGGGAGAGTGTCAGGCGAGCAGAACCGAGCGCGGCTTCATCCTCCGGCAGACGAAGTGGGCTTAGGCGGCCGCGACCGTTCCGACCAACTCGTCGCGGTGCTGCGCGCGAAGGACGGCGTACGTCCAGGCCGCCTTGACAACGGCCCAGACGAGCGCCACCGATGCGCTCGCAATCAGAAGGTAGACGAGGTCGGGGAACCCACTGGCCATGGTCGAAAGCGGCAAGCCCAGCTGCTTCGGAACGAGCACGAAGACGAACAGCGCCCAGACCAGGCTCAGCACCAGCGAGAAGCCGATGCGCCACCACGGGCCGATCCGGCCGCGTCGGATACGCCCGCGTCGCAGCGCGCTGACCGACCTGACGATGCCGCGGGCTTGCAGCCCGAGCAGCAAGAACAGTGCCCCGTAGACGATGAAGATCGCGATGCTCGACGGCGGGGACGGTGGCTCTTGCGCTTCGAGCAGACTGGTGACTCCGGCCGCGATCGTTCCCATGCGACCGGCGGTGAAGAGGTCGAGGGAGTTCTCCGCGTTCATCAGGACAACGACTCCCTTTCGACTCTGCGGGATGAGCACGACGTTTGAGTGGAAGTTGAACGTCTCGCCCTGATGGTGGACGACCGGGATGCCGTTGAGGGGGCCGACGAACCAGCCCATGCCGTACGACATGTCGTCTTTCGGCGTAGGCACGGCCGCGCGGTGGAGTTCGCTGATCCCGTCAGACGAGAGAACGGACGTATCCCCATAGCGACCGCCGTCGAGTTGTGCAACCACGTAGCGGGTCATGTCCTCGGCACTGGCGATGAGGTAGCCCGCAGGCACGAGGCCCCGGTTGTACGCCTCGTTGGAGGCTCGCGGTCGCCCGAACCAGTAGTTGTAGCCAGTGGCGAGGCCCGCTTGCTGCGCGGCAGCCTCGGATGTGAACGAGTTCCGCATCTGAAGGGGGTCGAGGACCTTCGCCTGAACGTAGCTCTCGTACGACTGTCCGGTGACTGTCTGCACGATGAGGCCCAGAACCGAGTAGTTGATGGTGCTGTACTGGTGCTTCGTGCCAACCGGTGCTGACAGCTCAGCGCTCTTCAACTTGCGAACGGCCTGCTCCAAGGCGCTGTCACTCGTGTCACCGTCACCCTGGTAAGTCCGGCCGGTCTTCGTGGAGATACCGCTCGTGTGGTTAAGAAGCTGCCGCACTGTGATCTCGGCGGACGCCTCTTCGTCGGCCACGCGGAACCAAGGTAGGTATCGCTGCACGGGGGCGTCGAGGTCGATCTTGTTCGCCTCGACGAGCTGCATGACGGCGAGAGCGGTGAACGATTTGGCCACCGATCCGATGATGAACGGCGTCTGCGGAGTCACCGCGCGCCCGGAGTCGTCCGCTTTGCCGAAACCTCGGACGTAGGCGATCTCGTTGTCCTCGACGATGCCGAGCGCGAGGCCCGGAACCCGCTGCGCTGCCATCTCGTTCTGCACGAAGCTCTCTATCTCCGCATAGTTCGGGCCCGCACCCGCTCCGTTCGCAGCTGGAGTGTCCGACCCCGGCTTGCTCGCGAGGTAGGCGGCTCCAAGAACCAAAGCACCTAGCCCGAGAGCGGTGATGATGCCTCGGCGCCGCGCGCGAATGCGACCTGGTCTGGTAGCTGTTGCTGTCTCACCCGCGCCGACCGCGTCTGCCGTTGTCGGCGTTTCCGACTCATTCTGCATCGCGCGACTCACCTGTTCTCCTCACCGGCTCGCAGAGACCCGAACTTCGGTTCTCCCGTGGCTAGCTCAGCGGGGAAAGGGGCTTGGCGTCACAGGGGCACGTAACCGACTGCCCTAGGACGATTCGCGCGACTCGACCCGCTAACGAAGAACGTAACCAGAGTCACAAGCTCAAGTCAACATTGCGACAAGCTCAAGGCCACGCACCGACGCGGAACACTCGTGCTGCGCACGTCGCCGTGCTCACTCCATCTCCGGCGTCAGCATTACGATCGGGATTGGTCGCCGTGTGCGCTCCTGGTAACGGGCGTACCCAGGGTGGGTCGTCGTTATGAGGGGCCAGAGCCGGTCGTGCTCCTCGGCAGTCGCCGCCCTCGCCGTCACCTTCGAGGTCGTCCCACCGATCAGCACGCTTGCCCGAGGATCGCGCTGGAGGTTGAGCCACCAAGCGGGCGGCAGGTCCGAGCCGCCGAAGGAGCCGATCACGACGAAGTCCGCGCCGTCGCGGAAGTACGTGAGCGCAGCCGTCCGTGGCCGCCCTGACGCCCTCCCCGTAGTCGTCAGGAGCAGCACCGGCATCCGGGCGACACGGCCGAGGAGGCGGCCACGGCTCATGCGGTAGACACCCCCGTGGGTGCGAGACATGGCACGGATCAGGAAGCGCCGCAGTTGTTCGCGGGGGTCAGTCATCTCGGCCACCCCACCATCATCCGTGCATCCCAGCGGGCACGGCATGAGCAGACCCGACACCGACGGCGGGCACGTGGAGAATGTTGGTTTCCGCGTAAGAATCCGGTTCCGACGTCCAATCGACGTCCAAACGCTTCAGATCGAAGTGGCATAGCGAAGCCAGCGTTCGGTACCAGATGGCTCCGGACCGGCATGGTTGTGGCGCTCGTCGCCGATCGTCGTCGAGTGTCGTGGCTATCTCAACGGCCTGTCACGCCGGAGGTCGCGGGTTCGAGTCCCGTCGCTCCCGTCCTTTGTTCAAGCCATTTCTGCTCTGATGACGAGGGCTCGGACTACTCCGAGCCCTCGCTTTTGTCCGCTTTGTCAGATTCCGTGGCCTGATCGCGCGGCACTGCTCTTCCGCGGCGTCCCGGTGACAGCTGGGGTCGGGGAGCCCTCGCAGGAGCGAAGCGCGACACAATCGACCAGCGCTTGACGCCATCGTCCCCGGCTCGTAGCGTCGAGCGCGTGACTTGCAGAGTCGTGTGCATCTCGCATGCAACGGGCGCGGGAGGCGAAGAGCTCGGTCGCCTCGTTGCCGGGCGCCTTGGTTTCTCCTACATCGACGACGAGATCGTCGCTCTTGTGGCAGCAAGAGGAGGTATCCGCCCCGAGGATGTCGCGGATGAAGAACGACGGAAGTCGCTTGTCGCCCGCGTGCTCGATGCGATGTCTCTTGGCAGCCCCGAGCTCGGGCCCAGCCTTCCGGTTCGAACCGGTGAGGTGCTGAGCAGCGACGATGTCCGCGCGTTGATCCGGGAGACGATCGAGCAGGCGGCGGGACGAGGCAACGCCGTGATCGTTGCGCACGCTGCGTCCTATGCCGTCACGCCAGGGCCGGAGGCACTCCGCGTCCTCATCACTGCCTCGTTCCAGAATCGCGTAGCCCGCGTCCGCAGAGCCGAAGGGGTCGATGAGGCTCGGGCTGTACGTGCCGTGAAGGATTCGGACGCCGGCCGGAGCGACTATCTGAGACGCTTCTATGGTGTCAACGAGGAGTTGCCGACGCACTACGACCTCGTCCTCAACACGGACGTTCTCTCGATCGAGCGGGCCGCCGAGGTCGTTTCACAAGTCGCCTCGACGTAGGAGCGTGCCGCTGGGCGAGCAGAGTCGACGTTAGGGGGCCGGCATGACCTGGATCAGCACGTCCGGGCTAACCGCAAACTCTCCGTGGAACGGGCGTTCCTGAGCGGCGATCAACATCAGTGAGACCCCAACCGCAGCGGCGAAGATCCCCATTGCGAGAGCGGCGGTCAGGCGGTTGTCGCTGTGGACGAACGCGATCGCGATCAGCGTTAGGAGTGCGACGAGAATCACGCCCGTCCACTTGACCCAATTGACGCTCGACTCGCTGACGATGATGCGCTGCCGTCGGGCGTCGAGCGCGGACTGGAGGGAATCGACAATCTCACGTTGTGCGGCCTTCTGGCCTTCGGTGCGCGGTGTCAGGCCGACGGCGAGCTGGAGCCCTTGCGCAAGCGGAGCAGAGACCACGCTCAGCGTCGCCCGCCGGTGGGCCATCGCCGGCCACTCCACGGCGGCCGCGTCGCGAATATGACGGCGAACGAGCGCGTCCATACGGGTCTCGGGCTCACCGGGAAAGGCCTCGACGAGGAGGACGACCGACCGCAGCGCGCTCGCCTCGCGGTTGACGGCCGCCTGCGCCTGCCCGGCGTCGCTCCATACCTGCGCTGCGAGGAACCCGACGATGAGGGCGAAGAGCAGTCCCATGGGAGGCAGCATCCCGGGCGAGAACGCCTTGAACGCCTCTCCGCGCGCGCCAACGGCGAGCATCATCACGACGATGTAGATCAGCGCCGCGGCGAGGAAGGTCGCGGCGAATACGGTGAGGGCAAGACCCGCGAGTGGCAGGTCCTGCAGCCAGCCCGTGATGCTCGCAGTCGCCCCGATTCCGCGGACACTATCGCCGTATCCGAGTGCGCGTGGAGCACACCCGCTTGTGCCAGCGTGCTATCGCTTGGCATGCCATCTCAGGGCTACGGTCCACGAGAGAATTCACCGAGCCGGTGGCGCTTTCGTCCACTCGACCCGCTGCTTAGGCGGGGGCCTCTGGAGCGACCCGAATCAGACGCTTACCGAGATTCTCGCCTAGGTACAGCCCCGCGATCGAACCTGGTGCCTGCTCGATTCCGTCGAGGATGTCCTCCCGATAGCGGATCTGTCCGTTGCGCACCCAGCTCTCGAGTTCCCGCAGTGCCTCGGGGTAGCGCCGGACATGGTCAAAGATGAGGAAACCCTGCATTCGCGCGCGTTTGACGAGAAGATGACGCTCGACCCGTGGTCCCAGGGGTGGCGGATCCCAGCTCGCGATGGACGCCGTCCCGCAGATGACCACCCGTGCTCCGACATTGAGACGTCGCATGACGGAATCGCTGATAGGGCCGGCCGTGCTGTCGAAGTAGACATCGACGCCCTCAGGGCAGGCAGCATCGAGTGCTGATTCAAAATCGTCAACCTTGTAGTCGACGGCGGAGTCGTAGCGGAATTCTTCGCGACACACACGCACCTTGTCAGGCCCGCCAGCAATGCCGACGGTACGGCACCCCTTGATCTTGGCGATTTGACCGACGCATGACCCGACCGCTCCAGCTGCCGTGGAAACGACCGCAGTCTCGCCTGCCTTGGGCTGGCCAATCTCCAGGAGGGCAAAATAGGCTGTCATACCATTGAGGCCGAGGACGCCAAGCGATGTCGAGATGGGCAAGGCTGAGCCGCCGACCTTGCGCTCGATCGCCTCGGCGTCCACCATTGCGTAGTCCTGCCAGCCGAACATGCCAGTCAGGTACTCGCCCGGGTGGAAATCAGAACTTCGCGACTCTTCGACGCGCCCGACGGCTAGCGAGCGCATGACCGCACCAAGCGCTACAGGCTCGGAATAGTTGGCGACCGCGCTGACCCAACCGCGCATCGCGGGATCCACCGACAGGTAGATATTGCGCACCAGAACCTGGCCATTCGACGGATCCGGCACAGGCGCCTCGACGATCTCGAAGTGCTCCGCCTGGGGAATGCCGGACGGCCTGGACTTCAGTCTGACCTGCCGGTTCACTCGTTGATGCATAGCCAGTACCCCGGTGCACTCTAGTGCTCGCGTCTGCCGCGCCATAACGGCGACCCTTAAGAAGGCCCGATACGCTGCGCTTGCCTCGGGCGACAGCTCGCCTCGATGCAGGAGCGTACTTTCGCTTGAGGGACCTTCGCGACGAGCCGTGTCAGATTTGTGTCAGATCAAGCTGACCATTGTCGCCCACCCAAGGACAGATCGCTTAGTCGCATACCGCGTAACCGTCCGCTCCCGACGCGCGCTGACCCACGCCTGATCCGCGCCGGACAGAACTGTCACGCCGGAGGTCGCGGGTTCGAGTCCCGTCGCTCCCGTCTCTAGAAGTGCCTGCAAATAGACATTTTATGTTGGCTCACGAGGCGCAGAGTGCCTGATCTCGGGCAGCAAACGGGCAGCACTCTAAAGGTCTGGAACAAGACAAGTTCGCGCACAAATAACCTGCAAATAGGCACTTTCTGTTGATTGCCCCCGGATCGGGCTTGCGCAAGGAATGTGCCGCGCGACGGGCGATGGCGTCTAGGCAGGCAACGTATGACCTCCGGTCAGGGTTGTCGCCTCATGGGCACGGTCCCGACTCGAGCCCGTCACGCGGATCGCAAGCCTGCCACGCGTGTGCTTGGCGAAGAGGTTGGCGAGCGCAGTCGGTGCGTCGGCGAGCTCGTACGTTGCTGCTCGTCGGGCTGGTGTGGAGCCGAGCCTCTGGCGGACCTTCACTCGCGATGGAAAGTCATCGGTGCGCGATGAGTTCGCGGCGAGCTCTGGGTCTACACAGACATGTCCACCACCACGCAGACTGCGCTCGACGAGCTCGTGAAGGGCGTTCGGGCCGCGGTGAGCAGGCACGCCGACTGGCGCGAGACCGCCCGGCTCGTCGCTGACGAGCTCGAGCGGAACCTCCCGTCGCCAGGCGTGCTCACTGCGGAGCAGCGGGTCGGAGACCCCGACGGCTACCGGAGCCACGCCCTGCACACGGAGCCCGACGGCTCGTTCTCGATCGTCGCGCTGATCTGGCGCCCCGGCCAGATGACGCCCATCCACGACCACGTCACCTGGTGCGTCTTCGGCGTGCTCCAGGGAACGGAGTACGAGGAGCTGTTCACGCTCGACGAGGAGCGGGAGTGCCTCGTGGAGGCAGGGAGCTCCGCGAACAGGGTCGGCGACGTAAGCGGGTTCGCTCCGCCAGGCGACATCCACCGTGTCCGCAACGTCGGCGACCGGACCGCGATCTCGATCCACGTCTACGGCACCGACGTCTCCCGGATCGGCACGAGCGCCCGCCGCTACTACGACCTCCCCGTGATGCCCGCGCGCTCGGCGGCCTAGAGCTCGGGAGGCAGGCCGAGGTGGGGGAAGATCTCGGGCGTGATGAACGCCGTGATCTCCTTGATCAGCGCGCCCTCGAGCGTGAGGACGTCGATCGCCAGCGGCAGGTGGCGGCCGCTACTCGCATCCTCGCCGTAGCACGCGACGGCCGGTTGGCCGTTCACGCGGGTCGGCAGCATGCGGGCCTTGGCACAGATGTCTTTGGCCTCGGGGGCGAACCCGGCAATCACGTCGCGCCCGCGCCACCACATCGACCACGGCGGCATCGAGAAGACGGCGTCCTCGGCGAGCAGCGCCTTGACGGCGTCGACGTCGCCTTGCGCCCAGGCGTCGACGTAGGCGTCGACGAGCTCGCGCACGCGCTCGTCGCCGAGCAGGCGCAGCGTCTCCTGCTGGCTCCGGTCGGGAAGCCGCGCCTCGACCGTCTTGCGCGCGCGCTGGAGCGCGCTGTTCACCGACGCGACGGTTGTGTCGAGCGACTCCGACACTTCGTGCGTGGAGAAGCCGAGCACCTCGCGGAGGATGAGGACGGCCCGCTGCGTCGCCGGCAAGAGCTGGAGCGCTGCGATGAACGCGAGCTCGACGGCCTCGCGCTGGTCGTAGCGCGCCTCGGGCGACGCGTAGCCCCCGGCTATCCCCAGGGCCTCGTCCGGGTACGGCTCGATCCAGACCGACTCGGCGAGCGGCGGCCCTGGGTCGTTCGCCGTGGGCGTCGCCATCGAGCCGTAGTCGACCGGGAGCACGCGCTTCGGCCGACGCGCGATCGCGTCCAGGGAGGCGTTGGTCGCGATCCTGTAGAGCCAGGTGCGCAGCGAGCTGCGGCCGCCGAAGTCGGGCAGCCCGCGCCAAGCGCGAAGCAGCGTCTCCTGGAGCGCGTCCTCAGCGTCGTGCAGCGAGCCGAGCATTCGGTAGCAGTGGGCCTGGAGCTCGGCCCGGTGCTCCTCGACGATGCGCCCAAAGGCGGTCTCGTCGCCAGCGCGAGCCGCGTCGAGGAGCTCTCGCTCATGGGTCGAGGTCGAAACAGCAGCCATCGTCACCAGGGTAGACGCGCGCCGGCGACGAAACTCATCGCTCGGCCGATGAGTTCAGCGAACCCCGCCGGTCGAACGGAGCAGGAATGCGGCCGCCTTCCTTCGATCCCGTCGTCCACCTGGAGCTCCACACCGGCAACGGCGCCCGCGCGTCGTACTTTTACACCCGGCTGTTCGGCTGGCACGCTGAGGCTGTGGAAGTGGGGCACTGCGCCTACCTCTCGCTGAAGCTCGGCGACGGGATCGAAGGCGGCATCGTCGAGCACGACCGCGAGGGCTCCCTGTGGCTGCCCTACGTCGAGGTCGCCGACCTCCTGGAGGTGACCGAGCAGGCTCATGAGCTCGGGGCAGCGGTAGTCCTCGAGCCGCGCGAAGGCCCGGTCGGCTGGCGGAGCATCCTCGCCGTCCCTTCCGGCGCCCGGATCGCGCTCTGGCAGCCGAAGGTCTAGCCCCTGGTATCGAGAGGACCCAGGCGACGGCGGCCAGGCCGAGCCTGGTCTGGCTTCGCGCCCGAGCACGAACCGGCGACCCCGCACCGTCTAAGGCATCACGCCAGGCCCCCGGGCAACTCGTCGGGCCACGAGTCGCTCGTCACGTCGACCATGTCCGACTCAGGTGACTGGGCGCTCGGCTGCGGAGAGTTCGCGAATGGCCTCCGATCGAAAGTGATAATCCAGGCATGCCGGCACCTAGTAGGGTCCAGCGAAACGATGTAGACGTTTATTCATGCGGGTTCGGAGAGTAGCGCGGGTCCCGCTTACCTCAGCCGGAGCGGCAAAACACCTCACGCCTCTAGGCTCGCGGCATGAAGATCTTCAATCTCAACGCAGACGAGTGGGATCGCACGGAAGAGCGCGAGGGCTGGCGCTTCAAGGACGCCTGGGTCGGCGCGCACACCGACGCCGAGCTGATCGGCGCGAGCATGTACGAGGTCGAGCCGGGTAACAAGCAGGGGCCATTTCACACCCACCACGCGAACGAGGAATGGGCGATCGTCCTCCGCGGCGAGCCGACGCTGCGCACGCACGAGGGCGAGCAGCAGCTGCGCCAGGGCGACGTCGTCGCGTTCCCGCGCGGCAAGGAGGGCGCGCACCAGATCCGCAACGACACGGACGCGCCCGTCCGCGTCCTCATGCTCTCCACGCTGATCGCGCCGGACATCGTCGAGTACCTCGACACCGGCAAGATCGGCGCGCGGAGCGTCGCCGGCGAGCGGATCATCTTCGCTCGCCCGGGGCCTGAGCTCGAATATTGGGAGGACGAGGACTAGTAGGTCGTCAGCGGCCTTCGTCGAGTGGTTGACCGGGCGCTACCCAGTAATCGCTGAGATCGAGCGGGAGCACATGGCTGATTACGGCGAACTCCTCCCGCATGTCTTGTTCGGAGACATCACGCGTTATGCCGCTGAGCTTGCACACCGCCAAGACGACGAGACGCTCGATCGTCTGTTGCACGATCTCGACGAGGCTCTCGCCGCCGGAGGTCGTGACGACGAGGTCGACAACCTAGTCTGGGTTTCGTTTGTCGAGAACGCGCAAGGTGTCCCTAGCGACACGGAGGAGCCTCTGCGGGTTCGGATGAGGGCTTTTCCGCATTTGGCGAACGCGCTCAGTAATTACGAGTGAGAGGTCCGTCCGCTGTGCGAGCGTCCTCTCGCTTGAGGCGCCTGGGTAAAAGATCTCGACCAGCTCACTCATCGCGCCCGAATGGTCTTCGCGGAGCGGGTCCTCGCGTCGTCGGGGTCGCTGCCGTTGCGGGCAGCAAACGGGCAGCAAACGTCCGAAATCGGCTTCGCTCAACCACGCGGAATCGAAGCGCGCGAGGCCGCCCGCAAAGCCGCATGAATAGAGCGATTCCGCCTGAATCGTCGTTAATCGTCGTGACCCTCGAACCGGCCTGTCACGCCGGAGGTCGCGGGTTCGAGTCCCGTCGCTCCCGTCCTTGTACAAGCCGTTTGCCGTGGGTTCACGAGGGCTCGAAGTTCCTCCGAGCCCTCGGCGTATCTAGAGGTCACGGTCGGCTACGGTCGCGAGGTGGCAAACCAATCGTTGGCGGCCGCGGAGCAGGTTCGTACCGCAGAGGTGATCGCTTCGCTTTCGCTAGCGACGGACCTCGGCATCGTGGTGCCGCTCGAGCATGGCTTGGAGAGCACGTTGCTCGCAATGCGACTTGCCGACGGGATGGGCGTCGACCCGGAAACCGCCTCACAGACCTACTACGCGTGTCTCCTCTTCTACGTCGGCTGCACCGCCAATGCAGATGTCGCTGCAGAGATCTTCGGCGGCCACGAGTCACTCACCACGTATGGGATGCCCGCAAGGTTCGGGTCGCGGCCGGAGATGGTCAGGGGCCTCATGCGAGCAATCGCCCCACCCGGCAACGGGCCCCTCGTGCGCGGCGCGGAGCTCGCGCAAGGCCTCCCGAAGTTGGCGAAGCTCTTCAAAGTCCAGATCGCTGCTCTGTGCGAGGTGGCTCAGATGCTGATCGACCGCCTCGGCCTCCCGTCCACGGTGGGAGCACTCTTCAACTACGCCTCAGAGCGGTGGGATGGCAAGGGCCAACCGGGGCATTCGCAGCGCGACGAGATCCCGTTACCCGTGCGCATCGTTCACGTCGCCCGCGATGCCACTTTCCAGAACATGCTGGGCGGTGAGCAGTTCGCAGCGGGTGTACTTCGCGAGCGCGCGGGACACGCATTAGATCCCGGCATAGCCAATCGACTAGCGGATGACGCAGCGGAGTTCTTTGCGCCCGCGCTCGATGCGTCGCTGTGGGAGCGCACGCTGGCCTGCGAGCCGACTCCGTGGCCGACCCTGGAAGGCGATCAGATCGATCGAGCGCTAGCCGCCATGGGCGACTTCGCCGACCTCGCGTCTCCATTCCTCGTTGGCCACTCAAGCGGAGTGGCAGACCTGGTGACGGCGGCAGCGAACTGTTCGGGCCTCGCTGCCGAGACCCAGACGGCGGTTCGTCGGGCGGCTCTTGTCCACGATGTGGGGCGCGTTGCGGTGCCTACCGGCATCTGGCAGAAGCGCGGACCGTTGACCGCGGACGAGTGGGAAAGGGTGAGACTGCACGCGTATTACACCGAGCGCGTCCTCGCCCATTCTCCGTTCTTGAATGCGCTCGGACCGATCGCCACTTTTCACCACGAGCGTCTCGATGGCTCGGGTTACCACCGCGGAACAGGCGCGGCATCGCTCACACCGCCCGCCCGGTTGCTCGCTGCCGCAGACGTGTATCACGCGATGACGGAGCCACGGCCTCACCGCCCCGCCTTCGCACCGGAGCAAGCCGCCAAGAATCTGAAGGAGGAGGTCCGAGCGGGGAGACTCGACGCCGCCGCTGCGGCCGCGGTTCTCGAGGCGGGCGGACAGCCTGTCCCGCGAATCGAGAGGCCGGCCGGACTGACCGAGCGCGAAGCGGAGGTCATCGCTTTGCTCGCGCGTGGGTTGCAGACGAAACAGATCGCAGGGGCGCTCCAGATCTCCGCCAAGACGGCCGACCGCCATATCGAGCACGCCTATCGGAAGATCGGCGTGTCGACACGTGCAGCCGCTGCGCTCTTCGCGATGGAGCACGGGCTCACCACATTGGGAGAATTCCCAATAGCGCCGGTTGGCGCGCGCTCCTAACGTCCTCCCCGAGAACGACCAGGAGGAGGCAGCTGTGTTCGATGCGTCCACGGGTCCACCCACAACAGAGCGCGTGCAGACGCTGGTTCTGGGGGGCGGACAAGCAGGCCTCGCGGTCGGGTACCACCTCGCCCGGCGGGAGCTTCCCTTCCTGATCCTGGACGCGAATGAGCGAATCGGCGACTCCTGGCGCAGGCGCTGGGACTCGCTCCACCTCTTCACAACTGCCCGCTACAACGCCCTGCCCGGTATGGCCTTCCCCGGTCCGGCGCGCGTGTTCTCCACCAAGGACGAGGTAGCCGACTATCTGGCCGCGTATGCGGCACGGTTCAAGCTCCCCCATCGGCCCGGCATCCGTGTAGACCGGCTGTCGAGAAACGGCTCCGGCTTCATGGTCGAGGCGGGGAACAGGCGCTTCGAGGCGGACAACGTCGTTGTAGCGATGGGAAGCGACCAAATCCGTCGGATGCCCGCATTCGCCGATCAGCTCGACCCGGGCATCGTCCAGCTCCACTCCGGCGAGTACCAGAACCCCGCGCAGCTCCAAGAAGGGTCGGTGCTCGTCGTCGGAGCCGGAAACTCGGGCGCCGAGATTGCCATCGAAGTCGTCAAGCAGCACCCGACCTGGCTCGCGGGCAAGGAGAGCGGTCACGTCCCCTTCCGCATCGAGCGCGCGCCGGCGCGGTTCGTCTTCCTCCCCTTGTTGTTTCGCTTCATCGGCCACCGCGTGCTCACGGTGCGCACGCCGATCGGCCGCAGGATGCGCCCAAAGCTCCTCTCTCACGGCGCGCCGCTCGTCCGCGTCAAGCCCAAGGACATCGTGGCCGCGGGCATCGAGCGGGTTCCTCGCGTCGTCGGCGTGCGGGGCGGCATGCCGCTGCTCGAGGACGGCCGCATCCTCGAAGCGGCGAACGTCATCTGGTGCACGGGGTTTCGGCCCGACTTCTCCTGGATCGACCTGCCTGTCTTCGGCGAGGAGGACGAGCCGATCGAGCCGATCCATCGCCGCGGCATCGTCCCCCACGAGAAAGGGTTGTACTTCGTCGGACTCTTCTTCCTCTACGCGATGTCGTCCGGGTTCCTCCCCGGCGTCGGAAGAGACGCGGCGCACATCGTGAAGGCGATCGCCTCGGGCACTCGGTGAAAGCCGCACCGGGCTACGACATCCAAGTCACGTTCACATGTGAGACGCCGACCGAATCGACCGGCAAGTCCTTCCAGGGGCTACCCTCGAGGTTCAGGAGCTATACGAGCACCATTGCTCTTGTCCGCCACCGCGTTACGGACTTCGACGCTTTCGACCGGGTTGAACACTGGTTGGCGGGTAGTCTGGGCGAGAGCCAGGCTGCTTTGCTTGGCGGGCGTGATCAGGCAGATTTCCGATCAATGCCGGTCAGGCGGCTCTAGCGAGGGGCAAGTGCCCGAGACATCCGATCCCACAGCTCTGGACACCCCGCCTTCCAGCGTACGAGTGCACGTCATCGGCGCAGGACCCGTGGGTCTTCTGCTCACAGCACTGCTCCAGTCGATGGAGGGGTTCTCTGTGCGGCTCTACGAGAAGCGGCACGAGTACACGCGCACCCGGATGGTCCAGCTCGCACCGTACCTCGTGGCGGATTCAGTCGAGAGCTATCGAACCGATCCCATCGACGGAGACAGCGTCGAGGCGATCTTCGATCCGCCGGAGCTCGACCAGGGGCTCGCGTTCAGACGGGCAATCCCTTCGGACCTGATGGCACTTCTGAACAGTTGGTCACTAGGGTTCTGCCCGCTCAGCTCCATCGAGCGCTCTGTCAGCGATCTGATCGATGCGCGCGGGTCGAGTGGCGTGGAGCGCACCTCTGCCGTCGTGACGGCGGAGGAAGCGATGGCGATGCTCGAGCCGGGAGACATCCTCATCGACTCCACAGGCCGCAAGTCCCTGCTCCGCGATCACCTGGTTCCCGGTGGCGTGGACGAAGGCGCGAACACGCTCAACGTCCGGCTCGAATACGCGCTCGTCATTACGTTCCTGTACGGCCAGCCGTACGACTGCAACGAGCACTGCAAGTACTACAAGAACATCGAAAATGCACAGTACAAGTTCATCCCGATGGTGCACCGCACGCACTACGACGGCAGCGTCAGCCACGTCACGGGCATCGTCAACATCAGCGCGGAGGACTACGAGGCGATGCCGTCCCGATTCGACGGCGAGTGGCTTCGTGACAACTTCCCCGACGTCTCCCAGTCGATGGACAGGTTCATCGACAAGATCAAGGAGGAGGCGCCGGGGGAGATCCTCGGCGACCTGGAGGTAGTCCGGATCCCACTGGACCTGTACCGCGCGCGCAATGCGACCAGTCGACAGTGGCTGATCGCGGGGCCCAGCGACAACCCCTTCGCCAGCTCACCGGTGTTCCTCGCCGGCGACTCGGCCATCGGCTCGCCGTACTTTCAGTCGATTTCGCTCGGCTTCGAGTGTTCGATGTTCTTGGCGGGGCTGATCGCGCAACGGGACCTGCCGTTACGAGACATGCTCGATCGCTATGAGCTGTACATCTACAAGCAGTGGCTTCGCGTCTACATGCGCAGCAAGATGATCAAGCACAACAAGGATCTGTTCGAGACGCTCGACGACCCGCTCGCGCTCCTGGACAAGTTGCACATCTACTAGCGACCTCGTAAGCGAGTCGACCTATCGTGCGAAGCGGGGCTCGAGCGAGCGACGCCCACGCCCGATGAGGCGCCTGTCCGCGTAGACGAGCAGCACGACGAGCACCGTAGTCACCACTGCGCCAATGAAGAGGCTCAGCTCGGATCCTGCGCCCGCAGCCTTTGCGACGAGGCCCCCGACGCCCCCCGCAAGAGCGGCGTTGATCACCGCTACTAGCGTGGAAGTGCTGCCGAGCAGGCGGTAGAACCGGTTCCCCGTGCCTGGGCCGTACGTCTCGTACAGACCTTGCTCGTCGTCGTTGTGACCCGTAACGAAATACGGCTCGAGCCCCGGCGCGATCTCGAGATAGGCGTGACGGAGACGATTCATGCCGGACACGAGCCAGAAGTCGTCGATCCAGGCCTCGATGAGGCGGACTTGTGTCGTCACTCCGACGAAGAGAGCGACCGGCAGGACGAGGAGTGCAAACGCGGAGAAACCGTCGCCGAACCCGGTCGCCCGAGCGACCAGGGCCAATGCAACGACGGTCGCGGACACGACGGTCAGGAAGATGCTAGTCCGACTGAAGACCGCGCGGTACGTCACGTCCTTCGCCGCGAGCAGACTCCAGTGCTCGGTCGCGAGGATCTGTACGCGCACGCTCTGAGGCACGTCGGCGCGCGGAGAGGAAGGTGGCGTCTGCTGTTGGTGCATGCGACCGGTTCTCGCCGATCGGGCGAAGCGGGGTTTGAGCAACCGACGCCCGTGCCCGATGATGCGCCTGTCCGCGTAGACGAGCAGCACGACGAGCACCGTAGTCACCACTGCGCCAATGAAGAGGCTCGGCTCGGATCCTGCGCCCGCAGCTTTTGCGACGAGGCCCCCGACGACCCCCGCGAGAGCGGCGTCGATCACCCCTACGAGCGTGGACGTGCTGGAGAGCAGGCGGAGGAGTCGGTTCTCCGTGCCTGGCCCGTACGTTTCGGACAGTCCTCGCTCGTCGTCGTGGTGGCCTGTAACGAAATACGGCTCGAGCCCCGGCGCGATCTCGAGATAGGCGTGACGGAGACGATTCATGCCGGACAGGAGCCAGAAGTCCTCGATTCGTGCGTCGACGAGGCGGACGTACGTCGCCACCCCGGTGAGAAGCGCAACCGGCAGAACGAGGAGTGCAAACATGTAGAAACGGTCGCCGAACTCGGTCGCCTCGGCGGCAAGGGCCAACGCAACGACGGCTGCGGATACGACGGTCAGGAAGATGCTGGCCCGACTGTAGATCGCGCCGTATGTGATGTTCCTCGTCGCGAGCAGGCTCCAGTGCTCGGTCGCGAGGATCTGTACGCGCACGGCCTCGGGCACGTCAGTCCGCGGAGGGGAAGGTGGCAGCTGCCGTCCGTGCATGCATCCGCTCTTCCCCGACGCCAGCGGGAGTCCTACAGAGGAGTCTGTTAACCGGTTAGGCTTCGACGAGGATCACGAGCGTCTCGGGTAGGACCCCGTCGTGCGCCATCGCGCCGGCGGCCGCCTCGGTCTCCATTGCGGCCATGACGGCGTCCATGTCGGCAACGTCCATCACCAGCCCGACCCGCGTCGGGTTCTCCGGGTCAACGAACGTCCGGATGTTGGTAACGCCGAGAGGGCCGAAGAACTCCTCGCGCCTCGGCGAGGCGAGCCAGTGATCCTTGTCCTTCACGTCGTGGTAGGCCATGACAGTGGGCATCGCGCCTCCTAGGTGTGTTCCGAGATCCGTGAGCCGCCTCGGGTGCGTGGATCGTATTCGAGACGGCCTCGAGCGGGCTGCAGGAACGAGACAAAGGACTAATCCTGCAGCCAGTTTGAGGCAACGTCCCCATCCTGCGTATATCCCGCGGGAGGTCGGCGGAAACCCCCTCTGGTGCCCGGCAATCCCCGCAGCGCTGCGGACGAAAAACCCTGTTCGACAGGAATCCCCGCCCATTCCCGGTCAGCTCTGAGACACCACGACCGGCCTGTCACGCCGGAGGTCGCGGGTTCGAGTCCCGTCGCTCCCGTCTCGAACAATGCCTGCCAATCGAGCCTTGTTGTTGTCGTATGAGGGCGCGAAGACTTCGAGTTCGGGCAGCAAGCGGACAGCAGTCGTCCCTCATAAAGCTCGACTGCCCGCTGAGAAAATACCTGCAAAATGGGCTGTTATGTTCTCCAGGCAATGCACCGTCGTCTCATGACCACAACGCTCCGCATTGGCGCCCGAGCTGGCAACGAATGACCTCCGGTCAGCGGCCGCGGGCACTGGGACCTTTGAGCGCTCGGCAAGGCGTCGCTCCCAAGACGGCCGCGGGACTCGTCACCTCCGGTCCATTGCATACGATCCGACGATCGAGAGAGGAGGCGCTCCGAACCGCGATTTTCGGTCGGGAGCCCGAGTTGATGGCGGTGTCGAGCGCTTCCTTGACGCGGGTGACCCACGGCCTCGTAGACGAACGGCGGGATGTGAAAGGGACTCACGCCCGCACTAGCGCGACGATCGGAGAGGGCCTAGGCTGCGGGGCGAGGGCTGATGCGGCACCAGCGGCGAAATCGACGTGTTGTGCTCACGGCAGCGATCGCCGTCGTAGCGCTCACGGCGAGCTCCGCCCCTTCGGCGACATCCAGGTCGACAGCAGTGCGAGAAGGCGGCATCTTCAGAATCAGCCTCACCGTCCAGGCTGGCCTCGACAACATGGACCCAGCCCTGTCGTTCACCGCGCCGGGCTGGGCGCTGCTAGACACGGTCTGCGCGCGGCTGATGGCCTATCCGGACAAGCGGCCGCCGGCTGGCCTGCGCCTCCTACCGGAGGTCGCCGCGGCGCCGCCGAAAGTGTCGCGGGACCTCAGATCCTTCACCTTCACGCTCCGCAAGGGATTCCGCTTCAGTGACGGGAGCCCAGTTCGGGCGAGTGCGTTCGCGCGCGCGATCAACCGGACGCTTGCGCCCTCGATGAAGTCGCCGGGCGCGCTGTTCACACGCCACATCGTCGGCGCGGCCGTCGTGCTGGCGGGCAAGCGGCGCACGGCGACGGGCGTCGTGGCTCGCGGCGACACGCTGATCGTACGCTTCACGCGCGCGGCGCCGCATTTCCCGGTGCTGACGACGCTGCCGTTCTTCTGCGCTGTGCCGCCGACGCTCCCCGACGACGCCGAAGGGATCGGCGTCTTCTCGACCGCCGGCCCCTATCGCGTGACCGAGTACCGGCCGGGCGAGCGCGTCGAGATCCGGCGAAACCCGTTCTACGGCGGCTCGAGGCCGCACCATGTCGACGGCTTCGATGTCGACCTGCGCGCAACTTCGTTCGACGAGCCGATCAGGCTGATCGAGCGAGGCGAGGCGGACTGGACCACCAACCTGATGCCGGTGTTCCTGAACCCGACGCTCGGGCTGGTGGCGAAGTACGGCATCAATCGCTCGCGGTTCTTCTCCCAGCCCGGGCTGGCCCTGCGGATGCTCGCCTTCAACTCGTCGAGGCCGCTCTTCCGGAACAACCCGGCCCTGCGTAAGGCGGTGAACTTTGCGCTCGACCGGCAGGCGCTCCAGGCGATCGGCGGCGGTCCTCTGGCTGGCAGACTCACCGACCAGTACATCCCCCCGCTCGTGCCCGGCTTCCGCGACGGCGACGTCTATCCACTCGAGCGCGCCGATCCGGGACGGGCAAGAGAGCTGGCGCGCGGCAACCTCCGTGGCGGCAGGGCGGTCTTCTATACAGGCGACTTCGGCCCCCCTCTCGCCGTTGCGCAGCTCGCAAAGCAGCAGCTGGCGGCGACCGGGCTCGAGATCGAGATCAGGCCTCTGCCGGTGCACACCGCCAGCGCTGCGTACCTCGACATGCTCGCGAAGCCGGGTGCGGAGTGGGACATCGCACTTGTGGTCTGGACGCCGAACCTGCCGGACCCGCAGGCCTATCTCAACCTGCTGCTCGACAGCCACCACGTCGGCGGAACCAACGTCGCCGGCTTCACTTCGGCCGCCCATGACGGTGCGCTTCGGCGCGCCGCGAGGGTGCCGCAGGCCAGCCAGCGGCGCCTCGCATTCGGCTCCCTGGACGCACGGCTCGCACGCGACGCCGCGCCGCTCGCAGCGCTCAGCGTCCTCAACGAGCCGACGCTCGTCTCCGAACGCGTCGATCGTCGCTGCATCGTCCTTCGACCGACGCTGGTCCTCACCGCCGTCTGCCTGAAGTAGCTACGGGGCCTGCACGGTCAGCCAGACCTCGCCGTCGGCGAACGTGAGGCCCGACGGCGCATTTCCCACGTCGATGGTCGCTACGACCTTGTTGGTCTGCGGATCGACCCGCGACACCGTGCCGCCCAGACGGTTCGCGACCCAGACAAAGCCAGCCCCAACCGCCACGTCTTCAGGGCCATCGCCTACGGGGATCGTGACGTACGAGTCGGCGCTCGGATCGATGCGGGCGAGCATGTCCTCGCCGGAGATCGCCACCCAGACGGCTTCTCGATCGGCTGCGATCCCGCTAGGCCCGCGGCCCATGGTCAGATCGCTGAGCGGCCCCTCCTCGAACGTCGTCGGCTCGAAGCGCTGCACGCTCGCACCTCCCGAGTTCGAGACCCAGACCGAGCCGTGGGCCACGAGAACGTCAGCGGCGCCGACATCGGTGAGTGTCGAGCCCGACGCCCGCACACGTGCCGGCTGGACGCGGACAAGGGTCGACTTCCCGAACACGACCCAGACATGCCCGGCCCCGGTCGCGACGCCGCCGGTCGGCTGATAGACCGCTCGTCCGGCGAGGTCGACGGTCCTCGTCACCCGGTCGAACGCCGGATCTACCCGGGAAAGCTGTCCGCTTCGTCCGTGGGCGACCCAGACGGCGTCGAAGCCGACGTCGATTCCTGACGGCGTCGACGGCAGCCCGATCGTTTCGAGGATCCGCCTGCGACGCGGGTCGATCCGCGTCAGGGTGCGGCCCTCGAGATTGCCTACCCAGAGAGACCCCGCACCGTGGGCGATCGGGCCGGGCCGCGACCCGACGGACAGCACCGCGACGACCTCGTTCTCTGCAGGGTCGATGGCGGCCACCGAGCCGGGCGGCACGGTCAGCGGTGTCGCGCCGTCGCTCAGCAGCAGCGCTGCGCTCGCCGCGGTCACGACGAGTACGACTGCCGCCACCATGAGCGCACGGCGCCTCGAGAAGTGCTGGGCCGGCTCCTCGGCGGCAGACGCGACCGAGCCATCGAGGGAAAGCCGGGCATCGTGCCGCAGGATCGCGGCCTCGAGCTCGCGAAGCTCCGGGCCTGGTTCGAGCCCGAGCTCGTCGCCGAGAGTGCGGCGGGCCGCCTGGTAGGCGCGCAGCGCGTCGGCCTGTCGGCCGGAGCGATAGAGCGCGAGCATGAGCTGGGCGCGCAGCCGCTCGCGATAGGGCTGCTCGGTGACGAGCGCCTCGAGCTCCGGAACGAGCGACGCGTGGCGGCCCAGCGCGAGGTCGCCATCGATCCGCTGCTCGAGCGCCTCGAGCCGTTGCTCCTCGAGTCGCGCGACCGCACTGGCCGCGAACGGCTCGGCTGAGAGGTCGGCGAGCGGCGCGCCGCGCCAGAGCTCAAGCGCCTCGTGCAACAGGCCCGCCCGGCGCTCCTCGTCGCCGGCGACCTGCGCCTCGGCGCGCAGCGCAGCGAAGCGGTCGAGGTCGAGCGCTCCTGGCTCGACGTCCAGCACGTAGCCGGGCGCAGTCGTGCGCAGCACGGTTGCTTCGCCGCCAAGCGCCTTGCGCAACGCCGCGACGTAGACCTGGAGCGCGGATCGGGCGGTCTCGGGCGGCGCGTCGCCCCAGAGCTCGTCGATCAATCGCTCCGTGGGCACGACGCGGTTCGCGTTCAGCAGCAGGAGCGCGAGCAGCGCGCGCTGCTTCCGCGCGCCGAGGTCGACGATCGCACCATCGCGCGAGACCTCGAGCGGGCCCAGAATGCGGAACTGCAGCTTCGGCATGGCCGTGACAGCCGCGTCGGCCGGGCGGACAGCGCTCATCGCCAGAGTTTAGGCGGGGGTTTGGCGGTTCTTTGGCTCGGCTTCAGGGCGGCCGCGCATCGTGGCGCTCGTCATCGGCACACAACGAGAAGGAGGAACGATGACGAGCACGAGGAGAAGCCTGCGAAGAGCGGTCGCAGTGCTCGGCCTGACGGGCGCGCTCGCCGTCATGGGCGTGGCCGCCGGGTCGGGTCTGGCACAAGGCCCCTCACCCGAACGGCTCGCGGAGCAGGGGTGGATTTGCGTCGACCCGCCTCTCCCCACGGTCGGGATGCGGTGCTATCACCCGGGTGAGGGCCACCCGCCGATCCCGCCGCTGGGCGAGGACGGCCGAGCAACGTATACGGCGATGGACTGGACGCCCGACGGTGAGTTCCTCGGTCATGTCCATCTGATCCGCCCCGATCTGTACGCGGGACAGCCGTGTCCGCAGAGGGGAGGGCTCTACGCCTTCAACCCGGTGCTCGGCTATTACCAGTGCTTCCGCTACTAGCTCGAGACGGATCGCGGTGAGGAGACTGACGGCGGCGGTCCTGGCGACCGCCGCCGTCGGAACCACCGTCGTAGGGATTGTCTCCGGCGCTGTCGACTCGGCGGTGCGGGCCGAGGTCGCCGTGTCAGGGAAGGGACATCCGCTCGACGTCCGACGGATACGGATCCTCGACGGCCTCACTCCCGGCGCGAGCTACCGCCTGCCGGCGTTCGGCGTTCGGAATCACCGCGGTCTCCGCACGTCCTACCGGCTAATTGTCTCCGCCGGCGCGACGCGCGCAGAACGGCTGCCACCGCGACGCTGGCTGCGTTTCGTGCCCGCTGCAGCCGTGATCGACGCCGGGCAGTCGCGTGCTGTCGCTGTGCAGCTCCAGCTGCCGGCCGACGCCGAGCCGGGCGTCTACGGAGTCGTCCTCGGCGTTCGTCCCGGCGACTCGGAAGGCGCGCGTCTCACGTTTCGGATCGAACCGGCCGAAAGCACGGGCGCCTGGCTTCGACAGGGAGCGAACCTCGCGATAGGGGTGATCCCCGCGTTGATGGGAGCGGTCCTCGTCGTCCTCCTCGTGCGCGGGCAGCAAGCGGGCAGCAAACGTCTGACATCGCTCCGCTCAACCATGCGGGTTCGACGCGACCACTAGGCGAGATACCGCATGAATACAGCGATCGGACGTCCGTCGTCGTTCTTTGTCGAAATCGTGGAAGTGGCCTGTCATGCGGAGGTCGCGCGTTCGAGTCCCGTCGCTCCCGCTTTTTAAAGTGCCTGCAAATAGGCAAGTGCGGTTGTCCAACTAGACGCGACGCCGCTCTCCCGTTCCGGAGACTTGCCTGCGGAGCAGGTCCCTAGCTCTTGGCGCTCCGGGCCGAGCCCACCCGCAGCGAGGTGGCGAATAGCGCCCGGCGCGCGGTGGACGAGCCCTCACACCTTGCTGAAGCGGCGCGCGAGCGCGCGCCGCTTCGTCTTGTTGAGGCCACTACGACGAGGAGGGGATCCCCTCGCAGCGCGGGCCGGGACGGCCCGTGAAGGCCGTCCCGGCAGAAGCACAGATCAGCGCACAGGCCGGAAGTAGTGCTTGCGTGTCCAGTGCGCGACCTTCTTCCCGATCACCGCGCCCTGCACGTCGGCGGTGCGGAAGTGGATCCCACCCCAGACGCGTGCGTCGATGATCTCGTCGAGTGCGTACGAGAAGCGGTCGAACTGCCGTGGAGGTATCGGCGCCCCGTTCAGGGAGCGGCCCGAGACCACCGTGATCTCGACCTTGTCGGTGCCGAAGAAGTCGGCCATGGCATGAAGTACGGCTCCGCTCAGGCAGCCGTGGCCCGACGGGTGGTCGGGAAACGGCGGCGTGCCAAGAGGTGGTGCCGTCTGTGTCGAGGCCGCGAACAGCGACTCCCAGTCCGGGTCGGCAATCGTTCGTGGGTTGCCGTCGGAGTCGGCCTCGCGAATCGCGGCCCTCGGTCGCCAGAAGTTCCAGTAGTACTTGTCGTTCCAGCAGGCGATCGCCCCGTCGGCTGCCGCGAGATTGACCATCGCGTAGAGGCGAGCCTGGTCGGCTGTAGCGAGGTCATACCGGCCGGCCAGGTCACGCATGAGCGGATTCCAGAGGACGATCGGGGCGAACTGCCAGAAGACCGCTGCGGCCGTCTGGTCGGCGGTGCGGGTCGAGCTGTTGAGCTCACCGATCTCCTTGACCTCGTTGAACTCCTTCGTGTAGATGCCGCTCTTCAGCGTGTTCGGACCGTGCGAGCGGAACTGCGACGGGCCTTCGATCAGGAACGGCTCGAGGCCGCCGACCCACCCGTCGGGATCGAACACGGGAGTGGTCGGCCACCCGATGGGACGCCAGTCGCCCGGGTCGGTACCGATCTCGGGTGTGAACGACGCCATGAAACCGTCGTCGTCCCGCGCGTCGAGCATCGCGGCGGCAGCTGCCTCGCCCGCCTCGATGCCACCCTGCTTCATCGGCCCGTCGTCGATCGCCTGCATCGTCAGGGAATAGGAGGTGTCGAGACCTGCCTGTCGCGTATCCGGGGTGATCTCCGACAGCACGAGGTATGCAGCGGTCGCGGCGGCGGCATCCTGCGAGTCCCAGGGTTGGGCTCCGACCTCGCCGACGTCGAGGAGATACGGCTGGTAGCCGCGGTCGATCGCGTTCACCGCGTCGTACACCGCGCCTTCGACCATCGCGATCCCACGCGTCTGGCCGTGTGCGGTAGGCCTGAGGAGAGCGGTCTCTGCCTGCGCGATGGCATTCCAATCGCCGATGACGTCGGCCTGGGCGAGAGCCGGCGCGACCAGCGTGGCGGCAGTAGCGGCGCACACACAGAGCGCGCGCCGAGTATGGCTGATCATGGAAACCTCCTGAGTAGGCATGTCGAAGGCCGTGCAAAGCTCGGTCCCTGCATGACGTCCCCCCTTTCGCATCCCGTTGGCCGGGTCGAATCCCATGATCGACCCGGCCCGTTTCAGGTGCGTTTCAGACGCGCAACAGCTACGAGTTCCGGCACTTCACTTCTTCCGCACGGGCGACCAGGCAAGCCGAGCCTTCGTTCCACGGGCTGCGCGTCAGATTCCGCTGTCCGCTGCCATCGGCGTTCATGACGTAGATCTCGGCGTTGCCGTCGCGCTGGCTCACGAAGGCGATCCTCCGACCGTCCGGCGACCAGGTCGGCGCGAAGTCGCGCGTCGGTTTGCGCATCAGGTTCCGCTGCCCGCTCCCGTCGGCGTTCATGACATGGATTCCACGGGAGCCCGCGAAGGCGATCCTCCGCCCGTCCGGCGACCAGGCTGGAGCGAGGTCGGGACCGGCGTTGCGCGTCAACCTCCGCAGCCCGCCCCCGTCGGAGTTCACGACGTAGATCTCGGAGTTGCCGTCGCGCGCGCTATCGAAGGCGATCCGCCGCCCGTCCGGCGACCAGGCGAAGTCGCGCACGGGGCCGCGCGTCACGTTCCGCTCTCCGCTCCCGTCGACGTTCACGACGTACACACTGCCCCCGCCTTGCCCGCGCGTGAAGGCGAGCCTCCGCCCGTCCGGCGACCAGAGAGGCTGCCGGCCGCGTCGCACCAGCCTCAACTGCCGGCTCCCGTCGGCGTTCATGACGTAGACCTCCGGCCTATGCGTGCGGGGGCGACCGCGGCCGCGGTCGCGGACGTGGTCGCGGACGAAGGCGATCCTCCGCCCGTCGGGCGACCAGGCGGGAGCGAAGTCGCGCGCCGGGTTGCGCGTCAGCCTCCGCTGCCCGCTCCCGTCGGCGTTCACGACGTAGATCTCGCCGTTGCCGTCGCGCAGGTTCTCGAAGGCGATCGTCCGCCCGTCCGGCGACCAGACGTGACCGGAGATCCACGCGTTGAGCGTTAGCCACCGCTGCCCGCTCCCGTCGGCGTTCGCGACGTACAGCGGGCTGGGACCCGGGCCGACGCTGCTCGTGAACGCGATCCTCCTGCCCGCTCGCGGGGAGCCCGCCCGCAGGCGCGGACTCCGCGCAGAGCAGCGCCCTCGAGAGCCACGGTAGGTATCCAGGCCCGCGGAGCGAGACGACCAAGACGCGGTCTCCCTCCTCGCTCGCGGTGACGAGCGTCCCGTAGTCGACGATGTAACCGAGGTGGCCCCACGAGCGCCCGCAGGCGAGGTCGGTCGAGAAGATCCCGAGCCCCGTGCCGAACACTCCGTAGGTCTTGGTGTCCTTCATCGTCTCGAGGGATGCGGCGGACAGCATTCGCCCCGAGAGGAGGGCGGAGTAGAAGCGGGAGAGGTCGTGCGCGTTCGAGACGATCGCGCCCGCCGCCCAGGGAAGGTTCGGGTTGGAGCCGGCGTCGTCGAGATCAGAGAGGCGGCGCGTCGTCGGCAGCTCCGTCCGCGAGAGACCGAGCGGATCGAGGATGCGCTCCTCGAGCTCCTCTGCGTACGAGCGTCCCGTGACCTTCTCGATCACGAGACCGAGCGCGATGTAGTTCGTGTTCGAATAGCGCTCCTGGCTGCCGGGCCGGAACGCCAGCGGCTTGGAGGCCGCAAAGCGCAAGCTGTTGATGGGACTGGTCGAGGGCGACCGTTCCGCCTCGCTCGAGCCATTCCGGGTACTCCGTGATGTTCGCGAGCCCCGAGCGGTGACCGAGCAGGTGCCGGATCGTGATCTCCCCGCCCCTTGGAACGACGCCCGGCAGGTGCTCTTCCAGCGTGCTGTCGAGCCGAAGCTTCCCCTCCTCCATGAGCTGGAACACGATCGTGGCCGTGAACGTCTTCGTCACGCTCCCGATGCGAAAGCGCTGATCCGCCTTGGGACGGCGGGTACCCGTCGTGGCCGCGTACTCCTTGCCCCCGACGGAGACGAAGACGATCACGCTCTTCGCCCCTGGAGGCATCTCTCGCAACACACGCCCGACGGGGGGAGGCGCGCTCGACTCCTCGCCTCCGGCCGGTGCAGGCGCGCCCCCGGCGGGCGCGCCCAGCGCGGCCATCGCGACGATGCCGACCGCGATGAGGCGGTGGACTCGGCCGGGCATCACGACGCGCCCTGCTTCGACCGTCCGGGAGCCCAGGCAAACCGGCCTTCGTTCGCCGGGCTGCGCGTCAGATTCCGCTGTCCGCTCCCGTCGGCGTTCATGATGTAGATGTCCGTGTTGCCGTCGCGCGTGCTCCGGAAGGCGATGGAGCGCCCGTCCGGCGACCAGGCGGGATCGGCGTCGAACGCCGGGTTGCGGGTCAGGTTCCGTTGTCCGCTGCCGTTGGCGTTCATGACGTAGACCTCGGAGTTGCCGTCGCGGTCGCTGACGAAGGCGAGCTTCCGCCCGTCGGGCGACCAGGCGGGAGCGGCGTAGGCCCCCATCGGCTTCGGCGTGAGGTTCCGCACCCCACTGCCGTCGGCGTTCACGACATAGACCCCGAGCCGCTTGCTGAGTCGCACGAATGCGATCTTCCGTCCGTCGGGAGACCAGACAGGGTCGGAGGCGAGACCAGCACCGAAACCCTGGCCGGCGGCCAGCTTCGACGTCAGGTTCCGCAGTCCGCTCCCGTCGCTGTTCACGACATAGAGGTTGAAGCAGTATTCCGGCGGCGCGCCGCAACCACCGCGCAGAAGATCGTCGACTACCGGCCCTCCACCGGCGAGGAAGGCGAGTTTCCGCCCGTCGGGCGACCATGCAAGAGACGCCCTTTTCCCGTTCCACAGCCGCGTCAGGGCCCGGTGCTCGGTCCCGTCGGCGTTCATGAGGTAGATCTTGGACGCCGCTGAAGAACGCGATCGTCCGCCCGTCGGGCGACCAGGCAGGAGCGCGCCCGGCGCGCGCCAGCCTCAGTCGAAAGCTTCCGTCGGCGTTCACAACGTAGACGCCGGTGGAGCGGTCGCAGCGAGCTGGATTTCCAGGAGACCTACAGGCGTGCACGCTTTCGAAGGCGATCCTCCGCCCGTCGGGCGACCACGCAGGAGTACGGACCAACGCAGGGCCCGTCAGCCTCCGCTGCCCGCTCCCGTCCGCGCTCACGACGTAGAGCCCGGGTCTTCGTTGCAGACCGCGGCTGATGAAGGCGATCTTCGACTTGCCTTGCGCAGCGTCCGCGGCGAGCCGAGACCCCGTGGCCGGCGCGGACGCGGCCCCGGAGGTAGCTGCTAGCCCGACGGTCACGACAAGGCCGGCACCGAGGAGTTGGATTGGATTCGCGGGCATCTCGCCCATCCCCTTTCGCTCTCGTTCTACTCGACTGTCGAACCCGATGGTCGACCCGGCGCATTTCAGGTCCGTTTCAGACCCGCAACAGCCGTCGGCGTACCGGCCGCGAGACGCCCGTCAGACGGCCGGCTGGATCGCTCTGAGAACGACGAGGAGCTCGTCAGGTGTGACGAGCTCCTCGTAGCGGACTTCGGAGGCAGTTGCGGAACCTGACGAGCTCCTTCGGCTCTAGCTCCCGCGGGTGACTCTCCGGTTGGCCTTGATCCAGCGCGCCTTGGCTCGCTTGACGAGCGGCGTGAGGCGACGAGCCTCGGCCTCGTCCCCTTCGAGCCTGGCCGCGTCGATCTGCCCCTCGAGCGTGAGGTACTTCTGATGAAGTGCGATCTCCTCCGCCCGTGGCTCGTGACCGTGGTGGAACTCGCTCATGGCTAGCCGAAGCGGATCGACTCGACGATCTGCTGGATCTCCTTTTCGAGCCCCCCGGCCTTTGTCGCGGCCGCGATGAAGAGGCGCTTCCCGCCCACGGCGACGATCCAGACACGGATCGTGTCGCCCACGTCCGTCGTCTGCCAAAACGCACCGAGCCTTTGCGGTCGCCAGGTGTAGAAGAACCCCGGATCGCAGCCGACGTTCTCGCGAACGGTGAGCACCACGTGCTTCGCGGGGCGTCCGCCCAGGATGACGTCCGAAGGCCCCTTGACGAGCTTGGTGCCGGGCGCCTTCGACACTGCGGCCGCGAGATCGGCCGCCGATCGACCGACCCGCGGGCTCAGCACACGAGCACACGGATCGGCGTGGTCGCCGCGCGGATAGCTCGTCCAGTAGATGATCGCCTCTGCGTCCTGCGGGCCCACGACGGACTTGTTGAGCGACATCGGCCTTCCGCTGGGCTTGCCGGCCGCAGAGCCGCTGTGCCTTTCCCAGCCGGCCGACCGCGGTGCCAGTAACGAGAACCGAATTCCGTTCTCCGTCACCGTCAGCCGTGCGTTGTGCGAATCCGAGGCGAGACCGACCCTCGCAGCGGTCGGCGAGGAACCGGGTTGCGCTGGCGCTGATGCCGAAGGCGGGGGCAAGAGCATGCCGACGCCCGCGACGATCACAACGACGGCAGCAGCGATCGCTGGCTTGGCGACGTTCATCTCGGCGAATTTCTGCACGGTGCTCCTCCTTTGTGCGGTGCGATCTCTCGCTGCGGAGGCTGCCTTCCGCGTGTTTCAGATCCGTTTCAGACGAGCAACAGCTGTTAGCGTCCCGGGCCGGCAGGGAGGCGAGATGGAGTTCCGGATCCTGGGACCGCTCGAGGTGTGGGACGGAGGAGCCGAGGTCTCCCTGGGCGGGCCCAAGCCGCGTGCGCTTCTCGCCGTGCTCCTCCTCCACGCGAACGAGGTCGTTCCCACTGACCGGCTGATCGACGAGCTCTGGGGCGAGGACTCGCCCGAGGACGCCGCCGCCGCACTGCGCGTCAACGTCTCGCGACTTCGCAAGGCGCTTGCGCAGGACGTGCTGACGACGAGATCGCCCGGCTACGTCATCCGGGTCGAGCCCGACGAGCTCGATCTCCACCGCTTCGAGCGCCTCGTGGACGAAGGGAGGAGCTTGCTCGCTCGCGGCCTGGCGGCCGATGCGTCGGAGCGGCTCCGCGACGCCTTGGCGCTGTGGAGAGGCCCGGCGCTCGCGGACTTCGTCTACGAGAGCTTCGCCCAGGCGGCGATCGCCCGGCTCGAGGAGATCAGGCTGGCAGCGCTGGAGCTGCGGATCGACGCCGACCTCGCGCTCGGGCGCCACGACGAGCTGATCGGGGAGCTCGAGGCACTCGTCACCGAGCACCCGCTCCGCGAGCGCCTGCGGATGTATCTGATGACGGCGCTCTACCGGTCGGGTCGGCAAGCCGAGGCGCTGGACGCCTACCAGGAGGCGCGCCGGGCTCTCGTCGACGAGCTCGGGATCGACCCGAGCCCGGCGCTCCAGGAGCTGGAGCGGGCGATCCTGCGGCAGGACCCTCGCTGGACTGTCGAGGCGCCGGCGCCCGCCGGCGTCCGGCCAAGCCGCGGAGCGGTCGATTCTCGTCGCGATCACGCACGAGACACACATCGATGCGCTGCTCGCGGTGGCCGAGCCGCTGGTGCGACACCCGCCTCGTGTCATGATCCTGGCCAGGCTCGTGTCGGACGCAGCCGAGCTTCGGGCCGCGTCGGCCTGGCTCGAAGAGCGCCGGTCTGCTCTCGAGGCGCGCGGTGTCGTAGCCCGTGCGGCGTCGTTCACGTCGACGGCGCCCGGTGCGGAGCTGGCTCGGCTCGCCACCGAGCTCGACGTCGATCTCCTGCTCGTCGACGCACCCGAGGAGCTCCTGGCCGAGGGAGCTCCCGACGAGCAGCTGACGGCCCTCCTCGAGGAGACGCCCTGCGACGTGGCGCTGCTCGTTCCTCGGGACGCGACGCCCGAAGGCCCCGTGCTCGTCCCGTTCGGCGGGGCCGAGCACGACTGGGCGGCGGTCGAGCTCGGCGCGTGGTTCGCGCGTGCCGCCGATGTGCCGCTCCGGCTCGCAGGTGCCGCCGCAGTGCCGGAGCACGGCAGGCGCGACGCGAGCCGCCTGCTCTCCCACGGCGCGCTCGCCGTTCAGCGGGTCCTGGGCATCTCGGCCGAGCCGCTGCTGACTCCGCCGGGCGAAGAGGGCATGCTGGAGGCGAGCCGCGACGCCGGCCTGCTCGTCGTCGGGCTGTCGACGCGGTGGCACCGCGAGGGTCTCGGCCAAGCGCGCCTCAGGCTCGCCCGAGAGGCCACTCCGCCGACGCTGCTCGTGCGGCGGGGTCTTCGTCCCGGCGGCCTCGCGCCGCCGGCCACGCTGACCCGCTTCACCTGGTCGATCCGCCTCTGAGCCGGCTCATGCCCGCGCAGGCAGGCTCGTAGGGCCGCCCCGGCAGGAATTTCTTCCACTCCTCTTGGGTGAGCGTGCGGTTGGCGAGCGCGCACGCGCGCCTCGCCCAGGACTCCGGATCGATGTCCCAGACAGCCCCCTCCCCGCTGCCGTGCGTCTGCAACAGGGAGCGCCCGTCAGGGGACACATCGACCATCGCGGCGTCTCTGCCGGCCGTGAGCCTCGGGCCGAGCTGCGCCCCCGTCGCGACGTCGAGGAGCGCCGCATACGGCTCTCCGTACCCCCCGACCGCCAAGGTACGACCGTCCAGGCTGAACTCGAGCGAGTGCGCGCCGCCCACGTTCTGCTCGAGCTCGCGGAGCAGCCTTCCCTTCTCGACGTCCCAGAGGTGAACGAACCGGTCGCCGAGCCCGCCGCTGGCAAGCACCCGGCCGTCCGGGGTGAAGGCGAGCGCGTAACCGATGACGTCCGGGGCAAGATCGGGTCGCAGCCTCATGACCAGCGAGCGCCGGGTCACGTTCCAGACCTCGACGACTCCTGCTTGCTCGTCCGTGGTCTCCGGCATACCCGGCGACCACGATCGCGACGAGCGGGGCCGCCGGGCTGAAGGCGACGGCGCCGACGGAGCTGCCGTCCCCGACCCGGCCGCGCGCCGCCCCTGTCGCAACGTCCCAGAGCCTCACGCCGCTCCGTGCCGGCTGTTGCGAGCATCGTCTCATCCGCGCTGAGGCTCAGGCTCTCGACCGGCTAGCTTCTTCGAGACGCTGAACGGCCCCAGCCGGAGCGACCGTGAAGCGACGTCCCAGAGCGTCACCTTGCCGGCCCTCGTGCCTGCCGCGAGCAGCCGCCCGTCCGGATCGGACGCAAGCGCATTCACCTCACCGCCTGTCTTCAGCAGGGGAGCGCCGGCTCGGACCAGCGTCTCGCCGTCTCGGAACCCAATTCCTCGTCCCTTGAGGCCGACAGCGATCAGCCGTCCGTCGAGGACGTAGGCACCGGGGTGCCGAAAGTCCCGGGCCGCCCGGCCGGGCGTGAACTCGAACGGCCGCCCGAGCCCGCGGTCGCCCGCGATGCGCCAGGCGATCGCCGTTCCGTCGTGGCTCGTCGTGTAGAGCGTCTTCCCGTCGGGGCTGAATTCCGGCTGTGCGGCGGAGGCCGAGTGGCCGCGCAGGGTCTCGCGGACCGTCGCCGACCGGACGTCCCACAGGGTCACAGCTCCGTCGAGGCCCGTCGACACGACGGTCCTCCCGTCAGAGCTGAATGTCAACCAGTTCGGTGCGTCGGTGAGAACGCCGGCGGATGACCGCACGGCTCCGCTTCGCGTGTCGACCAGCTGGATGCCTCGGTCAACGCCGACGGCGGCAGTGTCGCCGTCCGAGCTCAGTGCGAGCGCATGGTGACCCGTACCGATCCTCACGCGTCTGGTCGCGGAGCGGCTCCGGAGATCCCACCAGACGAGCTCGTCCTCGTTCGAGGCGGTGAGGACGGAGCTACCGTCGGGCGTCAACGCGAGACCGGGAGCCCCCCAGAGCTGGGCTCGATAGGCGCCGGCATAGTCCTCAGGCTCGATCGGTGCGCCGATCGGCGCCAGGGTGGCAGGGTCGCGGATGCTGATCGAATCGGGAACGCTCTCGCCGGTCGCGACAACGAGTCTCGATCCGTCTCGGCTGAAGATCAACCTCGTGACGAGGCCGTCCACGAGTGTCTCCGCGAGCTGCTCGTACGTGCGCGCGTCCAGCAGGCGGATGAAGCCGTCACCGCCGACCGCAAGCGTGTCTCCGCCCGGGCCGTACGCGAGGCTCTCGACGTAGCCGGTCACCGGCGACTTTCCGCCGATCCGCGCGTACGTCCGGGTGTCGAAGAAGAGAAGTCCGTCGCGGAAGCTGCCAACCGCGAGCGTCCTGCCGTCGCGGCTGACCGTCGATCGCGCGGAGGAACTCGGTTCGGCCGTGCATGATCCCGTCCGCTTTCGGCGAGCGCAGGAGGGCTTCGAGCAGATAGCTCCGGGTCTGCGGCGAATCGTCGATCGCGACCGCCTGACGGGCGAGCAGGAGCGAGCGGTCGAGGTCATCCTCGACGAGCGCCTGGGCGCCGAGGCGCTGGGCGAGCTGCGCGGTCTCCGCGTCGCGCGCCTCGCCGCGCTGGACGAGCGGCGAAGATCCCACCGGCGACGGCCGCCACCAGCAAGACCGCGACCCCGGCGAGCAGCGCGCGCAGGCGCCGGTTCGTACGCCTGACGCTCTTGGTCTCCTTCTCCGATGCCTCGCGGCTCTCGGTGACGAACTCGCGCTCGAGCTCGTTGACGTCGAGCGCGTGCTCTGCGGTCCAGTCGAGGGCGGCAGCGAGGCGGGCGCCGCGGTAGAGCTCGCCCCGATCGCGCCCTGCCGCGTCCCATTCGCTCGCCGCCTGGGTGATGTGGCGGCGAAGCCGGCGTCCTTCGGTGTCCTCTTCGATCCACTCGCGGAGGCGTGGCCATTCGCGCAGCAGCGCCTCGTGGGCGACCTCGACGTTTCCTTCCGACACGGTGACGAGGCGGCTGTCGGCCAGCGTCGCCAGCACGTCGGCCATCCATCTGTCGCGCTCCAGGTCGAGCTCGGCGAGGGGAGCGCGGCGGCGCACCGGCGCGTCGCCTTCGCCCTCGCCGACGAGACGCAGCATGAGGGCGCGCACGAGCTGCTTGTGCTCATCCGCGACGCGGGCGTAGGTGCCTTCGGCCAGCCGCGCGACGGCGCCGTGAACGCCTCCGGACTCGCGATAGGCAGCCAGGGTGAGCGCGTTGTCCTGCCGCCTCTGCCAGAGCTCGAGCAGGGCGGTGGACAGCAACGGCAGCGCGCCTGGCTCGCCCTCCACGTCGTCGACCAGCGCGTCCGCCAGCTCCGGCTCGACGCGCAGCCCCACCCGGCCTGCGGGCAGCTCGACGGCTCGCCGTAGCTCCGACGCCTGCATGGGCCCGACCAGCACCTGGTTTCCGCCCAGCAGCTCGGCAAGTCCCGGGTAGGCGGCGAAGCGCCCGTAGAAGTCGGCGCGCAGCGCGACCACGACGACCGCTCGACCCTCGGGATCGGCGGCCGCGCGGACAAGGATGTCGGCGAAGGCAGCGCGCTCGGCGTCGGAGCGGCAGGCCGTGAACAGCTCCTCGAACTGGTCGACGGCGAGCAGGAGGCGCGCATTGCCGGGCAGCGCGTCGAGCGCCTCGGCGAGAGGATCCTTCGCTCCCGACACGAGCACGCGGCGAAGCTCGTCGAGCGGCCGCTCGCCGGGACGCAGCAGCAGACGCCGCCAGCCCTCGCTGCCCGGCAGGACTCCTCCGGCGAGGGCCGGAAGGAGACCGGCGCGGAGGACCGACGACTTGCCGCTGCCCGACGGGCCGACGATGCCGAGGAAGCGGGCGCCGACGAGGCGGGCGACGAGCTCGGCGACGAGCCGCTCGCGGCCGAAGTAGTAGTCGGCATCGACCGGCTCGAAGCTCGCGAGACCCTTGAACGGGCAGATCCCCTCGGCCGCCACGCGGGCCGGGGTGTGCGGGCCCGAGAGAGCCTGCACCTGCTCGCGCGCGAGCTGAAGGTCGATCACCTTGCCCGTCAACTCGGCCTCGACCTCGGTCAGGTCGCTCCTGCCGGCGGCGGCGCGGGAGGCGACATCGACGAGCCGGCGGCTCGCCTCGTCGACCGCGACCGCGAGCGCCGCCTGGGCGAGCTCTCGGCAGCTCGAGTAGCGCTCATCCGGCTCCTTCGCCAGCGCCCGGGCGATCACAGCGTCGAGCGCCGCCGGCAACTCCGGCCGCTGGGCGCTCGGCGCGGGCGACTCCGCTTCCAGATGCGCGAACACGACCGCGAGCTCCGAGTCGCGTCGGAACGGTGGCTTTCCGACGAGGCACTCGTAGAGCACGCAGCCCAGCGAGTAGACGTCTGCCCGCCCGTCGATCTCCTCGCCGGAGATCTGCTCGGGAGCGACATAGTCGATGGTGCCGAGCAGGTGGCCGTCGTCGCCGACTCCGGTCTCCTCGGACACGCGCTTCGTGATGCCGAAGTCCGCCAGGTAGACGTGGTCGGAGCCGTCGGGCCGGGCGCCCGAGATCGAGGAGAACGTTGGAGGGCTTGACGTCGCGATGAACGAGGCCGCGCGCATGGGCCGCGTCCAGGGCGCTCGCGACCTGCGCGATGATGCCTGTCGCGTCCGCGGGGTCGAGCCGGCCGAGTCCGAGGCGCTCTTTCAGGTCATGCCCCTCGACGTAGCGCATCGCGATGAAGAGGAGGTCCTCGGCCGTCCCAGCCTCGTAGATCGGGACGATGTTCGGATGGTCGATCGACGCGGCCAGCTCCGACTCGCGCAGGAAGCGGTCACGGAACGACTCGTCCTCGGCGAGGCCGGCAGCGAGCAGCTTGAGCGCAACCCTCCGCTTGAGCCGCAGGTCCTCGGCCAGGTAGACGACGCTCATGCCGCCCCAGCCGAGCAGCGACTCGATCCGGTAGCCGGCGAGCTCGGTGCCGACCCGCGGGTCGTCGCTCACTTGCACGTGCGCATCCTCGCTTTCGGGGCCTGCAGGAACGATAGGTCGACTCGAGAGGATCTGTACAGGCTGCGGGTTACAGCCGGGTTTCAGGCGCGTAACGCCGGAGGCTGACAGCCATCGGCCCGAGTCGACCCGTTTCAGCGGGAGAGCTCGTACGTGAAGACTCAGCCATCAGGTTGGGTGAGTCGCGCCGCCGTCCGTGCTTGGACAGGCGACTCTGCCGCGAAGATCGCTCCCGCATGCTGGGCTCGCGCCGATAGTCGCATACTGAACAACGAAGGTTCCCGAGGCACGTGCCCCCGGCAGGGGGATCGCTCTGTGCATCGATCTCGACCAGAAGCTCCGCTACGGTGGACTCCGCATGAGCTGCCGCCTCGTGGCCCTCATCTGCCTCGTCGTGTCGGTCAGCGCCGCGATGCCTGCTGCGACCGCGAAAGGCGGAACGGAGCCGATCCGTGTCACCGTGGTGGGGGATTCGGTGGCAGCCTCGATGCGGCACGTCCCGAGCGCGCAGACGGCACTCCGGAAGGGCCTCGAGGTGCGCCTCGATCTCGAGGTCTGCCGCAGGCTGGTGCAGCCGAGCTGTCAGCACAGGGGCTCGAAACCGTCGACAGCGCTGCGGGCGGTGCGGTCCTCTGGACGGTCGCTCGGTGACGTGCTCGTGGTGGACGTCGGCTACAACGAGGGGGCCGAAGGGTATGGCGCCGGCGTCGATCGGGTCATGCGCGCCGCCGTGGCGCACGGAGTGAGAGGGGTCGTCTGGGTGACTCTCCGCGAACGGAACGGCATCTATCGGAGCACCAACATCGCGATCCGCGAGGCCGATAGACGCTGGGCACGGATGCGGGTCGCCGACTGGAACCGCTACAGCGCGGGCAAGCCGTGGTTTCGAGGAGACGGGCTGCACATGGGCACCGCCGGTGCGACGGCGTTCGCGGCATTCCTGAGGCCGCACATCTTCCGCGCGGCTGCCTGACCTACCGGCGAGCCCGCCTAGCTTCAGGTATTGAAGTCACTTTACTTTGGATACTAATAGGTCTAGGATGACGCGATGGGAACATCCCGGTCGGTCATCTCCACCGCGGAGCTAGGCCGTCGACTCATGGACCCGGACCTCACGATCGTCGACGTCCGTCCGTTGCCCGAGTACAACGGCTGGCGGCTCGACGGAGAGTCTCGAGGCGGTCACATCCCTGGAGCCGTCTCGTTTCCCGCAGCCTGGCTCGAGAGCGTCGACGAGATCGAAGTCGAGCGGCTACTGCACGAGAAGAACATCGTCCCCGGCCGCGAAATCGTCCTCTCCGGCAACGAGCCAGAGGACCTCTCGGTGTTCCGGAGCAGGCTGGACGACCTGGGCCACGCAGACGTCCGCGTCCACGAGCATGGCTGGCCCGAGTGGGCGGCCGACACGATGCTTTCCCGTCGAGCGCCTGCCGAACCACGAGCGCCTCGTCCATCCCGACTGGCTCTCGCAGCTCCTCGCGGGCCGCCGGCCGGAGGCCGCACCGGCGGGCCCCTTCTTGCTCTTCCATGTCAATTTCGGGGTTCCCGAGGAGTACGAGGAGAACCACCTCCCGGGGGCCCTCTATCTCGACACGAATCAGCTCGAGAACCCGGTCGGCTGGAACCGCCGCTCGCCCGCCGAGCTCGACGTAGCGCTGCGCGCGCTCGGGATCACGCACGAGACGACGGTCATCCTCTACGGACGGGACACCGAGGGACATGCGGACGAGAAGTGGCCGGGGCGGCGGGCCGGGCAGATCTCGGCTTCCCGCGCGGCTCTCGATCCTGCACTACTGCGGCGTCGCGCGACGTCCGCCTGCTCGACGGCGGCTACGACGCGTGGGTTCGGGCGGGGAACGTGCTCGAGACCACCCGTCGCGAGCCGATTCCGGTCCCGGCATTCGGGGTCGCGATCCCCCAGCGACCAGAGGTCATCGTCGACATCGACGAGGCCAAGCAGATCCTCGCCGACCCGGACGGCGCCGCCCTCGTCAGCGTCCGTACCTGGAACGAGCACATCGGCGAGGTCAGCGGTTACAACTACATCCGCTCGGCCGGCCGGATCGCCGGTGACGTCTGGGGGAACTGCGGCTCGGACGCGTACCACATGCAGCACTACCGCAACGTGGACAACACGATGCGCGCGTACCCGGAGATTGCGGCCAACTGGGAAGCGGCGGGGATCACCCCGGACAAGTGGGTCGCCTTCTACTGCGGCACCGGCTGGCGGGCGAGCGAGACCTGGTTCTACGCGTACCTCATGGGTTGGCCGCGGATCGCGGTCTACGACGGCGGCTGGCACGAGTGGAGCCAGGACCCGGTCGCGAACCCGATCGAGGTCGGAGAGCCCGTTGCCGACCCTTACCTGCACGCACCCGTTTGACGGCGGCGACGAGGCGCGGCTCGGAGATCACAGGCTTCATCAGTCCGTTCCTCGCACTCCGAGGATGAGCTGGCTGTCGCCGAACTCGTGCCAGCGATAGCCGTGCTCGATGGCCTCGCGGTAGCTCCGTGTGAGCAGCTCCTCCCCGGCCGCGGCGCGCAGCAGCTCGAGATGCGACGAGTCCGACTCGTGCAGCCCGGTGAGCAGGCCGTCGATCGCCCGCAGGCCTCGCTCGGCGGTCACGACGAGATTCGTCCAGCCTTCGCCGGCCTCCACCAGGCCGTCCGGCTGGGCGACGGTCTCCAGCGCGCGAACGACCGTCGTGCCGGTGGCGATCACGCGTCCGCCCCAAGCGTGCGCGGCATTCACCAGCCTCGCGGCGTGCTCGGAGACGCGGTAGCGCTCCGGATACGGGGCCTCGTTGCTCTCCGGTGAGGAGACGCCGGTGTGCAGCGTGATGGGCGCGACGAGGACGCCTTCGGTGACGAGCAGCGTGATCAACTCGGTGGTGAACGGCCGCCCCGCGCTCGCCATCTCGGCGCTCCCGGGCTCGCTCGCATACACGTTCTGGTACGCGGACAACGGCCAGCGTCGAGGCACGTAGCCGTAGCGAATCGGATGTCCGTGCGCGTCCAGATACGCGCCGAGCGCCTGCGGGAGCTCGAGACGCACGAGCCAGAGCCGCACGCCGGAGTGTGGGGCCAGGATCTGCGCGGACCCACCGTCGGGGAGCGCCAGCCGGTCACCGACGTGGATCAGACCGAACGGCCGGCCCTCGGACCGGACCTCCACGATCCAGAAGCGATCGTGATCTCGATCGTTCGCCGGAGTCGAGAGATGCAGCTCGAGCGAGGCGCCGTCCGCCCTTGTCGCCGGAAGCGCCGCGGGCATGGTGGCCGAGGTGTTGACGACGATCAGGTCGCCGGGCTCGAGGAATCGAGGCAGGTCGGAAAACCGGCTGTGCACGATGGAGCCGTCAACCCGGCTGGTGACGAGCAGACGGACGCCGTCACGCGCCAGCCCGCGCGCCTCGGGCGGCTCGCTCGCTTCCAGGCGAACCGCCGGCTCGACTGCGAGCGTGCTCATGTCGAGATCTCGACGAGGTCGTGGGCCCGGTAGAGGCCGCTCGGCAGGTCGCCTTCGATCAGCGCGAGCAGCCCCGGCACGCTTTCCTCGGGCGGCGGCCGGTCGGAGATATCCTCGCCCGGGAAGGCATCCTGTTGCATCTGCGTGCGCATGTCACCCGGGTCCACGGTGTAGACCCGGAGTTCCGGATGCTCCGCGGCGAGAACAGCAGTCATGTGCGCGAGCGCCGCCTTCGAGGAGCCGTACCCGCCCCAGCGTTCGTACGGTTCGACCGCGGCGTCCGAGCTCACGTTGACAATCCGTGCACCCTTGCTCAGATGGGGAAGCGCCAGCTGGATGAGAGCGAGCGGCGCGAGCACGTTGACCTCGTAGACCCGCCGCAGCTCGTCGAGCGGATATGCGGCGAGCGCACGCAACGGGCTCGTCCCGAGGTCGCTCGCGTTGTTGACCACGAGATCGATCGGCCTGTCAACGGCTCCGACCAGCCGTTCGAGGTGCTCGGGATCCGTGACGTCCCCCGCGAGCGCGACGACTCCGCCAAGCCCGCCGACGGCGCGCTCGAGCACCTCTCCGTCGCGTGCGTCGACGGCGAGCTGCCAGGCTCGCTCGGTCAGCACGCGTGTGAGGGCGAGCCCGAGACCGCGTGACGCGCCGGTGACGATCCCGTTCATCGGAGAGCTCAGGCCGCCGTGGGCGCCGCGTTGAGTGCGACGACGCGGTCGTAGTTCATTCGCAGGAGCTCGATCACGTCGCGCACGTCGTCGTCCGACTCGATCTGGCGAGCGCCGAAGCCCGGCTTGCCGGGGAACACCGGGTGGTAGCCGATCCTCCCCGCCTCATGGAGCTCGTGCCAGACGGTCTTTGGAAATCCGATGTGCAGAGCACGGTCGCCGTGGAGATGTCCGATCTCCTTTCGGTCGACCGTGAAGGCGAACTCGCCGCGAGAACCGGGTCCCGCGGTTACTCCCGGCCACGAGGTGACTTCCTCGGTGATCCGACGACTCGGTGTTCGTGTTTCTCGCATGCCATCTCCTCCGTTTCAGAAACGATCAACCATCCGAATATACAAGTTCAAGTTAACTTGAAGTCAAGTGGACGATGTGCTTCTCTGTACGAGTGCCAGGCATGCTCACCATCGGCGAGGTCTCCCGTCGGAGCGGCGTTGCCGCGTCGGCCCTGCGCTTCTACGAACAGCGGGGACTCATCGAGTCGGAGCGGCAGGGCTCCGGTCACCGTCGTTATCCGAGAACGGTTCTACGCCGGATTGCCTTCATCGTGTTCGCGCAGCGAGTTGGACTCACGCTCGAGGAAGTCGGCGTCGAGCTCGCGAAGCTACCGGGCGACCGAGCGCCGAGCCGGCGCGACTGGTCCCGCCTCTCGAGTGGCTGGGAAACCCGGATCGACCGGCAGATCGCGGAGCTCCGCCGCCTCAAGGACGGTCTGACCGAGTGCATCGGCTGCGGGTGCCTCTCGCTCGACCGCTGCAAGCTCGCCAATCCCGGCGACCGGGTGGCAGGACTCGGGCCCGGCCCGCGCTTCTGGCTCGGCGACGACCGGCGTGGCGACGGCTAAGCGGGGGTGTACGTACTGCATCCGCGCCGACGGATGCAGCAGTGGCACGGTCGGCTGCCAGTCGGCGCGCAGTGTCGAAACGAGCGACGGTGGCGTGATCAGCGGCGCCTCCTCTCCGTACGGTCTCCGCCGCCGATCCGCGTAGCCCGCCGGCGTCCAGCGGATCAGCTCGGAACCGAGGACGAGCCATGGCTCGCGAGCGCGCAACACGAACGCTCCGTCGGGAAGCTCGTCCAGCGGCGCACGGTGGTGAAGCTGCCCTCGCGTGCACAGATCGACGCGCTCGTCGTGGAGCTGTTCGTCGATCGCGTCTGCGCCGACCTGACCGGGGTGGAGCTCGCGCCAGATCGCGCCGAAGCGCATGTAGTCCTCGCGACGACAGAGCGCGCACGGCCGATGACCGGCAGCGAACGCGGTCGCCTCGTCGAGGAAGAAGAGCTCCGTGAAGCGGCCGGGCTGGAGGAGTGGACGACGGAGCCAGCCGCGGAACTCGAGCCGGCAGGCGATCCACCGCCTGCCGTTGAAGCGCCGCCGAATGCGTCCACTCTCGTCATGGAGGCACCCTCGGTTGCCATAGACCAGTCCGCGCGCGGGATCCGCGATCAGCTCGCCGAGTGGTGTGACCCGATTCTGCAGCGGCATTCCGAGTCAACGTCTCTCGAGCAGGTCGATGTACGAGCCCTCGACGGTGGCCGTTGAATCGAGGCCAAGCGCGGCCGCGAAGCGATCGTGCTCCAGCCGTTCTGCCGGTCCGGGGAGTCCAGCGCAGACCGTCTCGAGCTCGACGAAGTCGCCGAGTCCCTCGACTCGATCCAGGTGAAGTCGGGTCGAGTCGAGGATCCAGAGCTCCCGCTGCTTTCGCACGCAGCCACGCAGGCCGTGTTCCTCGACAAGATGCTCCTTGCACGACTCCGGGTCGTCCATCTCAGCCCGCTCGTACCGGCTCACCCGTGCGCCGCCTTCGTCCGGCCGCTCGTAGCGGATCAGCTCGCAGCTCGTGGATATGCGTCCGTCCGGCGCGCGATGCGAGACCTCGCGCAGCTTGAGACGGCCGTTCGGCACGCGGAAGTACGTGTCGACCTGATCGAGCAGGCCCTCGTACCGCGCTCCGAGCCGAGCAACGACACGGGCAACGGCTTCGAGATCCGTTGCCCGTGTCTTGCTCTCGACGTTCGCGCCGCGCATCAGCGCACGCGCCGGTCTAGTACCGGTACTGATCCGGCTTGTAGGGGCCGTCGACCGGCACGTCGATGTACGCCGCCTGCTCGGGCCGAAGCTCGGTCAGCTTGGCACCGAGGGCCTCGACGTGCAGGCGCGCGACCTTCTCGTCCAGATGCTTGGGCAGCACGTGGACGCCGAGCTCGTACTCGTCCGTCCGAGTGAAGAGCTCGATCTGAGCGATCACCTGGTTCGTGAAGGAGTTGGACATCACGAAGCTCGGGTGGCCGGTGGCATTCCCGAGGTTGAGCAGGCGCCCCTCCGAGAGGACGATGATCGCCTTGCCGTCGGGGAACACCCATTGGTCGACCTGCGGCTTGATCCTGATCCGCTCGACGCCGTCGGTGTCGGCGAGCCCCGCCATGTCGATCTCGTTGTCGAAGTGGCCGATGTTGCCGACCACCGCCTGGTGCTTCATGCGGCGCATGTCGGAGACGGTGATGACGTCCTTGTTGCCGGTCGCCGTGATGAACACGTCCGCCGTCTCGACCACGTCCTCCAGGGTCCGCACCTCGTAGCCCTCCATCAACGCTTGCAACGCGCAGATGGGATCGATCTCGGTGATGGTCACACGTGCGCCCTGGGCGCGAAGCGACTCGGCAGAGCCCTTGCCAACGTCGCCGTAGCCGCAGACGACGCAGAGCTTTCCGGCGAGCATCAGGTCGACGGCGCGGTTGATGCCATCGACGAGCGAGTGTCGGCACCCGTAGAGGTTGTCGAACTTGCTCTTCGTGACCGAGTCGTTGACGTTGATCGCCGTGAAGAGCAGCGTTCCCGCCTCCGCCATCTGGTACAGGCGATGCACGCCGGTCGTCGTCTCCTCGGTGACACCCTTGATCTCCGCCGCGACCGCCGTCCACCTCTGCGGGTCGGCCTCGAGCGAGCGCTGCAGCACCTCGAGCACGATCCGGAACTCCTCCGAGTCGGCTCCCGCCGGGTCGGGCACGGCGCCGGCGCGCTCGAACTCCACGCCCTTGTGGACGAGCAACGTGGCGTCGCCACCGTCGTCGAGCAGCATGTTAGGGCCGCCGTCGGGCCAGGTGAGCGCCTGCTCGGTGCACCACCAGTACTCCTCGAGCGTCTCCCCCTTCCAGGCGAAGACCGGGATGCCCCTCGGCTCGTCCGGGGTGCCGTCCGGCCCGACCGCGACTGCGGCGGCAGCCTGATCCTGCGTCGAGAAGATGTTGCACGACGCCCAGCGCACCTCGGCGCCGAGCGCAACGAGCGTCTCGATGAGCACCGCCGTCTGGATCGTCATGTGCAGCGAGCCGGTGATGCGGGCGCCGCTCAGCGGCTGCGCGTCTGCGTACTCGCGGCGCGCCGACATCAGGCCGGGCATCTCGTGCTCGGCGAGGCCGATCTCCTTCCGGCCCCATTCGGCCAAGGAGAGATCGGCCACCTTGAAGTCCAGGGCCGGAACCTCACGTACTTCGGTCTGGGTCATGCGAAAACTCCCTCTGATTGATTAGTTCTCGGATCGGGTCACTTCGAGCAGGTACGCGACCATCACGTCCTCGTCCGCGAAACGCAGATGGTATGCGTCGGAGAGTTGCTCGACGCGGTCGATCTGGCTCTTGTTCTGCAGGAAGACAGGCCCGAACGGGAAGAAGCTGAAGTCCACCACCTTCTCCTCGAGCCCCCCGTCCGCGAGTAGCTGTGCGGTCCGGCCCTGGCCGAGAATCGACAGCTGCATCACGTACGCGATTCCCTCCTCGGTGAGAAGCCGCGGCAGGAGCCGGATGAAGTGGTCGAGCAGGTTGCGGCCCCAGTAGTCGAGCGGTCGATGCCCGCTCGGCTCCTCGTACGGGTCGACGGGCACCTGGTAGAGGCTGGCGGCGATCAGGTCGAAGCGCTCGGTCGGCTCCCACTGGTACAGGTCGACGGTCTCCCCGGTGAGCCGGTCTGCGACCCCGTTGCGAAAGCCGTTCGACAAGGTGTTGGCGACGGCGCCCTCGTCGATGTCGATCGCGTGTACGCGCGCGGCGCCGTTCAACGCGAGCTGGACGGAGAGGATCCCGCAACCGCACCCGACATCGAGGCAGTTCTGATCGCGCCCGACGTTCCCGTCGAACAGCGCCTTCCAGACGAGGTAGCTCCCGGTCGTCGGCACGAAGACGCCTTCGTCGACCATGAGCTGCGGGAACGGGAGCGGGAAGACGACTCGGCCCTGCTCATCACGCCACGGCTCGACAGCTTCGAGGTCGGGCTCGTCCCGGAGCAGCCGCTCGCCGAGCGGTGGCCGCCTGCGACCCGGTCTCGTGTCGGCAACCGCTCTCGCGAGCGCGGCGATGTGCTCCGCGGTCACGCCGCAGCAGCCCCCGATGATCTGGGCGCCCTCCTCGCGCCAGGCGAGGGCGAGCTCAGCGTACGCCGCCGGATCGACCTCCTCGTCGAAGCGCCAGCGCGAGCCGGCCAGGTGGCCGAGGTTCGGATACACGCCGAGGGGCAGCTCGGTGAAGTCCCTGAGCCACGAGATCATCCCGGGCACGTGGTCGACCGGCAGGCAGTTGATGAGCAGTGCGCCGACCCCCATCTCCTCGAAGCGCCGGGCCGCACGACCGAAGAGATCGCCTTCCGGAGGCCCCCAGTGCTGTCCGAACACACCGCAGACGCCGTGCCGGCAGCGTCGGAACGAGAGCCAGACCGGAAGCCCGATCTCGAGCAGCCGCCCGACGGTCTCGAAGATCTCCGGGTCGCGTACGAGCGTCAGCGTCTCGAGAAGGATGAGGTCCGGAGGTTCTTCGGCAAAAACGCTGCCGAGGAGCTCGAGCGTGCCGCGGCGGTGGGCGGAGTTGACCTCCTCCGAGATCGCGAACGCCACCGCACAGTCGTTGACCCGATCGCCCTCCTCGACGGCTCGACGGGCGAGCCGGACTCCCAGGCGCGCGACATCCATCCAATGCGCGGCCTCCCCGGCGCCCGGGCCCTGGCGCAGCTCGCGCTCGGGCGCGGACAGGATCGACCATGTGTCGGTCGAGAGCACGTTGCAGCCCGCGTCGACGTAGCTGCGATGGACGTCGAGCACTGCCTGCGGCGCCCGGAACAGCGCCCACGTGCCCCAGAGCTCCGGGTCGGGTGTAGCGCCGGAGCCGCGCCGCTGGAGCTCGGTCGCGACGCCGCCGTCGAGGACGACGCAGCGCTCAGCGGCGAGCATCTCCTCGAGCTTGCGGTACGCGGACGACGAGGACGTCGGGCGGGCTCTCTGGGCCGACGCGCTCAGCTCGAGCTACTCCTCGGTCGCGGGGACGAGTAGCGGCTGCGCCTCGAAGTTGGTCATCTGCCTGAACTCACCGAACCGAGCCTCGATCTCGGGGAGGGTCAACGTCTGCAGCCGCTCGCTGCCGAAAGCCCCGATCGCGAACGACGCGACCACCGAGCCGTAGACGGCGGCACGGCGGAGCATCTCGTCGGTGAGCTCGCTTGCCTCGAGCTGAGCGTCGAGATAGCCGAAGAAGCCGCCTGCGAACGAGTCGCCCGCACCCGTGGGGTCGACGACGGTCTCCAGGGGATAGCCCGGGACGAAGAAGAAGCCGCTGTCCGTGAACATGCAGGCTCCGTAGCTGCCCTGCTTGACGACGAGGACGCGTGGGCCGAGCGCGCAGATCTGGCGTGCCGCGCGCGCGAGATTCGGCTGCCCGGTGAGCATCCGCACCTCCGTGTCATTCAGGGAGACGACATCGACGCAGCCGATCGTCTCGAGCAGCGACTCGCGCGCAGACTCGATCCAGTAGTTCATCGAGTCGAGCCCGGTGACGACAGCGCCGGAGCACTGGTCGCGAACGCGGCGCTGGAGATCCGGCTGGATGTTTGCGAGGAAGGTGACTCTGGACGCTCGCGCGCCGGCGGAGAGAACCGGGTCGAATCCGGCAAACACGTTCAGCTGCGTGTCGATCGTCTGCGCGACCTGCATGTCCGAGTCGTAGCGGCCCGCCCAGAAGAACGACCGGTCGCCGGCGATCTGCTCCACGTCTTCGACGTTGATCCCGCGCGACTGGAAGACCGCGAACTCCTCCGCGCCGAAGTCGTCGCCGACCACGCCGACAACCCGCACGTCGGTGAAGAAGCTCGCGGCGAGTGCGAAGTGCGTCGCTGCGCCGCCGAGGATGCGCTCGCGCCTCCCGAACGGCGTCTCGACGGCGTCGAATGCGACGGAGCCGACGACGGTGACTGACATGGCTAGACCGCCTGCGGCTCGCGGGCGAGACCCGCAGCTTCGCGAAGCGCGTCGGCCTTGTCGGTGCGCTCCCACGTGAAGTCGGGGTCGTCTCGGCCGAAGTGGCCGTACGCCGCGGTCTTCGCGTAGATGGGACGCCGCAGGTCGAGGTCGCGCAGGATGGCGGCCGGCCGCAGGTCGAAGTGCTCGACGATCAGCTCACGGATGCGCTCGACCGGGATGGAATGTGTCCCGAAGCACTCGACCTGGATCGAGAACGGCTGGGCGATGCCGATCGCATAGGCGACCTGCAGCTCGCAGCGATCCGCCATGCCGGCGGCGACGACGTTCTTCGCCACGTAGCGGGCCGCGTAGGCGGCGGAACGATCGACCTTCGTCGGGTCCTTGCCCGAGAAGGCGCCGCCGCCGTGACGCGCCGCACCGCCGTACGTGTCGACGATGATCTTCCGCCCCGTCAGGCCGGCGTCGCCCATCGGCCCGCCGACGACGAACCTCCCAGTCGGGTTGACGTAGACGAAGTCCTCGTGCCCGAGTCGCTCCTCGTCGTACATTTCTCGAGGGAGGATGGGCAGGAGCACGCGCTCGATCAGATCGGGCTTGATCAGCCGCTCGGTGTCGCGATCGTCCGCATGCTGGGTGGAGATGAGAACGCGCTCGATCTCCACCGGCCGCTGGATCCCGTGCTCGTCGACCTCGTAGCGGACGGTGACCTGGGCCTTCCCGTCCGGTCTCAGGTACGAAAGCTCGTCCGCCTTGCGCACCTCCGCGAGCCGCTTGCAGATCCGGTGCGCGAGCATGATCGGCAGTGGCATCAACTCGTCCGTCTCGCGGCAGGCGTAGCCGAACATCATTCCCTGGTCGCCCGCGCCGAGCTTGTCGAGCGGATCGTCGTCGGAGTCGTGCTGCGCCTCGTACGAAACGTCCACGCCCTGGGCGATGTCGGGCGACTGCTCGTCGACCGCGAGGATGACACTGCAGGTCTTGGCGTCGAATCCGTACTCCGCGCGCGTGTAGCCGATCTCGGCGATCTTCTGGCGGACGACGCGCGGGATGTCGACGTAGGTCGACGTCGTGATCTCTCCGCCGACGAGCGCGAGACCGGTGGTCACGAACGTCTCACAGGCCACTCGCGCATACGGATCCTCTTGCAGGATGGCGTCGAGGACGGCGTCCGAGATCTGGTCCGCCATCTTGTCTGGGTGGCCTTCCGTCACGGACTCCGAGGTGAAGTGGAACTCGCCGGTCAACCGGTCGCTTTCGTGCGTCATCGCGTGTCTCTCCTTGGTCGAAATCCGGGCCGGACGCGCTCGCGGTGCAGGAACCTCCTCTGAGAGTACGATTGATTCGACGCCATGGCAAGAAAGCCGAACATTGTTCGTTCGAGCGGCACCTATGTGCCCTTGGACCGAATCGACCGGGAGCTCGTGCTCGAGCTGCAGAAGAATGCGCGGATCTCGAACAAGGAGCTTGCGACGCTGGTCGGCCTCTCCGCTTCGAGCTGTCTCGAGCGCGTCCGCAGACTGCGCGAGCGGGGCGTCGTCTCCGGCTTCCACGCCGCCGTGGATCCGGCGCTCCTCGGCCGACCGACCCAGGCTCTCGTCTCCGTTCGCCTTCAGGTGCACAACCGCCACCTGATCGACGACTTCTACAGTCACGTGCTCTTGCTGCCCGAGTCGATCTCCGTCTACCACGTCACCGGCTCGGACGACTACGTCGTCCACGTCGCCGTCGCGGACACGGAGCACCTGCGCTCCCTCGTGCTGGATCTGACCGCGCGCGACGAGGTCGAGCACGTGGAGACGCGGCTCATCTTCCAGGTGCTGCGCAAGCCGGCGATCGAGCCGCTCTGAGCCTCGCTGCCTGGTGGTGAACCTGGCTACCGTGACATCGTGATCTCCGGGTGGGAGTCGAGTGAGCGGGCGCTGGAGTCGGGCGGTTTCGAGTCGAGGCAGCGTGCGCTCGTCGCGGAGGCCGTCGTCGAGAGCTCGGAGTCGGGCGCCCGCTGGCTCGGGATCGCGTACTGGCAGACGGTCGGGCGCGTGTCTCACGGTGGTGTTCGCGCACGCTGGCGCGGCGAGCGTGTCCGGCTCACCCTGCTCGGCGGGCTCACGCTTCTCTCCTTCGGTCTACCCGAGCTCGAGTCCTCGGACGACCTGATCTCCTGCCGGTACGCGATCGAGGGAGGGGTGCTCGCGTCGCGCGCAGGCGGTTCGGTCACCCTCGGGCAACGGCGACTCGCCGAGGGGTTCGAGCTGACCGTCGTCGTCGAGGAATACCTGCCCCGCCTGGCGGCACGCGCCGGAGCGCCCAGGTGGACGGGAATGCTGTATGCGAAGGGCCAGAGCCCGTTCCACGCCGCGGTCAGCCGTCGCTACTTCGATCTCTTGGATTCCAGGGCAGACGCGTGAAGGTCGTTGTCTTCGGGGCGACGGGCGTCGTCGGAACCGCGCTCCTGCCGCGGCTGAAGTCCGAGCACGAGCTCATCGCCGTTTCGCGTGCCGCGAGAAGCGCCGAACCGCGCATCCGCTGGGTGGAGGGCGACGCGTCCTCGGCGGAGGATGTAACGCGCGCCGTCGAGGGCGCGGAGGTCGTCTACTACCTCGTCCATTCGCTCGGCTCCCGCGACTTCGAGCGGCAGGATCGGGCCGCCGCGCAGAACGTCGCTGACGCGGCCGAGTCTGCCGGTGTCGCGCAGATCGTCTATCTCGGCGGGCTCGGCGACGACAGCCCAACCGCCTCATCCCATCTTCGAAGCCGCCGTGAGACCGCCGAACGCCTGGCTTCGGGAACCACTCCGGTTACGACCTTGCGCGCCGCGATGGTGGTCGGAAAGGGAAGCGCGGCCTTCGAGACGATCGTCGCCCTCGTCGACCGCCTGCCCGCGATGATCACGCCGAGCTGGGTCTCGACGCCCACCCAGCCGATCGCGCTCGAGGATGTCACCCGCTACCTGGCGGGCGTCTGCGCAAACCCTCCCACGCTCGGCCGAAGCTTCGACGTCGGCGGGCCCGAGGTGATGACGTACCGGCAGATGATCGAACGCATCGCGGCTCTGCGCGGCCGGCGACCGTTGATCGTCGAGGTGCCGGTGCTGACGCCGAGGCTGTCCTCCCTCTGGCTCCACCTCGTCACGCCGGTCGGCGCGACCGTCGCTCGCCCGCTCATCGAGGGGCTGAGGAATCCGACGGTTGTCCGCGAGGAGCGGCTTCGAAGTCTCCTGCCGTTCGAGCTCACGACCTTCGACGCAGCGGCGAAAGTGGCATTCGCCACCTGAGTCAGCTGGCTGGTGCCGGCGCTGGATCCACGCCGACGAGCTTCGCATACGCGATGTAGCGGTGGCTCGCGAAGAAGCGCGGCCAGCACGCTTGCAGGGCCAGCTCCTCTCGCCCCCGCCCCTTCAGCACCTCGATCTGGTCGTCCCGAACGATCCGATGGCCGACGACCTCGTACCGATAGGTCCCGTACGGCACGGCGAACGTGATCTTGTCCCCGGGGCGAAGCTCGTCGATGTCCGAGAACGGCGCGCCGTAGGTGGTCCGATGACCGGCGACATAGGTGAGGAACCTCTGCCCCGGAAAACCCGTGCTCGGATGCAGCCCGGGGCCCTTCTTGAGCGTCTCCCGATCGGTTCCGTACACGACCATGATCTCGAGGTCCAGCCGCGGGACGGTCAAGCGGCCGATCGGATCTCCGGTCTCGGTGCGCTCCCGGTAGGACGCCGCGAGCTTCGCCTGGCTCGGCGTCGCGATGGCAGGACGCGGCGTGGGCGCGATTCGCTCGCGCACGAGACGCACTTCATACGTGTTCTGAAGCTCGGACTGCGCCCGCTTGTTGACGACGAGCGTGAGCGGATCTTGCCAACGCCAGACCGCCAACACCCACAGCAGGAGGAGCGACCCACCGACCGCGAGGAGGACGCCCGTTCCGCGCAGCACCCAGCGCATCGGCAACGCCTATCCCAGCTGTCGGGCCGTGCTCAGGTTTCGCGCCGGCGCGTCCGGTACACGAGGAACAAGCCGCCTGCGAGCAACAGTCCTCCGAGCACCGAGGGCACGATGAGCGCGGCACCGGTGAACGGCAGCAGTCCTTCGGACTCGTCAGACTCGTCCTGCCCGGCCGACGCGACCGTCGGTGGCAGGAAGATCTCCGGCGCGGCCTGAGGCTCGACCTCAGGGGTCGGCTCGGCCGTCGCAGGAGGCTTCTCACCGCCGTACTGGTTCTCCGCGGGCGAGCTCTGACCGATGCCTGCCGACACAGGGCCCGCGATCACGAGCGCCAGCGCCAACGCCAGCATCGAAACGATGACCGTGCGCCCGACGGGCGACTTCCCCCATGTCTTCATAGTCCCATCTCCCAGATCTAGACAGCCCCAGAGTACAGCCTTACTCACGTTCTACTGGCATTACCTGCGTTTGCAACCCTACCTTGCCTCATTCGGGCAGGTACGAAACCTTCGGTCCGTTCGACTACGGACCTTCCTCTAGGTCCCGAATGTGGCTTTCGAGCGGGTTGAGGGCACGTGCTCGCCGGAGTGCCTCCGCGCGTTGGTCGCCCCTGCTCACCGCCGCGAGCTCGAGCCAGATTCGCCAGTACTCGGGTTCGACCGCGGCAGCGCGCCTGAACGTCGCCCGGGCGGGCACGCGATCTCCGGCAGCCGCCTGTGCCCGGCCGAGGAGCACCAGGGGCTCCACCGACCACGGAGCCCAGCGCTCCGCCGTCCTCGCCTCCTCCGCCGCCCGCTCGAAATCGCGGTCGCTGAACGCCCCCGCCGAGGCTGCCTCTGCACGATTCCCGATCGTGGTCACTGCGAGGACCGGTACGAGCGCCAGCAACGCGGCGAGGAGGCCGATGCGCGCCAGGCGAAACATGCGGCTCGGTCGCTCGATCCCCTCCGCGACGATGACTGCGGCGCACCCGAGCGCGACCAGCGTGAGAATCGGGAACTCCCAGTCCCAGTCGACGCCTGCGCGAGCTATGTACGCCACGAGAACTGCGGCAGCGATCGGAACGAGGGGCCGGCCGCGGTGCCGCACGGCAAGGACGAGCGGGAGTCCGAACAGAACCAGGATCAGCGCGAGCCCGACTAAGCCGAGCTCCGCAGGCATCTCCAGATACAGGCTGTGCGCATCCCGAACCGACCCCTCAACGGGACGCAGTTCGAGCCAGTGCCGCAGGTAGCTGCCGGCGCCGGAGCCGACCAGCGGATCCTCGACTGCCCTGTCACGCGCAACGCGCCAGAGATCCACCCGTCCGTTTCCGCTCAGACTGAACAGACGGTCGTCCAAGTCGACGACTCCCGCAGGCGGTTCCGCCGCGAACGACCGCGCGATCCTCGAGGGTCCTCCGAGCGCGAACACACCGACGACGATCGCTCCCAGGAGCCCTGCAACCAGCACGCCGTCCCCCACTCGGCGCACGGAAGGTGCGATCCGTACTCGAGGCTCGAGCCCGGCGAGGATCGCGACCGCGCCCGCTGCGAAAAGGGCGATCCCCACGCCGACGGCCGCGAGCGCACGTCCATCCTCCGCGGCGGCGGCCAGCGTGTGGCCGCCGCTCTCCGACAGCGGGCCTGATCGTGAAGCGAGCAGAACCGCAAGCACCGGCCACGGTGCGAGGACCGCCACGGTCAGCGCCAGCTGGAGGCGGCGAGGATCGAGTACGAGCGCGACGACGAGGCCCGCGACCAGTGCCAGCCAGGCGCCGCGGCTGAAGGTGAAGTAGCAGCTGAGCGCGAGCGGGACGGAGGACGCCGCAGCCGGAAGCCTGACCAGGAGGTGCTTCGCCCTGGCGGCCAGCCCGAATGCGAGGAGCAGCCCGAACACTGCCAGGAGACCGAGGGCGTTCCAGTACCCGACGGGCGCGGACAACCGATAGCCGGCGATCGGGTCGAACACCCCAAGCTGCTCGGGGAAAAGCCTCGTCGCCAATGCGTAGAGACACACGATGAGGATTCCTCCCCACATCCCGATCAGCACACCGTTGGTGGCGCCGCGTCGGAGGACGAGCGCGAGGGCGAGCGCGGCCGAGACGTAGACGAGCGTGCGCTCCGTCTCCGGAACCGCCTCGCTCGGCGACCCCCATGCCGAGGAGATGAGCGTCCAGACCATGAGAAGGCCGAGCAGCGCAGGCATCGCGAGCGCGAGCAGACCGGGGTAGGGTCGCGGGTCCACGATGAGGGCGGCGACCGCGCAGGCGAGAAAGACGAGCGTCAACGGCCCCCAGGCGGTCGCAAAGTACCCTCCGTCGGCGACCCCGAGCCCCACGATGACGAGCGCCGCCACGATGCCCGGCAGAAGCGAAGCGAGGCGTCCGACAGCCGTCGGCGCATCGGAACGAACCGACCCGTGGGCGCGCGTCAGCGGCCGGCTCTCGCTCGTCGCCGTCTCCATCACCTCAGGGTACGTTCTTCTCCCGCGCGGTCGACCCCGCCACCGCTTCGCCTTCACGGGATAGCCTCTCGGGGTCGTGGATCCTCCGTGCATTCACCTCGACGAGATCCGCCTCACCGAGCTGCCGGAGCCGGTGTCGGGCTGCGAGGAGTGCTTGAAGATCGGAGGCCGGTGGATGCACCTCCGCATGTGCCTCGGCTGCGGGAAGATCGGTTGCTGCGACAACTCTCAGCACCGTCACGCGACCGCGCACTTTCACGAGACCCGCCATCCGCTCATCCGCTCGGCGGAGCCCGGGGAGGACTGGTACTGGTGCTACGTCGACGAGGTCGGCTGGCAGGTGGGGCACCAGTAGGCCATGCGATTTGCCTCGCCCTGCCCCTGAGAGCGAATCGGAGTGCCGCACCTCCGGCACGGTCGGCCCGCCAGGCGATAGACGCGTCGGGCCGGGCGCGAGCCTTCGAGGGCAGCGGACATCATCCGATGCGTGGCATCCAGAAGTGATGCGAGCGCCTCGTCGGGGACAGCCCGAACGGTGAGCCAGGGCGACAGCCGGCTCGCCCAGAGCACCTCGGCCGCCCACATGTTCCCGATCCCGGACACGAGCTGCTGCTGCTGAAGAGCCTCCGCGATCGGTGACTCGGAAGCTCGGCGAAGTCGCAGGATCATGGTCTCGACATCAGGCGGCTGTTCGAGGATGTCGGGGCCGAGCCGTCGGACGCCGTGGCCACCGAGCTCGAGCACCGGCCCGTTCCACTGCGAGGCCTCGAGGTCCGGCGAGCGCAGAACCAGCCACGGTGCTCCGCGCATGGCCTCCCCGCGCGGGCGGACGCGCCAGCGTCCCTGCATCCGGAGATGGCTACGAAGCGTGACTCCCCCTTCGAAGTGGAGCAGGAGGTGCTTGCCCACGGCCTCGACGCGCTCGAGCCGCCTACCGTCGAGCCTGCCGGCGATGTTCAGCGCCGCGGCGCGGGGATGGGGGGTCTCGACCTCGACCCGCTCGCCGACGAGAGCCTGTAGACGGCGAGCGGCGCGGTGGAGGCTGTCTCCCTCGGGCACTTCGGCCAAGCTACCAACCCTCTTTCCTTCTTCGGCACACGCCTGGAATACTCGAGTGATGGAGGCCTCGCGGACCGAAGGCGCGAACTGGTCGCGGCGGCTCCTCGTCGCCGGAGTCGTCGTCGCAGTCGTGCTCGGCGGAGGTCTCATCGCCTCGGCGACGATCCCGCGCTGGTGGGCCCAGCGAATCGGCGATCAGATCAACGGGAGCATCGTCACCGGGACGTTCGTGGGCCTCTTCTACGGATTCGTGTTCACCGCGCTCCCCTTCCTGGTCCTGGCCGCCGTCATGCGGTGGCGGCGCACGGTGCGAGCGATCGCCATTGCGATCGTCGTGGCCTTCGTGCTGGCGATCCCGAACCTGATGACGCTCGGCATCGTCCTCGGAAGGGGAAACGCCGCGCACGCGGGCGAACGAATACTGGACGTCGAGGCGCCGGCGTTCCGGGGCGCGACCCTAGCCGGAGTGCTGATCGCGCTCGCGATGGGCGCGTTCGTCGGGTACCTGATCGCGTCCCGCGAGCGAGCACGAAACGCCACCGACGATGTGCACTGACTCGGCGTCCCGGCCGCGAAGCGGACGGCTTTAGGGATCTTCGCGCGAATAGCCACCGGCGATGTGCACTGACACGCGTCCCGGCCGCGAAGCGGACGGCTTCAGGGATCTTCGCGCGATCGGAGATCCGCGCGAGCGGATTTCCGATCCTGCGCCAGAAACTGAGCTAGACGCGTCCGGAGAAGGTGTCGCAGGAGTTGGCACTGCCGCCCTCGATCCCGCGTACGAACCAGCTCTGGCGCTGCTCGGCCGAGCCGTGCGTCCAGGCCTCGGGGTTGACGCTTCCCTGAGCCTTCTCCTGGATGCGATCGTCGCCCACCGCGGCGGCGGCGGAAAGGCCATCCTGGATGTCCTTGCGGGTGATCTCCACGATCAGCCCCGTGCGCACCGCGTTCGCCACCCAGACACCGGCGTAGCAGTCCGCCTGGAGCTCGACGCGAACGGCGTTCGACTGCGGGCCGGTGTCACGGCTCTGCGCCTTGCGCAGGTCTCCGGTCAGATTCTGGATGTGGTGCCCGTACTCGTGGGCGAGGACATAGGCCTCGGCGAGCGGTCCTCCGGAAGCGCCGAACCGCGATTGCAGCTGCTCGAAGAAACCGAGGTCGATGTAGACCAAGCGATCCGCGGGGCAGTAGAACGGCCCGACAGCCGAGCTCGCTTGGCCACAAGCCGTCGATACCCCGCCGGTGAAGAACCGCGTGCGGGCGGGCTCGTATCCGCGGAAGGACGTCGACCAGTGCTTCTGCACGCTGTTCACAACGGCGAGGATGCGGCAGTCCTGATGCTCGTTCGCGTCCTGGCCCGTCTGGCAATGCTCGAGCGTCGACGACGGCGGTCCGGTGCCCGCGGTCTGGCCGGAGAGGTCGTCGAAGGGAGATGCGCCGCCACCGGTATCCAGAGGATTCCCACCGAGGAGCGCGATCGCCACGATGATGATCAGCGTCACGATGCCGCCGCCGCCGAGCGCCATCGGCGTGCCGCCCACGCGTCGGCCGCGGAGGTCTTCCACCTGAGAGCGATCGAGTTTCGCGTCCTTCCGAAAGCGCATCGCGGTTGATCGTACCCCCGGATGTGGGTGCGCTAACTACGCTCCCCGCGTGGAGCAGCAGGCTGCCGCCCGCGAGCTCGTTCCCGCCGTTACCGACTCGGCGCTTGCGCTCTCCGGCTTTCGGATCCGGCACGATGCGCTCGAGATTCACGAGCCGGAGCACGACTCACTCCTCTACGTCGTCGCGGGCGCGGGCTCCATCACGATCGAAGGCGAGCCCGCAGAGCTCGGGGAGGGATCCGCAGCGCTCGTCCTCGCCGGCGAGCGCGCGGTGATCGAGCCAGGCGCGAACGAGGTCGTCGTCCTGCACGCCACGGTGGGACCGGAGGCCGACCGGCACGCGCCGCTCGGAGCGCGCGTGCTGGTCGTCGACGTCGATGCCTCGACCACCTCGCAGGCGACTGGAGCACGGAGCTTCCGGGTGCTCTTAGGGCCACACAACGGCTCGTCGCGGGCGACACTCTTCGTCGGCCACCTCCCGCCCGGGCGGGCGCCGTGGCACTTCCACCTCTACGACGAGATCGTTTGGATTCCGGAGGGGCCCGGTCGGGTACTGCGCCGTGGTTCTGAAGGCGCGCTCGCAGCAGGTGCGGCCTTCCGCCTCCGCCCCCGAGAGGTGCACATCGTCGAGAACTCGAGCCCCGACCGGGAGCTGACGGTGCTCGGAATCTTCACGCCGGCGGGCAGCCCCGCCGCGGCCTACCTCGCGGGCGCCGGCGAGTAGCTTGAGCCCCGACCTCGCCCGGCCCGTCCTCCTCTACGACGAGTGCTGACGGCTCTGCCGCTGGACGGCGCGTGTCGTCGTCCTCCTCGACCGCGACGAGGAGCTTGGATTCCTGCCGCTGCGAGACGTCGAGGCCGTACCTCTCCTCGAGGGGCTCGAGGCGGACGAGCGACTCGCAACGTGGCGACTCGCGCTCGCCAACGGGTCGGTCGTCGGCTACGGGGCCGGGCTCGTGCTCCTCCTCGAGGCGCTGAGGCTCACACGCCCGGCGGCTCGTGCGCTGGCACGCGTTCCGGGATCGACCTCCGACAGGATCTACCGCATCGTCGCAGGTCAACGCGAGAGGCTCGGACGCCTGGTTCCCGACCGGCCTGGGCCGAGACGATTCCCGTAGCTATGCCGCCGCGACCGCGCGAGCCAGCGAGTCGACCGAGAGAGGCCCTCCCGAAGCCCGCTCGACCAACCGGTCCCAGCGGATCGAGGCTCCCGGGGCGAAGAGCTTCTGCTGCAGCAGCGAGCCTGCCTCGGGACGCTCGACGAGCCCGCCGGCAGCGCTCCGCAGTGCATCGTCGATCTGAGACGCCACGATCGCTCCGTAGAGGTACGTGTGGTAGTAGACCGGAGCGACTGCGATGTGAATCTTCGCCGCCCAGTCCGGCGCTTTTCGCGCTTCGGGAGGAGTGAGCAGCTGGTAGCGGGCGACGAGCTTCCACCAGATCGTGTCGAGATCGGACTCCGGGTCGGCATAGAGCGCGCGCTCGAACGCGTTCACCACCAGCACCCAGCGCGTGAAGACCAGGAGCTCGGCAGCTCGAGCGGAGCGGAGCCGGGCGCCGAGCTCGTTCGCCTCGCTCCCATCGACCCCGAGAACACGCTCGAGCCATTCGCGGTCGCCCGCCAGTGCGCCGAAGAGGAGCGCGGACGCCTCGGTGGTGACGAGGTGCGTATTGCGCAGCACCCACGGGAGCTCCTCGTCGAACCCGAGGTCGTAGACCCCGTGACCGAGCTCGTGGAGCATCGTGTCGGTCCAGCCATGGTTGTCGATCACGTTGGCGAGGATGCGCACGTCGCCTCCGCGGTCGACGTCGATGCAGAACGCGTGCTGGTTCTTTCCAGACCGGGGAAGAGGTCACTGCGCCCGAGGATCCCCTCGACGGCGAATCCGATGCCCTCGAACGTCCGGCCCGCGAGCTTCACGATGTCCTTGCCCTCGAACAGCGGGTCGAGGTCGACCGACCCCTCCGCCGGCGGCTCCTGGAAGAAGGGGTCCGCGTAGTGCCATGGGCGGAGCTCCGAGACATCGCAGCGAAAGCGCTCGGCGAGGCGTGCGTCGAGGCTTTGCTTCCAGCGCGCGAAAGGCTCCGCCGTCGCGCGGTCTGCGGCGGCCAGCGTCTCGAGAAGCTTTTCCTCGTTCATCTCGTCCGTCGCGAGCGAGAGCGCGAACCAGTCTCGGTGGCCGAGCGAGCGCGCAGCCTCGTTTCGCATCCGTGCGAGCTCGCGGACGTCATCGGCGACCTCACCACCGACGGTCTTCGACGCCTCCCACGCAGCGCGGCGTTCGTCCGGATCCTCGCTCTCGCGCAAGATCCGCTTGATCTCGTTGTCGTCGACCTCCGTCCCGGCGATGACGCCGCGATGTCGAGAGAAGCGGGTCTCGACCGAAGCTCCGAGCTCCACGATGCGCTCCCGCAGAGCGCCCGAGACCTGATGCGGGCGCATCGTGTTCGCGAGCAGCTCGAGCGATCGGCCGAGCTCGGATCCGGCCCCGTTCCCTCGTACCCCCTCGATCGCGTCGAAGAGCTCTCCGTCCGCCAGCGCATGCGAGTACGCGAGCTCGGCATCGGCTCGGCGTCGCGCGTTTTCGTCCGTGGCAGCGACGTTCGACTCCCACCAGGTGATGTTGCGAGCCAGCGTCAGCGGACGGAGCATCTCCTCCGCCGCACGGACCACGGAGAAGGCGTCCTTCAAGAAGCCTGCCGCCGCCGCAACCGCATGCCTCTGAGCATACTCAGTCAGCTAGCGTCTACCGGATGACAGCGCTTGCTTCGACGAGGACGGTTCCGTGGAGCTGGTACACGGATCCTGCGGTCCTCCGGGTCGAGCGGGAGCGCATCTTCCGGAGGTTCTGGCAGTACGTCGGCCACACGAACGAGATCGCCGAACCGGGATCGTTCAGAGCGACGAACCTCGGCCACGTGCCGGTGGTGCTCGTCCGGGACGAGCACGGCGTGCTGCGGGCGTTCCTCAACGTCTGCCGCCACCGGGGATCGCTCGTGTGCGAGGGCTCCGGACACCGGACGACGCTCCAGTGCCCGTACCACGCCTGGACGTACGGCCTCGACGGGAGGCTCGTCTCGGCGCCGCGCTCGGCCCGCGAGGGCGGAATCGAGAGCGAGAAGCTCGGGCTCGTTCCCCTCCGGCTCGAGGCGTGGGGACCGTTTCTCTTCGTCAACCCCGATCCGGAAGCACCCGCCCTCTCCGACGTCCTGGGGGACGTCCCGGAGCTGGTCGCCGCTGCAGGCGTCGACGTCGGCGCGCTCCGCTTCCTCCACCGGTCCGACTCCGAGGTCGCGGCCAACTGGAAGATCTGCGCGGAGAACTTCCTCGAGTGCTACCACTGCCCGGTCGCGCATCCCGGCTTCTCCGCTGTCGTGGACGTCTCACCGGACGCGTACCTGCTCGAGGCCGGGGGCTGGCGCATGTCCCAGGTCGGTCCACCCCGCCCGGAGCCGCGCGGCTCGTACGACCCTTCGGGGGAGGTCGAGCGCGGCCAGTTTCACCTCCTGTTCCCGAACACGGTCGTGAACGTCATGCCAGGTCGACCGAACCTCTCGATCGGGCCGATCGTGCCCGTCGCTCCCGCGCGCACGTATCGCTTCCTCGACTACTTCGCGGCGCCGGACACGGACGAGGCCTGGCTCGCGGAGATGCTCGCCTTCGACGACGAGGTCGGAGCCGAGGACCGGATTCTCGTCGAGCGCGTCCAGCTGGGGCTCGAGTCCGGCCTGCTCGACGAAGGAAGGCTGCTGCCCGAGTCGGAGCAGCTCGTTGCGCACTTCCAGTGGCTCGTGCTCGACGCGATGGCGTAGTAGTTGGCGCGTTTTTTGCTGGAAATGCACCACTTTTCTTCCCATGCATGAGGTGGCTCACTTCATCATCTGGGGTACATGCGACGAAGCCTAGGTCCTCTGCTCTGCGAGCTCCATGCACATACGCGCTGGAGCGACGGCGTGCTGACCGTCGCCGAGCTCGTGGACTTGCAATGGGCGCTGCGGTTTCGACGTGCTGTGCGTTACCAATCACGTCGTACGGCACCACGACCCGTGGCGGAGCCAGGGTCGCAACGGGAGACTTCCACTATCCCGAGCACCTGCTCGGGTGGAAGACGCTCCTTCCCAGCCGACATGACGAAGCCGCCGTGGTCGACTATCTCCGGTCGCGTCGCCCGGTCTTCTTGACGAGGCTCGAGGCCGACACGGCGCTGGCTGCGTAAGCCACGACGGCGTTCACCGGTTCCACATCAAAGCACCACCCTGCGGGAACCCACGGCTCGCCGCGCGCGTGAGATGACTCCGTCGACATCAAAGGCTGCACATCAACCCTGAGGGGGAGGAACACATCTCGATGACACGAAGACGGACGATCTCGCTTGCACTGGTAGTCGGCGCAACCGCTTTGGTCGCGACCGCCACAGCGTTCGCAGTCACGAGCGTCAAGCCCTACGCCGAGGCAGTGGGTGACGAATACACGGTCCAGCCGCTCTTCAGCGTGAACGACGACGTTCCGGTACTCGGCGGAGTCCCGGGTACGAGGTATCGAATGGTGGGCATCCCGGACGGCCTCGGGGCTATGCCGAACGGCAACGGCACGTCCACGCTCTACATGAACCACGAGCTCGGATTCACGGTGCAGTGGGAGCCATACGTCGGCGGTACGAAGAACAGAGGTGCCTTCGTCTCGAAATGGATCCTCGACGTGGGCGGCAACCCGACTGCAGGCAAGCGCGCCTACGACACCGTGTACCTGGACGACACGCTCGTCGGTCCGGCGGCAACTGCGTCCAATATGACGCCGGGCTTTGCGAGATTCTGCTCCGCGTCGCTCGCGGGCTCAGCGGAAGGCTTCGACCGCCCCATCTACTTCGCCAATGAAGAGAGCGGCGGGGCGTCGACCTTCGACGGCGAGGGCGGGCTCTCGGTTGCGATCTTCGACGTGAACGGCCAGGGGGAAGCGCATGGCCTCCCCTTCCTCGGCCGCTTCGCCTGGGAGAACACGCTCGCCCAGCGGGACACGGGCGACCTGACGGTGATCCTGGGCATGGAGGACTGTCCTTCGTCGCAGATCGTCACGAACGAGAACAGCCAGCTGTACCTGTACGTGGGCGAGAAGGACGACAGCCCCGGAGCGACCGTTCTCGAGCGGAACGGGCTGACGGGCGGCACGCTCTACGTGTTCAGGTCGAAGAACGCCTCGAAGAACAGCGAGCTCGCGTTCCAGTTCGGTCGGATTGCAGGCGAGTGGGTGGCCCTGGACGGAGCGGAGGACATGTCCGACACCGCGCTCGAGGCTGCGAGCGATTCGGTCGGCGCAATGGTGTTCGCGCGGCCGGAGGACGGAGCGTTCAACCTGGACAGGACGAACGAGGTCTTCTTCGTCACCACCGGCGACACCCCAGCGGTGAGAACACGGGCAACGCCCTCGGATCGCTCAGGCTGAACCCGAGCGATCCGACGAAGAACGCCACGCTGTCGATCGCCTACAACGCGGACGAAGTGATCGCGGCCGGTGGCGACATCGCGATCAGCCCCGACAACATCGACGTCAGCTCCGAGTACCTCATGATCAACGAGGACGGGACGGGCAATAGCCGGCCGGTCATGGCCGCGAAGGGCCGCGACGGCTCGATCTGGCGCTTCGAGCTGAGGAACGGGGAGGCGGCAAGGCCTCATCTGCTCTGCGGATCGCTGAGCTCAACCCGCCGGGCCGAGACGGCATTGCGGTCGGTACAGGTGTCTGGGAGACGAGCGGAATCATCAAGACCTCCGGCATCTTCGGGCCCAACACGTGGCTCTTCGACGTCCAGGCCCATGGTCCGACCACACCCCCCGGTGGAAGCAGCGTGACCGTCGAGGACGGGCAGCTCCTGATCCTGAGACCGAGGAGCTAGCCAGACGCCGGTCGTATCGAGTTGAGCGGGGCCCGCCCGAGGCCGGCCCCGCTCACGCCTCCCCAATTTCCGGCAAGCTGCGGTGGCGTTCACCAGATCGCCACCCATCGTCAACCTGAGCGAGGACAAGATGCATCGATGACGACGAGCATCTCCAGCCTGCCTGCCGAGCGCCTCCTCAATCGCGAGCTCTCGCTCCTCGACTTTCACGCGCGTGTCCTCGAGCTCGCCGGCGACGAGTCGGTGCCACTCCTCGAGCGCGTCAAGTTCTGCTCGATCTTCTCCTCGAACCTCGACGAGTTCTTCCAGGTGCGCGTTGCCGGTCTCCTCGGTCAAGCCGAGGCGGGGCTGGCGGTCCGTTCCGCGGACGGGCTGACGCCACAGCAGGCGCTGGCCAAGATCCGCGAGCGCGTCTCGGAGCTCACGTCGACGCAATCTCGACTGTGGAAGCGCGAGCTGCGTCCAGCGCTTGCCGCAGAGGGGATCGTCGTCGGCGGCATCGAGGACTGCGACGCTAAGGAGCTCGAGCAGCTCGAGCGTCGCTTCCAGCGCGAGATCTACCCGGTGCTCACCCCGCTAGCCGTCGGCCCCGGCCAGCCGTTTCCCTACATCTCCGGCCTGTCGCTCTCGCTGGCCATTTTTGCCGCCGACCCTGAGAGCGGAGAAGAGCGATTCGCACGGGTGAAGATCCCCGAAGGTCTTCCTCGGTTCCACGAGATCGGCAGTCGCGGTCTGTACCTGCCGCTCGAGCTCGTGATCGCGCACTTCCTGCCGGCGCTCTTTCCCGGCGTGGCGATCGTCGAGCGGGCGGCCTTCCGCGTCACGCGCGACGCCGACCTCGAGGTCTCCGACGATGCCGACGACCTGCTCGAGGCCGTGGAGAGCCAGCTACAGAAGCGTCGGTTCGGGGACGCCGTCCGCGTCGAGGTGAGCTCCTCGGCATCCTCCGAGATGGTCGAGCGTCTGACCAGAGGCGTCGATGCGGAGGACTGGCAGGTCTATCGGATCGACAGCCCACTCGACCTCTCGGAGCTGATGGAGCTCGTTGCGCTCGACCGCCCGGATCTCAAGGACGAGGCATGGCGCCCGGTGGTTCCGCCGAGGCTCCGCGAGGCGCAGTCCGCGTTTCCCCGCATCTTCGACGAGATTCGGCGCGCAGACATCGTCATCCACCAGCCGTACGAGTCGTTTCGCGGAAGTTTCGAGGTGTTCGGGCAGGCAGCGGTTCAGGATCAGAACGTCATCGCGATGAAGACGGCCGTCTATCGCACGAGCGAGGACAGCGTCCTAGTGAGCTCGTTGATCCAGTGTGCCGAGGACGGCAAGCAGTCGGTCTGCCTCGTCGAGCTCAAGGCCCGCTTCGATGAACGTCGCAACATCGAATGGTCGCGCGCGCTGGAAAAGGCAGGAGTACACGTCGTCTACGGCTACCCCGACCTCAAGATCCACGCGAAGATGAGCCTGATCGTGCGTCGCGAGCGGAGTGGGTTGCGTCGCTACGCCCACATCGGCACCGGGAACTACCACTCGACGACCGCACGCCTGTACGAGGACGTCGGGATCTTCACCGCGGACGAGGACATCACCGCCGACGTCGCCGACCTGTTCAACTTCATCACCGGATTCGGTCGTCCTCAGCAGTTCCGGAAGCTGCTGGTTGCGCCGTTCACGCTGCGGAACGGGCTCATGGACGAGATCCGGCGCGTTCGCGACGCGGCCTCTGCGGGCGAGGTGGCGCGCATTCGCCTCAAGCTGAATCACCTCGTCGACCCGGCGCTCATCGACGAGCTGTACGCGGCTTCGCAGGCGGGCGCGAGCGTCGACATCGTCGCGCGAACGACGTGCACCCTGAGGCCCGGCGTCGACGGTCTGTCGGAGAACATCCGCGTGCGCTCCATCGTCGGCCGCTTTCTCGAGCACAGCCGCCTCTGTGCATTCGAGGCGGGCGCGCATACGACGATGTACCTGGGAAGCGCCGATCTCATGCCGCGGAACCTCGATCATCGGATCGAGGTGCTGGTGCCTGTCGAGAACGCGCGCGTTCGCCAGGAGCTGAACGCAATCCTCGACAGCGCCCTCGGCGACAACACGAACGTGTGGGAGCTCGATGCGAACGGCGCCTGGACGCGCCTCGTTCCAGCGGAGTCCGAGAAGCCGCGTTCGCACCAAGCGACCATGATGCGACGAGCTCTTGCCCGCGCGCGACGCCGAGCCCGCGAGCCGCAGGACGGTTAGCCCAGCCGACCGTATGGGAACAATCAACCCGATGAAGGTCGCGATCATCGACGTCGGCTCGAACTCGGTGCGTCTGCTGGTGGCGACCGTCGAGGCCCGTAACGTGCGCCAGCTTCACCGCGAGCGGGTGTACCTGCGGCTCGGAGACGATGCGTATCGCCGAGGGCGGATCGGCTCCCGCAAGCTCAAGGCCACCCGCACGGTGGCTGCGAAGTACGCACGGATAGCGAGGAAAGCAGGCGCCGAACGTCTCGAGACGATCGTGACGGCTCCCGGCCGGCAGGCGGGGAATCACGAGGAGCTCGTCCGCATCCTCGTCAAGTCCACCCGCTCATCCGTCCTCGTGCTGAGCGCCGACGACGAGGGTCGGCTGGCGTGGGAAGGGGCGGTTGCGCGGATGGACGACTTGCCGGAGACGGTCGCGGTCGTCGATCTCGGCGGCGGGTCGTGCGAAGTCGCCGTTGGAGCCCCGGCGCAAGGGCCGACCTGGGTGCGCTCCATCGAAGCCGGGGCGCTACGCGTGACGCGCGCCTTTCTCGGCGGGAACCCGCCGGACGAGAAGCGGATCTCACGCGCGCGACGAGAGGTTCGAGCGCTTGCGCGAGATCTCCACCCTCCGCGTCCCGCTGCAGCGTTGGCCGTCGGTGGGACGGCACGCGCGGTCGGTCGCATCGTCGGAGGCCCCTTCGGCGTCGACGAGCTCGAGACGCTCGCCTCCACGCTCGCGGACCTACCGGCCGAAAAGGTGGCGGAACCGCACGGCATCACCGCCGAGCGCGCCGAGACCCTGCTCGGCGGAACACTCGTTCTCTCCGAGATCGCAGGACGGCTGGGCTGTGACCTCGAGGTCGGCCGGGGTGGACTGCGTGAAGGTGCGGCGCTCGCTCTGGCGCGCGCCGACGCAGCCGCTGCTTAGCGGCTGGCTCCGAGCGAGACGAGGATCCTCGGGCTCACGCTCCAGCGCAGGCCCGCCATCCCAGCCTCTGGGCCGCTGTCGAAGCGGAGGCACATCGCAGCACCCTTCTTCAGCTCGAGTCGCAGCGAGCGCCCCTCACCGGCGAGCAGGAGCGAGGCCAGCTCCGAGAGCAGCGGCTGGTGGCCCACGAGCGCGAGCGTCGACTCCTGCCGATCCCGCAGCGCGTCGAGACACTCGTTCGGCGGAGTCGACGGCTCGAGCGCGCGACACTCCGCCGGACTCGGCCACGCGGCCTCCTTCGCGAGGATCTCCGCGGTGTGCCACGCGCGCACGTATGTGCTCGAAAGCACCGCGTCAACGTCGATTCCGAGTCGGCGCAGACCACGCGCGGCGGCGCGGAAGCGCTCGATTCCCGCCGCGGTGAGCGGTCGGTGGGAGTCATCCGGCCAACGCGCCGAATCCTGCGGCTCGGCGATCGCGTGTCGCACGAGATAGAGATCCATGCGGAGAAACGGATGGTACGGGCGAAGGCGTGCCTAGACTACGATTGCCCGCCCGCGTTGGCGCTCGACCGCGGGAGCAGGCAGGTACGTGGTCGGACGCCAGCGGTCGGCATGTCGTTCGAGGGCCCACGCTCCGCCTTTCTGGCACTGAACCTCACCGTCGAAGAGCCGCTCGATGACCTCGCGATGCGTGCAGAGGAGAGATTCCGCCGGGAGCTCCTCGAGGAGCGCGAGCGCGCTCGCTCCCGAGCCGTCCGGAGCAAGCTCCTCGCGACACTCGAGCTCGAGACCGAGCGCCAACGCGAGAGGACGAACTGTCTGGATGCAGCGCGTATGGGGGCTCGTGACGATCCGCTCGATCGCGTAGACGGCGAGCGCTTGCTGCAGATGGCGGGCCTGGAGGTGTCCGATTCGGTCAAGCTCGCGCTCACGATCGAGCCAGGGCGGCGACATCGGCTCGCCCGCGTTTGCGTGTCTGAGCAGCAACATCTCTCTTCTCCCTGGCCCGAGCGCGCGATTCTCGACCGCTTGCTTCCACAAGTCAAGTCGTGGGGCCACCGGCTTTCGCCTCGAGGAAGCCGATCACCTGCACGTCCCGTGCATAGCTCAAGATCTCGCGCGCGTCCTCGACGGAGAGCCAGCGGCCGTCGTCGACCTCGTGCCGAAACGCGAGGTCACCGGCGACCGGCGTCATGAGCCAGTACCGCACGCGCTTCACACGGCCACGCGCGTCGTGGTACCGGGTCGCCGCGAGCTCCTGGCCGAGCTCACAGTGCAGACCGGTCTCCTCTTCGACCTCCCGCAGCGCACAGGCTTCGTCGGACTCGCCGCGCAGCGCCTTCCCCTTGGGAAGCGACCAGTCGCCGTACCTCGGCCTGTGAACCACGAGCACCTCGAGACCGGCCTCTCCGGGGCGCGTTACCACTCCACCCGCGGCCCGGATCACGGACGCGCCTTTCGCGCCCGGCGATCGAGAAGCTTCCAGGCTTGCGGCCACTCCGCGCGCGCCTTCCGCCGGCGCACACGCTCCCGCTTCAGGAGCTTGCGGACGGCATCGCCGGCGTCGGGCTTGGCCTCCGACCACGCGCGAATGCGCTCCTCGGCCACGAATGCGTCCTGGTGCTCCCCGAGTACGTCCTGGAGCGCCTTTGCCGCGTCGACGAAGCGCTCTCCCGGCGCGCCGAGCTCGCGCGCGGCCAGCTCGGCCGCGTACCGTGTGCGCTTGACCCTGATCCGCGCAGCATGGAGCTCGGCGTCGCTCGACTCGCGGTCGAGCTTCTCGAACCTCCGCCGCGTACGCACGAACTCGGCCCACCAGAGCTCGGCGAGCGTGGAGCTCGCTCCGGTCGGAGTGGGGGGTGGCTTCGGGTCTTCGAGGCGATCGAGCAACGCGAGGTATCGGTCTTCCGACAGCGCGTCGACGGCGGAGGCTCGCGCCTTCCGGCGTTTCCGCTCGAGACCGTCGACAAGGCCGCATACCGCAGCTCCTTCGTCACCCAGTCGTTCGATCTGATCTCGCATCCGTTCGGCGAGCACGTCGAGGTCGCGAGCGGGCCCCAGTGCCGAGCCGAGCCAGCCGAGTTCGGAGCGCAACTCGTCCGCCCACTCCTGGTCGACGAGCGGCCGTGCCGCCCGCAGAAACGCTCGAGCCCGGCGGGTTGCGACCCGCATCTGGTGGAGATCCTCGAGATCGGTGCCGAGCCGAGTTCCTGGATCATGGGCTACGAGCTCCGCCTGCTGCTCTGCCAGAGCAGCCCCGACAACCTGCTGCGGTGACGCGTCTCGCGGGAGCGGCGTTGGATCGGGCACGGGCGAGAAGTCGAGAGCGCGATAGAGCTTCGGCCGAAAGTCGGCCGACTCCGCCCCGGTGCCTAGCAGCTTCCTCTCCAGACGCCGGAGCGTCCGCTCGTCTCCCTCGTCGACGAGCTCGATCTCGAGCTCGCGGAACCTTGACTTGACCCGCTGACCCTCGAGCACCGACACGGAGTCGTCGACGATCTCCGCGCCGGCGGTTCGGAGGGTCTTCCGCCGGGTGCGAAGCCGCGCGACGCGCGTCGGTTCGGCTCCACGAAGATGCACGGCAAGGAGCGCGAGCAGCTCACTCGGCGGATGTGCGGGCGGACCGGGGACTTCGATCTCGATGCGCGCAACGCCGGAAGGGATCTTGAGCTGCCAGAGCCGGCTGCCCTCCTCGGCGCGGTGGCGCAACGTGATCCTGTTTTGCGCCAGCACGAGATCGGGGGTGTCGAAGTACGTCGAGACGAAATCCCGGCTCGGCAGCTCGACGCCGTTCAGGTCGCTCAGGCGAAAGCCGTCGGAGGGCGTGAGCTTGAGCTCGTGTTCATGGGTCCTGCGCACCCTCGAAGCGTAATCAGGGACGCGAGGAGACACGTCTCGGAGTGGTGAAGGCGCGCGCGCCGCTAGCCGGAGTCTCCCGACGGTCTGTTCCCGCGCACCGCCTCGTACGCGAGCGCGCCGACCGTTCCGCCGACGAGCGGCGCGACGAGATAGAGCCAGAGCGAGTCGAATGAACCCGAGGCCAGCGCCGTCGCTCACCGCCGTAGAGCGCGTCTGCGAGGACGCCCCGTTTCCACATCTTCACGGCTACCGACCCAAGCGTTGTCGAGCCATCTGGGACGATCCAGCGTGAGCGATTGAGAGGAGAGGTATCACCGAAATGCTTGATCCCATTACCCGGCAGCACGTGGAGAAGGCGGCGGAGGCGCTGCAGGACGAGTTCTCTGGAACCTCCTCGCGAGAGACGATCGCGCGCTTCATCGCCGAGTCCGTCGACCTGCTCGGCGAATCGAAAATCAGCGCGTTCGTCCCGGTGCTCGCCCACCGCTTCGCCCGCGAGCGGTTGAAGGCACTCGGGCAAGCCGAAGGACTGATCACGAAGGACCAGCCCGAAGTCTTGTTCGTCTGCGTCCAGAACGCAGGCCGCAGCCAGATGGCCGCGGGACTGCTCTTGCTCCGGTCGGACGGTCTGGTCGGCGTCCGCTCGGCAGGCTCGGACCCGGGCGAGATCGTGAATCCCCTCGCTGCCGAGGCGATGGCCGAGCTCGGCGTGGACCTCGCAGACGCGTTCCCGAAGCCGCTCACCGACGAGGTCGTGCGAGCCGCCGACGTGGTCATCACGATGGGTTGCGGCGATGCGTGCCCGCTCTACCCGGGCAAGCGCTATGAGGACTGGGAGGTCGACGACCCGGCGAAGGCGACGTCGCTCGAAGACGTTCGGAACATCCGTGACGACATCGACCAGCGCATTCGACAGCTGCTCTCCGAGCTCGGAGTTACCGCCGCTCCGTAGCCGAACACTTCGTTATCGCTCAGCAAGGCAGTCAGTCGGTGGGAGGGAAGATCAGGTCTTCTTTGCCGCCTTCACGGCGAGGGTGAAGTTGATCCTCGCGCGCTTGAGCTGCACTGGCGTCAGCGGCACGAAGGCCGCGCGCTTCGCGATCGGCACCTCGTTGTCGAAGATGTAGTCGAGGAACGCCTGCACCTCGGTGCGCTTGAAGGACGAGCCCTTCGCATAGATGAAGAGCGGCCGGGCAAGCGGCTTGTAGGAGTTGTTGTGGACGGTCGCAATGCTCGGCGTCACGCACTGATCGGTCTTGGGATTGCGGACCTGCACTGCTCGCAGCCGATTCTGATTCTCCTCGTAGTACGAGAAGCCGAAGTAGCCCATGCCACCGCGCTCGCCGGAGACTCCCTGGACCAGCACGTTGTCGTCCTCGCTCGCCTGGTAGTCGGTGCGGCTGGCCCGTGCCCTGCCGTTGACGGCCTCCGTGAAGTACTCGAACGTGCCCGAGTCCGTTCCCGGGCCGAACAGTTTCAACGACTGGTCAGGGAAGCTCGAGCGCACGTCCTTCCAGTTGTTCACCTTCGACCCGGGCTCCCAGATCTTCTTGAGCTCCGCCACCGAGAGACACGTCGCCCAGGTGTTTTCCCTGTTGGTGACCACCGTGAGTGCGTCGTTCGCGACGGTGAATGCGCGCCACGACCCAACATTGTTGGTCTTGCAGCTCTGAGCCTCGCTGATGCGCATCGGCCGCGACGCATCCGAAAGATCGATCTCACCCTTGCAGAACCGCTGGAAGCCGCCACCCGTGCCCGAGATGCCTACGGTCACCTTGACGCTCGTGGCGCCCGCGCGGCGGAAGAGCTCGGCCGCAGCGGTCGTATACGGGCCGACCGTGGACGACCCGTCCGCGGTGATCGACCCCTTTAGCTTCTTCAGGTTGTATGTGGGACCTGCCCCCGTCGCGACGGAAGCGATCGCAAGGCTCGCGACGACCCCCACCGCAACCATGACGCCGCGGCGCCCGACTCGGTATTTCATGCTGTCCCCTTCTCCTTCGCATCGCTTTACGGATTCGAGAGCGATGGTCGCGGCCGCAACGGTCGCGATGGGCTGAGGACGGGTGAACGGTCGGTAGAAGAGTGGTGAACCGTCTACAGCGGCTGGGGGTCGTGCGAGGCGTCGGTGAACTCGGCGAACTCTCCCGTCACGAGAAATGCCGTCTGCTCGCCGATGTCGACGGCGTTGTCCCCGATGCGCTCGAAGCAGCGCGCCACGGTTATCTGGCGCATGCCCCACTCGAGCGCGTCGGGATCGTGGACGTAACCGAGGACTTCATCGAAGACCTGCCGGTTGGCGCGGTCGACGAGGTCATCGAGCTGGTGCAGATCGCGAGCCCGGTCGAGATCGCGGGTGCCGAAGGCCGTCAGTGACACCTTGACCATCTCCGCACAACGCTCGCCCATGTCGGCGAGGCCTTCCACCACCGCCGGCTGCGTGCCGAGATGACTCGATAGCTTCGTCAGCTTCGCGATCGTCACGCACTGGTCGCCCATGCGCTCGAGGTGAAGCCCGTTGTGGAGCAAGGCAAGGACGAGCCGAAGATCGCTCGCCACAGGGGTCTGGCGCGCGAGCACGAGCTCGACCTGTCTCTCGATCGCCAAGTAGCGCTCGTCGATCTCGTCGTCGAACGCGATCACCTCGTCGCACAGCTCGACATCCTGCGACTGCAACGCGTCGAGGGCGCCCCGGATCGACCGGAGAACGATCTCTCCGGCCTCCTGGAAGCCCGCTTCCAGCGCGTCCAGCTCGGCCTGCAGCTCGATTCTCATCCGAACCTTCCCGTTACGTAGTCCTCCGTCCGCTTGTCGGAAGGAGTGGTGAAGATCTTCGCAGTGGTGTCGTACTCGACGAGGATCCCGCGCCGCGCGCTTCCGTCCTCGTGCACGACGACGCTGAAGAACGCCGTCATGTCGGCTACGCGAGCCGCCTGCTGCATGTTGTGCGTCACGATCACGATGGTGTACTCGCGCTTCAGCTCATGCATCAGATCCTCGATGCGCGTGGTCGAGATCGGGTCGAGCGCCGAGGCGGGCTCGTCCATCAGGATCACGTCGGGTTCGACGGCGAGGGCGCGAGCGATGCACAGGCGTTGCTGCTGTCCGCCGGAGAGACCCAGAGCACCGTCCTTCAGCCGGTCTTTCACCTCGTCCCACAGAGCCGCTTGCCGCAGCGCGGCCTCGACGCGCTCGTCGAGATCTCCCTTCATCGCAAGCACGCGCGGGCCGAAGGCGATGTTGTCGTAGATCGACTTCGGGAACGGGTTCGGCTTCTGGAAGACCATGCCGATTCGACGCCGGATCTCGACCGGGTCGACGTCATCGCCGTAGAGATCGGCTCCGTGGTAGAGGACAGTGCCTTCGACCTTCGCTCCGGGCACCAGGTCGTTCATGCGATTGAAGCAGCGGATGAAGGTGCTCTTCCCGCAACCGGACGGTCCGATGAACGCCGTCACCGTGTTCCGGTGAACGTCGAGCTGGACGTCCTGAAGAGCGACCTTCCCGCTGTACGAGACCGCGAGATCGCTCACGGAGAACACCTTCTCGCGACGCTCGATGTCATCCCGGGAGAGGGCTCCTCGTGAAACTTCCGCGATACGGGTGTTGTCGATCTGCGGTGTTTCCATCTGCGTCATTGCCTCACTCACCATTGACGTCGATAGCGGTTGCGAAGGAAGATTGCCACGGAGTTCATGCTCAAGACGATAACGAGCAGCACGATCGCGCCGGCTGCGGCTAGGGTCTGGAAGCCGGGGTCCGGCTGTCTCGTCCAGTTGTAGATCTGCACCGGGAGAGCGGTGTACGCGCCGAACAGCTCCGGGTTGAACGCGACGTAGGTGATCGCGCCGACCATGATGAGCGGCGCTGTCTCGCCTACCGCCCGGGAGAGCGCGAGAATCGACCCGGTGGCCATTCCGGGAATCGCTGCCGGAAGAACCTGGCGCCAGACGACCTGCCATTTCGTCGCCCCGAGAGCAAAAGCGCCCTGGCGGATCGAGTCCGGCACGGAGCGAATCGCCTCCCGCGAGGCCACGACGACGGTAGGGAGCACCACGAGCGTGAGGATGAGGCCGCCCGCCAAGACAACGCGGCCGATGCCGATGCCGCGGACGATGAACGCCAGCCCGAGAATCCCGTACACGATCGATGGCACTGCTGCGAGGTTCTGGATGTTGACCTCGATGAGCCTGTTCCACCAGCGCGTCCGGTCTGCGTACTCCTCGAGATAGATCGCGGTGAGCACCCCGATCGGCACGGAGAGCAAGAGAACGAGCGCGCCGAGGTACAGCGTCGCGAGGATCGCGGGCCTCCCCCCTGCCTCTTCGGGAACGGTAGACGGGAGGCCGGTCAAGAGCTGCGAGTTGAGCGCCGGCCAGCCGGTGATCAAGGTGTCGACAAGCAGCACCGCGAGAGTTCCGAACGCGACGAACATGGAGAAGAGCATCGCCGTCTTGAACAGCCTGTTCTTCCAAGCCTGGCTCCGCCGCCCGAACTGCTCCGGCGCGGGCTCGAAGTCGCGCTCGATGTGAGGCTCGATGACGGTCATTCGTAGACCTCGCGGTACTTGCGGACAAGTCTGATCGAGATGAGGTTCATGACGAGCGTGATGACGAACAACGTGAGCCCCACCGCGAAGATCGTCTTGTACTCGATGGATCCCGTCGGAACGTCACCGTTACCGGTCGCGCCGATGAACGCGGTCATCGTCTCGATCGTCTCCCGAGGATCGAAGGTGATCTGGGCCAGCTGGCCGGCGGCGATGAGAACGATCATCGTCTCGCCGACTGCGCGGGAGAACCCGAGCACGAATGCGGCGATGATCCCGGAGATCGCGGCGGGAACCACGATGCGCGTGGACACCTGCAGCTTGTCTGCCCCGAGCGCGTAGCCACCGTCCCGGAGGTCGCGGGGCACCGCGGCCATCGCGTCTTCGGAGAGCGACGCGATCGTCGGGATCAGCAGCACCCCGAGGACAAGGCTCGCCGAGAGCGCGTTGAAGATCTCGACCTCGAGGCCGATATCCCGGAGGAATGGCGTCACGAAGGTGAGGGCGAAGTAGCCGAGAACGACCGTCGGAATCGCCGCCAGAATCTCGAGGATCGGCTTCAGGACACCCGCAACTCGCTGGTTGGCGTACTCGCTCAGGTAGATCGCAACGCCGACGCCGAGCGGAAACGCGAGGAGAGCGGACCAGAACGAGATCACGAACGTGCCGACAACGAGCGGTACGACACCGAAGTGCGCGTCGAGGAAGAGCGGCGCCCACGTCGTACCCGTGAAGAATTCCACCGGGCTCACTTCCCGGAAGAAGTCGAGCGCGGGCAAGAGCAGGGAGATCACGATCCCGACCGTGGTGAGGACGGAGATCGCAGCGGCGAGGAAGAGAATCAGGTGGACGAACTGCTCCCCCCACCTGATTCTCTTACGCGGCAGCGTCAGAGGCGCCGGCTGCTCGATGACAACCGCGGGTGGCACTACGCCGCGGCGTCCTCGAACGTCGCCAACTGCTCAGCGACCTGATCCTCGCTCAGGGGCACGAACTGAGCGGCAGTGGCGATGGACTCGTTGTTGTCGAGCATGAACCGGACGAAGTTCCGGACATCCTCGTTGTCGTCGAACGAGCTCTGCTTGACGTAGACGAACAGCGGGCGCGAGAGCGGCGTGTACGAATCGTCCTGCGCCGCCTCGACGCTCGGGGCGACGCAGCCGTCTCCCCCGTCGACCTCGAGGGCCTTGAGCTGGTCCTGGTTCTCCTCGAAGTACGAGAAGCCGAAGTAGCCCATGGCGCCCCGGTCGCCGGAAACGCCCTGGACGGTGACGTTGTCGTCCTCGGTCGCCGAGTAGTCCGAGCGACTTGCGCCCTCCTCACCGTTGATCACGTCGGTGAAGTAGTCGAACGTGCCCGAGTCCGTGCCCGCCCCGTAGAGCTTCAGCGGGACATCAGGGAACGACGGATCCACCTGATTCCAGTTCGCGACTTTCGACCCCGGCTTCCAGATCGCGTTGAGCTGATCCACCGTCAAGCAAGTGGCCCAGGCGTTCTCGGTGTTGACGACGTTCGTCAGGGCGTCCGTGACGACTCGGAACTCGACGTACTCGACCCCTGCCTCCTCGCACGACGCCTGCTCGTCCTCATCGATCGATCGAGAGGCATTCGAGAGATCGGTCTCTCCCGCGCAGAAGCGCTCGAAGCCGCCGCCGGTGCCCGAGATCCCGACCGTGACGTCCACGTCCTGCTCCGCCTTGAAGTCCTCGGCGGCCTTCGTGACGAACGGCCCGACCGTGCTCGAGCCGTCGGCGGTGATGACGCCGCCATCGTCCCCTCCGCCACAAGCTGTCGAAACGAGCGCGAGACCTGCCGTGCAAAGGATGAGCGTGATCGATCTGTGCGGTTTCATAGCGGCAAGTCTCCCCGGCCGGATCCTCCTGCGGGACGCCGGACAGTGAAAATGTGGTGAAAGTACGGTGAAGAACTCCTAGGACGGCGCTGGAAAGAGACAGCGGATCTCGAGCCCACTGCTACCACCACCGCCCGCCTCGACCGAGCCTCCCGCCTGCGTCACGATGTGCTTGACGATTGCCAGGCCGAGACCAGTGCCCCGCGACGAGCGCGCGCGATCGGCACGGTAGAAGCGCTCGAAGAGCCTCGGGAGCGCCGCTGGCTCGACCCCTATCCCGTCATCGCTCCCGGACACGACAACCGCGCCGCCGACGTCTTGTCGAGCCGAGAGCGTGAACACCGAGCCGGGACCTGCGTAGCGGATCGCATTCTCCGCGAGGTTGCGCGCGACCACGCGAAGCATCCGCGGCCGGATGGTCAGCTTGATAGCCGGATCACACACAAGCCGGAGCTCGATTCCGGCCCGATCCGCCCGTTCCTCGAGCTCGGCGAGCGCGTGCTCCAAGACTGGAAGAACGGGCTCGGCCCCCAAGGCGACGACACGCGCCCCGGACTCGAGCTCGCTGAGGAACAGAACCTCGTCGATCAGCTCGGTGATCTGCTCCACCTCGTTCGTGGCCTGCGCGACGAGGTCGGTCACGTCCTCCCCGGGCAGCGTGGCCGTCTCGAGCAGCGTCAGCAGCCGTGCGAGTGGAGTTCGCAGCTCGTGCGAAACCGCAGCCGTGAAGCCTGCGCGCAGCTCCTCGTACGCAGCAAGGTCGCCCTCGCGCGAGAGATAGACAAGCCGCTCTCGCCGCCCGTCCACCTCGTACGGGAAGACGAGAGGGATCAGGCCGAGACTGCCCGTCAGGAGGTCGGACGGCACGGTCTCGCCATCGCGGATGCCATTGACACTCTGGCGTGCACGGCGGCTCGCCATCAAGACGCGGTCGTCGTCGTCCAGGACCACAACGGCCTCCCGGCTCTCCTCCACGAGCGCCCGTCCTCGAATCGCCTCTGCATCCATCGTCCGTGGTTCTAACAGAACCTTTGCGTAACGCTTTCGCCCACCTCACGCAGCCCAAACTCACATGTCGGTGAATCCATCTGTCCTCTACGAAGGAGAGATGAAATGGGACTGAAGGCATTTGCGCTCACGGTCGCCGTGCTGACAGCGCTCATCGTCACCGCCGTGGCCGCCGCGGCCGTGATCAACGGCACACCCGGCGACGACGTGTTGCGCGGTACGGAGCAGGCGGACGAGATCCGCGCGTTCGCCGGCAACGACCATGTGTACGCCCGTGATGGCGCCGACCTCGTCCGCGCGGGTTCCGGTGACGACGGCGTCCGCGCTGCTGACGGCGGCGACCTCGTGTACGGAGGCCGAGGCAACGACGTGATCGCCGGAGGGAATGGCAACGACCGCCTGTTCGGCGGCTCCGACGCCGATCGGGTCCTCGGCGGTGACGCCGGCGATCGCGTGTCAGGGAACAAGGGACCGGACGTCGTTTCCGGGAACGACGGTCCGGACTCGGTCTTCGGCGGTGGAGGCGCAGACCGTTCGTTCGGCGGGAGCGGGGACGACGAGCTGCACGCACTCGCAGCCGACAACGATCCCGACCTCCTCAACTGCGGGCCGGGTGACGACAAGGCGTTCGTGCTCCGCTCCGAGCGCGCCTCGACGACGCTGGTCGGCTGCGAGACGCTCTTGGTCGTCGTCGAGCTGACCGCGGACCAGGAGGAAGGCGAGAACTCGGACGCCGACACGGAAGCGGACGGGTAGCTCTCTGCCATTCACCACTCGGTTACCTTCCGGTAACCAAACGACGGCCCCCGTGTCTCCTGGGGGCCGTCACTATGTGGCCGGATGGCGAAGGTCTTGATCATCGAGGATGACGACGTCATCGCTCGCGGCATGGCGCGTCACCTCGAGACCGCGGGGTTCGACGCGGTCGGGGTCGCCAACGGCGAGACCGGGCTCGCCCGACTGCGCTACGAGCGGCCCGACGTCTGCGTGCTCGACCTCATGCTCCCTGGAATCGACGGCTGGCGCGTCATCGAGCAGGCGCGCTCGGAGGGGATCGGCACTCCGATCATCGTCGTCTCCGCGCGCGGAACGGAGCACGACCGTGTGCATGCGCTCGAGATCGGCGCGGACGACTACCTCGTCAAGCCTTTCTCCCTCAAGGAGCTGACGGCGCGCGTGCGCGCGGCGGCCCGCCGCGGCGTCAGCGAAGCCGAGCCTCGCCGCAGCGACGCGATCGTGATCGAGGAGCTCCGCCTCGACCCCGACAACGTGCAGGCGTTCGTCGACGGTGAGAGCGCGGAGCTGACCCCGACGGAGTTCCGGCTCGTGTACACCCTCGCCCGCGAGCAGGGCCGCGTCCTTACCCGCGACGAGCTCCTGCAGCGCGTGTGGGGCCGACGCGCGTCGCACCGCGACCGCACCGTGGACGTCTTCGTCCGCAAGCTCCGCGAGAAGATCGACCGCCGGGCGCCGCGGCACACCTTCATCCACACGCGCTACGGCGTCGGTTACAAACTCGAAGCCCTTCCCAAGACGTAGCAGGCCCGCCCAAGCGTCGCCGCTCACTTAGTGCGGGAGAACACCAGGGTCTGACCCTGGACACGTCCATACGGGACGGTTCGTTCTGTGTCGAAAGCGCGCCAACTCGTACACGTGGCCGGGATCACGTCGCTCCTGACCATCGGAGTCGCGAGCTTACGCGGTGCGAGAGCTCAGACTCCTGGAACTCCCGTCGCATCCCGCTCCTGACCCGTCCGTCGCAGGACAAGGTACGCAACGACGATCGCAGCGAGAGTCAACCCGAGGATCATCGCCGCCGTCGCGTTGACCTCCGGCGAGACTCCGAAGCGGAGCTGGGCGAAGATGTAGATCGGCAGGGTCTCCGAGTCGACACCCGAGACGAAGAACGACGTGTAGAAGTCGTCGAACGAGAAGGTGAACGCGAGCAGACCGCCGGCGAGGATCGCGGGAGCGAGTCGCGGCAGCGTCACCTGGCGAAAGGTCGCGAGAGGTCCCGCTCCGAGATCGAACGAAGCCTCCTCGAGGGACTGCCCCATCCCCACGAAGCGCGCGCGGACGATCAACGCGACGACCGACGCGTTGAAGACCACGTGAGCCACGAGAATCGTCCAGATCCCGAGCGGTGAGTCGACCCCGACCAACGCGCCCGCCTCCACGAAGAAGATGAGTGCGGCGATCCCGAAGACGATCTCCGGAGTGACGAGCGTCATGTACGCGAGCGCGTCGAGCGGAACGCGGATCCGGGCGCGCATACGAGACAGCGCAAGCGCGAGAAGCGTCCCGAGAACGCACGCGAGAACGGCGTTCATCGCTGCTACGGTCAGGCTCGTCTGCAGCGCGTCGCGAATGTCCGGGTTACGCAGTGCCGCGCTGAACCACTTCGTCGAGAAACCCTCCCAGTAGAGGACGTTCCGTCCTCCGTTGAAGGCGAGGACGACGACGACGAGGATGGGGAGGTAGAGAAACGCGTACACGAAAGCCGCGTGGAGCCCCAGCAGGCGCCTAGCCACCGAACTGCTCCTGTCTCCCGAGCACCCGCGCGTAGAGGAGCAGCGCAACGGTCATGCCGGCGATCACGACCATCGCGATTGCCGCTCCGAACGGCCAGTCGCGCGCTTCGCCGAACTGCTGCGCGATGAGATTCCCGACGTAGAAGATCTTGTCGCCGCCGAGGATCGAGGGGATCAGGAACTCGCCGGTCAACGGGATGAAGACGAGCAGCGAGCCGGCGATCACGCCCGGCAGCACCAACGGCAAGGTGATGCGACGAAACGCGCGGAAGGCGTTGTCCCCGAGATCCTGCGCCGCCTCGACGAGAGTCCAGTCCATGCGCTCCAGGGCCGCGTACAACGGCAGCACCATCAGCGGCAGGTAGTTGTAGACGACTCCGATGTAGATCGCCTTGGTCGTGTACAGGAGCTCGGCCTCGGCGACTACGCCCTCGATCCCGAGCGCTCGGAACACGGGGAAGTCGGGATCGAGCACGATCAGCCACGAGTACGTGCGGATCAGGAAGCTCGTCCAGAATGGAACGATGACGAGCATCAGAAGCAGCGTCTTGTGCTTCGCGTAGCGCGCGATGTAATAGGCGAAGGGGAAGCCGATCACGAGCGTCAGCACCGTCCCGATGACCGCCAGCTTCAGCGTGCGAAGGAAGATCTCGCCGTAAAGCGGGTCCCAGAGATATCGGTAGTTGCCGAGATTCCAGTTGAACGCGACGTCCGTGAAGCCGGACACCTCGGCGAAGCTGTAGGCCGCCATGATCGCCAGCGGCCCGAGGAAGAAGAGCACGTACCAGCCGGCCGCGGGAAGTGCCAGCCAGCCGGGATAGCGGGGCCCGGCGGCGCCGCCGCGAGTCCTCCCACGACGGCGCCCCTCCGGTGCGACCCCCGTCGCCACGTTCCTACGCGCTCTTGAACTCGGTCCAGATCCGCTCGCGCGACCGCGTTCCCTTTGCCGAGACGTTCGAGGAGACGAGCCTCTTCACGAGGTTCGCCGGCGGGAAGACGTCCGTGTTGTTGTAGATGTTCTTCGCCAACGCGCTCTTCAGGAGCGTCCTCTTGACCGGCGAGCCGTAGTACGTGAACGACGTCTCCTGCGCGTTGACCTTCGGCTGGTAGCAGAAGTCGATCCACTTGTGAGCGGCGTCCGGGTTCTTCGCCCCGGTCGGGATGACATATGCGTCGATCCAGAACTCTGCTCCCTCCCCGGGGATGATGTACTCGGCGGGCTTCTCGCCGATGATGACGGCGCTGTCCCCGTTCCACGCCATGCCGCCGTACGCCTTGCCGCGGATGATCTTCTGCTTGAGGTTCACCGAGTCGATCGAGTGCACGAACGGCTTGAGGTCGATCAGGAACTTCCGCGCCTTGTCGAGCTCGCTGGCGGAGTCGGTGTTGTACGAGTACCCCATCATCATCAGCACCGAGCCGACGGTCTCGAGGCTGCCGTCGAGCAGCGTGAAGCGCTTCGGGTACTTCTTGAAGAGCGTGTAGACCTCCCTCCAGGTCGTCGGACGCTCCTCGATCAGGTCCTTCCGATAAACGAAGCCGGTCGTACCCCAGTCCTTGGGGATCGACCACTCGTTCTTCGAGTCGTAGGGGAGGCCGAAGAACTTCGGATCGATGTTCTTCCTCGCGTTCGGAAGCTTCTTGAGGTCGATCTTCTCGAGCAGGTCTTCCTCGATGAGGATCCTGACCATGTACTCCGTGGGCACCGCGAGGTCGTATCCGCGCGCGCCTGCGTTCAGCTTGGCGAGCATCGTCTCGTTCGACGTGTAGAAGCTCTTCTTGACCTTGATTCCCGTCGCCTTGGTGAAGTCCGCGTAGGTCTTCGGGTTCACGTACGCGGCCCAGTTGTAGTAGTGGAGGACTCCGCCCCCCTGCTCCGTCGCCCCGAACGCGCTCTCGGTCAGACGTCCTCCGCCCGCAGCCGCCATCGCTGCGAGCGCCGAAGTCGCCACGAAGCCCTTCCGGTCGTACCGCCGCTCCCAGAGCGACTCACGCATCACGTCACCTCCGTCGCATCGATTTCCAAAGCGTCCTCGCTCGGCCAGCTGACGTACACGCGCTCGCCTTCCCCGAGCGATTCGGCTCCGGCTTTTCCTCGAGTTCTCTGCTCTCGTACCAGCACTTCCTGTCCGTCCTCGGTTCGCACCACGCACTGAACCGCAGGACCGACGACCATCGTCGCGACGATCGTCGCGCCGATTGCTCCTTCGACCCCCGCAGCCTGACGCGTGAGCTGGACCTGCTCCGGCCGCACGGCGACCACCCGTCCGCTCTGCCGTACGAAGTTGGTGTCGCCGATGAAGTCGGCGACGAATCTCGTGGCCGGCCGGTCGTAGATCTCCCGAGGAGCGGCGAGCTGCTCGATCCGGCCGGCGTTCAGCACCGCGACGCGGTTCGACATGGCCAGCGCCTCCTCTTGGTCGTGCGTCACGTAGACGAACGTGATCCCGAGCTCGCGCTGGATGCGTTTCAGCTCGATCTGCAGCTCCCGGCGCACCTTCAGGTCGAGCGCGCCGAGCGGCTCGTCGAGGAGCAGGACCTTCGGGCTCATGACGAGCGCCCGCGCAAGAGCGACGCGCTGCTGCTGGCCACCCGACAGTTGCTTCGGCTTCCGTCCCTCGAAGCCCGAGAGCCGTACGAGCTCGAGCATCTCGCTGGCCCGCGTGCGCCGCTCGCTCCTTCCGAGCCCACGCTGCTTCAGTCCGTAGGCGACGTTCTCGGCCACGGTCAGATGCGGAAAGAGCGCGTAGGACTGGAACACCGTGTTCACGTCGCGCTTGTACGGCGGGAGCCGGGCAACGTCCTCGCCGCCGATTCGCACCTGGCCTTCGTCGGGCCGCTCGAAGCCCGCGATCAACCGGAGAGTCGTCGTCTTGCCGCAGCCCGAGGGACCGAGGAGCGACAGGAACTCGCCCGCGTGGACTTCGAGGTCGATCGAGTCGACCGCGGCGACGTCACCGAAGCGCTTCGTGACCCCCACGAGCTCGACATCCGGGGCTCGCTCGCTGCCGGAAAGTGGGCTCAGTAGCTGGGTGCGTTGTTGATCCACATCACCTCAGAGACGCCATGGCGCGCAGTCCGCGACCCCCGTGCGGCGACACTAGTGCCCGCTTCAGCGACATGCAAGACGCCAGGCGGTGGAGTCTTCCAGCGTGCGCAAGTCCCAGGGAGGGCGGCCGAGCTGGGACTCGGTGAACGCCATCACCGAGATCTGGCGGGTATCCGGACTCGACCGTCGCTCGTATTCCCACCGTTCGCTCCAGATACTCGGCGTCTCGCCCACGCTCGGCCTCCTCGGGGCGTCATGATCGGTCCATGGAGTCATTCCGCACGCCCGACGAGCTCTTCGCCGAGCTCCCAGGGTACGCGTTCGAGCCGCGCTACCTCGAGCAGGCCGGCCTACGGATGCACTACGTAGACGAAGGCGCCGGAGACCCCGTGCTGCTCCTGCACGGTGAGCCGACCTGGTCCTACCTGTATCGGAAGATGATCCCGCCGCTCGCGCGTGTCGCACGCGTCGTCGCACCTGACTACTTCGGTTTCGGGCGCTCGGACAAGCCGACGCGGATCGCGGACTACTCGTACGACTTCCATTGCCGCTCGATCGAGCGGCTGGCCGAGGAGCTCGATCTCCGCGAAACGACCCTCGTGATGCAGGACTGGGGCGGGCCGATCGGCCTGCGGCTCGCCGTCGAGCAGCCGGAGCGGTTCGCGCGGCTCGTGATCCTCAACACCGGGATCGGCGCCGGGCGCGCACCCTCGCCCGAATGGCTTCGCTTCCGAGAGTTCGTCCGCCGGGTGGGGACCGAGCTCGTTCCGGGACAGCTCATTCGGATCACCTGCGTGTCCGCGCTCGACGACGCGGTCGTCGACGCCTACAACGCCCCCTTTCCCACCCCCGAGTCGAAGGCGGGAGTGCTCGCGTTCCCGGAGCTCGTTCCGACCGAGCCCGACCACCCGTCGGCGGCGAAGATGCTCGAGGTGAGCGCAGGGCTCGAGCGCTGGGAACAGCCTGCGCTCGTCATGTTCTCCGATTCGGACCCCATCTTCACACCGGAAGCCGCCGAGCGCATGGCCGCGCGGATTCCAGGGGCCGGGACCCGCGGAGATCATCAAGGGCGCCGGTCACTTCCTGCAGGAGGAGACGGGCGAGGAGATCGCGGAGCGGATCGTCCACTTCCTCGAGGAAGCCTCGTAGGCGATCATCAGCGCGTGCGGCAGCTTCCGAGCGGAACTGTCACCCTGCTCTTCACGGACATCGAGGGCTCGACGCGCTTGCTCCACGAGCTCGGCGACCGGTACGCCGAGGTGCTCGCGGAGCACCGTAGTCTCTTGCGCAGGGCTTTCTCGCAGCACGGGGGCGTCGAAGTGGATACGCAGGGCGACGCGTTCTTCGTAGCGTTCGCGCGCGCGAGCGATGGGGTCGACGCGGCACGCGACGTCCAGGACGCCCTCGTCGACGGACCTGTCCGCGTACGAATCGGCATCCACACGGGCGAGCCGGTCGTGACCGACGAGGGGTACGTCGGCATCGACGTGCACCGGGCAGCGCGGATCATGGGCGCCGGTCACGGCGGCCAGGTGCTCCTCTCGGAGGCGTCGCGACAGCTGCTCGAGGAAGACGCGGCGGTGCGCGACCTCGGCGAGCACCGCCTGAAGGACCTGAGCGCACCGCAACGCCTGTTCCAGCTGGGAGACGAGGAATTCCCGCCGCCGAAGACGCTGTATCGAACGAACCTGCCGATCCAGCAGACGCCGCTCGTCGGCCGTGAGCGGGAGCTGGAAGAGGGCGGCACGCTCATAGCCTCGCACCGGCTCGTGACGCTGACGGGGCCGGGTGGGAGCGGCAAGACGCGCCTCGCTCTTCAGCTCGCGGCCGAGGCAGTCGAGCAGTTCCCGGACGGTGTGTTCTGGGTTCCGCTGCAGGCGCTCCGCGATCCCGTGCTCGTCGAGCGCGCGATCGGAGCCTCGCTCGGCGCCGACGGCGGCCTGATCGAGCATGTGGCGGACAAGCGGGTGCTGGTTCTCCTGGACAACTTCGAGCAGGTCGTCGAGGCCGCGCCGATGGTCTCGGCGCTGCTCAGGAGCACACCGAACGCAAAGCTCCTGGTCACGAGCCGCGAGCCGCTGCACGTCGAGTCCGAGCAGCGATACCCGGTCGAGCCGCTTCCTGCCGACGACGCCGAAGTCCTCTTCGTGGAGCGCGCACAGGCCGTCGCTCGAGGATTCGTGCCGACGGCTGCGGTCGTCGAGATATGTCGACGGCTGGACGGGTTGCCGCTCGCGATCGAGCTGGCGGCCGCACGTGTGGCGCTCCTGGACGCGGATGAGCTTCTGGCGCGGCTAGACCGGCGGCTGCCGCTCCTCGCGTCTCGCTCGCGCGATGCGCCGGACAGGCAGCGAACGCTGCGCGCGACGATCGAGTGGAGCTACGAGCTGCTCGGGTCGGACGAGCAGGAGCTGTTTCGACGCCTTGCGGTGTTCAGAGGGAGTTTCACCCTGGACGCCGCGGAGGCCGTCTGCGACGCAGATCTCGACGCCCTCGAGTCGCTCGTCGTCAAGAACCTCGGCCGACGCTGGGGCAGCGGGCGCCTCGGAATGCTCGACACGATCCGGGAATACGCCGTCGAACTGCTCGATGCAGCCCCCGACGCCGACGAGGTCTATCGGCGCCACGCCGAGCACTTCCTCGCCGTCGCGGAGGACGCAAATCTGAATGCGGGGACACGCCGCCCCGGTGGGCAGCGACTCGACATCGGGTTGGCCGAGCAGGACAACTTCCGTGGCGCGCTTGCCTGGGCGATAAGAAGCGATTCCATCGCGCTCGGGCTCGGGATCGCGATCGCACTCGAGCAGCTGTGGACGCTCGAAGATCCCGCCGAGGGTATCCGCTGGTTCGAGCGCCTCTTCGACCGGCCCGAGGCCGAGCTCGCCTCGCCGAGCTTGCGCGCGGAGGCGCTCCGTGCCTACGGGAGCTCGCTGGGCATCGCTGGCCACTTCGCGGCTGCGGAGGAGATGTGGTCTCGCAGCCTGGCCATCTTCGAGCAGCTCGAGGACGAGCACGGCCGGGCGGTCCTCCTGCACCGCCTGGCGATCACCGCGATGTGGCGCGGCGACCTCGACCGTGCCCGGGAGCTCGTCGAGATCAGCGATGAGATCCACCGGCGCACGGACGACGCGTGGGGCCTCGCCCAGACCACTGGAACGCTCGGCGCGATCGCGCGCGACGAGGGTGACGAGCGGAGCGCGCTCGAGCTCGTCCGCCAGAGCGCCACGCTGGCCGGCGAGGCGGGGGTGCCGTGGTGGGAGAGCGGGGCGCTTGCGGAGCTGGCATGCCTGTCGCTGAACATCGGGCTCCTCGACGCGGGCGAGGCGCACGCGCGCGAGTCGCTTGCGATCGCCGACCGGCTCCGCGATCGCCCCGGGCGCATCTTCGGAGTCGGAATGCTTGCCCGAGTGGCGGCCGAACGCGGCCAATATGAGCGCGCCGGGCTGCTGTGGGGCGCGGTCGAAGAGGAGGATGCAATCGCGCCGCTCGGTGGCTGGCGCCGCCACCGCGAGGCATGCGAAGGCCGAGTTCTCGAGCTCGCCGGACCCGAGTTCGAACGGGGTCGCGCGGTCGGCCGCGCCTCGACGCTCGACGACGCCGTCTCGCTCGCGCTGGAGCGCTAGATAGGTACGACCCAGGTGTCGCCGGAGTGCAGCAGCGCCTCGAGGTCGCCTGCGCCCGACTGGTCCCGTGCCTGCTCGAGCTGCGCGCTCATGAGATCGTCGTAGACTGGCCGCTCGACGCTCCGGAAAACACCCAGCGGCACCGCACCGTCCGTCTCGAACGTGATCCGCGAGAGCGCGAACGCCAGGCTCGGCTCGCGCTGACCTGCGTCGTGGACGAGCAGCCCGTCCTCCCCCGCCTCGGCGACATCGACGACACGTGCTGATCCGACCGCGTCTTGTACGACGCCCTTCTCGCCCTCCGCCCCGAAGCGGATCGGCGCACCGCTCTCGAGGTAGATCCGGTTTCCCTTCTCCTCGCGCACGAAGTCGAAGGCGCCGTCGTTGTAGATGTTGCAGTTCTGGAGGATCTCGACGAACGCCGAACCGCGGTGGCGCGCCGCCGCGCCGAGGACCTCGGTCAGTCCCTTCTTGTCCGTGTCGATCGCGCGTGCCACGAACGACGCCTCGGCGCCTATCGCTATCGACAGCGGATTGAAGGGGTAGTCGAGCGACCCCATCGGCGTCGACTTCGTCACCTTGCCGAGCTCCGACGTCGGTGAGTACTGGCCCTTCGTCAGCCCGTAGATCTTGTTGTTGAAGAGGAGGATCTTGAGGTTGACGTTCCGTCGAAGCGAATGGATCAGATGGTTCCCGCCGATCGAGAGCGCGTCCCCGTCTCCCGTCACGACCCACACCGACAGGTCCGGTCGGCTCACGGCGAGGCCGGTCGCGATCGCCGGCGCGCGCCCGTGAATCGAGTGCATCCCGTAGGTCTGCATGTAGTACGGAAACCGAGCCGCACACCCGATCCCGGAGACGAACACGATCCGCTCGCGCGTTAGCCCGAGCTCGGGCATGAAGCCCTGAATCACGTTCAAGATCGCGTAGTCGCCGCAGCCCGGGCACCAGCGGACCTCCTGGTCGGACTTGAAGTCCTTCGTGGTCAGCTGCACGACCTCACCGTTGCCCTTGCTCATGAATCCACCAACGCCGTGATCGCGTCCTCGAGCTCGGCCGCCCGAAACGGACGCCCGCGCACCTTGTTGTAGCCCACTGCATCGACCAGGAACTCGGCGCGGATCAGCATTCGCAGCTGACCGAGGTTGATCTCCGGGATGAGCACCTTCTCATAGCGCCGAACGACCTCGCCGGTGTTCCGCGGAAACGGGTTCAGGTAGTGGAGATGCGCGGTTGCGACCTGGCGTCCGCTCGCCCGCACCCGCCGCGCCGCCGCTCCGATTGCGCCATACGTCGACCCCCAGCCGAGCACGAGCGCGTCGGCGCCGTCGGGATCGTCGACCTCGAGCTCGGGGATGTCCGCAGCAATGCCTGCGACCTTCGCGGCGCGCAGCCGCACCATCAGGTCGTGGTTCTCGGGGTCGTAGGAGACGTTCCCGGTCTCGTCCTCCTTCTCGAGCCCGCCGATCCGGTGCTCGAGCCCCGGTGTGCCGGGGATCGCCCACGGCCGCGCGAGGGTCTCGACGTCGCGCCTGTAGGGAAGGAAGCCACCATCCCCGTCGTTCGGCGAGGTCGCGAACTCGGTCGAGATATCGCTGAGACCGTCGACGTCGGGGATGAGCCACGGCTCGGAGCCGTTCGCGAGGTACGCGTCCGAGAGAAGGAAGACGGGCGTCCGATACTTGATCGCGATCCGCGCGGCCTCGATCGCCGCGTCGAAGCAGCCGGCTGGCGTCGATGCCGCGACGACCGGCACCGGCGACTCCGAGTTCCGCCCGAACATCACCAGCAGGAGATCGGCCTGCTCCGGCTTCGTCGGCATTCCAGTGGAGGGCCCGGCGCGCTGCACGTCGACGATGATCAACGGCAGCTCGAGCGTGACGGCGAGCCCGACGGTCTCCGACTTGAGCACGATGCCCGGCCCGGCCGACGTCGTGACGCCGAGCGAGCCGCCGAACGCCGCCCCCAGTGCGGCGCCCGAGGCCGCGATCTCGTCCTCGGCCTGGAACGTGCGCACGCCGAAGTGCTTCATGCTCGCAAGCTGCTCGAGGACGTCCGATGCCGGGGTGATCGGATAGGCGCCAAGGAACAACGGCAGCCCGGAGAGCTTGCTCGCGGCGATTAACCCGTACGTCAGCGCCGAGTTCCCGGAGATCTGGCGATACGTGCCCGGCTCGAGCTTCGCCGGCGCTATCTCGTAGGAGACCGCGAAGTCCTCGGATGTCTCGCCGTAGTTCCAGCCGGCTTTGAAGGCACGTGTATTCGCCTCTGCGATCTCCGGACGCTTCGCGAACTTCACGTCGATGAACCCGAGCGTCCCCTCGATCGGACGGTTGTACAGCCACGACATGAGCCCGAGCGCGAAGAAGTTCTTCGAGCGCTCTGCTTCGCGCGAGGTGATCCCGTCGACCTCCTTCAGCGCTTCGATCGTCATCGACGAGAGCGAGACCGCGTGGACATGGAAGTCGGAGAGCGATCCGTCGTCGAGCGGGCTCGACGCGTAGCCAGCCTTCTGCAGGTTGCGGTCCGAGAACGCATCGGTGTTGACGATGACCGTCCCTCCTTTGGCGAGGTCGCCGAGGTTGACCTTGAGCGCAGCCGGGTTCATCGCCACGAGCACGTTCGGCTGGTCTCCCGGCGTCAAGATGTCGTGGTCGGCGAAGTGCACCTGGAAGCCGGACACACCGGGCAGCGAACCGGCCGGCGCACGGATCTCCGCGGGAAAGTCCGGCAGCGTGGCGAGGTCGTTGCCAAAGACGGCCGTCTCGCTCGTGAAGCGATCTCCGGTCAGCTGCATACCGTCTCCGGAGTCGCCGGCGAAGCGGATCACCACCCGCTCGAGCTGCTCGACAGGTTTCGTCTTGGCTATGAGTCAGGTATAGCTGACAACGCGGAGCTTAGGACAGGAATGAAGATCACCGAGCACATCCATATCGACCGACCTCCCGAGGACGTGTGGGCCGTCGTGTCCGATCCGAGCACCCACACCGCGTGGCGACCTGCACTCGTCGAGTTTCGTCAGGTCTCGGAAGGCCCGCTCGGCGTGGGCTCGCGCATCCGCGAGAAGATCCGTTGGCGTGGGCGCGAGATCGAGATCGCCGACGTGGTGACGGCGCTCGACCCGCCGCGGCGACTGAGTGTTCGCGGCGGCTGGAAGCCGGCGGACTTCGAGCTCGACTTCCTCTTCTCTCCCGAGAACGGAGGCACGCTCGCCAGCTTCGACTGGTCGTTCCTCCCGAAGACGTTGCTGATGCGTGTGGCCACGCCGATACTGGGCCGAACGCTGCGGAACTCCACGAAGGACGAGCTCGCTGGCCTGAAGACGTACGTCGAAAACAGCCCGCGCTGAGCTATTCAGCTTCGGCCAAGAGCGCGGGCAGATCGAGCGGGCGGGTGAACATCGCGAGGCTCTCGCCGTCCGCCTGGCGCGGCCACTCGTCGCGCGGACGATCTCGGTAGAGCTCTACCCCGTTTCCGTCGGGGTCGCGAAGGTAGACCGCCTCGCTCGCGCCGTGGTCGGAGGCACCCTCGAGCTCGACCCCTGCCCGCAGAGCCCGGTGCACCGCTTCCGAAAGGGACTTGCGGTCCGGAAAACGGACAGCCACGTGGTAGAGACCCGTCGTGCCGGAGGGAGGCGGCGAGCCGCCGGCGGATTCCCAGGTGTTGAGGCCGATGTGGTGGTGGTAACCGCCTGCGGAGATGAACGCCGCCTGGTCGCCCATCCGCGCCTGCTCCTCGAAGCCGAGGACGTCCCGCCAGAAGCCGAGCGCGCGGTCCAGGTCCGAGACCTTCAGGTGCACATGGCCGATGTCGACGCGCGAGTCCAGCACCATGTCCTGAGCGTACCCTGTGGCAATGGCAGCACGATCGCTTCGAAAGCGCGGCATCGCGAGCACGACGACGCTCGCAATCGCGCTCCTCGGGCTCACGTCGGTGTCAGCCGGATGGGTGGCGCGCGACACGGCCTCCGGTCAGAAGACGTCGACGCGAGCCGAGATCGTCGCTCAGCTCCCGCGCGAGCTCTCGCGCGCTCGAATGCGTGCGGATCTGCTCGCTTTCGAGCGGATCGCCGAGCGCTCAGGAGGAAATCGAGCCGCGGGCACTGCGGGCTACCGCGCGTCGGTGGCTCACGTGCGGGCGAAGCTCCGGCGTGCAGGCTACGACGCTCGCAGCGTCGGCTTTCCTTTCGTCCTCTACCGGGAGAGCGTCGAGAAGGGGACCCAGGTTGCCCCGACCCAGCGCGAGCTTCGCGTCGAAGCGCTCGACTACTCGCCGTCGACGCCGAAGGGCGGCCTTCGCGGACGGGTAGTGGCCGCCGGCGATGGCTGCGAGCCTGGCGACTTCGACGGCGTCAGCGGCTTCGTCGGACTTGCGCGTCGGGGCACCTGTTTCTTCGCCGTGAAGGCGAGGAACGCAGCGAACGCCGGCGCGATCGCCCTGCTCGTCTTCAACTCGGAGCCCGGACTGTTCGACGGCACGCTGGGCGACCCGCAGGCCTCGCCGATTCCGGTAGCTGGGATCGACGGCACTATCGGCCCGGAGCTGGCGGCGGCTTCGAGCCCGATCGTGGAACTCGAGCTCGTGACGAGCCGCCGACCGTCGTCCTCTCAGAACGTCGTCGCGGACAACCGGCCCGGCGCTCGCCGCGTCTTGCTGGTCGGCGCACATCTGGACTCCGTTCTCGTCGGCCCTGGGATCAACGACAACGCGACCGGAGTTGTTGCCCTGCTCGAGATCGCCCGCATCGTGCGCGAGAGATACCCGGAGCTCGCGGTTCGCTTCGCGTTCTGGGGCGCAGAGGAGCTCGGGCTGTTCGGCTCGAGCGCGTACGCGAAGAGCGTCGATCGAAGCCGGATCGTCGGCTATCTCAACTTCGACGTTCTGGGATCGCCGTCCCGCGAGCCGACGGTCTACAAGGAAGGTCCCTTCGCCGCGCGCTGGCTCGGATACTTCGAGCGGCGAGGCGTTCGTGCGACCGAGATCGACATCGGCGGACGATCCGACCACTTCCCGTTCGAGCAGCTCGGGATCCCGACCGGCGGGGTGTTCGCGGGTGGCTACGACTGCTACCACCGTGCCTGTGACCGACTCGAGAGCATCGACATGGCCGTCTTCGATCAGCTGGCTCGAGCTGCGGCGTTCGGTATCGCATCGTTCGCGCCGATCCGGCGCTGAGCCGGATCAGCTCGGCTCGGGCGTGGCCGGCGGTCGCGCGTCAACTGCAGGCTCGACCTCGTCCTCGAGAGCTGGCCTCGTAGGCGGACGGCCGAGCGCGATTCCCGCGGCAGCCCAGACGACGACGGCGAGCCAGTGGACGCCGATCACGTCGGTTTGCAGGCCGAGCAGGAGAACGGCGGCGAAGGCCGCTGCCACCCAGGGCTCCCGCTGCCAGAGCGCGAGAAGCACCATCACGCTCCAGGCCAGGAACGCGGCAAGCCCGGCGACTCCCGCGTCGACCCCGAGCTCGGTGTAGGTCGACTCGCCCGCCTTGATCTCGACGCCGGTTCGCTTGGCCACGACCCCGGCGTTCCCGAGCCCGTAGCCCTGCGGCTGGTCACGGACGGTTCTGATCCCGTCACGGAGGTTGCGCCAGTGGCTCTCCGTCGACGACTCGTCGGCGGCAAAGGGGTCGGAGCTCTCCCCCGGCTCGCGCTCGGCGTTCGCTCGCAAGAACTCGAGCTCCTGCGGCGTGTAGCTCGTCGAGGGCCCGATGCCCGGATACGCCACGAGAAAGAGCGCCGCGACTGCGACTGACACCGCGGCGTAGACGACGGGTGCCAGCCTTCGCTGGGCGAGCGCGAGCACGACGAGCCCGGCGACGAGCGCGCCGAACGCTGCGCGCGTGTGCGTGTAGAGCAGCCCCGCGTAGAGCACGACCACGAGCAGGCCCCACCACCAGCGGAACCTCCGGCTGACGACGTAGATGAGCGCGACGACGAGGGCGTAGGCGCTCGCTAGCGGCGAGAGGAATGTCGAGACGAGACGCCGGATCGGATTCTGTTCGTCGCCGGTGTTGTAGACCCAGTTCTCCGGCAGGCCGGAGAGGCCCTCGTACCGGAGGCCGAGCTGCTCCCGGTACCAGCCCGATACGCCGGAGTCCCGCCAGGCCTGGAGGTTGACGAAGGCGAGATCGAGGAGCCCGATGACCGTCACGCCTCCGGCCACGAGCACGACCGCGGCGGCAAGGCCGCTCCGCTCCCGCCACCAGGGGGAGAGCAGCCGCCCGAACGCATAGGCGGCGACCGGGAGCAGGTGGTGACGCAGCGCAAGCAGCTCTCCCCGCGTGGTCGCTTCGCCGCCGAGCGAGTCCTGCGGGATGACGGCGTAGATGAGGATGACGAGCGCGTAGACGGCCGCAAGGATGTCCACGACCCGCACCGTGGGCCGGCCGCGCACTGCCCATGCCGCCAGGCCGATGCCCAGGAGCAGCAACGCCTCCTTCCAGGCGGCGACGACGTCGAGCGCCGAGTTGCGCACACCGAGCTCCCAGAGCTGCGCCATGGCCGCGTTGTGGAGCGCGAGCCCGACCACCAGCGCGATGAGCCCGAACGCGGCGAGACGGTGCGCGACGGAGCTAGTCAACGATCGCCACCAGCGTCAGGCCGAGGTTGACGATCCGGACGCGGCCCGGGAAGAGGGACTCGAGCGACGTCCTCGAGAGCAGGTGGATGTCCTTCGCGAAGCCCTTTCCCATCGCGTCATACGCGTGCTGCGAAATCCAGCCTGGAAGCCAGTGCACAAGGGGAAGTCGTGTATGCACCTCGAGCGGGAAGCGGCGGTTCGGGGTGGTGATGAAGACGCGCCGCCCGACTCGAAGCGCCTCCGAGACGAGCTGCCGCTGCCGCGTGCGGTCGCCCACGTGCTCGACCACCGCGTTCGAGAAGACGACGTCGAACTCTCCGTCGGCGAACGGGAGCGAGCAGGCGTCTCCCTGGACGTAGCGGGCGTGTGGATAACGAGCGCGGAACGCCGAGCCGTCCTGGAGCCCGAGCGCCGTGATCTGCTCTGGCCACGGATACAGCTCCTCGAAGAAGTTGAGCGTCCCGCAGCCTTCGCCCTCCCCGAATCCGAGCTCGTCGGCCCCGACGTCGAGGACCGAGGTGCTCGGAGTCGGTTGGAGCTCCTCGAGGAAGAGCCGGAGCTTGCGCCTGCGGGAGCGCAGGGAGATCGCGTCGACGAGGCGCACGCGCGAAGTATGAGGACAGGCCGCGCGGGTCTGGCCGCCTGTCTACGCTGGCGAGATGGTCGAGGCGATCTTCCGAGCGCAAGGTCTCTACTCACTGAAGCTCACGGCCCGGACCGAGGTGTGGAAGGCGCAGCTTTCGGATGCACGCTGGGCCGAAGCACGCCAGCTGCCCGGTGGGAGCCTGTTCGTTCGTGCGTCCTGCGAGCGCTCGGTCGACGAAGCGAGATTCCTGCTCGCGCTCGACGACGACACGAGCGAGTTCCACCGGCGCTTCGCGCGCGACCCACTGCTCGGCCCGTCAGTCCGCACGCTCCGCGGTCTGCGCCCGACCCGAACCTCCACCGTCGCGCACGCGGCGCTGCGAGCGATCTGCGGCCAGCTGATCCAGTCGCGTCGCGCACGGGAGATCGAGCGGGTCGTGATCAGGGCGTGTGGCGAGAGCCCGCCGACACGCGATGCGCTCGCCCGGCTCTCGCCGGCGGCGCTGACCGGCTGCGGGCTTGCGGAGAGCCGCGCTGCCACCCTGGCTCGCCTCGTTCGAAGGGTCGACCTCGAGTCCCTGAAGTCGTCCAACACGCCGACTGCGATCGCGCGGCTCCAGCGCGAGCGCGGCGTCGGCCCCTGGAGCGTCGGCGTGATCGCGCTGCAGGGTCTCGGCCGCTACGACGCTGGCCTCGTGGCTGACCTCAGCCTCGTCAAGCTCTTCGCCTCGCTCCGCGGACGCTGGCCGGAGCGGCCGGCCGAGACGCATGAGCTGCTGATCCCCTACGGCGAGTGGCAGGGACTGGCAAGCGTCTTCCTGCTCGCAGGCTTCGCGCGCGGCCTCGTCCCGGGAGCGAGCGCCGACCGCGCGCGGCTCGTGCGGCGCCGGGCAGCCTAGACTCCGGCGATGATCGACTCGCGCAAGATCGCCATCCTCGGCGCGGGCCGGATCGGCGAAGCGCTCATCTCCGGGCTTCTGTCGTCGGAGTGGCGCAAGCCGGAGGAGATCGCCGCCACCTCGCGCCGCGCCGAACGCGTGGCCGAGCTCCACGACCGTCACGGCGTCGCCGCCACGCTCTCGAACCACGACGCGGTGGTCGGCGCCTCACTCGTCGTGATCGCGGTCAAGCCGCAGGACATCGAGGGGCTGCTCGGCGAGATCGGCGGGCTGATCCTGCCCGAGCAGACAGTTCTCACGGTCGCAGCTGCGATCCCGACCGCGCTGATCGAAGGCCGACTCTCCGCCAACGTCCCCGTGGTGCGCGCGATGCCGAACACCCCGTCGACCGTCCACGAGGGCATTGCCGGCCTCTGCGCAGGCGCGCACGCGGGCGAGGAGCATCTCGACCTGGCCGAGGAGGCGCTCTCGCACCTCGGCGCCGTCGTTCGCGTGCCCGAAACCGCGATGGACGCGATCACCGCGGTCTCGGGCTCGGGGCCGGCGTACTTCGCGCTTCTGGCGGAGGCGATGATCGAGGCCGGAATCCTCCTCGGTCTCGCGCGCGAGATCTCGACGCAGCTCGTGGTGCAGACGATGCTCGGAACGGCGAAGCAGCTACGCGACGAGAAGATGCACCCGGTCGAGCTGCGGGAGATGGTCACGTCACCGGGAGGAACCACGATCGCGGCCATCCGGGAGCTCGAGATGGCAGGCGTGCGCGCCGCGTTCCTGAACGCGATTCAGGCGGCGATGGTGCGCTCCAGAGAGCTGGCTGCGGGCGAGAACTGACCCGTCAAGCTTCGGCTTGACCGGTGGGAGGAACCAGGGGCGAGTCCAGCCGTACGGCGAACCCACGCCGCGAACCAAGCGCCTGCAGCGCGAGAACGGTGTCGGCTACCGGAATGTCCTCGAGGAAGTCCTCCCTGCCGGCGAAGTCGTCTAGCAGCTCACGGATCGCCGTCTCGTACGCACCGGCGTCGCCTGCCGAGAGTGCAATCAGCGAGCCGGCAACCGCCTGCGGGAAGTCGTGACGACGTTCGAGTGTCGTCGCGAGCTCGGCGGCCTTCTCGTCCTCGCCACGCACGAGGTACGCCAGAGCCGCCGCGTATCGACCGATCACTCCCTCGGACTCCGCCGCGCCCGCCTCCAGAGCCCACCTCGCATCTGCGAGCGCACCCTCCCTGTCACCTGCGACGAGGCGTGACTTCATCGCCCCGATTGGCCTTCCCCAGCTGCCCGCGGGAGCGATAGCCCAGCTCTCGCGGTAACGCTCAGCCGCGCGAAGGAGCCACGTTCGCGCTTCCTCGTCGCGACCGGCCATGAGCAGCGACAGCCCCGCCGCCCAGGCGGCGTTTCCCATGCGCGTCAGCTGCCGCTGCCGCTCGTCCTCATCCTCGGGCAGCCGCGCCGCCCCGTCGTCGAAACGCTCGATCGCGCGGGCCGCACGTTCCTCCCAGTCGCCCATGAACCACGAAGTATCGTCTCCTGCGATGGCTCGCACGCTCCGCGAGGTGGTCTACGTCGACGGCGTCCGCACGGCGTTCGGCCGCGCGGGCAAGGACGGCTACTTCTGGAAGACGCGCGCCGACGACATGGCGGTCAAGGTCGTGCGCGAGCTCCTACGCCGGAACCCGAGCCTCCCCGAGGATCGGATCGACGACGTCGTCTTCGCGGCGACCGCACAAGTCGGCGATCAGGGACTGACGCTCGGGCGGGACGTCGCGCTGCTCGCGGGGCTTCCCAAGTCCGTTCCGGGCTTCGCCGTCGACCGCATGTGCGCGGGCGCGCTGACGGCGACCACGAGCGGGGCGGGCGAGATCGCGATGGGCGCGGCTGACGTCGTCCTGGTCGGCGGGGTCGAGCACATGGGCCATCACCCGATGGGCGAGGACGTCGACTTCAACCCGCGCTTCATCTCGGAACGGATCGTCGACGAGTCCGCAGCCGTGATGGGTCAGACAGCCGAGAACCTCCACGATTCCTTCCCACACCTGACGAAGGAGGCTGCGGATACGTTCGCGGTCGAGAGCCAGCGACGGGCGGCGAAGGCCTGGGACGACGGCGTCATGGACGAGATCGTCGTTCCCATGTCCGTGTTCACCGACGACGGCTGGACGCTGGCGGTACGGGACGAGTTCCTGCGGCCCGAAACGACGTTGGAGGCGCTCGCCGAGCTCCGTACTCCCTTCCGCACGGCCGGCCGAGTGACCGCGGGCAACTCGGCGGGGCTCACCGATGGCGCGACCGCTGCGCTCATCACCTCCGAAGAGGCAGCCGTGGAGCTCGAGCTCGAGCCGAAGATGCGCCTCGTCGGCTTCGCGTACGCAGGCGTCGAACCCGAGCTCATGGGCCTCGGTCCGGTGCCTGCGACGAACAAGGTCCTCGAGCAGACAGGGATCTCCCTCGACGACGTCGGCCTCTTCGAGCTCAACGAGCCGTTCGCCGTGCAGGTGCTGACGTGGTGCGACGGAGTCGGGGTCGAGCCCGACGACCCGCGGCTCAACCCCTACGGCGGCGCGATCGCCTGCGGCCACCCGCTCGCGGCCACCGGCGTGCGGCTCATGGCGCAGCTCGCCCGCGGGTTCCGCGACCGGCCTGACGTCCGCTACGGCTTGACCGCGCTCTGCATCGGGCTTGGCATGGGCGCCGCAGTCCTCTGGGAGAACGTCCAGAACGGCAACCGTGGCTAACCCCCCGACCCAGTTCAAGCTCCAGCGGATCGACACGAGCGTAGGGCCGGTCGCGCTCGTGACCATGGACAACGGCGAGAACTGGCAGAAGCCGAACACCTTCGGCGAGCAGGCCCTGCGCTCGCTCGACGAGGTGCTCGGCCGCCTGCGAACGCGTGATTGGCGCGGGCTTCTGCTCACCGGAAAGCCGTTCGTCTTCGCCGTCGGCGCGGACATCGACGAGTTCGGGGAGATCACGCCCGAGCGCGCCCGCGAGGGAGGCGAGGCCGGCCACGAGCTCTTCGGCCGCCTGCGCGATCTCCCCTTCATTACGCTCGCCGCGATCAACGGCGCGGCGCTCGGGGGAGGCGTCGAGATCGCGCTGCACTGCGACTACCGGACGATCTCCTCATCCGTACGCCACTTCGCGTGTCCCGAGGTCTTCCTGGGCTTGATCCCCGGCTGGGGCGGGACACAGCTCGTCCCGAAGCTCGTCGGCGCCGAGCAGGCGGTGAGGTTCATCGTCGAGAGCCCGCTCCGCCAGAACCGCATGCTCACCGGGCCCCAGGCGTTCGGGCAGGGATTCGCGGACGCGATGTTCGAGCCCGTCGAGTTCCTCGACGACTCGCTCGCCTTGCTCTTGGAGAAGATCGAGGACGGTGAAGGCAAGGTGCGACCCGAAGCGGATCTCTCGGACGTCGCTGAAGTCACACGAAAGGCCCGCGCCCGGCTCGACGGCCAACTGCACGGAGCCGCTCCTGCGCCGTATCGAGCGCTCGACCTCATCGAGGGCGCGGCCACGTGGTCACTCGAGGAGGGTTACCGGGCGGAGGAGGATGCGCTCGCCGAGCTCCTTCCCGGCCCGCAGGCGCAGGCATCCGTGTACGCCTTCAACCTGATCGAACGCCGTGCGAAGCGCGGCGTCGGCATCCCCGATGCCGAGCCGAGGCGAATCCGGAAGATCGGGATCGTCGGCGCCGGCCTCATGGCCCGCCAGCTCGCCCTGCTCGCCCTTCGACGTCTCGAAGTTCCCATCGTGCTCCGCGACCTCACCCGAGACCAGGTGGACGAAGCGGTCGCGTGGATCGCAGGCGAGCTCGACGAGCTGGTGCGCAGGGGAAGGATCGGCGAAGGCAAGGCGCGCTATCTCGGCTCGCTGGTCACCGGCGGGACCGGCTGGGAGATCTTCGCCGGCTCGGATCTCGTCCTCGAAGCGGTCTTCGAGGAGATGTCGGTGAAGAAGGAGGTCTTCGCCGAGCTCGAGCGCGTGGTCTCTGCCGAGTGTGTGCTCGCGACGAACACGTCGTCGCTGTCCGTCACGGAGATGGGAGCCGACCTCGAGCACCCGGAGCGCGTGGTGGGGATGCACTTCTTCAACCCGGTCGCAGTGCTCCCCCTCGTCGAGCTCGTGCGCACGCCGCTGACCGACGACATCACCCTTGCGACCGCGTGGGACGTCACCGGAAAGCTCCGCAAGCGCGGTGTGCTCGTCCGCGATGCGCCGGCCTTCGTCGTGAACCGGATCCTGAGCCGGACGACGACCGTGCTGATGGACGCGCTCGAGCACGGGAACACGGTCGACGAGACCGACGAGGCGGTACTCCGCTTGGGACTCCCGATGGCGCCGTCGGTCCTCCTGCAGATGGTCGGCCCCCGCGTCGCGAACCACGTCCTGCACACGCTCCACGGCGCCTACCCGGATCGGTACCCGCTCTCGCCGACCCTGGACAGCTTCGCCGAGGGCAGAGACGAGATCGTCGTCCGCGAACACGCGCCGAAGACGGTCGAAGAGATCCACGACGCGGTGCTCGAAGCGGTGGCCGACGAGGTGCGCCACATCCTCGAGGAAGGTGTCGTCCAGGAGGCAGCCGACGTCGATACCTGCCTCATCCTCGGCGCCGGCTATCCCTTCTGGCTCGGCGGCATCACCAAGCACCTCGACCAGGCGGGGATCTCGCAGCGCGTGGTCGGTCGCCCGCTCGCAGAGCTCGCCACGACGACGGTAACCGCCTCCTCCGTCGGAACCTGAGGTATGCTCTGACGGTACCGCTCGCCGGATAACAGGCGGGCGTCAACTCTCGGAAGGAGCGGCACCAGCAGTACGTGCTGCGCACATGCACGAAGCGACAACTTCCCCGACGCTGACGTCGGACACACCTGAGGATCTGAGCGCGGCGGCCAGCCGTGCGGAGGCCTGGTTCGGCGAGCCGTTCCTCGCCCCGGACGAGGATCCCGCTTCCGCGCTCGCACCCGGCACCGCCCGTCGGGCAGCGCTCAACCACGCGCTCGAGGAGATAGAGGCCGGGTTTGACGGAGCCGTCGCCTCGCTGGAAGGTCCGCTACGGGCTGATGCTGGGGCTCGAGCGGGTCCTGACCGAAGCTCTCCCTCGGACCGCAACCGGAACCGAGCTCCGCCGCCATCAGGTGGATGCCCTGGCCGGGATGCTCGCGGAGCTCATCGCCTCCACCCAGCGCTCCGCCGAGGAGAACGGAAACGGGAACGGAAGTGGTAACGGCGTCGTCGCGGACGTCGAGCTCGACGAGGAGGCCGACGACGACTTCGACGCCGGTTTCGTGGAGGAAAAGGAGCTCGAGCCCGAGTTCGAAGGCGACGACCCCGGCGCGGTGCGCCGCTATCGCTTCCGACATCCCACGGCATCCGGGAAGACGATCGCCGCGGCCGGCTTCGTCGAGGCTGCGCGACGGCTGGGCATCCTGATCCTCACGCACCGCCGCCTGCTCGTCTCCCAGTTCACGCGCGACCTCACGACCGAGGGCTATGGCGACCGCTTCGCCGACGCTGTGCTCAAGGGAGCACGCGTGCCCCGCAAGGATCCGATAACGATCCAGACCTACGCGTGGTTCGCGCGGCACGGCGGAGAGCTCGACCCCGACGTGTACCACTTCGTCCTCTGCGACGAAGCGCATACAGCGCTGGGAGAGAAGACGAGCGCCGCGATCCGCGCGTTCCACGAGCCGCTCTACATCGGGATGACGGCGACGGAGCAGCTCATCGCGAAGCAGGTGTCGGACGTCTTCCCGGCCTCCGTGGACGACCTCCCCCTTGCTGACGCTGCCAGGCGCGGCCTCATCGCTCCGCTCCGCTGCATGCGCGTGCCGCCCGCGGCCGCGATCAACTCGGTTCCGATCGTCGGTGGCGACTTCGAGGAACGAGCCCTGGCGGCGGCACTCGACCACGAGGCCCTGAACCAGGCCGCGGCGAGCCTCTACCGTGACCGCTTCGGCTCCACACCCGGAATCGTCTACGCGGCCGGAGTCGAGCACGCCTACAACCTCGCCCAGGAGTTCCGGGCGGCAGGGCTGAAGACAGAGGCGGTCTCCGGGAAGACGCCGCCCGCGCGACTCGCCGAGACGCTCGCCGCCTACGAGCGCGGCGAGATCAACGTCCTGATCAACGCGCAGCTGCTCGCGGAAGGGTGGAACTCACCTCGCGCGACGGTGTGCATGCATCTCGCGCCGACCGCCTCCCGCCGCGTGTACCAGCAGCGAATCGGCCGCATCATGCGCATCCACCCGCGCAAGGAGGCCGGCGTCGTCGTCGACTTCGTCCCCAAGGCGTCCACCCACAACGACCGGGTGATCTCGCTCCACTCCCTGCTCGACGCCGACTTCTATCGCGAAGGCGCCCGCGTCACGCCCGCCCCTCGCCGCCGGCAGCAACGCCGCGCACGCCGCAAGCTCTCGCCGGTCCCGTGGCTCGTTCCCGTCACGCCCGACGTCGCTCGCCGTCTCGCCGTCATCCAGCGGGAGTGGCAGCGGATCGACCCGAAGTACCTGGACGAGGACGAGCAGCGCTTCTGGGCGACGATCGCCGGCCGCCAGATCCGCTTCGACCAGCGCACGGAGTTCGCGCGCAAGTTCGTGGAGGGCCGCGCGAGCAAGGGCGCCCTCGAGCAGTTCCTCTCCACCTGCGCGGCCGAGAATCCCAACCGCCGGCTGCGGATAACCGCGCTGCTCGACCGCGTAGCGACTCCCGTCGAGCGAGCCGACTTCGACGATCTCGTCACGCTCGTCACCCAGGCTCCGACGTGGGAGAAGGACCGCTCCGCGGGCATCCGCGTCCTGCTCCGGGCAATCGCGGAGGGCAAGGCCGCCGCGCCCGAGCAGATCCTCGCACGCTGGACGTGGAAGCTCGCGCGCGCCACTCGGAAGGTGCAGGACCGGCGCGTGTCGACGGAGTTCCCGGAGGCGAAGCGCCTCCTCGGCGCAGCGGCGAACTCGCGCGGCTTCCGCCACGAGGAGAACGTCAACCGGCTCGTCCAGGTGGCGATGACCATGCCGATGGCGGTCGGGGCAGCTCTGCTCGCGTCAGCGGACGGCTACACGCCGCGCGCGAACGCCGCGCTCGACAAGGCCCGCGAGGAGCTCGGCACGATCGAGGAGATCGCAAACGCCCTGGCCGACAATCTCCCCGCTCCGAAGCTCACCGCCCGCAAGTCGCGGCGCCGCAGGCGGAAGCGCAAGGGCCCACAGCAAAGCCAGGGTGCCGTTACCGCCGACCCGTCAGCCGACGGAGATTCGCCGGACGCTGCTCCGCCTGTCGCCGAGCCGGCGGAAGACGCCGCCTAGCTGCTGCCGCCGTTCTTGTCCCGCTCCCGCAGGAAGCGAGCGATCTCGGCCGCCAGCGCCTCGCCGGACGGGAGCGAGCCCGACTCCTCGAGCCAGTCGAGCGAGTCCGCGCGCTGCTCGAGCTCCTCGACGTAGGCGGCCGTCTCCGCGTCGCTCGACACGGCTTCGGAGACCTGCTCGACGTACGAGGTCTCGGCTTCCGCGAGCTCACCGACGTCGACGTCGATGCCGAGGACACCTGACAGCCGGTCGCAGAGCGCTCGCGCGGCGCGCGGGCTCGGCGCCAGCGAGACGTAGTGCGGAACCGCCGCCCACAGGCTGACCGAAGGGATCCCGGCACGCCGGCAGGCGTCGAGCAGTACGCCGACGATTCCGGTCGGTCCCTCGTAGCGCGAGAGCTGCAGGCCGAGCTCGTCGACGAGCTTCGGATCGGTTGCGGCGCCGGTAACGGGAGCGGGGCGCGTGTGAGGCACGTCAGCGAGCAGGGCGCCGAGCGTGATCGCGAGCTCGATCCCGAGATCCGCGGCGAGGCTTGCTATGAGCTCGGAGAACGTCCGCCAGCGGTAGTTCGGCTCCACTCCGACCAGGAGCACCGCATCGCGGTTCGTGCCGGGAATCCGCGCGCGGTAGAACGTGTTCTCCGGCCACTCGATCTTCCTCGTATGCCCCTCGTCGAGCGAGACGAGCGGCCGCGTCGCCTGGAAGTCGACGAAGAGCTCGGGGTCGATCTCCGCGAACTTCTCCGCTTCCCACGACCGGGCGAGATAGCCGGCGGCGAGCGTCGCTGCCTGCCCGCCGTCGTTCCAGCCCCGGAAAGCACCGATCAGGACCGGCCGCTCGAGCGTCGGACGCTCGTAGATCCTCAGCTCGTCCGCCATGCGAAGGAGCTTACTCGCGTGCCGTCAGCGCAGCGGGTGGCCGCCAGAGCGCGTAGGCGACCGCGATGCTGAGCGCCCAGATCGCGGCTGCGAGGAAGACGTGCACGAGGACGAGCCCCCACGGCAGCGCGGTTCGGTACTGCACCTCGCCGACGACCGCTTGCGCGGCGAGAACGCCGAGAAGCGCGCCCCAGAGCCACAGCAAGCCGGGATACCGGTCGCGCATGCGCACGAGAAACCACCCGATGAAGAGGACGCCGATCCCGAAGGCGGCGGCGACGCGAACGTGGACGTACACGGTGTCGGCGATCTCGAGCCCGAGGCGCTTCACGTCCTCGTCGGCCCCCGGATGCGGGCCCGAGGCCGTCGCCACGGCTCCGGTCACGACGAGCGCCGCACAGGCCGGAATCCCGATCCAGGTGACGAACCGGCGCAGCCAGCCCGGTCCCGCCGCAGGTGCGAGACCTCCTGCGTGGCTCCAGGCCTCGAGCACGACCGCCACCGTGAGCGCGAGAACGACGAGCGCGAGCAGGAAGTGCGCCATCACCGCGAGCGGGTGCAGGTCGACGGCGATCGTGACCGCACCCAGCGGAATCTGCGCCACGGTGAGGAGAAACGCAGAGAGCGCGGCGAGGCGCACCGCGCGCGGAAGACCGACGACCCTGCGAGCGCCGAGCCAGGTGACCAGCGTGAGCGCAAGGCCGACGAGAGCGACCATGCGGTTCCCGAACTCCACGAACGCGTGGAATCCCTGCTCGGGATACGGCTTGTCCCCGCACTGCGGCCAGTTGTCGCAACCGAGGCCTGAGCCGGTCAGCCGGACGAACGCACCCGAGGTGATCACGAGAAAGAGCGCGACTGATGAAGCGAGCGAGAGCCGGAGGAACCCGACCGGCGAGAGGGTGCGGACGCGTGCGACCGCGGTGACCATCAGCCGAGGACGACTCCTGCGCCCGCTTCGACCGCTCCGATGCGCGCAGCGATCAGGCCTCGAGAGGCGAACGTTGCCTCGAGAACCGCCCCTCGGTCGGCGGGAAGCGAGATGAGCAGCCCTCCGGCCGTCTGCGGGTCGTACGCCAGCGCCTCGAGCGCGGCGTCCGCGTCACTCTCGACATGTGGGCCCGGCGTAGTCGCGGTTTCGGCGGTCGCCGCCCGTTCGCACGCCCTGCTCCGCAAGCTCCAAGGCGGAGGGAAGCAGCGGCAACGACTCCGCATCGATCAGCGCACGCACTCCGCTCCGCGACGCGAGCTCGTGGACGTGGCCGAGGAGCCCGAAGCCGGTGACGTCGGTGACCGCGTTCGGGGTGAAGGGCCGGAGCACGTCGGCAGCGTCGCGGTTCAGCTCGAGCATCGACTCGATCGCCGCGTCGAGCGAACCCGGAGGGGCGATTCCGTCGCGCTACGGCCTGGAGCACGATGCCGGTGCCGAGCGCCTTCGTGAGGAAGAGCGCGTCGCCGGGCTTCGCGCCCGCCTTCGGCCAGATCGCGTCCGGGTGCACCGTGCCGACGACCGCGAGCCCGTACTTCGGCTCCGCGTCTCGGATCGTGTGCCCGCCCGCGAGAATCGCGCCCGCAGCCCGCACGCGCTCGTCCGCTCCGGCGAGGACGTCTCCGAGCACCTCGACCGGAAGCTCCTCGGGAAACGCGGCGATCGAGAGCGCCAGGAGCGGCGCGCCGCCCATCGCGAAGACGTCGTTCAGCGCGTTCGTCGCGGCGATCGCCCCGAAGGCGCGCGGGTCGTCGACGAGCGGGGGGAAGAAGTCGACGGTGAAGACGATCGCGCGCTCGTCGTCCAGCCGGTAGACCGCCGCGTCGTCGGCGGGATCGAGCCCGACGAGCAGATCCTCCGCCTCCGCGGGAACAAGCCCCGCGAGCAGTGTCTCGAGTCGAGCTGCCGAGTACTTGGCGGCGCAACCGCCCGCGCGGGCGAGAGACGTGAGCGCGACGGTCTCCATTCCGAGAAGTCTAGGGACGGGAAGGAACAGCAGTTCGGGGCGGCGAAATCGGCGCGCGGAGAGAAAGACCCCTTTCTCCTCTCCCCCTAGCAAGCGGCCGCCGCCCCCTCGGCGGCCGCTTGTTTGATCCTGGGTACTCGCGCGGTGAAGTCGGCGCTCGTGACCGGAGGCTCCGCGGGCATCGGCCTCGCACTCGCGCGCATGCTCCGCGATGAGGGATACGAGCTCACGCTCGCGGCGCGCCGACCCGAGCCGCTCGAGGAAGCCGCGGGCGAGCTCGGCGCCCTCGCCGTCGCCGCCAACCTCGCGGACGCAGACGAATGCGTGCGTGTCGTCGCCGAGCACGCGGAGCGCTACGGCGGAATGGACGTGCTCGTCAACTCCGCGGGCATCGGCATCGGCGGCTCGTTCGCGGAGCAGCAGACGAAGGCGATCGCGCTCCAGCTCGACGTGAACCTCCGCGCTTCGCTGGTCGTGACCCGCGAGGCTCTCCCGCTGCTCCGAGAGTCGAAGGGGCAGATCATGATGCTGGCCTCGATCGCGGGGACGATTCCGACTCCAGGCCTCGCCGTCTACGGGGCGACGAAGGCGGCGATCATCTCGATCACGAACTCCCTGAACCGCGAGGAAGCCGAATCGGGCGTCCGCGCGACCGCGATCTGTCCGGCCTTCGTGGCGACTCGGATGACGGACTGGACCGGCCTACCCGCGGAGGAGATGATCCAGGTCGAGGACGTCGCCGAGCTCGTCCGCACCGTGCTCAAGTTGAGCCCGCGTGCCCGAGTCCCGCAGCTCGTGATCGAGCGGGTCGGGGACGCGTTCTAGACCCAGATCTGGCTCTAGCCGGAGGCTTGCTCCACCACCCCGTTCACCGTCTCCTCCAGCTCGCGCACCGACACCGCGCCTTCGAAGCGTTCGACGATCTTCCCGTTCCGCCCGACGACGAAGGTCCACGGCTCGGTCTCGAGGCCCCACTCCTGGATCCACTGGTTGTACCCCTGCGCCGGGTCGTTGCCCTCGTAGACCTCGACGTGGATGAAGCGGACGCCCTTTCCCTCGAAGCGTCGCGCGGTCTCCTCGACGACGTCGACGACCGGCCCGCAGGTGCGACTCGAGCAGAACTTCGGCGTCGAGAAGGTCACGACGAAGGGAACCTTCGCCCGCAACGAGCTCGCGACGGAGTAGCGAAGCAACGACGTGTCCGGCGGCGTCCGCGTCGTCAGCTTCGAGAGGTCGCCGCCGGCGGAGGCGAGCGTCGGTGTCTCGGAGGACGGTGCGGGTTCTCCCGGACCGGGCTCGGGATCGTCTGTCGATACGACGACGTTGCCCAGCGCCTGCACCTTCTTCCCGCCGTCGGGCTCGGCGAGAAGCCAGTACGTGCCGGGCTCGGGCAGCCGGAGGTGGGCGACGTAGATGTGTGTCGCATCCGCCTCCGCCCCGCCCGGCACGCCGATGCGCTCGAGCTGCGCGGTCGACTCGAGGAACGGCTGGGCCCCGAGGGCCCGGGCGACCCACACCCGTGCGGTCGGGAGGAGCGAGACCTTCCCCTGGCTGTCGACGACGAGGAACGACACGCGCACGAGACCCGGCTCGTGGTTCTCCGTTCCCGGGATGACCGCGACGTCCTCCCCCGGCGCGCGCCAGAGTTGTTCGAGCGTGTCACCGCCCCCCGGAACGCCAGATGTCTCCGCATCATCGCCGGATCCACCGCACCCGGTCAGGAGCAGGCACGCCGCTGCGAGCAGTGGCAGCGCAGGGCGCATACGCGATCCAGTGTAGTGACGCCAGCGTCTTTCCCGCGCCCGACCGGAATCCGTGAGCACGAACTCCGGTCGGGTGACGAACAATGAAGAGGCCGCTCTCGCGCCGTGCGCCACTCGCCACCGGCCGAACCGCGGCGGTGTCGAAGGCCCTAGTAGCCGTCGGGCCAGGACATGGCGGCGAAGTTGCCCAACCACGCCGCCAGCAGAGCCAGGTTGACGAGAAGAAGGATCAGCTTCGGCTTCATGGCGACCTCCTCTCTGACTAGAAGCGGATTTCCTGGAGCGCCTCGGCGGCGTTCCGGTACAGGCGTGCGGATTCGCGGTCGTCGCCACGACGAGCCGCCAGATCCCCGAGTGCAACCCACGCCTCCGTCCGGTGGCTGATCGACGCCAGCTGCTCAGCAGCCGCGTCAGCCGCCCGGAAGCAGTCTCCCGCCTCGTCGAACCGCCCGCGCTCCATCAATGCTCGTCCCAGAACGAGCTGCGACGGACAGACCTCGTGGAGGTAGTCCTCCCGACCATCCAGAAGGGCGAGCGCCTTGCGTGCCAGCTCGTCCGCCTGATCGTACTCGCCCCGCTTCAGATGCACCCTGGCGAGCCCGCCGAGGGCCTGTGCGGCGTCCGGGGGTGAATCGCTCTCGAGCGCGCTCGAGAAGGACTCCTTCAGATGCTCGACGGCCTGGTCCTCGTCCCCGAGAAGAAGCGTCAGACCGCCGAGAGCCAGTAGGAGCCGGCCGACGTTTCGCTCGTCGTTCAGCTCCTGGTAGAGCTTCTTTGCCCGTTGCGCGTAGCCACGCGACTGGACCCAGTGGCCCTGACGCTGGGCGATGAGGACGCCTGGAAGTACGTATTGGCGATGGCCCGGCGGTCGCCCAGGTCCTGTGCAAGCTCGAGCGCGCGCTCGACGTCCTCGTGCGCAGCGACGTAGTCGCGCTGGAGTCGATGGCAGCGGGAACGCCAGCTCGAGGATCTCTGCACGAAGCAGGTCACAGGGCAAGTCCCGAGTGCTCAGCGAGGACGAGCGCCTCGTCGAAGAGGGCGACGGCCGTGCCGATGCTCGAGAGCTTGTAACGGCAGACGCCCAGCCGGAAGAGAACATCCGCCCGGTCGACGTCCGAGAAGTGCGCGCTCTCGGCGATCTCTCGCGCCTGCCGCAGAAGCTCGAGCGCGGCGTTGATGTCGCCACTCTGCTGGAGCGCCCACGCCTCGCCGGACAGGATCCGGAGCTCGAGGGTCGGCGCCGCCCACGTGCCGTCGACGGTGGAGCGCGCCTCCCGGAACGTGTCGATCGCCTCGGAGTACGAGTGCGCCTCGGAGAGCGCTTCCGCTCGCGCGAGCACTGCCTCGACCTTCGTGCGCTCCTCGGTGGAGACGCCCGAGACGAGGAATCCCTGGTCGACGCCCAGTCGTTCTGCAAGCAACGCGATCGTGCTCTCGGTCGGGCGCGTCTTGCCCCGCTCGATCTGGCTGATGTACTCCTTCGAGAAGCGACCGCCGGCGAGCTCGACCTGCGTCATGCCTCCGGCGACGCGGAGGGCGCGTACGCGCTCACCCAGGCGAGTGCGTCCCTGGCCGCTTGCCGGGCCGGGCGTTGACGTCATGGCGGTTTCATGCATGTCCATCGGAGTGAACCCGGACTCGATCAGTGCGCGCTCCCCTGAGCGGGGGATGTGCATATCCCGCGTTTGGGTCAAGTAAGAGTAGTCGAAATCACTTGACCTGGCTACTTGACTTTTCTGGACACGGCTCCTATAGTCAGGCCCACACCGCACCGATCGGACGCCAGATCGGATGCGTAGGCGCCACCGCCGGATCCGCAGACGGGCGCAGGTAGAGCGTGGCTGGGCCGCAGAGCCACGATTCTCCGGCTCGTCGCCCCGGGAAGGGGTCGCCTCGAACGGAGAACGCCCCCGGAGCCGCAGCCGGGGGCGTTTTCATTCGTGGGGGGAACCCGTGGTTCCCCCACGTGCCCCTCCTTCTGCACGTGGTACCGAGCAGCGCACATCGAGGCCTGCGGGCGAATGAATCGCCCTCCGGCCCGGGTCCGCGTCGCCTACTCGGGACGCTCGGAAACCCGCCGTACCTGCCACGGAAACGATGACGGGCACCCGCGTTTCACGTGCCCGTGAGCCAGCGGAGGCGTTCGGCTCTGATTGACTCGAAGTCTTCCGCCTTGAGAAGGCCGCCCAAACGATCGGCGACCGAGACGAGGAGGCTGCCGGCGATGAAGATCCATGCTTCGGTGTCGACGTCGCGCTCCGAGTGGATACCGCCCTGGGCCTGCACTCGGCGGAGCACGTCCGCGAAGAAGTCGTGCACCTCGCGCATGTGTCCCCGCACGTGACGGCGGATCTCGGGATCCTCCCCGGCTTCGGTGATCGCCTGCATCCAGAGGCTGGGCAAGAGAACCTTCACCTCGCGCATCGTCGCCGGGCCGATCGCCTGCCAGCCCAAAGCCGGCCCGAGCTCGTCGATCCGGTCCTGGATGCGCAGCCGAATCCGCTCCCACGCGGTGTCGAGGCACGCGAAGTAGAGCTCGCGCTTGGAGGCGAAGTGCCGATAGAGAATCGGCTCCGAGACGCCGGCCTCGCGGGCGATCTGGGCGGTGGTCGCGCCGGCATAGCTTCCCTCGGAAAAGGCGCGCAGCGCGGCCTCGACGAGCTCGCGGCGCCGCTCTGCCGCGGGAAGACGCGCGCTGGGAGTCGTCGTCACGCGGCCTGCTCTGCGGCGGCCCGCTCTGCGGCGCGCTGCCCCGCCTGACGGGCGGCTTCGTGCGGGCGCACGAGCGAGAACGCCACGATCGCGCCGAGGGCGGCGATTCCGGAAGCGACGAGGAGCGCCGTCTGGAGGCCGTCGACGAACGCGGCGGGGGTGCGCTGGCCACCCGCCTCGAAGGCGATGATCGCTCCGATCAGGGCGATGCCGAGCGAGCCGCCGATCTGGCGTGACGCGTTCAGGACAGCCGCGCCAACTCCGGCCTTGTCCACGGAGACGCTCCGGGTTGCCGCCGCGGCGCTCGGCGTCATCGTCAGCGCCATGCCGACGCCACCGACGAGGAACGCGGGCAGAAGATCCCAGAACGACGCGTCCACTCCGAGCCGCGAGAAATAGAGGAGCTGCACGGAGATCAGGATCATCCCCGCGGTCATGAGCCAGCGCGATCCGAACCGGTCGCTCGTCTTCCCGGCGATCGGTGCGATGAGGATGATCAGGATCGTCATCGGCAGGAACGCCGCTCCCGTCTGGACGGCCGAGTAGCCGAGGACGTTCTGCATGTACAGGGAGAGGAAGAAGAAGACGCCGAACATCGCCAGCGCGACGAGCAGCATGACCAGGTTCGCTCCGGCGTACGTCCGGCTGCGGAACAGGTCGAGAGGGAGCATCGGCGCCCGCTGGTAGCGCTCGAGGAGGATGAATGCGAAGATCGATATTCCGGCGACGGCGAACGCGCCGAGGATTCGCGGCGACGTCCAGCCATAGGTGTTCGCCTCGATCAGCCCGTACGTCAGGGCGAAGAGCCCGATGGCCGACGTCGCAAGGCCCGGGAGGTCGAGACGCACATGGGTCTCGTCGCGCGACTCGTCGATGAAGAGGAAGCTTGCCGCAATCGCGACGATTCCCACCGGGATGTTGATGAAGAAGATCCAGCTCCAGTCGAGATGCTCGGTGATCAGACCACCGACGAGCGGACCGATGGCGAGAGCCAGCGCGGAGACGCCCGCCCAGATCCCGATCGCCGTCCCGCGCTGATGGGCCGGGAACGTGGCCGCGATGATCGAGAGCGTGGCGGGTTCATCAGCGCAGCGCCGGCTCCCTGGAGTACGCGCGCAGCGATCAGCTCGTTCGCCCGAGTCGGCGAGGCCGCACCAGAGCGACGCACTCGTGAACACCGCGATGCCGATGACGAAGATCAGCCTCCGGCCGTACGCGTCCGCGACCTTGCCACCGATGAGCATCAGCGCAGCGAACGTCAGCGCATACCCGGTGACGATCCACTGCAGCGACGACAGGTCGGTTCCGAGGTCGCGCTGGATCGACGGCAGGGCGACGTTCACCACGGTGTTGTCGAGCATGATCATGAACAGGCCGAAGGAGACGGCGGCCAGCGTGAACCACTTACGCGTTTCCTCTGCGAAGATCCGTGCTCTCATCCAGCTCCTATCGAGTAGTTAGTGGACACTAAGCTAGCAGATACTAACCCCGCTGGGCGAAGCGACTACGCGTGGGAGCCGTCCGCCGAGCAGCTCGAGCAAGCGAACGTCGTTCGGCTCGCGAACCTCCTCGGCTGCGAGGACTATCGACGCCCTGCACCGCGTGTCGGTCGAAGAGCCCGACCGTTTCTGGCGTGCGGTGCGCGACGACCTCCGGATTCCGCTCGCGCGGGACTGGGACGCCGTCCTCGACGACTCGCGCGGAATCGAATGGACGACCTGGTTCGACGGCGCGCGACTGAATCTCGCGGACGCCTGCGTGCACCGCTGGGCCTCCGAGCGGCCCGATGCGCTCGCCGCGGTCTTTCACGGCGAGGACGGCGTGCGGGACGAGTGGACGTTCCCGACCCTGTCCCACCGGGTCGTGCAGCTGGCCGAGGCCCTGGCAGCACTTGGTGTCACGGCCGGCGACCGCGTCGCGATCTACATGCCGATGTGTCCGGAGGTCGCCGTCGCGGCGCACGCCTGCGCGCACATCGGCGCCGTGCAGGTGCCGATCTTCTCCGGGTTCGCCGCGCCGGCGATCGTGCAACGTCTGCGCGACTCGGAGGCAAGGGTCGTGATCACCGCGGACTACTCGCTCCGCCGCGGCGCCCGAGTGCCGATGCGCGAGACGATCGACGAGGCGGTCCGTGACTCGCCCTCGGTCGAGCACGTCGTCGAGTGGTCGCGCTCGGATCGAGCCTGGAACGTCGAGCTCGGCCCCGGCGAGCTGCCGGCGCTCGAGCTGCCGAGCGAAGCGCCCTACCTCCTTGCGTACACCTCCGGCACGACCGGGAAGCCGAAGGGCGCGCTGCACGTCCAGGGCGGGTTCCTGCTCTCGATCGCGCGCGAGGCCGCCTACCAATCCGACCTGAAGACGGGCGACCGCATGCTCTTCGCGACCGACATGGGCTGGATCATGGGGCCGTGGACCGTGGTCGGTGCGGGCGCGGTCGGAGCGGCCGTCGTCTTCATGGAAGGCGCTCCGGACTGGCCCGCCGACCGCCTCTGGCGCCTCGTCGAGTCGGAGCGCGTGACGATGCTCGGCGTCTCGCCCACGCTCGTCCGGGCACTGATCCCGAAGGGAGAGCCGACCGCCGACCTGTCCACGCTCCGCGCCGTGACGACGACCGGGGAGCCGTGGAACCGCGGCCCCTACGACTGGCTGAACGACCACGTCTGCGACCGTGGGCGGATTCCGATCGTGAACATCTCGGGAGGAACCGAGGTCGGCGCGTGCTTCCTCGGAGTGACGCTCATGGCGCCGACGAAGCCCTGCTCGCTGGGATTCCCCGCCCTGGGGCAGGACATGGAGGTCTACGACGACTCGGGGCAACCGGTCCGCGGCCACGTCGGCGAGCTCGTCTGCAAGCGACCGTGGCCAGGCATGACCCGCGGCTTGTGGCGTGACCCTCGAGCGCTATCTGGAGACCTACTGGGAGCGGTTCCCGGGCGTCTGGACGCACGGCGACTGGGCGTCGGTCGACGAGGACGGCTACTGGTTCCTGCACGGCCGCTCCGACGACACGCTGAACATCGCCGGCAAGCGGATCGGGCCGGCCGAGCTCGAGTCCGCGGCGGTCAACCATCCCTCGGTCGTCGAGGCCGCGGCGATCGGCGTGCCGCACGAGGTCAAGGGCGAGGTACCCTGGCTGTTCTGTGTGCTCCGGCCCGGAGCAGACGCGTTGCCCGAGGAGGTGGCTCGCGCAGTGACGGACGAGCTCGGCAAGTCCTTCAAGCCCGAGCGGGTGTTCTTCGTCTCCGCACTTCCGAAGACGCGCAGTGCGAAGATCGTGCGGCGGGCAGTGCGCGCGACCGCCCTCGGCGAGGAGCCGGGAGACCTCTCGACGCTCGAAAACCCGGAGTCGCTCGAGGAGATCGCGCGTGTCGTCTGATCGGCTCGACGGAGTCGCCCTCGTCACCGGAGGCGGGCGCGGGATCGGCGCCTCCATCGCGCGCGAGCTGACGGAGGCGGGTATGCGCGTCGCCGTGACGGCGCGGACGCGGGAGCAGGCGGAAGCGGTCGCCGGGGAGATCGACGGTCTCGCGCTCGTCGGCGACGTCTCGCGCGGAGACGACGTCGAGAAGTGGGTCGAGCGCACGGAGAAGGAGCTCGGTCCGATCGACGTTCTCGCCGCCAACGCGGGCATCGGCAGCCCGGAAGGGGCCGACGTGGGAGGTCCCGGTAGAGGAGTGGTGGCAGGTGCTCGAGGTGAACGTGCTCGGCGTGCATCTCTCGTGCCGCGCGGTGATCCCCGGCATGCTCGAGCGCGGAAAGGGGCGCATCGTGATCACCGGCAGCGGCGCCGCGTATCTGCCCGGAGGCAGCGGGCAGACCCCGTATCCCACGAGCAAGGCGGCGGCCTGTCGCTACGGGGAGATCCTCGCCAACGAGCTCCGCGATCGCATTCCGGTCTTCGTGATCAGCCCCGGCCTCGTCCGCACCGACATGACCGAGCGTTTCGGGGACGACATGCCCTGGACGCCCTCCGAGCTCGCTCCCCAGCTCGTGCGCGTGCTCGCCTCGGGCCGCGCGGACGCGCTCGCGGGCCGCTACCTGCACGCGGAGCACGACGACATCGAGGACCTGATCGGTCGGGCCGACGAGATCGTCGCGGACGACCTGAACGCAATCCGGCTCCAACGCTGACTTAACTCCTCCCGAACGCATCGTTCCCTACTCTGCGACGGTGCCGTTCTTCATCTGCCCCAACTGCAAGCAGCGGTCCGTCGACAGCGACGGCTACGACGGCTTCTCCATGCAGACCGTGCAGTGTCGAAGCTGCGGCTTCGGGTTCCTGTACGAGCTCCTCGAGGATTACTACCCGGCTCCTGAGACGGGGTTCGTCGTCTGCGACCGGGAGGCGCGGGTCCTCGCGGTCGGCCGCGGGGTGTTCGAGCTGACCGGCTACCGTGACCGCGACCTCATGGGGCGCAAGGTCGCCGAAGCGCTGGCCCTCTCGGATCCCTCGCCGATCGAAGTCGTGAACGAGTGGGGGGTTCGCAAGCTGGGGCAGCAGCTCGAGATTCGCACGAGCGCCGGGCTCGCCAAGGACGTCACGGTCGACTTCTTCCCCGCCTACGATGACGACGGCGGCCTCATGGTCGCGCTGACACCTCGCTAGCGAGGTGTGATCCAGGTCTGGCGAGCGAGGGCGAGCAGCTCGCCGTCCTCGGCGAAAAGCGCCGTTCCCGCGAACAGCTTTCGGCCCTCCTCTGCGAGAGGCCACGACACGACGACGCACTGCTCTCCGACGTCGGGCACACGGCGAACCCGGGCGGTCATGCGACCGAGCACGACGTCGCCCCTCCCCGCTGCACCGACCGCGTACGCCCCCGGACAGTCGATCGCCGCCCATACCAGCTCCGGTCCGGTCTCGCTCGCCGTCCACGGAGCAGCATGGAGCGGCTCGCGACCTGCCACCGGTCCCGCGTAGATCCCGAGGCCGTCGTTCTCGGGACGGACACCGCACACGAAGCATTCCCCGAAGACGGGGTTGTCGACGCGCACATGCTGCAGCCGCGGCGTCCTCGGCGGCTGTACGAGTGACCGGTAGGGGCGAATCCACGTCCAATACGGCAGCACGAGCCTCGGCGACGACGGCATCGCCGTCGAGCAGGAGCGCAGAGCCATCCTCCTGAAGTACTTCGAGCCCGCGCTCCAGGGGAGGAGGAAGGCGAAGCGTGACCTCCACCACGTCCGCATCGACGAAGGCCGCCAGCCGTCCTGCCGCGTATCCGCCGTTGGCAGAGGTGAGCGGTCCGCGGAAGCGACGTGGAAAGCTGATGTCCATCCGCCGGGACTGTAGTGGCTAGACTAGGTTTGTGACTATGAGGCGAAAACCTTGAGACTCGCTCTTGCGCAGATCAACTCGATCGTCGGCGACATCGACGGAAACCGCCAGAGGATCCTGGGCTGCCTCTCCGATGCGCGCGGCGCGGGCGCCGATCTCGTCGTGTATCCGGAGCTCGCGGTCACGGGCTACCCGCCCGAGGATCTTCTCCTTCGTCCCGGTTTCGTCCGCGCAGCCCACGCATCGCTGGAGGAGATGGCGCGAGCGACCACTGGAATCGTGGCGCTCGTCGGCACGCCGTGGTTCGACCGCGACCTCGCGAACGCGTGCGCAGTGTGTGCGCACGGGCGCGTGCAGGCGATCTACCGGAAGCACTTTCTCCCGAACTACGGTGTCTTCGACGAGCACCGCTACTTCGCCCGGGGCCGCGATCTTCTTCTCGTCCGGTTGGGAGAGGTCCATGTCGGGGTCACCGTCTGTGAGGACCTGTGGCAGCCGGGACCGCCGGCGACCGATCTCGCTCTCGCCGGCGCGCAGCTGGTTGTCAACCTCTCAGCGTCACCGTTCCACGTCGGAAAAGCCGAGGAGCGTGAGGAGATGCTCGTCACGCGAGCCCGCGACACGAGCTCGTACGTCGCGTTCTGCAACCTCGTCGGCGGCCAAGACGAGCTCGTCTTCGACGGCCATTCGGTCGTCCTCGACGACGCCGGAGAGGTGATCGTCCGCGCGCCCGGTTTCGAGGAGCACCTGCTCCTGGTCGACGTCGAGCCCGACCTCGCGATCGGCCGGCGACTCCGAGACGTTCGACGGCGCGAGCTCGACCGCTCGCGGGAGACCGTTCCGCATACGGAGATCATCGAGCTGGACGCGCCTGGACCCGCGAGGGACGCCGGCCCACGGACGGTGGCGCCGTTCGAGCCGGAGCTCGAGCAGATGCGCCTCGCGCTCGTCCTCGGTCTCCGCGACTACGTCGAGAAGAGCGGCTTCGAGCAGGTCGTGATCGGGGTTTCCGGCGGGATCGACTCCGCGGTCACCGCGGCGCTCTGCGTCGATGCGCTCGGCGCCAAACGCGTCCACTGCGTGTCGATGCCGTCCCAGTTCTCCTCGGAGGGAACGCGGGCCGACGCTCAGCGCCTGGCGGAAAGCCTCGGGTGCGACTTCCAGGAGATCGCAATCGAGGATGTCATCGGCTCGTTTCGCGCCGTGCTCCGCGAACCGACTGCGGGCTTGAAAGGGCTCGCCGCGGAGAACCTCCAGGCCCGGGTCCGGGGTGTGCTCCTGATGGCGCTCTCCAACACGTTCGGCTGGCTCGTCGTGTCCACCGGGAACAAGTCGGAGCTCGCAGTCGGGTACTCGACGCTGTACGGCGACATGGTCGGTGGCTTCGCACTCTTGAAGGACGTGTTCAAGACCGACGTGTTCCGGCTGGCACGGCACCTGAACGAGCGCGCTGGTGGCGAGGCCATACCTCGCACCACGATCGAGCGTGCGCCGAGTGCGGAGCTCAGGGCAGACCAGCGCGACGAGGACTCGATCCCGCCCTACGAGGTCCTCGACCCCGTCCTCGAGGCATACGTCGAGCTCGACCGCTCCCGCGAGGAGCTGTTCGAGGAATTCGCCCCTGCCGTCGTCGAGCAGGTCGTGGCGCTGGTGGACGGCGCGGAGTACAAGCGGAGGCAGGCGCCGCCGGGGGTGAAGCTTCGCCCGAAGGCATTCGGACGCGACCGGCGGACTCCGATCACCAATCGCTGGCGAGGTTGACGAGACACTCTGGACGTACGTCCCGTCGTGGCTCGTTCACGCGACCAGCTCGCGCAGCGCCCGAAACCAACGGAGGCGCTCCTCCCAGGGCACGGCGGCGTTCGCGGGCGACGTCGACGGGAGCACGAAGAGCGCGGTCTCGCTGAGCCTCGCTTCCTGGAGGCCGTGCTCGACGCGCCCACCGAAAGGCCCGGTGTAGGCGATCTTTCCCACGAACCCGATCGCGACCGGACGCAGCGAACGGGCGACCTCCTCGAGCCGGGTGGCAGCGCTCGCGAAGTCCGCCTTGCGCAGGTCTCCCGAGCCCTTGGTCGTCCGGCGCGCAGCGTTCGTGAGGCCGACTCCGTGCCGCAGGAGCTCGTGCGCCTCCTCGGGCTGCAAGAGGCGAGGCGTGAACCCGGCCGCATGCAGCAACCTCCAGAAGTCGTTCCGAGGATTGGCGAACGGCGCTCCCGCCGCCGCACTCACGCGTCCGGGGTTGATGCCGCAGAAGACGACGCGAACGCCGGGAGCGAGGACGTCGGGGACCGCGCTCAGGGTGTTCACTTGCGTCATCCCATACAGCCTGACATCGCCGCCCTTACAAGATCCTGGTCATGAAGACGCTGTTGGGATCGGCTTCGTAGTCGCCGAAAGGACCGCAGAGCTCGAAGCCGTGTTTGAGATAGAGGCGTCGAGCCGGCTCGGAGAACGCGAACGACCCAGTCTCGAGAGACAGGCGCGAGAGCCCCATCTTCCTGGACTCGGCGATGATGTGTCGAAGGAGCGTTGAAGCCAGCCCGCGCTGTCGGTATGTTGGCGCGACGCGCATCGACTTGATCTCTGCATGGTCGTGGCCGAGCAGCTTGATCGCACCGCAGCCCAGGATCTCTCCGTCCTCGATCATTGTCCAGAAGGTGATCTCGGGGACGCGCAGACCATCGAGATCCAACGCGTGCTTGCTTTCTGGTGAGAGCGCGACGGCCTTCATCTCCTCGATGTGCTCCTCGATGAACTCGGCGATCTCGGGTCCGGTCAGATCGTCGACGATGATCTCCATCGCACCTCCTGCTCGGTTGGAAACAGATGAATACTCCTCAAACGACAGAGGAGACCCGGAGGCCTTTTCACCCACGAACGATCTCGCCGTCTCAGCCGGTCGTGGCAGACTCGATCGTGTCGAGCATCCTGGTGAGAGACGGGTACTGAAGCGGGTGCTCTCGCACGAAAGAACGCAGCGCCGGCGACATCGTGAGGATGAACTTCGTCCAGTCGTCCCAGTCGGATCGGATATCGAGTGCCGGATCCTCCGATCCCAACAACGCAACATCTTTGCCCTGGTATAGCCAATGGGCGGACTGGAGGGTGTCACCTATCAGTTCGGTCATCGCGAGAACACGCGCCCTGGTTGTCGAATCTTCAGGCGCCTCCACACCTTCGTAGAAGTACTGGCGGAGCTCTGGGTAATCAATAAAACGCGTGATAACGCGATCCCATAGCTCGTAACCCTGCGCCAAGGCCCGAGCACCAGCCAGCTCGTTGGCGACCAAAAACTGATCAACTGACTGGCTGGTCTGACGTGCAAGGAACAGCACCGACCCCGCCACCGCAGCTGCGGTCAAAAGACCAGCGATGAGGGTCGCCAGCTCCAACGCCTCGTAACAATAGGCACGACGATCGGACGAGCGGACTGCGGGGCGGGCTTGCCCTAAGGCCCGGAGCCTGAGACCCGGGTCGGTTGCGTTGGAAACATAGGAATACTCCTCAAGACGACGCGGACACCAGGCCCGAGGACGTCCGGAACGGCCGAGCCCGCACTCACGGCCTTTGATCCTGCCTCAGGACTGTTACGCGGCTTCGGGTTCCCGCGCGTCCAGGCGCAGCTCGAGCAGTCGACGGAGGCGTTCGCCCATCTCGGAGGGCTCGAGACGGGGATCCGGGTCGTGGCGAAGCACCTTGACGGAGTCCTCCGACCAGCGCCACCCGTAGCAGCGCTCGTAGCACTCGGCCTCGCTGAGCGTCCTGAGCCGCTCCTCCATTGAACGCGCACCCTAGGCCACGAGCCGGACGGTAAGTACGCTTGCACGCGTGGCAGCAACCGCGCGCGTGCTCGAGTTCGACGTCACCGTCGATCGTGAACGGGTCGCGCGAAGCGGACGGGGCGGCCGCGCGATCCCTCCGGACGAGGGTTGGGCCGCGGAGCACCTCGTGCTCGCTGGACTTGTCCGCTGCACGCTTTCGAGCCTCGACTACAGCGCCGAGCGAGCAGGTTGCGAGGTCGTAGCGTCCGGGCGAGCCAACGGACGCGTCACGAAGCGCGACGACGACGGCCGCTACGCGTTCGTCAGCATCGATGCTCGTTTCGAGGTCGCGCTCGACCCTGGACTCGCTCCTGACGCGGTGAACGAGCTTCTCGCCCGGGCGGAGAAGGGCTGCTTCGTCGGCAACTCGCTCGTCGCCAGGCCGCGCTACCACTGGACGGTCGACGGAGAGCCCCTCGTGTGAGGACGGCGACCCTCGACGTGAGTGCGGTTCGCGCGCGCTTCAGCGCTCTCGACCGACGCCTCGCCTTCTTCGACGGGCCAGGCGGCACCCAGTGCCCCGACGAGGTCATCGACGCGATCGCCGAGTACCTGCGGCAATCGAACGCCAATATCGGTGCGCCCTACGAGACGAGCCGGCGCACGGACGAGCTCGTCATGCACGCGCGCGAGCGTGCGGCGTCGTTTCTCGGCTGCTCGCCCGGAGAGGTCGCGTTCGGGCCGAGCATGACGGCACTCAACTTTCTGCTCACGCGGGCATTCGCGCGAACTCTGCGGGAAGGGGACGAGGTCGTCGTGACAACCCTCGACCACGACGGGAACATCGCTCCGTGGCTCGAGCTCGCTCACGATCTCGGCATCGTCGTTCGCGTGGCCGGAGTGACCGAGGAGCTCGAGGTCGACTACGACGATCTCGCGCGGCTCCTCTCCGATCGGACGCGCGTGGTCGGATTCCCGGTCGCAGCGAACTCGATCGGAACCGCGCCCGATGTCCAGAGGATCGTGCAGCTCGCCCACGAGGCCGGCGCCCTCGCGTGGGCCGACGCAGTCCACTACGCGCCGCACGGGCCGATCGACGTCACGGCTTGGGACGTCGACATCCTCATCTGCTCGCCGTACAAGTTCTTCGGGCCCCATCTCGGCGTTGCGTACGGGAAGCGCGAGCTCCTCGAGTCGTGGCGACCGTACAAGGTGCGCCCGGCTTCGAGCGAGCCGGTCGGTCACCGGTTCGAGCTCGGAACCTTGCCGCACGAGCTGCTCGCAGGCTTCGTCGCAGCCGTGGACTACATCGACTCGCTCGGCTGGGACGCGATCCGCTCGCACGAGACGGCACTGGGCGAACGCTTCCTCGCGGGGCTGCCGGATGACGTCGAGCTGTACGGCCTGCGCACGATGAGTGGACGGGCTCCGACCTTCTGCTTCAACATTCCCGGACGGTCGCCCGAGTCCGTGGCGATCGCCCTTGCGGAGCGCGACCTCGCGGTCTGGCACGGCAACTACTACGCCCTCGCGACGATGGAGTATCTCGGGCTCGAGGACGGAGCAGTGCGGGCGGGAGTCGTGCACTACAACACCGAGGACGAAGTCGACCGGCTCCTGGCCAGTCTCGCCGAGCTCGCGTGAAGCTGCTCGTTCTCGGCGGGACTACCGACACCGCCGGCCTCACCGCCGAGCGCGAAGCCGAGCTCCTGGCCAGGTGGCATGGCCGATAGGGACTACTCGAGGACACCGCTCTCGCAGAAGCTCGGCGCGAAGCCGGGCGCCGGCGTCGTGGTGTTCTTCACCACGAGCAGGGAGGATCTCGAACGTCGCTTCGAGGCCCTGAAGGCAACGCTCGACCCGACGGACGGGCTCTGGATCGCGTGGCCGAAGAAGGCGGCGAAGATCGAAGGCAACCTGACCTTCGAGGCGGTTCAGGAGATCGGGCTCGCGCAAGGGCTCGTCGACAACAAGTCGTGCTCGATCGACGAGCGCTGGCAAGCACTGCGTTTCGTGTATCGACTGGAGGATCGTTAGGCGTACGACTTGCGAGCCCGGTCCCAGGGCTCCTCGTCCCAGCGGATCAGATCGGGATCGACGCCGCGTGCGTCCGCGAGGTCGACCGTCAAGCGCTGGAAGCGGACGATGTCGACGACCGGATGAGCGCTTGCCAGGAGCGTGACGTCACAGCCGAGCTCGCCGAGGGCGCGTTCGGCATCTCGCGCGCGCTCGGCAGTGCGTCCCTCGCCCTCGAGCACAAGACAGCGCACGGTCGAGTCGACGGCAGCGAGATGCCCATGAAGGAGCTGTTCCGTGTGGTGCGCCTCGGCGGCTATGTGCGCCCCCTCCCGGAGCTTGAGCACCGCCTCGAGCGTCGTCGCGGCGTCATCGCCGGCTCCGGCGACGAGGAATCGGCCGTGTGCCGACGCACCGAGTGGATCGGCGGCGAGCTCGCCTGCGACTGCTTCGGCCAGCCCACTCGCATCCTCGTCTTGCAGTGCGCGACCGGCAGCGATCGCGCACGTGTAGCTCGCGGTGTGGCAGTAGCTCTTCTCGAGCTCGGGAGTCGCGACAACGACGTGGTCGACAAGCCGTGCAAGGGGGCTCTCGCTCGTTCCGGTCACGAGCCAGGTCTCTCCGTCGAACGCCTGGACCGCCTCGCGCGTCAACGCGGTGCCACCCTCGTGGCTGATCGCCACGAGGACATCGGCTTCGGGGGCGTGGCCGAGGACGAGGTCGAGTGCCTGGACCGCGTCCCCACAGGCGAGGGCGGCGTGGAACGACGTCCCGCACCCGGTGAAGAGAACGCGAGCGTCGCTAGGCAACCGCGTCGAGCCCACCCGTTCGGGCACCTGCCGAAGCCACTCGGGTTGAAGGGCGATGGCCGAACGGGTCAACTGTCCAGGCACGAGGGCTGTCTATACCATCGAGCGCCATGCCGGTCTTCGAGAGGACAACGCTCGGCAACGGCATTCGCGTCGTCTCGGCGGCCATGCCCCAGGTCAACTCGGTCTCCTGCTTCGTGATGCTCGCGGCGGGCTCGCGCTACGAGACAGCGGAGTCGAAAGGGATCGCCCACTTCTCGGAGCACATGTTCTTCAAGGGCACGAAACGGCGCCCGACAGCGCGCACCATCGCGACCGAGATCGACGCGATCGGCGGCGAGTTCAACGCGTTCACCGGCAAGGAGCTCACGGGGTACTACGTCAAGTGCGCCTCCGACACTCGCGACATCGCGTTCGACGTGCTCGGCGACATGCTTCTGCACTCGCGCTTCGATCCCACCGAGATCGAGAAGGAGAAGGGCGTGATCCTCGAGGAGATGAACGTCTACCTCGACAACCCCCAGCGCTACATCGGCAGTGTCTACGACCGGCTGCTCTACGCCGACCAGCCGCTCGGGTGGGACATCCTCGGCTCGAAGGAGACCATCGAGGCGGCAACGCGCGAGACGTTCATCTCCTACCTCGACGCCTGGTACAAGCCCGAGCGGATCGTCGTCGGAGTCGGAGGTCGAATCGGGGCCGGCCTCATCGAGCGTCTCGAGGAGTTGCTCGGAGGTATCGAGACGCAGGACACCGCGACGGCGGCCCCGGCCGAGCTCCCGTCCGATGGCTCTCCCGTCCTCCTCCACACGAAGCAGTCGGAGCAAGCCCATCTCATCCTCGGCGTGCGCGGCTACCCGATCGGGCACCCCGATCGGTATGCGCTCCAGCTCCTCACCGTCGTCCTCGGCGGTGGAATGTCCTCGCGGCTGTTCACCGAGGTGCGCGAGAAGCGAGGGCTCGCGTACTACGTGCACGCCGGCAGCAGCTCGTACACGGACGCGGGCACGCTCTACTCGGGTGCTGGAGTCGACGTCGACCGCGTCGACGAGGCGATCACCACGATCCTCGGCGAGCTCGAAGGGATCGCGGCAGAGCCCGTACCCGCCGAGGAGCTCGAGAAGGCGCGCGGGTACTCGAAGGGCAGGTTCGTGCTCCGGCTCGAGAGCCCCCAGGGCACGATCCAGTACGGCCTCCGGCGGGAGGTTCTCGAGGGTGAGATCGAGGAGCCGGAGGAGCTCTTGCGGCAGATCGACGCCGTTACCGCCGAGGACGTCCAGCGTGTCGCCCGCGATCTGCTCGAGGGGACGCGCCTCTTTCTGGCGGTGGTAGGACCGTTCGACGATCCCGAGCGCTTCGAGAAGCTGATCGCGGCCTAGGCCGCGCCGTATTTCGACTCCACCTCCAGAGCGGTGAGCTCGGTCAGCTTGGGCGCGCCGTGGGCGCTGTCCTCGTTACGCCACTCCCAGAGCGTGCCGTCGCTGTCTCGGTGCAGGCTGTCGCCACCGTCCGAGCCCAGCCACTCCAGTGCGGACAGACGGTTGATCGCGGTGTTCCCCTCGAGCATCCGCTTGCCGTCCGCCACGACCGGCTCGGTGGGTTCGGGCTCGGGTCTCCAGCCGCGCGAGTACCGCAGCGTTTGCACGATGTTCTTCAGCATCTGACCCACGCTCTGCATCGCGAGCGGCGGCAGGCCCCACTGGGCCCGCGGGCCGTAGCGGCGTTCGGCTTCCTCCTCGTCGAGCTCCTCGAGCTGCGGCGTTCCTCCCGCGCCCGGGAGGTTCGAGTGCTCCCAGAGGCCACCCTCCATGTCCTCGAAGAGGTGGGCGACACCGCGCGAGCCAAGCCAGCGCATCCGCGCCTGTGCATCGTGGGCCTCCGCGCCGAGGAGCACTCGCCCGCCGCCTTTGGTCGTGGGTCGCGAACGTACCCCGGCCGGATCCCAAGCCGGCCACCAGCGGAGCACCTCGCTCGGCGGAGCGCGCAGGCCCCAACTGGACGCGATAGCGGTCGCCACCGTCCATCTCAGTCGCGCTGTCGAGCCCGGCCGCGGACGAGCGCACACGATACGACCCGGCGGGGATGTCCAAGGGCTCCAGGTCGCCAGGCCCACCGACCGCTTCGAGACTCACGCGTCCAGATCCCGCTCCGAGGCTCGCCTCGACGACGTGATCCCAGCCTTCGAGGTCGGCGGGCGGGCTCGCTCTCCCAGAGCTCGATGTGCACCGGGAGCGAGCAGTATCCGACCGTACCGACGGCGACGATGCCTGGGGAGACTCCGAGGTGCCGCTCGAGGCCTGCGCCGTCCCAGACGCGGTCGGCTCGGAACTCCGCCTCGGGGTCGACGACGTAGAACTGCATGTGCTCGGCGTAGATCTCCGTCTCGACGACGCGCGAAAGGCCCATGACGCGCAGGGTAGTACGGCCTTTTGCAGTGGACATACACTCGACCGGATGAGCGAGCGAGAGCTGCTACGGCGTACCGCGGAGATCGCGGGCGAGTTTCTCGAATCCCTCGACGAGCGACCGGTCTGGCCTGCAGCCTCTGTCGACGAGCTGCGCCAGGCGCTGGGCGGCACTCTGTCGAGCGAGCCCGTCGACCCGCTGACGGTCGTCGAGGAGCTGGCTGCGACGGCCGACGCAGGCGTGGTCACCATACCGAGTGGACGCTACTTCGGCTTCGTCATCGGCGGCTCGCTTCCGGCCGCGCTGGCAGCCGACTGGCTGACAAGCGCATGGGACCAGAACGCGGGCCTCGTCGTCTGCGGACCCGCCGCAGCTGTTATCGAGGAGGTGGCCGGTAAGTGGCTCAAGGAGCTTTTCGGGCTCCCTCCGGCGACCTCGTTCGCCTTCGTGACAGGTTGTCAGATGGCACATGTCACGTGCCTCGCAGCCGCTCGGCACGCGGTGCTCGAGCGTGCAGGCTGGGATGTCGAGCGGAACGGCCTGAGCGGCGCGCCGCGTGTCCGCGTCTTCCTCGGCGGCAAGCGCCATGTGACCGTCGATCGCGCACTGCGTCTGCTCGGGCTCGGTACCGAGTCGACGGTGGCTGTGGACGTCGACGAGCAAGGTCGGATGCGCCCGGAAGCCCTGTCGGTGGCGCTCGCAGACCCCGACGGAGCGGCGATCGTGTGCGCGCAGGTGGGCGAGGTGAACACGGGCGCCGTCGATGCGCTGCCCGAGATCGCGGCACTCGCGAAGGCGGCCGGAGCCTGGCTCCACGTCGACGGCGCCTTCGGGCTCTGGGCCGCGGCGTCGCCCGAGCTCCGCCATCTCGTCGACGGAGTGGGCGAGGCCGACTCATGGGCGACCGACGCGCACAAGTGGCTCAATGTCCCGTACGACTGCGGGCTCGCGTTCGTCGCTCATCCCGAAGCCCATCGCGCGGCGCTGGCGATGACCGCCGAGTACCTCGTCGCAGACCCGAGCGCAGCGCGGGATCAGATGGACTGGACGCCCGAGTTCTCACGCCGAGCACGCGGACTCACGGTGTACGCGGCGCTCCGCTCCCTCGGCACGTCAGGCGTCGCCGAGCTCGTCGAGCGTTGCTGCCGGCACGCGCGACGCTTCGCGGACGAGCTCGGGCGGCTGCCGGGTTGCGAGATCCTGAACGAGGTAGTCCTGAACCAGGTGCTCCTGCGCTTCGCCGACGACGAGACGACCCGTGCTGTCCTCGAAGCCGTGCAACGAAGCGGCGAGGCGTGGATGAGCGGGACGATCTGGGACGGCCGCTTCGGGATTCGGATCTCGGTCTCGAACTGGCGCACGAACGATGACGACGTCACCCGCGCCATCGCTGCCTTCGAGCGCGCGACGCGCGGGTAGCTATTCCTCTGACGGCCGAGCGACCGCGCGTTCGGCGATCTCGGCGACAACCGTGGGATCCGCGAGCGTGGTCGTGTCTCCGAGCGGCCGCTCCTCGGCGACGTCGCGCAGCAACCGGCGCATGATCTTCCCCGAGCGGGTCTTCGGTAGCTCCGGCGTGAAGACGATGTTCGCGGGCTTGGCGATCGGCCCGATCTTCTGGGCGACGTGATTGCGCAGCACGTCGAGCATCTCCACGGACGCCGCCTCGCTGCCCTTGAGCGTCACGAACGCGACGATCGCCTGCCCCGTGAGCGAATCCACGCGGCCGCAAACGGCCGCCTCCGCCACGCTCGGATGGTCGACGAGCGCCGACTCGACCTCGATCGTGGAGATGCGGTGGCCGGAGACGTTCATGACGTCGTCGACCCGCCCGAGCAGCCAGAAGTCGCCGTCCTCGTCGATCCGAGCGCCGTCGCCGGCGAAGTACATCCCGGGGAAGCGCTCCCAGTAGGTGGCGCGGAAACGCTCGTCGTCGCCGAAGATGCCGCGCGTCATCGCCGGCCATGGCCGCTTCAATACCAGATACCCACCTCCGCCCGGACCGACCTCCTGCCCCTGGTCGTCGACGACCGCCGCCTCGACTCCGGGGAACGGCTTCGTCGCAGCGCCCGGCTTGATCGTCGTAACCCCCGGAAGGGGCGTGAGCATGATCATTCCGGTCTCGGTCTGCCACCAGGTGTCGACCACCGGCAGGCGATCTGCGCCGATGTGCTCCCGATACCAGATCCACGCCTCCGGGTTGATCGGTTCACCGACCGTCCCGAGCAACCGCAGCGACGAGAGATCGTGCCGCGCTGCGTGCTCCGGCCCCCACTTCATGTGTGCCCGGATCGCCGTCGGCGCCGTGTACAGGATCGTCACGCCGTAGCGCTCGACGATGTCCCACCATCGATCCTTGTCGGGGAAGTCGGGCGTACCTTCATAGAGAACACTCGTCGTCCCGTTGCACAGGGGCCCGTAGACGATGTAGCTGTGGCCCGTGACCCAGCCGATGTCCGCAGCGCACCAGAAGACGTCCGAGTCCGGCTTCAGGTCGAAGACGTAACGGTGAGTGGTCGCCGCGCCGACCAGATACCCGGCGGTCGTGTGGGCGATCCCCTTCGGCTTCGCCGTGGTCCCGCTCGTGTACAGGAGATAGAGAAGGTCTTCCGAGTCCATCGGCTCGCAGGGACACGAGTCGGCGTCCGAGGGCTGCCCCTCGACGAGCTCCGACCAGCTGAGGTCGCGTCCTTCCGTCATCGGCACCTCCCCCCGCGTGCGCTGACCGACGACGACCTTCCTGATCCCCGGACACGACTCGAGCGCCTCGTCCGCGTTCTTCTTGAGCGGCACCGGCTGTCCGCGGCGCCAGCCCTCGTCCTGGGTCAGGAGGATCTCGCAGCGCATGTCGTTCAGCCGGTCGGCGAGCGCCTCGGCCGAGAAGCCTCCGAAGACCACGTTGTGCGGCGCCCCGAGCCGTGCGCACGCGAGCATCGCCACCGGGAGGCCCGGGCCCATGCCCATGTAGATGCCGACCGGAGTGCCCTTGCCGACACCCAGCGCCTTCAGCCCGTTCGCGGCCTTGACGACCTCCTCGAGCAGCTGGGCGTACGTAATCTGCGCCCGCTCATCGACGGGCTCCCCTTCGAAGTAGTAGGCGACCTTCGACCCACGCCCGGCCTCGACGTGGCGATCGAGGCAGTTGTAGGCGACGTTGATCTTCCCGCCGAGGTACCACTTCGCGTACGGAAGCTCCCATTCGAGCAGGGACGAAAAGGGCTCGAACCACGTCACCCGCTCGCGCCCTTCCCGCTCCCAGAACTCCTCGAAGGGGACGTCGTAGATGTCGGCCTTCGCGTTCGCCTGCTGGGCGAACTCCTCGGGAGGTGGATAACGGCGCTCCTCGGCCAGCAGCGTCCTGATCGCGTGATCCGTCACGTCGTGACCTCGAGGTCGTAGGGACAGTCGGTCAGGCGCTCGTAGCCGTCGTCGGTCACGAGCAGGAGGTCCTCGACGCGTACCCCGCCGAATTCATGACGGTAGAGACCCGGCTCGATGGCGATCACGTCGCCGGAGACAAGCTCCTCGCCGAGCATCCCGAGGCCGGGCGACTCGTGCACCTCGAGCCCGACGCCGTGCCCGAGCCCGTGGTAGAAGCCGTCTTGCAGGATCTCGCCCTCGGCCTTCGTGAGCTGGGTCGCGAAGCCTCGCTCCGCAAAGAACTCCGACACGAGACGATGTACCGCTCTGCCGTTGACTCCTGGCCGGATCTCGGCCACCGCGAGCTCGAGCGCCTCCCGGCAGAGACCGTGCCACTCCGGAATCTCGTGGGTCGCATCGCCGACGACGAACGTGCGTGTCAGGTCCGCGTAGCAGGCTGACTCGAGGTCGATCGGGAACAGGTCGAGCAGGACGATGTCGTCGGCGGCGATCGGACCGGAGCCCATGTCATGGCCCACGGCGGTCTGCGGTCCGTGCGAGACGACCATCTCCTCGGCGAGCGCCCCGTGGGCGAGAAATGCGGTCTGGATCCGCTCCTTGAGAAGCTCGCACGTGAGCTTCTCGCCGTCGACTTGGAGACCGCCGTTCGCGCGCTCGGCACGCTCGAGAAGCCTGCGGGCGACTGCGACTCCGGCCTCAGCGGCCTTCTGCGCGCGCCGGATCCCCGCCAGCTCGTGCTCGCTCTTTCGTCGCCGGCGGTCGTCGAACAGCTTCTGGTCGACGGTCAAGTCGACGCCCGCTCCCCGCAACGCGTCCGCGATCCCGAGCGGAAAGTCCCGCGGTACCGACGCAGCGTCGATCCCGAGCCCCTGCGCGATGCGAACCGCCTGTTGGATGCGCGCGGTGTGAACGTCGACGCCACTGCGGCGGATCTCGTCCGCGCCGAACTCCTCGGTCGGGTGCACCTCGAGGCTCGTGCCGAGCGCCTCGACTCTGGTCGCCTCCATCGAGCTGATCGCGACGAGTCGCCGGTCGTCCAGCTCCGCATAGACGAAGGGATCCGGGATGGCCAGCGGTACCTCATGCCGAAGCTCCGGGGTCCGGAAGGTGTCGCCGACGATCAGTAGGTTCACGGTCGCCGATCCTACCCCGCCCAGATAGAGTCAGACATCGTGGAAGCCGACCTTCGAGCGCTCCGCGAGCGACTCGCAGAGATCTCGGATCTCGGAAGAATGCTCTTCCTTGCGGCCTGGGATCAGCGCGTGAACATGCCGGTACTCGGCGGCCATGCACGTGCCGAGGCGGTCGCGACGCTCGGTCGCATCGCCCATGAGAAGTTCGTAGACGGCCAGGTCGGAACGCTGCTGGAGAGGCTCAGCTCCCACGAGGAGTCACTCGCGTACGACTCGGACGAGGCGAGCCTGATTCGCGTTACGCGTCGCGACTGGGAGAAGGCGAGGCGCGTCCCCATTGAGCTCCGCAGTGAGATGCTCCTGGCCGGTGCGCAAGGACACCAGGTTTGGGTCGACGCCCGTGCGAACAACGACTTCGCCGCCTTCCTCCCCACGCTCGAGCGGAACCTCGACTTGAAAAAGCGGTACGCCGAGTGCTTCGAGTGGGACGACTCGCCCTACACTCCGCTGCTCGACGACTTCGAACCGCTGATGTCCTCGACGGAGGTCGCGCAGGTCTTCGACACCATCCGGCCTGTGCTTACCGAGTTGGCGCGCGCCGCGCCGCAGGTCGACGCGTCGTTCCTCGACGTTCCCTACGCGCCCGAGCTGCAGCGCGCGTTCGCAGAGCGCGTGCTCGCGACCGTCGGCTTCGAGAACGGCTCGTGGCGCCTCGATCCGACGGTACACCCCTTCTGCACGTCGTTCTCGAACCGCGACGTGCGGCTCACGACGAGGTACAAGCCGACGGGGCTCAATTCGTTCTGGTCGACGATGCACGAAGCGGGGCACGGACTCTACGCGCACGGCATCGCACCAGCGCTCGAACGGACGCCGCTCGCAAGTGCCCCATCTCTCGGCTTGAACGAGTCACAGAGCCGGACCTGGGAGAACCTCGTCGCGCGCAGCCACCCGTTCTGGTCGTACTGGTACGAGCCGCTGCAAGAGACCTTCCCGGAGCAGCTCGGCAGCACCGACTTCGACGTCTTCATGGCCGCGATCAACCGCGCCGAACCCGGGTTGATCCGCGTCGAGGCCGACGAGACGACGTACAGCCTGCACATCATCCTTCGCTTCGATCTCGAACGCCGGCTGATCGAAGAGACGCTCGCCCCGAAGGACGTTCCTGAGGCGTGGAACACCGGGATGCGGGACCTGCTCGGTGTCGACGTCCCCGACGACGCACGCGGGGCGCTCCAGGACGTCCACTGGTCGAGCGGTGGCATCGGCTACTTCCCGACCTACGCGCTCGGCAACGTGATCTCGCTCCAGATCTGGTCGGTCGCGCAAGAGGCGATTCCCGACATCGACGCGCAGATGGCCGCAGGCGAGCTCGAAGGGCTGGCCGAGTGGCTCGGCGAGAACCTGTACTCGCTCGGGCGCAAGTTCACGCCGAAGGAGGCCATCGGGCGGCTCACCGGGTCACCCACGATCGACCCGGAGCCGTACCTCGCGTACCTCCGCGACAAGCTCTCGGCGCTGACGACAGGTGCCTAGCTCGAGGCCGGTCGGGCTCGTCGTCAACGGCGAGTCGCGACCGCTCGAGGTCGAGCCGCGAACGCTGCTCGTCCATGCGCTTCGGGACGGTCTGGGGCTCACGGGCACGCATATCGGCTGCGACACCAGCCAGTGCGGCGCGTGCACCGTTCTCGTCGACGGACGAGCGGTCAAGAGCTGCACGATGCTCGCAGTCCAGGCGGAGGGCCTCGAGGTGACGACGATCGAGGGCTTCGCCCCCGACGGCGCGCAGCATCCGCTCCAGCGAGCGTTCGTCGAGCAGCACGGGCTCCAGTGCGGGTTCTGCACTCCCGGGATGATTCTCACCGCAGCCGATCTTTTGTCGCGACAGCCCGACCCCGACGACGCGATGATCCGCCGTGCGCTCAGAGGCAACTTCTGCCGCTGCACGGGGTACCAGCCGATCGTGGACTCGGTGCGTGTGGCGGCTGCGACGCTCCGGGAAGGGGAAGCAGCTTGATCCCCGCCTCGTTCGAGCACGTCCGACCGTCGTCGCTCGACGAGGCGCTCGAGGCGCTCGGCGCCCCGGACGCCAAGGCGCTCGCAGGCGGTCAGTCGCTGCTCCCGGTGATGAAGCTACGAATCGTGCGGCCGAGCGTCCTCGTCGACATCGGCCGGCTCGACCTCGGCGGTGTGCAGCTGGACGAGGACGAGCTGCGGCTCGGCGCCCTCACGACCTGGGAGACGCTCGAGAGTGCTGCCGAGCTCGAACGGGCTCCGTTCGCCGCGATCGCCGAGTGCGCCGCCGAGATCGGCGACCTGCAGGTCCGCAACCGGGGAACGCTCGGTGGAAGCCTCGCGCACGCCGACCCCGCGTCCGACATGCCGGCGGTGGTTCTCGCGCTCGGCGCGCACCTCGTCGTGCGCGGCGCTGGTGCCGAGCGAAGGATCCCGGCAGAGGAGTTCTTCCTCGGCCCGTTCACGACTGCGCTTGGTCCGGGAGAGCTGATCACCGAGATCGTGTTCTCGCTCGTCCGAGGTTCCGGCTCCGCATATGCGAAGGTCGAGCATCCCGCCTCGGGATTCGCGCTCGCGGGCGCCGCCGCGTCCGTTGCCCCGGACGGTTCGCAGAGCGTGGCGGTCACGGGTGTCGGCGCACACCCGTTCCTGCTTGCGGCCGACGTCGATCCGTTCGACGCACTTGCGGAGGCGGAGATCTACGGCGACCGGTTCGCGCCGGCCGAGTACCGGCGTCAGCTCGCGGGCGTCGTCGTCCGGCGCGCGGTTGGTTGCGCAAAGGCACGCGCGAAGGGAGCAACGTGACCGAGAGCGTCGTCGGCGTCTCGCGTGCCCGAATCGACGCGCCCGACAAGGTGACCGGCGCAACCCGCTTCGCCGCCGATGGGCATGTCCATGGTCTCCTCCACGCCCGGCTCGTTCTCTCGTCGGAGGCGCATGCGCTGATCCGGCGGATCGAGCGCGACGCGGCGCTCGCCATGCCGGGAGTCGTCGCCGTCCTCACCGCCGACGACCTCCCGATCGCCGGCACAGGCTCGGACCGGACGACAGAGCCGCTCGCACGAACTGAGGTCGTCTTCGCCGGACAGCCGGTCGCACTGGTCGTGGCCGAGAGCGCGGCGGCCGCCGAGGACGCCGCCGAAGCCGTCGTCGTGGAGTACGAGCCGCTCCCCGCCGTCGTCGACGTCGAGGATGCCATGCTGCCGGGCCGCGCGCTCGCCCGAGTGGTCGACGAGGAGGCGGGCGGAGGAGATCTGGAGTCGATCCACGCCGGCGTGGACAAGGGTCAGGAGGACGGCGAGGAGGAGCAGTTCTCCGGCAACGTCCTCGACACCGTCCATCGGAGCGCCGGAGATGCAACCGCCCTCCTGGAGACGAGCGCTGCCGTGGTGTCGGGAACGTTCCGAACGCCCTGGGTCTACCAGGCCTACATCGAGCCCCAGGTCGCCACGGCGTGGCTCGAGCCCAACGGGAATCTCGTGGTCTCGACCAGTACCCAGGGCACGTTCGTGACGCAGCGGGAGCTGGCCCGCGCCTTCGGCCTGCCGCTCGAGCGGATCCGCGTTGTCGCGGAGCCTCTCGGCGGCGCCTTCGGAGGCAAGTTCGCCTTGGTGGAGCCGTTGGCGGCCGGCGCGACGCTCGCAGTGGGTCGCCCGGTGCGTGTCGTCTTCACGAGATCCGACGACTTTCAGGCGACCAACCCCGCCTCCGCGCAGGTGACTCATCTTCAGGTGGGCGCGCGCAAGGACGGCACGCTGACCGGGATCACCGCGCGGATGATCGTCGATCGCGGCTCCAACGCGGGCTGGGGTGTCGAGGGCATCACGTCACTGCTCGTCGCCGGGCCGTATCGCTGGGAGGCACACGACCTCCGCGGGTACGGCGTCCAGACGAACCGGTTCACGTTCGGCGCCTATCGCGGCCCCGGCGCCCCGACTGCCGCCTTCGCGCTCGAGACGCTTCTGGACGAGCTCGCTGTCGCGCTCGAGGTCGACCCCCTCGAGCTCCGCCTGCGAAATGCGGTGGTCGAGGCCGATGTGGACGTGAGCGGAAACCCATTCCCGCGCATGGGCGCGGTCGAGGTGCTCGAGCGAATCCGCGAGCACCCGCTCTGGCAATCCCGGGCCTCGCTTCCGGACGATGAGGGGATCGGGTTCGCCGCCGGCTACTGGCCGGGCGGAACCGAGCCCGCCGCCGCGGTCTGTCGCGTGAACCAGGACGGAACGATGACCATCGTCACGTCCGCGGTGGACATGAGCGGCGTGAATACGGGCTTCGCCGCGATCGCGGCTGAGACCTTCGGCCTGCCGCCCGACCAGGTGCGCGTCGTCGCAGCCGACACGGCCACCGGTCCGTACTCCGGCGCAAGTGGCGGCTCCAAGGTCACCTACACCGTCGGCGCGGCCGTGCTGAAGGCGGCGGAGGCTGCGCGCGAGAAGCTGCTCGAGGCCGCCTCGGAGGAGCTCGAGATCGCTCCGGCAGACCTCGAGGTGGTCGACGGAGTGGTCCGCGCGGTTGGCTCGCCCGACCACTCGATCACCGTCGCGGAGATCTCCGCCAAGGCACTCCGGTTCGGCGGCCGCTACGAGCCGATCGAAGGGCACGGCGGCTCGGCGCAGACGCGCGGCGCGCCGTCGGTCGCAGCTCACCTCTCGCATGTCCGAGTCGACAGGGAGACCGGCGAGGTCACGCTCCTCGCCCACGTCATCGCCCAGGACGTCGGTCGCGCGCTGAATCCCGCTCTCGTCGAGGGCCAGATGCGCGGCGGCGCCACCCAGGGCATCGGCTGGGCGCTCTTCGAGGAGCTCGTGCACGACGAGAGCGGGCAGCTCCTCACGAGCTCGTTCCTCGACTACGCCATCCCCCTTGCGGACCGCGTTCCGAACATCGACACGCTGATAGTCGAGGTGCCCGCGCCGGACGGTCCCTTCGGCGCCAAGGGCATCGGCGAGGCGCCGGTGATCGCCGCCGCGCCCGCGATCGCAAACGCGGTCGCCGCAGCGGTCGGCATCAGGCTCCGAGAGCTGCCCATGACGGCACCGCGCGTCTGGGCTGCGTTGGAAGAGGCGCAGGCGTGACCTCGCTCCAGCGCGCGCGGGCGATCGTCGAGACCTACGAGGCGGAGCTCCATTCCGAGCTCCCCGCGAACGCGTACCTCTTCGACGCCCACACCCATCTCGGAGACGACATCGACGGCATGCGTGGTCGCTACGAGGAGCTCTCGACGGTCCTCGACCGCTTCGGGTTCAGCGGCGCGTTCGTGTTCTGCCTCGACGAGCGAGACCGCGAGCCCGGCTTCTGCATCCCGAACGACCGCACGCTCGCTCACGCCGAGCGCTCGGCGGGCCGGCTCATTCCGTTCGTACGTCTCGACATGACCGCCAGCCCGATCGAGGAAGCGCGGCGCGCGCTCGATCTCGGAGCCCGCGGAATCAAGCTCCACCCACGAGCTCAAGCGTTCGCACTCGACGACGAGCGTCTCGGCCCGGTGTTCGCGCTCGCGGTCGAGCGAGGCGTGCCGATCCTCATCCACGGAGGCCGTGGCCTGCCGCCGATCGCGGAGAACCTGGAGATGCTCGTCCGCCGCAACGAGGGTGTCCGGCTGATCATCGCGCACGCGGGCATCGCGGACATGGCGGCGCTCGCCGGTCGCCTGGGCGGAATCCCCGGCGTGTACTTCGACACCTCGGTCTGGAGCGCCCTCGACCTCCTCGATCTCTTCCGGCAGGTGCCCCCGGAGCAGATCGTCTACGCATCCGACTATCCGTACGGGCGACAGCCGAACTCGTTGCTCGTCTCGATCCGCTCGGCCCGTCTCGCAGGCTTCGACGACGTGCTGCTGCGGGCGATGCTCGGTGGAACTGCGCGCGCCATGGTCGCGGGCGAGCCGCCGCCGACCCTCACCGAGCCCCGTGGAGCGGCGTCACTCGTCCAGCCGCTGACCTTCGCCCGCATCCACCAGTACATCTCCATGGCGGTGCCGATGCTGTGGCTGCGCCAGCGCGACGCGATCGGGGCACTCGGGCTCGCGGCGAACGCCTCGCGGGAGCGCGACGGGCATGGCACGGAGTCCGAGCAGATCCAGGAGCTCCTCGCGACCGCTGGCGAGCTCTGGCGGGAAGCACCCGAGCTCGGCGAAGACGACGATCGCGTCCTCGCGATGCGAGCCGCGATCCAGCTCGTGAACCTCGCCGATCTGATCGCAGTGACGACCCCCGCATAGGCTTCCTCGATGCCCCGGCGTCGTGTCCGCCTCGCTGCGCCCGCCGACGCCGAGATCGCCGCCGCGTTCGCAGAGTTGCGCAAGAGTCTCGGCGTGCCGATGGCCTTTCCGGCCGCGGTCGTAGCCGACGCCGAAGCGTCCATCACTGCTCCGCGGCTTCCCGAGGCGGATCTCACCGACATCCCGTTCGTCACCATCGACCCTCCGGAGTCGATGGACCTCGACCAGGCACTCCACCTCGAGCGCCGTGGGAACGGCTATCGCGTGCGCTATGCGATCGCGGACGTCGGGGCGTTCGTCACCCCAGGCGGGCCGATGGACAGGGAGGCCCACGAACGAGGTCAGACCCTGTACGCGCCGGACCACAAGGCCCGTCTCTATCCACCGCAGATATCCGAGGGCGCCGGCAGCTTGCTCCCGGACGAGACCCGCCCTGCGCTCGTCTGGGACCTGGAGGTGGACGAAACCGGCGAAGGCATCGAGGTCGCCGTCGGCCGCGCGCTCGTGCGCAGCCGCGAGAAGCTCGATTACGCGAACGTCCAGCGCTCGCTCGACGACGGCACGGCGCAGGAGTCGCTGCAGCTGCTCCGCGAGGTCGGCCTTCTGCGCCAGGAGCGCGAAGCCCGCCGTGGCGGCATCACCCTGCCGATCCCCGAGCAGGAGGTGGTCAAGGACTCGAGCGGCTACTCGCTCCGCTTTCGGGCGCCGCTTCCGGTCGAGGGCTGGAACGCCCAGATCTCGCTGATGACGGGGATGGGCGCGGCCCAGCTCATGCTGGACGCGGGCGTCGGCGTGCTCCGCACTCTGCCGCAGGCCGACCGTGGCGCGGTCGCTCGCCTCCACCGCACCGCGCAGGCGCTCGAGATCCCCTGGCCCGACGACATGACGTATGCCGACCTCGTCCGTCATCTCGATCCACGGGTGGCAATGCACGCCGCGTTCGTCTCCGAGTCGACCGTTCTCCTCCGCGGTTCGGGGTATCTCGCCTTCGACGGAAAGCCGCCGGACGAGGCCGTTCACGCGGGAGTCGCCTCCACGTACGCGCATACGACGGCCCCGCTGCGCCGCCTGGTCGACCGTTACGTCGGGGAGGTGTGCGTCGCGATCTCGGAGGGCACGGACATACCGGACTGGGCGCGCTCGGCGCTGCCCGGGTTGCCCGAGACGATGGGAGCATCGAACAAGCGCGCCCAGCAATACGAGTCGGGAATCGTCTCGGCCGTCGAGGCCGCGGTGCTCGAGCCCAACGTCGGTGAGACCTTCCAGGCGGTGGTGGTGGATGTGGACGAGCACGACGGCGGGGGCACCGTGCAGCTGAAGGAGCCGGCGGTCACGGCCCGCTGCGAGGGCGACGACCTGCCGCTGGGCGAGCGCATCGACGTCAGGCTCGAGGTCGCCGACGTGCTGAAGCGCCTGGTTCGCTTCTCCCTCGTACGCTGACTTCGCCTGCCCTCACGAGCGAACGGCGAACAATCTGCGCGGGCCGTCGACACCCTTTAGCTCGTGCTCGCCCCGGTCCTCGAACTCGAGGCCGGACCCGGCGACAAGGTCGCGAGTCGTCGAGCTCACGAGCACGACGCCCGCTTCGGCGAACGACATGATCCGAGCTCCGACGTGAACAGCGATACCGCGAGGCTAACCACCGGCGGGGCGCTCGACTTCACCGGTATGCACTCCGGCTCGCACTTCGAGCCCGAGGACACGGAGCGCCTCGCAAATCTCGAGAGCGCAGCGAATGGCTCGAGCAGGACCGTCGAAGACCGCGAGGAAGCCGTCGCCGGCAGTGTCGACCTCCTCGCCGGAGAAGCGGACGAGCTGCCGACGAACCGCCTCGTGGTGCGAACCGAGAAGTGAGGCCCACGCAGCGTCGCCCAGAGACTCCACCCGTTCGGTCGACCCGACGAGGTCCGTGAAGAGAATCGTCGCGAGGATGCGATCCGACGCGGGCGCCGGACGCACTCCAGTGAGGAACTCCTCGATCTCGTCGACGATGTCGTCTGCCCCGAGGGCCGGCATGTGATCGTCCCCGCTCAGCTCCACGAACCGCCCTCCGGGGATCCTCGACGCGATGTAGCGACCTTCCTCGGGTCGCGAGTCGCGATCGCCGCTGCGGTGAATCACCAGTGTTGGGCACTGAACCGTCGAAAGCACGTCGCGTACGTCGGCCTTCGAGTTCATGAGGATCAGATCGCGCGCCGCGGCCGGGCTGAGGGAGGCCCGTCCTCGCCTTTGGTACCACAGGCGCATCGCCTCGTCCGCGTTCGGCGACATCTTCGTGATGTCGACGTTCTCGCCCCACGTTTCCTCGAGCTCTTGCGCGTAGGCGAGCCGCGCTTCGGCGGTCGGCGCCCACGGGTAGTCATCATCCGGGTCGCGGCGCTTCGCGTACGTCCCGTACAGCGCGAGCGCACGAGTCCGGTCGGGGTACGTCGCCGCGAAGAGGACGCACATCGGCCCGCCTTCGGAGTAGCCGAAGAGTGCGGCCCGCGTGCTCTCGGCGGCATCCATGACTGCGCGCACATCGTCCATCCGCGTCTCGAAGTCTGGGAGGCCGACGGTCCGGTCGGAGAGGCCGGTGCCACGCTTGTCGAATCGGATGAGCCGGGCGAAGGAGCCCAGACGATCCAACATGTGCGCCATTCCGGGGTACTCCCAGTCGATTTCGAGATGCGAGAAGAAGCCCGGCACGAGCACGAGATCGAAGGGGCCGTCACCGGTCACCTGGTAGGCGACGTTGACGTCTCCGCTCCGCGCGTACCGGATCGGCGCGGTCATCGTGCGAGCTCTCGGAACCGGAAGCAGTCGACGGTGTGGTCGTTCACCAACCCGACCGCCTGCATGAACGCGTAGCAGATCGTCGGACCGACGAAGCGGAAGCCGCGCCGTTTGAGATCCTGGGAGAGGGCGCGCGAGTCGTCCGTCTCCGCGGGAAGCCCGGTCAGGTCGCGCCAACGACCGATGATCGGCTCGCCGTCGACGAACCGCCAGAGATAGGCATCGAAGCTCCCGAGCTCCTCCTGCACCTCGAGCACGCGGGCAGCGTTCGAGACGGTCGATTCGATCTTGAGCCGGTTTCGGACGATCCCCGGATCTGCGACGAGTCGCTCGACCTCTCTTGGACCGAAGCGCGCGACGGCGTCGGGGTAGAAGCCCGCGAATGCCTCGCGGTACCCGTCGCGCTTGTTCAGGATGGTGTTCCACGAGAGCCCGGCCTGTGCGCCCTCGAGCGTGAGCAGCTCGAAGAGGTGGCGATCGTCATGGACGGCACGCCCCACTCCTCGTCGTGGTAGGCGAGCATGAGCTCGGATCCTCCCGACGCCCACTCGCATCTCGTGACGACCACGATGGATAGGATCGCACGCGATGCGCCGAGCAGTCTTTGCGATAGCGCTCCTCACCCTGGGAGCCGGGTGCGGCGGAGACGACGAACCTCGGCGCCCGCGCCACGCGAGCCTGAGAACCGCTCACTGCTCCGAAGGATCCCCTCGCCGCAGGAACGAGCTACAGCCTCGTCTTCGAGACGAGCCACGGCTCGTTCACCGTCGAGCTCGACACCGAGCTCGCACCGAACACGGCGCTTCGCTCGTCGCGCTCGCCCGCGACGGGCTTCTACGACGACACGATCTTTCACCGCATCGTGCCCGACTTCGTCATCCAGGGCGGGGACCCCACGCAGACAGGCGCAGGTGGTCCCGGCTACAAGACGGTCGACGCGCCGCCGGCCGGCTCCAAGTACGTGAAAGGAGTCGTCGCGATGGCGAAGACCGAGGTGGAGGCGCCCGGTACGTCAGGGTCACAATTCTTCGTCGTCACCGGCGACGACGTCGGCCTGCCACCCGACTACGCGATCGTCGGCGAGGTGACGGAAGGTCTCGACACGGTCGAGCGCATCGGCGCACTCGGCGGCCCCGATCAGAAGCCCACCGAGCCGGTCGTGATCTCCAGCGTCACCGTCACCGAGAGCTAGATGGATGACGATCGCCGCGGTCGTCCTCGCCGCCGGCGAGGCGACGCGCTTCGGCTCTCCCAAGCAGTGGCTGTTCCTCCCCCAAGTGCTCGAACGCCTGAACGAAGCTCCGGTCGACGAGATCGTCGTCGTACAAGGCGCGTACGAGCTCGAGCTGCCAAGTAACAAGTTGTTGCAAGGCGTTCCCGCCCGCCGCGTCCGCATGTGACGGAATGGGCGCGCGGGCCGGGAGCGTCGCTTCGCTGCGGGCTCGCGGTGCTCGCGGACGAGGTTGAAGCAGCCGTGGTCGTCCTCGCGGACGGGCCCGATCTCTCGCCCGCCGCGGTCGAGCGTGTGCTCGACGCGTGGCGAGAACGGGAAGGCGTCGTCGCGGCGTCCTACGCGGGCGCCCGCGGGCACCCGCTCGTGCTCGGTCGCGAGGACTGGGACGCCGTTCCCGACGAAGGCCTCAGGGAGCTCGCGGTTCGGCTGGTTCCCTGCGACGACCTCGGCTCACCGGGAGACATCGACACACCAGAGGACGTGAGCTAGGCGGTCGCGTCGAGCCCGCGAAGGTCCTCGAGCTTCGCCATGAGCCCGGGAGGCATCCGCTCGACCGCGCTCAGCTTCACGTAGCGACGCAGGGTCTCCTCGAAGCGGTAGCGACGCCTGCAGTAGTCGCAGTCGCCGAGATGCGTCTCGGCCTCCGCCCACTCCTCGTTCGAGAGCGTCCGGTCGAGAAAGTCCTGGAGAATCTCCTCGCAGCGATCGCAGGGCTCGAGCGTCATGTGAGCGCCTCCTCGGCGAGCTTCTGTTTGAGCGCCCGCCTTCCACGGTGCAGACGGGACATGACTGTACCAATCGGCACATCGAGGATCTGCGCGGCGTCGGCGTACGTGAAGTCCCCGATGTCGACGAGCACGACGACCTCCCTGAACTGCGGCGATATCTCCGAGAGCGCGGTCACGACCGAATCCTGCGACATCCGCTCGACGACCTGCTCCTGCTCGAGCGCCTCCTCGCCCGCCGTCGAGGCGAGCTTGTTGGCGAGGTAGTAGTCCGTCTCCTCGAGCGGCTGGGTCTGCGGAGTGCGCTGGATGCGACGCCCGCGATCGACGTTCAGGTTGGTGAGGATGCGGAGCAGCCAGGCGCGCATGTTCGTCCCGGGGGTGAAGGAGCGCCAGCTCCGAAATGCTCTCGCGTACGTCTCTTGCACCAGATCCTCTGCCTCCTCGCGAGAGCCGACCAGGCGCCTCGCCACGCGGTAGACCTGGTCTGCGAGCCCCAGCGCCTCCTCCTCGAAGCGGGCACGATCGCGAGCTTCCGCCGCGATCCGCCGCGCTTCGGTAGCGGGCTCGAGCTCGCTCACCGGGCTACCGTACCGTTCTCGTTACGGGAGGCTGCAACGAGGCTCGAGGCCCGGCTATTCCCCGAACGGCGGCGGTTTCGCGGAACCCGGCCCTCGAGAGCGCGGACGAGAATCTCGTCCTTCGACGTGCGCTCCTCGTCCCAGGACAGCGTCACGTCGCCGACGAGGTTGGCGCTCGCGGACTCGAGCCCTTCGAAGCCCTCGAGTGCCACCGCGAGCCTGCCGACGCAGCGCTCGCAGCGGATCCCGCTGACGTGGAGTGTCTCCGTCACCGTCGACATCGAGGCGATGGTACCCGGCTAGCTCGTCGCTTTGCCCTTCACTCCGTGAACCGGGCGCCCGGCCGCCTCCCACGCGTAGTAGGAAGCGCTCGGGCCGAACGTGCTCTCGTAGGGGACGATCCTGCGGGTTCCTGCTCACCTCCTTCGCGCGTTGCGCGTGCCAGAGGAGATTCGGGTCGTCGCGCTCCTCCCACACGAGGATGAGGTGCGCGGCTGTCATGAAGTCGGCGACGAAGGGGCACGCCGGAGCAGGGCACGGGAACGGGTCGGTGCGCACGCAGAACCACCCGCTGTGATCACCACCGTCGTCCTCGTCCCACAGCGCCTCGTCGGACTCGAGGTCCAGATCGGAGAAGAACAGCGGCGCCGCGCCGGGGCTCCGGGTCCACAGCGACCACAATAGTCACATGGTCGAGCGATCCTCACGAGACGTCGCGATCGTCCTCTCCGGTGGCGGGATCAACGGCGTCCTGCTCGAGCTCGGCTTTCTCGAGCGCCTGCGCGAGAGCCCGCTCTGGCCGCGCGTGGGCTGGATCTACGGGACGTCCGCCGGCGCCCTTTCAGGAGCGATGGCCGCCCTCGACCGGCTGAACGACCTCGAAGTCTTCGTCCTGAACCTGCAGCCCGACGAGGTCTTCCGGCCGCGGCGGCTCTGGCAGTTCCCCGGCGGCCTGCACGACTACACCCTGCCGAGCACGATCGCCGAACGACTGGGCGGCGCGGAGGATCTCGGATCGGCGCTCGTCGCCTCCGAGATCGAGCTCGTCGTCTTCGCAACCGACGTGAGCGTCCCCTTGGACGAGGAGGATGCGCGCCAGTTCGAGCTCGTCTACCCGGCGCACTCCACCTCCGCCGGACACCTTGGGAGCCGCGCTTCTCGCCTCGGCCGCGGTGAGCGGGCTCGTGCTGCCGGTCTCGATCGACGGCGTCATCGCCACGGACGGCGGGTGGGTGCGCAACTTTCCGTTGCAGCACGCGTACCGCAATCCCAACGTGAAGGCGATCGCCGCCTTTCGCTACGTCGCGAGCTACAGGTCGACCGACGTCGCGTTCCTGGCGAAGATGCGCGAGCGCCTCGATCGCTTCCGAGCCGTCCCTCCGGTCCGGGCTCTGCTCGCTCGAGATCCGGCTCGCGGAGGAGCGTGCCGCACGCGGCGAGCCCGCCCACTACGCGGAGATGATCGTGCGTCTGATGCGGGTCGCAATCGCTCGCAACACCGTGCTCGAGGAGCGCCTCGCGGCGGAGCGCGAGACATCGGTCGCAACGTTCCACCGGCTGCGCAACGAGGTGATCTCGGCGGCCATCGACGCCGTGCCCAAGCGCAGACAGCAAGCCCTGCGGGCCGAGCTCGAGGCATTGTTCGCGTCCGCGCAGTTCCCGTTTCGGCATGACCGCCAGATCCCGAGCCTGATCGTCAGAGCGACGCCGGGAGACGACGGTCTCGACCCGACGTTCCGCGGAGACGAGCCGTGGCCGGAGGAACGCAAGCGCGCCCTCATCGAGCGCGGGTACCGGCTCGCCGACGAGGCGCTGGCCGCGAACCCCGACTTCAACGCTTGACGCCTCAGAGTTGGTGCGATGCGGCCGCGAAGCGGACGCCTTTAGGGATCTTGCGCGATCCGGCGACGGTCCGACGCGAAGGGAGGCCGGGCCCCGTCTCCGGGGCCGGCCCGATCGGCGACTAGCCCTGGGGGGAGGAGGGCTGCCGCCCGAGCGTGACGGTCACGCTCGTTCTCTTGGCGTCGCGGTAGATCCTGAGCTTGATCTTGTCGCCGGGCTTGCGCGCGGCGATCGCGTCGCGAAGCTCTTCGATCGAGGAGATCGGCTCACCGTCGGCGGCGACGATGATGTCTCCACCGAGGTCGTAGGTCTCTCCCGCGACCACGACCCTCGTGTCGCCGGCCTCGAGCCCGGCCCTGGCGGCGCCGCTCGCGGCGCGCACGTCCTCGACGAGCACTCCCGCGTCAACGGGAAGGTTGTAGGTCTCTGCGAGGTCGGGTGTGACCGCGTGGCCGGCGATGCCGAGGTACGCATGCTCCACCCGGCCGGTCTGCAGGATCTGCGCGACGACGTCCTCGACCGTGTTCGAGGGAACGGCGAAGCCGATACCGACGTTGCCGCCCGTGCTGATGCCACCCGTCTCGATCTGCGTATTGACGCCGATCACCTCGCCGCGGCTGTTGATCAGCGGTCCTCCCGAGTTGCCCCGGTTGATGGGAGCGTCGGTCTGGATGACGTGGTCGATGGTGAAATCGTTGGGCGCGGTGATCAGCCGCTGGAGTGCGCTCACGATGCCGGCGGTCGCGGTGCGGTCGAGTCCGAACGGATTGCCGATCGCGACGACGGGGTCACCGACTCGCACCTCGTCGGAGTCCCCCAGCGGCAGTGGGGTGAGCGCGCTCGCGTTCGACTCGACCTGCAGCACTGCGAGGTCCGTCGAGGGATCGGTGCCGACGAGCTCCGCCTGCACGGTGTCCCGGTTCGAGAAGCTCACGCGGATCTCGTCGGCATCCTCGATCACGTGGAAGTTAGTGACGATGTGCCCGGCCTTGTCGACCACGAATCCGGAGCCGAGAGCAGAAGGAGGGATGTCGCCGGAGAAGGCGTCCGTGGTTCCGCTCGTCGACGCAATCTGGACCACTCCGGGCGCCGCACGCTCGTAGATCTCGTTCACGCTCATCGCGTTCACGGACGGCGCGGCGAGCGTGCTCGGGGGCGGAGCCGTCTCCGTCACGACGGTTGTCGTCGAGCCTTCGAGCCCACCGAGCAATGCGACGCTGCCCACCGCGACCGCGCCCCCGAGGGCGGCGGTCGCGACGAGGGCGGCATAGGGTCGCAAGGAGGAGAGGGACACGCCCCTCCGTTATAGAGATGCGGCGGTGAACCGGGCGTTAGAGCCGGTTAAGCAGCTGTTGCGCGAGCTCGGTCAGCCGACCAGGACGCCGGTGACGTACATGGCAGCGATCCCCGCCAGGAAGCCGCCGATCGCATAGCCGGAGCGCAGACCGCCCGGCGCCTCGCGTGCGACGTAGCGCCCGACCTCGACCACGACCTGGAACGCCGCGCCCGCCGCGATCGCGAAGAAAAGGACGCCCAGGACGTCGCTCGACGTGTAGCCACCGATCCACGCGCCCAGGATCGCCGGCGCTCCGGCAATGAGCGCGAGCATGGCCAGCGCCAGCACGGTCACCCGGGACTTCGCGACCGGGGAGGCGATCCCGAGTCCCTCGGTGATGTTGTGGATCATGAACCCGACGATCAGGAACGTCCCGAGCTGGAGCTCGCCGAGCGCGAACGACGCCCCGATCGCGAGTCCCTCGCCGAGGTTGTGCACGCCGATTCCGATCGCGACGAGCAGCGCGAGCGTGAACCCCGTCGCCGTGCCTCCCTTGCTCAGGCTGCCGGACAGCGCGGTCATGCCGAGGAAGCTGAGCGCGACCCCGAGCAACACGAGGCCGCTGCCCCCGAGTGCCGACGGCAGCGCCGCTTGTAGCTCGAAAGCCTCACTCAGCGCCTCGATTCCGAGAAAGACGAGAAGGCCCGCGGTCAACGCCATGAAGGCGGCGAGCCAGGGCGGGCTCGCCTGACGCAGCGCGGGGAGCCAGAGCAGCCCGAGCGCGACCGGAAGCACGCCGACCAGCACGCCGATGAGCGCGTACCCGAGGAATCCCTCGAGCGCCGGCTCGGGCGTCTCGATCGCCGCCGGGATCTCCTCCACCGTCTCGATCCCCGTCGAGCTGGTGACCCCGACCGTGATCGGGTCCTCCTCGACCCAGTCGAACGGGACGACGATCGTGCTCGAGCGCAGGCGCCCGAGCGTCGTCGGCCCGTCGACCGTGAACGGGACGATCGCGTCGTCCACGTTCACATTCGCAATCGTCAAGTCGTCAGGCTGGGGATTCCGCACGGTAACGCGAATCTCGCCGGGCTTGAACTCGACGCGGCGGATGTCGAACTCGTCCGCGGGCGGCGGGTTCGTCCCGACGAGATCGACGAGCGAGGAGCCGCTCGTGACGACGAGGCCGACCGCGATCGCCAGCAGGAGAACCGGCACGACCGCCCACAGCCGCCAACCCATGCGCCCGCGTGCCGTGGCCGAGCCGGCTTCCATCAGCGAGAGACCACTACTCCGTGACCTCGAAGAAGCCCATCCAGCCGAGCTCGGCGAACTCCGACTGGTGCGCATGGAACATGAAGCGACCCGTGTTCGCGAACTGGATCTCGAGCACGCCGCGCTGGCCCTGGCACTGCATCACCGTGTCCGTGTACTCCCAGTAGTCGCCCGTGCCGGTCGGCTGGTAACGGAAGAAGTCGGCGTGCAGATGGAACGAGTTGATCAGGTCGAACTCGGTCAGGTTCGCGAGGTAGATGCGTACGAGTTCCGAGCGCTTCACCTTGATCGGATAGCGCGCGTAGTAGAACGAGCGGCCGTTGACGGTGTAGAAGTTGTTCCCGCCGTCCGCGTCGGTGTCGAAGCCGTTCATCACCATGACGAGCTCCTGCGCGGGGGGGCGCGGCTCCTTGGGATCGATGATGAAGGCGCCGTAGAGGCCCTTGTGGATGTGCTTCTTCAGCGGCGTGGCGTGGCAGTGGTAGAGATGGAGCCCGGCAGGCCGGGCCTCGAACTCGTAGATGAACTGGCCACCGCTCTCGACGACCTGGAAGACGCCGTCCATGTTCGCCGGATGGATGCCGTGGAAGTGGATCGTGTGCGGATGCGAGCCACGGTTCAGGAAGCGGACGCGAAGCGTGTCGCCTTCGGTCGCCCGGATCACCGGGCCCGGTGCAGTGCCGTTGTACGTCCAGGCGGGGAAGAAGATGCCCGGGGCGATCTCGAGATCCTTGTCCTCCGCGACGAGCGTGTACTCACGCACGCGGCCACGTTGCGCGGGCAGCGCGCGGGGCGGATAGAGGAGTGCGTCGAGATCGTTCGGACCGCCGACCGCGGGTACTTCAGGTCCGATCATCGCAGCGTGGCCCGTCGCAGCGCCGCGGCCACCGGCAAGCTGTGCCGCTTCGCCGTGAACGTGGCTCGCGTGACTGTGACCGCCGGCCTCGGCCTCGCCGTCGAACGCGAGCTTCCCGACGAACGGCACCGCCGCAAGCGGGGCTGCGGCGGCGAGGAGCTTGCGACGAGTCAGGGGTTTTTTAGTCATAGCTAAATCCGGATCTCAGTGTAACCTAAGTCTCGACCGATGGGAATCCAGGCCCCCGATCTGAGCGTCGCCGTTCAGGACTACCTGAAGGGGATCTACGCCCTCGAATCCGTGGGCGAGCGGGTGACGACGTCCGCGCTTGCCGAGCGCATGAGCGTCAGCGCCCCCTCGGCGACCGCGATGGCGAAGCGGCTCGCCGAGCTCGGGTTGGTCGAGCGCGCGCCGTATCGCGGGGTCGCGCTCACAGACGAGGGGCGACGAGGCGCACTCGAAGTGCTCCGCCATCACCGGCTGCTCGAGCGCTATCTCGTCGATCGCCTGGGGCTCTCGCTCGACCAGGTGCACGCCGAGGCCGAGCTCCTCGAGCACGCCCTCTCGGAGGAGCTCGAGGCGAAGATCGACGCGGAGCTCGGCTTTCCCACCCACGACCCGCACGGAGACCCGATCCCTGACCGGGAGCTACGGGTGTCCACCGGCCGCGACCGAACGCTGATCGACCTGGAGGCGGGCGAGCACACGACGGTGTCACGGGTTCCGGACGGCGATCCGGAGCTCCTCCGCTATCTCACCGAGCTCGGGCTCGTGCCGGGCTCGGCCGTCGAGGTCGTGTCTCACGCTCCCTTCGCCGGTCCGGTGACCGTGCGAACGGAGCGAGGCGACCACGCGATCTCCCGCGAGCTCGCGGATCGGATCGCTGCCTCCCGCTGATCCTTCAGTCGAGCGCGACTGCGACTGTCTTGACGTTCTCCTCGCGCTCGGTGCCGAGCTTCTCGTCGAGCTTCTGCTCGAGCTCACCGGAGGCGAGCAGCTCCTCGGTGATGTCCGCTCCGCCGATCAGCTCGCCTTTCACGAAGACCTGCGGGATGGTCGGCCAGCCTGAGAGCGTGGAGAGCTCCTGGCGGATTCGAGGGTCGGGAAGAACATCCACCGTCGTCACGGGCGCGCCTGCCGCATGGAGCGCTCGGAGCGCCCGCTGCGAGTTCCCGCACATGATCATCTCGGGCGTTCCCTTCATGAAGAGGGCGACCGGCTCGTTCTCGATCACTTCGGCGATCTGCTCGTTCAAGGTCTTCATGCGGTTCCTTTCGTCTTGATCCGGAGCTCGTGGATCGAGCCGTCGCCGAGCGGTGTCGCGAGAGCGTCGTTGACACGGCGGTGCTGGTCGAGGAGCGGGAGCCCGTCGAACGATGGGCTCGCCAGCGTCACCTGAAAGTGATCCCCCGTGCCCGTGCGATCCTCGACCGAGAGCTCGACCGCGTCCGGAAACGCCTGCTCGAGGACTCCGCGGATCGTCTCGGCCTCCATCCGCGATCATGGTATCCGTGGCCCGCCGAGTCCCGAGACCGGTCGCGTATGTTCTCGCGCTGCCCGAGCGATTGGTGCGCGCGGTCGCAGCAGCGGGAGGCGGCGCGATCCACGAGACGGCGGAGCTCATCCTCCCACGCCTCGTCCGGCGCTCGCGGCTGTACGAGGCAACCGCGAAGAACCTCCTTCGGGTCACGGTCGAGCTCGTGGGCGGCGTCGAGCGGCCACCGGAGGAGATCGCCGGGGAGTTCGAGTCGTCGCCGAAAAGGCTTGCGGTCCGCAAGGGCGCCGGCAACATCGTCGAGCTCGGGTCGATCCTTGCGTTCGGCTTCTCGCCGCTCTGGCTCCTGGCGGGCGCGGCGGACGTGACACGAGGAACGCGCGTCTACCTCGACGTGCTCGTGGACGAGCTGAAGGCGGCGGGTGTCCTGGCGCACGACGCCGAGCTCGCCTCCGTCGACGAGCTCCTGGCAGCGCTCGAGGGAGCGAGCGGAACGACCGCACGGCTCATCGACATCCCGCCGCTCGAGGTCGAGGGCCTCAAGCGAACGCTCACCGACCTGCGGAGCGATGCAGCGGGACTGCCGAGCCCGGCCGAGCTCTCCGCCGTCTACTCGGCGCTCGTTCACGAAGCCGATCGCGAGCAGAAGAGCCTTCTCGAGGTCTCGGTCGGCATGGGGCTCGCGTTCTTCAACGCCGCCCGCTCGGTCGGCCGGCAGCATGTGCTCGATCCCTACAGGGAAGACCTCCGGCCCGTGCGCGACGAGGGCTTCGGTGCGTACGCGCGCCGGGTCGGCCGGCCGTACGGGGAGGCGGTGGCACGGCACTTCGATCCGAGCCGGATGAGCCTCACAGAGCGTGGGCTGGGACGACTCGATGGGCCGCAGCTGATTGAATCGGGAGGGATGGCGCATCTCGACACCTTCGGCGCGCGAGGCCGGCTCACCGTGGGCGACCGCAAGCTCGAGATCTTCCGGATCGCGCCGCTCCAGGAGCGCTTCGACGTCTACCGCCTGCCCTACACGCTGCGGATCCTGCTCGAGAACGTGCTCCGCCACGAGGACGGGGTGAACGTCACCCGCGAAGACGTCGAGGCGGTCGCCGGCTGGGTCGCATCGTCTGAGCCGTCGCAGGAGATCTCCTTCACACCGGGACGCGTGCTGCTCCAGGACTTCACCGGCGTGCCGGCCGTGGTCGATCTCGCGGCGATGCGGAACGCGATGGCCGATCTCGGCGGTGCCGCCGAGAAGATCAACCCGCTGCTGCCGGTCGAGCTCGTGATCGACCACTCGGTGCAGGTCGACGAGTACGCGACGCGACTTGCGATCACACGGAACGCAGAGCTCGAGTTCGAGCGAAACCGCGAGCGCTACGCCTTCCTGCGCTGGGGTCAGGGAGCGTTCGCCGACTTCAAGGTCGTCCCACCCAGCACGGGCATCGTCCACCAGGTCAACCTCGAGTTCCTCGCCCGCGTCGTCGACGACCGGGACGGTGTCGCCTTCCCCGACACGCTCGTCGGGACCGACTCGCACACGACGATGATCAACGGGCTCGGCGTGCTCGGCTGGGGGGTCGGCGGGATCGAGGCGGAGGCGGCGATGCTCGGCGAGGCGATCTCGATGCTCGTACCGCAGGTCGTCGGCTTCAAGCTCATGGGTTCCCTGCCCGAAGGTGCGACCGCCACCGACCTCGTTCTGACCGTCACTCAAATTCTGCGGGCCACCGGGGTCGTCGGGAAGTTCGTCGAGTACTACGGCCACGGGCTGGAGACGCTTCCCCTGGCCGATCGCGCGACGATCGGGAACATGTCCCCGGAGTACGGGGCGACGTGCGGGTTCTTCCCCGTGGACGCGGAGACGATCCGCTACCTACGCCTGACCGGGCGCCCGGACGAGCGCATAGCCCTCGTCGAGGCGTACTGCAAGGAGAACGGCCTCTGGCACGACCCGGACGAGCCTCCGACCTACTCGCAGGTGGTCGAGCTGGATCTCTCCACCGTCGAGCCGTCGCTCGCCGGGCCCCGGCGGCCGCAGGACCGTGTGCCACTGCGCGAAGCGAAGAACGCGTTTCTCCACGAGCTCCCGACCTTCGGCATCGACTACGGCACGGCCCATGACGAGGCGATCGCGGAGTCGTTCCCGGCGAGCGATCCGCCGGCACAGATGGAGCCAGGTACCGAGACCTTCGACGGCGGCGCGGTCGTTCAGGTGACGCCGACCGCGGTCGCCGAGATGCCGGGTGGAGCGGAGGTGACGCTCGACGGCGAGACGTTCGAGCTCGAGCACGGCTCGGTGGTCATCGCCGCGATCACCTCGTGTACGAACACGTCCAACCCGGCGGTCATGGTCGGCGCAGGTCTCCTGGCCAAGAACGCGGTCGAGCGAGGCCTTTCCCGCAAACCGTGGGTGAAGTCCAGCCTCGCCCCCGGATCGAAGGTCGTGACCGAGTACTACGACAAGGCCGGGCTGACGCCGCACCTGGAAGAGCTCGGCTTCCACACGGTCGGCTACGGCTGCACGACTTGCATCGGGAACTCGGGCCCGCTTCCGGAGCCGATCTCGCAGGGGATCGCCGAGGGCGATCTCGTCGTCTGTGCCGTCCTCTCCGGGAATCGCAACTTCGAGGCGCGGATCCACTCGGAGGTGAAGGCGAACTACCTCGCTTCGCCTCCGCTCGTGGTCGCCTATGCACTTGCCGGGCGCATGGACATCGATCTCACCACCGAGCCGATCGGGGTCGGCTCGGACGGCGAGGACGTGTTCCTGTCCGACCTCTGGCCGTCCCCCGAGGACGTGCGCGAGACGGTCGCCGGGGCCATCGGCGAGGAGATGTTTCGCTCGATCTATGCCGACGTCTTCACCGGCGACGACACCTGGCGGGAGCTGCCCGTTCCCGAAGGCGAGCTCTTCGCATGGGACCCTGATTCGACTTACGTGCGCCTGCCGACCTACTTCGACGGCATGCCGCCCGAGCCGAGCGTCGTGGGAGACGTCGTCGGAGCGCGCTGCCTCGTCTCCGTAGGGGACTCGGTCACGACCGACCACATCTCTCCGGCCGGATCGATCAGGCCCGACTCGCCGGCCGGGCGCTATCTCATCGAGAACGGCGTCGAGCGACGCCAGTTCAACTCGTACGGCTCACGACGCGGGAATCACGAGGTGATGGTGCGCGGCACGTTCGCGAACGTCCGCCTGCGCAACCTCCTCGTCCCGGGCTCGGAGGGAACGTGGACCGTCCATCTCCCTTCGGGCGAGGAGGGAACGATCTTCGGCACGGCCGAGCGCTACCGCGCGGAGGGTGTCCCACTGATCGTGCTCGCGGGCAAGGAGTACGGATCCGGCTCGTCGCGGGACTGGGCGGCCAAGGGGCCGAAGCTGCTCGGGGTGCGCGCAGTCATCGCCGAGAGCTTCGAACGCATCCATCGCTCGAATCTCCTGATGATGGGCATCCTCCCACTCCAGTTCCTGCCCGGTGAGAGCCGCTCCTCACTCGGGTTGACCGGACGCGAGACGTTCTCGATCACCGGGGTCGAGAACGGGGAGGCGCACGCGGTGACGGTGCGGGCGGACAAGACGGAGTTCCGCGCGCTGGTTCGGCTGGAGACTCCACGCGAACGCGAGTACCTTCGGCACGGGGGTATCCTCCCGTACGTCTTGCGTCGGCTGCTCAGAGGCTGAGCTCGGGCGGAAGCTCCCGTGCATGGACGACGACGAGCGTCGTGGTCGGCCGGGTGAGCGCCACGTACAGCTCCCGCAAACCCTGACCTCCGGCAGCTTCGTCGACGATCGACGCCGGCTCGACGACGATCACGTGGTCGAACTCCATGCCTTTCGCTTCGCGTGGCGTGAGCACGGAGATGCGGGTGTCGTCGAAGAGCGCGGGGGCTTCGCTGGGATCCCCACGGAGCGATGCCGGAGCGATCAGGGCGAGGAGGCCCTCGCCACCGGCCAGCCGTGCGGCCTCCTCGTAGGCGGTGGCGAGCGGCGAGTCCGAGGCGACGATGCGCGGCGGTTCGGCGCCTGCCCGGTACGCCAGTGGTGGCTCGACGTCGGGTGCGATGTGCGCGAGGAGTGGAAGCGCCAGTTCCATGATCTCGCGAGGCACGCGGTAGGCGTGAGTGAGCTCCTCGATCTCCGCACGGTCGCCGCCCGGAAGCTGCGACAGGAGATCTTCCCAACGGAGATACGCAACCGGCCCGGTCGCCTGCGCGACATCCCCGAGAAGCGTGAACGCGCCTTCAGCTCGGCGCACGACCATTCGGAGCTGCATGGGCGTCAGGTCCTGTGCCTCGTCCACAATCACGTGGCCGTAGCGCGGCACACCGGCGAGAAGCGCGCCGGCCTCGTCGAGAAGGGGGAGATCGCCAACACTCCATCCGCTCCGTGCGCGCCGCAGCAGGCGTTGCTCGTCGTCGTCAAGGACGCCGTCGGCCGCTGCTGAAAGGCGCTGGCGCGACGTCAGGAGCTGACGAATCACCTGATCCGGCCGAGGGGCCGGCCACACGGCATCCAGGAACCTCGTGAGCAACCCGTTCCTGCGCAGACCCCGTTCGATCTCGTCGAACGACCGCACCGCCAGACCGCCGAGCCGTTCGCCGTAATCCACATAGAAGCGACGGAGCACGCTCATTCGAAAGCGCTCCCGCGCCGCCGCGGACACGCCGAGCTCGGCGCGTGTCTCCGCGATGAGCTCCGCCACCTCGTCTGCCTCGACACCAACGAAATAGCCCTCGAACCGAACGACGAGCTCCTGCGCCGTGCCCTGCGATCGGAGCTCCACGCCTCGGCGCACGACCTCGGCCAGACGCCGGTCGGCCTTCAGCTGCTGCACCTCTGGCGAATCGGTTCTCGTCACCTCGACACCGTCGACGAGCTCGCTGAGCGCCCGTTGGTCAACGCTGTCCTCGCCGAGCGAAGGAAGCACGTGCGAGACGTAGTCCATGAAGACCGGGCTGGGTCCCACGAGCAGCACCCGGCGGAGCGTCGAGCGATGCCCGTAGAGGAGGTACGAGGCTCGATGGAGACCGACGGCGGTCTTCCCGGTTCCCGGTCCGCCCTGGATGACGAGCGGAGGCTCGGGCTCGCGCGCGATCAGGCCGTACTGGTCGGCCTGAATGGTCGCGACGATGTCGCGCATGCGGTCGTCACGCGCGCGGTCGAGCTCCTCGAGCAGGTAGTCGTCGACCATGGCCGCCGCGTCGGCGAGCGAGCCGTCGAGCGCTTCGTCGCTGATGCCGGTGAGCGTTCGGCCCTCCGTCCGGAAACGACGGCGCAAGGTGACTCCGTGCGGTTCTCGAGGAGTGGCCGTGTAGAACGGCCGCGCCGCGGGCGCCTGCCAGTTGACGACCACCACGCCGTCGTCGTCGTCGACCCAGCGCCGCCCGACGTAGAGCGGATCCTCGGCTGCTTCCAGGTCGAGGCGGCCGAAGCAGAGGGCTCGGTCCGCATCGTCGTAGGTCCGCAGCCGACGGGTCGCCCATGCCTCGATCGCCTCCGCGGCGACATCGGTCGCGGCGGAGCCCGCCGAGCGGACGAGTACCTCGCGCATGCGGTCGAGGCATTCGTACGCGTGGTCGAGGTAGGACTGCTCGGCGGGAAGGTCAGGGTGCGCCATGGGGCTTCCAGTCGACGAGAATCGCCCAGCCCAGGTGCTCCGCGACCAGGAAGTAACGCGGAATCACGCGTAGATTCTCCCAGGTAACGTCAGCCGCCGATGGCCCGGCCCGAGCACATCGGAGGCAGCTGGGGAATCGAGCCGGTTCCGGACCGTCTCCGAGTCCTGGGGACGCTCGACACGGGGCTCTTGTGGGGGAATCTCGGCGTTTCGCTGCTCGTGATCGTCGCCGGCGCAGCGCTCGTGCCCGCCCTCTCCCTGCCGCACGCCCTCCTCGCGATCGTGCTCGGCTGCGTCATCGGAAACGCGATGCTCGGCGTAGCGGGCGCGATCGGGACCGACGCTCGCGTCCCGGGCATGGTCCTCATGCGTGTTCCGCTCGGACGCCGTGGCTCCTATCTCCCGACCGGGCTCAACGTCCTGCAGGGAATCGGGTGGGCGATCTTCGAGCTGCTCATCATCGCCACGGCCGCGGCGGCTCTCTCCGACGAGCTCTTCGGGTTCCGAGCCCAATGGCTGTGGACGCTCGTCTTCGGCGCGGTCGCGCTCGTGCTCGCACTCCTCGGGCCGATCGGGTTCGTTCGGCGATTCGTGCGCAGGATCGCTGTCTGGGCAGTGCCGTTCGCACTCGTGTACCTGACCTGGTGGGCACTCGACGGCGCCGACCTGACCGCTCTTTGGGACGCACCTGGCGAGGGCGGCCTTTCCGTGTGGCAGGGCGCCGACATCGTCGTCGCGATCACCGTGTCCTTCGTCCCGTATGCGGCTGACTACACGCGCTTCTCGACCACCCGGCGCGCGGGAGGGCTCGGCACTGCCCTGGGGTATTTCGTACCGGACGCGTGGCTGCTCGCACTCGGCGTCGTGCTCGTGCTCTCGCGCGACCTGAGCGACCCCGGTGCGCTCCCGGTGGCCGTTGTCGCCGGCGGCTTCGCCGCGATTCTCGCGCTCTTCGCACTCCTCGTCACGGAGACCGACGAAGCATTCGCGAATGTGTATTCGGCCGCTATCTCGTTGCAGAACGTCGTCCCGCGCATGCCGCAGCCCCTGCTCATCACTCTCGTCACCTGCGCCGGAGTCGCGGGAGCCCTCGTCGTCGACTTCGTGAGCTACCAGACGTACCTGCTGCTTCTCGGCTCGTTCTTCGTCCCGCTCTTCGCAGTTCTCCTCGCCGACTGGCTGGCTGCGGGAAGGCACTACACCGAGGACGACGTGTTCAACGCCCCGAGGTGGCGGCCCGGGCTCGTCGCAGCGTGGGTCGCCGGAGTTGCCCTCTATCAGTGGCTCTCCCCGGCCGGCCCCGCCTGGTGGCTGAACGTCGTCGAAAAGCTCGACCCGCCGGAGTGGGGTCTTGGAGCAACGGTTCCGAGCTTCCTCGCGTCCTTCGCGATTGCCGGGTTGGTGGTCGCGGTCTCGCGCAGGGCAACCGATGGAGCCGTACCCGCATGACCGATATCGCCACGTTCGGCCACCTGACGCGCGACGTCGTCGCCGGCGGCCCGCCGCGTCCAGGTGGCGCCGTGTTCTACTCGGCCCGGGCGCTCGCAGAGACCAACGCGAGCGTCTCCGTGGCTGCTTCCTGCGCCGAGGCGGACCGGGCTCAGCTCGTGCCCCCGCTCGAAGCGTTCGGCTTACCCGTCCGCTGGTACGGCTCGGAAACGACGACCGCTTACAGCTTCCACTACGAGGGGAACCGGCGGATCATGCGACAGGATTCGGTGGGCGACCCGTGGTCGCCCGAGCGCGCGCTCGAAGCCGCAGCCGACGCGACCTGGGCGCATGTCGGCGCGCTCGTGCGAACGGACTTTCCGGCGGAGACACTCGCAGCGCTCGCGACAGGTCGACGGCGCCTGCTGGTCGATGCCCAGGGCCTCGTCCGCACCCCCGCGCTCGGCCCGCTGCGGACGGACGGCCAGATCGGCGACGTTCTTCGGCACGTGTCGCTCCTCAAGCTGAACGACGAGGAGGCCGAGACGCTCGTCGGAGGCACCGACCCGCACCGGCTCCGATCGCTCGGTGTGCGGGAAGTCCTCCTCACCCTCGGCGCTCGGGGAGCGATGGTCGTCACGGACCAGGTCGTCGAGCGGGTCCCCGCGCACGAGATCGAGGGTCCCGTCGATCCGACGGGCGCGGGGGACACGTTCTCCGCCGGCTATCTGGTCGCACGTGCCGCCGGAGCCGACCCGGTCGAAGCAGCGAGAGCGGCAAACGACCTGGTCGGCACGTTGCTCCGCCGTGGCGTCGAGGGCCTGCTGTAGCGGGGCCCTCGCCTGACTTCCGATCATCCGTCGAGCTAGAGGCCTGATGTGGGTTAGGCGCACGCGCGGATGGGGGCCCGCGCACGGCGCATGCCCTCCCCGCACGCACCCCTAACCCACATCAAGCCTCTAGGAGGGCTCGGCCTGGAGCCGACGCCGTGCCATCTGCTCTGCCGAGGGCTTCCGCACGTTCCAGACGAGCCGGATCCGCTCGAGGCCGCGGATGACCCACCAGGAGACGTCGAACTGCCAGCGCGCGAGGCCGTGCCGCGCGGAGCTCGGGAAGGCGTGGTGGTTGTTGTGCCACCCCTCGCCGAAGACGAGCACGGCGATCAGCCAGTTGTTGCGCGACTCGTCGCGTGAGCGGTACTCGCGCTGCCCGAACATGTGGCAGATCGAGTTCACCGCGAAGGTCGCGTGCTGGTAGAGGAAGATCCTGAGCAGGCCCCCCAGACCGCCGCCTCGACCCCGCGCGCGATGCTGCCGCCGAAGACGTAGCCGAGCGCGAACGGGACGGCGAACGTGAGGACGACCCAGAGCAGGTAGAGACGGTCGATCGTCCGCACGAGCCGGTCGTCGTACATGTCCTTCCCATAGTCGCGGCCGCGCTCCATTCCCTTGAGGGTGAAGAGCCAGCCGACATGCGCGTGCGCGAAGCCCTTGAACGCGCCCCACACGCCGTCCCCGTGCCCGACATGGGGCGAGTGTGGATCGCCTTCCTCGTCAGAGAGCGCGTGGTGCTTGCGGTGATCGGTGACCCACTGCGTGAGCGGTCCCTGCATCGTCATGCAGCCGAGCACGGCGAGCGTCGCCTTGACGACGTTGCCCGTGTCGAAGCTCTTGTGCGTGAAATAGCGGTGGAAGCCGATCGTCGTCCCGAACGCGCAGACGATGTACATGCCGACCAGCACGACGAGGTCCAGCCAGTGGAAGGCGACGCCCCAGAGGAGCCCCATGGCGGAGAGGAGCCCGAGCGGCGGCACCACCACGGCCACGATCGTGACGAGCTGGCTCGCGAAGCTCGTGCGTTTCCGAACGGTGCCGGTGGGTATGGCTGCTGATTCGATGGACTTCACGGTACCGGCTTCGATCTGACTGCCCTTCAACCGAAATTCGCCGCGGGACGAATACCAGTTCGATGCGTATAGCGATCGTCGGTGCAGGCGTGGCGGGGCTCGGCGCCGCCTACGTGCTGTCCAAGGCCCACGAGGTGGAGCTCTTCGAGCAGGCTGACCGTCCAGGGGGTCACGTAAACACGTTTCAGCACGACGGACTTGCCCTCGATACCGGCTTCATCGTCCACAACCAGCCGAACTACCCCGTCTTCGGACGCCTGCTTCGTGAGCTCGGCGTGGCAACCCGGCGCTCGGAGATGTCGTTCTCGGTGAGCTGCAGCGGGTGCGAGCTCGAGTGGTCCGGGCGAAGGCCGTTCGCACAGGGCCGTCGGCTGGCGGACAGGCGCTTTCTCTCGTTCCTGGCCGAGGTCGTCCGCTGGCTGCGAACGGCGGAGGGAGCGCTCGCCGACGGCAGTCTCGAGGGACGGACTCTCGGTTCGTACGTCAAGGAGCGCGGCTACTCCGAACGGTTCCGCAGCCACTTCTTGATGCCGCTCGCGTCAGCGCTCTGGTCGAGCGCACCCGAGCGGGCGCTCGACTTTCCCGCGGCCTATGGGATCCGCTTCTTCGAACGGCACGGCATGCTCGGGCTCCGACGCCATCGGTGGCAGACCATCGAGGGCGGCGCACAGACCTATGTCTCGGCCTTGCTCGGGCAGCTTCCCGGTCGGGTGCATCTCGGCCTGGGTGTGCGAGCGGTGCGACGCGATGCCTCTGGCGTGGAGCTCGTCTCCGCGGACGGCGAGACGCGCCGCTTCGACAAGGTCGTACTGGCCACCCACGCCGACCAGTCGCTCGCGCTGCTCACCGATCCGAGCAATGTCGAGCGGAGGCTGCTCGGCGCATGGCAGTACACGACGAACGAGGCCGTTCTCCACACCGACGAGCGCTTTCTGCCGGCTATCCCGAGCGCGCGTGCGTCCTGGAACTACCAGCTGAACGGATCGAGCAAGCCGACCGTGACGTACTACCTGAACCGGCTTCAGCGCTTCGACGCGGAGAAGCACTACTGCGTCACGCTCAACCGCTCGGAGGAGATCGAGCCAGAGCGCGCGCTCATGCGCACCGTCTACACGCACCCGCTGTACACGCTCGAGAGCATGGCCGCGCAGAGAGATCTGCCGCTCCTCTCCGGCCAACGACACACCGAGTACGCCGGCGCGTATCACGGCTACGGGTTTCACGAGGACGGGTTCGCGTCCGGTGTGCGTGCCGCGTCGGCACTCGGAGTGGACTGGTGAGATCTGCGCTCTACGAGGGCTCTCTCATGCACTCGCGCCGGCAGCCGCGAAGCAACACGTTCCGCTACCGCGTCTCGTACTTCCTACTCGACTTGGACGAGCTCCCGCAGCTCGAGCGCCGGCTCAGCCTCCTCTCCCGCAACCGCCGAAACGTGGTCTCCTTTCGCGACCGCGACTACCTGGACGGCGACGGAACGCCGTTGAAGGAGGCGGTCGTCCGCTTCTGTGCCGAACGAGGAGCCGTCGTCGAGCGAGTGCTCACCCTCACCCAGCTCCGGGTGCTCGGCTACGTCTTCAACCCCGTGACCTTCCACTGGTGCTACGGACCGGACGGCCGCCTCGCCGGGATCGTGGCGGAGCTCGCAAACACCTTCGGCGAGCGGCTGCCCGAGCTGCTCCGAGGGCCGTCGCTTCGCTACGAGCACGCGAAACGGCTCCACGTGTCCCCTTTCTTCGGGCTCGACCTGGACTACGAGTACGCGTTCTCCGAGCCGGAGGAGGAGCTCTGGGCGCGGATCCACGTTCGGGAGGGGGCGACGCGCCCGCTGACCGCGGTGCTCCACCTCGAGCGCCGCGAGCTGACGAACGCAAGCCTCGCCCGGATGCTTGCGCGCTATCCGCTCATGCCGTTGCAGGTCACGACGTTGATCCATTGGCAGGCACTGAAGCTCTTCGCGAAGCGGGTGCCGTTCCATCGGAAGCCAGCATTCGTCCCAGGCGAGGGCTCGGTCCGGCGATGAGCACCGCTCGCCGATGAGCGTCGTCGAACGGACGCTCCGAGACGCTCCTCCACCCCGAGGCCGAGTTCTCGAGCGGGTCGCCATGTCGCTCCTCGAACGGGCGCTCGCGGGGCTCGAGGCGGGATCGCTGGAGGTTCGGCTTCCCGACGGCTCGGTCCATCACTTCGGAACGGGCGATCCGGTCGCGATGGAGATCCGGAGCAATCGCTTCTTTCACCGCGTGGCCACCCGGGGCACCATCGGCCTGGGCGAGTCCTACACGGCTGGGGAATGGGAGGCCGACGACCTCCCGGCGTTCATCGCGCTCCTGTTTCGAAATGCCCGCGCGGCGCGCGAACGCCACCCTCGCCTCGCAAGGCTGTTGAACTCGCGGCCTCGTCCCAACAGACGCCAGGGCCTGCTTCGGGCACGTCGCCACATCGGCTACCACTACGACCTCGGGAACGACCTCTTCCGGCTGATGCTCGACGAGACGATGACGTATTCCTGCGCCGTCTTCGAGCGCGAGGACGAACAGCTCGCGGCGGCGCAGAGGCGGAAGCTGCGCCAGGTTTGCGACAAGCTGGAGCTCACCCCGGACGACCGGGTCCTCGAGATCGGCTGCGGGTGGGGGTCCTTCGCCCTCGTCGCAGCAGGCGAGTACGGAGCACACGTGACCGGGCTCACCCTGTCGACCGAGCAGGCCGACCTCGCCCGCACGCGAGTCGCGGCGGCCGGGCTCTCTGACCGGGTGACGATCCTGGAAGCTGACTACCGCGAGCACCGTGGCACATACACGAAGCTCGCGTCGATCGAGATGCTGGAGGCAATCGGCGAGCGGCAGTTCCCGACGTTCTTCGCGGCGTGCGACCGGTTCCTCGAAGCCGGTGGAGTCGCCTGCATCCAGACGATTCTCGTGCCCGATCACCGCTACGCGCGCTATCGCCGCTCGGCGGACTGGATCGAGCGCTACGTCTTTCCCGGCTGCTTGATCCCGTCGCTTTCGGCGTTGACGGATTCGCTGTCTCGAGCGTCGCAGCTGACCGTGCACTCGATCGAGGAGATCGGCGAGCACTACGGAGAGACGCTCGAACGCTGGCGCGCGCAGTTCTGGGACGCCATCGACAACGTGCGCGCGCTCGGCTACGACGAGCGCTTCGTGAGGACGTGGGACTTCTACCTCGGCTCGTGCGAGGCGGCCTTTCGAACCCGCTGGCTGCACGACGCCCAGCTCGTGCTGACCCGATGATCGGGCTCGTGCCGGACCCGCTCGTACGCCGCGCGATTCGACTCAACTGCGCGAGGCGGCTCGCACGCGAACGGCGCGGGGGCGCCTCCCGCCAGAAGGCGTTCATGCACGAGCTCCGTGCATCCTCCATCGCCGACCGGGTCGAGAAGCCGAACGAGCAGCACTACGAAGTGCCTGCGGAGTTCTTCCGGCTCGTGCTCGGCCCTCGACTCAAGTACTCGTGTTGCTACTGGTCGGAGGGTGTGGATACGCTCGCCGCCGCTGAGGAGGCGATGCTCGCTCTGACCTGCGAGCGAGCCGACATCGAGGACGGGATGGAGCTGCTCGACCTCGGCTGCGGCTGGGGGTCGCTGACCTTCTGGCTCGCCGAGAAGTATCCAGGCTGCCGGATCCTCGCCGTCTCCAACTCGCGCACACAGCGGGCCTTCATCGAGGGCGAAGCGCGCCGGAAGGGTCTGCGTGGCATCGAGGTGGTCACCGCCGACGCGAACGTCTTCGACGTCGATCGGCGCTTCGACCGGGTCGTCTCAGTCGAGATGCTCGAGCACGTTCGCAACTACGAGGTGCTCCTGCGCAAGATCGTCGGCTGGCTCGAGCCGGAAGGAAAGCTCTTCGTCCATGTGTTCTCACACCGCGAGCTCGCGTACGCGTACGAGTCGGGGTGGATGGCGAAGCATTTCTTCACAGCCGGAACCATGCCCTCGCACGACCTCATTCCCCACTTCGCCGGAGAGCTCGCGCTCGACGGAGAGTGGATCGTCAGCGGCCTCCACTATGCAAGGACTGCCGAGGCCTGGCTCGACCGTCTGGACCGATCACAGTCCGATGCTCTCGAGATTCTCTCGAGGGCATACGGCTCGTCAGCATCGCGCCGGCTCCAGATGTGGCGGATCTTCTTCATGGCCTGTGCGGAGCTCTGGGGCTATCGGTCGGGCTCGGAGTGGGGCGTCTCCCACTACCGGTTCGCTCGACCCTAGAGCCGGAACTCGCCACGCGCGACCACGACGGCGTGCCCGCCTACCGCAACCCTTTCGAGCTCTCCGTCTCGCGCATCGGCCCGCGCGAAGAGCGTCGACGGCCGCCCGATCTCGACGCCCTGGGAGATCTCGATCCATTCTCCCCACTCGACGAGACCGTGCCGACACAGGTGGACGACCAGCGGCCCGGCCGCCGAGCCGGTCGCCGAATCCTCGGGCACGCCGTCCGAAGGAGCGAACACGCGCGTCTTCCAGGCAGCGTCCGAGCCCGCGAAGCAGCTGACCATGACCTCGAGCTCGCTCAGCACAGAGAAATCTGGCCGCAACGCCGCGACCTCCTCGAACGAGTCGAGGCTCACGAACGTGTGCCGCAAGCCATTGTCGTATCGCTCGACAGGAAGCTGGGACCCATCGACGCGTAATGCCTCCAGGAGTGCTTCCGGTCGCGGGTACGGCTCCACGCTCGGCAAGGGCTGGCTCATCCGGCCGAACACGATCTTCCCACTGCCCTCGCGTTCGAGCTCCACGGGCACGATGCCGCCCTTCGTCTCCAGCTCGATCACGCCGCGCTGGAGCGAAGACGCCAGCACCCACGCGGTGCCCAGGCACGGATGGCCTGCGAACGGGAGCTCGGACCTCGGCGTGAAGATGCGAATCTGCACCGTGCCGCCTTGCTCCGGCGGCAGCACGAACGTCGTCTCGGAGAACCCGATCTCGAGCGCGAGCGCCTGCATCGTCTGCTCGTCGATCTCGCGCGCATCGGTGAAGACGGCGAGCTGGTTTCCTTCGAGCGGCCGGTCGGTGAAGACGTCGGCGACGACGTAGCGGAGACCGGGCACAGAGCCACCCTACTCCGCGGGAGGCGCTTGCTCGGACGCGACTATGCTCGGCGCGATGCTCCTCTTCCTCGTTCGGCATGCGCACTCCGATCCGGGTGACCCGGACGACCTCAGGCCACTTTCCGATCGCGGTCGGGTCGAGGCCCGCGCCCTCGCCGGCAGGCTCTCGGCACACTCCACGCCGCCTCGCTTCGTCCTCTCGAGTCCCTTGCTTCGGGCGCGGGAGACGGCCGAGGCGATCGCCGAGGCGTCCTCGGCGGAGCTGCGGATCGACGAGCGGCTCGCCCCGGGGACGACGCTGGAGCGCCTGGGCGGTGCCGTCGCAGGTCTGGATGGCGCGGTAGCGGCCGTCTGTCACCAGCCGGACTGTTCGGTGATCGCGCTCGAGGTAACAGGTAACGACCCCGGCTTTCCTCCCGGAGGGTTCACCGCGCTCTCCCTGGACATGAGCGCCGAATGACGAGCGCCATCGTTGCCAACGACCTGCGCAAGTCCTACGGCGGAGTCGAGGCCCTTCGCGGGGTCAGCTTCGAGGTGCAGGCGGGCGAGGTCTTCGGGCTGCTCGGTCCGAACGGCGCGGGAAAGACGACGGCGGTAGAGATCCTCGAGGGCTACCGGACGCGCGATTCGGGAGAGGTCTCCGTGCTCGGCCATGATCCGGCCGCCGCTCCACGCGCATTTCGGGAGCGGATCGGCGTCGTGCTTCAGCAGTCCGAGTTCACACCGCTCTTGACCGTGCGCGAGGTTCACCGGCTCTTCGCCGGCTACTACGAGCGCCCGAGAGACGTCGACGACGTCATCCGCCTGGTCGGGCTCGAGGAGAAGCGCGACGCGCGCGTGAAAACTCTTTCGGGCGGGCAGAAACGACGGCTCGACCTCGGCGTCGCGCTCGTCGGCGATCCCGATCTCGTCTTTCTCGACGAGCCGACCACCGGCTTCGATCCCGCGGCGCGGCGGACGGCGTGGGAACTGATTCGAACTCTCCGGTCACTCGGGAAGACGATTCTCCTGACGACCCATTACCTGGACGAGGCGCAACAGCTAGCCGACCGTGTCGCGGTCATCCGTGCCGGAAGGATCGTGAGCCTGGGAACCCCGGCCGAGCTGATCGGTGACGCTCGCCAGGCCGAGATTCGGTTCCAACAGAACGGTGAGCCGGTCGTCGTCCAGACCGACGACCCGACCCGGACGTTGCACGAGCTCACGTCCGAAGCGCTCGCGAGCGGCCGTCGCCTCGACCACCTCGAGGTGCGTCGACCCACGCTCGAGGACGTCTATCTGGAGCTCGTCGGCGACGACGAAGGCGCCGAATGACGCTGCTCTTCCACCAGCTCGCATACGAGCAGCGGATTTTCTGGCGGAGCCGAGAGGCGGCGGTCTTCATCTTCATCTTCCCGCTTCTGCTGTACACCCTGCTCGGATCGGTCTACTCCGAGGAGATCGAGATAGACGGCGTCAGCGTGCTCTCCGCCGACATCCTGCTCGCCGGCCTCTTCGGCTACGGAGCCGCCAACACCGCGTTCGGCGGTCTCGCGATCATCCTCGTGGGCAGGCGCGAGCTCGGAATTCTCAAGCGGCTTCGTTCGACGCCTCTCCCCCCGCCGACCTACATCGTCGCTGTTCTCCTCTCGATGCTCGTGATCTTCGCGTTGCAGGCCGTGTCTCTCGTCCTCCTCGGAAAGCTCGTCTTCGACGCAAACGCTCCTGCGAACTGGCTCGGCTTCGCGGGGGCCGTGGTGCTCGGCGTCGCGTGCTTTGCCGGTCTCGGGGTGGGTGCCGCCTCGCTCATCCGTTCCGCCGAGGGCGTCTCCGCCGTCGTCAACGTGGTCTTGCTCCCGATGGCCTTTCTCTCCGGCGCCTTTGGGCCGAGAGAAGACTTTCCAGCCATCCTCGATGCAATCGCCGACGTCTTGCCGCTCACGTACTTCCTCGACATCGTGAACGGCGTGTATCTCGAAGGCGAGTCGCTGTTCGCCGACCCGAAGGCCCTTGGCATCGTGCTCGCCTGGGGAGCGGGGGGCTCGCGATCGCCTTGACCCGCTTCAGCTGGATGCCGAGAGAACGGTGACTGTCACCCGCAGGTGACAGTCACCGGCTCTGCTCGCGCTATCGGTTCGAGAGCAGCGAGAGGTAGTAGAGGAGCATCGCGACCGCCGCCAGAGCACCGGCGACATACGTCCAGGCCGCAGCCGAGAGAACGCTCTTGACACCCGCGCTCTCGGTGGCCGGGACGAGGCCGAGGTCGTTCAGCTGCTCCTTCGCACGCGTGGAGGCGTCGAACTCGACCGGCAACGTCACGAGCGTGAACAACACCGCGACCGAGTAAAGAGCGACCGCGATGTAGATGAAGCCGAGGATGTTGAGGAACAGGCCGCCGATCAGGAAGAGCAGCCAGATATTCGAGGCGAACTGCACCGCAGGGAACATGGCGCTCCGGAACTTGAAGAACGCATAGGACTTCGCATGCTGCAGCGCGTGCCCCACCTCGTGTGAGCCGACGGCGGTCGAGGAGATCGACCGGCCGCTGTACACCTCGGGCGAGAGATGCACCGAGCGGCTGCGGGGGTCGTAGTGGTCGGAGAGCTGGCCGGGCGTCTCTTCGATCGGCACCTCGTGCAAGCCGTTCGAGTCGAGGATGCGGCGGGCGACCTCCGCTCCGGTCATCCCATGCGACGCGGGAACCTCGAGGTTGCGCGCAAACGTGCTCTTGACTCGATGCTGGGCCCAGAGGCCGATAACCATGGGGACGATGAACGCGATGAGGAAGGTAGGCATGGAGGAATCGTAGCGTCCGCGATTACCGTCATCGCCCCCGTTGTCCGCGACTCAGCAGGTTCTTAACCCCTGAGCTTCGTGACCGAGACGGCGTCGCTTGGAGGACTGGTACGCAGACCGGCTTGCTCTAGGCGTCAGCTGACTGGAGCGAGGCCGCGTGCCCTGCGGCTCGCAGCAGTCTGTCGCCGCTGCGCGGAGAGCTCGGCCTTGCGCAGGCGCACGTGGCCGGGCGTCACCTCGACGGCTTCGTCCTCGCGGATGTACTCGAGCGCCTGATCGAGCGAGAGCGGCCTGGGTGGAATCAGGCGTACGGTTTCATCCGCATTCGGTGCGCGCATGTTCGACAGCTTCTTCTCCTTCGTCGGGTTCACGTCGAGATCCCCGGCACGGGCGTTCTCCCCGACGATCATCCCCTCGTAGACGTCGACTCCCGGGCCGACGAAGAGCGAGCCACGTTCCTGCAGGTTGAGCACCGCGAAGGCGGTCGACTTGCCACTTCGGTCGGCGACGAGCGCGCCCGTCGGTCGTGTTCGGAGCTCACCCACCCACGGCTCGAAGCGATCGAAGACATGGTGGAGGATTCCCGTGCCGCGCGTCTCGGTCAGGAACTCCGTGCGGAAGCCGATAAGGCCGCGCGCGGGCACGACGACGTCCATCCGCACCCAGCCCGAGCCGTGGTTGACGAGCGCCTCGGTACGCCCCTTGCGGAGCGCGAAGAGCTGCGTCACGACGCCCAGGTACTCCTCGGGCACGTCGATGGAGACGCGCTCGAAGGGCTCGTGCAGGACATCGTCCACAACTCGGGTCACGACCTGGGGTTTTCCGACCGTCAGCTCGAAGCCTTCGCGCCGCATCTGCTCGACGAGGATCGCGAGCTGGAGCTCCCCGCGGCCCTGAACCTCCCACGCGTCTGGCGACTCGGTGGGGAGGACGCGGAGCGACACGTTGCCGATGAGCTCCGAGCGGAGCCTGGCCTCGACGAGGGTGGCCGTGACCTTGTCGCCGTCCAGTCCCGCAAGTGGCGAAGTGTTGATGCCGACGGTCATCGAGAGCGACGGCTCGTCGACCGAGATCACGGGCAGCGGACGCGGGTCGTCCAGGTCGGCGAGCGTCTCGCCGATCGTCACCTCGGGGATTCCGGCGACGGCGATGATCTCCCCAGGTCCGGCTTCTTCCGCCTCGACGCGGTCGAGCGCCTCGGTCACATAGAGCTCGGTCACCTTCGCCCGCTCGATCGTGCCGTCGGAGCGGCACCACGCGATCTGCTGAGCACGCCGTATCGTCCCCTGGAGGACGCGGCAGAGCGCAAGCCTGCCGACGTACGGCGAGGCATCGAGGTTCGTGACGAGCGCCTGCAAAGGATGGCCCTCGTCGTAGGTCGGAGCCGGGATGCGCTCGAGGATCAGGTCGAGCAGCGGTTGGAGATCCTGTTCCAGCGCGTCCGGGTCGGGCTCGAGCGACGCGCGTCCCGCCTTCGCATTGCAGTAGACGATCGGAAACTCGATCTGGGTCTCGTCTGCATCCAGGTCGAGGAAGAGCTCGTAGACCTCGTCGACGACGGCCTTGATCCGCGCGTCGGGACGATCGACCTTGTTGACGACCAGGATCACCGGCAGCCTTGACTCGAGCGCCTTTCGGAGCACGAAGCGCGTCTGCGGAAGCGGCCCCTCGCTCGCGTCGACGAGCAGGAGGACGCCGTCCACCATCGTCAGCCCCCGCTCGACCTCGCCTCCGAAATCGGCGTGGCCGGGCGTGTCGATGATGTTGATCTTCGTCGGCCCGTAGCGGACGGCCGTGTTCTTGGCCAGGATCGTGATGCCCTTCTCGCGCTCGAGATCCATCGTGTCGAGCACGCGCTCGGCGACGTCTTGATTCGCGCGGAAGGCGCCGGACTCCCAGAGCAGGGCGTCGACGAGCGTCGTCTTGCCGTGATCGACGTGCGCGACGATCGCGACGTTGCGAATCTCAGAGCGGACGGGCACGGTGCGGAGCGGGAGTACCGCTTACCACTTCGAGCGCCGGCCGCGGCGGCTCGTGTAGACGAGCTTCGGCCGCGCGGTGCTCAGACCCGCTTGCTCGAACTGCTCCCGGTGCCCGAGCCGGTTGGCCGCGCGGCTCGTCTCAGCCTCCTGGTCGGGAAGGACGAACGTGATTGCGATCCCGTTGCGTCCCGCGCGCCCGGTGCGCCCGGTGCGGTGGACGTAGCCCTTGTCCTCCTCCGGTGGGTCGTAGTTGATCACGTGGGCGATGTCGTCGATGTCGAGGCCGCGGGCCGCGACGTCCGTCGCGACGAGAACCTGCACCTTGCCGCTCTCGAAGCGCCTCAGGGCCCGTTGCCGCTGGCCCTGGGAGAGGTCGCCGTGCATGGAGACCGCGTCGACCTGGTGGAAGGCCAGCTTCTTCGCAAGCCGGTCTGCGCCACGCTTCGTCCGGACGAAGACGAGCGTGAGACCGTCGTTGGCACGGATGTGCTCCACCAGGGTCTCGACCTTCGTGTCCGGGCTCACCGCGACGAAACGATGCGCTATCTCACCGACAGCGCGGTCCGAAGGGAGGTCCGCCTCGAAGCGCGAGGGGCTGCTCGTGTACGCGCGGGCGAGCTCGCCGACCTCGCCGTCGAGCGTTGCCGAGAAGAACATCGTCTGCCGGTTCCTCGGCAGGAGCCGCACGATCTTGTCGACCTGTGGCTTGAAGCCCATGTCGAGCATCCGGTCGGCCTCGTCGAGCACGAGGATGCGGACCGAGCTCAGGTCGAGAAGGCGACGATCCGCCAGATCCTGAAGCCGGCCGGGCGTTGCGACGAGGATGTTGGCTCCCCGTGCTCGATCCGCCTGGGTACGAAGCGGCATGCCGCCGTACACGGCGGCGACGCGGAGGTCGTTGGCGGGTGCGATCGCCGCGAGCTCCTCGGTGACCTGAACGGCGAGCTCCCGCGTCGGAACGAGGACGAGCGCACTCGGGCGCTTGTCGCGACTGGTGGTGCGCTCGACGATCGGGATCGCGAACGCGAGCGTCTTGCCCGACCCGGTCGGCGACTTCGCGAGCACGTCGAGCCCCGCGAGCGCGTCCGGGAGGACGAGAGATTGGATGGTGAACGGCTCGTGGATCGAGCGTGCGGCGAGCGCGTCGGAAACGCGCGCGGACACGCCGAGCTCACGGAAGGACTGCTGGGACATTTGTTGTTCGACTCCTTTACGGGTTCGAGACTTGCCTACCTCGAAACACCCGAAGGAGGAACGAGAAGCTCATCTCACCGGCCGACTTCATTGCCGACCGTCGTGCCAGGGTAGCAGTTGCAGGGGATTTGTAACTCGTCCCCCGATTCACCGCCGCTTGAGCCCTGGTTGGAGAAGCAGGTGTTCGCGTTGCCCCCGACAAGAGTCGAACTTGTGCACGCGGTTTAGAAACGCCCGTGTGCCGCGTAGAAGCAGCGTAGAAGTAGCGCACCGAATCACTACGCGCGGCGTAAGGGATGTTGTCCGTTCTGACGACGCATAACTCGACCGAACCCGGTCGTCGCCGGCCCACGCCGGAAGCCATCGCGGCACGAGCGAGCTGGAGACCGGACCCTGCGAAGGCGAAATCGTTCGATCATCCCCTGCAGTCAAGACATGGAGCACTCGACGTCGTCCCAGCGGTGAGCCGTACTTACGACGACCTGGTCGCGCGAGCGGTCGCCCTCGACATCGAGGGGGATCGCGTTTGGGTGGTGTCGATCGGGGACCTTCTCACAAACGCTGACCATCCCACGTCGAGCCAAGGATCGTGACCGCGTTCACCAACTACGCGCAATACCGCGGGCCGGTGGCTGACGAGAAGGCGGCGATGCGGTGGCTCGAGCAGTATCTGGTTGAGGGTTCGCCGAGGCTCGAGCACTTCGCGGAGACCACGGCGAGCCTGGCGGTGCGCGCGAGCTCTAGAACCTGGAGTCCCGCACCGCGTAGAGATGTCCCGCTGCGTCGGGGTTGCAACTTGGCCCAAAGAAGCGTTTGATGGGTTAGCCGGACGTGCGGCTGTCTACGACTGGAGAGGTTGAAGGGCTGGGAGGACTCCGCTTTTCAGCAAGGAGGTCGTCGCGTCCGGCCCTCACTCCCCAGCAGCAAAGAAAGAGCGACCGCTGGGACGGTCGCTCTAAAGAGAGGAACTAGGACACCACCCGAAGCGCGGGCGCGGATGGACGACAATACGTCCTCGCCGACACCACCGCCGGCTCGACCAGCTCGCGGAGGTTGAAAGGGCCGTGCCGACGAACGACGCTGCGGCCCGGCGCATGGAGGGATCGGCTCTTCGGACGGCGGGCTCCCCGCGAGCCGCGAATGCCGCTCTCGCCCGAGAACGGCGACTTCTACATGTTTTGGCTCGAGGTCGAGCACTGGCACTGCTGGAACATCGCCTCGCCGCGACGAACCGGAGGGTCACCCCTGCCCCGAGGAGCGGCACACCCGCGAACTGCGAGAAGGGTGTGAGAGACGCACTCGCGAGGCAATAGACTTGCGGGCAGCGCCGTGCCCAGACCCGGAGTACCGCGCCAGCGCCCCAAATGAAGTAGGGTAACCTCACTGGCCCTGCGGCCAGAACCCCGGCCGAAGGCCCGCAATCTCCCGACGCGCCACAGGCGCGCGAGACGTAGGAGCCAAAGGCGAACAGGATTCGACTTGCAGGGCCAGCACTCTGTGGTGACGACCTCGCCACTCGCATCGGGCTTTAGGGAAACGACCAACCTTGTTCACGACCTGCGATATCCCCCTGTGACCGAGACAAGAACCTTCCGGGTGGCTTTCGTATCGAAGGACCCAACGCAGGCAGTCGATCAGTTCTACAAATACGTCGGCGAGGAACTTCCGAAGGAGGGCGACATCATCGATGTCGTGCGCTTCCTCCGAGGCCGCGCAACCCGCGCTCGCGTGACTCTCGTCGAACCACACTACGAACCGCAGATCGCAGCCACGCAAATCGACTAGCAGGCCGGAATTGGCCTGCGTCCGGATGTGCGAGATCGAGAGTGCCCCGAACAGGTCGTTCAGAACGTCAACTTGGGTTACCAGTTGGCGCCGCAGCCCGCGGGGGATGTGTCGAGCAGGAGCCAGAGCGGATCCATCTCGACCGCGCCGCGCGGATCCTGGCCGGGATCGGCCATGTCGCCGGTGATCTCGTCACTCCACCGTGTCCCGTAAGCCCGTGCGTCTTCGTCAGCTGTCGGAGAATTGCCCCCGACAAGAATCGAACTTGTGCACGCGGTTTAGGAAACGCCGTGTGATCGCGTAGAAGCAGCGTAGAAGCAGCGTATCCATAGGCGCGCTTCCAGGTACGCTCTGTTGTCAAGATTGCGTACAGCCAGCAGACCCATCCCTTCTACGCTGCCTTCCGCCGACGGCGGCACGGGAGGGGTCTTACTACGGGGCGGGCTTGGACGGCGTGAGGGCCGGCTGGACGTGATCAAGCATCGTTTGGAATGCGTCGGGGGTGACAACTCGAGTGCCTAGCTCTCGTGCTTTTCGTGCTGTCGCCGCAGCGATCGCGACTGGAAGCTCAAGCGGCGTTCCGGTCGCAGCGCTGATGAGGCGCTCGAGAAGCTCGGGACTCACTGAGACGGGTTGCGCGCGGCGCGGCCGCGGGGGTTGCGCTCCTGAGGCCGGATTGCTGGGGAGGAGCTCCCAGCGCACCGCCTGGCCGAAGGCCTGGGTCAGGACGAGGTGCAGGTTGAGGACAGATCCGCCTGAGAGCGGCCGGCATCCCTCAATGCCCGCGAGTAAGTCGCCGTACACGCGCTGTAACACGAGCGGTCGAAGGTCGGTGAGCGCAAGCGCACGCACTCCGGGCGGAACGTGACAGCGCAGTAGGCACTCGTAGCCTTTGTACGTCGTCGCGCGTACGCGCTCGCGGACGTGCTCGAGCCACATCTCCAAGAACTCGGAGACGGACATCGGTTGCATAGCAGCGGTCACGAACACATGAAGTAGCTTCTTCTGCGACCAGTGTCCAGCGGTAGAGGGACGCGAACTCCAATCGTCGGAGTGCCGACTTTGACCGGCACTCTTGCCCTGGGACATCGGTAGCCCTTCCAGACGCGAGAGGGCTGTCCGTTCGAGGTGACGCGGGTTCCACTATCGACGCGCGGTGCGCCGGTGAAGTCGGAGAAGCGTCCTCCAGCCTCGTCGCGATTACTTGGATTGCGGCGAGGTCCCCACTCTTTAACGCCGACACCATCGACCGCCTCCTCGGCTCGGACATCTAGTACAGCCCCTGACGCGTCGCCACCGCGGCTCGGCCCGACGGCAGTTGGCGACGCCCGATCTCATCCAACAGGCAAACCTCAACGAGGAAGCGCCATCGCGCTGCCGGCGGACCAGCTTGACGGGCGACCGTGTTCAGCGTTATGGTCGCCACATTCTGCCGACTTCGGTTCACAATGTGGGCACGGCCAACACAGCGAGCGACGCGTGAGGTTGCATGAGTTTGAAGCGAAGGCATGTCTCCGTGAGCGAGGCGCAGTCGTGCCGCGCGGCTTCGTCGCCACGACACCGGGCGAAGTCGCCGAATGCGTCCTCCGGGTCGGGCTTCCCGCCGTCTTGAAGGCCCAAGTCGCCGCAGGCGGACGCCAGAAGGCGGGGCTCGTGAAGCACGTTGACACCACCGACGACGCGGTTCGGCAGTCCGAGACACTGTTCGGCCGGGCGCACGAGGGCGAAATCGTCCGAAGCCTGCTCGTCGAGGAGCGAGTCTCGATATCTCGCGAGCTCTTCGCGGCGCTGACCGTCGATGACGTCGCAGGCAAGCCGATATTGGTGCTGTCCGGCTCCGGCGGCGTCGATGTCGAGCGGCTTATCCTCGACGACCATCATCCGACGGTTCGAATCCCAGTCGACGTCGACAAGGGGCTTCGCCCGCATGATGTGATACCCGCCGCAAGCGATCTCGGCGTTCGAGACACAGGCTCGCCTCATTCGTCGAGAGTCTTCAAGCATGCTGGGCAACATACGTCGCGACCGACGCGTCTCTCTTAGAGATCAACCCGCTCGCTCTAACCCCTGACGGCGAATGCGTCGTCGTCGACGCTAAAATCGTTATCGACGACAGCGCCCTCTGGCGGCAAGGCCAATTTCGCCGATCGCCGAACGGAGACTCCGCCAGTCGCGGTCTCACCGACCTCGAGGCGAAGGCGGAAAGCAAGGGCATCCGTCTCACCGAACTCGGCGGTACGATCGCGGTTCTCAGCGGAGGCGCGGGCATGACAATGGCGATTGTCGATGCGATCATCGATCTTGGCGGCTCGGCGGCAAACTTCCTTGACATGATGGGCGGCGCCTCCGCCGAGGAGGCAGCGGCACTTGCGGACGTGGCGCTCGAGAAGGTCGCGGACGATCCGTCGATCCAGGTGGTGCTCATGAACCTCAGCCTGGTCGCGTCGCCCATCGGCCCATTCGTGGAGGGGTTCGAGCGGGCGTTCAGTGAGCATCCTCCGAGAGTCCCGGTGGTTGGCTGCGTCCGCGCCGCGGGAGCTGCCGTACTAACCATGTCTATTGCCGAGGCGTCCCGTCGGATCGAACGGCTTGGCGTCGCGCTATGTCCAGATCTCGAGACTGCGATCAAGCGTGCCATCGCAATCGCCGAGCCGGAGGCGGCGTGATGGCCATCCTGATTGGCACCGAATCCCGGGTCATCGTGCAGGGCATCACCGGTCGCTACGGTCTCGCCCAGACCGCCAACATGCTCGAAGCCGGAACAAATGTCGTCGCCGGCGTGACGCCCGGGCGTGGTGGCCAGACCGTCCTCGGACGCATCCCCGTCTATGAATCGGTTGCCGAAGCGGTCATCGACCATGGCGGCGACACCAGCGTCGTCTATGCACCTGCACGGCACGCGCTTGCGGCGGTTAGGGACGCGATTGACGCAGGCCTCCGAGTGATTGTCGTCGCGGCCGAGAACGTCCCGCTTCACGACGCATTCCTGATGCGCAACACCGCGGAGCAGACAGGCGCCTGGATCATCGGCCCGAACACGATCGGCCTCGTCACGCCCGACGGAGCAATGGCCGGTTCGTTCCCACGCGAGTATCTTCAGCGCGGGCCGGTCGGCCTCGTCTCGCGAAGCGGGTCGCTTGCTCTCGAAGTGATGCGGCACCTGCGAGAAGCCGAGGTTGGTCAGAGCACTGCGATTGGCGTCGGCGGAGACGTGGTCCTCGGGACTGACATCGGTAGATATCTCCGGGCATTTGACGAGGACCCGGACACACATGTCGTGGTCTACCTGGGCGAAGCCGGCGGGTTGAAGGAGTATCGAGTGGCGGAGGTAGTCGCAACGATGGCGACGCCGGTTGTGGCGATGGTCGTCGGGCGCCACGCGCCGGCAGGCAAGCGGATGGGCCACGTCGGCGCGATCGTCATGGGAACAAAGGACGCCGCAGCCCAGAAAGCAGCGGCGCTCCAAGCAGCCGGAGCGCACGTGGTCTCGACGCCATGGGAGATCGGGAAGACGATCGAGCCACTCGTCGCTTCCGCATGGGTGACGCGGCAATGACGCCAAGCGTTGACGAGGGCAACGAACCTTTGACGTTCTCCGCGCTCTCTTGGCGACGTACTGATGACGTGGTGACCGTTTTGATCGATCGGCCACCGGTCAACGCGCTCAACATCGCCACGTATCGTGAAATCGAGCGCTTCTTTTCGTCGATCGAGGATCTCGAGCCGGGAGTACGAGCGCTCGTATTCGGTGGTGTCGGTCCCCACTTCAGCGTCGGTCGTGACTTGAAGGAAGGAGGCCCGCCTGGGATGTCGGTCGCGGCCCGCAACCGCGTCATCAACCGCGCGGCGACTGCCGTCCGCGATTGTCCGATACCAGTCGTCGCGGCGATTCACGGTACCGCGGTCGGTGGTGGCCTGGGTCTACCGGCGGCGTGCGACCTCATCCTCGCTGCCGAGGGAACGCTCCTCGGGTTGCCGGAGATCCGAATCGGTTTGATGGGCGGGGCGAGCTTCCTCGCCCGACTCGCACCCCCGGGAGTCGTGCGCTGGATGTTCTACTCGTGCGAGCTGATCCCGGTCGAGGACCTCGCCAAGTATGGCGGGATCCTGAAGATCGTCCCGCGTGACCGCTTGCACCCTGAGGCCGAGGCGGTCGCCCAGAGGATCGCGATGAGCAGCGGTGCCGCACTCCGCTACGCGAAGCACACGCTCAATGCAATCGAGTATCTCGACGTCGACGCGGCCTTTCGATACGAGCAGAGGATGACGCTAGAGCTATCTAAACATCCGGACTCACTCGAGGCGAGAACGGCGTTTGTGGAGAAACGAAAGCCACGCTTCGAATCATGAGTGCGACATCACATCACGACACCAGTAACCGCTTCTTGAAGGAGGGCGACGTGGCTGCAGTCACATCGGTGCGGCAACTCGGCGAGCACCTCTCGAACGTCTACCGGCCGCTCTTCCCGATTCGAGCCGCCTCGGCCCGCGGCGCCGTCATCACGACGGAGGACGGCAGGGAATACCTCGACTTCACGACCGGCGCGGGAGTTGCGAACACAGGGCATTGCCATCCGCGAGTCATCGAAGCAATCCAGCGTCAGGTAGAGGAGATCATCCTGGCGCCTCCGGCGGTCTACGCGCACGCGAGAACACTTGAGCTTGCTGCGGCGCTTGCGGCGCGCATGCCGCCGTCGGTCGATCGACTGTTCTTTACCAACAGCGGCGCTGAGTCATTGGAAGCAGCAGTGAAGGTCGCGCGTCGAACCACTCGACGTCCGAACATCATCGTTTTCGAAGGGGGATTTCACGGGCGGACTGGACAGACGCTCGCCATGTCCTCGTCCAAGGCCTTCCTACGCGAAGGCTATACTCCGCTGCCGGCGGGCGTTCATGTCGCCCCATACCCTTACTGGTATCAGACAGGCGAGTCGCCCGCAGAGTCGCGTGAGCGTTGCCTCGCGGCGCTCAGGCGGATGCTGCAACTGCAGACCGCGCCGAGCGATACGGCGGCCATCGTGGTCGAGCCCGTGTTGGGCGAAGGCGGCTATGTGGTGCCGCCTCCCGGGTTCCTCGCGGGTGTTCAGGCTATCTGTCGGGAACACGACTTCCTACTCGTGTGCGACGAGGTGCAGTCCGGCGTTGGGCGAACCGGACGCTTTCTTGCCCTTGAGCACGAAGGCCTGGAACCGGATGTCGTGTGCATGGCCAAAGGCCTCGGCTCTGGTCTACCGATTGGAGCAATCGCGGTTCGCCGCGAGATCGACGAGGCCTGGCCCCCATTCACGCACGGGTCGACGTTCGGCGGCGGTCCGGTAGCCGCAGCAGCGACATTGGCGACGCTCCAGATTATTGACGACGAGGGCCTTCTCGAAAATGCAATCGATCGCGGAGAGCAACTCCGAGCCGGCCTGCATGCGATTGCTGAAAAGGAATCCGGTCTGGGAGATGTTCGCGGACGTGGACTCATGAATGCAATCGAGATCGTCACCCCGGACGGGACACCGGATGAGGCGCGAACTGCGGCTGTGGTTGAGTACTGCTTCGCCGAGAGGCAGATCCTCTTGCTGAGCGCGGGGCCATATTCCAATGTCATTCGCTTCATCCCGCCGCTGGATGTTACGAGTGAAGAAATTGATCGTGCTATAGCCGCCCTCGAAGGTGCGTTCGCAACATCTGCAAAGCAAACCGCGGTGTCGTAAAGGAGCAGACGCATGAGTACAACATCGAGCCCGGCTCACGCGCCCACGCTCACCGATCTAACCCCAAGAAGGTTGCTAATCGGAGACGCATGGGTTGAACCTGCAACTGGCGAGCAGTTCGACACGATCAACCCGGCCACAGGGACGAGGACGGTTTCTGTTGCCCGTGCCGGCGAGGTCGATGTCGACAGAGCTGTCAACGCTGCTCGATCTGCGCTCGCGGGTCCGTGGCATAACGCGGGCCCTGAAGAACGTCAACGACTTATAGATAAGCTCGCCGATCTTGTGCTCGAGCACGGGGACGAGCTCGCTCTCCTGGACGCGATCGACATGGGCGCACCACTCCATTGGCTGAAGACGCGCAGCAAAGGAGCGGCGCAGCGACTTCGTTGGTATGCCGCTCAAGCCCGCAGCGTCAAGGGCGAGACAATCGAGAACTCGCGCCCACGCGACTACTTCACTTACACGGTGAAAGAGCCCGTCGGCGTTGTGGGCGCGATTACTCCTTGGAATGGACCTCTCGGCGCCGCGATCTCGAAACTTGGTCCTGTTCTCGCAACCGGCTGCACGATGGTTCTCAAGCCGGCCGAGGAGTCACCGCTTAGTGCGTTGCGCCTGGCCGCGTTGTGCCTCGAAGCTGGTATCCCCGATGGCGTCGTCAACCTGATAACCGGTGACGGAATGACCGGCGCTGCCTTGGCGAGACATCCGGGCGTTGACAAGATCTCGTTTACGGGCTCCGTCGAGACGGGCCAGAGTATCGTCAAGGCTTCAGCCGGCAACCTGAAACGGCTTACTCTTGAACTCGGGGGGAAGTCAGCGGCGATCGTTTTCGCCGATGCTGATCTTGAGGCGGCAGTCAACGGGATCGGACCATCGATCTTCCTGAACAGCGGCCAGGTGTGTATAGCCGGATCAAGGCTCTTTGTCGAACGGTCTATCCACGACGAGTTTGTGGCTCGCGTCGCCGGGTACGCAAGCTCTCTCCGAGTTGGCGATCCGCTTGACGAGGAGACTACGCTCGGTCCGGTCGCGTCCAAGCGCCAGTTCGACCGAATTCATGACTACCTACGCTCCGCTGACGCAGGCGGTGCGAGGCTCATCTGCGGTGGGAATACCGGTTGGGGAGACGAGCGCGACAACGGTTACTACGTGCCGCCCACCATCTTTGTTGACGTAACGAGCGAAATGCCGATCTACAGAGAGGAGGTGTTCGGACCATCCTCGTAGCGAACCCGTTCGACACGGAAGACGAGGCGATCGGTCGCGCGAACGAGACGGACTACGGTCTCGGCGCGTACGTCTGGACACGCGATGTAGCACGCGTACAAGCGGCTGGTTGATCGAACTGAGGCGGGCTCGATCTGGGTCAACACTCCGACCATGATCGACATGGCCGTGCCGTTCGGGGGCTGGAAGCACAGCGGGTACGGGCACGACACGGGTGTTGAGCAGATCGTCGCGCATCAGCGACTAAAAGCGGTGTGGATCGCGAGATGAATAACCGGTTCGAGTCCAAGTGCGTCCTCGTCACTGGAGGCGGCACGGGGATCGGCGCCGCCATCTCGTTAGCATTCCTCGAAGAAGGCGCTCGCGTGATGATCGGACAGTCCACGCAAGATAACGCCGACCATGCCGTTGCGCGGCTCCGCGCAGCGGGAGTGAAAGCCGACAGCGTCTATGGCGTCGGCGCCGACCTCTCTTCTGCCGCCGGGTGTAAAGCTCTGGTCGACAAGGCCGTAGCCGTGCTCGGGCAGCTTGACATCCTCGTCAATAACGCAGGGCTGGTGGGAGGGGGCGCACGCTCGACGCTTGAGGAGACCACCGACGAGCTACTGGATCGAATCATCGACGTGAATTTGAAGGCACCCTTTCGGCTGGTCCGCAATGCCAGCAAGCATCTCCGATCAGGCGCTGTCATCGTCAATATCGGCTCGACCGCTGCCTTCCGCGCGCTCAATCGCTTCGCCGCCTACAGTATCAGCAAGGCTGGCGTCGAAATGCTAACGCAAGCCGCCGCACTCGAGCTGGGGGAGCGTCAAATTCGAGTGGTCGGAATCGCCCCAGGCGACATAGTCACGCCAGGTGCCGATGCAGATCCGGCGTTCACGCCGGGCATGGATTTGCCTGTCGCGGGACACACGTCAGCCCTTGGGCGACAGGGACGAGCGGCGGAGGTGGCAGCCGCGGTCCTGTTCGCTTCATCAGATGCAGCGTCCTACGTCACGGGGACAACCGTCGTCGTCGATGGTGGTGGCCTGATTAGGTGATGCCCGCCGCATCCAACAGACGGCGCAATTTAGGAGGCGAGCGCGCTTGAACTCACAACGAGGAGGACGAGAGATGACCAGACGTCCGGCGAGGTTCGAATATGGAGAGGGGTAGGTTAGCGATGTCGCATGCGTACGATAGTTCCGGTGAATCCGCCGTATCCGCCAATCCGGGGCCTGACGCTTTTGGTCCTTATTCTCTCGCGAGAGTCGCCTCGGGCCGGCGGATCCTCTTCGTATCGGGACACTGTGCTTGGGATAAGACCGGCGCGATTGTTGGCCACGGGAGCGTCGGAGACCAATACCGGCAGATCATGCGCATTATCAAGGCGATCGTGGAGGACGCGGGCGGGACGATGAGCGATGTGTGCAAGCTCGTCAACTACATGACGTTCACCTTTGCAAAGGACTCGCCGGAATACATTGAGCTGAGCGAGGCACGTCGCGAATTCTTTCCCGACAAGTTTCCTGCGAGTACGATGATTGAAGTTGCTCGGCTTGGCGATCCCGATGCGCTCGTCGAAGTCGATGCTATTGCGGTGTTCGACTAGGAGAGAGGATGCGATGGTCGAAGTAGCGTGCGTGCCACCATGACGAACGGCCGGTCGTGACGTCCTTCCCACGTCGTCAGCGGGAATCCACCGCGGCCGATACCCCGACGCGAGACTCCATCTCTACGAATGCTGGCGATCCGGCGAGCGCCAAGCGGGGCGCGGTCGTAAAAGGATTCGGGAAGGAGGACGAAACCACGGCTCATTAATTTTGCTGAGCGGCATGAACTGAGCAGCATGGCAGGAGCGAGTTTGGGCTCCTATCGCGCTACACGTCGTCGAACCAGATTAAATTTTGTCCTCCAACTAAGCGAACTTTGAGGAGGAAGAGATGTATCACAGAGATCACGGGACTGCACCAAAAATGAGGCTAGGCATTATGTTTGTGCTAGGCGTCGTCCTCGCCTGCGTGACTGTCCCAGGCGCGTCAGTGGCTTCTGGCACGCAGCGCGCACCGATCAAGATAGGGGCGATGGTCAATTTGACTGGCCCGCTAGCGTCATACGGCCAGCAGCAACTCGAGGGCGCGCGGGTTGGTGCCGCATACGTCAATGCACGCGGTGGCGTATCGGGGAGAAGGATCCAGATCGTGCCAATCGACCTCGGATCAGGATCCGCGCAAGCGGTTCAGGGCTTCCGCACTCTTCGTAGCAATGGCGTGCAGTACGTGGTCGGCATGTTCGGGAGTGATGTCTGCAACGCCGTGGGACCGATCACCGAGCAGCTCAATATCCTGTATGCGGGCCACTGTAATGATCCGAGCTTGCTCGGACCAAACGGCCCAAAGAACTTCTACATGGCCGCCACGATTACCAATGCATATCCTCTGGGCGTGGTGAATACGATCGAGCAAAGGTTCCCCGATATCACGACGTGGGATATTTTCTCACTCGACTACGTGACCGGCCAGACGATGGCCACGCTACTCCAGCGCGCCGTGCGGGGGAGCGGACGTGAAGTTGGGACGAAGGTGTACGCGCCTTTGACGGCCACAGACGTCTCGCCCTATATCAACTCGCTGCTTTCGCGGGGGCCGGACCGCAACACGGGGCTGATATCATTCGGGATCGCTGCGCCCGGCGCGGCGCTGTACAAGCAGGGTGTACTTGCAGGTCTCTTTGCGCGATACGGGGCAGTCGTGCCGGTGGTTCTCGTGGAATCGACGCTTGATGCTGTCGGTTCTACGCTTCCTCGACAGTTCACTCAGCATGACTATTGTCCCTGCATCCCGCGGAGCAACAAGCTGTATAGAGATTTGGCGGCTATATGGCAGAGGCAGTATGACCATGGCCCGAGCGCCACTGGACTAGTCACCGTCGGTGCGGTTCAAGCTTTTGCCGGAGCAATGCAGAAGGCACGGAGCACTAGCCCGGCGAAGGTCAAGCGGGCTATGCAAGGTTTGACAGTCCCGAGTATCAAAGGCCGTATAATTGTCCATAACCGGTACTTTGTTCAGCCGATGGTGGCGTTCCAGTGCGAGGGGGACTCATCGGCTCAGCGTGGTTGGCAATGCGCACAGTCATCAATTCTCGACGCGCGGCAGATTACTCCGCGGGAGTTCCTACCACCCGTTCGGTGACGAGACGCGGTGTGTGACACTCGTCGTGTGGGATACATCTCCATCTATCAGGATGGAGATGTATCCCGCCGTCTCTCGCCGGCGGTCACGGCTGCGCTTCTGATGTCATTCCGTCGATGATTAGCGATCCACTCACGCCGCTGATTGGGGGTATAACTCAGGGGTCAATTCTCTTCCTCGTCGCCATTGGCTTCAGCCTCACACTGGGTGTCATGCGACTGCTAAACCTCGCTAATGGCGGGTTCTTTGTCGTCGGAGCATACGTATCAGCCACCCTGTTTAGTGGGAACACGATCACACTTCTCGAGCTAATCATTTCGGTAACCGTCGGTGCGCTCGCGGCGGGGGCGGTCGGCATTTGCGCGGAGCGCCTCGTTGTTCGAACGCTCTACGATCTCCCGCATCTCTATCCAATGCTTGGGACGTTCGGCCTTTTGCTCGTCCTACAGGGACTCGTGATTGCGATTTGGGGAGTCCAACCGGTCAACGCAAAATTACCAACTGCGCTCACCGGTTTTGTGACAATCCGGGATACCGTCGTTCCTGTCTATTATCTATTAATTATTTGTGTTGGCCTGGTATTCGTCGCTGGCTTCTCTCTCATGTTGGGACGAACAGGGTTCGGCCGTGCGGTTCATGCCACGGCACGTGACCGGTCCATGGCTGCGATGCTGGGGATCAACACGGGCCGAGTGTTCTTGGCGACGTTCGCGCTCAGCGCGGCGGCGGCCGGTACAGGCGGCGCGCTTACGGGCGCGCTGACAGGGCTCACACCTGATCTGGCGTTCAGCTTGGTCATCGAGGCATTCGCGGTGGTGGTAATTGGTGGCTACGGAAGCATCCTCGGAACGTACATCGCCGCGCTCGGAGTCGGCATCCTGCAGGCGTTCTTGATCATTCTTGCGCCGGAGTACGCAGAAGTGAGTGTCTACGTCGCTCTGGCCGCGGTGATGCTTCTACGTCCGCAGGGCTTGATGGGGCGGGCGACCTTGTCCACGACCTATGACGATGGAGGACAGCGTGAGCGAGGAAGCCGTCAATCGCCCTGCGGAGAGTCGTGCTTGGCTACATAGAGCGCCAGGTGCGTCGGACGGCCGGCTATGGGTAGACCTTGCCGTTCTTGCGGCGATTGTCGTCCTGGTTGGCGTCCTCCCGCAGATGACCGATCAAGCCGGGCTCTACCAGGGTGAGCGAATTGCCATCTTTGCGCTATTTTGCCTCAGCGTTAACCTCCTCATCGGGTACAGCGGAATTATCTCGTTCGGGCAAGCGGCGTTCTATGGCGTCGGAGCTTACGCGGTGGCACAAGCGTCGCTGAGCGGCGTGCCGTTCGGCCTAGATATCTTTCTTGCGCTCGTGCTTGCCGGAGGACTTGCGGTATTGGTAGGGATCTTCACGAGCCGTGCAGTGGGCCTTGGCGTTTTGATTCTGACGCTCGCAGTTGCGCAGGGAATGTACTCAGTGTTGTCTCGATCCACGCATCTGGGTGGAAGCAACGGATTGGTTGTAGATTCGAATAGTCCCTGGTCGGTGATTTCGGCTGACTATTGGTACTTCGTTATGACGATTTGCATTCTCGGAGCGGTGATGATACGGGCGGTGACTCGTTCGCCGTTTGGAATCATCCTTCGTGCTGCGAGGGACGACGCAGTGCGCGTGGAACACATGGGCATCAACGTGCGGGCATACCGACTCGGCATGTTTGTGATTGCCGGAGCGTTCGGGGGGCTTGCCGGGGCCCTCGATGCACATACTAAGCAAGCAGTGACGCCAGATCTGTTCTCGTGGACGAACTCGGGCGAGGCTTTGATCGCAATCCTTATTGGAGGCCTGTACTCGTTCTGGGGCGCTGTTCTCGGCGCCGCAATCTACATTCTGTTGATCGATCGCCTTACCGAGCTCGCATCAACGACATCGGATCTGTACCTTGGCCTGGTGGTGGTGGCGCTCGTCCTCCTATTGCCTCAGGGCGTCATGAGCATAGGAGGCCGAGTGAGAGCGCTCCAGAGTCGCCTGAAATCACGCGACGAGAATTGGTGGCCGCGACGTCAGAAGCTCACGGATACTTGACCCGATGATCACGGTGAACAACGTCACAGTTCGCTTTGCCGCTCATGAGGCGCTGAGCGCGGTTAGCCTCGAAGTCGAAGGAGGGCAATGTAGAGCCGTCATTGGCCCGAACGGCGCTGGTAAGTCGACCCTGTTTGCCGTTCTTGGGGGGGAGCGGCGACCGTCAAGCGGAACGTTTGCGATCGATGGTCAGATCGTCCGCCGGGCCTCGCCGTCACGGCTTGCGCGGGCAGGTGTCGTCCGCACTTTCCAGATTTGCCGTGTGATCCCTACGATGACCGTTCTCGAGAATGCGGCTCTCGCGGTTCTCGCAAATGGATCAGCCCGAAGGCGGTTACTTCGGCCGCCGCCTCGCGGTACTCGGGAGGCGGCCGCGGAGATCCTAGAGCGTGTTAACCTCACGGAGCAGCGAGATGAACTCGCAGCCAATCTCGCACAAGGCGATAAGAAGCGGCTGGAACTAGCTACGGCTCTGGCTCTCTCCCCACGGGTGCTCTTGCTCGATGAACCTACAGCCGGCATGTCGCCCGAGGAATCCGCTGCCACGACGGCGCTGGTTCATCGGCTGTGGCGTGAGACGGGTATGACGGTACTGTTGACGGAGCACGATATGAAGGTGGTTTTTGGTCTTGCCGAAGAAGTCACCGTCCTGCATCAAGGGAGGGTCATTTGCACGGGCACACCCAGCGAGGTCAGTCTGCGCGACGATGTCAAGCGTATCTACCTCGGCGATGAGTAACCTCGTCGAGGTTTCCGAGCTGCATGCGTTTTATGGGAGCGCGCACGTCCTGTTCGGCGTGAGCTTCAGCTTGTCAGCCGGCTCGACCACGGCCCTCTTAGGGCGTAATGGCGCGGGAAAGACGACGATAGTGCGAGCACTGATGGGTGCTGATTGTAGGACGCAAGGCGCAATCTGGCTGCATGGCGGCAGGATTGACAGAAAACCGACTTTTCGGCGAGCGAGGTTGGGAATTGGAGTTGTGCCAGAAGACCGTCGCATATACCCCGGCCTGACGGTTCGGGAAAACTTAGACCTTGCTCGGCACTCGGCCGGGGGTCGCACCCCCGTAGAGATCGAACAGGTCGTCGAGACGTTGCCGATACTTTGACCCCTGCTCCGTCGGTACGGCAACCAACTTAATGGTGGGGAGCGGCAGATTTGTCGCGATCGCTCGGGCGCTCATTCCGAGCCCGTCGGTCTTACTTCTGGACGAGCCGTCGCAGGGGCTTGCGCCAGTCATCCTCGTGCAAGTCCGGGACGCGGTACAGATTCTTCTCGAACAGTTCGGCACGACCGTGCTGATTACCGAACAGAGCGTCGAGTTTGCACGCTCCGTGGCAGACAACGTGATGGTCATTGATAAGGGTGTAATCGTGTACAATGGTGAAAGCGACAACTTTTGGACGCGCGAGGATATTAAGGAGCGATACCTTGCGGTTTAAGTCGCGCTTCCGAATGGCATGTGATTAGTTGCGCCAGGTCACATTTGTTCAACCGGGCGTCAGCCGTCTTCTTGAGGCCTAGGTACGGCTTGTCCTAGACATCACCTTGGAGTCGACGAGATCTCGCATTTCCTTCGGCAGTTCTTCAGCTCCTCGCCCGCGTCGCTCCTCAACGGGGCGCGCCGGCGGCCGCTGGAAGCATCGGTGTGCCTTCTCGACCAGCCGCGGTGCGTGCATGATGTGTCAGCTTGCATCCTCGCAACCTGAGCCGCAGCACTGCATGACACTCGATTGCCAAGCGTGAGCAATAAGGGCTCACGATGGACGTCAGTTCAGGGGACGCAATCTGTGGGGAAGGCGTTCCGCTTGATCGAGCTACTCGAAGCGGAGCCTCGATCGCTCCGGGACTTGTGCAAGCTCAGCGGGCTCACACGACCGACAGCGATGAGGCTCCTGAGCATCCTTGAGCAGCAACGTTTCGTCCGCCGCGTCGGAACGCGCTACGACCTGGGAATTCGCTTCATCGAGCTTTCGGCGCGCGTTCAACAGCGTCTCGATCTCGTCACTGTCACATCGCCGTTCCTCGAGAGACTTGCGAGCCAGTTCCGCGAGACCACGTTTCTGTGCATACGTGACGGGGGCACTGTCGTGTGCATTGCGCGTCTTGAGAGCCCGCACGCGATTCGTCTTGCGCACTCGATTGGTGCTCGAACTCCGCTGCACACCGGCGCGTTGGGCAAGGTTCTCCTGGCCTTCGCTCCCGATGACATCGTCGACGCTGTCCTTAGTGAGCCTCTCGGGCGCCTTACGGCGCGCACCATCACTGAGCCCGTCGAGCTGCTCGCCGAACTAGAGCGAATTCGAAAGGCGGGTTACGCGGAGAGCCACGGCGAGGGTGACGAAGGGGCAAGCGCCGTGGCCGCACCGATTCGTGATGCGGCCGGTGAGGTGACCGCGGCAATCGCGGTTGCTGGCCCGTCCGAGCGCGTTCGGGCACTGCCTCGTGCAGACCTCTGTCGACGGGTCGTGGACGCTGCACGCGCCATCTCGGCAGAGCTGGGGTGGCCTGAGGATGCGTCTTGAGAGGCCCTCGGGCCGTCTGCTAGCGGTCGGGGGAGCGCAGCATGGCCATCCACGGGTCACAACCGAGCGGCTCCGCGCCTTCGAGGCCGAGCACCAAGCCGAGCATGGATCCGCTCTTGTCATCGAGGTCCGCGCGTGTCCGGACCGGAACGACCTCGTCCTCGTGTTGACGCACAAGGATTGATTGGCGGTCACCCGGTCGACGCCATAGGAGTCAGCGGCTTGTCAGCGATGAGCGGTGCAGCACGCGGCGGGGTGCTGGCCCTCGTTCCTGAAGGCCGTAGAGGCAACCGAACGCTCGCCGCCGCCGCGAAGATCGCCGACGAACGTGACAGCTGGCTGACGATTGCCGTCCCGCTCTGTTCCGCATGGTCTGAGCTTGGACGCCTCGAAAGCATCGACCAGTGGCCCGAGGTGCTCGAGCAGTACGCGCGACGCGAGCTGGAGCGCCATATCGACGTACTGGACCGCCCGCGGGTCTGTGGCCTGGTGGTTCAGATGCCGCTCTTCCATTCGCTTCTGCGCCGCATCGAAAGCGCGCAGCACGACGTGGTCGTTGTGCCCCGGGGCGTGGGTCACTTCGCGCTCAGGAGCATCCTGGCTGCGCGGGGCGGCGCACGGGTCGTCGCGTCCTGAGAGCCTTGGGTACCGCGGCCGCCGGAGAGTGCTCCCTGGCCAGCGTGGTTGCCGAGACCGCTTGGCGCCACACCGGCCCGTCTGGCAACAACTAGAGTGATGCCCCCGGCATGAATCGAACATGCGCACGCGGTTTAGGAAACCGCTGCTCTATCCACTGAGCTACGGGGGCGCTCGGTCAAGATAACCGCTCGCCCGCTCCGCTACGGACTCACCAGAGGCGAGTCATGATGCTCGCCGGCTTACTTGTGGCGGTAGACGATGCGACCGCGGGTCAGGTCGTACGGTGAGACCTGGACGTTGATCCGGTCGCCCGGAGCCATGCGAATGCGGTAGCGCCTCATCTTCCCCGCGGTGTAGGCGATCAGCTCGTGGCCGCCGTCGAGCGCGACGCGAAACATCCCGCCGCCGAGCGCTTCGAGCACCTCGCCTTCGACTTCGACCTTTTCTTCCTTCGCCATGTTCTCCAAAGATTAGAGGGCGCGCGGCCCGAAGGCCGCGCGCCCGGTGGTACTAGACGGTCTGGACGTTGATCGCCTCAGGACCCTTCGCTCCCTCGCGGGCTTCGAATTCGACCCGAGCGTTCTCGCTCAGTGACTTGAAGCCGTTGCCGGCGATGTTGGAGTGGTGGACAAAGAGATCCTTGCCACCCTCGTCGGGCGTGATGAAGCCGTAGCCCTTTGCGTCGTTGAACCACTTGACTACTCCGGTTGCCATATGAAAAACACCTCCCCTCACCCTCGATCGAACGGGTAGGGGAAGCCGCAGCCCCCGGTACTCGTCCTGGTTTTCGCCGAACAGCGTAGCTGGTGGAGTCGGGGTCGTGACGGTGCCCGTCGGAAGTCCGGGCCACATGTCAGGTCACAGCGCTTGCGGCGTTGTCCACGGCTGCTTTGACGTCGTAGTACCGTCGCCGCGACTCCTCGAGCGTATCTCCGATCGCGGTGAGGCCGATGCGTCCGGCGACAGCGAGCGCGCTCACCAGATGCAGGACGACCCCCGTCTCCCGCTCGGAGTCCCAGCCAAGGCCTCGCTCCGCGACGACGTCGAGGAGGTCGTCGGGTGTCAGCGCCTGGTACGCCGGCGAGTCCAGATGATCGGTTGCCGCGTAATGCTTGAGGTCACCGATTCGAGTCCTGTACTCGCCGGCGAGCGGGTCATAGCTGCCGTCGGTGAGCGCGGTCAGCGCGAACAAGGGATGGGTGGTCCCTCCGCACCGGAGGTTGATCTCGAGAGCGTAGAAACGCCAGCCGCCGTCGTTTACTCCGGCGAAGTCGACCGCTGCGCGGCCGATGACCCCTTCTCGCACGAGCCGACGGCCCACCTTCAACGCCTCTGCAGCGATCAGCGCTGCGTACTCCTGATCCGCCGGGAAGTGGCACCCGAAGTAGGTCTGCCCATGCGCGCCACCCAGAACCTGATCGTGGGTGGACATGATGTCGACCTGACCTGCGGGGCTCATGCGGAGCTGGACGCTCGGGCTCCGGAAGTCCGTGCCTTCGATCCGCTCTTCGACGATCCCTCCCTCGCCGTCGAGCGCACGCAGGTACTCGTCGACGTCGATCTCCTGATCCTCCAACCGCATGGCTGCTCGCACGTCTCCGTCCGTCGGGCCGAGGTCGAGCAGCGCGTTGCCGAGGCCACTCACACCCTTGTCGAGCTTCACCACGGCACTCCGGGCGGCCGGGCTCTGGCGACGGAGCTCTGCCAGGGCGCGCGCGAGATCGCTCTCACCGTCGACCTCGAGCCCGACCGGATGCGAGACACCCTCGTCCTGGAAGATCCTTCGACTGCCGGTCTTCGTCCCCAGCCGGTTCAAGTCAGGGTCGCTGCCGTAGATCGGAAGCCCGAGTGCGACGGCGAGCTTGGCCTCGTCGTCGCTCATGCAGAAAGGCAGGAGGAACGCGATCTCGGGATCGCCGATCAGGCCGCGAATCCGGCGGAGCGCTCCCGGCCGGGCGAGCAGCTTGCGGGCGAGCGGCTCGTTGCGGCCGTCGACGAGCGACACCGCTGCGAAGCGGGCGCGTGCATCGGGAGTGTCGAGCTCCGGGACGAGCCCGAAGTAGTAGTCGAGCACGCGTGGATGGATCGGCTGCGAGGTGACGTACACCACGCGCGATCGTGGAGCGCGCAGGAGGCTGAGCACGAGGCAGAGAAACCGTTCCTCGTACGCGGGGAAGACCGGGATGAGCTGATCGGGGACATCGAAGCTGATCGAGTGCACCACGACGACGGTACGCTCGACGTCGCCGATCGAGCGCAGGGTCACCGTCGGCCAGAAGTCGCGCAGCTTCGCCTGCAGCTCCGTGAATGCCGGGTCGGCCACGACCCGACGCTACTTCAGCGTACGAGCGAAGTCGAATGCCCTCGGCCGGTTGCTAGCTTGGCCGCATGGAAGGCCGCCGCTCGGCAGAGCCTCGTTCGCTCGCGGGCCGTGTGGTCGCGATCGCGGGCGCGAGCGGGAATCTCGGCCCGACCGTCGTCGGCCGGCTCGCCTCGTCCGGCGCCGTGCTCGCGCTCGGAGGGAGGGACGACGCGCCATTGAAAACCCTCGCTCACGAGCTCGGTATAGAAGCAGATACCGCGTCCGTGGACCTCCTCGACGACGAATCGACGAGTGCCTGGGCAGGGGGAGTCGCCGAGCGTCGTGGCCGCGTGGACGCGCTCGTCCACCTGGTCGGCGGCTGGCGCGGCGGACACCCGATCGAGGAGGCGCCGCTGGACGACTGGGACTTCCTCCACGGACTCCTCATACGCACCGTCCAGCACGCCACCCGGGCGTTCACGCCTCACCTCCTGGCAAGCGGCCGAGGGCGCTTCGTGATCGTCTCGAGCGGCCAGGCGCAGGCACCGACGCATACGAATGCCGCCTATGCGGCGGCGAAGGCGGCGGCCGAAACGTGGACGCTCGCGCTCGCGGATCGGTTCCGCGGCACCGGAGCGACCGCGAACGTCATCGTCGTGGGAGCGATCGTGACACCTGCGATGCGGGAGGAGTCGCCGGACAAGGACTTCTCCACGTTCACGCTCCGCAGAGGAGATCGCCGAGGCCGTGAGCTACCTCTGCTCGGATGCTGCGGCCTCGATGAACGGCCAGCGGATCACGCTGCGCGGCGCCTCTGACCAACCACTCCCGGCGCAGCTGCAGCACGAGAAGCAGCGGCAGCGTCGCGACCACGAGCCAGAGGTAGAGCGTGGGAACCCCGACCACGAGGCACGCGCCGAGCACGACGAGCTGCGTCGAAAGGCCGAGGTTCGCGAGGACGAGGACGGTCAGCCGATCGTGATACGCGAGCGCCGCCGCGTGTCTCTCCGCCGGGTCCGCCCGCTTCCCTCGAGAGCCCTTTGGATTCGCCAGGACGAGAACGCGCGGATCGCCCGGTCCTGCGGCGCGAACAGCGTCGGTAGACGAGCTCGAGCGCCCGCTCGACGCGCCCACCCGAGGCCGGCACGACTTCGGGATCGCCCCCGCGAACCTCGCGGTAGAGATGTGCGAGGTTGAAGTCGACGCTGAGGACGAGCGTCAGCACGCAAAACGCCGCGAGCGCGAGCCACCACTCGTCAGTGACCGCTCCCAGCACCACGAACAGGACGAGATTGAGGGCGGTGTCGGACTCCGTGTCGAGGTACCTCCCGAGCAGGGTGACGCCTCCCGAGAGCCGCGCGAGCCGCCCGTCGGCGTTGTCGAGCAGCGTCTTCAGCTGGAGCAGCAGCGCGGCGAGCACGAACGAGATCGAGCCCGAGGGCGACGCCCGCGACAAGACCCGTCGCGCACGCCGCCGAGGACGACGGCAGGAGGCGGAACCCGCAACGGGCAGCAGAACGAGAGCGAGCCGGTGCGCGAGCGGTCCGTAGAAGACCGCTACGACGAGCTCGCTCGGCCGGCCGATCCTTGTCGGAGGCGGCGACGGGAGCGTAGCGCAGCGGTATCGGTGGACGCCGTCATAGGGGGCACTCGATCGTAGATACTGGTGCGATGGCCGATCCGGATGGGTGGAGCGAGGTCGACGATGCGCTCGAGCGCACGTTCGAGCTCGCGAGCTTCAAGCACGCGCTCGACTTCGTGAACCGCGTCGGCCAGCTTGCCGAGGCCGAGAACCACCACCCGGGCATCGCGATCGACTACAAGCGCGTGACGCTCCGCTGGTGGACGCACACCGAAGGCGGCGTTACGGACCGCGACCGCGAGCTGGCCCAGAAGACGAACGCGCTCGTCTAGGACCAGCCGCGTGCTCATCGTCGACGTCGGCCCGCGAGACGGGCTTCAGAACGAGCCCGACGTCCTCGCTCCCGAGATCCGTGCCCAGCTCGTCGGCAAGCTCGTGGGATCCGGCATCCGAGCCGTGGAGGTCGCGAGCTTCGTCGACCCGCGGCGCGTGCCGCAGATGGCCGGAGCCGAGGAGGTTGTCGCGACGCTCGACCGTGTGGACGAGGTCGTCTATGCGGGGCTCGCGCTGAACGAGCGAGGATACGACCGCCTGCTTGCGTGCGGGCTGGCTGAGGTTCGTTTCGCCTTCGGCGCCACGGAGTCGTTCAACCGGCGAAACCAGAACGCATCGGTGCGAGAGTCACTGGAAGCCGCGCTGCGCATCGTCGAGCGCGCTCGAGCCGATGGGATCCGCTCGGCGGTGACGGTGAGCGTGGCCTTCGGCTGCCCGTTCGAAGGCACGGTCGACGAGGGCCGAGTCCTCGAGCTGGCTTCGGAGATAGCCACCGCCCGTCCTGACACGCTCCTCCTCGCGGACACGATCGGCGTGGCCGTACCCGGACAGGTACGGAGGCTCGTCTCTCGTGCCGGCGGAGCTCGGCGTTCCGGTCGGCGGGCACTTCCACAACACGCGCAACACGGGCTACGCAAACGCGCTCGCCGCGCTCGAGGCCGGCGCGACCGTGCTCGATGCCTCGGTGGGCGGCCTCGGCGGCTGCCCGTTCGCGCCCCGCGCGACCGGGAACATCGCGACCGAAGATCTCGTCTACCTGCTCGCACGGCGAGGGCGTCGAGACCGGGATCGACCTCGACGCGCTCATCGGGGTCTCCGCGTGGCTGGAAGAGCGTGCTCGGACGCCAGCTCGAAGGCCAGGTCTACCGCGCAGGAGGTTTCCCGTCCGCCTAGGCCGGGGCATGCCCGGGGTCTACGGACGGGCGGGCAGGATCGTGCCGCGCACCTCGCCGAGCTCCACGTCGCCGGCGCGCCCCCGCAGCACGACCTCGTCGCCGTCCTCGAGGAACGTCTCGCGTGCTCCCGTCCCCGAGCCGGATCGGGTGGGCGCCGTTTCGGGTCAGCTCGATCAGCGAGCCCTCGCTCCCCTTGTCCGGCCCGGAGATCGTCCCGGAGGCGAAGAGATCGCCGGTCCGCAGCGACGCGCCGTTGCTCGTCGCGTGCGCGAGCTGCTGCGGCATCGTCCAGTAGAGGCCGCGCGTGTTCGTCCGGGACACGACGGTGTCCGAGAGCTCGACCTCGAGCTCGATGTCGAGCGCCCAGTCGCCCAGCGACGCGGAGGTAGGGGAGCGGCTCGGGATCCTGGGCGGGGCGGCGACGAAACGGCCGTCGAGAAGCGCGAGCGGCGTCACCCAGCCCGAGATCGAGGTGGCGAAGGACTTGCCGAGAAACGGGCCCGAGCGGCTGGTACTCCCAGGCCTGGATGTCGCGAGCGCTCCAGTCGTTGACGAGTACGACGCCGAAGACGTGATCGCGAAAAGCCGACGCCGAGACCGGTACGCCGAGCGCAGCTCGAGCCTCCGACCACGAACCCGAGCTCGAGCTCGATGTCGAGCCGGCGGCTCGGCCCGAAGGAAGGCGCAGCGTCGCCGGGCGCCTTCGACTGGCCGCAGGGCCGAACGACGGGCGTTCCGCTGACGACGACCGTCCCCGCGCGGCCGTGGTAGCCCACCGGGAGATGCCGCCAGTTCGGAAGCAGCGGATCTGCGTCGGGGCGAAAGAGGCGACCGAGATTGGTCGCGTGCTCCAGCGACGAGTAGAAGTCGACGTAATCGGCGACCTCGAAGGGGAGATGGATCGCCGCGTCCTCGAGCGGGACGACGTCGCGGCCTCCTTCGATCAGATCCACCACACGGTCGAGAGTCGCCTCCCACGCCGCCCTCCCGAGGGCGAAAAACGGGTTCAGGCTCGGCTCGGAGAACACTGAGCCAAAACCGTTCGCCGCGAGATCGAGAACGCCGTGGCCAGCCCGGAAGCCGACGCGAGGCTCGTCCCCGCCGAGGGAAAAGACGCCGAACCCGACCGCGCCGTTCACAGCGGCAGGAACCCCAGCGCTTCCAGCTCCTCGACCGGCTCGAAGAAACTGCAGCTCCCGATCGAATGCAGCTGCTCGCGACGCGCGCGAGCGAGCTCGTCCGCGCGGGCGTGCCGCTCTCGCCACGTGAATCCTGCCGAGTCGAGCGTGAACCTCCGGGGGTCGGATTCCGAGAGCGCGGCCTCTTCGTCCCCGAACACGACAGCAGCCAGCAGGTTCAGAAAGCCGTGCTCGCCGTCGCTGGAGACCGCGTGATGCAGCCCCGCCGTCGCCTTGAAGGGCAGCCCCCGCTCGCGACACGCGCGGATGAAGCGTGCGAGCGCTCTTCTGTCCGGAACCGATGCGCCGCCGCAGCGCACCTTGGCGTTCAGCCCGAACTCGGCCAGCTGATCGAACCGATCGTCGACGTGCTCGTCGACAGGCACCTCGACGTAGATCTCGGAAACATCCGGGACACCCGCGCCGGGATCGAAATTGGGATACGTCTCGACTGCCTCGATCCTTGCCTCGACAGGTATCGGCGCATCGAGGACGGCACTGATCCCGCGACCGATGTCAGGGAGCTCGGACAGCCGCGACGCGGGACACACGAAGCGCCCGAGCATGAACGAGCTCGAGCTCTGACGCGCGCGGCGGTCCTCCTCGACAGCCTCGGGCAGAGCCAACGAGGCCGGCGGAAAGAGCGGCGCATGGTCGATCAGCCGCGAGAGCAGCGCGACCCGAGCGTCCTCGACCGATCCCACGGGGGGATGTTCGCAGAGCAGGCGCTCAAGACGACCCCATGGCGTTCCGATGAGACCTCGACACCTCTCATATGTCGGACCCTGCACCCAAGAGCTTCGAGTCCGCGGCCCGCCCGCAGATGAGCCTCGTCTCGTCCGGCTCCGCCGAGCCGTATCGTCGGCTGGCCGAGATCTTCCACGACGTCCTCTCCGAAGAGCGCCCGACCGCGCTCCTGGACCGCATTGCGGACACACTCGCCGAGCTCATCCCGTACGAGGACGTCCACATCTACGAGGCCGACGAGGCCAAGCGTGAGCTGATCCCGGTCCTCGCGCGCAGCAAGTGGGCCGACCAGGTCATGAGCGAGACGTTCTCCTTCGGCGAGGGCATCACCGGGTGGGCGGTCGTGCATCGGGAGGCGGTTCTCTCGAACCAGGCTCATCTCGACCCGCGCGTGCGCTTCGTCCCCGGCACTCCGGTCGACCCGGAGGCCCTGATCGCGGTGCCGCTGATCGCCCGCGGTCGCCTGAAGGGAACCCTGAACATCTACCGCGTCGGCGAGCAAGCGCAGTTCACCCCTGAGGAGTTTCACCTCGCGACTCGCTTCGGCGACGCGGCGGCGCTGGCCATCGACAACGCGCACATCCGTGCCAGGCTCGAGCACCAGGCCTCGACCGACGCGCTCACCGGCCTCTACAACCATCGCACGTTCCACGATCGGCTTCGCCAGGAGGTCATGCGTGCCTCCGCGGAGCACGACTCCGTTGCGCTCGTCATGTTCGACCTGGACGACTTCAAGAAGGTGAACGACGTCTACGGCCACGGGGTAGGCGACCAGCTGCTAGTCCAGGTCGCGGACGTGGTCCGGGCCGCGGTTCGATCGTCGGACGTCGTCTGCCGGATCGGCGGCGAGGAGTTCGCAATCATCCTCCCGACCGCCGACCTCCGGCGATCGCTGATTCTCGCCGAGCGCGTCGGGACGGAGCTCGCAAAGCTGGAGGTCGAGGCGGCGGGCCGCCTGACGGTGTCCATCGGAATCGCCCTCAGCCCTTTGCACGCGGCGAACCCACGTGAGCTCGTCGCGTGCTCGGAGGCGGCGATGATGACCGCGAAGGCGCGCGGCCACGGCCTCGTCGTCGCGTTCGACGAGAGTGCGCTCGAACGCCCGTCGGGCGCCAGCACGCGCCGTGACGACGTTCGCTCGATTGCCCACCTGAAGATGCTGCAGAGCCTGTCCGGAAAGCTGTCGCGGCTGAACGACGTCGCGCGGATCGGGCTCACGATCGCCGACGAGCTCCGACTGCTCATCGACTATCACAACTGTCGCGTCTTCCTTCGCGACGGCGACGACCTCCTGCCGATCGCGTTCCGTGGGGATCTGACGACGGTCGAACCGGGAAAGGCGGTCGAGGTCTCACCGACGAGGGTGGGTCGGGGAGTCACCGGGCGGGTGGCCGAGACGGGGCAGCCGCTCCTCATCGGCGACGCCGGGAGCTACGAGTTCGCCGAGCAGATCGAAGGCACCGTGGAGATCCAGGAGTCTCTGCTCGCGGTCCCGCTCACGTTCGGCTCGAGGGTGATCGGCGTGATCGTCATCTCGAAGCTCGGTCTGAACCAGTTCGACGACGACGACCTGCGTGTCCTCGAGGTTCTCGCCGGGCACGCGTCCGTCGCGCTCGAGAATGCCCGACTGTACGAGGCCCAGCGCCGCGAGGCCGAGAGCGCGACGGCGCTGCTCGAGTTCGCGCGAGACATCGCGACCGCCGAAGGCATCGCGGAGGTCGCACAACGGGTCGTCGCCGGCTCGGCCGGAATTCTCTCCAGCCCGAGCGCCTCGCTTTGGCTGCAGGACGCGGGGACGGGCGACCTCACTCGTCTGGCGGCGTACACGGCTGCAGCGCCCGACACCGAGCTCAGACTCGTCTCGGTTCCGGCGGAGCATCTCGGGCCCTGGGTCGGGCGCACGGAGCCGTACTTCATCGGAGCCGCGGACTACGCCGCCATCGCGACTCCGCTGGAGAAAACGGACGGTCGCTTCGCAATCGCTCCCTTTACCGTGGACCGGCGCTGGGGCGTGATTGCCGCAGCGATCCCTCCTGACAGCATGTTCGCCGACCGCGAGCTCGAGCTGCTCGGCGGGCTCGCGCAGCAGACGAAGCTCGCCCTCCAGAGCGCCGGAAGCTACGAGTCCCTCGAGCGGACGTTCGTCAGCACGGTGGAGGCGCTCGCGAACGCCCTGGAGGCCAACGACGAGTCCACGTCCACGCACGCCCGCTGGATCACCGATCTCGCGCTCCGGGTCGGGGTCGAGCTCGGCCTCGAGCCGAAGGAGCTGAAGTGGCTCGAGCTGGGGGCACTGTTCCACGACATCGGCAAGATCGGTATCCCCTCGGCGGTCCTCCTCAAGCCGGGGCCGCTCACGCCGGAGGAGCGCGCCGTGGTCGAAACGCATCCGTTGCTCGGCGAGCGCATCCTGGAGCCGATCGCGCAGCTCGCGGAGGTGCGCCGCATCGTCCGCAGCTGCCATGAGCGCTTCGACGGGACGGGCTATCCCGACCACCTCTCGGGCGACAGGATCCCGATCGAGTCACGCATCATCTTCGTCTGCGACGCGTTCCACGCGATGACGACGGACCGGCCGTACCGGCGCGCGCTGAGCGTGGAGGTGGCCAGAGCGCGGCTGCGCGAGGGTGCCGGCTGGCAGTTCGATCCGCAGGTCGTCGAGACCTTCCTGCGCGTCCTCGAGACCGCGTAGTCCGCTACGCGCCTGCGGCCTCGGCCTTGCGCAGACCGAGGAGCGCCCACGTCCAGAACGCGATGCCCATCCCGATCGCCAGAGCGAACGCGGCGAGGGTGTGCGGCGGATCACCCGCGACGAAGCCGCGCCCGGTTTCCAGGATGTACGTCACCGGGTTCACCGACGCGACGCTCTCGATCCAGCCCTCGAGCAGCTCGAGCGGGACGTACACAGGGGCGAAGAACAGGACGAGGAAGACCGGCATCTGCATCAACGGCGCTGCCTGGATCGTGCGGAAGCGCAGCGCCAGCCCTCCCGACCAGAAGAAGCCGCAAAAGTTGACGAGCAACGCGAGAACGTAGAGGCCGACGATGTCGACGGACCCCCCGCCGATCTGCATTCCAGCGATCAGCGCCACCACCGTGAGGATCGCTGCGACGACCGCCCAGCGGAGGAGAGCCGCGAGCGCATAACCGAAGACGATCCCGCTGCGGTGCGGAGCCGCGAGGAGCAGGCGCTTGCCGAACCCACCCTCGAAGTCGCGCGCCACGCCGAAGCCCGTGAAGACGCCGCTGAAGGCGGCCGACTGCAACAGCACGAAGACGAACTGGAAGGCCGTGTAGCCCGGGGGGTAGTCGAAGCCGGGTATCTCGCGAAGCTGCGAGAGCCCGCCGGCGAAGGCGGTGAAGAAGAAGAGCGGAAAGAGCATCGTCGGAAGGAAGATCTGCGGGTTCGTGAGGGCGTTCTTCAACGTCCGCCAGGCCACTCCGGAGACGACGTTCCACATCGCTCCCATGGCCCCTAGGTCCTCGTCATCCGCGTACGGAGGGCGCGCGACGCGAGCGCGATCGAGACGACCCCGATCACGATCGTGAACCCGAAGCCGAGCGCGAGCGCCTGGACGTTCCAGCCCTCGATGATCAGGCTGCGGACGAGCTCGATCATGTACGAGACCGGATTCAGCGTCGCCGCCGTCTGGAACCACTCGACGTCGATCAGATCGCGCGGAGTGTTCATCGAGGAGATGAAGAGGAAGACGAAGAGGACGGGAAAGAGCGCCTGGATCGACTCGCCCGAGCCCGTTCGGAACGCGAGCCACGCGCCGAGAGAGCCGAACGCCAGGGAGACGATCCCGGCGTAGACGAGCAACACGGCGATCCCGGCCGGGCCCGACTCGAACTCCACCCCCGCGGCGAGGCCGATCACCAGATAGAAGATGGCCTGCACGACCCCGAGCACCACGACCCCGGATATCTGGCCGAGCAAAAGCGGCCAGTCTCTGAGGGAAGTCAGCGCGAGCCGGTTGATGAACCCCGTCTGGATGTCGCGCGCGAGGTCCGTGCCGGCGTTCATCGTCGAGAAGAGCGCGCCCTGGATGAAGGGCACGGCGAGGGCGAATGCGAGGAAGGAATCGGTCGGGAAGCCAGGCAGCTCGGTCGACGCCTGCAGGCCCGCGGCGTTCACGGTCATCAACGCGATCGGGAAGACGAGCGGTGGGATGAAACTCGCCGGCTGCCGCGCGGTGCGGACGACAGACCGGCGCGCGATGGCGCCGATCTGTGGCCACGCGCTGCTCATTGGCGCCGCTTCTGCTCTGGCTCGGCCTCGGACTCCTCGGCTGCGCCCTCGAGCGTCCGCCCCGTCTTCGCGAGAAACACGTCGTCGAGCGACGGCGCCTTCAGCTCGAGGTCGACGATGTCGACGCCGTTGGCGTCCACGGCACGCACGATGTCGGTGAGTCCCAGTCCGTCCCGAAGCCGCACCGCGACATCTCGCGTGGTGGCGAGGGGCTCCCCGAAACGCGAGAGGAACTCGGCGATCTTGGGCCGATCCTTGTCGGTCCGCGGAATCGCGTGCACGCTCGGACGGCCGATCTCCGCCTTCAGCTCGGCGGGCGTCCCCTCTGCGACGATCTTGCCCTGGTCGATGATCCCGACGCGGTCGGCCAGGACGTCGGCCTCCTCCAGGTACTGCGTGGTCAGGAAGACGGTGACGCCTTCCTCTCTGCGCAGGCGGGCAACCTCCTCCCAGAGCGCTGTGCGGCTCTGCGGATCGAGACCGGTCGTCGGCTCGTCGAGGAAGAGAATTCGCGGCATGTGGACGAGGGCGAGCGCAAGGTCGAGTCGGCGCTTCATCCCGCCCGAGTAGCCCGACACCTTCCGGTCGCCCGCATCCTCGAGACCGACCCGGATGAGAAGCTCGTCGGCCTGAACCTTCCGGCGATCCTTGCGGACTCCCTGGAGCGTGGCCTGGAGCCTCAGGTGGTCTCGTCCGGTGAGGAGCGGATCGAGAGCCGCCTCCTGGAGCGCGACGCCGATCATGGCACGCACCTTCGGGCCTTCCTTTACCACGTCGTAGCCACCGACGCGCGCCGTTCCCGCGGTCGGGGGCAAGAGCGTGGTCAGGACGTGAACCGTGGTGGACTTTCCGGCCCCGTTCGGTCCGAGGAAGCCGTAGATCTCGCCGGGGGCGACGGTGAGGTCGATCCCGTCGACCGCGCGTGGGCCCTTCTTGTACTCGCGAACGAGCCCCTGGACCTCGATCCCGTTTGCCGGCTCCTCCACCGTCCAACACTACCGGCGGCCTTTCGAAGCTAGACCGGCTCGAGCGGGAGCTTCGAGGCGACGACGCGCTTTCCGTTCCGCTGGTAGACGACGTCCACCGAGTCGTTCTGGCGATACGTGCCCGCGACACCGACCCACATGGAGAGCCAGCGCCAGACACCGAGCTTGCCCTCCGCTATGAGCTCCCGCTCGAAGACGAGCGTCCGGCCCTCGATGCGGTAGTCGCTCCCTTCCTCGGCCGGCACCCCGTTGACGTAGATCTCGAACGGACGCGCGACGGCGGGCGGCAGGCGCACGCGGGTTCCTCGGGGCGCTCTCTCGGGCACGTTCATAGAATGGCAGGCGGTGAGCGCCAACCCTCGAACCGAGGTCAGGCTGAAGCCTGACCCCGGGCGCGCAGTGCGCGCGCTTCTCGCGATGATCGGCGCCTTGCTCATCGTCGCGGTGGTCGCCCCGGCCGCGCTCGCCGGGAACGGAGGCTTCGCTCCCGTGCCGCCCGAGTCACCGAACGCCGAGCGGATCCACGACACCTGGATCTTCGTCTCGGTCTTCATCGCGGCGATCTTCGTCCTCGTCGAGGTCCTGCTCGTCACGTTCATCTGGCGCTACCGCCGGCAGCGGCGTGAGCGCTTCGAGGACGGCCCGCAGATCCACGGTGCGACGAGCATCGAGCTCATGTGGACCATCGCGCCGGTCGTCATCCTCTTCCTCATCGGCGGCTTCGTCTTCTACAAGCTGCCTGGGATCGCCGACGTCCCCTCGGCGAACGCGAGTGGCGACGATCGTCTCGAGGTGCGTGTCACCGGGAGGCAGTACTACTGGCAGTACGAGTACCCGAACGGCGCCGTCGCGATCGACACGCTGCGCGCCCCCGTGGGCGTGCCCGTCCGCCTGGAGGTGACAGCACCGGGCGAGGACGTGATCCACTCGTGGTGGATCCCCGCGCTCGGCGGAAAGATCGACGCGATCCCCGGTGTCACCAACGAGACGTGGTTCCAAGCGGACCGCCCTGGAACCTACGACGGTCAGTGCGCGGAGCTCTGCGGCCTCGAGCACGCGAACATGCTCGCCTCGGTGGAGGTCCTGCCCGCGGCCGAGTTCGCCGCCTGGCTCGCGCAGCGAGACCGTGAGCAGGCGAGCATCGAGCTCGGCGAGGAGGAGTGGGAGGGCGTGTGCGCCAAGTGCCACGGCCTCGGCGGCGAGGGCGGAATCGCTCCGCAGATCACCGGCTCACCGGTGCTCGCCGACCCCGAAGCGCTCGAGGAGATCGTCCGTAACGGACGTGGCGAGATGCCCGCTGTCGGTTCGGGCTGGAGCGAGGGGCAGATGGACGCCCTGATCGCGTACCTGCGGGAGAGCCCACCCAGTGGCAGTTAACACTGCGCCCCGCACACCGGGCTGGCACCGCGGCCGCGTCGCGAGCTGGCTCGTCACGACCGACCACAAGCGGATCGGGATCCTCTATATCGCGACGGCCCTCGCGTTCTTCGTGCTCGCCGGGATCATGGCGATGCTGATGCGGCTCCAGCTCGCGCAGGAGGACGTCGGGCTCCTCGGGCCCGACCGCTACAACGAGCTCGTCACGATCCACGGAACGGCGATGGTCTTTCTCGTCATCGTGCCGATCCTCGCGGGGCTCGGGAACTTCCTCGTGCCGCTCATGATCGGCGCCCGCGACGTCGCGTTCCCTCGACTGAACGCGCTCTCGTACTGGCTCTTTGCGTTCGGCGGGCTCGTGCTCATGCTCTCCTTCTTCGCCGACGGCGGGGCGGCGAAGTCAGGCTGGACCGCGTACGCGCCGCTCTCGACGCAGGATCCCGGATCGGGGCAGGACCTCTGGATCCTCTCGATCCACATCCTCACGGCCTCGTCGCTGGCGGGCGCGATCAACTTCATCGTCACGATCCAGAACATGCGCACGCGCGGGATGAGCTGGACGCGCATGCCGCTCTTCGTGTGGTCGATCTACGTCTTCGCGTGGCTGCTCATGGCGACGCTTCCGACCCTCTCCGCCGGCCTCACGATGCTCCTCCTCGACCGCGGGGTCTCGATCGGGGGCTGGGACGCACAGACGAACTTCTTCAACGCGGCCGAAGGCGGGTCGGCAGTGCTCTACCAGCATGCGTTTTGGTTCTTCGGGCATCCCGAGGTGTACATCATGGCCCTGCCGGCCTTCGGGATCATCTCGGAGGTCATTCCCGTCTTCGCGCGCAAGCCGATCTTCGGTTACAAGGCGGTCGCGTTCTCGACCGTCGCGATCGGGTTCTTCTCGATGCTCGTCTGGGCGCACCACATGTTCACGGTGGGGCTCCCGAACTCGCTGAACGGGTTCTTCATGGTCACGTCGATGGTCATCGCGGTTCCGACGGGAGTGAAGATCTTCAACTGGCTGGCGACGCTCTGGCGCGGGAACCTGATCTTCGAGACTCCGATGCTCTTCGCGCTCGGATTCCTGTCGATCTTCACGATCGGCGGGCTCTCGGGGATCTACCTCGCGGCCTTCCCGATCGACTGGCAGGTGCACGACACGTACTTCGTCGTCGCCCACTTCCACTACGTGATCCTGGGTGGATCGATGTTCGCGATTCTCGCCGGCCTCTACTACTGGTGGCCGAAGATGTTCGGGACCGTGCTCGACGAGCGCCTCGGCAAGTGGCACTTCTGGCTGATGTTCATCGGGTTCAACGTCACCTTCTTCCCGCAGCACATGCTCGGGCTCGAAGGGATGCCCAGACGTGTGTACACCTACTCGAACGGCGAGTGGGAGGGCTACAACCTGACCTCGACGATCGGCTCCTGGGTCATGGGCATCGGTCTCCTCTTCTTCGCGTGGAACGTGGAGCGCACGTGGCGGAAAGGAAAGCGGGTCGGCAACGACCCCTGGCAGGCCGACACGCTCGAGTGGTATGCCACCTCGCCTCCCCCCGCCCACAACTTCGACGACGTGCCCTACGTGACGAGCGCCCGACCCCTCTACGATCTGCGGCGAAGGCTGCGTGAGAAGGATGGATACCGAGCGCCCCTCTGAGGCCCCGGGCTTGCTGTTGCGCGTGACAGCGATCGGCGGCGCGCTCGCAACGGGTGCGGTGTTGGCGAGCGCGGTACTCGAGCTCGGCGCGACGCACTGGGGGATCGCGCTGATCGCGCTTCCGCTCCTCGTCGCGGTCGCAATCGTCGTGCAGCTGGCGTATCCCAGGCTCTTTGCCCGTGCCGCATCGGCGGTCGGGCTGTTCCTGCTCGCGATCGCGCTCGGGGGCGTCGTCGCCTGGAGCGACGGCGCTGCCTGGGCGGATGCGTTGCACGTCGGCGTTGCAGGAGTCGCGCTCGCGGCGGGCCTGCTCGTCGTCAGCGGCGTCTTTCGTGGATCGCCGACGCCGCTCGCCTCGGCTCGCGACTACCTGACGCTGACGAAGCCGCGCATCATGTCGCTGCTTCTCGTCACCGGCGCGGCGGGCATGTTCGTCGGAGCACAGGGAGCTCCCGCTCTCGACCTCTTCATGGTGACGATGGTCGGGCTCGCCCTCGCCTGCGGTGGCGCGTCTGCGCTGAACCACGTCCTCGACCGAGACATCGACGTCCTCATGGGAACTCGCACACGGGAGCGACCGGTCGCATCGGGCCGCGTCTCGCCCGCGCAGGCGCTCGAGTTCGGGCTGCTTCTCTCCGCACTGTCGTTCGCGTTGCTCGCGTCGGCCGTGAACCTGCTGACCGCGGTGCTCGCGCTCGTCGGCAATCTCTTCTACGTCGTCGTCTACACGCGCTGGCTGAAGCGCTCGACGCCCCAGAACATCGTCATCGGCGGTGCTGCCGGAGCGGTGCCGCCGCTCGTCGGGTACGCGGCTGCGACCGGAAGCCTCGCGCTGCCCGCCCTCTGGCTCTTCCTGATCGTCTTCCTGTGGACGCCACCTCACTTCTGGGCGCTCGCACTGATGATCAAGAACGCGTACGCCGCTGCGGGTGTCCCGATGCTGCCCGTCGTCAAGGGCGACCTCGAGACGACGCGCCAGATCCTGCTCTACTCGATCGCGCTGGTCGCCTTCACGGTCGCCGTCGGCTTCTGGCTCGGCCCGCTCTATACCGCCGCGGCGCTCCTACTCGGTGTGATCCTGGTCGCGCTCGCCGTGTTGTTGCGCCGAGATCTCTCCCGTGCTCGCGCCCAGGTTCTCTTCCACTACTCACTCGCCTACCTGGCGCTCCTCTTCGTGGCCGCCGCGGTCGACCCGCTTCTCACATGAACGAGTCCGACCTCTCCCGCAGGAACCTCCGCTATGGCTGGGCGCTCTTCGGCCTCTTCGTCCTGCTCTTCGCGGGGACCTTCCTCGTGGCGCTGCTGTATCTCCAGCTGGACTGATCTTTGCGCAAGACCGGAATCCGCTCGCGGATTCCGGTCGCGACAAGCACACCCCTTCATGGGGAGCCCGGAGCCGGAAACCTCGGGGTGTGAAGTCGCACGTTTTCCGGGCATCAATCCCTGAAGGTCTTGCGCAAGACCGGAAACATGGGGAGCCCGGAACCGGAAGCCTCGGGGTGTGAAGTCGCGCGTCTGCCGAGCTCGTCAGCCCTGGAGGCGGCCGGTTCGCGACGTGGGCCATCCCTCGATCGAGGGAGGGTTGGGGGTCTTCGGGTGCCGAAGATCATCCCTGTGGGTGGCGGTCCGCCTGGTCATCCTCTCCTTTGTGCTGCTCGTCACCTCGCTCGTCGCCTCGGCGTCCGCGATGGAGACGGGACCGCCTGCTGCACCGAAGGGTCTTCATGGATTTCTCCTCCGTCCGAACGAGCCCGTAACCCACACGTTCTCGCGAACTCCGGCTTTCGCCTGGGCGCCCGGGCGAGAGCATCGTGCTACGAGTTCGAGCTCGGTACCAGCCGAACGTTCGACGGAAGCTCCGTGGTCTGGTCGAACGTCTCGACCGACCGGCACTCGGGCAAGCATTGCCGGCCCGTGAAGGTCTCGTTCCCGGGTCAGGACGACAGCCCCGAAGGCGGCCAAGAGAGCCAAGAGGGAGGCTCGGTGCCGCAGGTGGTGCGTGCCACCATCGCGCCGATCAGGATTCCGGCCGTCTCGGTGAACCTCGTGCTGCCGTGGTTCACGGGAAAGCCCTACGCCCTCTACGCGCACGTGCGCTCGGTCGGTACCAACGGCGCTTCGGCCTGGAGCCGGCCTTTCGGCTTCGACATGCGCTGGGAGGACCTTCCGGTTCCAATGCCCAGCCGGCCGGGGCTCGTGCGCTGGACGCCGGTCCAGGGGGCGACCGCGTACGACGTCTGGTACCCGGACATCGGCAAGCAGCTCCGGACGCACACGAACGTCGCCGACCAGCGCGAGTTCTACGCATTCCATCTCGACGACGGCTGGTGGGGGACGGTCAAGTGGCGTGTGCGCTCCGTGCGCCAGGTGGTGGGGAGCATTCCGAACGGTTTGCCTGCCGTGTCCTACGGGCCGTGGAGCCCCGAGTATGCGACCACGAATCCCAGTTGGGCGTCCGGGAAGCTCACCCTCGGGTCCGCGGTGTCCGATCGAGTCAGCTCGCCGAAGACGGCCGGAGCGCATCAGCTGATGCCGGCCTTGACCTTCACGGGCGACCAGGACTTCAGGGGCACCGTGTACCGCCTCTTTCGCCTGTACGCGTCGACGGACCGCGACTGCGTAAACGTCGTCTTCCGTAGCTCGGTGGTCGGTGGACCCGCGTTCGCGCCCCGTGTCAGCGGGCCTCTGGCGCTCCCGGCGAATCAGGACGAGCTCGACGCAGCGCTCTACGGGATCCTTCCGAGCGCGAAGACCGAGGGCGCGAAGACGTACATGAGCGACGGAACGCCGCTGGTCTCGAACGAGACGATTCGCGAGGGTGAAGGGCTGCTGCGCGTTGATCTCCCCGACCTCGACGCGACCACCACGCGCTACTTCTGGACCGTCGTCCCGGTCGGGATCCGTGTGAGCGAGGGAGGGACGTTCGAGTACTGGGACACCGACATTCCCCAGGACGCGTGCCAGGCAGGACGCCTTGCGACCTTCGGCAAGCAGTCGCATCCGGCAATCACGACCTCCGGCTCGCCGTTCGTGTCCGGACTCACACCCAAGGGACGTCTGCTCGCCCAGGCCGGGCGCCACCCGGTCGTGTACTCGACGCCCCTCATCGCTTGGAGGCCGGTCGTGGGCGCTACTCGGTACGAGGTGCAGTGGTCGCGGGTGAAGTACCCGTGGCGCAAGCGCGGGTCGACCAGGACCTTCGCCACTTCCACGGTGCTCAAGCTGTCGCCTGGGCTCTGGTACTACCGCGTTCGCGGCCTGAACGCCGCCCAGGTCGGAACCCCGGCAATGAGCTGGTCGGCGCCGGTCGCGGTACGCGTGGTCCGTCCGACGTTCTCGATCTCGGGCGGGTAGCTTCGGGGCGTGAGCCCCGATCTCGAGCTCGCCCTCGAACTCGCCGACGTCGCTGACGCTATCTCCCTTCCTCGCTTCCGCACCGGGCTCGCGGTCGAGACGAAGCCCGACCTGACACCCGTCACCGAGGCCGACCGGTTGGTGGAGTACGTGCTCCGGCAACTTCTCTCCGAGAGGCGGCCGGAGGATGCGATCCTTGGCGAGGAGGAAGGTGTCAGCGGGAAGGGCACGCGCCGCTGGATCCTCGATCCGATCGACGGGACCCGCAACTACACACGCGGAGTGCCGATCTGGGCGACGCTGATCGCGCTCGAGGAGTCGGGAACGGTCGAGCTAGGCGTGGTCTCAGCGCCCGCTCTCGGCCGGCGCTGGTGGGCGGAGCGAGGCGAGGGGGCGTTCGGCGACCGTGAGCGTCTCCGCGTGTCGGCCGTTGCGGGAGTCGAGGACGCGGTCCTCAGCTTCGCGTACGAGAACGTTGTGCCGGACCTCGCGAAGCGCGCCTGGCACGTCCGCGGATTGGGCGACTTCTGGGCGCACATGCTCGTGGCTGAAGGCGCGGTCGACGGAGCCGTCGACGCCGTCGGCGTGAGCGAATGGGACCTCGCTGCGGCGCAGGTGATCGTCGAGGAGGCCGGAGGACGCTTCTCCGACTTCTCGGGAGCTTCCCGGATCGACGGCGGCAGCGCGATCAGCTCCAACGGCGCGCTCCACGACGACCTCCTGCGCGCCGTCGGCGTCGGGCAGATCACGGGCACGTGACCTGCCCGGCACGATCGGCGCCCAGTAACAGACTGCTACAAGGCTAGATCGCGGGCGTCGGCTCGGCCGTGACCGGCGTGGTCTCGGCTTCGTCGCGCAGACGCTTGATCAGGTCGTGGATGTCGGCGATCTCCTGCTCGAGATCCTTCTGGCGCTCTTCGAGCGCGCTCAGGAACTCCTCACGCTTGGGAGCGCGAGCCGACCTTCTACGGCCGTGATGTCGGTGTCTTCCGCACATGTTCACCTCCCTTCTCGAGAATCGTCGAGAAAAGCCGTGAGCTCGTCGCGAAGCGCGACGAGTGCTCTCTGCCATTCGTCGAGCAGCACGCGCCCGTCGTCGGTCAGCGTGTAGCTCCGCTTCGCCGGGCCGGGCAGGTCCGCGCGCCACTCGGAGACGACGAGGCCGTCGTCCTCGAGTGCCCGAAGCGCGCGGTACACGTTCCCGACGTCCACGCGCTCCTCGCCGACGAGACAGGGAAGGCGCTCGAGCAGCTCGTACCCGTGCGTCGGGCCCTGCGACACGAGCAGGAGCAAGGCCGGCTCGCCGAAGCGCTCGACCCGAGCACGCACCTCCCAGCCGCCGTCCGCGAGGCGGTGACGGCCGCGGGCTCGAGCACGGTGGCGGTGGCGGCGGTGGTGCATGCTGTCAGCATATATGTAACTTACATATGTCTGATGCACGAGGGCTGCCTCGGATCGGTAGTTCACCGCACGGGCTGTCCGGCGCACCGCTGATGTCCTGCGCGCGGGGACGCGCTAGGCTCGATCCGTGATCGAGACGAGGAGATCGCCAGACGAGGAGATCGCCATGACGGACATCGAGCAGAGCCGGCCGCAGGTGCTGGTCGCAGGTGGAGGCGTCGCCGCGCTCGAAGCCGCGCTTGCACTTCGGCAGCTCACCGAGGGTCGCGTCAGCGTCGGCCTTCTCGCCCCCGAGCCTCACTTCTGGTACCGGCCGCTTGCGGTGGCGGAGCCGTTTGCACTCGGCAAGGTGCGACGCTTCGAGCTGTCGGGGCTGGCCGCCGAGGCTGGCGCCACCTTCTCCCCCGGCGCGCTCGTCTCCGTCGACGCGGATCGCCGCCTCGCGTATACCTCGCCCGGCGGCGCGATCCCGTACGCGGCACTGCTCATCGCCTGCGGCGCGGTTCCGAAGCCGGCCATCGACGGCGCTCTCACGTTCCGCGGGCCGGCGGACACCGCGAAGATCGAAGACCTGCTCGCCGAGATCCAAGCCGGAGACGTGCGGCGAGTCGCCTTCGCGGTGCCCACCGGCGCGGCCTGGACCCTGCCGGCGTACGAGCTTGCGCTGATGACGGCGGCCTGGGTCGCGGCCCGGAGCATCAGCGGCGTGGAGCTCGCGCTCGTCACCCCGGAGGACGAGCCGCTGCAGCTGTTCGGGCCACAGGCGAGCGCGGCGGTACGTGAACTGCTCGACGAGCGCGAGATCGCCGTGCACACGCGTGCGTACCCCGCCGAAGCGCGTGCCGGTGAGCTGCTCCTCGTGGCCGACGGAATCGTTGTCGCCGATCGGGTCGTCGCGCTCCCGAGGCTGCAGGGTCCGCGGATCGGTGGAGTCCCGCAGACGTTCGAAGGATTCATCCCCGTCGACCCACACGGGCGAGTTACGGGCGTGTCGCACGTCTACGCCGCCGGCGACATCACGACGTTTCCCGTCAAGCAGGGTGGAATCGCAGCCCAGCAAGCCGAGGCTGCCGCGGAGGCGATCGCCGAAGCGCTCGGGGCCGACGTGACGCCGCGCCCGTTCCGGCCGGTGCTCCGTGGCCTCCTGCTCACCGGGGAGGAGCCGCGCTACCTGCGCGCCAGCCTCGCTGACCAAGAGGGTGAATCCTCCGTGGCGAGCCCGGAGCCCCTGTGGTGGCCGCCCGCCAAGATCGTCGGCCGTCACCTCGCGCCGTTCCTCGCCGGCCTCGCGGGCACCGAGGGTCCTGCCTCGCCCGAACCGGTCTCGGGCGTGCAGGTCGAGGTGGAGCTCGATCCGGAGATGGTCGGGCGCCGGCGCGATGATCTCATCGAGGCTGCGGTCGAGCACGCGTTGCTCGAGCCGGGAGCGGGAAGGGTCGGCGACGTCATGTCGAGCGACGTGTTGGTCGTGGCGCCCGAGGACACGCTCGGCGAAGTCGCCGAGAGGATGAGCGAGCGCGACGTCGGCTCGGCCGTCGTCGCCGAGTACGGACGCCTGATCGGGATCCTGACCTCGCGCGACATGCTCCGCGCCCTCGCCGCCCGCGTGCATTCGAGCGAGGCCCGCGTCCGCCAGTGGATGACGGCGGAGCCGATCACGGTCTCCGCCGCGACCGCGCTCGAGGCGGCCGCGATTCTGATGACCGAGCACCGGATCCACCATCTGCCGGTCGTCGAAGGAGAGCGGCCGGTGGGGATGGTCGGCATGCGGGACGTCGCGCGCTCCACGTCGCCTCGGAGCCTCAGTGGGCTCGGGCTCGGCTTCTGAGCCACGCGCGCGAATCTCGCTCGGTAGTTCTCCGCACCACGTCGGGCATGCTTCCCCGATTGCGGACGCGCCCTCGTGAACGAAGCTGATGACGAGAGAAACAGATGTCCATCGGGAGGTGGAGTGATGAGAGGCAGAAAGCTGTGGGAGATCGGCGGATTCCTCGCCGGCGGCGTCCTGATCGTCTTTGGCGTGGTGTCGATCGCGCTCGGGGTGAACGGTTACACCACCGTTCGCGACAGTCTCGAGCAGGAGCAGATCACCTTCGGCACGGCCGACGACCCCGCGGTCGCGAAACACGCGGAGCAGTGGGCCGGCGAGCAGGTCGAAACGGGCGAGCAGGCCCGCGCGTTCGCCAAGGTCATCCACGAGCACGCGCTCGAGGGCACGGGCGGCCTGACCTACGCCCAGATGGGCCGCTTCGTGTCAGCCGAGGATCCGGAGGATCCTGCGGGAACGAGCGACGAGGAGGCGGCGCTGGAGGACGAGAGCGGTAACCCGGTCTCCAACGCGGCCCGCAACACGTGGGTCACGGCGACGTCCCTCAGTACGGCGCTCAACGTGAGCTACATGGCGGAGCGGCTGGCGATCTTCGGGATCGTCGTCGGCGTGGCCCTGCTGCTCGCGGGCATCGGCTTCGTCCTCCTCGCCCTCGCGGTGTTTGGCCGGCGTGAACGGGTGGAGTCGACTCCGACCGGCGTGGCCACGGCGGGCTGATCCGGGGAAGAGCCCCGAAGACGTCGGGTCGAGCGGAGCTCCTACCTCCCGGAGCTCGGAGGGGGCGGCAAGCCGCCCCCTCTGGCATCGCCACGCCGATCCGCGGCACTCTCCGCGGGCATTCGCCTCCCAGAGCGCATGACGGATGAACGGCTTCGACGTCTTCCTCGCTGCTCTCGGCACCGCCCTGGCGACGGGGCTCGGAGCACTCCCGTTCCTCCTCGTCCGCCGGCCCGAGCGGCTCTGGCTCGGGCTCACGAATGCCCTGGCGTCCGGGTGCATGATCGGCGCCAGCGTCGGGCTCGCGTACGAGGGCGTCGGCTACGGGGTCGAGCAAGTGGCACTCGGAGCGCTGACCGGCGCAGCGTTCCTCGCACTGACGGGTCGCATGCTCAGTCGCGATCGCGAGCTCCATCTCGGGGCACTCCAGGGCGCGGACGCGCTGCGTGCTCTCCTCATCGTCGGAGTGATGACTCTGCACTCGTTCACGGAGGGTGTCGGCGTGGGCGTCGCGTTCGGAGCCGACGAGGCGCTCGGCGGCTTCATCGCGGTCGCGATCGCCGTCCACAACATCCCCGAGGGCCTCGCGATCAGCCTGGTGCTGGTGCCGCGCGGGGCGTCCGTGCGGGCGGCCGCCGGATGGAGCATCTTCTCGAGCCTGCCGCAACCACTCATGGCGGTGCCGGCGTTCCTCTTCGTCGAGACGTTCGAGCCTTTCCTGCCAGTCGGTCTCGGCTTCGCCGCGGGCGCCATGCTGTGGCTGGTCGCACGCGAGCTTCTCCCCGAGGCTCTGCGAGAAGCTCGGGCGACGACGGTCGTGGCGACGGTCGTCGTTTCCGCATCCGCGATGGTCGCATTCCAGCTGGCCGTCCTCTGACGTGGACAGTCCGTAGTTCTCCGCGGCGGGATCGGCAATGAGCCGGATGCCTGCGGAGGCCGCGAACACGACGATGGGGACGTCGACTCGAAAGACCCAAGGGAGAGCACGATGGAGAAAATCCTGATCGCGACCGACGGCTCGTGTCCGGCTCGAGAGGCGTTGGCGTTCGGTCTCGACGTGGCGGCCAGACAAGGAGCCGAGGTCGTGGTCGTCCACGTCGTGCCCGCACTAGATGTCGTGCCGACGTCCGCGTTCGGCGTGCCGGGTGCGCTGCCCCATACGCCGACAGCCGCCGACCTCGTCGCACTCGAGGAGGCGTCGGGGCTCGCCGCGGAAGCAGGCGTCGCTGCGCAGACGGCACTGCTGGCCGGCAACCCGGTCGACGAGATCGTCACCTACGCCGACTCGGCCGATGTGGACCTCATCGTCGTCGGCTCGCGCGGGCACGGCGCGGTCAAGAGCACGCTTCTCGGCAGTGTCTCGGAAGGGGTGCTGCACGAGTCGCGACGGCCCGTGCTGGTCTTCCGCCGTGCGCAGGCGAGGATGGATCAGCGGGCAACCGCGGTCCGAGCTTGAAAGGAGGCTTCAGATGACGAACGTTCTGGTGGCGGTCGCGAGCAAGTACGGCGCGACACACGAGATCGCCGAGGCAATCGGCCGCAAGCTACGTGAGCGCTGCCTGGAGACTCACGTGCAGAGGGTCGACCGCCTCGTGGACCTCGACGAATACGACGCGTTCATCCTCGGGAGCGCGGTGTACGCGGGCCACTGGCTCGAGCCGGCGCGGCGCCTCGTCGACGAACGCGGCCACGAGCTTGTCGATCGTCCGATCTGGCTCGTCAGCAGCGGGCCGATCGGAGACCCGCCGCGCCCCTCCGCCGAGGAGGCCGTGCAGATCGACGCGATCGTCGCCGCCACCCGGGCTGAGGAGCACCGCGTGTTCCCTGGGAAGCTCGACAAGAGCAGGTTGAGCTTCGCTGAACGCGCGCTCGTCTTCGCGTTCCGTGCGAACGAGGGAGACTTCCGGGACTGGGAGGCGATCGCCACGTGGGCCGCCGGGATCGCAGACGCCGTGCAGGCAGGACGAGCCCGCTCGACTCAGCCTTCCAGCAGTCCCTCCGAGAGCGCGTAGCCGACGAGCTCCGCGCGGCTCGAGAGACCGAGCTTCCGCATGATGTGCGCCCGATGGGTCTCGGCCGTGCGAACCGAGATGTAGAGCATCTTCGCGATCTCCTGGTTCGTGTGGCCCAGAGCCAGGAGGCGCAGCACCTCGCGCTCTCGGGCCGACAGCGGGTTCTCCTCGGCTCGCCGCCGCTCGTCCGCCTCGGCCTGGACGAGCCTCGCCCCCAAGACCGGGTGCACGTAACGCTCACCGGCGGCAACCGCGCGGACCGCGTCGACGACCTCCTTGTCCGCGGCTTCCTTGAGCACGTAGCCGCTCGCACCGGCGCCGAATGCCTCCCGCACGTAGTGCGGGTCGTCCTGCATGGAGAGCACGAGCACCTTCGCGTCGGGGACCGCCTGCAGGACGGCCGGCATGCCCTCGATCCCGCTCTTCCCGGGCATGATCACGTCCATCAAGACGACGTCGGGCCGGTGCTCGATGGCTTCGAAGACGGCGCGGTCGGCGTTCTCCGCCTCGCCGACGGTCTCGATGTCCGGCTCCGCGTCGAGCACCCGCCGCAGGCCGGTGCGAACCACCGCGTGGTCGTCGACCACGAGGACGCGGATGGTGGTCACCCGAGTGGTACCTCCGCGACGAGCGTCGCCCCACTGCCCGCCGCCGACTCGATCCGGAGGCGCCCGCCGACCAGCCCGACCCGCTCGTGCATGCCGACGAGACCGAGACCCTCGTGCGAGGTCACGCTGGAGTCGAAGCCCGACCCGTCGTCCTCGACGACCGCCGCCACCGACCCATCCCGTCGTGTGAGCAGGATGCTGACGCGGCTCGCCTGGGCATGCTTGACGACGTTCGTCAGCGCCTCCTGGACGATCCGATACAACGCTGTCTCGATCTCGCTCGGCAGACGTTCTTCGCCGACGTTCGACTCGAAGTCGACGCGGATTCCGGTCTGCTCCCGAAACGTCTCGACGAGGCGCTCGAGCGCAGGGGCGAGCCCGAAGTCGTCGAGCGCCGACGGGCGCAGCTCGACCGCGAGCCGTCGAACGTCCTGCAGCGTCGAGACGACGAGCTCCCGCACGGAGGCGACGGCTGCGCGGCCGTCGTCCCCGGCTACCGCTTGCTCGAGGGACTTGAGCCCGAGGAGGATCGAGGTCAGCGCCTGGCCGGTCTCGTCGTGGAGCTCGCGCGCAAGCCGCTTCCGCTCGAGCTCCTGCGCGGCGACGACGCGCCCGACGACGTCGCGGCTGACACGCCGGGACAGGTCGACCGCGGTCGCAGCACGGCCGGCCAGCGCCTCGACGAGTCGAAGATCTTCGTCGCTGAACGCGGGGATGGGCCCGGACTTGTCATGGACGATGACGACCCCGATCGGCCTCCCCTTTGCGACCAGCGGGACGAACAGGGCAGAGTGGACTCCCAGGCGGCGCGCAGCCTGCTGGTCGATCTCGGGATCTTCGAGCACCGAGTCGACGCGTTCGCTCCGCCCGCGCTCGAGGACGCGGCCGGCCTTCGAGCGGGCGAACTCGAGGCGCATGCCGACGACGCCATAGCTGGCGTCCCCCTCTGCGGCGGCGACACGGAGGGCTGCCTCGCCGCCGTCCGGGAGTGCGATCAACACCATCCGCGCGTCGACGAGCTCGCGGAGCCGCCGCGCGATGAGCGCGAGGAGCGGCTCGAGCTCGAGCTCCGAGACGAGGGCGTCGGAGATCTCGTTCAGCGACTCCAACTGGTGCAGCCAGCGCGTCGACGACTCGTAGAGGCGAGCGTTCTCGATCGCCACAGCCGCCTGCGCCGCGAGCAGCTGGGTCAGCTCCTCGTCTTCGTCGGTGAAGTCGCACCCGCCTTCCTTCTCCGTCAAGTACAGGTTCCCGTAGGCGACGCCGCGCAAGAGGATGGGGACCCCGAGGAAGGTCGTCATCGGCGGATGGTTTCGCGGGAAGCCGACCGAGCGCGGATCGTCCGCCAGGTCGTGCATGCGCAAGGACTTGGCATCCCGGATCAGGACACCGAGGACGCCGCGCCCGCGAGGAAGGTCGCCGATCGCTGCATACGTCTCGGCATCGATCCCGGTCGTGAGGAAGCGCTCGAGCGCCTGACCCGACTTGTCGATCACGCCGAGGGCGGCGTACCGGGCACCCGTCAGCTCGGCTGCCGTCTCGACGATCCTCTGCAGGAGCGCATCGAGCGAGAGCTCCGAGCTCAGGGCGATGCCGGCGCCGACGAGGACGCGCAGTCGGTCGAGATGACGGGTCGACGATTCCACGTGAGCAGCTTCGGCTCTCCGCAACGTACCGCGTCGGCCGCGGCTCATCAGTAGTTCTCCTCTCGGCGGAACGTATTCGTCACCGATGACGCGGCCGCTGCTGCGGCGTAGCTTGGAGTCGTAGCTAGCGAAGGAGGCACGGATGTCCCAGCTCGTCTTTCGCTCACAGGCGATCGCGGAGACGCATCGAGCCGCGATTCGATACCTGCTCGGAGGTCTGCTCGCCTTCGGCGCCCTGAATGCGTGCGCGGGTGGCTACTACGGCATGTCGGGCGCACAGGATGTTCCGAAGGACTGGCTCGAAGGGAGCCCGTTCGACGGCTACTTCGTCCCGGGCCTCGTGCTCTTCGTCGTGGTTGGAGGCAGCTTCCTGGCGGCGGCACTGGCGGTCTTCGGCGACCTGCGGGTGGCCCGCTCCGCAGCTTTCGCCGCCGGTGCGATCGTGCTCGGCTGGCTCGCCGCCGAGACGGCAATCATCGGCTACGTCTCATGGATGCAGCCGGCGACCGCGATCGGGGGGCTCCTGGTTCTCGTCCTCGCCTGGTTTCTGCCGCGCACGGACACCGCTCGCGGCCTCGGGTGAGCCCGACGGCGCTGCGGAAAGACCGCAACCTCGATGCGCACGCACCACGAGGTCGGAACGCCGCCTGTCCAGTACGTTGACCGGAGTCGACCAAGGAGAAGCACGATGGCATCGCACCCTGCACGCGCCTCGAACTACCGACCGGCTGCGGACCCGGAGTCAGGAACGTGGTCCAAGATCCTGGCCCTGTTCCTCGGCCTGCTGGTGGCCGTGCTCGGGTTCTTCGCCCTGATGATGTGGCTCGACGCCCGCGAAGCCCGCGACGCGGCGAACGCACCGTCCTCGACACACGCAGACCACAACACGGCGCTCCCGCTGAACAGCTTCGCGGGCGTCGTACCGGAGAACGCGGCCGAGCTGGCCGAGGCGCGGACGTCCTACGATGCGACGCTGCCGCCTGCGCCCGCGGGCGACCGGGTCGCGGTACAGATGACGTTGAAGGACATGACGGTCGAGATCGCCCCCGGCGTCCGCTACAACACCTGGGCGTTCGACGGTCACGGTGCCCCCGGCCCGATCATCCACGTCCGCGAGGGCCAGACAGTCGAGATGACGCTGACGAACGGCGGCTCGATCCCGCACTCGATCGACTTCCACGCGGCTCGCATTGCGCCGGACGTTGCGTTCAAGGACGTCGCGCCTGGGGACTCGATCAAGTTCCGCTTCACCGCGTCGGACCCCGGTGTCTACATGTACCACTGCGGCACCAAGCCGGTGCTCGCCCACATCGCGAACGGCATGTACGGCGCCATCGTCGTCCAACCGAAAGCAGCGCTCCCGCCGGTCGACAACGAGTACGTCCTCGTCGGCAGCGAGTGGTACCTGAACGGGGACGGGATCGAGGAGCCGGCGGCGCTCGACATGAGCAAGGCGCGAGCCCGCATGGCCGACTGGGTCACGTTCAACGGCTACGCGAACCAGTACGTCACGCACCCACTCACCGCGCAACCGGGCGAGACCACGCGGTTCTGGGTCGTGGCCGCCGGCCCGACGAACAACGTCAACTTCCACGTCGTCGGCGCGATGCTCGACCGAGCATGGGTCAACAGCGACATGACGCAATACCAGCGGAACGTGCAAACGGCGATCGTCCCTGCCGGCGGCGGCGCTGTCTTCGACGTCGAGGTCGGCGAGGAGGGCCTCTATCCCTTCGTCTCGCACGCCTTCGCAGACGTCGACCTGGGGCAGGTCGGCCTGCTCAAGGTCGGCAATCCGAAAGGAGCTCCGACCCACTAGGGGCGATGGTGAAAGGCGACATGCAACCCGGCGTCGATCTCTACTGGCTGCCGTTGGGTGCGGGAGGTCATTCCGTGCGACTGAACGGGCGCATCTTCGAGTCGGTGGTCGCGCACCTGGAAAAACGGCCGGCGCAGGACCTCTACCACTCGGCCCTCGTCGTGAGCGTCCCGGAGGGCCGGTTCGTCATCGAGCAGGCACCGGTGCGCGACGGAAACGGGGCGGAGCGAGGCGTCGTCGCCGAAGGGCCGGTCGGGAGCCGCTGGGCTCGCCCTCTGCGCTTCCTTCGCTACGAGATCCGATGCTGGCGCGGTGGCGTGATCCCCGACCTCGAGGAGGCTGTCGAGAGCCCTCGGCGGCTGACGAACGATGCTTCTGCCTCGCATCGCCTCCTCGACCTCGTTCGGGACGTCCCGACGCCGGTCTGGGGACGTGACGAGCTGGGGGCAGGTGAGATGTGGAACTCGAACTCGGTCAGCTCCTGGCTGATCGCGCGCAGCGGCCTCGGAGCCGAGTCGGTGCATCCGCCGGCCGGCGGACGTGCTCCCGGCTGGCGGGCCGGCGTCGTGGTCGCGCGGCGGCAGGACGCTGTAGCGCTCGGACAGCCGCGTCAGGCGACCAGCGCCGCGCGCTTCGCCTCGATGCCGTCGAGCAGTTGTCGGAACGACTCGGAGAACTTCTCGACGCCTTCGCGTTCCAGAGTCGCGACCACGTCATCGTAGTCGACTCCCGCCTCGGCGAGCTCGCGCACCAGTTCCCGCGCCCCCTCGACTCCCTCGGTGAGCGTCTCCCGGACCGCGCCATGATCCTGGAACGCGACCACCGTCTCCAGCGGCATCGTGTTGACCGTGTCGGGTCCGATCAGCTCCTCGACGTAGAGCACGTCGCGATACTCGGGGTTCTTGGTCGAGGTCGATGCCCACAGGCAGCGCTGGGCCTGAGCCCCCTCGGCGGCGAGCGCTTCCCAGCGCGCTCCTGAGAATGCCTCGAGGTACTGCTGATAGGCGAGCTTCGCGTTCGCGATGGCGAGCTTCCCCTGGAGATCCTCGTGGCCGAGCTCGGACAGACGTCGGTCGGCTTCGGTGTCCACGCGGGACACGAAGAAGCTCGCCACCGATGCCACCGGCGCCGGGTCACCGCCGTCCGCCACGAGGCGCTCGAGCCCGCGGATATACGCCTCGATGACGGCCGCATGTCGTTCGAGGGAAAAGATGAGCGTGATGTTGATCGAGCGGCCCAAAGCGATGCAGTCCTCGATCGCGCCGAGGCCCTGCTCGGTTCCGGGAATCTTGACGAAGACGTTGGGGCAATCCACGAGCTCGTGCAGGCGCATTGCCTGCTCGTAGGACGCATCGCGGTCGTACGCGATGTCGGGATCGACCTCGATCGACACGTAGCCGTCCACACCGCCTGAGTCCTCCCACACCCGGTGCAGCAGGTCGCAGGCCCGGCGCACGTCCTCGGTCGCGAGGTCGATGAAGACCTCCTTCGGGTCGGTGTCGTCGCGAAGGACGTCACGGAGCTGGTCGTCGTACCACTCCCCCGACGAGAGTGCCTTCTCGAAGATCGTCGGGTTCGACGTCACGCCGACGACCGCGTCTTCCTCGATCAGCCGCGCGAGCTCGCCCGTCTCGAGCATCTCCCTGGAGAGCGAGTCGATCCAGACGCTGACGCCGTGCTCCGAGAGTTGGTGCAGTCGACTTCGAGCCATCCAAGCGGAGGTTACCTCGCGACGCCATTGGGAAACCCGGCCGTAGAATGGCCGGCATGACCGACGCCGAGCGCCGGAGCGAGCTCGGACAGCAGTTCCGGGTCGACTCCATCCGGATGAGCGCCGAGGCGAAGTCCGGGCACCCGACCTCGGCGATGTCCGCCGCCGACCTGCTGGCGGTGCTCGTCGACGGCTATCTACGCTACGACTTCGACGCGCCCAAGAGCCCGTCGAACGACCGCCTGATTTTCTCCAAGGGGCACGCCTCGACGCTGCTCTACTCCTTCTACCTCGCCGCGGGCGTGATCTCGGACGAGGAGCTTTTGTCGTACCGCAAGCTCGGAAGCCGCCTGGAGGGGCACCCGACGCCCGTCCTTCCATGGGTGGACGTCGCCACCGGCTCGCTCGGCCAGGGGCTGCCGATCGGGGTCGGCACGGCGCTTGCGGCGAAACGCCTCGACCGCGTCCCGGCGCGAACCTGGGTCCTCTGCGGTGACAGCGAGATGGCCGAAGGCTCGATGTGGGAGGCGTTCGAGCACGCAGCCCACTACGAGCTCGACAATCTGACCGCGATCCTCGACGTCAACCGGCTGGGGCAGCGGGGGGAGACGATGGTCGGCTGGGATCTCGACGTCTACCTCGCGCGCGCTCGCGCGTTCGGCTGGCACGCGATCGCGATCGACGGTCACGCCGTCGAGGAGATCGACCGCGCGTTCGCAGAAGCGCTCGCAACGGCGGGAACGCCCACCCTGGTCGTCGCGCGCACGGTCAAGGGCAAAGGCATCGCCGCTGTCGAGAACGAGAACGGGTTCCACGGCAAGCCGCTCGACGACGTGGAGGCGGCCATCGCCGAGCTCGGCGGTCGCCGCGAGATCCGCATCGAGATCGCGAAGCCCGAGCCCGGGGAACCGCATCGGTTCCCGACCGCGAAGCTCGAGCTCCCGCGGTACGAGCTCGGAACCGAGGTCGCGACGCGCAAGGCCTACGGCGAGGCGCTCGCTGCGCTGGGGAGTGCCCGCGGAGACGTCGTCGCGCTCGACGGGGAGGTCTCGAACTCGACGTTCGCAGAGATCTTCAAGGAAGCACACCCCGACCGCTTCTTCGAGATGTACATCGCCGAGCAGCAGATGGTGGCCGCCGCCGTGGGCCTTCAGATCGTCGGCTGGCATCCGTTCGCATCGACGTTCGCCGCGTTCCTGTCACGCGCGTACGACTTCGTGCGCATGGCGGCCGTCAGCCGTGCACGGCTCGCGCTCTCGGGGTCGCACGCGGGCGTCTCGATCGGCGAGGACGGCCCGTCCCAGATGGGACTCGAGGACCTGGCCGCGTTCCGCGCGGTCCACGGCAGCGTCGTGCTCCATCCCTGCGACGCGAATCAGACGGCGAAGCTCGTCTCAGCCATGGCCGATTTCGACGGCATCTCCTATCTCCGCACCCTCCGCCCGGCGACGGCGGTCATCTACGGGCCGGACGAGGAGTTCGAGATCGGGGGAAGCCGCACGCTACGTTCGTCCGACGAGGACGAGGTCGCGCTCGTCGCGGCCGGAATCACCGTGTCCGAGGCGCTCAAGGCCGCTGATCGCCTGTCGGAGGGCGGGATCGCAGCGCGGGTGATCGACCTGTACTCGATCAAGCCGGTCGACGCCGAGGCGCTACGAGCGGCTGCCGAGTCGACTCAGGGGCGGATAGTCACCGTGGAGGATCACTGGCCGGAAGGCGGTCTCGGCGATGCGGTCCTCTCGGCGCTCTGCGAGCTCGACGAGCCGCCTCGTGTCGTGAAGCTCGCCGTGCAGGGGATGCCGAGCTCCGGAACGGCGGAGGAGCTGCTCGCGGCCGCGGGCATCGACGCCGACCACATCGCCGAGGCCGCGAGCAAGCTCGTCCGTCAGACCGTGCAGACGGCGTAGACGGAAAGCGCGATCGTCACCGCACCGCCAGGTCTGGTGAACCCTTACCGTCGTCGTCCACGCATCCGCAGCGCTCGGGGAGGAGTCCACTATGACACGATTCGTCGGTTCGCCGTCGAGACCGTGTAGATGTGGCCGCCACCCAAGATCCTTCTCTCCGGCCCGGACACGTGCTCGTCAGCGAGTAGGACCGGCCTGCGTTGCAGAACCGGCCGCTGAAGTACCCAAGACGACCTCCGCCGCAGATTCGTGCCTGAACGCCAGGCGATTGCTGGTTCGTCGCGGAGCCCTTGAATCCTTCGTCCCGCTCTACGCTGTCGTCGATGGCCGTGCTGATCGCATCCAGCCTCCGCAAGGAGTTCTCCGGGGATCCGCTGTTCCAGCGCGTCTCCTTCACCGTCGGGCGCCGTGACCGGCTCTCGCTCGCAGGCCCGAACGGAGCGGGCAAGACCACGCTACTGCGCGCGATCGCCGGCGAGACGTCGCTGCAGGGCGGCGAGCTCGCCTTCGCGAAGGGCACTCGGGTCGCGCTCCACGACCAGCGCCCCCCGCGTGAGCTCGGGCTCACGCTGCGCGAGTACGTCGTCTCCGGCGCGCGCGACCTCCTCGCGCTCGAGGACGAGCTCCGGACGCTCGAGCGCGCGATGGAGGACGGCGCCCACGACGAGGGCACGCTTACGCCGCTACGCGGACGCACAGTCGCGGCTCGAGCATGCCGGCGGCTGGGCCTGGCGCGAGCGGGCAACGCGTGCCGCACGTGGCCTGGGGTTCGACGAGCCCGGTCTGGATCGGCAGCTCTCCACGTTCTCCGGCGGTGAGCTCACTAGAGCCTCGCTCGCTCGCGCGCTCGCGATCGATCCCGATCTGCTGCTCCTCGACGAGCCGACGAATCACCTCGACGTCGAAAGCCTCGAGTGGCTCGAAGCCGAGCTCGCCACCCTCGATGCGGCGGTGATCCTCGTTGCGCACGACCGCTGGTTCCTCGAGGCAGTCACCACCGCGGTGCTCGAGCTCGCCCCGGGAGGAGCGCACTTCTTCGCAGGCCCCTGGCACGAGTGGCGGCGCGAGAAGGCCGCACGGGCCGCCGCTGCCGAGAAGACGGCCGACCGTGTCTCGGAGGACATCGCGCGCCTCGAACGCTTCGTGGAGCGCTTCAGGTACAAGAAGTCGAAGGCACGCCAGGCGCAGGCGAAGCTCACCCAGATCGGCCGGTTGGAGAAGGATCGCGCCGCCGCACGCGGGACCTTCACGTCCCTCACCCAGGGTCGCCGGACGCTCGGCTTCGACTTCCTCGATCCGCCCCGGACCGGGACGCATCGTGCTCGACGCCGAGAACATCTCGCTCTCGGCCGGCGACAAGCCGCTGCTCGACGACGCGAGCATCGTCCTCGAGCGTGGTGAGAAGGTCGCCCTCGTCGGCCCGAACGGGTCCGGCAAGACGACGCTGCTGGAGGCGCTCCTGAGCCGCCGCTCGTCGGACGGGAACGTTACCAGCCTCGGCCACGGTGTCGTCCCCGCGTACTTCTCCCAACACACGCAGGAGCTCCCCGCCCACGGGTCGGTGCTCGACTGCGCCGTCTCCGCGACCGGACTGCCGCGACCTCAGGCGCAGATGCTGCTCGGCCGGTTCCTGTTCTCGGGCTGGGAGATGCACGAGCGCCCCGTGTCGGCGCTGTCCGGCGGCGAGCGCAGGCGGCTTGCGCTTGCACTTCTCGTTGCTTCGGGCGCGAACTTCCTCGTTCTCGACGAGCCGACGAATCATCTCGACCTCGAGAGCCGCGAGGCGCTCGAGGCTGCGCTCGAGGCGTTTCCGGGAACGGTTCTGATCGTCTCGCACGACCGTGCCCTGCTCGACGCGGTACCCGACCGAATCGTCGCCGTGGAGGAGCGCGGGCTCCGCTCCTACGACGGTGGTTGGGCGGACTTGACGCGCGAGCGGGACATGGAATCGACGCCTCCGACGGAGCCGGTGGAACAGGCAGAGCGGGCGCCCGAGCGGCCGCCCCGGTCGGTCCGAAAGACCCCTTCGGAGCTCGAGCTCGTCGAAACGGAGATCGCCGTGCTCGAAGCGCGCATCTCGGAGCTCGAAGGCAAGCTGGCCGACGATTGGGCGAACATGGACGTGCTCTCGGCGCATCGAGCCGCGCGCGACGAGCTGAAGGCGCTCCTCGCACGGTGGGAGCTCCTGTTCGAAGCGACGGAATCACGGTGACGAATCGGTAATGCCGCGGCGTAGGTCAGGTATGCACGCAGTGAGCCTCGAGGTGCCTCGCCGAGCAGAGTCGGCCGAGACTACCTTCGCAGCCGTCGCCGAAGACCTCCTCGACGACGTCTACGGCTATCTCCTGTACCTGACCAAGAACTGGGCGCTGGCCGAGGATCTGACCAGCGAGACGTTCGAGACCGCGCTTCGGCGCTGGCGGCGCTTCGACCCGCGTCGCGGAACACATCGCGCCTGGTTGCTCGCCATCGCCCGCTCGACCGCGCTCGACTGGTTCCGCGCAGACGCACGACGCAAGCGTCGGGAGGAGCGCTCCGAAGCGGGCATGGTCGAAGCGCAGGAGCACGCCTTCGGCGAGACCTTCTCGCCGGAGCTCGAAGAGGGGCTTCGCTCCCTGACAGCCGGGGAACGCGAGGTCGTCGCGCTGCGGGTCGTGCTCGACCTCGACGGCGACGAGACCGCACGCCTGCTCGGGATCACGGTCACTGCGGTCTCGACGCGACTCCATAGAGCACTCGGAAAGCTGGAAGAGAGGATGAGACACGATGACGTCGCTTGACCTGATCCACGAGCTCACGGCGAGCCGGCCGGTGGCTCCCACCGAACTGCGCGCGCGCGTCCGCCAGATCGCAGAGACCAGGGCGCCGGCTCCGAAGAGGTCCTTCTGGCCGAGCTTCGGCACGCCCGTTCTTCGCGTCGCGCTCCCTGCCGCCGTCACGCTCACGATCGTGAGTGCGGGGGTGCTGGGCCTGGCGCGCTCCGGCGGAATCGACGACACGTTTAGCAACACCGGCACGTCCGTTGAGGCGGCCGACCCGCTCGTCGGTAGCGCGCTGGCGCCAACGCAAGAGCTGAGCGACCAATCGAGCCTTACGGGGAAGGCTGCAACGACAGCGATTGCGCCGGACACCACTCGTGCGCAGCGAATCACCGCCACGCTCACGGTGGAGGTCGCGAATTCGGACGGCGTCTCGCGTGCAGCCCAGAAGGCGCTCGACCTGACGGAATCGCTCGGAGGCCATGTCGTCAGCGCGAACGTCGCGACCGGCGAGCAGGGGAACGCGGCAATCGTCGTGCGTGTTCCGGTCGACAAGGTGCAGGAGGCGATCGTGCAGCTCTCCGCCCTCGGCCGCATCGCCTCACAGCAGGTGACGATCGACGATCTCCAGGAGAACCTCGACCGGCTTGCCAAGCGGGAGCGCTCGGTGCGGGCACAGATCGCAGTCATCTCCGCACGTCTCGAGAGCGATACGCTCGACGCAACCACGCGCGCACAGCTCGAGTCGCGTCTGCAAACGCTGCGACAGGAGCTCCGCGGGCTCCGGCGCGACACCGCCGCGACGAACGCCGAGGCCCGCATGGCGACGATTCAGCTCACCGTCGTCACCCCGGGCGTCCTCGGCGCCGTCCCGGTGCCCTCGCGACTCGACCGGACGCTGGACGAAGCGCTCAACGTCCTCGTCTGGGAGGGCGTGATCGCTCTGGCGATCGCGATCGTTGCCGCGCCGTTCGCTCTCCTGGTCTTCGCGACCTGGCTCGGCCGGAAGCTCTACCGGCGGCGAGAAGAGGAACGGCTGCTCGCCACGTAGGGCCGCAGGGGTCTGGCTGAAGCCAGATGCCTGACCGGTCCCGGCAGTAAACCTCGGGGTCAGGCTTCAGCCTGACCCCCGGTCGTCTCCACCGAGCGTCGCGATCAGCGCCTCGGCGACGACCTTGAGCGGACGCCCGGAGATCTGGCTCGCCTTGCGGAGCCGGGCGAACGCCTCCTCCTCGCTCAGCCCTTCGCGCTGCATGAGGATTCCCTTGGCGCGCTCGATCTTCTTCCGAGCGTCCAGTGCCTCCGCGAGAGAGTCGGCCTCCTCGCGCAACGCAGCCAACTCCGCGTGACGCGCCCGCGCTGTCTCGATCGCAGGGAGCAAGTCGCTCTCCCGGAACGGCTTGACCAGGTACCCGAAGACACCGGCCTCGACCGCGCGTGACACGAGCTCGCGCTCTCCGTACGCCGTCACCATCACGATCGGTATCGGGCGCTCGTCGAGGATCCGGCGGGCGGCCTCGATCCCGTCGAGCTGCGGCATCTTGACGTCGAGGAGCGCGACGTCGGGTTCCGTCTCACGAGCGAGGCGAACCGCCTCCTCGCCATCCCGTGCCTCGGCGCATACCTCGAAGCCCGCGGCCTCGAGCAGCCCCTTCAGATCGAGCCGGATGAGCGTCTCGTCCTCGGCGACCAGCACGCGAGTCATGCGGGGAAGACCACCTCTGCGCGAAATCCATCCTCGTCGACGAGCTCGATCTCCCCGCGCAGCTCGTCGTGGACGAGCGCGCGGACGATGGAGAGCCCGGTACTCGGATCCTGACCCCCGATCCCTCCGCCGTCGTCGGCAATCGTGAGCGCGATCGTGCCGTCCCGCCGCGCGAGCGAGATCGCAACTCGCGGACCGCCGTGCTCGAGGGCGTTCTGGAAGAGCTCGGTGAACACGAGCGCGAGAGCGGTCGCCTGCTGGCCCGCGAGTGAAACGGGTGCGAGGTCCGCCGTCACCTCCTTTCCGGCGACGAGCCCCTGCACGAGCATCGCGCGGAGGCGGTCGACGAGCTCGCCGAGATCGACGTCGTCCTCGCGATGCTCGGTCAGCACCTCGTGCACCGCGGCGATGGTCAGGATCCGGTTGACCGAGTCCTGCAGGGCCTTGTGCGGATCGACGTTCTCGGCTCGCGCCTGCAGGCGGAGCAGCGACGCGACCGCCTGGAGGTTGTTCTTGACCCGGTGGTGGATCTCCTGGGCGAGGACGCCGCGCATGACCGCACGCCCGTGCTCCAGGGCAACGGCCGCATGGTGCGCGATCGCCTCCAGCAGGGCCTCCTCGTCGCTCGAGAAGGGCGTGTCACGGTCACAAACGAGCTCGCCGATCTGCCGACGCTTCCAGCGAAGCGGCATGCGAACCGCATACGCACCGGAACGCCCCCCGGGCCAGGCGATCTTCCCGTCCTCGAGCACCAATGCAGCTCCCGTCGCATGGAGCGACTCCATGGTCGTCTTCACGATCGCCTCGAGCGACTCCTCGAGGTAGAGCGACTCCGAGACGGCCTCGGAGATCTTCGCCAGCGCCTCGAGCTCCACCACCCGGCGCTGTGCTCCGGCATAGAGCTGCGCATGCTCGATCGTTTGCCCAACCTGGGATGCGATCGCCACGAGCAGCTCGATCTCGGCTTCGGTGAAATCTCGGGGCTCCCGCGTTCGCACGTTGAGCGCGCCTTCGAGCTTGTCCCGAGCGAGGATCGGCACGGCGAGGATCGACTCATACTCGTCCTCGGGAAGGTTCGGGAAGAGCTTGAAGCGAGGGTCGAGATGGGCCTGCGCGGGGATCATGACCGGTTCCCGGCCCGCTGCTGCCACGCCCGTGATCCCTTCGCCCGGCCGCATCCTCGGCGTGCGCGTCATCTCCTCGACACGACTCCCGTGCGTCGCCCGCAGCACGAGCTCGTCCGTTCGCTGGTCATAGAGGTAAACGAAGCACGCGTCGGTACCGAGCGCGTCTGCGACCTTGCGCGCAACCAGCTCCAGCACCTCCTGGAGATCGAGCGAGGAGTTGACAGCGGTGATCGTGTCGGTCAGGAGCCGTAGGTGCCGTGCTGTCGAGTCCACGTCGTCATTGTCGCGGCTCCGGCCGAATAGGATCGAACCGTGAGCCTGGACGATTGGATTCTCGCCCTCCACGTCCTGAGCGCGTTCGCCTACGTCGCGGGAATCGTTCTCTTCTGGGTGCTCGTCGTCGCGATTCGTCGTGCGGACACGCCCGGCGACACGATCCGCATGGAGCCCGTCGTCAAGGTCGGAAATGCGGTCGTCGGCGTCGGCGCAGGCGGCACGATCGTCCTCGGGATCTGGCTCGCCTTCTCATACGGCGGCTACGACATCTGGGACGGTTGGATCATCGCTGCGCTGGTCCTGTGGGTCGCGGCCGCGGCGACGGGCTCGCAAACCGGGAACGAGTACATGGCCGGAATGCGGAAGGCGCAGGAGCTGGAAGCCTCCGGTCAGACCGGCCCGAGCACCGAGCTCCTTGACCTCAACCGGACTTCGCGGGGGCTACTGATGCACACCCTGTCGTCCGTCATCGTGCTGCTCATCCTCGTCGACATGATCTGGAAGCCCGGGGCGTGATCGAGCTGCTCGCCGCGATCCGTCCCGACGACTGGAACTTCCCGCTCTTCCTCCACGTCCTGGGCGCGATGGTCCTCGTCGGCGCGACGCTGACCGGCGCCTCAGCGCTCGCCTTCGCCCGAGGCGATGATCGATTGCTGCGGCTCGGCTACTGGACACTCCTCGTCGTCGGCCTGCCGAGCTATGTGCTGATGTGGGCCGCGGCCCACTGGATCTACTCCGAGGAAGGGCTCGACGAATCGCCGATCGACTCCGCCTGGACCACAATCGGTTTCGTGGTCGCCGAGGGGGGAGCCGTGCTCTTCGTGGCTTCTCTGATCGTCGGCGGCATCGGGGTCCGTCGTCTGCGTGAGGGCCGAGGCGAGGGACTGCTGAAGGCCACGATGGTCATCTCCCTCGTCCTGCTCGCCGCCTACGTCGTCGCGGTCTGGGCGATGTCCGGCAAACCGGACTAGAGAACAACCGGAACAGACGGAACGACCGAGCCGGAGGCCGGCTTAGCCGGCCGGGAGGCATGGCGTGGCGTACTCCCAGCAAAAGACAAGAAGGAGGGGGTTCGTGGGGGAACCATGGGTTACCCCACGCTGAACGACCACGGGCTCCTCACCTGGGAGCCCGCGATCGGCCGTCAGATACAGAGCGCGCCGCTCGCCTTGCGGCGGCGCCCTGCGCTCACATCATCCGACATTCCGCACGTCGCTGCAAGCCAAACATTCTCGTGCGCAAGACCCCTTATGGGGAGCCACCATCGGAAGCGTCGAGGTGTGAGGTCGGTCGCTCGACTGACCTCGCCGTGCAGCGCTCATCTGAAGCCCCTTCACAGCGTGGCGAGGTACTTCGTCTTCTCCCACTCGGTGACCTGGACCCGGTACTCGTCCCACTCCTTCCGCTTCAGCTCCACATAGCGCGGAAAGATGTGCTCGCCGAGCGTGCGCCGCATCAGGCCGGACTCGCCGAGCTCGTCGATCGCCTCGGCGAGAGACTCGGGGAGCGCGATGATCGCCCGCTCGCGTCGCTCCTCGGGCGAAAGCCGGTAGAGGTTCTCCTCCATCGGCTCAGGCAGCTCGTATCCCTTCTCGATGCCCTCGAGCCCCGCGTGGAGCAACGCGGCGAAGGCCAGATACGGGTTGCAGGCGGGGTCGGGACAGCGAATCTCCGCCCGCGTCCCCTGCTCGGATCCGGGCTTGTAGAGGGGAATACGAACGAGCGCCGAGCGGTTTCGCTGAGACCAGCCGACATAGACGGGCGCCTCGTACCCCGGGACGAGCCGCTTGTACGAGTTCACCCACTGCGCGAGCACGGCGGACATCTCGCGCGCGTGCACGAGCAGGCCCGCGATGAAGCCCTTGGCAGCGGGGGAGAGATGGTGCTCGTCACGGCGGTCGAAGAACTGGTTGCGCCCGCCCTTGAAGAGCGACATGTGCGTGTGCATGCCCGAGCCGTTCTCCCCGAAGAGTGGCTTGGGCATGAACGTCGCGTAGTAGCCGTGCCAGGTGGCGACTTCCTTGACGACGAGTCGGTACGTCATCGTGTGGTCGGCCATCTCGAGAGCGCTCGCGTAGCGCATGTCGATCTCGTGCTGCGAGGGGCCGACCTCGTGATGGTGGTACTCGATCGGGATCCCGACCGACTCGAGCGCGCCGATCGTGTCGTTGCGCATCTCGGTCGCGGCGTCGAGCGCGGTCATGGCGAAGTACCCGCCCTCGTCGATCGTCTCCGTCCCCTGGTCGTCCTCGAAGACGAAGTACTCGAGCTCCGGGCCGACGTTGAACGCGTCGAAGCCGAGATCCTTCATGCGCGCGAGCGCCTGCCGGAGGACGTACCGCGGGTCACCCTCGTACGGCGAACCATCCGGAGTCACCACGTCGCAGATCAGGCGCGCGACCTTGGCGCCGACCGGCTCGCCACGCTCGTCGAGGGGCCGCGGCATCACCTGGAACGTCGACGGGTCCGGGATGGCGACCATGTCCGACTCCTCGATCGCGTTGAAGCCGGTGATCGAGGAGCCGTCGAAGCCCATCCCGTCGTTCAGAGCCTCCCGCATCTCCGACGGCGTGATCGCGAAGGACTTGAGGTGCCCTTCGAGATCCGTGAACCAGAAGAGGACGTGCTCGATCCCCTCGTCCCCGATCCGCTTCAGCACCGCACGGCGAGCAGTCACGGTCGAGGTCGCGCGGTCACGGCTCCTCACCATCGTGGTCTTCGCCTTCGTCCTCGTTCTCGCCATCGAATCCCTCCTCGAAAAGTGAAAAAGCCTCGGGCGGGAAACCGCCCGAGGCCTCGTCGCCTCACACAGACCGCGGGAGTCTACAGCGCCTCCGCAGGACGTGTGTCCGCAAGCTCGGGCTCCCCGCCCTCGTGCCGTAGCGCGCGTGTGTAGAGCAGGAGCGCGGGAGCGAGCGCCGCGGCACTGGCGGCCAGCGCAGTCCGGATGCCGAACGCGTTTCCGAGCACGCCGAGCGCAGGCCCGCCGCCCCATTCGCCTGCCGAGTCGCCGAGGTTCGTCATCGAGATGACGGTCGCCCGCACGCTCGAGTCGTCGATGCTCGTGTTGAGCCAGGTCGCGTACACGGGACCGGCCAGAGAGCGAAAGACGCGTGTCGCCCAGTACGCGGCGACCGCGAGGGCAAAGCTGCCGGCGAACGCGAACGCCAGCGTGCCGACGATGGTGAAGGCGTCGAGCATGAGCAGCATCCGCGTCATGCCCGCCCGGTTCAACCGCTCGAACCTCTGCTGCAGCGGCTGCGCAACCACGATCGCAAGCACGAGTAAGCCGGCACTCAGAACACCGAACCAGACGACGGGATCGAGGCTCCCGAAGGCGGGCACGCCGATGTCCACGAGGAAGTGGGCTTCCCACAGACGGTCGATGCCCTCGCTCCACATGCCGGCGAAGAGCGCGATCCCGACGACCAGGAGCAGGATCGGGCGCCCACGGATCAGACGTCCTCCCTGCGCACCGGTTCGCGTCATCGTGCGGATCGCTCCCAGACCGTCGCGCTCCGCCGGCCGAAATCCTGTCTCGGGCATGAGGAGAGCGAGCAGAGCGGCGAGTCCGATCATCACGAGCCCTCCCACGACAATCGGGAGACGGAGATCCACGAGGGCCAGCCCGACCGCTCCGCCGATCCCGGCAAGCGCCCCCGCCCGCGCGAATTGCGCCCCGCGCTGGTACGAGCGCGCGATGTCATCGAGCCCGACCTCGTCGGCAAGCCACGCATCCTCGGCGCCACTCTTGAAAGTCCACCCGAAGCCCGTGACGGCGGCTGCGATCAACACCACCGCGACGCCAGGCGCTAGCCCGGTGGCGACGAACGAGACGCCCATCACGAACATCGCCACGATGATCGAGATGCGCCTGCTGTAGATGTCGGCGACGATCCCGGTCGGCACCTCGAAGACGAAGTACGCGACCTCCATCGCCGTGCCGGTGAGAATCAGCGTGAGCGGGCTCATCTCGAGCTCGGTTACGAAGAAGACGGCCGCGACCGTCCAAGCGAGCGCCATCGCGAAGGAGTCGACACCCCGGTAGACGAGCCAGGTTCGGTGGGCGTCGAGGCGGGCCATGGCTTACGCCGGCGCGCCGGCGTGGTTCCGAGGGTCGAGGCTCCAGAACCCGTTTCGGAGCTCGGCGACGAAAACCGCCGCGCCGGTCATCCCGATCTCTTCAGCTTTCCGTGCTTCTTCGCGTACTGCTCGCCGCGACTGAACACCCAGAGACCGAGCGGAATGGAGACGGCGCCGATGATCATGAGCGGCCACAGCTCGTCCCACATCGCCGTCAGTCCCTGGCCCTCGAGAATCGCCTCGCGGATGCCGTCGAGCGCGTACGTCGCAGGCGAGATGGTCGCGATCCACTGCATCCATTCCGGCAGCACCTCGACCGGGTAGTAGACGCCTGACACGACCAGGAGCGTTCCCTGCGCGACGAAGCCGAGCTGCGTCCCCTTCTCGGGCGAGATGAGGGGCAGCACCGACATCATCATCCCGATGCCGATGAACGAGACGGACGAAACCAGGAGGACGACGAAAGCGGGGAAGTACTGTGCGTCCGGCATCGAGAGGTCGAAGAAGAGAAACGCGCAGACGACGAAGAGGAAGGTCGCCCGCAACAGGCCGTAGAGGATCGCGAAGACGCCCTGTCCAGCCAGGTGCATCGCCCGCGAGAGCGGCGCCATGAACGTGTACTCGATAGTCCCCTCCCAGCGCTCCCAGGCGACCGTCTCCATCAGGAATTCGAAGAGGATCCCGAGGTACGCCCAGACGACGGCGCCGATCAGGAGCGTCGTCATCGTCGCGTTGACGTCGAGCTCGCCGCCGGTGGCCTCGATCCCCTTCGCGATGAAGACGATCGTGAGCGTGTTCGCGACGGTCCACAGGAACCAGGCGACGTCCCACCAGATGTAGCGCTTGGTGAGGTAGTAGTTGCGCTCGACGACGCCCCCCGCGCCCACGAGCTCGGCGCGCATGGTGCTAACGAGCGCTCTCATCTCCGCTCCCACGCCGGCAGAGCCGGCGCTTCGCTATTAGGCGGCTCCGTCGAGCCTACGCCGCTCATGCGAACACCTCCCGGTCGTCGTCCTCGTCGTCCTCGTCCCCTTCCGCCTCGAACGCTCGGCCCGTCGCCGAGAAGAAGGCCTCTTCGAGCGTCCCGCAGCCGTAGCGCTGCTTCAGGTCCTCGGCCGGCTCGAGCGCGAGCAGGCGGCCGCGATCGAGGATCCCGACCCTTTCCGCGAGCGTCTCGGCCTCTGCCAGGTCGTGCGTGCAGAGGAGGATCGTCGAGTCGTGATTCGTCCGGATCTCGCGGATGAAGTCCTGCACCTCGAGCTTCGAGCGCGGGTCGAGCCCCGTCGTCGGCTCGTCGAGCAAGAGCAGCACCGGAGACGTGAGAAGCGCCCTCGCGAGAGCGACCTTCTGCTGCATCCCGCGCGAAAGGTTCTCCATCGGTTCGTCTCGGCGGTCGCGTGGGAAGCCGACGCGCTCGAGGATGTCGGGGATCAGATGCTTGGTGTCTCCCGCGGTCATGCCGTAGTAGCGCGCCGCGTAGCCGAGGTTCTCCGCCGACGACATCTTCTTGAAGAACGACGCCTCCACGGAGACGCGGTTCACCAGACGGCGCACCGCGCGCGCCTCGGAGACGACGTCGTGTCCGAAGATCGCTGCGCTGCCGCCATCCGGCAGCAGGAGTGTGGACAGGAGACGGACCAGCGTCGACTTCCCGGAGCCGTTCTGCCCCAGGATCGCCACCGTCTCACCTCGCTCGAGGGTGAACGAGACCCCGTCGAGCGCGACGCGCGCCTTGCGACCGAAGCGGCCCTTCTTGCGGTCGGGGACCCTGAACTCCTTGCGGAGCTCGTGAACCTCGACCGCCACGACCAGGTCGCGGACGACGGCCTCCATCGGTGGTGCTTCTCGGATCTCTGTCATCTGATGCTCCTTCGAGGTACTGCGTAGCGAGAAACGGGCAAGCCAGCGCCGGGCCTTCGGGGAGGCCCATGGCAACGGGTGTCTCAGCTACGAGCGAGCAGCATCGAGTCGCTGACGATAGCGACCCGAGCGGCTGTGGTCAATCTCAGGCGGCGTACTCGCCGTTAGCCGCTCCTTCATCCGGATTCCCCTTGACCTTCGTCCGCGGCCACCGCTACTGTGAGATCCAGGTCGGGAGCGGAGATGCTCCCCGCCGAGGCGACGTGGCCTCAGGATTCAGCTCGAGTCCTGGGGTCTTTTCTTTGGTCCGAATCGAGGAGGCGAGAATGTCGGAGGTCGAGGAGCGGCACTACCTGCGAAACGGCGGCGAGACGCTGCCGGATGCCCGCGAGGCGCTCGAATGGGCGTCCGAGACCCGCGCCGCGATGGTCGATCTCAAGTTCTGCGACCTGCTCGGCACCTGGCAGCACGTGACGCTGCCGACGAGAGCGTTCGACGAGAGCGCGTTCGACGAGGGCCTCGGGTTCGACGGCTCTTCGATCCGCGGCTGGCAGGCGATCCAGGACTCGGACATGCTGCTCATGCCGGATGCATCCTCGGCGATCCTCGATCCCGCGACCGAGGCGCCGACGCTCTCGCTCGTCTGCGAGATCGCCGATCCCGTCACTCACGAGCCGTACGCCAAGGATCCACGCGGTGTCGCCCGCCGTGCCGAGGAGTACCTGCGTGCAAGCGGGATCGCCGACACGGCGTACTTCGGCCCCGAGTGCGAGTTCTTCGTCTTCGACGAGGTGCACTACGACCTCGGCCCGAACTGCTCCCACTACTCGGTCGATTCGGCGGAGGGCTATTGGAACTCGGGCAAGCCGGGGCTCGGCTACACGGCACGCCCGAAGGAGGGGTACTTTCCGGCTGCTCCCTCGGACCTGCTCCACGACCTGCGCACCGAGATGGTCCTGACGCTCGAGCGACTCGGCATTCCCTGCGAGTTCCACCACCACGAGGTCGCGTCGGGAGGACAGTGCGAGATCGACCTCCGCTTCACGACCTTGACCCGCATGGCCGATCAGGTGATGACGTACAAGTACGTCGTCAAAAACGTCGCGCGCCGCCACGGGAAGACCGTGACCTTCATGCCGAAGCCGATCTACGGTGACAACGGCTCGGGGATGCACACACACCAGTCGCTGTGGCTGGAGGGGACACCGTTGATGGCGGACAAGTCCGGCTATGCGGGCCTCTCCCAGCTCGCACGCGCGTACATCGGTGGACTGCTCGCGCATGCTCCCGCGCTGCTCGCCTTCTGCGCGCCCACGACCAACTCGTACCGGCGGCTGGTGCCCGGCTACGAGGCCCCGGTCAACCTCGTCTACTCGCGGCGAAATCGCTCGGCCTGCATCCGGATCCCCATGTACTCGGAGTCGCCGAAGGCGAAGCGGATCGAGTTTCGGCCACCGGACGCCGCTGCAAACCCGTACCTGGCGTTCTCGGCGATGCTCATGGCGGGACTGGACGGGATCGAGCGTGGGCTCGACCCCGGTGCGCCTGCCGACTACGACCTCTTCGAGGATACGGAAGGCGACGTTCCGCAGGTGCCCGCCTCACTCGGGGAGGCGCTGGACGCGCTCGAAGCCGACTCCGAGTTCCTGCTCAAGGGCGAGGTGTTCTCCAAGGAGCTGATCGACACCTGGATCGCCTGGAAGCGGGAGAACGAGATCGACGCAGTGCGGCTCCGACCGCACCCGGCCGAGTTCGCCCTCTATTACGACTGCTGACACGGAACGGCGGGGGTCGAGACGGCCACCGGCGGCCGCGCCCGGGCCTGTCTGGTTTTCGCGCTCCGCAGAGGCTTCCGCTATAGCAACGGAGCTCCAGTTCAGGCAAGGCGCCTTCGCGCATGCGATCGAATCGCACGCTTTCCCCGGTCGCGAACTCGCCCGGGATGATCCACGCACGAGACATCACGTGTACCGCGACCGACTCGAGCGGGAACAGCACGACGGCGCGTTTCACGATCACGGTTCGGTCGCGCCGCTAGCGGCGGGCACCCGGAAGCCCTCCACCACGAGCGCCGCGACAACGATCGCCGCCAACGCCCCCAGCTGGGCGGTGGCGGCGATCTGGGTGCCGATGGGAATCGTCGCGAGCGCAACACCGGCGGCGACGAGCCTGACGCCGCTCCTCCCGAGCCCGAGCGTTCGCCTGAAACCGACCTCGCTGACGATGAAGAGCGCCGTGCCCGCCGCGAACTCCGCGGCGATCCACGCATCCAGAGGGTCGTACGGATCGCCGACCGCCTTCTTGAGACCCGCGGCGACCGCGACGATTCCCAGCAAGAGCCCGTAATGCCAGTAGCCGAATGCCGTGAGGGCGAGCCGCGGGCGTCGCTCGGGCGGCGTGGCGACCATCGCCTGCTCGACCGCGTCCTCGTCGGAGAAGTACAGCCACCACAGGGAGGCGGCGAGCGCGAGGGCGAGCAGGGCGACGAGCGCGAGCCCGGCGTCGAGCTCGAGCCGGGCGGCCACGCCGATGACCACGATCGACTCGCCGAGAGCGACGATGATCACCAGGCCGTGACGCTCGACGAAGTGCTCTGCCGCGATGACGAAGCCTTCCGTCGAGGTGAACCAGGGCGTGACCCAGAGCAGGAGCGCGGCGGCTCCCCAGAGAAGCCACTGAGTCGAGCCGCCGAGCGCACCGCCGATGAGGACGAGTCCCGCCGCGGCGAGGTTGAACGGCACCAATCGAAGGATCGCTCTGACCTCGGAGAGCGAGGTGCCGCGGAGGTACATGCCGGCATGCAGGACGACGACGGCGAGGTACCCGATCCCGAAAGCGAGGCCCTCGCCCAAGTAGGCATCGGGGACCGCGAGAGCGACCAGGAGAAACGCACCCATGCCACCCAGCAGCAGAAGCTGATGGCGGAGGTGATCGGTGGCGATTGCGTTCGTCAACCACGCGTAGCCGTCGTACATCCACCAGATCACCGCGAGCATCACGACGACCTGCGCGAGCGCCGCTGCGTCTCCGCGCTCGACCAGGACGGCGGTCAACTGGGTGATCGTGAAGACGAAGACGAGATCGAAGAAGAGCTCGAGCGTCGAGACGCGGGTGGAGCGATCCGGCTCGAGCTGGGACACAGTGGCATCTTCGCGGTGGGGTCAGACCAACAAAGGGCCTGACCCCACCGGTCAGCCACCTAGCCGAGCGAGAAGGTGACGGTGATGCTCGCGGTCGTCTCCTGCTCGCCGGGGACGATCGGAGTCGAGGCGGCGTCGAGCGCAGCGCGCTCGGCGTATGGATATGGGGACGCCGTCGACTCGGAGATGTTGGTGATCTCGCCCAGCGACCGGCCCGCAGCCTTCGCGAGCACCTCGGCGCGCGCCCGGGCTTCGGCGACCGCCTTGCCGAGCGCCTGGCGGTAGAGCGCCTCGGCGTTGCTCGAGCTCAAGCCCGGCCCCGAGATCTGGTTCGCGCCGGCTTCCGCGGCCGCGTCGATCAGCTCTGCCGCGTCGTTGATGTCGGCCGTTGCCGACACGCTGTTCGAGGCTGCGTAGCCGTCGACCGCACCCGTGTCGTTCGTGACGGGATACACGCTGACCCACTGCGTCGCGATCTCCCGCCCGCCCGCCTGGCGCAGCGCGTTGATGATTCTGCGCATCGCGTCTGCGTTCGCAGCGACGGCCGCTCTCGCCGTCGGCGCACGCGTTTCGACTCCGAAGGACATCTCGGCCTCGTTCGGGACGGCTTCGACCGACCCGACGCCGGTCACGGTGATCTTGTCGCCCTCGGGAGCGTCCTGGGCGCCGGCGAGATCCGGCAAGCCGACGGCGCCTGCGAGAGCAACGAGGGTGAAGAGAGCGGCAGCGGCGAGCAACAGGCGCTTCATGGGGATCCTCCGCAAATAGGGGTCGCCTGGGATACGTCACGGCAGAGGCTCGCGTCACACCATCGATTCCGATGCTCGACGAGTGAGACCGCAGCTGCGGTCTCACCGTTCACTTGCTTTGCTCGAATGTCTCCCGTTCGAGCTCACTCAGAGGGCGCGACCGGCCGCTCTTCGAGTCCCGAGCGACGAGCACCGCCTCCGACTCGGCCGCAAGGTCGCCGGCAAGCGTGCGGATCTGCTCGCTCAATGTGAGGCTCGAGCTTCCGATCCGCACTAGCCGACACGACACGACGACCGCCTCGTGCTCGAGTCGGAGCTCGCGACGGAAGTCGATCGCGACCCGTGCGAGCACGTAGTCCCACGGGCTGCCCACGTCGCCGAGCGTGCGCCCGAGCCACTCGTCTCGACCTTCTTCGAGATACGTGGCGTACACCGCGTTGTTCACGTGCAGGTACGCGTCCACGTCCCTCCAGCGGATCTCGATCTGCTTCTCGTGCACGATCAGAAGTCGTCGGTGAAACGGCGACGTGCCTCCGCCAGCGCCTCGCTGATGCCGCCCGGCCCCGGCGCGGGCCGCTCGGCGCGCGTTCGCGGTCGCCTGAAGGTGCCCTCGCGGACGCGGGCGGCCACTTCCTCGTGGGCGTCCCGGAAGGGCTTTCCCTTCCGCACCATTGCCTCTGCCGCGTCGGTCGCGAGGAGCAGGGGATCGGATGCGGCCTTCGCCAGTCGCTCGCGGTCGACCTCGAGCCCGCTGACGAGCACGGTGAGAGCACCGAGCGCCAGCCGAACGTCACGGCGCGTCGCGAAGACCGGCGCCTTGTCCTCCTGCAGGTCGCGGTCGTAGGCGAGCGGGAGCCCCTTCACGGTGGCGAGCAGCCCCGTGAGCCGGCCGATCGCGGTCCCGGCCTTGCCGCGGGCGAGCTCGGCAACGTCGGGGTTGAGCTTCTGCGGCATCATCGACGACCCCGTTGCGGCATTTTCGGGGAGCCGCGCGAAGCCGAACTCCGCAGTCGCCCAGAGCACGACCTCCTCACCGATACGCGAGAGATGGGTGAAGAGCATGGTCGCCGCGTAGAGATAGTCGAGCGCGAAGTCCCGATCGGCGACCGCGTCGACCGAGTTCCGCATCTGGCGAGCCGGCTGCGGCAACTCGAGGGTCGAGCCTGCGAGCGCGCCTGCTCCGAGCGGGCTCTCGGATGCCGCTTCGGCGGCCGCGGCGAAGCGCGTCCGGTCGCGGTCGAGCATCTCCACCCACGCGAGCAGGTGATGCCCGAGCGTGATCGGCTGCGCCCGCTGGAGATGTGTGTACCCCGGCATGAGCGTCGCCGCCTCGGACTCGGCGAAGGAGAGGACGACGAGCGCGAGCGAGTCGATTCCGTCCCGCGCCTCGGCGCATGCGTCCAGGACGTACAGCCGGAGCGCCGCGGCAACCTGGTCGTTGCGCGACCGGCCTGCATGGATCTTGCGCCCGGGGTCGCCGAGCAGACGCTCGATCGCCGAATGCACGTCCTCGTCCGAGTCGATGTAGCCAGCGGGGCTCTGGGCAATCTCCGCGAGCCGGCTCTCGACGTCGTCCAGCTCGTCCGCGCCCAGCAAGCCCGCATCGGCAAGTCGTCGAGCATGCTCGGCCGTGGCCTCGCAGTCGTAGGGGAGCAGCTCCGCGTCGTCAGCGCGAAGGAACTCCCACACCTGCGGGTCGAGCGACGCCTCGACCCGACCTCTCCAGGTCGTCACACCGTGATCTTGGCGCGTTTCCGCGCGGCGTGCAGCTCCGTCTCGAGGGACGAGATCCGAATGAACCCCTCCGCGGCGTCATGCGGAAACGTCTCGCCCACGCCGTACGACGCGAGCTCGGCCGCGTAGAGCAGGTGCGGGGATCGCCGTCCGGTGACGACGGCCGCGTTCGGTCGCAGCTCGAGGCGCACGTCGCCCGTGACCAGCTCCTGCGTCGAGGCGACGAAGGCGTCGATCGCCTCGCGCGCCGGGCTGAACCAGCGCCCTTCGTAGACGAGCTCCGTCCAGCGCTGCTCGAGTGGCCGCTTGAGTCGCGATTCGTCCTTTGTCAACACGACGTCCTCGAGCGCGGAGTGCGCCGTGATCAGCGCAATCGCGCCCGGTGCCTCGTACACCTCACGGCTCTTGATCCCGACTGCTCGGTTCTCGATCATGTCGATGCGGCCGATGCCGTACGCGCCTGCCGAGCGGTTCATCTGCGCGAGCAACGCCGCGAGCGGAAGCGTCTCCCCGTCGAGCGAGACCGGCAGTCCCCGCTCGAATCCGACCACGACCTCGACAGGAGCAGGCGCGGAGCCGGGATCGGACGTGAGCGCGTACGGCTCGTCCGGCGGAGCGTTCCACGGATCCTCGAGGATCCCGGCTTCGATGGCCCGCCCGAAGAGGTTTTCGTCGATCGAGTACGGGGACGCGGCGGTCTGTACCACCGGAATGCCACGGGCGAGCGCGTACTCGATCTCCTCGTCGCGTGTCCAGATCCGGTCACGGAGCGGAGCGATCACCTCCACGCCCGGGTAGTGCGCCTTGAAGGCGAGCTCGAACCGGAGCTGGTCGTTGCCCTTTCCCGTGCAGCCGTGGACGACCGCCTCTGCGCCGCGCTCGAGAGCCACCTCTGCGACGGCCTGGGCGATGACCGGCCGTGAGAGCGCCGAGACGAGCGGGTACTTGCCCTCGTAGAGCGCATTCGTCGCGATTGCCCGTGCGCACTGCTCCTCCGCGAACGCATCCTTGCGGTCGACGACCAGGACGTCCCCGGCGCCGGCCGCGGAGGCTCGAGCGATCGACTCCTCGAGATCGAACGCCTGACCCACGTCGACGAGCACGGCGACGACCTCGTCGAAGCCGTACGGATCCTCTTTCAGCCACGCGAGGATGCAGCTCGTATCGAGCCCGCCCGAGTAGGCGACGACCGCGGTTCTGCTCACGCCGCGCCCTGGAGGAGGTACCCGGTGAGCTCGTCCGCAAGAGCGGTCGCGGGCGTCCCGTCACGGGCGACGACGAGAATCGAGTTGTCGCCGGCCAACGTGCCCGCGATACCCGGATGCGCCGCCTCGTCGATCGCCTGTGCGAGGGCGTTGGCATACCCGGACGGGGTGCTGACGACGACGAGGTTCCCCGCCGCTTCCAGGCTCACGGCGTACCGACGCATCGCTGCCCCGAGCGCGCGCAGGCGGTCGCTGTCGCTCGTTCCAGGACGCGCATACACGAGCCGGCCGCTCGGCGCCCGCACCTTGACGAGGCCGAGGTCCGCGATGTCGCGCGAGACCGTGGTCTGCACGACCTCGAAGCCCGCGTCCTTCAGCGCGGCCGCGACCTCCGCCTGCGTCGAGAGCGCCCGTTCGGAGACGAGGCCGAGAATCGCGTTCTGTCGGTCGCGCCGATTCATAGCGTGCGGTTCCTGCGGACCCGTAGCGCCATGGCAAGAACGGACAGCGCCTGGGTGACATCGTCCGAACCGATGGTCAGGGGCGGGGCAAGGCGCACGACGTCGTCCCCAGCTGTGAGCACCAGCAGGCCGCGCTCGCGACACGCATCGACGACCTCGGCTGCCCTTCCCGCGACGACCGCGCCCAGGAGAAGCCCCCGCCCTCGCACGGCCAGGATGCCCGGGAGCGAGGCAAGCCCCTCCGCCAACTCCGCGCCCCGTACGAGCACGTTGGAGAGCAGCACCTCGTCGATCGCGTCGACGACAGCACAGGCTGCGGCGCAGGTCACCGGGTTTCCGCCGAAGGTCGAGCCGTGGTCGCCGGCGACGAACGCTCCAGCCGCTTCATCGGCGACGAGGAGTGCTCCGATCGGCAGCCCGTTCGCGAGGCTCTTGGCGAGGGTGACGAGATCCGGCCGGACGCCGAGCGCCTCGAAGGCAAAGAACGATCCGGTACGGCCGACCCCTGTCTGGATCTCGTCGAGGCAAAGCAGCACGGGAAGGTCGGCAGCGGCTGCCAGGAACTCCGAGTCCAGCAGGTGAACGCCGCCTTCGCCCAGGATCGGCTCGAGGAGCACGAGGCCGACGTCCTCCGTGACCGCTGCGCGAAGCGCTGCGATGTCGTTCGGCGGCACGAATCGCATCCCCGGAATCAGCGGGGCGAACGCCGTGCGCTTCGACGGCTGGCCTGTGACGGACAGCGCTCCGAGCGTCCGCCCGTGGAAGCTCCCTTCGAGCGCGACCACGCCCGGCTTTCCCGTGGCCTTGCGTGCGTACTTGAGCGCAGCCTCGATCGCCTCGGCGCCGGAGTTGCAGAGGAAGGCCTGCGCCCGGCCGAAGCGATCCGAGAGCCGCGCGGCTAGCTCCGCTGCAGGCTCGGTGCGATAGAGATTCGACGCGTGCCAGAGGCGTTCGAGTTGCTCGCGCGCCGCGGCCAGCGGTCCGGGGTGGCAGTGACCGAGCCCGACGACCGCGATTCCCGCGCCGAAGTCGAGATACTCGCGCCCGTCGTCGTCCCAGACCCGAGCACCCTCGCCGCGCACGATCGTCAAGTCCGCCCGCGCGTACGCGGGAACCAGCCGATCGTGCCCTTGGAACAGACTGTTGCTCGACGTCGTCAGGCCACCACCTCGGTCGTTCCGATCTCGGCACGAACGCCCAGCCGGGCGGCCCGGACGGCGGCGAGGAGCTTCGGCACGATTCCGCCCTCGAACGCGCCGGCTGCCAGGAGGGAGTCGGCACGCGCGGCTTCGATGCGCTCGGCCCAGGCGCCGTCCACGAAGACACCGGGCACATCGGAGACGAAGACGATGCGATCGGCTCCAAGTCCCACGGCGAGCGCACCGGCCGCTTCGTCAGCGTTCACGTTCAGTGGGCCGACGGCGATCGGCGCTACGACCGGGATGCGTCTCGCTGAAAGCGCCTCTTCGATCGCGGCGGGCCGGCAAGGCAGCGGCTCTCCGACAAGGCCGAGCTCAGGAAGCGGTCGAGCCGCGACGCCGATCTCGTCGCCGGCGAAGGGCAGTGCGGCGGGGCCGAGGGCGGCGGACACCTCGGCCCCGACGGCGACCAGCGACTCGCGCACGACGGCGAGCGCCGCTGGACTCGTGACGCGACGACCGTTCACGAATTCAACCGGGATTCCACGCCGCCGGAGCTCGAGGCTGATCTGAGGGCCTGCCCCGTGAACGACGACGACCTCGTCGCCTCGACGAAACAGGTCCAGTGCTCGGAATGCGGCACTGGCCGCAACGCTTCCACCGAGCTTGAGCACGACACGTCTCACGGGCCGACCGGCCCGTGAGCGTGGAGGGGTGTGGGGAACCGGGAGGTTCCCCACGCCTTCACGAAGAAGGGGGTGCACGGGGGAAACATGGTTTCCCCCGTGAACGTGAGCCGGAGGCGAGCGTTCACGTCGTGTACTCCGCGTTCAGCCGGACGTAGTCGTAGGTGAGATCGGAGGCGAGGTACGCGGCGGACCCGGTTCCGAGCCCGAGGTCGAGGTCGATCGAGACGGCGGCACCGGTGAGCTTCGGCGCAAGACCTGTCGGCGTACCCCGCTCGAACACCAGCGTCCCGTCGAACGCGACCGTCAACCGCTCCGGCTGGAGCTGGGCGAAACCGCCGTTCCAGGGAGCAGAGCCGGCAGCGGCGAGCACACGTCCCCAGTTGGGGTCATGGCCGAACGCCGCCGTCTTGACGAGCGGCGAGGTTGCGATTCTGCTGGCCACGGCGACGGCCTCTTCGTCCGACACCGCGCCCGAGACGGAGATCTCGAGCAACACCGTCGAGCCCTCGCCGTCGGCCACGATCTGGCGCGCGAGATCGGCGCATACGTCGTGGAGCGCGCCTGCAAAGGCTCTGTCGGCCGCGTCGTCCCGCTGCACTCCACTAGCTCCGTTCGCCAGCAGCACTACGGCGTCGTTCGTCGAGCACTCTCCGTCCACCGAAATGCGGTTGAACGTCGCATCTGCCGCGGTCCGCAGAAGCGGGCCGGCCTCACCCGGCTCGAGGGGGAAGTCGGTCGTCACGACAGCCAACATCGTTGCGAGCCGGGGATGGATCATCCCAGCGCCCTTCGCCATCCCTCCAACCGTGAACCCTGAGCCCGTGGCCGAGCTCTGCTTCGGGCCACGGTCAGTGGTGAGGATCGCCTCCGCCGCCGCACGTCCCGCATCCACGTCGAGGGACCTGGCGGCCTCGCGCACGCCGCGTCGCACCTTCTCCAAGGGAAGCGGCACGCCGATGACGCCGGTGGAGAGGACGATCACCTCTTCGGTCTGGAGACCGAGTGCGGCCGCAACCGCCGCGGCGGTTTCCTCCGCATCGGAGATTCCACGGTCGCCCGTAGCCGCGTTGGCGACCCCGGAGTTGACGACGACCGCCTGAGGCTCCGCGACCTCGAGATGCCTGCGAGAGACGGTCACCGGAGCCGCCTGCACCCGGTTCGTCGTCCAGACCGCACCGCCCACGGCAGGCGCGAGCGAGCGGACGAGCGCGAGGTCGAGTCCGGAGCGCCGGATTCCCACCCGCACCCCGGTCGCGACGAAACCTCTTGCGCCGGTGACGGACATCTCTAGACGAGCACTCCTGAGAGCCGTAGGCCCATCGTCTCCTCGTGGCCGAAGAGGAGGTTGACGTTCTGAATTGCCTGTCCTGCCGCGCCCTTCCCGAGGTTGTCGAGCGCGCAGATGACGATCGTTCCGCCGGTCAGCCGGTCCTCGAAGACGCCGATCTCCGCGCCGTCCGTCTGCTGCACGCGGGCAAGCTCGGGGACGGTCCCCGCCGACAGCACCTCGACGACATGGCTGTGCGCGTAGTGCTCCTCGAGAGCGGCACGAAGATCGCTCCCTCGAGACCGCATGTAACACGTGGCGATCAGTCCTCGCCGAACAGGAAGGAGATGCGGCACGAACGCAACGGGGAAGCCGAGAACCGAGGCTATCTCCGGCGCATGGCGGTGCGTGCCCACGTCATAGGGGGCGACGTTCTCGAGAACCGATCCCGCATGCGAGGCCGGCTTCAGCGAGCGGCCTGCCCCGGTCATCCCCGACATCGCGTCGACGAAGACGTCATCGTGCTCGATCAGGTCGCGGATCGGGCCCAGGGCGAGGAGCGCGGCCGTCGCGTAGCAGCCGGGATTGGCAATGAGCCGTCCCATCGGGGGGCTCACCTCGGGAAGGCCGTACGACCAGGATGCGAGGGACGCAGCAGCAGGGTGCTCGAACCCGTACCACGACTCGTAGACCTCAGGATCTCCGAAGCGGTGCGCGCCGGACAGATCGACGACGACGCCACGAGTAGGCGCCTCGATCGCCGCAGCCTCCTCGTGGCCGAGGCAGAGGAAGACGACGTCAGCGCCGCAACAAAGAGCCGCATCGTTCGTGATGAAGCGGGGGACCCGGCGCCACCCGTTGCGGCCGAGCCGAGGGTCGAGCGCCTCCGCGAACTGCCCGGCAAGCGTGTCCGATCCGAGGGCATAGAGCTCGAGGCCCGGATGGGCGAGCACCCGGTCCAGCGTCTCCTGACCTGTGTAGCCCGAGGTGCCGACGATGGCTGCGGTTGCCATTGAGCTTATTATGCATAACTAGTGCGCGATATGCCTTCCGCCTGCGCAGATTCGCGCTGGAGCAGGTAGAAACGGCTGCTACGCTGCGCGCGCGGTGGAACGGGTACTCGTCCTCAACGCAAGCTACGAGCCCTTGAATGTCTGCTCGCTCCGCCGTGCGCACGTTCTCGTGTGGAAGGGCAAGGCGGAGGTCCTCGAGAGCCATGACCGGCCGCTCCGTTCTGCGACGACGAACTTCGCCCGCCCGAACGTGATCCGGCTGAAGACATACGTCCGCGTCCCTCGCGGAGTGACCCGGCGCATCTCGCGCCGTGTCCTCTTCGCGCGTGACGGCTGGCAGTGCGCATACTGCGGCTCAGGCTCGAATCGGCTCACGCTCGACCATGTCGTACCGCGATCCCGCGGCGGCACCTCGGTGTGGGAGAACGTCGTCGCCTCGTGTGCTCCGTGCAACCACAGCAAGGGCGACCGCCTGCTCGAGGAGACGAGCATGACGCTTCGCACCACCCCACGGCCGCCGACGCCCGTGCTGTTCATCCGCCTGACCACGGAGGCGATCCCGGAGGTGTGGCGGACGTATCTCCCCGGCGTCGAAGCTGCTGCCGCCGCATAGCCGGCTGGGCCTTACCTCGGTCCTTACCGCGACATCGCTCGCTCCACTGCCTCCTGCTCCTCAGGTGAGAGCGCGACCGAAGATCGTCCGCGGTCGAGGTCCTTGACGTAGATCCTGGCGTAGTCGCGTCCCTGGATCGCAGTCACGATCGTCCCGGTGCGGGTCGCGTCCAGCAATGCGACCGAGGCGGATTGCTGGCCACCCGTACCCTCGTACGCGTCGTAGCGGACGACTGCGGTGTTCGTCAACGAACCGTCGACGCGGCGGTCGACACGTGAGAGCCCGGTCGCTACCTCGTCGACGGCGCGATGCAGGTCGTCGATCCGCGCCTGCAGAGAGACCGCGAAGTCGAGAAGATCTCCGCGGCTGCTGCCGAGCACCACCGCCTGGCCCGTCTCGATTCGGGCGACGCGGCGCCAGAGCACGAGCCCCACGACTAGTGCGAGCGCTGCCGTCGCAGCGGCCGCGGCCGCTACCGCGAGAGAGACCGTCAAAGCTGGAGCGAGAAGATGACCGGGTACTCGGCCGTGTTGTTCGCCGTGTTCGTCTCGCCCTGCACGGGGTCGACGTCGACCTTGACGGAGATCTGCTCACCGAAGGGCACGAGCGTTCCGATCTGGAAGGTCACCGCCTTCGTCTCGCCCGGATCGATGAGCGGAATCGTCTTGGTCTGGACGATCGGGTCGGGCTGCTTGGGAATCGTCAGCGTGACCTCGATCCGGACCTCCTGGCTGTCCCCGGTGTCCTCGACCCCGACCTCGAAGGCGAGCTCGTCGGTCACCAGGATGGTGGTTTCGGTGGTCGCCGACAGCAACTGGCCGCTAGGGAGCGCCTTCACGTACGAGATACCACTTCCGTGCAGGCCCGACGGCGTGCCACCGGTCGACGCGCCCTGGATGCGTTGCCAGATGGCGGCCAGCGCGCCGGGAGTCGTCACCTCCTCCGCCGAGACGAACACGGACGTCGGTACCTCGATTCCCTCGATCTCCTCGGACTCGAAGACGCCCTGGGCCCGCGCCCTGAACGAATCCTCCCAGACGATGTCGCTCGCCAGCAAGCGCCGCGTCCCGGCAGAGAGCTCCTGACCCGCGACTGTGGCATCGGTTGCGTCCGCGGTTTCCTGGAAAGCCGTCTGCAGGCCGCGAAGACCGTTGACTCGGAACCGGAGCGCTTCGATTGCGCCCTCGTGGGCGTCGTGCAGCGGACCCGGGGATCCGAGATCCTCGGCGTTCTGCGCGTGATTCTCGGCCGTCTGGACGAAGCCGCCGAGCTTGGCGTCCAGGTCCTCGAGCTTCAGCCCCGGCGTCGTGAGGGTGGTCGAGAGCTGCTGGCCGAGACGTGCCGACGCGTTTCCAATCGCGCCGATATCGGTGGTGTAATCCCGGTAGCGCTCGGTCTTCCGGTCGCTGGCGCACCCCTCGACCCACACGGCCAGCAGCACCACGATGAGGATCGCGAGCGCGATCAGCCCCACGAGCCGGAGGAGAGGGGTCAGATTGCCGGGTGAGCGAAACCGCGGACCGCGTCCCCGCGGAGGGCGATCGCGCGGTGGCCCCGATCCGCCGTCGGGTGGCTCCTCCCACGACGGCGGCTCCTCCTCGCCGAAGAAGTCGAAGTCGAGGATGTCTTCGTCGCGGGTCGTCACGCCATCCGTCCCGCCGCCACTCTAGACGAGGCGCAGGAGCACATCCGCTGGAAACAACGCGAAACGGCCGCCTGAATGTGTTCGCAAAGGACTTCCCGACGCCGTGGCCAAGAGGGCGCTACCCGTGTCGTCCGTCGCGATCGCCCCATCCACCCACGAGCTCGTGCTCGGCCGCTATCGCCCGGTTCGCCCGTTGGGGAGCGGCGGCTCGGGCTCCGTCTGGCTCGCCTGTGACGAGCGCACGGGCCTCGACGTCGCATTGAAGATCATCCCGCGGGAAGGAAAGGCTGCGGCCCGCGCCGAGCGTGAAGCGCTGGCGGCTCGGCGGTTGCGCCACGAGCGCTGCGTGCGCGCGTACGACGTCGGACACGACTCGACCCACGTCTACATCGCATACGAGTACGTCTCCGGGCGCACGTTGCGCGAGACGATGCGCACGGACGGGCTCTCGGACCACGACGCCGTCGAGATCGCCGCCCAGGTCCTCGACGCTCTCGCTCACGCGCATCGGACGGGAATCGTGCATCGCGATGTCAAGCCTTCGAATCTCCTGCTCGAGGAACGCAACGAGATCGCCGTGCGCCTGCTCGATTTCGGGCTCGCCCAATTCGACGGCGCGGACACGCTGACGGCGGTGGGTGACGTGCCGGGAACGCTTGCGTACATCGCTCCCGAGCGGCTGGCAGGAGCCGAGGCGACGCCAGAGAGCGACGTCTGGGCAGTCGGTGTCCTGCTCTGGGAAGCGCTCGCAGGAAGACATCCCTTCTGGGGTGTTCCGCTCCAGGAGGTGGCGCGAGCGATCGCAGCCGGGGCACCGCCGCTGGCAGCCGAGCGCCGCGATCTCCCACGCCGGTTGCTGGCCGCGATCGACGAAGCTCTCGCACCCGATCCCGACCAGCGACCACGTGCGTCGGCACTCGCCTCGGATCTCCGGCGCGCGCTTCGCAGCGCTCCATCGCGCCAGGCGTCCAGTCGAGCGCGGACGGCCGGGACTGTCGCCAACGACCCACGGGAGATCGCGCGCCGTTTTGCTCCGGTCGGCCTGGCAGCGGTGGCCGCCGTCGTCGGCGCGACGCTGCTTCCCTTCTGGCCACCCGCGCTCGTCGCGGCCATCGCGATCGCGGCCGCCGTCGGTGCCTGGCGAATGCCACGCATCGGCCTGGCTGTCGCCCTGGCCGCCCCGCTCTTTCCGCTCGGCAATGTCGCTGAGAGCGCGGCCGTCTTGTACGGGCTGCTCGCGCTCGCCTGGCTCGCGCTCTCCTGGCGAGATGCCCGCTGGGGGCTGCTGTTCGTGACGGGGCCTATGCTTGCCCCGCTGGGGCTGCTCGCCCTCGTGCCACTCGTGGTGCAACCGGCTCGAGGAGTCGCTCGTCGGGCCGCCCAGGCCGTGCTCGCCGTGCTCGCCGCCGCCGTGGTCGCAGGTGTGGCCGGGGACGGCCTGCCGCTCACGGGTGCTCCCGCACAACCGCTCGACATTGCACCGCAGGACTCCGTGCACGAGATCGCCGGCGCGCTGTGGGGGGCAGCACTCCTCGATCCCGTTCTTGTCCTGGGAGCCCTGTCTCTCGGCCTCGCGGCGGCGGTCCTGCCCTGGATTCGGCGGCTGTCGCGCTACGGCGTTCTCTCGGTCGGGATTGCACTCTCGGCCGTGTCGGTCGCTGTCGGCGCGGGGTTCGCGGGCACGCTTCTGGTGGCGCTCGCGTGGGCGGTCGCTGCCGCGATCTCGGCCGGAACGCGCCAGTAGACTCGACGTAGCGGGTATACCCTCCCGATGTCCGTACTGCGCGCGATCGAGTCCAAGATCGAGGGTCTCTTCGAGGGCGTCTTCGGGCGCGCCTTCCGGACGCATGTCCAACCGATCGAGCTCGCGCGGAAGCTCGTGAAGGAGATGGACGACCACCGCACGGTTTCGGTGTCACGCGTCTACGTGCCCAACGAGTTCACGGTCTATCTCTCGACGCAGGATCGAAAGCAGTTCGCCGGGTACGAGGAGTCGCTCGTCGCAGAGCTGCAGGAGTACCTCGCCGAGCATGCGCGCCGCGAGCGCTACGCGCTCTTGACCGCTCCGACCGTGCTCGTGACCAGCGATGAGGACCTTGCGGTCGGCGAGTTCGGAATCGCCACCCGCCTCGTCCAGGCGCAAGCAGCCCCGGACGTGAAGCAGGAACCCGCGCCCGCGGAGCTTCCGCTCGAGCAGCCTGCCCAGACGATGGTCTATCGGCCGCCGACGGTGGTCGCGCCGCCCGAGGCCGAGGAGGCACCTCCGCCGCCGGAACGGGAGGTTGTGACGCTGACGGTAGCGGGCACGAAGCACGAGATCACGCAACCGCGGGTCGTCCTCGGACGTTCGCGCGGGTGCGACGTTCCGGTGCCGGACGTCAACGTCTCCCGCCGTCACGCCGAGCTTCGCCAGGAGGGCGCGACGTACTGGATCGTCGACCTGGATTCCACGAACGGGACGTCGGTGAACGGGAAGCGCGTTAGCCGGGAGCGGCTCCGGGACGGCGACCGGATCACGCTCGGCTCGACCGAGATCGTCTTCGGGCGATCACTGCCGTGACGCCTTTGGCGCTCGCAGCCGACGAGACACTCCTTATCCTCAAGATCGTGTTCCTCGTCCTGCTGTACGGCTTCATCCTGCTCGTGGTCCGTTCGGCGACCAAGGATCTCGGGGGTGCGCCCCAGGAGAGCATCATCCTCGGGGCCGCCGAGGCCGAGGCGCTCCGAGCCGAGCTTGGCGCCCGCCCACGTCAGATCCGCTTCCGGGTGGTGCAAGGCCCCGGGCTGCCTGCCGGAAGGACGATCGACATCGCGGCCGCCACGATCATCGGCCGAGACGACGACGTCGGAATACGGCTCGACGGTGACGAGTTCGCGTCCGCGCAGCACGCACGCATCGAGCCGCGAGCAGATGGGGCCTGGGTAGAGGATCTAGGGTCGACCAACGGCACGTTCGTGAACGGAGAGAGAGTGACGGCGCAACGGCTGAAGACCGGCGACATCGTGCGCGTCGGCCAGACCGAGCTCGAGCTCGACGCATGAAGATCGGGCGCGCGGCAGGAGTCACGGACACGGGACGTCGACGGATCCGCAACGAGGACGCGTTTATCTGCGAGCCACCGCTCTTCGCGGTCGCCGACGGCATGGGAGGCGCTCGAGCAGGTGAGGTCGCAGCGGGGCTCGCAGCCGCCGCTCTCGAGGAGGCAGGGAGCGGGACGCGCGGGGCCGAAGGCGTGTCCGCGCTGATCGTCGAGGCCAACAAGCGGATCTGGGAACGGTCGCGCAACGATCCCCGGACGGCGGGCATGGGAACGACGGTCACCGCCGCCCTCGTCGACTCCCCGAGCGGCACCGTCGCCATCGGGCACGTGGGCGACTCACGCGCATACCTTCTCCGCGAAGGAGCCCTCGAGCAGCTCACGACCGACCACTCCCTCGTTGCCGAGCTGGTCGAGAGCGGCGTGCTCACTCCCGAGGAGGCCGAGCGCCATCCGCAGCGCTCCGCGATCACCCGAGCGCTGGGCACAGAGCCCGCCGTCGAGGTCGACGCGTTCACGATGCAGGCCGAGCCGGGCGACCTCTTCCTCGTCTGCTCCGACGGGCTCTCGGCAATGATCTCCGACGACGCCGTGTCCTCGGCGATCGAGGCAGCCGATCGTGACCCGGAACGCGCAGCCGACGCGCTCGTCTCTGCGGCAAACGCCAGCGGCGGGGAGGACAACATCACCGTCGTCCTCTTCGAGATCGTCGCTGACGAGGTCCCCGACCTGCGGCCTGAGCGCGAGCGGATCGAAGCGACGGCCATGCCCGCCACGAGCGAGCTGACGGGACCCGCGGACGAACAGGTGGAGGCGAGCGACCCCGATGCGACACAGGCTGTCGCGGCGGAAGAACCGAGGCGGCATGGTGCCGGCGCCGGCGGCCGCGTGGCCGCTCTCGCCCTCATCGTGTCGGTGCTTGCGATCGGACTGCTCGTGCTCTACCTGGCCGTCAGATGACCGCGAGGAACAGGGAGCTCGGCGGCGTCCTCGTCGCCGGTGTGATCGCCGGGACCGCGCTTGCGAGCGTGACCATCGCCCGCGAGTCCGAGATCTCTGCCAGTGCGGTCAGCTACGGGGCGGTGTTTCTCGGCCTCTACCTGGCCGCGCACATCGTCGTACGTCGGACGGCACCGTACGCCGACGGGGCTCTGCTCCCGCTCACGGCTGTGCTCACCGCCTTCGGCCTGGCGCTGAACTACCGGCTCGACCCCGACGACGGGGGACGTCAGGCGCTCTGGGTCCTGATCGGCCTCGGCGTCTTCGCCGCGACGCTGATCGCGCTGCGCCACGACTACCGCGTGCTGGAGTCCTACCGCTACCTCTTCGGCGTCGCGGCCGTGTGCCTGCTTCTGCTCCCGTCCGTTCCAGGGCTCGGCGAGCGTGTCAACGGCGTGCGCCTGTGGGTCGACGTCGGCCCCCTCCGCTTTCAGCCGGGCGAGCTCGCGAAGATCTTCTTGATCCTCTTTCTCGCGGGGTATCTGCGAGAAAAGCGCGAGGTGCTCGCGCAAGGGCGCCTGAAGGACTTCGGGCCGCTGCTGGCAATCTGGGGCGCGGCGATGCTCGTCATCGTCCAGACGAACGACCTCGGAAGTGCGCTCCTCAACTTCGGGATCTTCCTCGCGATGCTGTACGTCGCAACCGGCAGGGCGCTCTTCGTCGCCGCCGGCCTCGCGCTCTTCGTCGGAGGCGCCGCCCTTCTCTACAACGCTCTCGATCGTGTCCACGAGCGCGTGACGATCTGGCTCCAACCCTGGACGGAGGAGCGGGTGTTCTGCGCCCTGAACGGCAAGCTCGAGCTCCGGCAGGACTGCGCCTCGTACCAACTCGTGAAGAGCCTGTACTCCATCGCCAACGGCGGCTTCGGCGGAACGGGGCTGGGTGAGGGCACCTTCACCTCTACCGACGGAGCCGAGCTCATCCCGGCCTTGCGCACCGATTTCATCTACTCGGCCATCGCCCAGGAGCTCGGCCTGATCGGAGCTGCGGCGCTCCTCCTCTGCTACATGGTCTTCGTCGCGCGCGGGATGCGGATCGCGCTCCGGGCGGACGGCGGCTTCTCCAAGCTGCTCGCAGCCGGGCTCACCTTCGGCTTCGCACTGCAGACGTTCGTCATCGTCGGCGGCGTCCTGCGGATCGTGCCGCTCACGGGAATCACGCTCCCGTTCGTCTCCTACGGCGGCACGAGCGTCGTCGCGAACTTCCTCCTGCTCGCAGGGCTGCTGCTCGTCTCCAACAGGGCCAACTCGCCACCGTGAATCGCCAGATCATTCGCCTCACCTACGTCGCGCTCGCGCTCGTCGGTGTCCTCGTCGTGATGACGACCTACTGGCAGACATGGGCCGCGGCCGGGCTCGCCGACCGCCAGGACAACGCGATCAAGCGCGTCGCGGAGTTCTCGGTAGACCGCGGGTTGATCTTCTCCTGGAAGCCGCGGAAGCGCCTGGCACGGAACATCGAGCGCGACGTGGAGCGGCGCACGCTCTTCTTCCGCCGCTATCCGTACGGCCCCCTGGCTCCCCATCTCGTCGGCTACTCGACGATCGGCCGCTCGCGGACAGGGCTCGAGCGCTCGTTGAACGACTACCTGACCTCCTCGAACGCCAACCTCTCGACGCTCGTGGACAAGGCGCTGGACGAGCTCCGCGGAAAGCCGGTCGAGGGAAACGACGTGGTCACGAACCTGGATCTCGACGCGCAGAAGGTCGCGCTGGAGCAGCTCGGAACACAGTGCGGGGCCGTCGTCGTCCTCGATCCGCGCACGGGGAAGGTGCGCGTGATGGTGTCGTCACCGAGCTTCGACCCGAATCTGGTGGAGAACAACTTCGGGCAGATCGAGCGGATCGAGGCGGACTGTCGCCCTGCGGCACCGCTCCTCAACCGCGCCAGTGCGGGCCTGTATGTGCCCGGCTCGACGTTCAAGGTGATCACCGCCGCTGCTGCGCTCGAGTCGAGGAAGTTCACGCCCGATTCGTCCTTCGTCGACCCCGGGTACTGCACGGTCTACGGAAAGCGGGTGAACAACTTCGACACGTCGTCACCGTTCGGCACGGTCGACCTGGTGAGCGCGCTCACCTACTCGGTCAACTCGGTGTTCTGCAATATCGGCAAGGCCCTCGGCGCGAAGCGCATCCTGGACACTGCGAAGCGCTTCGGCTTCTACGAGCGACCGCCCCTCGAGACCCCGGTCGACGAGCGTGAGCCGAGCGGGCTCTATCAGGGTGGCCGCCTCTACTACCCGAAGCTTGACTCCGACGTGGACGCGGGCCGTATGGCCTTCGGGCAGGAACGGATGCTCGTCACGCCCCTGCAGATGGCGATGGTCGCCGGCGCGATCGGCGTCGGCGGCAGGCTCATGGAACCACGGGCGGTCGACAAGATCGTGGGTCCGGGCGGAAAGGTCCTGCTCCGGCAGCGACCCGCCCTGATCCGCCAGGCAGTGAGCCGGGAGACCGCGAACGAGGTGGCGACGATGATGCGTCTCGCGGTCGAGCGCGGGACCGGCACGGCTGCGCAGCTGACCGGATACTCGGTCGGAGGGAAGACGGGGACGGGCGAAACGGGTGTACCCGGAGCGAACACGACGTGGTTCATTGCCTTTGCGGGCCGGGACGAGGAGACCCCGGCGGAGCTTGCGATCGCAGTCGTGCTGCAGGACCAATCCGGCACCGGCGGGCAAACGGCAGCGCCGATCGCCCGCGCAGTGATGCAGGCAATCCTGTCTGAAAGGGAGAATCCCTAACCTCTAGGAACCGATGGCGACCCAGAACACCCTCTCCGGCAGTCTCTTCGCCGGCCGGTACCGCGTCACGAGGAAACTCGGTGGTGGCGGCATGGCCGACGTGTACCTCGCCGAGGACCAGGAGCTCGGTCGCCGCGTGGCGGTCAAGATCTTGCACGAGCGCTATGCGAACGACGAGCAGTTCGTCGAGCGGTTCCGCCGCGAAGCCACCCACGCAGCCGGACTCTCTCACCCGAACATCGTCTCGATCTTCGACCGCGGGGAAGCGGACGGCTCGTACTTCATCGTGATGGAGTACGTCGAGGGGCGGACGCTGAAGGAGCTCATCCGTGGCCGGGGCCCCTGTCCCATCCCCGTCGCCATCGCGTATACGCGCCAGATCCTGTCCGGGCTCCGCTACGCGCACCGAAACGGTGTCGTGCACCGCGACATCAAGCCGCACAACGTCATCGTCGACCCGGAAGGTGTCGTGAAGGTGACCGACTTCGGGATCGCACGAGCCGGGGCCAGCCAGATGACCGAGGAGGGCGCGATCATCGGCACCGCCCAGTACCTGTCGCCCGAGCAGGCGCGGGGTGCCCCGGTCGACCAGACATCCGATCTCTACTCCACGGGGATCGTGCTCTACGAGCTCTTGACCGCGGAGGTGCCGTTTTCCGGTGACACGCCCGTCGAGATAGCCATGAAGCACCTCTCGGAGATCCCCGACCCGCCGTCCGCGCTGCGGACGGAGGTTCCCGACGACCTCGACAACGTCGTCCTGCGGGCGCTCTCCAAAGAGCCGGGCGACCGCTACCAGTCCGCGGCCGCGATGGATGCCGACCTCGAGACCGTCGCCCACGGTGGCCATGTCCCGCTCGAGACGGCGGAGGCCGCGACCGTCGTCCTCGCAGGCGGCCGCGCCGTCGACTCGACGGGCGTGACCCAGGTGACGCGCCGCGCTCGGCCCGGCGATGCACCTCCGTTCGACCCGACACGCAAGCGGCGGGGGCCGGTCTGGCCATGGCTCGTCGGGCTCGGGGCGCTGCTCGCGCTCGCAGTCGCCGGGTTCCTCTTGTACGAACCGCTTCAGGACCGGTTCGGTGGCTCCGACCAGATCGCGGTTCCGTACGTCGTCGGGCTCCAGGAGGCACTGGCGCGAAATGCGATCAACGACAAGGGTCTCCAGCCGCGCACGCGCCGAATCTCGAACTCGGACGTCGAGGAAGGGGTCGTGTTTGCACAACGACCCGCGGAGGGGCAGCGCGTCGACTCGGAGACGATCGTCACGATCGACGTCTCCTCCGGAAAGCCGGAGGTGAGCGTGCCGAGCCTCGTCGGGCAGTCTCGCGACAGCGCCGTGGCCGCGCTGACGCAGCTCGGTCTCGTGGCGCAGGTGGTCGAGGTGAACTCCGACCGCGAAGAAGGCACCGTTGTCGCCCAGAGCCTTGCACCGGGCACCGTTGTCGTCGAGGGGACGCGCATCCGCATCAACGTCTCGAAGGGACCGAAGCCGGTCGTCGTACCGAACGTCGTGAACCAACCGTACGAACAGGCTGCGCTGGAGCTCCGGCGAAACGGCTTCGGAGTGACGCGAGTAGATGTCGCCTCGGATCTGACGGAAGGCATCGTGGTCGACCAGGACCCGAGCGGTGACTCGGAGGCCACGAGAGGCACCACGGTCACCTTGTCGGTGTCGAGGGGCCCGTCGACGGTCTCCGTTCCGGACGTGACCGCGGAGGACGTTTCGATCGCGCAGACCACGCTCGAGAACGCTGGCTTCCGCACGAGGGTCGTCTTCGAGGACACCGCCGACCCGAATCTCGACGGGATCGTGACGTCACAGGATCCGGTCGGCGGCTCCCGGGCGGCGCCGGATTCCGTGATCACGCTCTTCGTCGGCCGCTTCACGGGCGAAGAAACGGAACCGCCGACGACAACGGAGCCGTGAAGCCTCCCGTCCGAGTCGCCGTCCTCTCGGGCGGTCGCTCGAGCGAGCACGAGATCTCCCTCGCGTCGGCCCGGTCGGTCGTCGCAGCGCTCGATCCGGAGCACTACGAGACCACCGCGATCGAGATCGGACGCGACGGGCGCTGGGAGCTCGCGGGGAGCACGCAAAGCCTTTCACCCGCGAGGGACGACGTCGCGGAAACACTCCCGGTCGTCGCCGACAAGGCGCCTGCGAGGGCGCTCAACCAGGTCGACGTCGTGCTTCCCATCCTGCACGGGCCGTTCGGCGAGGACGGAACGGTGCAGGGCCTCCTCGAACTGGCAGGCATCCCCTACGTCGGGGCGGGCGTCGCCGCCTCCGCGCTCTGCATGGACAAGGATCTGTTCAAGGCGGTGCTCCGCGATCGCGGGATTTCCGTGGCGCAGAGCGTGACGCTCCGAGACGGTGATGCTCCTGACCACCCGTTCTCGTATCCCGTTTTCGTGAAACCCGCGCGTCTCGGCTCGTCCGTGGGTATCACCAAGGTGCACGAGGAGGACGAGCTCGGTCCCGCCGTCTCACTCGCGCGGAGGCACGACGACAAGGTGCTGATCGAGGAGCTCCTCGACGGGGTAGAAGTCGAGTGTGGGGTGCTCGGAAACCGGGCGCCGATCGCGTCCGAGGTCGGCGAGATCGTGGCCAACGCCGAGTGGTACGACTACGGGGCCAAGTACGACGAGGGCGGCATGGAGCTCGTCGTCCCGGCGCGGATCCCACCCGAGGCCAGCGAGCGTGTCCGTACGGTCGCCGTCGACTCCTTCGTTGCGACCGAGTGCGAGGGAATGGCTCGTGTCGACCTCTTCGTCACGTCCGCCGGCGAGGTCGTCGTGAACGAGATCAACACCATCCCGGGGTTCACCGAGACGAGCGTCTACGCGAAGCTCTTCGAGGCGTCCGGCATTCCCTACGGAGAGCTCCTGGACAGGCTGATCGAGCTTGCGCTCGAGCGGCACGATCGTCGGTCGAAGCTCGAGTTCTGAGACAGGCAGATGATCTACGAGCCGAGGACGACGCCGAGCGCTTCCTCCCAGGCTCCGAGCCCTTCGTCCAGCTCGCCGTCCGAGATCGCGAGCGGACAGAGCACGCGGATGCAGTTCCCGTGCACGCCCGCCTTGAGCAGCAGGAGGCCACGCTGTAGCGCCGCCTCGATCACCGCCGCGGCGAGATCTGGCGCCGGCTCCTTCGTCGCGGGATCGAGAACGAGCTCGATCGCAAGCATCGCTCCGAGCCCACGCACGTCGCCGATCCGCGGCCAGCGAGCCTGCCAGTCGAGCATGCGGCCCCGGAGCACGTCACCGATGACCGACGCTCGTGCGACGAGCTCCTCCTCCTCGAAGACGTCGAGCACCGCGCCCGCCGCAGCCAGGGCGACGGGATTGCCGATGAACGTCCCGCCGATCGCACCCAGGTGCGCGTGGTCCATGATCGCGGCCCGGCCGAACAGCCCGGAGAGCGGCAGGCCGCCGGCGATCGACTTCGCCACGGTGATCAGATCCACCTCGACGTCGAAGTGCTCCATCGCGAACATCCGCCCCGTGCGCCCGAAGCCGGTCTGCACCTCGTCTGCGACGAGGACGATCCCGTGCTCGTCGCAGATCCTGCGGAGCCCCTCGACGAAGGCGGGCGGGGCCGGGATGAAGCCACCTTCGCCCTGCTCGGGCTCGAAGACGACAGCGGCGACGTCTCGAGCCGGAACATGGGTCGTGAACATGCGCTCGAGCGTCGCGAGAGCGGTCTCGGGATCGGGACCCCGATAGGCGCTCGGGAACGGTGCGCGGTAGACCTCGGGAGCGAACGGGCCGAGACCGGTCTTGTACGGATGCGTGCGGGACGTCATCGTCAGGGAGAGCAGCGTCCGCCCGTGAAACGCGCCGTCGAAAGCGATGACGGCATCGCGCCCGGTGTACAGGCGAGCGAGCTTGACGGCGTTCTCGACCGCCTCCGTTCCGGCGTTGAAAAAGGCTCCCCGCGTCCCGCCCGAGATCGGAAAGAGGTCACCGAGCCGTTCCGCCAGCTCGACGTACAGCTCGTACGCGACCACCGTGAAGTCCGTGTGGACGAACCGCTCCGCCTGCTCCGCGATCGCCTGCACGACCTTCGGATGACCGTGACCGACGTTCATCACCCCGACGCCTCCGACGAAGTCGACGAACGTGTTGCCGTCGACGTCGGTGATCGTCGATCCGCGCGCTTCCGCGGCCACGATCGGCGTGTGCACGGAAAGCGGCCGTGCGACGGCGCGTGCTTCGCGTTCCAGGATCTCTCGGGCACGCGGGCCTGGAATCTCGGTTCGCAGCTCGATCACTCTCGTCGTCGCCACAGTCGGAGCCTACGCGGCGCGGCGTACGGCGCATGCATCCTCTGACGACGTGGATTTCCAGGACCTCGACCCCGATCCGATCGCCGCGCTCCGCGTCTGGCTGCGGGTCGCCGACGCGCCGCTCTCCGAGGCCGTGACGCTCGCGACGGCGACCGCGTCCGGCCGGCCTTCAGCGAGGATGGTGTTGCTGCGAGGACTCGACGAACGCGGGCTCCTCTTCTTCACGAATCGGACGTCGCGCAAGGGAAAGGAGCTCTCCGAGAACCCCAGCGCGGCGCTGGTCTTCCACTGGCCGGAGCTCGGACGACAGGTTCGGGTCGAGGGCCGTGTGGAGGAGGTCGAGCACGAGGTCTCCGCGGCGCACTGGGAGAGCCGGCCCCGCGGCAGCAGGATCGCCGCCTGGGTATCGCCGCAGTCCGAGCAAGTGGCGGGCCGGACGGAGCTGGACGCGCGCTACGCAGAGGCAGAGGCACGATTCGGAGACGACTCCGTCCCGCTGCCGGACTTCTGGGGCGGATACCGGGTCGTCCCGGAGACATTCGAGTTCTGGATGCATCGCGAGAACCGGCTCCACGATCGGATCCGTTATCTGCGAGCGCAGGAGGGGTGGACGCGCGACCGTCTCGCGCCGTAAGGAGCTAGGGCGGGGTGAGCGTCCCGTCCGTGTATACACCGGAAGCGTTCCAGATCAGATAGCCCTTGGCCCCGGCCAGACGTGCGGAGTAGATCTGCGCGCGCACTTCGTCGACACCGTAGGGAGTCGTGAAGCTGAAGTCCTGCACCCAAGGCAGGAGAAGCGCGTCGTATCCCTGAAGCGCGCGATTGAAGCGCCTGAGAGCGCGCGCGACGGTCGCCCCCGGCGACGCGCCAGGATCGGCCAGGCCGAGCTCTCCCGAGCCGAACAGGGAGGGATAGGTCATCGCGTACACCGCATTGAGGTGCGGAGCCATGCGCCGCGGAATCTGACCGATACCCATGTCGCGCATCGCAGAGAGCCCGAACACCGCCGCCGAGACACGCACGCCGAGCGGCTCCAGCCGACCCGAGGCGTACCGCAGGAATGCAGGCGCGGCGTCGTTCTTGCGCATGCCCGCCGGCCGATTGGAGTACACGGCTGCGTCGACATCACCGTCGGACGGGAACCGCACGTAGTCGAACATGATCTCGTCGAACCCGGCCTTCGCGGCCGCTATGGCGATATCGACGTTGTACTTCCACACGCGACGGTCGTACGGGTTCGTCCAACCGAGCCCCGCCGAGTCCTCCCAGACCGAGCCGTCGGCTCGTCGAACGGCGAGATCGGTCCGACCGTGAGCCAGGACCGGATCCTCGAACGTGACGACCCGACCGATCAGGTACAGGCCGCGGTCGTGTACGAGCTTGGCGGCGGTGCGTGCATCGTAGAAATCGCGGGTCGCCCCGACGGCTCGTGCGAGCTTCAACGAGCTCGCGGCGAATCCGACCTGACCGTTCTCGTCCTTGACGTCGAGCTCGATCGCAGTCAGCCCGTCCCGCTCGAGATCGACGTACTCCCCAAGCTTGCCGGGCAGCGACGCAAGGCCCATCGTCACGTGCACCCCGCGGATCTCGACAGGGAGTGGCCTCGGGCCGGAGCCCGAGGCTGCCAGGTCCTCGGGCGCGTTCTCGAGCTCGCGCGCGCCACTTTCGGTGCCGTCGCCGACGAGCTGGGCTCCGAGCCCGAGCAGAGCGACCACCACGAGCAGCGCTCCGATCAATGCCGCGCGCTGCCGGCGCTTTCGTCGCCGCACTGCAGCCCGGCGGTCACGAAACCGCTCGTTCGGGTCGATGGGTGGAAATAGCATCGACACCAGGGGGAAAGACCCTACCGTAGTGAAGACCGCCCGCGCCCGTCGACCACGCCAACAAGTGACATCTTGTTACAAGGTGTAGGGCTCGTAGAATCGCCGCGTGGTCCTCTCCGACCGAACGATCCGGCGGCTGATCGCCGAGGGCCGTATAGGCATCGACCCCTTCGAACCGACGCTGATGCAGCCCTCGAGCCTCGACGTGCGCGTCGACCGCTACTTCCGCGTATTCCGCAACTCGCGCTACCCGTACATCGACGTCAAGTCGCAGCAGGAAGATCTGACCGAGCTGGTCGAGGCTGCGGAGGACGAGGCGTTCATCCTCCACCCAGGAGAGTTCGTCCTCGGCTCCACCCTCGAGCGCGTGACCCTGCCCGACGATCTCGTGGCGCGCCTCGAGGGGAAGTCGAGTCTTGGCCGGCTGGGGCTGCTCATCCATTCCACCGCGGGCTTCATCGATCCCGGGTGGGACGGACACGTGACGCTCGAGCTGTCGAACGTCGCGAACCTTCCGATCACGATCTACCCGACCATGAAGATCGGCCAGCTCTCCTTCGTCCAGCTCAGCGAGCCTGCCGAGCGGCCGTACGGGTCGGAAGGCATCGGCTCCAAGTACCAGGGCCAGCGCGGACCGACCCCGAGCAGGTACTGGCAGAACTTCAGCGACTCCTGACGTACTACTCAGGTGGTTCGCAGTTCACAGGCGCGCTTCCACCGATCCTGGAGAGGAGCGTTGCCAGATCGTCGAGCTCGTGTTCCTCGAAGCGTGCGCCGAACAGATCCTCCACCTGCGCGAAATGGCTCTTCGCCGCGTCGCGGAGCTTGTCGAGCCCGGCGTCGGTCAATACGGCGTGGACGACCCGGCGATCGCCCGGGCACGAAGCCCGCTCGACATAGCCCGCTTGCTCGAGCCCGTCGAGCAGCCGCGTCATCCCCGAGGCCGTGAGCAGAAGCTCTCCGGCGAGGTCGACCCGCCGCAGCCGCCGGTCCGGAGCCTGCCCGAGTCGTAACAGCACCTCGAAGTCGCTGATCGTGAGCCCGTGATCGGCGCTCAGCTGCGCGTTCAACTGGCGCGTGGCAGCAGCATGGGCGCGCAGAAGCGATACAAACGCTTGTGCGGCCAAAGGTTGAGCTCTCAATACTTGACTAGACATGTATTCTCCGGCTATAGTTACTTGCGTACTCAATATTAGCGGACGCAAAGGAGCGTTGTCCATGACCATCGTCGCAGACACCTCGGCCACCGTCATCCCCACCGGAACCTGGTCGATCGATCCCGTTTGGTCGGCTCTCGAGTTCGAGGTCGAGAAGCTCGGCCTCGTCACAGTGAAGGGTCGCGTGCCCGGCTTCACCGGAACGATCGAGGGTGGCGAGTCGCCGTCGATCACCGGAAGCGTCGACGCGTCCACCATCACCACGTTCGACGAGACCCGGGACCGGCACGTCCAGTCACCCGAGTTCTTCGACACGGAGCGATACCCGGAGCTCCGCTTCGAGTCGACTGCGATCACCGCCAACGGTGACGGGTTGGTCGTCGAAGGCGACCTCACCATCAAGGACGTCACCAAGTCCGTCGAGCTCGAGGGCCGTTTCGTCGGAGCGGGTGTCGACCCCTACGGGAACGACCGAATCGGCATCGCGCTGACCGGCACGGTCGACCGCACGGAGTTCGGCCTCAACTGGAACGCGCCGCTTCCTGGCGGCAACTTCCTGCTGCCGAACGACGTCGTCCTCAGGGCTACCCTCGCGGCGGTCAAGGCGGCGTGACGTGAAAGTCCTGGCCGTCTCCGGAAGCCTGCGCGCGGAGTCGTACAACACGGCTCTCGCGCGCGCAGCCGTCCAGCTCGCACCCGAAGGCGTCTTCGTGGATCTGTACGACGGACTTGCGCTGCTTCCGCCCTACGACCAGGACCTCGACGAGGGCGAGTCCGAGACGCCGGCCGCGGCCGTCGACCTTCGCGAGCGCATCGAGGCAGCCGACGCGCTCTTGTTCGTCACGCCCGAGTACAACGGCTCGATCCCCGGGGTCCTGAAGAACGCGATCGACTGGGCGTCGGCGCGGCATCGGGGAAGCTCGTTCAAGAACAAGACGGTCGCGATCGCCGGCGCGACCACTGGACAGTACGGCGCGATCTGGGCTCAGCAGGACCTGCGCAAGGTGCTCGGGATCTGCGGCGCTCGCGTCGTCGACGGGGAGCTGCCGGTATCGACGGCGCACTTGAGGTTCGACGCGCGAGGCGAGTTGACAGACCCGCTGGTCGCAGAACGTCTTCGCACGCATCTCGCCGCACTCGTGGCCGAGGCGGCGCCGCTATCCGTTGCAGCCTGATCGGCGACGGATCGCGAAACAGAGGAGGGGCCGCGCGAAGCGGCCCCTCACTTACGGTGACCAGCGTTGAAGTAGTAGAGGCGCTTCCCGGCACGGTGTCTCTGTCGAGACCTCCGTGCGGCGCGAGTCGCGAGCCCCCTACGCTGGCTAGGCGGTTCCCGGTGGTCCCGGGGGCACGCCTCTACCCGCTGGTACCTCCGCTGCCCGTACAGTCATCACTCAAGCCGGACCACCTCCTTTCCGCGGTAGCGAAAGCATACGCGCTTCGAGCGGATGGATGCGGCCGCAGGTTGCCACCGACTCGGGAGGGCAGATGCCGACCCTTATCCAGACCATCGGCCAGATTTCGATCAACACTCACGACGTCGAGCGTGCCGTGGCTTTCTACCGCGATGCCCTCGGTCTCGAGTACCTGTTCGCAGCCGGGCCACTCGCCTTCTTCAGGTGCGGAGAGGTGCGGCTCATGCTCTCCGTCGCCGAGAGCCCCGAGTTCGACCATCCGAGCTCGACCCTCTACTTCCGCGTCGACGACATCCACGCGGCGCGAGCGGAGCTGGTCGAGCGTGGGGTGCCCTTCGACGACGAGCCGCACCTGATCGCGAGGATGCCCGACCACGAGCTGTGGATGACGTTCTTCCGCGATCCCGACCGGAACCTGCACGGCCTGATGAGTGAGGTCAGAGAACCGTCGTCAGCTCGAGGCCCCGGTCGAGCGGAACCGTGACGCTCGAGAGCGTCGGATCGGCCTGGCGCGCTGCCGAGTACGCGGCGAGGGGGTCGGCATGCGAGAGGACATTGTCGGCAACGACGGTCGCCCCGGGCTCGAGGAGCGGTCGCGTCAGCGCAAAGAGCGCTTCGTAGTCCTCCTTCTCCGCGTCCAGGAACACGAGGTCGAACACGTCCTCGACTTCACGCAAGATGGCGAACGCATCTCCTTCGAGGAGCTCGGCCCACCCCGCGACGCCCGCCTCGGCGACGTTCGCCCGCCACGCAACGCACTTCTCGACGTCGTTCTCGAGCGAGACGACTCGTCCTCCGAGACCTCGGCCACCGGCGGCGAGCCAGATCGACGAGTAGCCCCGCGAGCCGCCGATCTCGAGCACTTCGACTCCCGCCTGCGCCGCGGCGAGCGCGAACAGGAAGCGTCCCGTCGTCGGCTCTATCTGCCGCGAGCGGCTGCGGGCCGGAACGCCCGCCTCGCGTTCCGCCCGATCCTCGTCTTCGAGGCGAGCGAGAACCGCGAGCACCCGATCGTCCAGCATCAAGAGCCTTCCACCTCGACGACGATCATCCCGTCGCACACCGACACGGGGAAGACCGGGACCGCCTCGAACGCGGGAAACGTCATCGGGATACCGGACTCGAGGTCGAAGCGCGACCCATGACGAGGGCAGACGACGACGCAGAGGTCGGGCTCCCAGTCTCCCTCGCAGAGCGGCCCGTCGTCGTGGGAGCAGCGATCCTCGATCGCGTGCAGCTTTCCGGCGCAGTTGTAGACGCCGATCGTCAAGACTCCTGCGGGAACGAGCCGCATAGCCCCGGCCGGGAGCTCCTCGACCGGGCAGACCTCGATCGCTGTCATCGGTCTCTCAGTCGAGCACGAGATCGCGTGTCGACGTTCCCCACTCTTCGGGAAGCGGCGTGCCTTTGGCCTTGTGGAGCGCCACCTTGAGCACTCCGAGCCCGAGGATCGCGCACTTGAGCCGGACCGGAGTAAGCGGGATGCCGAGCTCGTCGAGCAGTGCCTCCTTCGGCAGCTCGGCGACCTCCAGCGCGGTCTTCCCCTTGACGAGGTCCGTGAGCATGGAGGTCGCGGCCTGGCTGATCGCACAGCCCCGTCCGTCGAAGCCGACCTCCTCGATCACGTCCCCTTCTCCGAGGCGGACCGAGACCGTGACCTCGTCCCCGCACAACGGGTTCTGTCCCTCCGCGCGTGCATCGGCGGGGTCGAGCAGACCGTGATTGCGCGGGTTCTTGTAGTGATCCAGGATCAGCTCTCGGTAGAGCTGGTCGAACTCGCTCATCCGAGCGACTTCTTCACCTTGTGAAGGCCGTCGACCAGGCGGTCGACCTCCTCGGGAATCGAGTACACGTAGAAGCTTGCTCGCGTCGTCGCGCTGATGCCGAGCCGTGTCATCAGAGGTTGCGTGCAGTGGTGGCCCCCGCGCACGGCGACGCCCTCCCAGTCGAGCAGCTGGGCAACGTCGTGTGGATGGACGCCGTCCACGTTGAAAGAGACGATGCCGGCACGACGGTCGGCGGGCGGACCGTACACGGTGACCCAGTCGAGCTCGGCCAGCCGGCCCATCGCGTAGGTGACGAGCTCGTGCTCGTGACGCTCGATCGCCTCCAGTCCGATCTCCGAGAGATAGTCGATCGCGACCCCGAATCCGAATGCCTCCGCGATCGCCGGCGTCCCCGCCTCGAACTTGTACGGAAGCTCGTTCCAGGTGGTCTTGTCGAGAGAGACCGAGCGGATCATCTCGCCGCCGAGATTGAAGGGCGACATCGTCTCGAGCAGCTCCCGGCGTCCCCAGAGCGCGCCGACGCCGCTGGGGCCGCACATCTTGTGCGACGAGAACGCCAGGAAGTCGCAACCGAGGGCCTGGACGTCGAGGGGGCGATGCGGTGCCGCCTGGGCGGCGTCCACGACCATGATCGCTCCCTGGGCGTGCGCCCACGCCGCGAGCTTCTCGACCGGGTTCACCGTGCCGAGCGAGTTGGAGACGAGATTGTTGGCGACGACCTTGACCGTGCCCTCTCGCGCAAGCGCATCGAGCGCGTCGAGCTGAAGCTCGCCCTGGTCGTCGATCGGGATATGGCGGAAGGTCGCTCCCGTTCGCTTGGCGATGTACTGCCAGGGAACGAAGTTCGAGTGGTGCTCGAGCTCGGTGACGACGACGACGTCGCCCTTCCCGAGATTGTCGAGCCCCCAGGCGTAGGCGACGAGGTTGAGTGCCTCCGTCGAGCTGCGGGTGAAGATGACGTCGCGCTCCGACGGCGCGTTCACGAACGCGGCGATCTTCTGGCGGGCGCCCTCGAAGCCTTCGGTGGCGCGTTCGGCCAGGCGGTAGACGCTTCGATGGACGTTCGTGTACGAGTGCTCGTAGAACTCCCGCATCGCGTCCAAGACCTGGCGTGGCTTCTGCGTCGAGACCGCCGAGTCGAGGTACGCGAACGGCTTCCCGCTCACAAGCTCGTCCAAATACGCGAAATCAGCGCGGATACGCTGAGCGTCGAGCTTCGGTTCGGTGGTTACGGCCACCCACGCATCGTACCCCCGGAGCTTCGGCTCACCCGAGCTCGACCCTGCCGTTCGTCGCAGCGCGCTCGGCGGCGGTCCGCTGTCGCTCCACGGCGACCGCGGCTTCCTCGAGAAGCTCGCAGACCCGTTCCAACCGGACGTTCTCCGACGTCTCCACGAGAAGCTCGAGCTTTGCCTCCGCCGAGAGCTCGACGCGCGCGGCGAGAACGTAGGACAGCTGCGGCGTGCCGGGCTCGGGTACCTGGATCTCGCTCGACGTGAGCTCGCGGAGGTGATCGAAGAGGCCGCGTGCCCGCTCCTCGGTGTTCGCGTCGGCGGAGTCCTCCGCGTCTTGCAGTGGCGCGGTGTCGCCGGTCTGGAACGTTCTTCCGCTCGTGAGCTCGAGGAGCGTGAAGCGTTCTCGTCCCTCGATCAGGATGTTCATGCGCCCGTCCTCGAAGCGGGTGAGCACCTCGAGCACCGCGGCACGCGTCCCGACATCCCGAATTCCCGCCTCGTCCGCGTACACGAGCCCGAACTCCACCTCGTCGTCGAGGCATTCCGCGATCAGGTCCTTGTAGCGCTCCTCGAAGATGTGCAGCGGCACCTGCTCGGTCGGAAGAAGCACGAGGGGGAGGGGGAAGAGGCCGAGCTCGGTCATGTCTCACGGCGGAGTGCCGCGAACGCCCACATCCGTCGGTGGCCGGACTCCACGAGAGTCAGGCCTGCGGCCTCGGCGCTCGAGACGAGCTCGGACGGAGGATGGACGAACACACGAAACGAGCGGCCCATGACGCGCATGCCGACGTTGACGAGGCGGAGGCCTGCTCGAACCCAGAGCACATCTCGTGGAAAGCTGAAGGCGAGCGCACCACGCGTGAGTCGGGCGGCACGACCCGCGAGCGCGACACCGTCGGGGGAGCAGCAGACGACGCGGTTCAGCAGAACGACGTCGGCATCCTCGACCGCCTCGGAGCCGTCGAGAACGTCAGCGACGCGGAACGAGGTCCGTTCCTCGATCCCACGCTCGCGTGCCAGCTCGCGTGCGTACGGCTCCCATGCGGCGACGAGCTCGATGACCTCTCCCCGTTCGGCGCCGGCGTCCAGCAACTCGACCTGGAGTGTCCCGATCCCGCCACCGATCTCGAGGACACGCGCACCGTCGAGGCCGCCCACGGCCACCGCGGCGAGCATGCTCCGCTCGAGATCGTCCGGCCCCTTCTTGCGATGCCGCTCGAGGCTCCTACGCGCCACGCGCGACTTGAAGATCTGCTCGCACGGGCCGGCGCGGCAGCAGCTCGTCACGGCGCGACGATAGCGCTACGAGGCCGGCTCGAGATCGAGCGCGCCCGAGTTGATGCAGTAGCGCTTTCCCGAAGGCCCTGGCCCGTCGTCGAAGACATGCCCGAGATGACCGCCGCACGCGGCGCACAGGACCTCGGTGCGAACCATCCCGTAGGTGACATCGGTCTCGGTCACCACGCTCGAGAGCTCTGCGGGCTCCACGAAGCTCGGCCAGCCCGTCCCGGAGTCGAACTTGGCCTCAGAGCGGAAGAGCTCCGCGCCGCAGCCCGCGCAGCGATAGACGCCAGGCGCATGCTCGTCCACGTAGGCGCCGGTGAACGCACGCTCCGTCCCCTTCCGCCTCAGGATCTCGTATTGCTCACTCGTCAGCCGATCCTGCCATTCCGCCTCGGTCAGCTCCGGTTTCTCGGGCATGGATCCAGAGTAGCGTTACGGTTCAGATGGATGCAGATGCCATCGAGGTCCGTGTTCTCGGCTGCCTGATCGAGAAGCAGCGGACGACGCCGGATGCGTATCCGCTCTCCTTGAACTCGCTCCGTCTCGCCTGTAACCAGACGACGAATCGCGATCCCGTCGTCGACTACGACGAGTCGAACGTTCGCGAGGCGCTCGAGCGCCTCTCTCGCAAGGGGTGGGTTCGCCTCACGAGCGGCAGAGGGAGTCGCGCGGCGAAGTACCGGCACCTCCTCGACGAGGCGATCGGTCTTTCGACGGCGGAGCTCTCACTGCTCGCGATCTTGATGCTGCGAGGCCCGCAGACGCCGGGCGAGTTGAGGCAACGAACCGAGCGCCTGCATGGGTTCGCCTCGCTCGACGAAATGGACGGTGTGCTCGACGGGCTCGTCGAGCGCGCGCTCGTCGCACGGCTCCCACGCGCTCCGGGTCAGAAGGAGGTGCGGTTCGCACAGCTGCTGAGCGCGAATGCGCATCCCGCGGGGAGCGGGGAGGTCGATTCCGACGAATCCGGGAATCGCCTCGAGGCACTCGAGAAGCGCGTTCAGGGGCTGGAGAAGACGGTGAGTGCTCTCCAGGCTCGGCTGACTCTCAACGACGGGTGACGCTCTCGCAGTCGGTGGTGGGTCAGTCTGAATCGACTGACCCACCACCGCAGAAGCTAGGCCTGCGGAATCCGCGCCTCGAGCGCCGCGGCCAGCGCTTCGCGCACGGGCTCGAGCTCGACGCGATCGAGCACGTCCTGGAAGAAGCCACGGACGATCACGCGCTCGGCTTCTGCGCGATTGAGCCCGCGGGTCATGAGGTAGAAGAGCAGCTCGCGATCGACCTGGCCCAGGGTTGCACCGTGCGTGCAGCGGACGTCGTTCGCCAGGATCTCGAGGCCCGGGATCGAGTCCGCGTGCGCGGCCTTCGAGAGCAGGAGGTTTCGGTTCTCCTGGTAGGCGTTCGTCTTCTGCGCGCCCTCCTCGACCCGGATCATCCCGCGCCACACCGTGCGAGCCTCGTCCCGAAGCGCACCCTTGAACGCGAAGTCGGACGTCGTCGAGGGCGCCATGTGCTCCTGGAACGTGTCGTAGTCCAGGTGCTGCGTGCCGTCGGCGAAGTACGCGCCCGTCACCCGCGAGGTCGCACCCTGGCCCGCCAGGTCGTTGTGGATCCGCACCTTGCCCTTCGCCGAGCCGAAGCCCGCCGTCACCCAGTCGAGCTCGGCGTCACGCTCGACGCGCCCGTGATGCGATGCGAAGTGCCAGGTACCGCGGGAGTAGTTCTGCAGCGACACGTACTCGACTTTCGCGGCGTCCTGCACGACGATCTCGACCGCGGCGTTCGAGTACGCGGAGAGCTCGGGCGTCGCGGAGGCGTACTCCTCGATCACGGCAAACCGGCTCTCGGGCTCGGCCACGATCAGCAGGCGCCAGAAGAGCGAGCCACCCTCGACCGCGTTCGCCACCCGGACATAGAGCGGCTTCTCGACAACGACGCCGCGCGGCACGTGCACGAGCAGGCCGTGCTCCCACAAGGCGGCGTTGTGGGCCGCGAACTTCTCGTCCCAGCCGACGAGCGAATAGAGGAGCTCGTGGTCGCCCGTAAGCGGCTCGAAACGGATTCCGTCCGGCGCCCGGTCGATCTCGATCCCCGCCTCACCGACGTGCGCCACTCCGGCGACCTCGACGTCGACCAGTGACGGCGGCGAGGCGATCTCCGCCGCGCCGTTCGCGGTCCATGCGTCCGGATCGAACCCCTTGAGGTCCGTGAACCTCCAGTGCTCGTCCTTCGTCGTCGGCAGCGGGAGCTCCCGGTAGCGCGCTTGCCGCTCAGCCTTGGTCACGGCGCACCTTTGGCACGTAGCGACGGTGGAGGATCAGCACGTTGCCGTCCGGATCCTTGACGAAGCCCATGTGGCAGACGCCCGAGTCCTCGATGCCGATGACGAGACCACCGGCCGCCCGGACCTCCTCGACGGCTTCTTCGACATCGGCCACGCGGAGCGCGATGCCGTTCTCGTTCGGGACGAACGGCTCGCCCTGCTCCTCGGGCTTCCAGAACGAGAGCGTGAGATTGGACGTCTCGACCTCGCCCTCCGAGAACTCGCTCTCGGGCAGTCCCAAGACGTCCCGGTACCACGCGACGGCACTCGAGTAGTCGCGCGTCGGCACCGAGACGAAGTCCACCTGCTCGATCTGCATCACTCGGCTTCGAATCGTCGGTGGAGCGTGAGGAACGACACGAAGGCGACGCGCTCGACCTCGATCATGGAGTCGAGCCGTCGTGGTACGGCTTGTAGCGGTGGTGGAGCATGAGCCCGTTTCCGTCCGGGTCCCGGAAGAACGCCATGTGACAGGCGCCGGAGTCGAACGTCTCTCCTTCGAACGCGACTCCGTGCTGCTCGAGCTCCGTCCGCGCGTCGGCGACGTCCGGAACGCGGATGGCGATCGCCCCGGAGGGAAGCGGGACGAAGTCCATGCCGATCTGCTCGGGGACGACGACCGCGAGGGTGACGTTCCCGGCCGTGAACTCCGGCCAGGCGGAGTTCGAGAGCGGATCTCGCGCGAGGCCCAGCGTCTCCCCGTAGAAGGTCGTGACGCGATCGAGATCGCGCGTCGGGATGGACACGAAGTCGACCTTCTGAGACAGCATCAGTGCGTGGAGCCGTTGGTGTACTGCGCGTACCGATGATGGAGCGCAAGGTCGTTGCCGTCGGGATCCGAAAACAGTGCCATGTGGCAAACACCCGTATCCATCGTCTCCCCGTAGAACGTGACGCCCTTCGCCTCGAGCTCGGCTCGCGCGGCCGCTACGTCATCGACGTGCAGCAGCGGGGCGGCGTTCTTCTGGGGCTGGAAGTCCACTCCGAAGCGCGCGGGCTCCCAGATCGCAAAGCACGTGTCACCGACCCAGAACTCGAATCGCGCGTGCGCGTCAGGACGTAGCCCCAGCGTCTCGACATAGAACGCACGAGAACGCTCCGGATCCTGGGAGGGAACACCGACGGAGTCCACTTTGCTGATGGTGTTAGCCAACGCTGCCTTCCATCTGGAGCTGGATCAGGCGGTTCATCTCGACCGCGTACTCGAGCGGCAGCTCCTTCGTGATCGGCTCGACGAAGCCCGACACGATCATCGCGCTCGCTTCCGCCTCGGAGAGGCCGCGGCTCATCAGGTAGAAGAGCTGCTCCTCGCCGATCTTGGAGACCGTTGCCTCGTGGCCGAGATCGACGTCGTTCTCGTCCACCTGGATGTACGGATACGTGTCCGAGCGTGATTCGTCGTCCAGGATCAGCGCGTCGCAGACGACCTTCGACTTCGAGCCGACGGCGCCCTTCGCGACCTGCAGCAGGCCTCGATAGCCCGCACGCCCCCCGTCCTTGGAGATGGACTTCGACGTGATGACCGACGACGTGCGCGGGGCGACGTGGACGACCTTGCCGCCGGCGTCCTGGTGCTGCCCCTTCCCGCCGAAGGCAATCGAGAGCACTTCGCCGTGGGCGCCTTCGCCCATCAGCCAGATCGCGGGATACTTCATCGTGACCTTCGATCCGAGGTTTCCGTCGACCCACTCCATGGTCGCGCCCTCGTAGGCCACCGCGCGCTTGGTCACCAGGTTGTAGACGTTGTTCGACCAGTTCTGGATCGTCGTGTAGCGGCAGCGGCCGCCGCGCTTGACGATGATCTCGACAACCGCCGAGTGCAGCGAGTCCGACGAGTAGATCGGAGCCGTGCAGCCCTCGACGTAGTGCACGTACGCGCCCTCGTCGACGATGATCAGCGTGCGCTCGAACTGGCCCATGTTCTCCGCGTTGATGCGGAAGTAGGCCTGGAGCGGCATCTCGATCTTGACGCCGGGAGGCACGTAGATGAAGGAGCCGCCCGACCAGACCGCCGAGTTCAGCGCGGCGAACTTGTTGTCGTTCTGCGGGATGATCGTCCCCATGTACTGCTTGACGACGTCCTCGTGCTCACGGAGCGCCGAGTCCATGTCGAGGAAGAGCACGCCCTTCGCCTCGAGGTCGGCCTGGAGCTTGTGGTAGACGACCTCCGACTCGTACTGCGCGCCGACCCCGGCGAGGTACTTCTTCTCGGCTTCGGGGATGCCGAGCTTGTCCCAGGTGTCGAGGATGTCGGCCGGGAGGTCCTCCCAGTTCTCGGCCTGCTTCTCGGTCGGCTTGATGTAGTAGTAGATGTTCTCGAAGTCGATGCCGCTGAGATCGGCTCCCCAGCTCGGCATCGGGCGGGCAAGGAAGTAGTCGAGGCTCTTGTGCCTGAAGGCGCGCATCCATTCCGGCTCCGACTTGTGCTCGGCGATCGCCTCGACCACGTCGTGTGAGATCCCTCTCCCGGACTTGAAGAAGTAGTCCTTCGCCTCGTCGGGGTTCGAGAACCCGTACTGGTACTCGGAGCGGATCCCGCGGACGACATCGGTCTCGTGTTGAGTGCTCATGCCTCGACTCCTTCGGCGATGCCTGCGGGCGTAAACGCCTCGTAGCCCTCCGCCTCGAGCTTGTGCGCGAGCTCCGGCCCGCCCTGGGCGACGATCCGGCCGCCCATGAAGACGTGCACGTAATCCGGCTCGACGTAGCGCAGGATGCGCTGGTAGTGCGTGATCAGGAGCGCTCCCATGTCGGGGCCGACAAGGGTGTTCACACCGGTCGCGACGATCCTGAGCGCGTCGATGTCGAGACCGGTGTCGGTCTCGTCGAGGATCGCGATCTTCGGCTTGAGCATCGCAAGCTGGAGCACCTCGATCCTCTTCCGCTCGCCACCCGAGAACCCGTCGTTGACGTAGCGTGACGCGAGCTCGCGGGTGACCTTGAGCTCCTCCATCTTCCCCATGAGCTCCTTGCGGAACTCGGGGATCGGGATCGGGTCCTCCTCGCCGCCGTTTCGCCCTTTGCGAATCGCGTTGAGCGCGCTCCGCAGGAAGCTCGTCACGGTGACTCCGGGAATCGAGTGGGGATACTGGAACGCGAGGAAGAGGCCCCTCTGGGCACGCTCGTCCGCGCCGAGCTCCGTGATGTCCTCGCCGTCGAGCAGGATCTCGCCCTCGGTCACCTCGTAGGCCGGATGACCCATCAGCGCGTACGCCAGGGTGGACTTGCCCGATCCGTTCGGGCCCATGATCGCGTGCTTCTGGTTTCGGTCCACCGCGAGGTCGACACCCTTGACGATCTCGGTGCCGTCATCCAGCGCGACGTGAAGGTTCTTGATCTCGAGTAGTGCCATCTGGAAAGTGCCTGGTTTCAGCCTCGCGGAGGGAGAAATCCTCCCGCCTCGCACATGGTACCCGCCCCAACCAGGCCCGAGAGACCGAGGTAGGCCCGCATGGGCGCCAGGGAAGCGCGGCGTTTCCCTCCCCGGCGGGTGGTATCTTGCATCGATGCCTTTCGCCTGGTGGGAGCTAGTACTCATCTTGCTCGTCTTGCTGCTCGTGTTCGGCGCCAAGCGGCTGCCCGAGATGGGACGCTCGCTCGGGAAGGGAATGCGGGAGTTCAAGGACTCCGTCTCGGGTCTCGACGACAAGGAAACGACGTATCCGCCCGCCGAGCTTCCCCCATCCTCCGCAGAGCCCGACCAGCCTGCGGACCCGCACGGTATTCCCGCCGACCAGACCGAGCGGGAACGCGTCTCCTAGCGAGCGCACGTGAGCCGGTGGCTCCCGCGCCGCCTTACCCACGGTGAGGAGGCAACGCTCGTCGAGCACCTGGACGAGCTTCGCAGCCGCCTGATCATCTGCCTCTTCGCGATCGTCCCTGCCTTCGCGCTCGCCTTCGCGTTTCACGAAAGGCTTTTGCGCTGGCTCATCGCTCCCCTTCCCGACGACAAGAACCTCGTCACCCTCGGCGTAACCGAGCCGTTCACGACCTCGGTGAAGGTGAGCGTGATCGCCGCGTTCGGTCTCGTCCTACCCGTCATCCTGTGGCAGGTCTGGGCGTTCTTCGCTCCGGCCGTCGCGCCGAACTTCGAGCGGGTCGCGCTCGTCTTCGTCGTCGCCGCGACGGCGCTCTTCGCCGCCGGGGTGGTCTTCATCTACTACGTGGTGCTGCCGCGCGCGCTCGACTTCCTCACGAACTTCGACGACGAGTTCTACGACAACCAGATCCGCGCGAGCTACTACCTCACGTTCGTGGCGATGACCCTGCTCGGTGGGGGGCTCGCGTTCCTGATGCCGATCTTCGTGCTTGCGCTCGTGCGCCTGCGCATCCTCACCTCGACGCGTCTGCGCCAGAACCGCAAGATCGCGTTCGTCATCCTGCTCGTCTTCGCCGCGCTGCTCCCGACCGTCGATCCCGTCTCGCTCGCGCTCGAGATCGTCCCGCTCATGCTCCTGTTCGAGGGCTCGATCTGGCTCGCGGTGCTGATGGAACGGAGGTGGCCCGCGGAGGAGCCCTGGGAGGACGAGGAGCTCTCGGAGATCGAGAGCTGGTGAGAGTCCTCTCCGCCGACTGGCTGGTGCCCGTGGACGGCCCGCCCATACGCGACGGCGCGGTGGCGATGAACGACGACGGACGGATCGCAAGCATCGGATCCGCCGACGAGCTCGGGGAAGGCGAGCGATTCACGGATGCGGTCATCCTCCCCGGCTTCGTCAACGCCCATACCCACCTCGAATACGCCGTGTATGCGGGGTTCGGCGACGGGCTCTCGTTCGGCCCGTGGATCGCCCTCCACGTCGAGCGAAAGGCCCGGGTCGACTTCGGGGAGATGGAGGCGATCGCGCAGCTCGGGGCGCTCGAGTGCCTGCGTTCCGGGATTACGACCGTCGGGGACTGCAGCTTCAGCGGGGCCGCCGCCACTGCCTGTGCCGAGCTCGGGCTGCGCGCGATCGTCTATCTCGAGGTCTTCGGAGACGCCTCCGTGCTGTCGGAGCGGTTCGAGCGGCTCCGCGAGCGCGTCGGCCACGCCCTCTCGGATCGTGTCCTGCTCGGGATCTCGCCACACGCCCCCTACACGTGCACGATCGACCTCTACCGCGCTTGCGTCGAGCTCGGACTTCCGACCGCCACGCATCTGGCGGAAAGCGAGTCGGAGAGCGAGTTCCTGAGGACAGGTGGCGGCACATGGCAGGCATTTGCAGCGATGCTCGTGCCGCCGCTCGGAACCACCGGTATCAGGGCGCTGGCGGACGCAGGATTGCTCGGCCCGCGCCTGCTCGCCGCTCACTGCGTGCAGGCCGATGCCGAGGAGATCGAGCTCCTCTCCGCCAACGACGTCGCCGTTGCGCACTGCCCTCGCTCGAACGGGTACCTGGGGTGCGGTGTCGCGCCGCTGCACGCCCTCCGGGAGGCCGGGGTGCGTGTCTCGATCGCGACCGACAGCCCCGCGTCGACTCCGTCGTTCGACATGTTCGACGAGATGCGATCGGCGATCATCGGCGCGAGAGCGCGAGAGCGGCGTCCGGATGCGCTCTCGGCCTCGGACGCTCTCGAGCTTGCGACCCTCGGCGGAGCCCGCGCCCTCGGGCTCGATGCGGAGATCGGATCGCTCACGCCGGGAAAGTGGGCGGATCTGACCATCCTCTCGCTCGCCGCGACGCCCCATCTCCCGTGGGAAGATCCCGTTACGGCAACCGTTCTCGGAGGCTCCCCCGAGGGCGTCCTCGCTACTCTCGTCTCCGGCACAACTCGCTATGAGAAAGGAGGGAAGACATGGCTCGAGCTGATCGACGTCGCTCGCAACGCGCGCGGCCGGCTCCTCCTCCCCGCCACCAGGCCGTAGCGATGGAAGACACCATGTTCTTCCCCAAGCTACGCCGGAACGCGAAGTGGATGTTCCTGTTCCTCGCACTCGTCTTCGGGCTCGGCTTCGTCGGCTTCGGCGTCGGCGCCGGGGGGGTGGGCATCGGAGACGTCTTCCGCGGCGCGAGTGGTTCAGGAGTCCCCTCCGTCGACGACGCGGAGGAGCGCGTGTCGGAGAATCCCCGCGACGCAGCCGCGTTTCGTGATCTCGCCACGGCGCACCAGGCGGCGGGCAACACCGACGACGCGATCGGGGCGCTCGAGAGCTTCGTCGCCCTCAAGCCGAAGAACGCCGCCGCCCTCGTCGACCTCGCGAGCCTTTACCTCCTGAAGGTCGAGGATGCGCAACGGCTCGCACAGATCGCCAATGCGCGCGCTGCGTATCTCGCGCCAGGGGCGACCATCGCTTCGAGCACCCAGTTCGGTGGCAGCTCACTCGAAGCCGATCCGATCTCGAGCGCCGTGAACAACCAGCTTTCGCAGATCGTCCAGATCGAGCTCGGAGAGGCGCAACAGGCGGCCGCTCAGGCGGTCGACGCGTACAAACGTCGCGCTGCCACCGAGCCCGGCAACGCGCTCTATCAGCTCGAGCTCGCCCAGACCGCCGAATCGGCGAGTGACTTCACAACGGCGATTGCCGCGTACGAGAAGTTCCTCGATCTCGAGCCCGACGACCCGAACGCGGTCGACGTGAGGCGGCAGCTCAAGCAGCTGCGCGCCGCTCAGTCCGGCACCACCGGTTAGCTGCTCGGTCGGCAACCGCGCGCCTGTTCCCGATCGAGCATCTAGACTCGCGCCCCGTGAGGGTCGCCGCCGTTCTCAGCGCCATCTGCGCGGCCGTTCTCACTTCCGCACTTGCCGGCTGCGGGACGGGCGGCTACACGGACGGTGGAAGCCAAGGGGCCGGAAAGCAGCTGTTCACGCAGGCTTGCGGGGTCTGCCACACGCTGGCGGACGCAGGAACTGCGGGCACCATCGGCCCCGACCTCGACGACGCCTTTGCCCAGGCGCGGGCGGACGGCATGACGCAGGACACCTTCACCCAGGTCGTCGCAGCGCAGATCCGCTTCCCGATCGAGATGACCTCGACGGGCGCTCCCGGGATGCCCGCCGCGGACACGACGCTGCCGTCGTGCGACGACGTCGAGGGTGGCGCGTTCTGCGTCACGGATCAGGATCAAGCGGTGGCGGACATCGCCGCCTACGTTGCCGCGGTCGCGGGAACCGGCGTGACCGCAGAGGCACCGACCGACGGGAAGTCGATCTTCACCGCGAGCTGCGGTTCGTGTCACACGCTCGCCGACGCCGGCACCGCCGGCGCCATCGGACCGAGCCTGGACGAGTCGAAGCCGGCCAAGGCGCTCGTCGTCGACCGCGTGACGAACGGCCAGGGCGCGATGCCGTCGTTCAAGGACTCACTCGACTCCCAGCAGATCGAGGCGGTCGCCGAGTACGTGTCCTCGGTAGCGGGGCGATAGGGCAAGAAGAGCGGGTATCAGGCGTGCTCGAGGTCGACGACGACGTGCGTCACCGGCACGTCGTAGCGCTCGCGCAGAGCGCTGACCACACCCCGCTCGAGCCAGTTCGACCGTCCCTCGGGATGTGTCGAGACGACGAGCTCGCTCGGCCGGAACTTCCGAACTGCGTCCTCGACCGCGACGAGCGGGTCGACGTCGCCCACGTTGCCACGCGCCTCGATGCCGACCGAGGACAGGCGCTCGAGCGTCGCCTGCAGGCGCTTCTGGGCTGCCGCCCTGGCCGGATCCTCGTCGGATGTCCAGGTCCTCAGCCGGGAGTTCAGCGCGGGGCAGACCACGTAGAACAGTGACCGTCCGGCCAGCGCGAGCTCACCGATCACCTCCATGAGCTCGTCGCCTCCGACCGTCTCGTTGGCGACGACCAGCACGCGCTTCCCGTCGGCGGAGCCGAGCTGCTCGATCTGTGCCCGGGGCGGGCCCGGCGCGCGCTGGCGCGTGTAGGCCCAGACCGCTGCGCCGGAAAGTGCGAGGAAGACGAGGAGGCCGAGCCAGGCGTTGATCCACGACGCCCCGACGATGAGCGCGAACGCCCCTATCGACAGCAGGAGGAAGCGAAACGCCGCCTCCTCGCTGCGAAAGGGGCTCTCCACCTCAGATGAGGTAGACGACGGCGTAGACGACGATCCACATGACGTCGACGAAGTGCCAGTAGATCCCCGGCAGCTCGACGCCGTGGTGGTGCTCGGGCGTGAAGTGGCCGCGGAACCCGCGCACGATGACCATCCCGAGCAGGCTCAGGCCGATGAAGACATGCGCTCCGTGCAGTCCGGTAAGCCCGAAGAAGACCGAGGCGAACGCCCCGTCCCCGGTGTTGAAACCGACGTTCAGGTACTCGACCACCTGTGTGAGCAGGAAGGCGAAGCCCATGAGGAACGTCAGCACCATCCCGGCGAGGAACGCCTTCCGATTGCCGCGCTTGATCGACTGGAGCGCCCAGTGCATCGTGAAGCTCGAGGTGACGAGGATGGCCGTGTTCACCCCGGCGACGAGTACCGGGAAGTGATACGGCTCCGGAGGCCACTCCGCAGGCGCGTCCGGATTGACGACGCGCACGAAGAAGTAGGCGGTGAAGAACGAGCCGAAGAGCATCGCCTCGGAGGCGATGAAGAGCAGCATCCCGAGCACCTTCGCGTCGATCCGGGAGCTCTTGTGTGCCTCGGGCGGGCCGTGGTGGTCGTGGTGCGCCGCTTCCGCGTGGCTCGTCATGCGGTCACCTCGACCGCGGTCTCCACCATCACGTGCTCGACGGGGAGGCCGCTCTCGGAGCGCAGGCGGCCGACGAGATCACGGCGGAGCCAGCCCGAGCGCGCACCCGCGAACGTCGAGACGATGATCTCGTCGGTGCGCTCGTCACGAATCGCCTGCATCGCCGCCGTGAACGGATCCGGATGCGCGATCTGGCCGTGGATGTCGATGCCCTCGGCGCGAAGCTCGGACAACGCCGCTCGCAGCCGCCGCTCGGCCTCTGGGTGCTCGGAGCGAGCCGGATCGCTCTGGGGCGCGACGATCAGGAAGCTTGCGCTTCCCTCCTTCGCCCGGGCGCGGATGCGCTCGAGGAGCGGCTCCCCGAGGACGGTCTCGTTGGCCACGACCAGGACGTTCACCCCTGATCGACCGGAGTCGTCGCTGACGACGTGCTCGACCGGCCTCCCGCCCGCGACCCTGCGGATCTCCTCGAGCAGGTTCTTGCGGAGCCATCCCGATCTCGTCTCTCGATGGGTCGAGACGACGATCTCGTCGATGTCCTCGGACGCCAGAAGGTCCTTGACGGCCGTCAGCGGGTCGTCGTCGAACACGACCCCGTGCGCGGGGATGCCGGCCTCGCGAAGCGCTCGAACGGCCCGATCGAGTCGACGGCCGGCGGCGGATCGACGGGAATCCCGGTAGACGACGTACCCCGAACGCGGCTGCGTCACCGGAGCGACCACGATCACGCGAATCGGGCCCGCTTCGACTCTCCGCTTCACCGCGGCCACGAGCTCGGCGGCGCCGAGCGTCTCGTTGGCGACGACCAGGATCTGGGGCACGGAAGTCATGCGTGCACCTCCTCCGCCACTTCCTGCGACTCCCTGGCCGGGCTCATCACCGCATGACGGGCACCGGGCACCCCGTACTCGTACGGTCCGGCGACGACCTGGGGGATCTCGTCGAAGTTGAAGATGGGCGGCGGCGAGGAGACCTGCCATTCGAGCGTGAGCGCGTGCCACGGGTTCGCTTCCGCGACCGGGCCGCGCGCCCAGCTCATCACCATGTTGTAGACGAAGACGACGAACGAGATGCCGAGCAGGAAGGAGGCGATGGTGATCGCGAAGTTGATGCTGCCGAACGCCTCCGCGTAGTCGGACACGCGCCGAGGCATTCCCCGGAGCCCGACGTAGTGCATGGGGAAGAACGTCGCGTTGAATCCGACGAACGTCATCCAGAAGTGAATCTTCCCGAGCCGTTCGTCGTACATCCGCCCGGTCATCTTCGGGAACCAGTAGTAGACGCCCGCGAAGATCGTGAAGACCGAGCCACCGAAGAGCACGTAGTGGATGTGCGCGACGATGAAGTACGTGTCCGAGGCGTGGATCGTGATCGGCACCGCGCCCAGGTAGATCCCGGAGAGACCGCCGATCACGAACATCGTCACGAAGCCGAGCGCGAAGAGCATCGGCGTGTTCAGATGGATGCGCCCTCGCCAGAGGGTGGCCACCCAGGAGAAGATCTTGATCCCGGTCGGGACGGCGATCAGCAGCGTCGTGATCATCATCGGCACGCGCAGCCAGTCGGCCATGCCCGCGACGAACATGTGGTGCGCCCACACGGAGAACCCGAGCACGAGGATCCCGAGCAGGGAGAGCGCCATCAGCCGGTAGCCGAAGATCGGCTTGCGGGACATCGTGGCGATGACCTCGGAGACGATCCCGAAGCCGGGCAGCATCATGATGTACACGGCCGGGTGGCTGTAGAACCAGAAGATGTGCTGGTAGCCCAGCACGTACCCGCCTCCTTCGGGTGTGAAGAAGTCGGTGTGGAGGATCCGGTCGAACATGACGAAGAACTGCGAGCCGGCGATGAACGGCGTCGCGATCACGACGAGCAGCGACGTGGTGAAGTTCGCCCACACCAAGAGCGGCATGCGCCAGAACGTCATCCCCGGCGCGCGCATCGTGATGATCGTGACCAGGAAGTTGAGGGCCGTCATGATCGACGACGCCCCGGCCCACTGGACGCCCATGTTGAAGAACGTCTGACCGAGCGGCTGTCCCTCGGCGAGTGGCGCGTAACCGGTCCAGCCGGCGCCGAAGGCTCCACCCGGCGCCAGGAAGCTCGCCACGAACATGATCCCCGCGATGGGAAGAAGCCAGAAGGAGAGCGCGTTCAGGCGCGGGAATGCCATGTCCGGCGCCCCGAGCATGAGCGGCACGGCGAAGTTCGCGAGTCCCGCGAAGGCCGGGATGATGAAGAGGAAGATCATCAGCGTCGCATGCACCGACACGAGGCCGTTGAACGTCTGCGAGTCGACGAACTGGAGGCCCGGCTGGGCGAGCTCCGCGCGGAAGAACATCGCCATCAGGCCCGCGAGCGTGAAGAAGAAGAACGTCGTGACCAGGTACTGGACGCCGATCACCTTGTGGTCGGTGTTGACCCGGAAGTAGTCCCGCCACGTGCGTGCTCCGTGACCCGAGTGGTCCTCGGGGCGGGTGGGACGGCCGGCGATGTAGTGGAGCCAGTAGTCGAAGGAGCCGATGCCGGCCAGGAAGCCGATCGGGGCGGCGGTCATCGCTCCCACCACCAGGACGACCTCGGTCAACCAGAGCGGCTCCCAGCCCCACCACCAGCGCAGGCCGACGACGAGGAGCGCCCCCAGGGCGAAGAAGAGCAGGCCCATCCAGAGCCCGCGCACCAGGCCGGGGCCGAACAACGCCTGGCCCAGCGGGCTGCGAGGCGGCACGAAGTGCGCGGGGTAGTGCTCCTGGTGAGTGGTCTCGGGGTGCGTCTGTGTCACGTCCGGCTCTCCTCGATCCACGCGTCGAAGTCCTCCTCCGACACGACCCGCGCGCTCGCCCGCATGGTTGCGTGGCCGAGCCCGCAGAGCTCGGTGCAGACGACGGCGAAGTCGCCCATCCGGTCAGGCGTGACCAGGATCTCGGTCTCGATTCCGGGAACCGCGTCCATCTTCTGGCCGAAGTTCGGCACCCAGAACGAGTGGATCACGTCCACGGCGGTCATGGTGAAACGTGCCTCCTGACCTATCGGCAGGACGAGCTCGCCGGACTCGAGGTCCTCGTAGTCGGAGTAGACGAACTTCCACGCGAACTGCTGGCCGATCGCCTGTACCTCCAAGGGTCTCGACCCCGCTTCGCCGTTCCGCGCCATGACGATCGCGCTGAAGACTCCGATCGCGGTCACGAGCACCGCGGGAATCGCCGTCCAGAGGATCTCGAGGCCCGTGTGACCGTGGATCGGCGGGCCGTCCAAGTCGTCGTCCTCTGGAACACGCCACTTCCAGACCGAGAACACCACGACTGCCGTGACCAGCGAGAAGATGACGATCGAGATGATCGTGACGAACCAGTAGATCGCCTGGATGCGGTCGAACTCCTCCGACGCCGACTCCGGAAGCCACTGGAAGAGGACCGCCACCAGCGTGAGCGCCACGCCGATCACGACCCCGATCGCGACGAGCTGGACGATCCCCTTGCGCACCGCTTCGAGCCTACTCCAAGGGCGAGCTATCGTGACGGCACATCCGATCCCGCTCCAGCGCTCCTTTCGTGACCCTTCCCCGCAAGCTCCTGGTACTCGTCGTCGCCCTGCTCGCCGCCGTCGCGGTGCTCTCCGTCGTGCTCGGCGGAACCGAGAGCGAGGCGTCTCCGGCGGCCCCTCCGGCGACGGCGCGAGGGCCACTCGGCAGCGGAAACCCGGTCGTTCTCGCCTTCGGTGGCGACGTGCACTTCGAGGGGGTCCTCGAGTCCCGGCTGGCCGCCGATCCCGGGGGACTGCTGGCACCGATCGCGCCGCTGCTCGGGGAGGCGGACATCGCGGTAGCGAACCTCGAGACCGCGGTGACCAACGGTGGTGCTCCGACGGCGAAGACCTTCGTATTCCGAACGCCGCCCAGCGCGTTTGCGGCATTGCGCGGCGGCTCGGTGGACGTCGTGTCGATGGCCAACAACCACGGGCTGGACTTCGGCGAAGCGGGCCTGCGGGACTCGCTCGCGGCGGCCAAGCGGTATCGGTTCCCGGTGATCGGCATCGGCCTCGACGGCAAGCAGGCGTATGCGCCGTATCGCCAGACGGTCAGGGGCCAGCGGATCGCCGTCCTCGCGGCCACCCAGGTACTCGACGACCACCTGATCGACAGCTGGACGGCCGGGCCCGGAAAGCCCGGGCTGGCCTCGGCGAAGGCGGTGCCGAGACTGATGCAGGAGGTCCGGCGAGCTCGCCGGACCTCGGACACCGTCGTCGTCTTCCTGCACTGGGGAGTCGAGCTCGAGCAGTGCCCGACCTCGGATCAGCGCACGCTCGCTCGCCAGCTCGTCGCTGCGGGAGCGGACATCGTCGTCGGTGGCCACGCGCATCGGCTCTTGGGCGCGGGCCGAATGGGGAAGGCGCTCGTCGGCTACGGCCTCGGAAACTTCGTCTGGTACGGGACGAGCGCGCTCTCCACCAAGACGGGCGTGCTGCTCGTGACCGCGACCGGCCGGCGCATCGACCGCTACAGCTGGATGCCCGCGCGGATCGCGGACGGGGTACCGCGGCCGCTCTCGGGGGCCGAGCGCCGGCAGGAGCTCGCAGCGTGGCGCTCGCTGCGCGGCTGCACCGGCTTGAAGCCCTGAGACCAGGGCTACACTGACGCGCCCGGGCCGTTAGCTCAGTTGGTAGAGCAGGGGACTCTTAATCCCAAGGTCGAAGGTTCGAATCCTTCACGGCCCATCCTCATTTGCAAGCACGCCTGGCAGCGGGTATCCGGAGAACCAGCAAGCTCGTCGTCGATCCTCGTTGGATCGCGCCCCTCGCGGCACTTCGCCAAGCGGTGTTAGCTAGATGCTCCGAGCGCGGCCGTGATTTTCTCGATCGCCGCCGTCTCCTCGTCCTTTACGCCGCCCTTGGCCTCCGCTACCGCCGTCGCGACGTCGAGCACGAGTCTCCGGTATGCCTCGACGTCGTCGGGCGCCTTCTCCCTCAGGACAGCTACCGCAGCGCCTAGGGCGCTCATCGTTCCCTCCACGACCTCCTTCGACGACGCAACCAGGCCGAAGCCGGTGCCGCGGGTCTCCGAGAGCTCGCGTACGAGCTGGCTCTCGCTCTCGCGGTGCGCGGCGAGTTGCTTTGCGACGGCGCTCGCCTCACCGAAAGCGTCGGTGAAGTCGCGGTGGGCTGTCGAGACGAGCATGCCGGCGCCCGTGACGCCCTGCTGCAGCTCCTTCCACTCGTCCTCGGTGAAGTCTGCCTTGCCTGCCATGGTTCCTCCTCGGCCGTGGGAAGTGGTGTCGGAAGGCGAATTCTTGCAGCGCGGGTGTGTCCCTGGACCGACACCTCTCCTACGCCCGGGAGAAGCGCGTAACTATCCTTCCTGCTCGTTCCGTCAAACGAGCCGAGGGGGAAGGGCATGGCCCGCCGAGTCGTTCTTGCATCTGTGGTCGTCAGCGCGCTGGGAGCGGCTGCCGTGCTGGTACCGCTTGCGTCCGGTACGCCGACCGCGAAGTACACCGTTACCGCGGTCGACTTCAAGTTCAAGAACATGCCCAAGACCACCGCACCGGGGACGCACACCTTCACGTTGGTGAACCAGGGCGGAGCTGGACACGACCTGAAGCTTGCGGGCAAGAAGACGAAGATCCTCGCGAAGGGCCAGCGCGCCTCGATAACCGTTGTTCTGAAGCGCGGTCAGACCTACGCCTTCCTCTGCACGGTGCCCGGTCACGCGTCGCTCGGTATGAAGGGCAAGGTCGTCACGAAAGGCTGACAGGTCTGGGCATCCGCCGGCTCGCGGCGCGCGTCAGCCCGAGACGTAGCCGCGGGACCCGAAGACGCCCGCGAGGAAGCCCAGCGCCGCGCCACCGACCAGGACGAGGATCGTCGCGATCTGCGTCGGGTAGAAGAGCCCGTACTGCTGGAGCAACACCCCGATCCCGGCTCCGAGGATGACTCCGAGGAACATCGAGAGCAACGTCGCGAGCCCCGGACGGCCTCCGCGGAGCGCGAACGAGAAGACGCCGAGACCGCCCACGATCACCATCGCGATCCCGATCGCTCCGGCGGCTGTCTCGAGCGGGGTGCCCTGTACGTCGACGAGTGCGGTGGCGACGCACGTGAAGCCCTGTCCGGTGCTCGTCGCGACGATCTTGTAGAGGCCGATGCCGTACTTCGCGTAGTCGTCGACCGGCACGACACCCGTCGTCGAGTTGACGGTCGTCGGCTCGTCGCTCACCTCATAGGGAATCCCGACGAACTCGATCTCGAGCTTCAGGTTGTCGAGCGGACGATCCGCGGTGATCGTCACCGGCACGGCGCCCGTCTGCACGACACTGATCGCGTCGCTTCTGGCGAATGTGTCCCTCGCGACCACGTCCTCACCGGCCATGGTCGCCTCGCAGGGCCCCTCGATCGTCGCCAACGCCTCGGGAACCAGGGCGAGCCCGAGAACCACGACGAACGCTATGACGAGCGGGCGATGCATCGAGCCTCCTCGGGCGGCGAGTCTACTGCCGGTATCGGTCGGCTCAACGCCGGGCACCACCCCTTGTAGGGTTGCCCGATGCTGCCCATCGAGCGGCCTGGAAAGATCGTCTGCGTCGGCCTCAACTACCGAGACCACGCGGAGGAGCAGGGAGTGGATCTCCCGAGCGCACCGCTTCTCTTCGCGAAATGGCCCAACGCCTTGATCGGTCCCGACGAGCCGATCGTCATTCCGCCCGTCGTGAGGAAATGCGACTACGAAGCCGAGCTCGGCGTCGTCATCGGCACCCGGGTCAAGAACGTGTCGCGTGAGGATGCGTTCGCAGCCGTCCGCGGATACGTCTGCGCCAACGACGTGAGCGCGCGCGACCTGCAGTTCGCGGACGGCCAGTGGACGCGCGGGAAGTCCCCTGACACGTTCTGCCCGGTCGGTCCGCTCGTCGCGGCGGCAGAGATCGAGGACCCCCACAACCTGCGAATCCAGGCGATCGTGAGCGGCGAAGTGCTCCAGGACTCGTCGACCGCGAATCTCATCTTCGGGATCGACGAGATCATCAGCTACGCCTCCCAGACGATGACGCTCGAGCCCGGAGACCTGATTCTCACCGGCACGCCGGCCGGAGTAGGTGTCTTCCGGGATCCGCAACGGCTGTTGGAGCCGGGCGACGAGGTGACCGTCTCGATCGAAGGGGTCGGCACGCTGACCAACCCGGTCGTCGCGGGTTGACCGTGACCGTCGTCTCGCGAGCTCGCCGGGAACGAGCCGCTTCTGGGGCGCGTCGTTCGCCGGAGAACGCGCGCAGCGCAACGCGCGATACCACAGTGAAAGCTCTCCGTCCGGAGGTACGACGATGAAGCTCGGACTGCTCACCGCCCCCTTTCCTCGCCGCTCGCTGGAGCGGGTCGCCGCCTGGGCCTCCGGCGAAGGGTTCGAGATGCTCGAAGTCGCTTGCTGGCCGGGCGCAGGCGCCGAGCGGCGGCGCTACGCAGGGACCTCCCACATCGACGTCTCGAGCTTCGACCCGGACAGCGTACGGGCGACGCTCGAGAAGCACGGGCTCGAGATCTCGTCGCTCGCCTACTACCCCAACAACCTCCACCCCGACCCCAAGGAGCGGCGCGCCGCAAACACGCACCTGCGCAAGGTGATCGATGCCGCCGCGAAGCTCGAGGTGCCGATCGTGGGAACGTTCGTCGGGCGCGACAAGACGAAGAACGTGCCCGACAACTTCCGCGAGTTCCGCAAGGTCTGGCCACGGCTGGTCGAATACGCAGAAGGGAAGGGCGTCAAGATCGCGATCGAGAACTGCCCGATGATCTTCAGCTGGGACGAGTGGCCCGGGGGCACCAACCTCGCCTCCACCCCGGCCGCGTGGGACGAGATGTTCTCGATCGTGGACAGCCCGAGCTTCGGGCTCAACCTCGACCCGTCACACCTCGTCTGGCTCCAGATCGACTATGAGCGCGTCGTGCGCGACTACGCCGGGAAGATCCTGCACGTGCACGCGAAGGATTTGGAGATCGACCGCGACGGCCTGTACCGGAACGGGACGCTTTCACTCGGGATGGGGTGGCAGGTGCCGCGGCTACCGGGCCTGGGCGAGGTGCGCTGGGATCGCTTCGTCGGGGCGCTGTACCGGGCGGGCTACGACTACGTCGTCTCGGTCGAGCACGAGGATCGGAGCTTCGAGGCGACGGAGGATCTCGTGAAGCGCGGGTTCCTGATCGCGCGAGACACGCTCCGACCGATCCTTCACTGAAGGGGTCGTGTTGCCCGTGCCCAGCACCGATACCGCCTTCATGCGTGCGACTGTCCTCCTGGCGGCGATCTCGGCCTGCTTCGTGGGAGTCTCGTCCGCTACAGGCGCGACCGGAGGAGCCGATGCAAGGCTCAGCAAGATCGAGGTCGTCTCGAAAGTGATCTCGGTTCGTTCGGTCGATAAGGGCCCGAAGGGTCCGAGTGTGGGTGACCGCACCCACGAACAGACGAGGCTCCTCAACGAGGTACCGCAGTGGGGGAAGCCTGCCGGAGCCGCCGTCGGGCGCGACCGAGCAGCCTTCACTCTCGTGGCGACGAGCACGGTGACGATAGACGGCGTGACATTCCTCCCCGGAGGAACGCTCGTGCTCAACGGACGCTTGAGAGCCGACCGAGGCCGACAAACGGTCGTCGCTCCGGTCGTGAGTGGCACTGGCCGCTATGCAGGCGCCACGGCTGGGTCTCGATACTTCAACGGCCAAACCCACCGCGAACGGTCAACGTCTACACGCTGAAGTACCGCGGGTAGAACGTGCTCGTCGGCGTCTCGTTAGCTGCTCGTGCGAAAGTGCTCGATCGTTAGACGGACACCGTCCGCGAGTGATGTGCGCGGAAGCTCGCCGACCACACGCTCGAGGCGGCCCGACTCGAGCGACTCCGGAAACGGAAGCGCTGTATCCGTCCACGTGATCTTGCCCGCGGTTTCCGGTGCTGCCGCTTCGATCGCGGCGACCACTTCCTGGATCGTGGACGGCTCCCCGGGGACGTTCGCGACGTGCGCGCCGTCTGTTGCCGCCCGCGCGGCGAGCACGAATGCGCGGCCGACGTCGGGAGCGAAGTCGTACTGCGCCGTCCCGCCGTAGCCGATCTCGAAGCCCTCGCCGCGCGCGGCAGCCGCCATCGCGAGGGTCGGGCCTGACGTCATGCCTTGATCCCGTCCCGGCCCGTACACGATGTACGGGCGGATGCCGATCGACGCGACGCCTTCGTCAGCCCAGAAGATCCGCGCCGTCCCCTCGTTCGCGAGCTTGTACACGCCGTAGTGGGTCGTGGGGCTCGTTCCGCCCGACTCGGGCGCCGGCGAGGGATCGCTCGCGTTGTAGACGGCAGTGGAGCTCGCGTAGGCGAGGCCCGGGATCCGGTCGCGGCGCGCCTTCACGGCCTCGCAGACGACGACGGTTCCGACGACGTTGGCGCGCGCACCGCGGACGGGATCCGCGCGGCAGAACGGCACCTGCAGCGCAGCAAGGTGAACGACACGCGTGATCTCGTGCTCGTCGAGCGCTCGGCCGAGAGCGTCTCCGTCCGTGACGTCGCCCGGCACGAGCGTCACGCGCTTTCTCTCTTCCTCGTCGAGGATCAGCCGGAGGCGGCTGTCGTCGTCGCCGAGGTCATAACCGACCGGGTCTTCGCCGTCGTCGAGCAGCGCCTTGACCGCCCAGGCGCCAACGCAGCCGAGTGCGCCCGTGACCAGGGTCCTTTCAGGCAAGCGGCGCGTCCTGGTAGATCGTGACGAGCTCGGTGTAGAACTCGATCGCAGCCCGCCCTTGCTCGTGCGGCCCCCAACCAGAGCCCTTGACGCCGCCGAACGGGACATGGACATCGGCGCCCGCCGTCTGCGAGTTCACGTGGATGATCCCCGCGCCGATCTCCTCGGTGAAGCGCTGCACGGCATGCAGGTCGCGGGTGAAGATCGAGGCGGAGAGGCCGAAGCGCACCGCGTTTGCCCGCTCCATCGCCTCGTCGAGAGTCGCGAACCGGTAGAGCGAGGTCACCGGCCCGAACACTTCCTCGCAGGAGAGCTCGGCGTCGTCCGCGAGCCCTTCGAACACCGTGGGCGCGATCAGGTAGCCGTCGTCGTCGGCACGCTCTCCACCTGTGAGCACCGTCCCGCCTTCGCCCCGGGCGCGTTCGATCGCGCCGAGGATCTCCTCCAGCGCGGTCTCGTGCACGACCGGGCCCACCTCCACCTCGGGATCGGAAGGGTCGCCGACCTTGCCGGCCTCGACCCGCGCGAGCAGGCGGTCTCGGAACTCGTCGTAGACTTCGTCCTGGACCAGGATGCGCCTCGTCGCCGTGCACTTCTGGCCCGCCGACCAGAACGCGCCGGCGTACGAGGCCTCGACCGCGCGGTCGAGCTCGCCATCGCCCATCACGATCAGCGGGTTGTGGCCGCCGAGCTCGAGCTGGACGCGACAGTCACGAGCGGTGGCCACCTCGCGCACGCCCTGGCCGACCGCCACCGAGCCCGTGAACGAGATCGCGCGCGTGCCTGGATTGGCGACGAGCTCTGCGCCCGCCTTCGAGCCCGACCCCGTGAGCACGTTCAGAACACCGGCGGGCAGACCGGCCTCGGCGAAGCTCTCGGCCACGTGCAGCCCGGTCCGCGGCGCCTCGTACCCGAGCTTGAGCACCACCGTGTTGCCGTAGATCAACCCAGGGGCGAGCTTCCACACGGGAATCGCGATCGGGAAGTTCCAAGGCGTGATCAGGCCGACCGCTCCGAGCGGACGGCGCACGGTGTAGAGACGCTGATTCACGACCGAGGGCGCGTACATCTCCCCGATCGGGCGCCAGGCCTCACCCGCTGCATAGCGAAGGATCGTCGCCGCGCGCAGCGCCTCGAGCCGGGCCTCGCGCAGCGGCTTCCCCATCTCGGCGGTCATGTCCTGGGCGACCTGCTCCGCGCGCGCCTCGAGCACGTTCGCCGCCTTGCCGAAGAACGCGGCGCGCTGGGCCGCGGGCAGTGCCGCCCAGGCCGGGAACGCCTCTCGAGCCGCGTCGATCGCGGCACGCGCGTCGTCGGCGTCCGAGGACGGGTACGTGCCCGTGACCTCGGACGGCCGCCAGGGGTTGTGTTTCTCGTACGTCTGACCGCTGGCGCTCTCGCGCCACTCGCCGCCGACGTAGTTCCTTGCGGGTGATCTCGTCAACGTGTCAGACATGAGCTGCAGTCCTTTCGAGGAGGCTGGAGGCGAGCGCGACCGGGTTCGAGAGGATGCCGATGCCCGGCACCTCGATCTCGACGATGTGGCCGGGCTCGAGCGTGAAGTCGTCCGGCGGGACGAGGCCGGTACCCGTGAGGAGGACGCTCCCGGGCGGAACCGGATTGTCGCGGACGAGGAACTCGACGAGCTCTTCGAAGGAGCGCTTCATCCGCGCGGTCGACGTCTCGCCCGCAAAGAGCTCGACCCCGCTCGCGTCGAGAATCCGCATGTGGATCTCGAACGGCTCGCTCGGCACGGGTGAAAGCACCGCCGGCCCCAGGGCGCAGGCTCCCGCGTACACCTTGGCCTGCGGAAGGTAGAGCGGATTCGCGCCCTCGATCTCGCGCGACGACAGGTCGTTTCCGATCGTGACACCCGCGATGTCGCTGGCGTCGCCGAGCACGAGGGCGATCTCCGGCTCCGGGACGTTCCAACCGGAGTCCGAGCGGATGCCCACCGGCTCGCCGGGGCCGACCGTCCGGCGACACGCTGCATCCTTGAGAAAGAGCTCCGGGCGCTCCGCGTCGTAGACCAGCGAGTAGACGTCTCGGACGGCGCTCTCCTCGATCCGAGCGTCGCGCGAGCGCTCGTACGTGACGCCCGCACACCAGACCTCGAGCGGCTCGAGCGGGAGGAGGAGCTCGTACGGATCGGTGAGCGTGAGCCGGTCGGAGTCGCGCGCTCCGACACAGCCGCCACTCTCCGTCACGATCACCCCGTTGGTGGCGACTCCGCGCTCGATCCCGTTCGGGCCGCGAACCCGGACTCGGAGCATCAGTAGACCGCCCGCCCACCGGAGATGTCGTACGTCGCGCCGGTCGAGAAGGAGCACTCCTCGCTCGCCAACCAGCAGATGAGCCCCGCGACCTCGTCCGGGCTCCCCATGCGCCCCATCGGGATGCGCTCGACCATGTAGTCGATGTGCGCCCGGGAGACCCCTTCCAGGATCGGGGTCTCGATCACCGCGGGCGCAACGCAGTTGACCAGAACCCCGGTGCGGGCGAGATCCTTGCCGATCGCCTTGGTCAGCCCGATCACCGCGGCCTTGGAGGCGGAGTACGCAGCGGCCATCGGATTGCCTTCCTTGCCGGCGATCGAGGCGACGTTGACGATGCGGCCGTACCCGCGCTCGACCATCCCGGGACCGACTGTTCGGTTACAGAAGAAAACGCCGTCCGTGTTGATCGCGAGCACCCGGCGCCATTCCGCATCCGAGATCTCCATGCTCGGAAGCGAGACGCCCGGCACGCCTGCGGAGCAGACGAGCACGTCGATCGAGCCGAGGTCCTTCTCGACGCGCTCCACTGCAGCTTCGATGTCGCCCGACTTCGTGACGTCGCCCGCGAGTGCGAGCACGCCTTCCGCAGACGCGGGCCGCAGGTCGAACGACGCGACGGAGGCGCCTTCGGACAGGAGGCGCCTCGCGACCGCTTCGCCGATCCCGCTGGCGCCGCCCGTGACGAGCGCGACCCGCCCGGAAAATCGATAATCGTTGCTCACGTGAAGGCCAAGCCTAGAGTCTGACGACATGGACTTCGATCCGAAGCGCGACTACCCGCTGGGGACGCAGCGGCCGGACCTCGTGTCGACGCCGAGCGGGATGCCGCTGGCGGACGTGACGCTGGACTCGCTGCGAGCCGGGCGCGTCCATGGCGCCGAGATTCGCGCGACACCGGAGACGCTCTTGCTCCAGTCCCAGGTCGCGCGCGCCGCCGGGCGAGAACCGCTCGCGGCGAGCCTCGAACGCGCAGCCGAGCTCGCCGCCGTCCCTGACGAGCTCCTGCTCGCCGTCTACACGGCGCTCCGCCCGCGGCGAGCGACCGCAGTGCAGCTCGAGGACTGGGCCGCGCAGCTCGAGTCCCACGGCGCCGCTCGAACGGCGGTCTTCGTGCGGGAAGCAGCCGGAGCGTACGCTGAGCGAGGGCTGCTCGCCGATGCGTAGCCGGCGCTTCGTCTCGCGCGAGAAGCGCGACCTCCACCGCGAGACGCTCGTCTCGCCGCTCCACGAGCTGGGCCTGGTTGCGGCCGACGGGCCGCTCGATCCGACACCCGAGCTCGTCATCGAAGACGGCCTCGTCGTCCGCATGGACGGACGACCGGTGGCCGAGTTCGACGTGATCGACCGTTTCGTCGTCGCGCACGGGCTCGACCTCGAGGTCGCGGCCGAGGCGATGGCCCTCGAGGACACGGAGCTCGCGCGGATGCTCGTCGACATCGGTGTGCCCCGCGCCGAGCTCGTCCGCCTCGCGCGCGGCCTCACCCCGGCAAAGCTCGCGCGCGTCATCGGCCTCCTCGACCCGGTAGAGCTGATGCTCGCGCTGAAGAAGCTCCGGGCGCGCAGAGCGCCCTCCAACCAGGCGCATGTGACCAACCTCAAGGAGAGCCCGGCGCTGCTCGCGGCCGACGCGGCCGAGGCGGCTCGACGCGGGTTCGCCGAGATCGAGACCACGGTGGGTGTCGCCCGTTACGCACCGCTGAACGCGATCGCGCTCCTCGTCGGCTCCCAGACCGGCCGGCCAGGGGTCATGACCCAGTGCGCGGTCGAGGAGCGCCGGAACCTCGAGCTCGCCATCCGCGGCCTCGTCACGTACGCCGAGACGCTCTCGGTCTACGGAACCGAGCCCGTCTTCGTGGACGGCGACGACACGCCCTGGTCGAAGGCGTTCCTCGGCGCCGCCTACGCGTCTCGTGGCGTCAAGGTGCGCTTCACCTCCGGAACGGGCTCCGAGGCGCTCATGGGATACGCGCAGGGCTTCTCGATGCTCTATCTCGAGGCGCGTTGCCTTTGCGCGGTGCGCGCAGCGGGCTCGCAGGGAGTGCAGAACGGCTCGATCTCGTGCGTCGCACTCGTGCTCTCCGTGCCAGGCGGTACACGCGCGATCCTCGGCGAGAACATGCTCGCGGCATGGCTCGACCTCGAGGTCGCGTCAGGAAACGACGCCATCGCCTCGCACTCCGAGATCCGCAAGACCGCGAAACTGATGGGGCAGTTCCTCCCCGGCACGGACTTCGTCACCTCCGGCTACTCGGTGATGCCGAGGCGCGACAACACGTTCGGGGGCGGGAACTTCGACGCCGACGACCTGGACGAATGGCTGACGGTCCAACGCGACTGGCAGGTGGACGCGGGGATCGAGCCGGTCTCGGAGGACGAGGTACTGCGCGTGCGGGAGCGAGCGGCACAGGCCGTGCAGGCGGTGTTCGAGGAGCTCGGGCTGCCGCCCGTGTCGGGTGAGGAAGTCGCCGCCGCGACGACGGGCTACGACTCGAGCGAGATGCCCGACCGCGACCGAGCGGCCGACGTCGAAGCCGCCGACGAGCTCCTGGCACGCGGCGTCTCCGGTCTGGACGTCGCCCTCGCGCTCGACCAGCGGGGGTTCGGCGAGATCGCGGAGGCGGTCCTCTCGATGCAGCGCCAGCGGGTCTCTTCCGACTACCTCCAGACCGCGGCGGTGATCGACGCCGCGGGTCTCGTCCACTCCGCCGTGAACGACCCGAACGTGTACACGGGGCCCGGCACGGGGTACCGGCTCGAGGGGGAGCGCTGGGAGCTCCTGCAGTCGCTCCCGAACGTGGTCGACCCCGGCGAGCTCCTCGGAGGCGACGACGCGGGAGAGCCGGTCGTCGTCGAGCGCGGAGAGGCGACGCAAAGCGATGACTCCGCCGAAGTCGTCGTCGCGGTCGGCCCGGCGTTCGCGGGGACGATCCGGAAGACCATCAACGATCTGAGCCACAGGGACGTGCTGCAGTCGATCTGCGGCGGGATCCGAGACGGCGGAGCGACGCCGCGAGTCGTCCGGGTCCGGCGCGTCGCCGACGTCGCCTTCATCGCGCACGACGGCGCCGGGATCTCCGGCTCGGGAATCGCGCTCGGAATCCAGTCGAAGGGCACCGCGGTGATCCACCGCGCGGATCTCGAGCCGCTCGACAACCTGGAGCTCTTCGGCATGTCGCCGCTGTACACGCTCGAGTCGTATCGGGCGATGGGGCGCAATGCCGCCGGCTACGCGCTCGGGCAGCGCGTCGGGCCGGTTCCCACCGAGCTCGACAACTTCGCCCGCGCGAAGCTGATCGTCCGCACGACCCTGCTCCACGCTCGGGAGACGCAAGCCGTGCAGCCTGGCGCAGCGGCGATCGAGCTCGAGCTCGCCGTCCCCGTCGGCTCGACCTAGCGACTACGTGCTGGGCTTGCCGCCCTGGCCCCAGTGGCTCGGCTGGACGCCCTGGATGATGACATGGATGTGCTCCTTCGCCGCGCCGCTCGACTCGTGCAGCGCGTCGGTCAGCGCCTCGATCATCTTCGGCACGGACTCCTCGGTCACACGGCGATCGTAGAGCTTGACCTCGATCACGGGCATGCATCGCTCCTTCGCTCGGTTGCCCCGATCTTAGGTAACGACGTTCTCGGTCAGGAGCCGAACAGCTGCTCGACGAAGAACCGGGCGGCGACGTCGAGGCGGTCGCCGTAGACCGCTTCCGCAATTGCCAGCACCCCCACGGCGCCGTCGAGATCGAGCTCCCGAGCGAGGAGCCGGACGTCTTCCTCGTCCTCCCCGACGCGATGGGAGAGCACCTTCATCGCCAGCAGGATCCGCGGTGAGGCGGTCGACACGCGCAGACCCTCGACCTCGAGTACGAGCGGCGCTTCGGGGTCGGCACCGGTGAGGAAGCCCTTCACCGCATCGTTCAGCCATCCGTCGGGAAGCCCGCGTTCCTCGGCGAGCTTCTCCGCGACCTCGTAGATCACCGTCTTCGGCTCGAACACGGCGTCGATATCGCTTGTCGAGCGGCGCTCGTCGAACGCCAGGGCGATGGCCGCCCCACCGACGACGTACATCTCTCCCTCGATCCCGCGCGCAGCCAGCCGGCCACCGAGGTCGGTGAGAAGGTCGACGATCTCGGCGCGCTGCATCAGACGCGCTCCAGCGACCGTGCCGGCCAGAAGATGCCTCGTCGCTTCAGCGCCATCGGCGTTTGGGCGAGCGCAGTCGCCCGAAAGCCCGGAACATCGCTGACGAACCAGAACGAGTCCAGGAAGCGCTCCGGCTCTCGCACCCAGGTCGGGCACGGCACGCCCTTGACGGCCGCGAGGTGCTCTGCCACGGCGGCGAGGAGCGCGTCCGCCTTCCGGCTCGTCGTCGGCTCCGGGCGTGCACGGATGAGCTCCGTGAGCTCGCCTTCGTCTCTTCGGTTCACCTGGTCGAGGAAGTCGCGCACCGCTGACAGCACGTCTTCGCCCTGCGAAGTGCGCACCGCTACCTCCGCCAGGCTCACGCTGCGACCCACCCGCGAGACGCGCGCGGTTGCGGGATCGGCCGCATAGCTGCCGTGGCGGATGCGGTCGAGCAGGCTCATCTCGAAGAGGGTAGACGCCGCGCAGGCGGTCCCCTGATCCGCTTACGACCCCGGAGCCGGCGGCATCTCGTCGACCGGCCACGGCTTGCCGCCGAGACCCCAGTTCTTCGGCGAATGACCCTCGACGATCACCCAGGTGTGATCGCGCAGGTCCGGATGCGTGGCCTCGCAGAGCGCGTCCGTGAGCTTCTCGATGAGCGCCTCGCTCGTCTCGTCGGACATGCGGTAGTCGAAGAGCTCGACCCTGATCAGCGGCATTAGCGCCTCCTTTCGCAGTGACGCGAGGTTACGGTAGGCGTCATGCCGATGCGCATCCAGCACGTCGGGCTCGTCGTGTCGGACCTCGACCTCTCGCGGCGCTTCTACGCAGAGGCGCTCGGGCTGGAGGAAGTCCCACGGCCGTCGAACTTCACCTTCGCCGGTGCCTGGTTTCAATGCGGCGACGACCAGATCCACCTTCTCGCCGAGGAGGATACGACCAGCCGGGCCGGGGGCTCCCAGCCCGGACCCGGTGCCGAGCTCGGGCTCGCGCATCACGTCGCTTTCGCGGTCGACGATCTCGAGTCAGCCTGTGCGCGTCTCGACGAGCATGGCGTCCCCCTCTTCGGCGGGCCCATGCCGCGAGGCGACGGCGTCACACAGGTCTTCGTCCTCGATCCCGACCGGCACATCGTCGAGCTGTTTCAGTGGACGGGAGAAGACCAGAGCAAGGCCCCCGTGCGCGCTCCAGTCCGCGGCTAAGACCGCAAACAGGGTCGAGACGACATTCCTCAGCAAGCCTTGACCTTGCCCCATGGGCAGGCCGTACCGTTGGCGAACCAGGCCAAGTGCGCCTGGCCCGGAGGAGACGGATGAGCATTCGAGCGCACAGAGGTCCGAGCGTTACCCTCGAGTCAGTGGACTCACTGCTCTCCATCGGCGTATTCGCGCGGCGGTCACGGCTCTCGCCGAAGGCTCTACGGCTGTACGACCGGCTCGGGGTGCTGACCCCTGCCCACGTCGACGAGGACAACGGCTACCGCCGGTACCGCGAGAGCCAGCTCGCGACCGCTCGTCTGGTGGCGTTGCTCAGACGACTCGACATGCCGCTCTCCCGGGTCGCGGAGATCGTGTCCGCACCCGATACGCAGCGGGCCGAGCTCATCGCGTCGTACTGGGAGACGGTCGAGCGTCGTGTCTGCTTCCAGCGCCAGCTCGCCGCCCACCTCCGGATCCGGCTAGCAGGAGAAGAAAGGAGCTTCGACATGTACGAGATCCGCGAACGAGAGGTGCCCGAGCAGCTCGTCCTCACCGAGCAACGGCACGTCCGGGTTCCGGAGCTGGCCCAGTGGCTCCCCGAGGCGATCGACCGGCTGGTCGAGTCCGCGGAGGAGCGCGGGGGGCGGGCGGGCGACGTTTTCGTCGTCTACCACGGAGAGGTCAACGAGGACAGCGACGGCCCGGTGGAGGTGTGCGTGCCGGTAGGCGCCGCACGCGAGGAGTCGAACGACGCGCCGACGCGCCGCGAGCCCGGCCACAAGGAGGCGTACGTCCGCATCATCAAGGCGCAGGTCGAGTACCCACAAATCCTGTCGGCGTACGACGCGGTCGCGCAGTGGATCGACACGCAGGGACGAACTGTCGCGGGCTCGCCGCGGGAGGTCTACTTCGGCGACTTCGACGCGGCTTCACCGACCGACGAGGTGTGCGACATCGCGTTTCCGGTTGCGTAGCGGGACCTCCGCTCGTACGAGGTTCCGTACGAGCGGCCTCCTCGTCAGGTCTACAAGGGCGCGTACAGGCTGACCGGAACCCCGTTCGGATCGCGAAGCTGCGCGTAGCGCTGGCCCCAGGCAGCATCCCACGGAGCCTTGTCGCTGTCGAAGCCGGCCGCCACGACTCGCGCGTAGACCTCGTCGACCTCCGTGGGGCGCGCGCATTCGAGTGCAAGCTCGACCTGATTGCCCGTCACGGCCGTCCAGTCCGGCTTGAAGCTCCGGACGGTTTCCTCGGAGTCGAGCATGAAGCGCACGCCGTTCGGCAGGAACGTGTCGACGTGACCCTCGTCAGGGGTCTCGGGCACGTCGAGCCCGAGCAGCCGGTAGAACGTGATCGACCTCGCCATGTCCGAGGTCACGATCCCGAGGGCGTTCAGCTGTGGCATGCCCCCTGACCATACCGAGCGCGCGGTCGGAGCGTTCCGCCCGTCCGAGGGCTGTCGAAAATGTTTCCGGAAGCCGATTCGTTAATGCGATGACTTCGGAGTCTGCTTCCAGAAAGACACCCGGTCGTCCCCGCGTCTTCTCGGACGAGGCGCTCCGCCAGGCTGCTCGTTTCTCGTATGCCCGACGAGTTCGGACGCCACGGGGCGCCCAGGATCTCGTCTATCGACAGTTCGCGATAGCGGCGCTCGAGCTCTTTTGCGAGTCGTTCCCGGAAAAGGCCGCCCCACTCGCCTGGCTGCTCGATCCCAACCCGCGTCACACCTTGCTTTCCGAGCTCGGTCGCGTTGCGCAACCGAGGTCGAACGAGCAGGGCGACCTCGAGTGGAGCGCGGGCAACGTGTCTCAACTCGTGCGTGCGGCCTTCCTGATCGCGGAGGCAAAGCCGAGCGCCAAGGTCGGAGTTGCGATGCTGCGTGACCTCCGCCGTGAGCATCGCGCCGAACCGTCCTGAATTCAGGAACGTCCGACGCAGGACGTGGCCCGATCGCCTTCGCCTGACCCTTCGTCAGCTTCGCTTCGGCTCTGCCGGGATCATCGTCACCTCACCGTGCTCGTCGACCGACACGACGTATCGGTTGGCGGAGCGGCGCCCTCGCAACTGGCCCAGGAGCGATTTTCGCTGCTCGCTCTCGACGACGATCGCATGGGTATCCGTGTGCGTCTCGATTTCGAAGCCCTCGTGACGCTTCGTCTCCAGGAACGCGTCGAGAGCGTCCTTCCTTCCCCCAGTCGGATCGATCGCTCCGGCCGTCACGCTTTCCCTGCGCACCGGCGGGCGTGGTCGGTATTCCGACGGACCGGCTAGCACGACGAGGTACCCGTCGGGATCGCGCAGCCAGAGCTCTTGCTGCTTGGCGTTGGGGTTCACGTGGACATCGCGCTCGATCAGGGCTTCGACGCTCCTTGCGCGTCGCACCGCCCCGTCGAAGTCCGCAACCTCGAACCACAGCAAGGTCCCGTTGCCGAGAGGAACGTCACTCGACGCGAGGGGGCCGTGGTGGTCTACCACGTCGATCTGGTGCAGCTGCAAGATGAGTTCCCCGCCGCTGACGAGCTGCTCGTACTCGTCGCCCCCGTGGGCGCTCTCAGCCCCGAGGATCTGCGCGTAGAACCGGCTGGATACCTGGACGTCGCGGACTGCGATGAGCGGCTGCGGCCAGACATTCGTGGTCATCCGCTGATTCGTCCGGTCGTTACCGGTCGGCGTGGAGCGAGTCAGCCTGCGCACCCAGTACGAGATCGCGCTCCGCATCCGGAACGTGGTCGCGCAGCACCGGAGCGAGCGCCTCGATGAACGTCAAACCGTTGTCCGAGTGAAGCTCATGCTCGATTCCGGGATTCACGACCGCGACATCCCCCGCGCCGAGACTCTTCGTCTCGTCACCCACCGTCATCGTCACATCACCTTCGATGATCCACATCACCTGCTCCGCGGTCTCGTGCGAGTGCCGTCGGACCGTCGTGCCCGGCTCGTAGGTCACATGGCAGAGCAGCACCTGCTCCCCGCCGATCGCGCGGAGCCCCACGCCCGGGAACAGGGTGTGGGGCTCCACGTCGTTCCAGGAGCGAAACGGCGAGCTCAGGCAGGCACCTCGAAGCGCATCCCGCCGCCCGAGACCGCGTTCACCGAGAGTTCCTCGTCGAAGATCACCGCCTTGCCCTTGCGGGTCGGCTCGGCCTTCGCGTCCAGCGCCCGCAGCACGCGCTCGGGCGTGATCGGGAGCTCCGTGACCCAGACGCCGATCGCGTCGTAGACCGCGGCAGCGATCGCCGGCGGCTGTGGGTTGTTCGCCATCTCGCCGATGCCCTTCGCGCCGTACGGGCCGCCCGTCGAGGGGTTCTCGATGATCAGCGTGTCGACCTGTGGGAGATCCTCCATGCCCGGCGCGAGGTAGGAGCCGAACTGGCCGCCGCGGTTCTCGACGCTCGGGTAGTACGGGTAGCAGTTCTCGAGCACGCCCAGCCCGAGCCCCTGCACGGCGCCGCCCTCGATCTGTCCCTCGACGAGGGTCGGGTTGATGGCCTTGCCGACGTCGTAGCACTGGACGAGGCGCGTCACGCGCACGTCTCCGGTCTCGTCGTCGACCTCGACCTCCGCAGCGCACGCGGCGTACGAGATCGCCGCGTGGGGCGGCAGCTCGACGCGGCCGGTCTCGGCGTCGACGATGGGCGCGTACGGGTTCAGGTGCGCTCCCGTGCCGGTGATGAGCTCGCCGTGCGTCCACGTCGCAGCGACCGCGACGTCGGGCACCGAGATCTTCTTCTGCGGCGCGCCCTTCGCGATCACCTCGCCATCCACGACCTCGAGGTCGGACGGGTCGATCTCGAGCTCCTTGCCCGCGATCTCGAGGAGCTTCGTGCGCGCGCTGTCGGCGGCCTTCTTGACCGCCATGCCCGCGACGAAGGTCGCCCGCGACGCGAACGTCCCCGTGCAGACGGGCGACGAGTCGGTGTTCGAGTTGTCGTAGGTGACCCAGTCGTAGGGGACGCCGAGCGTGTCGGCGACGATCTGCGACTGGATCGTCTTCGAGCCGTTGCCGATGTCCGCCGTGCCCGAGAAGACGTCGACCCGCCCGTCCGGCTTCATCTTGATCCAGGCCTGCGACGGGTCGCCGTTCTGGTTCATCCCGGTCGGGTACTCGATCGCGGAGATCCCGCGTCCTCGGTGCTTGGCCATCAGTGCTCCTCCGGGTTTCCGAGCTGGGCCACCAAGTGCTCGGGCAGCCATTCAGCCGAGCGGGGCTCGCTCGACATCGTGCGATAGTCGGCGGGGAGCTCGTGCCCGAGCTCGTCCGCCACCGCGAGGATGGTGGGAACGGTCGAGGGGTCGGTGTAGACGACGCCGTTCGGCGACGTGTCGCCGATCCGGTTCGCGTTCTTGAGCCGGATCTCGAAGGGATCGAGCCCGAGCTCCTTGGCGATGCGGCTCATGTGCGTCTCGACCGCGAACGAGACGGAGGTGACGCCGAACCCGCGCATCGCGGTCGTCGGCACACGGTTCGTGTAGACGCAGTAGCCGTCGAACTCGAGGTGCGGGATCGTGTACGCGCCCGTGTGGTGGAAGCTGTGCTTCGTCAGGCCATACGGGGAGAAACGCGAGTACGCACCGGAGTCGTGCAGCGTCAGCATCTTGCGGCCGAGGATCCAGCCGTCCTTCGTCACGGCGTCCGCGATCTCCATGTGCCACGGCGCCCGGGTCGACGAGCAGAGGAACTCCTCTTCGCGCGTCCAGCGCCACTTCACCGGCTTCCCGCTCTTGAGCGAGAGCAGCGAGCACATCGTCTCGGTCGCGGTGTCGACCTTGCCGCCGAAGCCGCCGCCGACGGTTCCGCCGACGAACTTCAGCCGGTTCAGCGGCACCTGCAGGTGCGCGGCCACGACACCCATCGAGAAGTAGAGCGCCTGCGTGCAGGAGTAGATCGTCAGCCGCCCGTCCGCCTCGGGCACGACCTGGCACACCTGTGTCTCGACCGGGACGTGCTCGATGGCTGCAGGTCGGTAGACGCCCTGCACGATCACGTCCGCCTTGTCGAACGCCTCCTGGATGGAGCCCTTGCGGATCTGGCGGCGATCCATCTCCTCCTCGAAGTGCGGGTACCAGTTGCCCCACTCGTGGACGACCGGCGCATCCGAGTCGAACGCCTTGCGGACGTCGAAGAGCGCGGGCTTCTCGGAAAGCTCGAGCTCGATCGCGTCGGCACCCGCTTGTGCAGTTACCTCGTCGTCGGCCGCGACGATCGCGATCGGCTGGCCCTTGTAACGGACTTCGTCCTTCGCGAGCAGCGGCTCGTCGGCGGGGATGCCGAGAGCCGAGAGGTGCCCGTACTCGAGGAGCGGCACGTCCTCCCAGGTGATGATCGCGTGGACGCCCTCCATCGCCTCTGCCTTCGAGACGTCGAGGCGCTTGATGCCGGCATTGTGGGCCGGGGAGCGAAGCGCCTTGACCCAGAGCGTTCCGGGAACTCGCACGTCGTCGACGAACGTCGTCCGGCCGGTGACGTGCGCGACGCCGTCGTAGCGGGGAAGTCGTGCGCCGACGGCCTTCATGCCGGTGCCCCCGGAACCTCGACGGGCGCTTCCTCGCCCGGTTGTGGGAGCCACCGCTGGCTCGACGTGACATCCCCGCCTGCCGCCGCAGAGACGGCGTCGATGATCTTCACGTAGCCGGTGCAGCGACAGATGTGACCCGCGAGAGCGTCCTGGATCGACTCGCGCTCGGAGCCGCCGCCGCCCTCGAGATACGCGTGGGCCGCGATCACCATGCCGGAGGTGCAGAAGCCGCACTGGGCGGCGTAGTGTTCGTGGAACGCGGTCTGGATCGGAGAGAGCTCCTCGGGCGAGCCGAGACCTTCGAGAGTCGTGATCTCCGCGCCGTCGAGCGCGGCGGTGGGCAGCAGGCACGAGCGCCGCGGCTCGCCGCTGACGAGGACGGTGCAGGACCCGCAGCCGCCCTGCTGGCAGCCGGCCTTCGGGCTCGTGATCCCGAGCTCCTCGCGGAGCACGTAGAGGAGCGGCGTCAGAGGCGGGCTGACGAGCTCGTGCTCGACGCCGTTCACGGTGAGTCTCATGCGTCCTCCTGGAGGTCGCCGAGGGCCCGTCCGATCAGCACGGGCAGCGTACGCTCGCGGTACCACGCCGAGGCGAGCGCGTCGTCCGCGAAGGTCACGTCTGCGAGTGCAGCCTTCCCCGCCGCCCCAGCGTCGTCCGCCTCCGCCTCTGCGGAGGGGAGCCGGACGGCCGGGCCGTCCACGCCGGCGACGGCGATGCGTGTCGTCCCGTCAGCTCCGCGAGCGGCGCAGACGGTGAGCGCCGAATAGTCGTGCGTATGAGGACGGTCGAGCCGGGCGAACCCGCCCGCAGCCGGCTGGTCGAAGCTGACGTCGAGCACGAGCCTGCCGTCCCTATCTGCGAGAAAGTCCTCGACGGAGTCGGTGCGCTCCCCGCCCGCGCCCGCGGAGCGGACCTGCGCGTCGAGCGCAAGGAACGCCGCCTGCAGGTCGCCCCGGGGGGCGTCGCGACCGACGGGAGCGCAGAGATTTCCGCCGACGGTCGCCTGCGCGCGGATCTCGCGATCGGCGACATGCGCCGCGCACGGACCGAGTGGCGCATCCAGTTCGACGAGATCCTGAACCGAGGTCATCGCGCCGATCGTCGTGCGCGAGCCGTCTCGTGCGACTCCCGCCAGCCCTGCGTTCCCGAGCATGAGCACGCGGTTCGGCTTCAGATAGCCGTACGTGATCTCCGGGACGACGATCGTGCCGCCGGCCAGAATCGTTACGCCCGCGCCGTCTCCGAACGCGGCGATCGCCTCGTCCTCCGAGGCCGGGCTGAGTACCTCCGTCTCCGCTCCGCGTGCCACCGTCGCTGTCGCCATAGACACCCCCGCATCGCGATTGACCCGTGGGGCGAGTCTAAACGTGCCGGGGGGTGCCGGCACAAGTGATCGATTCTCGATCAGACGCGAGCTTCGGAAAGCGCCGGTGTACGCTCCGGCTGTGAGCTTCCGCACCATCGACGAGCTCGAAGAAGCGCTTCGGAAAGCCGACTACCTTCCCGATCGCGGCCTTTCGACGGCGCTCTTCCTCTCACTCGCGCTCGAGAAACCGCTCCTGCTCGAAGGCGAGGCGGGCGTGGGCAAGACCGAGGCGGCAAAGGCGCTCGCGACCGCTCTCTCGGCCCGGCTGATCCGGCTCCAGTGCTACGAGGGCCTCGACGTCTCGCACGCCGTCTACGAGTGGAACTACCCGCGGCAGCTGCTCCACATCCGCGCCGCGCAGGAGGGGACTGTCTCCGAGGACGAGCTCTTCGGGCCCGAGTTCCTCATTCGGCGTCCGCTGCTGGAGGCGATCGACTCGGACGAGCAAGTCGTGCTCCTGATCGACGAGGTCGACCGCGCGGACGAGGAGTTCGAGGCGTTCTTACTGGAGATCCTCTCGGACTTCCAGATCACCATCCCGGAGCTCGGAACCATCCGCGCACGCCGCATACCCGCGGTCGTCCTCACGTCGAACCGGACGAGAGAGCTGCACGATGCGCTCAAGCGGCGCGCGCTCTTCCACTGGATCGGCCACCCCTCGCTCGAACGGGAAGTCGAGATCGTGCGGCTGCGGGTTCCCGGAATCTCGGAACGGCTCGCGGAGGAGGCGGCTGCGTTCGTCCGCGGGCTCCGCGGGCTCGATCTGGCGAAGCCTCCGGGTGTCGCCGAGACGATCGACTGGGGGCAGGCGCTCGCTGCGCTCGGCCGCGAGGAGATCGACGCGGAGGTGGTCGAGCAGACGCTGGGCTCGGTTCTCAAGTACCGCGAGGACATCGAGGCCGTGCGCGACGAGACGCTCGCCAGCCTCATCGAAGAGGCCCGCGCGACGGCGGGAAGTTAGTGCCTGCAATGAGACCGCAACGGCCGCGGCCGCCATGCGGCCGCGCTTCAGGGAGTCTTGCGCGCTCGGAATCCGCGCGAGCGGATTCTGAGCTTGTGCCTAGCTAGTGGACGGCACGGCGATCGTCCGGCACGTGGTCACGTTCGGCCGCGTGCTCCGCGAGGTGGGAATCGAGGTCGGGCCCGGCCGCGTGCTCGACGCGCTCCGCAGCCTCGGTGCGGTCGACCTCAGGCGCCAGGAGGACGTCTACTTCGCGCTGCGGCAAACCCTCGTCTCGCGACACGACGACCTGGAGCTCTTCGACCGCGCCTTCGCCGCCTGGTTCCTGCGCGGCCCGCTCGCCCCGCTCGTGCGCCAGAAGCACCAGCGCGAGCACGCCGACCGGCTCGTGCAGGGATCGCTGACCACGGGCGCTGACGAGGCCGAGCCCGAGCCGGGGGACGACCCGATCGAGCTCGGTGCCTCGGAGCACGAGCTCCTGCGAGAGAAGGACTTCGCCGAGATGACACCCGAGGAGTTCGAGCGCTGCCGCGCGCTGATGGCGGCGATCGCGCGCACCAGGCCGCGGCGCTCGTCGAGGCGCCGGGCTCCCGACCCGCGCGGCGACCGGATCGACATGCGCCGGCTCGTCCGCCGCTCGCTGCGGACCGGCGGCGATCCCGTCGAGCCCGCGTGGCGCGCGCGCAAAGTGGTCCCCCGCAAGCTGGTCGTCCTCTGCGACGTCTCCGGCTCGATGGACGCGTACTCGCGCGCGCTGCTCCTGTTTCTCCACTCGGTCGTGGGATCTGGCCGAGGCGTCGAGGCGTTCGGGTTCGGAACGCGACTGACCCGGCTCACCCCGGATCTCGCTACTCGGGATCCCGAGGCGGCTCTCGCCCGCGCGACAGTGACCGCGGTCGACTGGGGGAGTGGAACACGGATCGGGACTTCTCTCGCGGAGTTCAACGCCGTGTACGGAAAGCGAGCGCTGTCGCGGGGAGCAGTCGTGGTGATCGTCTCCGACGGCTGGGAGCGCGACGATCCCGGCCTCCTCGAACGGGAGATGGCGAAGCTCGCACGTGCCGCCTACGCGGTGGTGTGGGTGAACCCCTTGAAGGGAAATCCAGAGTACCAGCCGCTCGCGGGGGGCATGCGCTGCGCGCTGCCCTTCGTCGACCGATTCCTCCCTGGCCATAATCTCAGGAGTCTCGAAGAGCTGGCGGCCGTGCTCGCCGGCATCGAAAGGAGGCATGCCGCGTGAAAGAGATCCTGCCCGAGGTGGAGCGCTGGCGTCAGGCCGGCGAGAAGGTGGTGGTTGCGACGGTCGTCGGCACGCGACGCTCGGCCCCGAGACCGCTCGGCGCCAGTCTGGCGATCTCCGAGTCCGGGAAGATGTGCGGCTCGGTGTCCGGCGGTTGCGTCGAGAGCGACGTGTACGAGAACGCCCAGTCGGTGTTCGAGTCCGGCGAGCCGAAGTTCCTGACCTACGGGATCGACGACGACCTCGCCTGGAGCGTCGGCCTGCCCTGCGGCGGCGAGATCGACGTGTTCGTCGAGAGGGTCGAGTGACGTTGATCGAGCGACTCGCAGCCTTGAACGGCTCCGGAGAGCGCGGGATCCTCTTCACGGTCGTCGAAGGCGCCGGAGTCGGCTCGAAGCTGCTCGTGCTCGAGTCCGGCGAGCGCGAGGGAGATGCGCCCGAGGAGGCGTCCGCCCAGTTCGACGAGCTGATCCGGCGCGGGCGGAACACGCTCCTCGCACTCGAGGACGGGACGAAGGTCTTCGTCGAGTGGTACGGCCCGCCGCCGCGCCTCTTCGTCTATGGCGCGGTGGATACCGCAGAGGCACTCTGCCGTGGGGCGAAGCTCCTCGGGTGGAAGGTCATCGTCGCCGACGCGCGGGCGAAGTTCGCGACCGCTGAGCGCATCCCCTCTGCCGACGAGCTGATCGTGGCGTGGCCGGACGACGCTTTCTCGCAGGTCGAGCCCGACCACCAGACGGCGATCGTCGTCCTCACCCACGACGACAAGTTCGACGAGCCTGCGCTGGCCGGCGCGCTCGCGACGGAGGCGTTCTATATCGGCGCGTTGGGCTCACGGCGCAATCAGGAGCGCCGGCGGGAACGGCTGCTCGAGGCGGGGGTCGCGGAGGCCGAGCTCGATCGGATCATGGGCCCGTGCGGGCTCGACATCGGGGCGGACACGCAGGAGGAGACCGCGCTCTCGATCCTCTCGGAGATCCTGGCGGTGCGGGCGCGCCGCGAGGGCGGCTTCCTCAAGGACGCGAAGAAGCGCATCCACGTCGAGGTGGAGTGAGTCGAGGTCGCAACGCCCGTCGCGTTCCGGATTCACGAACGAAGGCGAGGACGAGATGGCAAAGGTGATCGTCGGCATGACCACCTCACTGGACGGGTTCGTCGCCGACCGCAGCGGGAGCGCCGCCCGCCTCTACCCGGACCTCGACGCGCTCCGCGGCAGCGACTTCATGAACGCCCTCATCGCGGAGACCGGGGCGGTCGTGATGGGCAAGAGGGCTTTCGAGATGGCGGATCCCGACTCGTACGTCGGCCGCTACGAGTTTCAGGTCCCCATCTTCGTGCTGACCCATCACCCGCCGGTCGTTCCTCCGAGGCAAGACGAGCACCTGACGTTCACGTTCGTTACCGACGGCGTGGAGTCCGCCGTCGAGCAGGCCAGAGCCGCTGCCGGGGACAAGGCCGTGCAGGTTGTGGGTGGCATCGACGTCGCTCGACAACTCCTGCGCGCCGGTCTGGTCGACGAGCTTCACATCGACGTCATGCCGGTGCTCGTGGGCTCCGGGCTCCGGCTTTTCGAGGACGAGGTGGGGGAGAACCTCCAGCTCGAGAAGGTCGGCGTACAGGAACACGGTCCGCGAACCAGCCTTACCTTCCGCGTCGTCGCCTAGCGAACGGCGCAGCACGCTCGATCGTCGATTGTTCGTCGGCGCCACGCGTATTAGAGTCGCGTCGACATTCCCTGATGAAAGGGGGCTCGGTGACGAGCACCGAAACCGGCCTAGGCATCGAGGCAAAGTCGGACGCGATCTACGAGCTCGTCGAGGAAGGAGCGCAGGTCGAGAAGCTCGCGACCGGCTTCACGTTCACGGAAGGGCCGATCTGGCATCCGAAGGAGCACTACCTCCTCTTCTCGGACATGCCCGGCGACGTCAGGCGCAAGTACACGCCGGACGGGAAGGTCGTCGAGGTCCGGAACTTCGCGAACAAGTGCAACGGGATGACCTACGACGCCGACCTCAACCTGCTCGTCTGCGAGCACGTCACGAGCTCGTTGATTCGCGAGCGCCCGGACGGGACGCGTGAGATCATCGCCCAGGAGTTCGAAGGCGAGGAGCTGAACAGCCCGAACGACGTCTGCGTCCATTCGAGCGGCGCGATCTTCTTCTCGGATCCCTGGTATGGGCGCATGCCCGGCTTCGGCCACCCGCGCAAGCGGCGGCTCGGCTTCCAGGGCGTCTACCGCATTGCGCCGGGAGGCGGTGACCCGGAGCTCATGATCGGTCGGGACGAGTTCGAGATGCCGAACGGGATCTGCTTCTCGCCGGACGAGTCGCTCTTCTACATCAACGACACGCCCGGGGCGAACATCAAGGTCTACGGCGCGGCGCCCGACGGCACGATCTCGAACGGCCGCCTGTTCTTCGAAGGCGTGGGCTCCGGCGTGATCGAAGAGGGGATCCCGGACGGGATGAAGTGCGACGAGCGGGGCAACATCTGGGTCACCGGCCCGGGTGGCATCTGGATCATCTCGGTCGCCGGCGAGCACCTCGGGACGATCAAGGTGCCCGAGAACACGGGCAACCTGACGTGGGGCGGCGAGGACTGGCGAACCGTGTACATCCCGAGCTCGACGTCGCTGTATGCGATCCGCGTGCTCGTCGGGCCGCGGCACGAGCCCTACATGGGCTGAAAGGAGGACGCGAATGAACGACGAGGCCTTGACCCTGGATCCGGCGCGGTGCGCGCTGATCATCCAGGATCTGCAAAACGACGTGATGATCGAAAGCGGCGCCTTCGCGGACACCGGCGCGCCAGAGCACGCGAAGGAGCAGAACGTGGTCGAGAACGTGAAAGCGCTCGCGGAGACCTGCAGGACCAAGGGGATCCCGGTGATCCACGTCTGGTACATCGTGGAAGACGGCTCGCCCGGCCTGAAGCTGAACGCGGGGCTCTACCAAGGCGTCAAGGACACGAATGCGCTCGTGCGCGGGACCTGGGGCGCGGCGCCAGCCGATGGGCTCGAGGCGCAGGATGGAGACTTCGTCGTCGAGAAGATGCGGATGAGCGCGTGGCACGGCACGAAGCTCGAGACGCTGCTCCACGGCCTTGGCCGGGACACGGTCATCGTCACCGGCGCCTGGACGAACATGTCCGTCGAGCACACGGCGCGCACCGGGGCCGACCAGGGCTTTTTCATGGTCGTGCCCGAGGACGGGTGCTCGACGATGAACGCGGACTGGCACAACGCGTCGATCAACTTCGCGCTCCAGAACGTCTCGACCGTGACGACGTGCGCGGAGGTGACGGAGGCGATCGCCGGCGTGCCGGCCGGCGTCTAAACCTCAGGAACGGGGTCAGGCTTGAGCCTGACCCCACTGCCTGCCCCTGATTGTCGGTTGGCCTGACTCCGCCGCACGTCCGGGGTAAGGCTTCAGGTTGACCCCGTCTCCAGGGTCCCCCAGCGGTCGCGGTAGTCCTCGCGCACCGGACAGAAGACATCGAGCACGAGCGCGCCCCCGGGGCCGCAGTACGCCGAGTGCTCGACGCCTCCGGGAAGAGCGTACGCCTCCAGCGGGCCGAGCTCGTGCGGGACGCCGTCTACCACGAGCGCCTGCATCCCTTCGAGCACGATCCCGAGCTGCTCGTGAGGGTGGCTGTGCAGCGGCACCGTCGCACCCGGCTCGAAGCGGATCAGGTTCAGCATCGCTCCGTCTCCGAAGAGCGGCTGCCCGCCGACACCTGCCGCGAGCTCGAATGCGCGCACCGCGTCGAGTCGGACGAACTGCGCTTCCATCCGCTCGATTATCGTTCGCCACGTGACCGTGGTCGAGCCCGCTCTCCTCCGCCGGCAGGCTTACGTCGACGGAAAGTGGGTCGACGCGGACTCCGGCGCGACCTTCCCGGTGACCAATCCCGCCACGGGCGAGACGATCGCGGACGTGCCGCGCATGGGCGTCGCCGAGACTCGCCGGGCGCTCGCCGCCGCCGAGCGAGCACTGCCCGCATGGAAGCGTCGCCCGGCGAAGGAGCGAGCGCGCATCCTCCGGCGCCTCTCCGACCTCATGCTCGAGAACGAGGACGACCTCGCCCGCCTGATGGTCACCGAGCAGGGGAAGCCGCTCGCCGAAGCGAAGGCCGAGATCGCCTACGCCGCATCGTTCTACGAGTGGTTCGGCGAGGAGGCGAAGCGCGTCTACGGCGACACGGTCCCGACGCCGTGGCCGGACAAGCGGGTCCTGGTTACGAAGGAGGCAGTCGGCGTCACGGCCGGGATCACGCCGTGGAACTTCCCGTCGGCGATGGTGACCCGCAAGTCAGCACCTGCCCTCGCGTCCGGCTGCACGATGGTCTTGAAGCCTGCCGAACAGACACCGCTCTCCGCGCTGGCGATCGCTGCACTCGCGCAAGAGGCCGGGCTGCCACCCGGAGTGCTGTCGATCGTGACGGGCGCCGCAGAGGACGCGCCGCTCATCGGCGGGGAGCTGACGTCGAATCCGGCCGTGCGCAAGCTCGGCTTCACGGGCTCCACCGAGGTCGGAAAGTTGCTCATGAAGCAGTGCGCCGCAGGGCTGAAGAAGGTCTCGCTCGAACTGGGCGGCAACGCGCCGTTCATCGTCTTCGACGACGCCGATGTCGAGGGGGCGGTCGCCGGCGCGATCGTCTGCAAGTTCAGGAACTCGGGCCAGACCTGCATCTCCGCGAATCGCATGCTCGTCCAGGAGGGGATCTACGGCGCATTCCTCGAGCGCTTCACGGACGCAGTCGCCGAGCTCAAGGTCGCTGACGGCTTCACGGCCGGTGTGAACGTGGGCCCGCTCATCGACGAGCCGGCGGTCGAGAAGGTCGAGCGTCACGTCGCGAATGCGCTCGACGGCGGCGCGCAGGCGATTCTGGGCGGCAGCCGGATCGAAGGCCAGTTCTTCGAGCCTTCCGTCCTCGTCGACGTCACGGGCGACATGGCGATGAGCTGCGAGGAGACCTTCGGCCCGGTGGCAGGGATCGCCCGCTTCTCGACAGACGAGGAGGCCATCAGGATCGCCAACGACACGCCGTACGGGCTCGCCGCCTACTTCTACTCGCAGGGGCTCGCTCGCGTCACGCGCGTGGGAGAGGCGCTCGAGTACGGGATCCTCGGCGTCAACACCGGTCTGATCTCGACCGAGGTGGCGCCGTTCGGCGGCGTGAAGGAGTCGGGCATCGGGCGTGAGGGCTCCTCCTACGGCATCGACGAGTGGCTCGAGCTCAAGTACTGGGCGCTCGGCGGCATGGGCGAGCCCAAGGGGCCTGTCCCTAGTGATCGTCGAGCAGCGCGACTACCACGTCTACACCGGGAAGCTGCTGGAGCTCGTTTCGCTCTACGAATCCGAGGGGATCCTGCTCCAGGAGGAGATCCTCGGCGGACTGGTCGGTGCATTCACGACCGACATCGGGGCGCTCTCCACGTACACGACGCTCTGGCGGTACGACTCGTTCGCCGAGCGCGAGGAGAAGCGCGGCCGGCTCCAGGCCGACGAGCGCTGGCAGGAATTCCTCCGCAAGGTGCAGCCGCTGATGCATACGCAGCAGAACAGGATCCTCGTCCCCACCTCGTTCTCGCCGCTCGACTGATGGGTCAGCTCGAAGGGAAGGTCGCGATCGTCACCGGCGGCGCCCAGGGCATCGGCCGGGCCATCGCGAATCGCCTCGGGGAAGAGGGAGCACATGTCGTAGTGGCCGACCTCGAGCCCCCGAACGACGGCATTCGTGCCGATGTCTCGTCCGAGGAGGACGTCGCCCACATGACCGCAGAGACCCTGAGTCGCCACGGCCGCGTCGACGTCCTCGTGAACAACGCCGGCCTGTACGCGTCGCTCGCGATGCGCCCATTCACCGAGATCCCGCTCAGGGAGTGGCGACGGGTGATGGATGTCAACGTTGCGTCGATGTTCCTCACATGCCGTGCCGTCGTCCCCGTCATGCGCGAGCAGGGCGGCGGCAAGATCGTGAACATCTCCTCGGGGACGCCCTTCCGCGGGGTCCCCTTCCTCCTCCACTACGTCACGAGCAAGGGCGCGATCGTCGCCTTCACCCGCGCCCTCGCGAAGGAGCTCGGGAAGGACTCGATCCACGTGAACTGCGTGGCACCCGGGTTCACGATGTCGGACGGTGTGAAGGCACATCCCGAGGTCGTCGAGAAGCTGCGCGACGCCTCCGTCTCCGCGCGGACGATTCAGCGCGATCAGGTGCCGGAGGACGTGGCCGGCGCGGTGGTCTTCCTCTGCTCTCCAGGCGCGGACTTCATCACCGGCCAGACGATGGTCATCGACGGCGGCCAGTACTTCCATTGAGGTTCGCCTTGTACGAGCGACCCCAGGGTGTCGAGACGGATCCGGGGTCTCGTGTCGTCTACGACCTGGTGCGGAACGAGGCTCATCACGGCACGACTCGCTTGGAGGTGCCCGCGATCGTGTGGGAGCTCGCGGACGAGGGTACGGATGCCGCCCTGTCAGTCGACGTCGAGCTCGACGATGCGACCGACTGGATCGTGCGCTGCGACCGGGTGGACTTCCCGCCCGGCGGAATCGCCCATCGACACGTGCACCCGGGACCCGGGATACGGCGGCTGCTCTTCGGCTCGCTGAGCATCGAGACGTCTGCTGGCACGCAGACCTTCGAAGAGAATCAGGCGTGGTTCGAGGACATCGACCAGCCTGTGCTCGCCGCAGCCTCGCCCAACGAGGACACCGCCTTCGTTCGTGTACTGCTCCTCCCGGCTCGGTGGCGAGGGAAGCGGAGCATCCGCTACCTCGATCCCGCCGACGAGGAGAAGCCGAAGCTCCAGCGCGCGACGATCCTGCTCGAGGAGCCGCTCGAGCTGTGAGAAGCGGCGGCCGGATCCTCGTCGACCAGCTCGAGCTGAACGGCGCCGACCTCGCGTTCTGCCTGCCCGGCGAGAGCTTCCTGCCTGTCCTCGACGCGCTCTACGACTCCCCGATCAGGCTGGTCTCCTGCCGACATGAGCAAGGCGCCGCGAACGCAGCAGAGGCGTACGGCAAGCTCACGGGGCGGCCGGGAATCTGCCTCGTGACACGGGGTCCCGGAGCGACGCAGGCCGCCGTGGGCGTTCACACGGCGCGGCAGGACTCGACGCCGATGATCCTGTTCGCCGGCCACGTTCCACGCGGGGTGCAAGGGCGGGAGGCGTGGCAGGAGCTCGACTACACGCGCGTCTTCGGCGGTATCGCCAAGGCCGCCTGGCACGTGGACAGCGCGGCTCGCATCCCCGAGCACGTCGCGCGCGCGTTCATGCTGGCCCTCTCGGGCCGGCCGGGGCCCGTGGTGCTCGCGCTACCCGAAGACGTCCTCGCCGAGATGGACCGACACTCCTGACGGCGCGACGGTGCGAATCGGTCAGGCCGCACCGCGCGAGAGCGACCTCGCGGAGGTGCGCGAGCTCCTGGAGGCTGCCGAACGGCCGCTCGTCGTCGTCGGCGAGGGCGGCTGGACGCAGCAGACCGGCGAGGACGTGCTGGCTTTCTGCGAGGCGAGTGCGCTGCCGGTTGCGTGCGCGTTCCGGTGCCAGGACTTCGTCGACAACCACTCCCCGAGCTACTCCGGCGTTCTCGGAGTCGCCATGGACGACGCGCTCGCCGCACGCCTGCGGGACGCGGACGTCGTCCTCGCCGTTGGCGGCCGGCTCGGCGAGGTTCCCACGAAGCGCTACACACTGCTCGACGTTCCTTCGCCTCGACAGGCGCTCGTGCACGTCCATCCCGATCCCGCCGAGCTCGGCTTCGTGTACCAGCCCGATGTGCCGATCGTGTCCACGCTTCCCGAGTTCGCGCGCGCGTTGCGGGCGCTCGAGCCGGTGGAGCCGCGCTGGCGCGACTGGACCGATAGTGCGCGAGCCGACTACGAGGCGAACCTGCGCCACGAGCCGATGGAAGGGCCGGTCGACCTGGGCGAGATCATGGCCTTCCTCCGCGGACGCTTGCCGGCGGACACGATCCAGACCTGCGGGGCCGGCAACTTCACGGTCTGGGCGCACCGCTTCGCCGAGTTCACGCACTACGGAACGCAGGTGTGCCCACGCAGCGGCTCGATGGGGTACGGGATCGCTGCTGGCGTCGCCGCGAAGCTCGTCCATCACGACCGGATCGTCGTGTGCTTCACCGGCGACGGCGACTTCGTGATGAGCTCGCCCGAATTCGCCACCGCGGTGCAGTACGAGCTTCCGATCCTCGTGCTGCTCGTCAACAACGGCATGTACGCGACGATCCGGATGCACCAGGAGCGGCTGTTTCCGGGGCGGGTGGTCGGGACGAGCCTCGAGAGCCCCGACTTCCCCGCGCTCGCGCAGGCGTACGGCGGCTTCGGAGAGCGCGTCGAACGCACCGAGGACTTCGAAGCCGCGTTCGAGCGGGCGCTGGCGTCCGGAAGGCCGGCGCTCCTCGAGCTTCCGGTCGACCCCGAGCGCATCAGCCCCAGGATCAAGCTCAGCGATCTGCAGAAGGGCGCGGGATGAAACGCGAGGAGATCCGGGTCGACGGCCAGGCCGAGCCGATCTCCCACTTCACCGACGCTGTGCGAGCGGGTCAGTTGCTCTTCGTCTCCGGCATCGTCGCGGTCGACGGTGACGGACGTCTCGTGGGCGGAGACGACGTCGTCGAGCAGACGAGGCAGGTCTTCCGGAACATGGCCGACGTCCTGGCCGCTGCCGGCTGCGGATTCACCGACGTCGTGAAGGTCACCGTCTTCCTCACGGACGTCGACGACCGGCCGCGGATCAATCCGATTCGACAGGAGGTCTTCGGCGCTGCGCGCCCGGCGAGCACGCTCGTCGAGGTGCCGCGGCTGGCCGTGGATGGTGCGAAGGTCGAGATCGAGTGCGTCGCTCTCGTGCCGTCGTGACCGACGACCCCTGGAACGCGTTCATCACCCGCGTCGAGCCCGGGGAGCCGAAAGCCGGCCCGCTGTCCGGTCGGACGCTCGGCGTCAAGGACCTCTTCGACACAGCGGGCGTCCGTACGACCTACGGCTCGGGCATCTACGCCGACTACGTCCCGAAACGGACGGCGGTCGCCGTGCAGCGTCTGCTCGACGCCGGGGCGGTGCTCGTGGGCAAGACCAACCTCACGGAGTTCGCCTGGGGCGTGCTCGGAGACAACCAGTGGCATGGCATGTGCCAGGAACCCGACCCGTCCCGGACTGACGACGGGAGGTTCCTCGAGCGGCTCGGCGGCGGCGCTCACCGCCGGCCTCTGCGACCTCGCGCTCGGCACGGACACCGGGTGCTCGGTCCGGCTTCCGGCCGCAGCGTGCGGTGTCGTCGGACTGAAGTCGCAGTGGGGGCTCATCCCCACGGAGGGCGTGTTTCCGCTCTGCCCCACGCTCGACACGGTCGGACCGATGGCGCGGAGCGTCGAGGACGTGGCGTTGATGTGGTCGTTGCTCGCGGAGCGCCCGGTGCCCGAGCCGCGAATCGCGGGTCTCACCGTCGGCCTGCTGCGCCAGCCGCCGGGGATCGGTGACGGTCGCGAGATCGAGACGAGCGACGCCGCTTCGGACTGGGTCGTCGACCTCGAGCGGCTCGGCGCACGTGTGATCGAAGCACGCATCCCGGAGCCGTCCGCGAACACGTGGCCGCAGTTCCAGCACGAGGCGTTGCAGTCCCACGCGGCGACCTTCCCAACCCGCGCCGGCGAGTACGGCGACGTCATGAGAAAGAAGCTCGAAGCGGCGCAACGTGCGCGGCCGGAGGAGATCGAGGCCGCCTTTAACGCGATCGAGACGTGGCGACGTTACGAGCCGGAGGTGGACCTCTACGTCAGCCCGTGCTACGCGATCGAGCTGCCGCTCGAGGACGCGGACGAGCTCGAGGTACGGCTGCCGCTGACCTCGTTCCTGCGCTGGGTGAACCTCACGGGCTGGGCCGGGCTCGCGATCGGGAACATGCAGCTGATCGCACCCCGGGACGAGGTGGCTCTGGCCGCCGGGCTGGCCTGGGAGCGCGGCTAGCCCGCACCGGTAGTCGATATCGAGTGCGCGTTGAAACTGGATCGGTGGATTGGTAGGTTCGCGCAGCCTGTGAGGGAGCGAGTCAGCGCCTGGGGCGTCGGGGGAACCGTGCCGCGGATAGCTGCGGTATTGCTGGTCGTGTTCTCGATCCTGTACGTGCTCGTGATCGCCAAGCCGCCAGGCGAGTTCGGCAGCGGCGGCGACTGGAGGACGACCAACTTCGGCTCGGCAATCGACGACCCGAATGCGTTCATCTCGACGATCCTCGACGGGCTCACATTCGCGGGCCTGCTGTTCATCGTCGCGAGCGGCTTCTCGCTCATCTTCGGTCTCATGCGCGTCGTCAACATGGCGCACGGAGCCTTCTATCTCCTGGGCGGCTACATCGCCTACGAGGTTCAGCAGCGCATGACCGGGTCGGGCTTCGGCCTCCAGTCGGGCGAGGTGAACACGATCGAATGGGTGGTGCCGTGGCTGATCGCGATGGTCTGCATCGGCGTTTTCGGCCTCGCCGTACAGCAGCTTCTCCTGCGCTGGAACCAGGGGCAGGATCTTCGCCAGGCGCTGATCACGATCGCGGTCTCCGTGATCGTCGCCGATCAGGTGATCGCGCACTTCCCGCGCACGGTTCCCGCGGGCACGCAGCAGTTCGGGGGCAACGCCGTCAGCATCTCGTGGCCCGGCTGGACGAACCAGCTGGTCGACCTTCACGTGGCGGGTGTCAGCTACTCGCTCGCCCGCCTCTCGATGCTCGGCCTCGGCATCGCAGTCGGGATCGTGCTGTGGCTGTGGCTGCATCGAACGAAGACCGGGCTCGTCATCCGCGCCGGTGTCGACGACCGTCAGATGACCTCGGCGCTCGGCATCAACATCCAGACCACCTTCGCGATCGCGTTCCTCGTCGGTTCTGCGCTGGCCGCGTTCGGAGCGACCGTCGGCGGCTCACAGGCCTCCATCGCCCAGGGGCGCGACGGAGAGTGGCTTCTCTTCTCCCTGATCGTCGTGATCATCGGTGGGATGGGCTCGCTCGCCGGCGCCGCGATCGGGTCGGTGCTGTACGGGCTCGTCTTCGCGTTCGCCGTAGCGTATCTGCCCATCACGGGTGACAACTGCTGCACGCAGTACTCGGTCGTCCTCACCTTCGTCCTGATGGCGCTCGTGCTGGCGTTCCGGCCGCAAGGACTGTTCGGGAGAGCCGCGTGACGCTCGATCGCACCAAGACCGCCGCCGAGCGCGCGATCGGCGTCGTCGCGCTCGTGCTCGCCATCCTGGCGCCGCTCCTGTTCAGCGACTTCTGGCTGAACTCGATCCTCACGCAGGCCCTGATCCTCGGCATCGGCGCGACGAGCCTCATCTTCCTCTCGGCGTACGGCGGCATGATCTCGCTCGCACAGACAGGCCTCATGGGGATCGCCGGCTACGCGCTCGCGAACATGGTCACGCAACGTGTCCCTGGAGGCGAGACGAAGGGTCTCCTGCTCGGGTGGGATCCGACGGTCGCGTTGGTGCTCGCGATTCTCCTGACCGTCGGGATCGGCCTCGTCTTCGGCGCGGTCGCGTCGCGGAGCTTCGGGATCTACTTCCTGATGCTGACGCTCACGTACACGGTGATCGCCTTCCTTTTCGTCGGGTCGGTCACGCTCATCGGCGGGTTCTCGCCCGTGGCCGGCGTCGACCTCTACACCCCCGGCTTCATCGGCGACATCGCGAACGACCGAACGCGCCTCTACTACATCACGCTGATCACGGCAGCCTTCGTCTATGTGCTCATCCGCTACCTCATTCGCACGCCGTTCGGGATCTCGATGCAGGGGATCCGCGACGAGCCGGTGCGGATGGCGTCGCTCGGCTACAACGTCGCCCTCCACCGGACGCTCGCCTTCGGCATCGGTGCGCTCGTCGCCGCCCTCGGGGGTGTTCTGTACGCGTGGTGGTTCGGCCAGCTCTCGCCCACGACGGTGGGCCTCGACGCGACGATTCAGCTGCTCATCATCGCCGTGGTCGGCGGCTTGCGACGGATCGAAGGCGCCTGGGTCGGAGCCATCGCCTTCATCTGGATCAACAACGAGGTGACGAACCGCATCCCGTCCGATGGACTGCCCGTCATCGGAGGCACGTTCAACACGATCATCGGCTTCGTGTTCCTCGCTCTGGTGATCGTCTCGCCCGACGGGCTGATGGGGTTGTGGGACCGAATCTGGGACGCCGCTCGCCGGCGAGGTCGGCCCCCGCAGGTCGAAATCGAGCCACCCGAGGCGATGGCGGCGGCGGGCTCCTCGTGAAGGGAGGGTGCGATACGCGGGACGCGAGTTGTCGTAGGCTCACCAAGTGCAGAGTCCGTAGATGCGTGCAGGCACGAGAAGGAGGAAAACAATGAAGGTAGGTAAGTGGAGGCTCATGCTTCCGCTGGCGCTGCTCGCGATAGGCGGCACGTTCGCGACCTCGGGTGCTCTCGCCACACCGGCGCAGAGCGGCGAGGTGAAGGTCGCGATCATGACCGACTGCAAGGGCGCCTTTGCGTTCGGGTACGAGTTCGACACCGCGGGCACCATCGCGGCGTTCTCCCAGTACGCGGGCGCAAAGCCGAAGAACAGGAAGAAGCCTTCGGCGGGAATGACCGGCGGCACCGCCGGGGGGAAGAATCTGAGGATCGTCGGCATCGGCTGCGGCGACGAGACACCCGCGCTTGCGCTCAAGGAGACGCGGCGGCTCATGAGCCAGCTCGGCGGCGAAGTGATGATCGGCCCGCTGTCCGGCGACGAGGCCGTCACGATCGCCAACTGGGCAAAGGCCAACCCTCAGAAGACCGTGATCATCGGCACCGCGGGTTCGCAGGATCCGACGATGCAGATCGCGCCGAAGAACCTCTTCCGCTACCACGGCGACGGCGCACAGTGGAACGCGGGGCTCGGCGAGATCGTCTACAAGAAGCTCGGCTGGCGAACGGCCGCGCTGATCGGCGACGACTACAGCTTCCCGTGGACCTCAGCGGCCGGCATCATCGCCGACTTCTGCGGCATCGGCGGGAGGATCACCAAGCGCGTCTGGACGCCTCCGCAAGGCGGTGACTACGCGCCGTTCATCCGCCAGCTGCCGAGACCGAACCAGGTCGACGGGTACTTCTGGCTCGTCGGAGGCGCAAACACGAGTGCGGCACTGACTGCGTTCGAGCAGGCCTACGGGCAGATCGACGCGAAGCAGCACTCGGGCAACCTCTTCCTGTACTTCCTCGGTGCCAATACGACCGTCGCTCCGCGTCTCGTCGGCGCATACATAGGCGGCTTCGGCACGTTCCAGACCGGAGGGTTGAAGAATGCCCAGGCTCGCAACTACGTGAGGAACGCGAGCAAGTGGTACCCCCCGAGCGGAAAGTTCGCGGGGTTCAACGTGAACGACGGGTTCTTCTACAACTACTGGAATGCCGCGTGGGCACTGGTCCAGGGCCTGGACAGGTCGAACGGCGCGGTCGGTGCGGCTCTCCAGAGGGCACTGCCGAGAACGCTCAAGCCCGGGTTCCAGGTCGCCAACAACGGCGTGCTGAGGCTCGACAGCCGGCGCCAGGCGATTCAGGACCAGTATCCGCTGCAGATCACGAAGGCGGCCGGTGCCGGGAGCGTCACGACCTCGATCGTGGGCTACGTTCCGAACGTCGATCAGACGTTCGGCGGCTACTTCGGGCCGAACAAGGCGGCTCCGGGTCGCAACACCCCGCCCTGCGTGAAGCGGAAGCTCCCGTGGCAGGGGAAGATCAAGGTCGTCAAGAACGGCGTCATCACCAACCAGAACATCAAGTAGGTCGTTGAACGAAGCAGCACCGTCCGTCGAACACGCCGAGCCGACCCTCCGTCTGCGGGGGGTCGGCCGGCGTTTCGGGGGTCTGCTCGCGGTCAGCGAGGTCGACCTGGATGTCTTGCGAGGCGAGCGTCGCGCGATCCTCGGCCCGAACGGCGCGGGGAAGACGACGCTCTTCAACGTCATCTGCGGAGACATAGCGGCCTCCGCTGGAACAGTCGAGCTGTTCGGACAGGACGTCACAAGACGACCAGCCCGCTTCCGAACCAAGCTCGGCCTCGCCCGCACCTATCAGCAGTCGCGGCTCTTCAACGGTCTCACCGTCGAGGATTGCATCTACCTGTCGATCGTCGGTGTCGACGGCGGCCGGCTGCGCCCGGTCCTCCTGCCGAAGCGGGACCGCGAAGTCCGCGAACGGGCGCGCGTAGCGGCGGGCAAGGTCGCGATCTCCCACAAGCTGGGAGAGCTCGTAGGCTCTCTCTCGCACGGAGAGCACCGGCAGGTCGCGATTGCCATGGCGCTTGCGGCCGAGCCCAGGGCGCTGATGCTCGACGAGCCCGCCTCCGGGCTCTCGCGCGGCGAGCGCCAACTCCTTACGGATCTCCTGCTCGGACTCGATCGCGAGATCACGCTCATCCTCATCGAGCACGACATGGACATCGCACTTCGCGTCGCCGAGCGGGTGACGATGATGCACGACGGACGGGTGATCGTCGAGGGGACTCCCGCCGAGATCCGCGCCAACGAGACCGTGCACGATCTCTACCTCGGCCGCGGCTACCGGCATGAGTGAGCCATCGTCAAACGCGTCAGCCGAGACAGCGACAGCGCTCCTCGAGATCGAGAGGCTTGAATGCGTTCTACGGCAGCGCGCAGGCGCTTGAGGACGTGAGCTTCGTCATGGGCCGCGAGTCGATCGCGATCTTGGGGCGAAACGGAATGGGCAAGACGACGCTGTGCAACGCGATCATGGGAATGTCACCGCCTCGCACGAGCGGTTCCATTCGCTTCGAGGGGCACGAGCTCGTCGGCGGCCAGTCGTACAAGATCGCGCGCCGCGGTATCGGGTACGTGCCACAGGGACGACGTCTTTTCCCCTCGCTCACCGTCGACCAGCACCTGCGCATCGCGGTCCGTGGGACCTCCGGGAACGGAGGCGCCGAATGGACGCGCGAGCGCGTCTATGACCTTTTCCCGCGACTCGCAGAACGCAAGAAGAACGGCGGCGCGCAGCTTTCGGGCGGTGAGCAGCAAATGCTCGCGATCGGGCGTGCGCTCGTCACGAACCCGAGAATTCTGGTGATGGACGAGCCCTCGGAGGGGCTCGCGCCGGCCGTCATCGAGGGCCTCATCGAGACGTTCCGGCTCCTCGAGAAGGAGGGCCTCGCGATCCTGCTCATCGAGCAGAACCTCGGGGTCGCAACGGCCCTGGCGGAGCGCCAGCTCGTCATGATCGGTGGACGTATCGCGGCCGAGACCACGGCGGCGAAGCTCGCCGGTGACCCGGACCTGCAGCGCCAGTACCTCGGCGTCGAGCCGCTCGCACACTAGCCTCTCGTTTCCCGTGATGCCTCGAAGGAGATCCTGCTGATCCGGCTGCTTGCCCTCGTCGTGCTCGTCGCGGGCGCCGCCGCAAGCATCGCCGGTTGCGGCGGTGACGACGAGAAGGCTCGCCCCGACCTCGCCTTCGTCAGCACTCGTGACGGCGTCTATTCGATCTACGAGATGAATGCCGACGGAGAGGCCCAGGGACGGCTGACGGACGCCGAGTTGGACGCGTCCACGCCGGAAGGGCTCTTCTTCCAGGTCGAGCCGGCGTGGTCGCCCGACGGAGCGAAGATCGCATTTTCGAGCGCACGAGGCGGGTCCTTCGACATCTACGTGATGAACGCCGACGGATCGGGGACGAAGGCGCTCACGTCGACGAAGGAGGACGACTCCCACCCGACGTGGTCTCCGGACGGAGATCGGATCACGTTCGCCCGAGAGGGCCCGGGAGACATCTACGTGATGAACGCCGACGGCTCGGGTGTGCGTCGGATCTCCGATCCGCGCGTCCAGGAGTCGGAGCCCGCATGGTCTCCCGACGGGAACTGGATCGCCTACATCCGGCGTACGCCCGGCACCCCCGTGCGCGAGTTGTGGCTCGTTCATCCTGACGGCTCCGAGCCGCATGCGATCACGTCAGCGGGCGCGAAGGCGTACACACCCGCGTGGTCTCCTGACGGCAAGCGGATCGTCTTCGCCTCCGATCAGGACGGCGATTTCTTCGAGCTCTACACGATCGGCATCGACCGGAAGGGCCTACGCAGCGTGACACCGACCGCAGGAGACATGTTCGAGCCGTCGTGGTCCCCCGACGGGTCGAGAATCGCGTTCTCCGAGGGAGGCTCGATCTTCACCGTGGAGCTCGGGGAGGGCGACGTCGAGAAGCTCACGGACAACGACAACAACGACTCGAGCCCTGCCTGGAACCCCGCGCCGACCGACGAGCCTTGAGGCGGCTATACGCGTCCGAACGCCGGGAGCACCGCGGCAAGCTCGTGCTCTCGGTCGACTGACTTAGGACTCAGAATGTGCCGTAGCGCTCGTACGCCTCCAACGGGGAGGTCCCGTCGCGAACGGCGATGCGGATCTCGCTCTCCGTGGCCGCCTTCTCCTCGGCCTCGGCGACGATGCTCTCCGCGAGCGCGTGCGGCACGACGACCACACCGTCGTCGTCTCCGACCACCCAGTCCCCCGGCTCGATCCGCACCGTGCCCACCGTGATCGGCACCTGGGTTGCGTCGAGCTCCCAGCGCCAGGTCGAGTCCTCGGGGGTGATGTGGCCGCAGAAAACCGGGAAGTCCTCCTCGAGGACGAAGCGCACGTCCCGACAACCTCCGTCGAGAACGCACCCGGCCACTCCGCGCGCGTTCAGCGAGGTCACTGAGAGCTCGCCCAGGTGGGCCGCCCGGTCTTGCGCGCACGCGTAGACGGCCACACAGCCGGCCGGAATGTCGCCGAGCATGGCGAGCACCTTGCGCAGCGCGGAGTCGTACGACTTCGGTCGCGCAGGGCGGCCCGACACCGTGAACGCGGGCCCGGCAAGTCGCGTTCCCGGACGGAGTGGACGGATCGAGGGCGGGAGCGTCTGCTCGTGCAGTCCGTGCGCGTCGAGGATGTCGGCGAGAGCGGCCGTGTAGATCCGGAGGAAGCGCTCTCTCACGGCTCCGGGATTCCAAGATCGGGCGGGTGGTCGGCACCGCGGCCCTCGATCAGCTCGGGCGCAAGCTCGCGCACCAGCCGCAGGACGAGCTCCGCTCGGCGCACGCGCTCCCGGCCGAGCTTCACCGCGAGGTCCTCGAGGTGGAGCCCCGAGGGATATATGTTCGGCGCGTTCCGGAGTCCCAGCTTCACGTATACGGGTGCAGCCGCCCGGATGATCTCCGGCACCTCGTAGGAGCGCACGAAGCCGCCCTGGTCGTCCGGGACCTCGACGTAGACGTCGAGCGGTGCCGAGCACGCGCCGCGCAGCTCTCCGAGCTCCGCCGCCGAGAGGTCGGTGGCGACGTTGATCGTCGTGGCGCCCAGCTCCTCGAGGACGCGAGCGGTGGGCGGGTTCGCGCACGGGAGCAGGACCGAGGTCTTGAGGACGAGCGACGCAGGAAGCTCGCCGTCTCGTTTCAGTCGGCCGAGCGTCGTTAGAACTCCGGTGTCGGCCACGAGGAACGAGCGGATTCCGAGCCCGACTCCTCGCCGCACCTCGGCGAGACACGCCTCGACTCCCGCCAATCCTCGAGCGACGCCACCGGCGGATGCTGCCGCGAAGGACTGCCCGCCCGGATCCCACGCCCCACGCGGCCCGAGAAACAGCGAAACCTCGATCCCATGCTCCACACCGAGCTCGGCCAGCTCGGTGATCTCCGCATCAGTCAACATCATCACGCCCGAGCCCTGGGAGACTCGCCGCACGGGGACGCCTCGAGCCTTGGCCTCCTCGAGGACGGCGCGAAAGACGGTGGGACCTTCGACCGAGGGGATCTCGATCCGGTACCGAAGCCCATCCGCGAACCGCGCGTCGCTCACAGCGTTAGCTTCCCAAGCGGCCGGGCTGGCCGCAACCGACGGCTACGGCAGCGGAACGGCGGGAAGCGGCGGGACGTCGCTCGGCACAGGCAGAGCCGGCACCGGTGGGATCTCGACTGCAGGCAGCGGCGGAGCCGCGACGGGCGGCACCAGCTGCGTCGGAAGCTGCACCTCGGGGAGCTGCGGCTGGTTCACCGGCAGCTCGACCGGGAGCTCGACCAGCAGCTCGACCGGCGGCTCCCGCGCGGGCGGAGACGTGTTCGGTGCCGGCTCGGGCGTGCTCTCCGGGTGGCCGGCACGAGGAGGGCTCGCTGTGGGAGCGATGCTTGGAAGGAGCACAGCGCGAACCGTCGGGCTGCTCCCAGGCGCAGACGTGGTCGAGCTCCGTGTCGGCAGCTGCCGTGCCGTCCTCGCCGGAGGCGTCGCACGCACCGTCGTTTTGCGTGCTTCCGATCCGGAAGCCGGTTGCTCCGTGGACCGAGCAGGGGCCGGCGGGGACTTCGAGTCAGCGAGGCTCTTGTCCACCACGACTCCGCCGGCCCCTACCCCGACTCCGACGACGGCGATGGAGGTCACGGCCGCCTTGGTCGAAACCCCACCGAGGATCGCCTTGAGGTGCGACCGGATCTCGACAGCCAGCCAGGCAAAGCCGAGGACGGGTTTGCGCGCGACCGTCAGCGCCTGGGCGAACGAGTGTCGCGCCCTGGTCAAGAGCGCGTGTGTCGCCGGTGCGCTCAACCCGAGCTCACTCGCGATCTCGCTGGAGGGCACTCCCCGCCACTCGCGGAGAACCAGTGCACGGCGCTGTCTCTCGGGCATCGAAGCCAGGGCGTCCCTGAACCCCATGAGCAGCTCTTCCTCGTCGTCCCCGGTCTGTACGAGCGCGATCGTGTCGAGATCGACGTCCTGCGTGAGCGGTCCCCGGCGTTTGGCCGTACGCCGCTCGGAGTGGCAGACGTTCTTGGCGATGGTCGTGAGCCACGCGGACTCGCACTCGGGGACGACCCCCTGTCGAAGCGCGCGCAGCGCATAGAGAAACGTCGTCTGGGTCGCGTCCTCGGCCTCAGCGCGAGATCCCAGCTGGTGCAGGCAGTAGCCCAAGACACGCTCGGAATGCTCCGCGAACAGCCTGCTCGCCGCTTCCGCCGGGCTCGGTGTCGCCGCAGAGCGATGCGGTTGAGCTGCGATCGCTGACATCCAGTCTCAGAGATACCCCTTCTCGGTCGCCCGGATGTCCCCGATTGGGGTAGCGACGTCCCTCGGGCGAGTGAACTTCGGCCCGTGCGCCGTTCGATTCCACCATGACCGGCTTCGTAGGGGAGGACAACGCACTTTCCAACGAACGGAGGCTCGCGATGAGAAGTCACGTGAACGAGCGCGCGATCGGCCAGGGGTCTCGCGGCGGGTTGACCCCGACTCGGGTCGGCCTCGCTGCGTGTGTCCTGGCGATCGCACTCGCCCTGGTCAGCGGAGCTCGCGCCGACCTCGTCGGTCCGGCCCTTACGCTCGGGTCGATCACCATCGAGGACGGAACCGTGTTCGTAGAGGGAGCAGTCGACGACGTGAATGCGCTCCTCGAGGTGAACGGCGTGCCCGTCGACATCGATGACGCCGGGAACTTCCTCACGGTCGTGAGCCTCGACGGAAACGCGATCGTGCTCGAGCTGGCCGAAGACCTCGGCGAGACGACCACGATCAGGATCCCGATCGCGGCACTCAACGAGAACGGCGGAAACGGCATCCTCAACGACCTGCTCGACGCGGGCACCGCGATCGAGGTTCCGGTGAACGGGTTCGAGGTCGTCGACTCGAACGGACCGATCGTCAGCGGGAACGTCGTGAACGCCGACCTTCTGGACAGCATGACGATCAACGGCGTCAACGTGCTCAGCAACCTCGGTCCGAACGGTGGGTTCTCCATCGTGCTGCCGTGGGGGTCCTCGACACCGCCGTCGCAGCACGTGACGGTAGTCGTCGTCGATCGACACGGCGTGTCCCAGACGACGAGGTTCCGGACGACCAAGATCTCCAGCGTCATCCGGACGCGTGCGGGCATGAGCGTCTCCGCGGCAGGTGCGCGCGGCGTCGTGATCGCCAAGATCAACTTCGACAAGCGGACGATGAAGTGGAACAGGCGACTCGGCGTGTCGGTGACCGTGAAGGATCGGCAGGGACACCTCGTCCGTGGGGCGGCGCTCCGCCTCACCGGTGCACCCGCTCGGTTTCTCGCGACCGGATCGATTCGCTCTGGCTTCACGAATCGGCTCGGGCAGGCGACGTTCACGTATCGCCTGCACCCACGTGCGCTCGCAGCCTGCGGCTGCCAGCAGATCGTCCTGACGGCCCGGGCCAGCACGCTCAGGGCGTGGACGAAGAAGAGCGCCGCGACGCGGATGCCGGCGCTCGCCCGGCGCTAGAGCCCCAGCGCCATCCCAGGGGACTACTGGCCCACTACGGTGGGCCAGTAGTCTGCTCGCTCTGTGAAGGTCCTCACCGTCGTCGGGAACCGGCCGCAGTTCATCAAGAGCGGCCCGCTGTCCTTTGCGTTTCTCGTCGCCGGCGTCGAGGAGGTCGTCGTGCACACCGGACAGCACTACGACCGCGAGCTGTCCGAGGTCTTCGTCGAGGAGCTCGGACTGCCGCGGCCGCGGTACCGGCTCGAGTTGAGGACCGCGGATCCGGAGGTCATGGAACCGGAGATCACGCGCGTCATCCGTCGTGAGGAGCCCGATCTCGTGCTCGTGTACGGGGACACGAACTCGACCCTTGCCGGCGCCCGCGCGTCCGCCGAGGCGTCGGTGCCGCTCGCGCACGTGGAGGCCGGCCTGCGCAGCGGAGACCTGGCGATGCCCGAGGAACGTGCACGCATCGAGGTGGACCGCCTGTCGTGGCTCCTCTTCTGCCCGGACGACCGCTCTCGCGCGACGCTCGCCGAAGAAGGCGTTCTGGGTCAGGCTCACGTGGTCGGCGACGTGATGATGGAGGCGTGCGACCGGTTCGCGCCGATCGCCCGCGAGCGGTTCCCCATACCGTTCGAGCCCGCGAGCTACGTGGTGGCAACGGTGCACCGGGAGGCGAACGTCTCCCAGCCCCGTCTCGGGAACATCATGGTGGGGCTGAACCGGCTGCACGAGCGGGTCGTTTTCCCGGCCCATCCACGCACGCGTGCCCAGCTCGAGAAGGAGGGCATCGAGCTCGGTCCTCACATCCATCTCACCGATCCGCTGAGCTATCTCGAGCTCGCCTCCCTCGCCTCGCAGGCGCGCGTCATCGCGACCGACTCCGGGGGACTTCAGAAGGAGGCGTACTGGTACGAGGTCCCCTGCGTCACGCTGCGCCCGTCCACCGAGTGGAGGGCAACCGTCGAGGTGGGCGCGAACGTCCTCGTGGACGACGATCCTGACGCCATCGAGGAGGCTGTGACCGACGCGACAATGCCCGAGGAGCGGCCGGCGTTGTACGGCGACGGTCACGCCGCCGCGCGGATCGTCAGCATGCTGGTCGCTACGATGCCCGGCCGATGAAGCGGGACGTTGCCATCGTGGGCGCCGGGTACGTCGGCGTGCCGCTCGCGCAAGCATTCGCCGAGGCGGGCAAGAACGTCGTTCTCGTCGACATCGATCCGGAGCGCGTTGCCCGACTCAACCGTGGCGAGAGCTACATCGAGGACATCCCCTCGGAGCTGCTGAAAGCACACGTGGACGGCGGGCGGATCTCGGCGACGACGGACTACGACGAGCTCCGAGACGCCGACGCGATCCTGATCGCGCTTCCGACCCCTCTTTCACGCCAGCGTGAGCCCGATCTCAGGATTCTCGTCTCGGCCGCGGAGGAAATTGCGAAGAGACTCCGCCCTGGGCATCTCGTCGTCCTCGAGTCGACCACGTACCCGGGCACGACACGCGAGCAGGTGCTCCCCGTGCTCGAGGCGGGAAGCGGATTGAAAGCCGGGGCCGACTTCCACCTCGCCTTCTCACCCGAGCGCGTGGACCCAGGCCGCGAGGACTGGACGACGAAGACCGTGCCGAAGGTCGTGGGCGGCCTCGACCAGGCATCGACGGACGCTGCGGCGGCGTTCTACGCAAGCGCCATCGACACGGTGCACCGCGTCTCCTCACCTGAGGCCGCCGAGCTCACGAAGCTGCTCGAGAACATCTTCCGCTCGGTCAACATCGCGCTCGTCAACGAGCTCGCGCAGCTCTGCGACCGGATGGGAATCGACGTCTGGGAAGTCGTGGAGGCCGCGGCGACGAAGCCGTTCGGGTTCATGTCCTTCAAGCCGGGGCCTGGCCTCGGCGGGCACTGCATCCCGATCGATCCCTTCTACCTCACCTGGAAGGCTCGCGAGTACGGCTTCTACACCGAGTTCATCGAGCTCGCCGGGAAGGTGAACGAGTCGATGCCGTGGTTCTGCCGCTCGGTCGTCTCCCAGGCGCTCAACCACTCGCTGCAGCTCTCGCTCTCCGGCTCGCGCATCCTCGTCCTCGGCGTCGCGTACAAGCCCAACATCGCGGACACGCGCGAGTCCCCCGCGGTCAAGCTCATCGGACTGCTCCAGGCGGCCGGCGCCGCCGTCTCCTACCACGATCCGCACGTCCCGTCGTTCCGCGAGAACGGCGTCTCGATGTCGTCCTCCCCGCTCGACGCGGCGTCCTACGACTGCGTCGTGATCGTCACCGACCACGCCGGCATCGACTACGACCGCCTCGTCGAGGACTCGCGGCTGGTGGTCGACCTCCGCAACGCGACCGGCGCCGACGGGAAGGGCTCCGACAAGGTCTGGAAGCTGTGACTCGCGTGGGGATGGCCGGTCTCGGCCACTGGGGTCCGAACCTCGCACGCAACTTCGCCGAGCTTGCCCAGCTCACCTGGCTCTGTGACTCGGATCCGAGCAGACGCGAGCTTGTATCTCGCTACGGACAGGCGCGCTGGACGGAGAGCTTCGACGAGATGCTGGCCGATTCGGAGCTCGACGCTGTCGTCGTCGCCACGCCAGTTCCCACCCACTTCGACCTCGCACGCCGCGCGCTCGAGGCCGGCAAGCACGTCCTGGTCGAGAAACCGCCTGCAATGCTCGGCTCGGAGATGGACGAGCTCGTCGCGCTCGCGGACGATCGCGACCTCGTCCTGATGCCGGGGCACCTGCTCCTCTACCACCCGGGAGTGCGGCGACTGAAGGAGATGATCCGCGCCGGCGAGCTCGGCGAGGTGCTCTGCGTGTACGGAAACCGCCAGAACCTCGGCATCATCAGGTCGAACGAGAACGCCCTCTGGTCGCTCGGCGTCCACGATCTCTCGGTGATCCTGCACCTTCTGGACGAGGAGCCCGAGCAGGCCGTCGCCCTCGGCCGGGACTTCCTGACGGCCGGAGTCGAGGACGTCGTCTTCTGCTATCTGCGCTTCCCGTCAGGGAAGATCGCGCACATGCACCTCTCGTGGCTCGACCCGCACAAGATGCGGAAGATCACCGTCGTGGGCACGGAGAAGATGGTCGTCTTCGACGACATGGAGCTCGAACGGAAGGTGACCGTGTACGAGAAGGCACCCTGGCGGCCGTCCGACCGCTACGGCGAGTGGCAAACCCGGACCGGCGACATCTTCAGTCCGCGCATCTCGAGCGACGAGCCGCTGAAGCTGGAATGCATGGAGTTCCTGCGCCTCGTCGAAGGCGAAGGCGACCGCCGCAAGGTCGCCGAGGACGGCGCCCGCGTCGTTCGCGCCCTCGACGTCCTTACGAGCTCGCTTCGTGGAAGCTGAAGTCCACCCGAGCGCACTCGTGTACCCCGGGACGGTGCTCGGGGACGGCGTCAAGGTGCTCGAGAACGCCGTCGTCGGCAAGCAACCGTCGCTCTCCCCTCGCTCGACCGCCAGGCGCGAACCGCTGCCGCCGGCCGAGATCGGCGAGGGAACGACCGTGTCGACAGGAGCAATCGTCTTCGCGGGATCTCGCATCGGTGCGCGGGTGATCCTCGGCGACCAGTCGTGCGTGCGAGAGCGCGTGGCGATCGGGGACGACGTCGTCCTCGGGCGCGGCTCCCTGGTGGAGAACGACACGACCATCGGCGCGATGACGAAGATCCAGGCCGAGGCGTACATCACCGCGTACTCGCTGCTCGAGGAGCATGTCTTCATCGCACCCTGCGTGGTCACGACGAACGACAACCTCATGGGAAGGACCGAGGGGCGTCACGAGCTCAGGAAGGGGCCGACGATTCGTCGCGGCGCCCGCGTGGGGGGCGGGGCCGTGCTCTGCCCCGGGGTCGAGATCGGCGAGGAGGCGTTCGTCGGAGCGGGTGCAGTCGTGACGAAAGACGTGGCCGCGCGGACGATCGTCGTGGGGAATCCCGCGCGGGTGCTCCGCGAGGTTCCCGAGGACGAGCTCCTCAGCCCTTGACGATGGTCAAGCGGTAACGCGTGACGCCTGGGCTCGACATTCGCACTTGCACGAAGTACGACCCCGCCTTCGCAGCGCGGTGCGAGAAGAACTCGCGGGCTGCGGGCCGTGCGGAGATGCGGGCGCGGAAGCGCAGGCTGCGGACGTTCCCGATCGTGCGCGCCTGCGGAAGCCACAGGGCGAGACTGAGATCGACCGTGGCGTCCGCTCCGGTCAGCCCGACGTAGACGCGCTGGCCCTTCTTCAGCTTGATCGCGTAGACGTCGTCCTGGTCGTCCCAGAAGTCGACGACGGCGTTGAGCCGACGGTTCGACCCGGACACCCTGTACGCGCGCGGGCCCGCATCGTCGTTCGCCTCGTATCGATCAGCGAGCGGCAGCGGCTCCGCCAACGCGGCGATCGCTGCAGCGACATCCAGTCGACCCTGCCCCGAATGCTCGTCGCGGCCGACGAGACACGCCGCACAACCGGTCGTCGCAGTCACGTCGACCGCCGTCCGCTGGAGGATCGCCGTCACCTGCTCCGGTTGCAGGAGCGGCCGGAGGCCGAGGAGGAGCGCGGCCGCGGCGGATACCTGAGGAACGGCGAAAGAGGTGCCCTGCGCCTCGCGGTACTCCTCGGGTCCGCAGCTCGAGTACCCCTGCTCCGCACATGCGGGAAAGCGACCCGTCAAGGGCCGCGGGAAGATCGAGAGGATCTTGTCGCCGGGCGCTGCCAGGTCGTTGTAGACCTTGTCGCGATTCGAGAACTTGGGAACGCCACCGGTTTCGCTGATTGCGCTGACGCCGAGGACGTGAGGCAGCGCAGCGGGATAGCTGGCGTAGGGCCACGGGCTGGACGGCGCGAGGTCACCGTTCCCCACGGCGGCGACGACGACCGCGCCGTTCGAGACGGCATAGGCGACTGCGTCGGCTTCCAAGCGCGAGAAGCTGTCGCGATTGGGGTCGAGCGGGTCGCGGATGCCACCGAGGCTCATGTTGATCACGCGTGCCCCGTTCTCGACGGCCCAGCGGATCGCCTTCGCTTCGGCCTCGATCGGAATCGCCCTCGACGGAGTGACGACCTTGGCCACGAGAAGCTCGGACGAGGGTGCAAGGCCGGCGATGCCGATGCCGTTTCCGACACCGGCTGCGATGAGACCTGCGACGAACGTCCCATGCCCGAGCGCATCGACGCTGGCGGAGCCGCCGACGAAGCTGCGCGAGTCCAGGATCCTCCCGGCGAGCTCCGGATGGGTGGCGTCGACGCCTGAGTCGATCACGGCGACCGGCACCCGCTCGAGAGCGGGAAGGGTCAACCACGACTCGTAGAAGCGACTCTGCGTCAGATACCACTGGCGGGAGACGAGCGGATCGGACGGGGTGAAAGCAAGGTGACGCGACCGCAGCGGCTCGACGTAGCGGATGCCTTCGATCCCGGCGAGTGACGTACGCGACGGGAGATCGACGACAAGAGCCGGAATGGGACGGAGCAGCTCCGGACGCGATCCGGTCCGCCGCTCGATTGCCGCCGCGACCGTCGCGGCGTCGGTGCCGCGCTCGAGGCCTACGGCAACTCGAGCAGCGTCGGCGGCTGCAGGCAACGCGAGCGCGCTCGCGAGGGCTCCAGTGAGAAGAAGAATGCGGCGCGTCATGACCTCAGGCGGCGACCACGAGAGCGGCCGCCACACCCTCCGCGTACCCACCGGTTGCCGGGATCCGGGCCCGGTACTCGCCCGGTTCGATCACCTCCGACCGGAAGGCACCCGCCGAGTCCACCGTCTTCCTCGCGATTCGCCTCCACGCCGAGCCCGCGCGGCGCTCGATGAAGACCGTGGCTCCGGCAAGGCGCGGTCGAACGGTCCCCGTCAGGGTCATCGGTTCGGCAGACACCCGCGAGAGCTGTACGCGAGGGGCGACCTCGACGAGGACTGCCGGCGAAGCGGCGCCCTCCACCTCGATCCGATACCGAAGAGTCCGTTCCGGCTTCACGACGAGCGAGGCGACTCCGCTCGTCTCCCGCTGGAAGGGCCCGACCTCGGTCCAGCGCGCCCCGTCCGGGGACGCGCCGATCTTCGGCTGAGGGAGGCTCCGAGCGATGCCCGTGAGTCGGAGCGGCGATCCGAAGACGACTGTCTCGCGCGGCTGATCGAGGCGCAGAACACCGATCGTCACCCAGGTCGAACGGAGCTCGAGGCCACTCCGAAGCAGACTTGACGGCACGGCCGCCGAGCCCGCATCCGTCTGAACCGTGAGCGAGCGAAGACGGCCGGAGGGGGTCGGCACACCGACCGCGTCGAGCACGCGGTCGTCGATCCCCAGCTTCGCCTGGAGCGTGCGTGCGCCGAAGAGGAACGGGCCCCACGTGTGGTGCGGCGACGCCTTGTCCCACGGATCCGGCCGGGACACGAGGTATGGGACCGGGGTGCCGAAGACGTCCGCCGCGCTGGCGGTCTTCCCGCCCGAGGTCGAGAAGTAGAACGTCGTCGCGAGCTTGCCGGCATGGAGAACGACCTGGCCGGCCGTCGCCCGCACTGCCTCCGTCGTCTGGGGCTTCTCGCCCGCAACCCCGCGGTACACCTGGCTGCGAACGTCGGAGTAGAGATCGAACGGCTTTCCCTTGACGACGTTCGCGAGCGCGTACGACCTGGCGGCAACCGCCTGCGCCTGCAGCGCCTCGCTCGGCCAGGTGTACGGCATCTCGTTGGCAACGACGCCCGACAGATACGAGTCGAGTGGGACGACGTTCACGACCCTGATGAAGTTTCCCTGCACGGCCAGCTCGACGCGACCCCGGTACTGGACGCCGTCGAAGGCGAGCGGCGTGTCCTTCCCCGGCCGGATCACGAGCGGCGGCGCGGCCTTCACGGCTCCGTCCTTCGTGGACAGCCTGAGCTTGGATCTGAGGACGATCGCTCCCGGCGCGAGCTTGTACGTCTCGCCCCGTGCGTCGAGAGCAGTGAACGGCTTCCGGGACGCGATGGTCACGGCCGGCCTGGCCTCGGCGAGGAGCACGCGGACCTGCTTCGTCTGCGCCTGACCGAGCTCGGTTCCCGAGTAGTAGTGGGCGAGGATCTCCTCGTGCGTGTGGCCGGCATTGGCCATGCCATAGGCGCCGTACTGGCTCATCCCCACACCGTGGCCCCAGCCGCGTCCGGAGACGACGAAGAGTGCTTCGCCGGACATGGTCTCCTGCTGCGCGGGCTGCGCCCAGGCAGCGCCCGCCGCCAGCGCGACGAGAACCGAGCAGACGGTCAGGAGGCGCACGACGGTGGACCAGGCTAGCGACATGACGTAAGTGATTTGTATTTCGGCTTGCGGGTGCTGCACTTGAGCCACAAGTCCACTCTTCAGTGCCAGGCGGTCTCCTCGACCGGAGCGCGCTTCTTCAGCGGCTCCCACCAGTCGCGGTTCGCGGTGTACCAGGCCACCGTCTCGGCCAGACCGTCGCGCCAGCCGTGGGCCGGCTCCCAACCGAGCTCGTCGCGGATCTTCGTCGCGTCGAGCAGGTAGCGCCGGTCGTGACCCGGCCGGTCGGGGACGATCGTCTTCAGCGTCTGCGGCTTCTCGGTCAGCTCCAGCACGAGGTCCGCGATCTCCTCGATCGTCGCCTCGATCCCCGAGCCGACGTTGTACGTCTCGCCCTCCACTCCCTCGCGCAGCACGAGATCGATCGCCGAGCAGTGGTCGAGGACGTGTAGCCACTCGCGCTTGTTCTGCGTCGATGCGTACATCGGCAGCGGCTCGTCGTCCAGGGCGTTCGTCGTGAAGAGCGGGAGCACTTTCTCGGGAAACTGGTACGGGCCGTAGTTGTTCGAGCAGTTCGTGATCGTGATCGGCAGGCCGAAGGTCTCGAAGTACGCGCGCACGGCGTGGTCCGCTCCGGCCTTGGACGCGTTGTACGGCGTCCGCGGCCGGTACGGGGAATCCTCGGTGAACAGTTCGTCGCTATCGAGAGCCAGATCTCCGTAGACCTCGCAGGTCGAGACGTGGTGGAAGCGAGTCGCGCCTGCCGCCCGAGCGGCCTCGAGAAGCGTCTGCGTGCCGATGACGTTCGTGCGGAAGAACCGCGTCGGATCGACGACGGCGAGGCTGTTGTGCGACTCGGCTGCGAAGTTGACGATGACCTCGCTCCGCTCCTCGCGAAGGGTCCTCTCGGCGAGCTCCCGGTCGCAGATGTCCCCCTGGACGAAGACGATCCGGTCCTCGACCGTGGCGAGGCTTTCACGGTTGCCGGCGTAGGTCAGGAGGTCGTAGGCGACGACGTGGTCGTCGGGATGGTGCTCGAGCCAGTAGTGGACGAAGTTCGAGCCGATGAACCCGGCCGCGCCGGTGACGAAGAGTCGCACGGCGCGAAGGCTAGCGCCCGAGCTCTTCGAGGCACGCTCGGAGACCCTCGCGCCAGTGCGGGAGAACGGGCGCGCCCGCTCGCTCGCTGCGCAGGATCGCACGCACGGGGCGAGCTGCCGGACGGCCGAGCTCCTCGGTCGAGATCCGCCGTACACGGCACTCGACCCCCGCCTGGGAGAAGATCGCCTCGGCGAACTCGGCCCACGTACAGTCGCCTCCGGCAGCGACATGCCAGATCCCGCGCGGCCGATCCGCGTCGACCAGCTCTCGCACGCCGAGAGCCAGATGTCCCACGAAGGTCGGGCAGCCGCGCTGGTCGTCGACCACCGCGACCTCGTCTCGGTCTGCGCCGAGCCGCAGCATGGTCCGCACGAAGTTGTGGCCCGTCGGTCCGAAGAGCCACGAGCTACGCACGATCCAGGCATCCGCGCCGGCGGCCGCCTCTCCATGGAGCTTCGTGCGCCCATAGGCGGAGAGCGGGTTCGGTCCGTCCGACTCAACGTACGGCTCGCCTTTCAGACCGTCGAAGACGTAGTCGGAGGAGAAGGCCACGATCGGCGCGCCGAGCGAGGCGGCTTGCGCGGTCCCGCCCACGTTCGCAGCCGCCGCACCCTGCGGATCCGCCTCCGCTCCGTCCACGTCCGTCCAGGCGGCCGTGTGCAGAACGAGGTCGAGCTCGCCGAGTACCAGTCTGGTGCTCGGCGGGCTCGTGACGTCCCAGTCCTCGCGTCGGAGCGCGACGAGATCGTCGTCCGCGAACACGTCCTGGAGCGCGCGGCCGAGCTGGCCGCCGGCGCCCGTGATCAGGACGCGACGGCGGCGTCCCGCGCGGACAGGGTCGGTGTGGTCGTGCTCCATAGGCCTACGACGCGCGGGTCGTTCCAGGGAATTGTTTGCTCGTCGGGGTCGGCGGGGTCGTACTCGACGGTCACGTGGTAACAGAAGAGAATGTCGGTCAGCGCCTCGAAGCCGTGGCCGTGGCGGCCGGGGATGTAGAGCGCGACGCGATTGTCCTCCCCGATGTCCTCGGTGTACGTCTCTCCACTGGCACGGTCGAGCACGACGACGCGGGCCATCCCCTGCAGGCAGGCGAAGAGGTCGTTCTGCCCTCGCTCGTGGAAATGAAGTCCGCGAATGACCCCGGCGCGCGAGAAGGACACGTTCGTCTGCGTCAAGCGCGCCGGAAGCGCGCTGTCCTTCCGCAGCTCGCAGAACCAGCCTCGCTCGTCCTCGTGCACCTGGAGCGGGATCCGCTGCAACCCGTCGATCATTTGTTGGCTCCGGTCTCGTCGATCCGCCGGCCGATGTCGGCGAGGTGCTGCCAGTGCTTGCCGGCGTCCTCCCACCAGCCCTCCACCTCGCGAGCCTCGAGTCGGCCCTCGGCCGCGTAGTGCCTGTTGACGTCGGTGATCTCGAGCTCGCCGCGGCTCGACGGCTCGAGGCTTGCGATGACGTCGAATACGTCCGGCGGGTAGCAGTAGAGACCCACGACCGCATGCGACGACGGCGGCGTCTCATAGCGCGTATCCACGACGCCTGCTTTCTCGACGATGTCCACGACTGCTCCCCCTTCGCCATAGACGACGACCCCGAAGTTCTCCGGGTCGTCGACGTCCTTGACGAAGATCCGCGCACGCTTTCCGTCTTCCGCCCACTCCCCGAGCGCCGCCGACTGCGCGTTCTCGAAGATGTTGTCGCCGAGCACCACGACGAGCGGCGCACCGGCCGCGAAGTCACGCGCCATGCCGACGACCTGCGCGATCCCGCCCGGCTCCGTCTGCACCTTGTATGTCAGGTCGACTTCGAGAATCGGGTCGCCGCCACCGCGCGGTGCAAGACGCCCGTCGCCGAGGAGATCGATCATCTGCCCCGCGTGCCCCTTGCCCGTGATGAGAAGGACGTCACGGATGCCGGCGAGTTGGAGGAGCTGCAGCGGGTAGTAGATCATCGGCCAGCTGCCGACCGGGAGCAGGTGCTTGTTGGAGACGCGGGTCAGCTCACCGAGGCGCGTCGCCTCGCCACCCGCACAGATGAGACCCTTCGACTGCACGCGGGGATGCTAACCGCGCGCGCCGGAGAGCTAGTCTCCGCTCACCGCAACCGGTGCGCTGTGGGCTCGATGCTCGCCGAGCGGTGACGGCTGCACCCGGACGACCCGCGCTAGCCCGTCCGGCAGCCACCAGTTCCACTTCCCGAAGAGCTTCATCGCGCTTGGCACGAGCAGCGCGCGGACGATCGTGACGTCGATCAGGATCGCCGCGGCGAGGCCGAACCCGAACTGCTGCAGGCCGACGATCGAGCCCGCGATCAGCCCCATGAACGCGGCGAACATGATCAGCCCGGCGGCGGTCACGAGCCGCCCCGTCTTCGTCAGCCCGAGCACGACGGCGTCCTCGTTGGTGGCGCCTTTGTCCCACTCCTCGCGCATCCGCGAGACGAGGAACACCTCGTAATCCATGGAGAGACCGAACAGCATGGCGAAGAGCATCACCGGGACCCACGCCTCGATCTGGTCGAATGCGATCAGCCCGATCCACTCGCCAGCGCCCCATTTGAACACGATCACCAGCAACCCGTACGCGGCCCCGATCGAGAGCAGGTTCAGGATGATCGCCTTCAGCGGCAGCACGATCGAGCGGAACGCCCTCATCAGCAAGAAGAAGGTCGCGACGAGAACCGCGAGCACGAGCCACGGGAACCAGCTGTAGGTGAGGTCGATGAAGTCCTTGCCGCCGGGCGGGCCACCGCCGGCGTAGACGACGGTCGCCTCCGGAAACCCCGCCGCCGGGATGAGCTCCCCTCGCAACCGCTCGACGAACTCGAGGCTCGCCGGGTCGCCGTAGTCCTTCTCGCCGATGACCTCCACGTTCAGGTAGCGACCCGTCGGGTCGACGTGCTGAGGCGTCTGGTCGAACCGGATCGCCGCCACCTCCGGATCGGCGCCAAGCTGCCGCCCGAGCTCCGTGAGCGCGCGGGCAATCGCGGGATCGCGGGCACCGCCCGCACTTCCGGTGTCCACGACGATCGCAGACGGGGCGGTCGCTCCGGCGCCGACCGCAGCGCTCAGTATCTCGAAGCCCTGCATCGACTCGAGGTCGCGCGGTATGCCCTCGTTCGACCCCGGCCCGAGCTCGAGCGTGAGGACGGGCAGGGTCAGCAGGATGAGGAACGCGGAGGTCGTCCCGGCGACGAGCTTCGGGTGGCGCATGATGAAGCGGGCGAGCACCGGCCAGAAGCCGCGCTCTGGATCCGCGCGATGTTCGAGCCAGCTCTTCGGCAGCAGGCGCACACGGTCGAGCGGCTTCCCGACCAGCGACAGCACGACCGGCAGGAAGGTGACCGCTGCCGCGACGGACACAGCTGGGATGATCAGACCGCCGACGCCGAACCCGCGGATGAAGGGAAGCGGCATGAAGAGGAGGAGCGCGAGACCGAGTGCGACGGCGGTGCCACTGAAGACCACGGCGCGACCGGCCGTCCCCATCGTGGTGATGATCGCCTCGTCGCGCGGCGACCCTCGCCGCAGCTCCTCGCGGAAGCGATAGACGACGAGCAACGAGTAGTCGATGGCGATCCCGAGCCCGATGAGCGTGACGAGGTTCGTGAGATACGTCGTCAGCTCCATGAAGTTGGCGAAGGCCCAGATGATCCCGAGCGTGGTCGGGATGGTCACGATGGTGAACGCGAACGGGAGCAGGAACGCCAGGGTCCCGAAGGTGAAGATCAGGATCAGCAGGGCGATCGGGACGGCGATCAGCTCGCCTCTGGCGAGGTCCTCTGCAAACACCGGGTCGAGATCGTGCTCGATCGCGGCCTGGCCGGTGACGAAGATCTTCGCGCCCGGGATCGAGCCGACCGCCTCGCGCATGTCGTCGGTTCTCCCTTTCGAGTCCGCGGGCTGGAGGTTCGAGACGATCTGCGCGGCAACGACGTCGTCCGAGAGCGGGATGACCGACACGAGCCGGCTGGTGCGCAGCTCCTCTGCCGCCCTCTGCGCCCGAGCACGCACCTCGCGGATCAGCTCCTTCGCGTTCCCCTCGCTCCGCACCACGATCGTGAACGAGCCGGTCGAGCGCTGATCGAAGCGCTCGTCGAGGATCACTTCGGCGCGACGGGTGTCTGTCCCTGGAAGCGTGAACCGGTTCGTCAGCAGATCGGAAAGTTGGGTCGATGCCAGTCCGCAGACGGCGAACACGGCGATCCAGGCCCCGAGCACGAGCCAGCGGTGACGCAGCACGAACCGGGTCAACCCCTCCATGAACTCAGTCTTCCGAACGCGCCCGCCTCGCTCGCCATTCCGCCCGAGCCGCGGCTTTGCGGCGGCGAACGCCGGGTACAGCGCGAACAGCTGCGATCCAGACGTAGGCGATAGTGGCGAGAATTCCCGCCAGGAGGGTTAGCAATCGCTTCGGGTGGAGAAGAAGAGAAAGGACCCCCTGCACCGGGGCGATCCTAGACGACATACTTCAAGACCAAGTCGAGAAAGGTGGTACATCGCATGGCGAGAACCAAGGACACGACCGAGGCCGTGCGCCCGTACGTCAAGCGCGCGATCGAGGACCCCGAGCTGCGGGAGGACCTCGTCGCTGCGTTCGCGGCGGCACGCGAGCTCTACGAGAAGGTCTCGAAGGGCGACGGCGTCAAGGGCAAGGCTCAGAAGATCTCTTCCAAGGACTTCCAGAAGGAGCTCCAGGAGCTCGTCGAGGGCCTCACCGACGCGTCCGGTCGCATCAAGGGCGAGAAGAAGAGCCACAAGGCCCGCAACGTCGCCCTGCTGAGCGGCGTCACGATCGGGATGCTCTACAACCCGTGGACCGGCCAGGCGACGCGCGACTGGATCATGGAACGCGTCTCGGGCGGCAGCGGCGACGGATTCGAGGAGTTCGGTGACGGATTCGGAACCGAGTCCGACTTGACACCCGGCAACGGCAGCGAGCCGGTCGAAGAGATCAAGCCCTAGGCAGGCCCCGTCGCGACCGCGAAGCGGGCGCGTTCACGGATCGAGCGCGACCGGGATCTGCGCGAGCGGATCCCGGTCTTGCGCACTGGACCTCAGCGTGCCAGTGCGCGCTCGAGCGCTCCCGGTACGAGCCCGCTGGTCGACGCGATGTCGTCGGCCTGCAGCAAGACGGCGCCAGGAGGGGGCAGCGTGACCCCTCCTGGGCCGACCGACACGTAGACCCGCCCCGCCGCGAAGGAGATGTCCTCCGCCCGACGCCAGGCGACGAGGATCGGATACGGGGCCACGACGCCGTCGTAGCCGAGCCCGCTCATCGCGGCGGGATGAATCTCGAAGTGGAGATGTGGCGATCCGCCCTCGGCGTCGCCCGTATCGCCCACGAAGCCGATCACGTCGCCTGCCCGCACACGCGTTCCGTCGATCGCGAGGGGTGAGTACGCGGACAGATGGGCGTAGTAGAACTCGTTTCCGAGATCGTCGCGCAGCCACAACCGGTAGCCGCCGAGCTTGATGAATCCAACGGTGTGGATGGTGCCGTCGGCGACCGCGAGAAGGGGGGCGCCCTCGCGGGCGAAGATGTCCTCTCCGTGATGCCAGCCTCCGGGGATTCCAGGGCGAGGAGCGCCGAAGCTGTCCCCGAACGAGGCGGTTCCGAAGATTGGGAACACATAGCCGCCGGCCGAGAGCCGGGCCGTGACCTCCGGCGACGCGAGCACCGGGCCTCCCGGAACCGCCCCGACCGTGTCCGGCTCGGGAGCCTTGGGCAGCGAGGGCCGGACCGGCGCGGTCGGTCGAGGCGTCTGCTCGCCCGGCGGACGAGGCCGCGCAGGTACCTGAGCGACGGCGATTGCCTGAGCGCTACCGATGAGAATCTCGCTTCCGGCCGGAAGCCCGCCATGAGCGGCCGTGAGCGTCACTCTCAGCGCGATCACGGTGCCCTGCGCTCCGGGTGGCCCGGCGCGGCGACTCCCGCTCTGTACGGAGAGGACCGAGACGACTCCCCACTCCGCGAGGGAGGCCGTCGAGCCGGGCGTCGCCGGCACGTCCTGTCCGAGCGCGCGGAGTCCGAGCACCGCAGACGCGGAGACGTCGGAGCCCGCGGATCGCTGACTGGCTCCCGCGGTAGTCGAGGCCACGACCTGGGCAACGGTGAGCTCGCCTCCGAACAGCGCGAGCCCGATCACCTCGGCGGTCGCCTGCGCGGTCGCTGCCTCCCCCGTCTGGGCAGACACGAGCGCACGAGAACGCCCGAGGCTGACGATGGACCCGTCGTCGGGGTACTGGAACGACTGCACGTCGGCGCTCAGGTTCGTGGGCCACGTGAGCTCGCCGAGCGCCACTGTGTTCTGCCCGGGGATCGTGATGCGCACGAGAACGGCGTTGGAGCCGGTGCTCGCGCTCTTCGGCGGTGGAGCGGCGGCGGCAAGTGCGGCGCAGACGGCAAGTACCGCGCCGGCGAGGACGACGACACGGATCACGACGAATCAGGGTAGCGGCGTCCGGCCTGCGCAGCACGCCAGACGAGCTGGACGGCAACCGCGAAGAGCAGCGCGGCGAAGAGCCGCCGCAGCGTGGTCTCCGAGAGCGAGGTGGCGATCCTGGCGCCGAACTCCACTCCCACCACCGAGGCGACTCCGACGATGAGCGCCGTTCTCACACGAAAATTCCCGTAGCGGTGCTGGTTCGCCGCGCCCACCGCAACCGTCGGCAGGATTGCCAGCAGCGAGGTCGCCTGGGCTTCGATCTGCCCGAGCCCGAGCGCGACGAGCGCCGGAACGAAGAGGATTCCTCCCCCGACCCCGAAGAGACCGGACATCACCCCGGCGGCGAGACCGAGGAGGAGTCCGAGAACGATGGTGGACGTCGTCACGAGACGAGGAGCCAGACACCGACGACGGTGAGGAGAACCGCGAAGCCGTAGGTCAGATGCTGGGTCGTGATTCGCTGCTGCAGCATCGTCCCGAGAAACGCGCCGGCGGCGGCCGGAAGCCCGACGAGTGCCGCATACTCGAAGTTCACTTCCCCGCGGTACGCGTAGGCGATCACTCCCGCCAGGGCGGTGATCCCGATCGCCCCGAGCGACGTCGCGGTCGCGGCACGCTCCGGAACGTGCGCGAAGAGGATGAGCAGCGGGACGGCGATGAGCCCACCGCCGACGCCGAGGAGTGCCGAGAAGACCCCTGCCGCGATCCCGATGGCGATCAGGCGCACGGCTCGTATCCTAGGGAGAGGTGAAGATCATCCTCAGCGCGACGATCGCGCTCTTTGTGGGCGCGATCGTCCTCGGAGCACTCTCGGTGGACGGTGCAGACGCAAAGCCGGCGCAGGAATACCTCGTTCGTGTGGACCCTCGCCTCTGCCCATCACCGCTCTGCGGCGGATACTGGATTGCGCTCGCGAACAAGACGCGCACGAGGTGTCCCGACGGAAGGTTCCGGTCGCGGTGCTACGTCGCGTCGGCGTGGCCGGCGAGCCGCATGATCCATGACGGCGCGCTGGTGCAGGGCGGAATCGCAGCGGGTGACGTGCCGGGATTCGAACATCTCGGCATGCTCATCGCAACCGATGTCCGCAATCCCGTGGGCGCCGCCGCGTCCGGCTCGTTCTACCGCCTTCGCGACATCGGCGTGCGGTGCGTTCGCGAGCCGTGCTTCTCGATACGTGCCTCCCGGCTCAACACCACCAGCGCCGTGCTGGTCTCCGGGCTCGACCTGAGGAGCGCGGAGCTCTCGGAGGAACAGGAGATGCGGGTGGGGCTCGCGCTCGTCGGCGACGGTCTCTTCGCGGCCGGCGGCACCGTCTCGGGCGCCGAGGGCGGTCGCGTCTTCCGCGCCTCGCGGATCTATCTCAGAGGACGGCAGCCTCCCGGTTGAGCACGTCCCAGGCGAGGCGCACGTCGTCCTCCGTCGTCCGGAAGTTCCCGATCGCGAGCCGAAGCGCGTAGTGACCGCCGAGGCGGGCGTGCGAGAGGAACACCTCTCCGGATGCGTTCACTCGCTCCAGCAGACGCTCGTTGTTCTCATCGGTTCCCTCGCGACGGAAGCACACGAGCGAGAAGTGCCTCGCCGCGACGACTTCCCACCCTGGCTCGTCGCGCAACCAACTTTCGAAGAGCGCGGCGAGGCGAACGTGCTCCCGGATCCGCTCCTCGAGGCCCGAGCGCCCGAAGCAGCGGAGCACAGCCCACAGCTTCAGCGCGCGGAAACGGCGGCCGAGCGGGATCGAGAGCTCGCTGAGATTCACCGCGTCGTCGGGGGACTGGAGGAATTCGGGGACGAGGCTGAACGTCCGCCGGAAGTCGTCCGGGCGACGCGTCCAGAGCGCCGCGCAGTCCATCGGCACGCCGAGCCACTTGTGCGGGTTCACGCCGATCGAGTCCGCGCGCTCCCAGCCCGCGAAGAGCGGGCGGAGCTCCGGGCACACCGCCGCCGACCCGGCGTAGGCCGCGTCGACGTGCAACCACGCCCCCGCTGACTCGCATGCATCCGCAATCGCGGGAATGGGATCGATCGCGGCGGCGCCGGTCGTCCCGATCGTCGCGAGGACCGCGCATGCATCGTCGAGCTCGAGGAGCTCGGGCCGCATCCGGAACTCGTCGTCGACCGGGACCTTGCGGAGCTCGAGCTCGAGCAGCTTGGCGGCCTTGTCAGCGACCGAGTGCGCATGCTCGGAGCAGAGCACTACGCGTTGGCCAGGTCGCAGGGCACGGGCGACCGCTAGCGCGGAGAGCACCCCGGTCGAGGCCGTGTCCTCGATGTGGCCGTGAAATTCGGACGGGAGACCGAGGAGCTGCGCAAGCCAGTCGAGCGTCACCTCCTCGAGCTCCTGCAAGGCAGGGGACGTACGCCAGAGGATCCCGACTTGGTTGAGGCCGGCGATCAGGAGCTCGGCGAGGACACCCGGCTCGGCTGCGGTCGTGGCGAAGTACGCAAAGAAGCGCGGGCTCTGCCAGTGCGTGATTCCCGGCAGGAGAACCGTGTCGAGGTCGTGGAGCACCGCGGAGAACGGCTCGGGCTCGTCCGGCGGCGAGGAGGGAAGAGCTGCGCGGATGTCCTCCGGCTCGACCTGAGCGAGAACGGGGCGCTCGCGAATGCTCTCGAGGTACGAGGCGATCCAGTCGACGGCAGCAGCGCCGTCCTCTCGGAAGCTCACTTGCGAATCTTTGCGATCTGAGCCCACGTGCGTGTGTTCAACACCTGTTCTTTGGTCAACCACGCACGCCGCGCGAGCCCGATGCCGAGCTCGGCATACCCGAGTGCGTTGGTCGAGTGGGCGTCCGTCGTGACCGGGATGCGTACCCCCGCCTCACCGGCGAGCCGCGCGTGCGTGTCGCGCATGTCGAGCCGGTCCGGCTGAGAATTGATCTCGAGCGCGGTTCTGGTCTCCGCCGCATGCGCGACGACTCGCTCGATGTCGATTTCGGCGCCAGGGCGCTTGAGGATCCGTCGGCCGGTGAGGTGACCGATGCAGTCGACATGCGGGTTGTCGATCGCACCGAGAATGCGCTCGGTGGGGCTTCGGTCGAACGAGGTGTGGACCGACGCGACGACCCAGTCCAGCTCTGCGAGCACATCGTCTGCCACATCGAGCGACCCGTCGGCGCGGATGTTCACCTCGACTCCGCGCAGGACACGGAACGGTTTCACGCGCGCGTTCACGGCTTCGATCTCCTTCCACTGCGCCTCCATGCGGCCTTCGCGCAGGTAGTGCGAGTGATCGGTCAGGCAGAGGAACGTGTAGCCACGACGCTTCGACTCGAGGGCCATCTCGTCGATCGAGTTCTTCCCGTCGGACGACCAGGTCGAGTGGCAGTGCATCTCACCACGGAGGTCGGAGAGCTCGACGAGCACGGGCAGACCCCGCTCCCGGGCAGCCATGACCTCGCCGTCGTTCTCGCGCAGTTCGGGCGGGATGAAGGCGTAGCCGAGGTAGTCGTAGAGCTCCTCCTCGGTCGCGTGCGTGACGACGTCTCCGGTTTCCACGACCGTGACCCCGTACTCGGAGATGGAGAGCCCGCGTCGTTGGGCGTCCTCGCGGAGCGCGATGTTGTGATCCTTCGAGCCCGAGAAATGCTGGAGCACGTTGCCGTAGCACTCGGGCGGCACCACGCGAAGGTCGTAGCGAAGCTCGTCGTGCCCGACGACCGTGGCCTTGGTGGGTCCGCGTACAGCGACATCTCGGACCCAGGATCCTCGGCAGAAGGCCGCGATGAGCTCTGCCGCATCGGAGGCCGTGGCGATGAGGTCGAGGTCGCGAACGGTCTCTCGACGACGCCGCACGCTTCCAGCTTCCGATACGGCGATCGCAGCAGGGTGCGCTTTGAGCTCCTCCACTACGCGTCGTACAGCCGGCAGCCCGACTCCGAGCAGCCGTCGCGGCTCCACCTGCTCCCCGGCGCCGGCGTCGAGCGCCTTCAGGATCTTCTCCTCGCTCTTCTGGCCGAGACCGGAGAGGTCGCGCAGCCGCCCGTCCTCGGCAGCGATCCTGAGACTGTCGAGCGTGGTGACTCCGAGCTCGGTCCAGATCCGGGCGGCCGTTTTCGGCCCCACTCCAGGAAGACGCAGGAAGTCGACCACGCCTACCGGAACCCGCTCCCGTCGCCGTGTGAGTGCGTGCATCTCTCCGTCGTTGACGATCTCGACGACCTTCTGCTCGATCGTCTTGCCGATTCCGGGCAGGTCGGTCGCGCGCCCTGCGAGCGCGAGCTCGGCGACAGGCGACGGCGTCTCGCGGATTCGCGCCGCAGCACGGCGATACGCGATGACCTTGAACGACTCCTCCGCAAGGATCTCGGAGATGTCCGCCAGAAGATCGAGCTGGTCGGCGAGCTCCGCGTTCCGGGGCAGCGTCTGCGCCATGCGGCGATGATACGGCTGTCAATCGCGGGGGAACCCATGGTTCCCCCGCGAACCCCCTCCTTCACATGCGAGAAGCAGAAATTGCCTCAGCTCAGCCTCGCGCGGTCGTCTGCCTCCCCACGTACAACGAGCGCGAGAACCTGGAAGCGATGGTGCGCGCACTCGGCGCAGTTCTCGACACGTCGCGGGACGGAGTTCTCGTCATCGACGACGGCTCACCCGACGGGACCGGTGAGATCGCGGAACGTCTCGCCGCAGAACTGCCCTGGGTCTCTGTCCTCCATCGCGAACGGAAGGAAGGGATCGGGCCGGCGTACGTCGCAGGATTCCGCCACCTGCTTGCAAGCGAGACCGAGCTCGTGCTCGAGATGGACTGCGATTTCTCGCACAACCCGGGCGATGTGCCGCGGCTGATCGCTGCCACGAGTGACGCCGACCTGGTGCTGGGCTCGCGCTACGTCGCGGGCGGAGGAACGGAGAACTGGGGGTTGCTCCGGCGGTTCATCTCGCGGGGCGGGTGTATCTACGCGCAGGTCCTCTTGGGCGTACGCGTGAACGACCTCACCGGCGGCTTCAAGTGCTTCCGCCGCACGACCCTCGAGATGATCGACCTCGACGCCCTGTCAGCGCACGGGTACGCATTCCAGATCGAGACGACCTACCGCGTGCTGCGGAAGAGACTGCGCGTCCAGGAGATCCCGATCCGCTTCGTCGAGCGGCGCGCGGGGGCATCGAAGATGACGAGCTCGATCGTGGCCGAGGCGATCTGGAAGGTGCCGTTGCTACGGCTTCGCGCGCTGGCGGGGCGGCTGTGATGGACGAGGCCACGGACGAGACGTTCGCCGACGAGGTGCTCGCCTCGCCCGTGCCCGTGATCGTCGACTTCTGGGCACCGTGGTGCAAGCCTTGCGAAGCGATCGAGCCGCACCTGATCGCGTTCGCCGAGGAGCGCGAAGGCCGCGTTCGTCTGGTGCGTGTGAACGTGGACGCGAACCTCGCCGTCTCCGGTCGCTACGGGGTTCTCTCACTGCCGACGGTGATGCTCTTCGCCAGCGGCGAAGCACGCGTGACGATCTTCGGCGCGCATTCGCGCTCGCATTACGACCAAGCCTTCGCCCCATTCGTCGACTAGCGGTGCTGCTGCGACACTGACCTGAATGGCAACCGGCGTCGCGGCGACCTGGGCCGACCTGCTCGAAGGCGAGGAGATCGCCTACACCGGTGTCGAGCCCGCCCGCGACGCTCGCTCCGAATCGCTCCCCGACGGCCTCGATCCTCTTGTCGCCTCTGCGCTCGTCGCAAACGGCGTCACCTCGCTGTACCGTCATCAGGCCGAGACCTGGGAGGCGGCTCGGCGCGGAGAGAACGTCGTCGTCACCACCGGGACCGCCTCCGGGAAATCGCTTGCGTTCAACCTCCCCGTTCTCGACGCGATCGCGCGCGAGCCGAAGACGCGGGCGCTCTATCTCTATCCGACGAAGGCGCTCGCGCAGGATCAAGCCCGGGCGCTGGCCGAGCTCCGACTCAAGGGGCTCAGGCCCGCGATCTACGATGGTGACACACCGGGCGAGCGGCGCTGGCAGATCCGAAAATGGTCGAACCTCGTCCTCACGAACCCGGACATGCTCCACGTCGGCGTCCTACCGCACCACGACCGGTGGGGAGACGTCCTGCACAACCTGCGCTATGTCGTCGTCGACGAGGCGCACGTGTACCGCGGGGTCTTCGGCTCGCACGTGGCGAACGTCCTGCGCCGGCTGCGGCGGCTCGCGCGCATCTACGAGGCCGAGCCGCAGTTCCTGCTCGCCTCGGCGACGATCGCGAACGCGGGCGAGCTGGCGGAGGCGCTCACCGGCGAGTCCGCGACCGTCATCGAGAGCGACACCTCACCCAAGGCCGGTCGCGAGATCGTCATCTGGAACCCCCCGCTGCTCGACGCCGAGCTCGGATTGCGCGCGAGCGCGCTCGGGGACGCCGCTCGGCTCCTGTCCCAGCTCACGTCTCGGGGACTCAGGACGATCTGCTTCGCGAAGAGCCGCAAGGCCGCGGAGCTGATCCACCGCTTCACCGTCGAGCGCGTGAACACCGCCACCGCGAGCCGACTGGCTCCGTACCGCGCAGGTTACACCGCCGAGCAGCGGCGCGACATCGAGCGGCGGCTGGTCGAAGGAGACCTGCTGGGCGTCACGGCGACCGATGCGCTCGAGCTCGGCATCGACATCGGCCTGCTGGACTGCGCGATCTCGGTCGGTTTCCCGGGGACTGTCGCCTCGCTACGCCAGCAGTGGGGTCGCGCGGGTCGCCGCGGGAGCGGGCTCGCCGTCCTCGTGGCGAGCGAGGATGCTCTCGACCAGTTCTTCGCCCGCGAGCCGGACGCGCTGCTCTCGCGGCGAGTGGAAGCTGCGATCGTCGACCACTCAAATCCGCGGATCCTCGAACCGCACGTCCTGGCGGCAGCGTTCGAGGCACCGCTCGACGAAAGAGACACGGAGACGCTCGGCAAGGAAGCGCTTCGCCGTGCAGCGGAGCTCCCCGAGCTCGAGCGCACTCCTGCGGGCTTCGTCTGGAAGGGACGCGACTATCCGGCGGCTCGCATCTCGTTGCGCTCGGGCGACGGCGAAGCCTTCACGGTGGTCGACGGCAGCACCGGGTCGCTTCTCGGACTGGTGGAGCGCGAGCGCGCATATTCGACGGTGCACGACGGCGCCGTCTACCTCCATCTCGGTGAGCAGTACCTCGTCGAGCAGCTCGACCACGACAACCGGGTCGCGGTCGTCGTTCCGACGAGCGTCGACTGGTACACGCAGGTGAAGAAGGAGACGGAGACGACGATCGAGGAAGCAGAGCGGGTCGAGCGACGGCTCGGCGTCGACCTTCACTTCGGTCGGGTGTCGGTCTCCGAGCAGGTGGTCGGCTACGCTCGGAAGGCGGTGCGCGACGGCTCGACGATCGACGTCGTCCCCATGCTGATGCCCGAGACGACGTTCGAGACGGAGGCGATTTGGTTCGCGCCCGAGCCGGCGCTGCTCGAAGGGCTCGAGCAGATGCCGGCGCTGCTCGGAACGCTGCACGCCGCGGAGCACACAATGATCGCGCTGCTCCCGCTCTGGGCGATGTGCGACCGCTGGGACATCGGTGGCCTCTCGACGAACGTCCACTACCAGACCGGCCGCCCGACGATCTTCGTCTACGACGGCCACTCGGGCGGCATTGGCCTTACCGCGCGCGGCTTCGCGAGCTTCGAAGGTTGGGTCGAGGACACGACACACCTGCTCCAGCGCTGCCCGTGCACGAGCGGGTGCCCGTCCTGTGTCCAGAGCCCGAAGTGCGGGAACTTGAACGAGCCGCTGGACAAGGTCGGTGCGAGGACTCTCCTCGGGCGGATGCTCTCGGCCGACGAGCGGGATCCTGGCGTTGTCGATTTCGCCCGCCACAGATCGTCGTCGTGATGGAATCCGCGTAAAGGAGGAGCACGTGCAGGTGATGGCACTGATCTACGGCAATGCGTCCCGCTGGGACGCGTTCTCCGCCGATGAGCGAGAGGCGGTATACAAGCAGTACCGAGCGTTCTCGGACGAAGCCGGCAAGGCCGGCGTCATGGTCGGAGGCGCGGAGCTAGCCTCCACACGCGACGCCACGACTGTCCGCGTTCGTGACGGCGAGTCGCTCGTGACCGACGGTCCCTACGCGGAGGTGAAGGAGGCGCTCGGCGGCTACTTCATCTTCGAGTGCGAGAGCATGGACGAAGCCGTCGAGTACGCGGCGAAGATTCCCGGCGCAGAGCACGGTGCGATCGAGGTCCGGCCCATCTACGTCGATCCTGCAGCGGAGGAGGTGGCGCCATGAAGTACGCAATGCTCGTCTACGGCGACGACTCCGCGTGGGTCGACCTCTCCGACGAGGAGAAGGCAGAGCTTCGCGCGCAGGAGATGCCGCGCTGGCTGACGCTCTTCGACGAGTTGGAGAAAGCCGACCCGAGCCTGGCCGGCTACGAGCTCGACGGACGCGGCACTGCGAAGGTCGTCCGCATCCGAGGCGGCGAGCGGATCGTTACCGACGGGCCGTTCGCGGAGACGAAGGAGGTCGTCGGCGGGGTGTTCGTCATCGACCTGCCGGACCTGGACGAGGCGATCCGCCTCGCCTCGCTGGTGCCCACGGCCGAGCACGGCTCGCTGGAGATCCGGCCCCTGGTCGAGTGACCGTCGAGCAGGTCTTTCGGGAGGAATGGGGCCGTGCGGTCGCAATCCTCACCCGCGTCCTCGGCGATCTCGAGCTCGCCGAGGACGCGGTGCAGGATGCGTTCATCACGGCCATCGAGCGCTGGCCCGGAGACGGCGTCCCACGTTCGCCGGGCGCCTGGATCGTCACGACGGCACGCAACCGCGCCATCGACCGAATCAGGCGCGACAAGGTCTTCCGGCAGAAGGCCGAGCTCCTCGCGCGTCTCGAAGACCTCCCCGCCGAGGAGGACGACGTGAGCGCGATCCCGGACGACAGGCTTGCGCTCGTGTTCACGTGCTGCCACCCCGCGCTCGCAGCCGAGAGCCGAGTCGCCCTCACGCTGCGCGAGGTCGGAGGGCTGACGACGGGTGAGATCGCCCACGCCTTCCTCGTCACGGAGCCGGCGATGGCGCAGCGGCTCGTCCGGGCGAAGCGCAAGATCCGCACCGCGGGAATCCCGTTTCGCGTCCCGCCGGACCACCTGCTCCCGGAGCGCCTACGGTCCGTACTCGCCGTGCTCTATCTGGTGTTCAACGAGGGCTACGCGGCGACCGCAGGCACCGACTACGTGCGTGGAGACCTCTGCGACGAGGCGATTCGGCTCGGCAAGCTCCTCGCCGTCCTGATGCCGGACGAAGCCGAGGTGCTCGGGCTGCTCGCGCTGATGCTGCTGCACGACTCCCGCCGAGCCGCCCGAACGGGCGCCGATGGCGAGCTGGTGCTGCTCGAGGATCAGGACCGGGCCCTTTGGAACCGCGCGCGGATCGACGAAGGACTGCGGGTGCTGGCCCGCGCCGCCTCGCTCCGGCGGGGCGGGAGGTACCAGCTCCAGGCGGCCATTGCGGCGGCGCACGCCGAGGATCGCCCCTGGAACGAGATCGTGATCCTCTACGACCGGCTCGTCGAGCTCGACTCTTCTCCGGTCGTCGAGCTCAACCGCGCGGTGGCCGTAGCGCTGTCCGGACGCGTCGAGGAGGGCCTCGCGCTCATGGGTGGCCTCTACTCGCTGGAGGGCTACCACCTCCTCCACGCCGCCCGCGCCGACCTGCTCCGCCGCCTCGAACGGCGCGAAGAGGCGGCCGCGGAGTATCGGCGCGCGCTCGAGCTCACTTCGAACGAGGCCGAGAGCCGCTACCTCGAGCGGCGCCTACTCGAGGTCTCGTAGTGCGCTGGCGACGGCTTCAGCCGGGGTCGCAGCGGTCTCGATCCCCTCGACCTCGGGAGCTCCCGCGAGCGCGACGACCGTTCGGCCGAGCCGCTTGGCGAAGGCGATCTCGGCCAGCGTTCCCCACTCTCCGCCGACCGCGATCACAGCGTCGCCCGAAGCCGCGACAGCCAGGTTGCGAGCGTGGCCGATCCCAGTGACGATGACGTGATCGGCCCACGGATTCGCCTCCTCGCGCCGCTCCCCGGGGAGGATCGCGATCGTCGTGCCTCCCGCTGCCTTGGCGCCACGGTGCGCCGCGGCCATCACCTCGCCGAGCCCACCGGTCACGACGGTGCACCCGCGCTCGGCGAGTAGTCGCCCGATCTCCTCGGCGGCAGCCTCCCACTTCGCGCCGCTACCGATCACCGCTACTTGCGGCGTCACGAAGTGAACCCGCCGGCGAACGCGGCGATGTCGGCCGCGACGCGCTCCGGTACCTCCCAGTGCACGACGTGGCCCACCCCCTCGTAGACGACGAGCTGCGACCCGGGAATGCTCGCGGCCAGCTTCTCCTGGTCGCTCCGCGGCACGAAGTCATCCCGGTCACCCCAGACGATGAGCGTCGGTGCAGAGATCGCGCCGGTTTCCGTCGGTGGCGCCGTCTCGAGGAGTCCCTCCATGGTCGCCTTCCAGACGTGCGCGGGCATCTTGAGGCTTTCCCCGATCATCGCCTCGAGGAATGCCCGCGGTACCGGACCGACGATCATGCTCTCGACGAAGTCGCGGACGAACCCCGGATCGACGGGATCGCAGAGCTCGGATACTGCATCGACGAGACTCGAGCCGACCCGCTTGTCGCGAAGGCTCCAAGGCACGCCGATCAGCACGACGCCGAGCACGCGCGACGGGTTGTCGATTGCGAATCGTTGCACGGTGAAGCTCGAGCTCGATGACGCGACCAGCGCTGCGCGGTCGAGGTCGAGTGCATCCATGAAGGCTGCGAGGTCGCCGGCGAAGTCCTCGACGCCGTAGCCCGTCGGAGGCCGCCCGGCGTCGCCATGACCGCGTTGCGTCAACGCAAGCGCGCGGATCGATCTCGGAAGATGCGGTAGCAGGCGCTCGAAGGAACGCCACGAGTCCGCGTACGCATGGAGAAACACCACGGGTATGCCGGACGGAGCGCCCTGCTCCACGTACGGCAGCTCGAGCCCGTTGGGCAGCAGGGCCGAGCGGATTGGATTGGGTGTGTGAGCGTTCCCCACTCGCCTAGCGGAGTGCACGAAGCGCCTTGCTGAGCGACTGCTTCCCGCCGAGCACGCCCGCGAACAGGTCTCCGTGGCCGGCGACCCGATCGAGAACCGCGTCCATCGTAAACGCCGTCAGATCGAGTCCGGGTACGACCTCTTCCCAGCGCAACGGGGTGGACACGGGAGCTCCGGCTCGCGGCCGCACCGAGTACACCGAGGCATTCGTCTTCCCCGGGCCGTTCTGGTTCGCATCGACGAGCACCCCGCGGCGCTTCTGCTTCGACCACTCCGTGGTGACGAGCCCGGAGTGCGCACGGGCGAGCGCGCCGGCGATGATCGAGGCGAACTCGCGCGCGTCGGCGAACGTGTGGCGACGCGCTATCGGCACCAGGATGTGGATGCCGCGCGAGCCCGACGTCTTCGGATACGCCTCGAGCTCGAGCAGGTCGAGCGTGTCCTTGACGAGCAGCGCCACGGTCACGACGTCGTCGAAGGTCGCTCCCTCCGCTGGGTCGAGGTCGAACATGACCCAGTCCGGCCGCTCGGGCTTGTCCGCCCGCGACGACCAGGCATGCATGTCGATGCAGCCCATGTTCGCCATCCAGAGGAGCGCCAGCTCGTGGTCGACCAGCGCGTAGTCGATGATCTTCTTTTCGCCCTCGCGGGTCGACGCCGGGAATGGGGCGCGCTCGATCCATGTCGGCATGTGCGAGGGCGCCTGCTTCTGGAAGAAGTTCTTTCCCTGCCAGCCGTCGGGGTAGCGCTTCATCGTGAACGGGCGATCACGAAGATGCGGGACGAGGACCTCGGCAACGTCCCGGTAGTACGCGAGAAGGTCGCCCTTGGTAATCCCCTCCTCTGGCCAGAAGGGCTTGTCCAGATTCGAGAGCCGGAGCTCGTGGCGTCCCTTCTTGACAACCGACGGCAGCGAAGTCTTTTCCTTGCGCACCTCGGAAGCAGGCTTGTCCTCCCGCAGGCCGAGGTAAACCGGGGCACGCAGACGTCGCTCGTGCGTCCACTCTGCGAATGCCACCTCAGCCACGAGCCGCGGCTCCACCCAGACGACGTCCGAGCGTCGGACTCGCGGCATCTTCGGCGTGTCGGTGAACGGCGAGTCAGGCCGAGTGAGCGGCTTCAACAGCCCGAGCAGCCGTGTGATCTCGGCCTCGTTGAAACCGGTGCCGACGTTTCCCGCCCAACGGAGGCCACCGGCCTCGTGCACTCCGACGACGAGAGCGCCGAAGCCCGCCGAACGCCGGCCCTGTCCTTTCGTGTAGCCGGCGATCACAACCTCCTGGCCCTTGCGCACCTTCACCTTGTGCCAGTCGGTGCTGCGCTTTCCGGGCTGGTAGCGGGAGTCGGCGCGCTTCGCGACCACGCCTTCGAGCTCCTGCTCCTCGGCCGCGGCGAGCAACGCCTGGCCGTCGTCGAACTGCGGCGAGAGGACGATGCCGCCACGCGACGGGTCGATCAGCGCGTCGAGCCGCTTCCTCCGCTCGCCCAGCGGGAGCGCGAGGAGCGGCTCGGAGTCGAGCTCCAGCAGGTCGAAGACGACGAGGACGAGGGTACCTCCGCCCTCCTGGAGCAGCGAGAAACGGGACCGACCGCTGCCGTCGAGCGCGCAGATCTCCGCATCGAGCACGGCATCGGCCGAGCGTGTTCCGAGCTCTGCCGCGCGCGCGGCCGGCTTGAAGCGCTCGGTCAGGTCGTTGCCGTTCCTGCTCGTGAGCGTCGCCTGGCCGCCCGCGATCGTCACGAGTGCGCGGAAGCCGTCCCACTTAGGCTCGTAGATCCAGCCCTCGCTACGAGGAAGCGCCTCCGAGGACATTGCGAGCATGGGCGCGTACTTGCTCACGCCCTCCTGCGCGCCGTCCTTTCGCAGTAGAAGCCAGTTCTTCGGGTCGCCGTCGAGCCTCGCAGGCACGAGCGTCCACACGCCATCGAGCCGCTCCCCTTGCAAGCGAACCGTCAGCCCGCCATCTCGCTTCTCCTCGAGCAGCTCGTAGGTGCCGCGATCCCAGATCTCCACCGTGCCGGCGCCGTACTGGCCCGCCGGAATCGTGCCCTCGAAATCCCCGTACTCGAGCGGGTGGTCCTCGACATGGACGGCCAGGTGCCGCTCGCCGCGACGAAGCGGAACGCCTTTCGGCACCGCCCAGCTCGCGAGCGCGCCGTCTCGCTCGAGCCGGAAGTCGTAGTGGAGACGCCGCGCATCGTGCCGTTGGATCACGAAGCGAAGCTCCTTCGAGCGCCGCTTCTTCGTGCCGAAAGGCTCGGGCGTCTTGCCCGGCAGGCGCCTGCGGCGATACTCGTCGAGCGTCACCTGTGGATTGTCGCCATCAACGCAACACTTTCTTCACCAATCGGCAGAAAATTCGGAGATATCCCTGCTCAGCAGCCTTTTCTTCGAGGGGGATAAGCCTGTGGAGAGTGTGGATAGTCGTCAGGCGGACGCCAAGACGCCCATGACGCGGTACTTCTCACGGCGACGGCGGCGGCGTTCGTCGGGCTCCAAGGACGCGATCTCGCCCAACGCCGCCAGGATCCCTTCCTCGAGGAGCGCCGCGGCCGCATCCGGATCCGTGTGGGCTCCCCCCGCCGGCTCGGGGACGATCGCATCGACGACCCCGAGCTCGAGGCAATGCGCGGCGTCGGGCTTGAAGGCTGCTGCCGCCTTGCGCGCCTCGCCGGCGTCCCTCCACAGTATCGCCGCGCAGCCTTCGGGCGAGATGACCGAGTAGATGGCGTGCTCGTGCATGAGCACCCGGTCTGCGACCGCGATCGCGACCGCACCGCCCGATCCACCCTCGCCGATGATGCAGGCGACCGTCGGCACCGAGAGTCGAACCATCGCCGCCTGTGAGCGGGCAATCGCGCCACCCTGGCCGTGCTGCTCCGCTGCGACGCCCGGGTATGCGCCAGGGGTGTCGACCATCGTCACGAGCGGGAAGCCGTGGCGCTCCGCGAGTGCCATCGCGCGCATGGCCTTTCGGTAGCCCTCGGGATAGGCCATCCCGAAGTTCCGCCTCGTCCGCTCCTTGAGATCCCGGCCCTTTTGATGGCCGACGAGCGCGACGGTTTGCCCACCGAGCTTGCCAAGGCCGGTGACGATCGCCTGATCGTCCGCACGGCCCCGGTCGCCGTGGAGCTCGAAGAAGTCGTCGAAGATCCGCTCGACGTAGTCGAGCGTGTACGGGCGCTCCTGATGCCGCGCGAGCTCGACCGAGCGCCAGATCTCCTCCTCGCTCGGCTCTGCCTGGAGGCGGTCGAGCTGATCCTGAAGGCGTTCGAGCTCGCCGCTCAGCTTGGTGCCGCGGAGGAGCTTCATGCCGGCGAGCTTACTGAGCCGCTCGCGCAAGCGCATTTCCGCTTCGCTCGGCACTAGGTTGTGCGCAAGATCGGCATCCGCGAACGCGGACGCCGGTCGCGCGAAAATCCCTGAAGGCGGTCGCTTCGCGACCGCTGCGTCTGTTCTTCGATCACCGGTGACGTTCCTTGAAGAGACGGAGCAGGCGCGAGAGCGTCGGTCGGAGCTCCGCGCGCGGGACGATGCCGTCGACATGCCCGTAGCGGTAGTTCGACTCGGCGAGCCCGAAGTCGTCCGGAAGCTTCTCCCTTGTTGTCTGCGCGACGACCCGCGGTCCGGCGAAGGACATCAGCGCGCCCGGCTCCGCAAGAACGACGTCACCAAGGCTGGCGAAGCTGGCGAGCACACCGCCCGTGGTCGGATGCGTGAGCACGGAGATGAGGGCTCCGCCGGAGTCGTGGAGCTCCTCGATCGCGCACACGGTCTTCGGGAGCTGCATCAGCGCAAGGATCCCCTCCTGCATCCGGGCGCCTCCCGATGCGGAGACGGAGACGAGCGGCACCCCGCCTTCGCTCGCGCTGTCACATGCGCGCGCAAACTTCTCCCCCACGACGCTGCCCATCGAGCCCCCCATGAACGAGAAGTCCATAACCGAGAGACGGCAACCTTCGCTCTCGACGGTCGCGCTACCGCACACGATCGCGTCGCCGAGACCGGTGGCGATCTCGGCTTCCGCAAGCCGCTCGGCATACGGTCGAAGATCGAAGAAGCTGAGCGGATCCGCCGACCGCAGGTGGGCGTCCTCCTCGGCGAACGAGCCCGGATCGGCAAGCTGCTCGATTCGCTCTCGGGCGCCGACCGGGAAGTGATGGCCACACTGGGAGCAGACGCGAAGGCTCTCGGCAAGCTCGTCGTCTCGGTAGTGCGATCCACAGCGTGGGCAGGTATTCGGGTGTGACTTCTCGGCCGGCGTGTCCGGCGCATTCTTCGTCTCGACCGACACGTCGACGCGCTCCTGACCGGAGGACATGCCGCGGATCCTACGTGCGCTCTGGCCTCAACCCGGTCAAAGTCCGGCCGCGGTCAGAAGACGCGAGACGACCGGGATGTTGCGGTCGTCCCTGACGTGCCCCGTGACGCCCATCCCCGCCAGCGGCGCTCGGGAGACGGCGTCGCGGAGAACCGTCTCGATCTGATCGATCGGCGGCCCACCCGGCTCGGGGACGAAGACCTCGACGTCGCCCGGAACGAGCACGTCGAGATCGAGCGCGACGTATACGGCGTCAGCGCTGTGGAGCGCGCGGTCGAGAGAGTCGTCGATTCCGGTCTCGGCGAGGTAGTCCTGCTCGGGAGGGTCCAAGCTGCGGGCTCCCACCAGAGCAACGTCTTCCGGTGCCACGACACCGTCGTCCAGGAGCATCCGCAACGGCATGCCCCAGAGGTTCCCCGAGGGTGACGTCTCGGGCGTGTTCAGGTCGCCGTGTGCGTCGATCCAGACGACGGCGAGCCGGTTCACGCGTCCGGCGAGCCCCTGCACCGCGCCGACGTGCGCACAACAGCACCCGCCGAGGACCAGCGGCCGCTCGGGAAGCAACGACGCCAGCTCGGCGGTCTGCTCCTCCAGCGAGTCGCACTCGACCGACCCGGTCTCGGGATATGCAAGCTCGAGCCAGGCGCCATCGGCCATCGGATCGCCGTCGGCACCCCACGCCCGCGGGACCCGAACGAGCCCCGCCGCGAACTCCCGGCCGCAGGCATGGCACTCATAGCTCGCACCGACGGCGACGGCCGTGAACGTCCGGCAGTGGGGACAGCGGGCGCGCAGTGCGCTCAGGTGGCTTCCTCGAGCGCGTCCGCAAGGCCGGTGAGGGACGTGAGCGTCGTCCGCGGTCTCGCATCCTCGGGCTCGCCCAGGCGGTTGATCCAGATGCACGGGATTCCGAGCTCGGTGGCGGGGGCAACGTCGTGGTACAGACTCTGCGCGACGTGGACGTGGACGTGGTTCGTGTCGGTGCCGGTCTGCTCGCGGAAGATCTCCCAGTGGCGCTTGGCGGGCTTGTAGGAGCCGATCTCGGAGGCGACGACCACGCGCTGGAACGCGATGCCGATGGCAACCATCGAAGCGTCGAGCAAGTCACGGTCGGTGTTCGAGAGGATCGCGAGCTTCCAGCCGCGGTCTCGGGCTTCGGCGAGGGCCGGGAGGGTGTCCTCGAAGACCGGCCAGGACGGGAGCGAGCGGGCGAGCGCGCTCGCTCCCCCTCCGGCAGCGTGAGGCTCTCTTCCTCCGCGAGCCGCTCGAGGGCGCCCGTGAGCACTTCGCGATACGAGGCGTCTGGCCGCGCGGCCTGGATCTCCGGCTCGAGCTCGTGGAAGCGCGCGAGCAGACGATCCGCCTGCTCGACTCCGAACAGCTTCTCCAGCTCGGCTCGAATCCCGCCGTTCCAGTCGACGAGGGTGCCGTAGCAGTCGAACGTCGCCCAGCGCTCCGCCACCATGCAAGCCTAGCGCTGCCTGTTCGCAAGACCGCTGATTCCTCGTGTGAAGTCGACTGGATGTCGGCCACGGCGTGACCTAGCCTCCATCCGTGGTCGACATCAGGCCGATGACGGACGCCGACTGGTCTAGCGTGGAAGCGATCTACGCCGAAGGCATCGCGACGGGAGAAGCGACGTTCGAGACCGAGCCGCCAAGCTGGGAGGACTTCGACCGGAGCCGTCTTCCACAAGTGCGGCTCGTGGCGATCGAGGACGGCCGGATCGTCGGCTGGGCGGCGCTCTCCGCAACGTCCAGCCGGCCGTGCTACTCGGGAGTCGTCGAGCACTCGGTCTACGTGGCCGCGCAGGCGCGGAGCCGCGGGATCGGCCGAGCGCTACTGGACGACCTCGTCACGGCTTCGGACCAGGCCGGCTTCTGGACGATCCAGACGAGCATCTTTCCCGAGAACGCCGCCAGTCTCGCGCTGCACGAGCGGGTGGGCTTCAGAGCGGTCGGCCGCCGCGAGCGGATCGCCCAGCTCCACGGCGTCTGGCGGGACACGATCCTCCTCGAGCTCAGGCTCTAGTACGTGGTGCTTCGCCGACGGACCGTGAGACTTGACACCGTGTCACATATGCGGAGAGAGACCGTGCATGCCCTCAGTTCCACGCGATGAAGTCGAGGCGATCTACCGACGGATCCAGCGATCAATTCGTGCTGCCGGCCTGGCATGGTCCCGCGGAAGCTGTGACGGCTAGAGGCCGTTCCGGATGTTCCTGATTGACGACGAACAGGGTCTGTTGTCTCATCAGGCAGCAAGTCTAGTTCTCGGCCCGGACGACCTCCTGCCGGAGCGAGGGGCACGACGCTCAGCGTTCGCAGACGAAGTACAGTCGCTCGGAGCGTGTCGTCGGCCTCACACGGTCGGCGTCGACGATCCGGACGCGGTGGAAGCGCTTCGCGACCGCCTCCCGGATTCGCTCGACCGGGAATGCCACCTCCCGGATGTCCTCCACGTGGAGCCGGTACGCGGAGTCGCCGCGATGCTCGAAGACGCGGACCTTCCACGCATACACCCCCTCGCCCTCGTCCCTGACGTCGATCATGAGCAGGCTGTCGTCTCCGAACCACTGCGTCCACGGCGGCGCCACTGCGAATGCCGCGAGCTTCCGCTCGGTGTTGGTATCGAAGACGAAGACTCCGCCGTCAGCCAGGTGCGCAGCCGCCCGGTCGAACACGCGCTCCCAGCTGGCGAAGCTCTCCAGATGGTTGATCGAGTCGAACACACAGAGCACCGCGTCGAACGTCTCGTCCAGCTCGAAGTCGGTCATGTCGCGCCGGAACAGGCGCGCCTGCGGGACCTTCCGTGCCGCGATGTCGAGCATCGGCTGCGAGGCGTCGAGACCGACGACTTCGTAGTGGCGCTGAAGCTGCTCGAGCAACGCTCCGGTCCCGCAGGCGAGCTCCACGACCGACGCTGCCCGTGGGCGATCCCTCTGGATGAGCGTATGCAGGTATGCCGCCTCCTGCCCGCGGTCGCCCATGACCTGGTCGTAGAACGGGGCGAAAGCGTCGTAACCCGTCATCGCCTCGCGACGGCGTCCCGCTAGGCGTCGTTCCAGCGGCGGAACACGACGCACGCGTTGTGGCCGCCGAATCCGAAGGAGTTCGATACCCCGATCTCGACCTGGTCTTGGCGCGCGACATTCGGGACGTAGTCGAGATCGCACTTCGGGTCGGCGGTCTCCTGGTTGATCGTCGGTGGGAGGATGCCGCGCTGGAGCGCGAGGATCGTGAACGTGGCCTCGACGGCGCCGGCCGCGCCGAGGCAGTGGCCAGTCGCGCCTTTCGTGGAGGAGATCGGCGTTCGGCCAGCCTTCTCCTCGCCGAGCGCCATCTTGATCACCTTCGTCTCGGCGATGTCCCCGACCGGAGTCGATGTTCCGTGAGCGTTGATGTAGCCAACGTCGTCGGAGCTGATGCCTGCGTCCGCGAACGCCATCGCGAGCGCGCGAGCGGGACTTTGGCCAGTCGGATCGGGATCCGAGACGTGCGTCGCATCGGAGGAGACGCCGTAGCCCAATAGCTCGGCGTAGATCTTCGCCCCACGCGCCCGAGCCCGCTCGAGCTCCTCGATCACAATCATCGAGGCCGCCTCGCCCATGACGAAGCCGTCGCGCTCTGCGTCGAAGGGACGGGAGGCGCGCTTCGGATCGTCGTTCCGGCGGGAGATCGCGCGCATCGCTGCGAAGCCGGCGATGCCGACGCGGGTCACGGGGGCCTCCGTTCCCCCACAGATCATCACGTCTGCGCGCCCGAGCCGGATCGCGTCGAGTCCGTCGCCGAGCGCCATGTTCGACGCCGCGCAGGCAGTGCACTCCGAGAGCAAGGGGCCCTTCGTGCCGAGCTCCATCGAGACCCAGCCTGCGGCCAGGTTCGGGATGATCTGGACGATCGAAAACGGGTTCACGCGGTCAGGCCCCCGCTGGTCGAGCACCTGGATGCAGGCCTCGAACGACTTCAGGCCGCCGATTCCGGTCGCAACGGCCGCGCCAATGCGCTCTGGCGCAGCGGCAATGTCGATGCCCGCGTCGGCCTCGGCCTGTCTCGCAGCCGCCAAAGCGAGATGGGTAAAGCGGTCCATGCGGCGCGAGGACTTGAAGTCGACGTACTCGGTGACGTCGAGATCCTTCACCTCGCACGCGAAGTCGACCGGAAAACCTGTCGTATCGAACTGAGTGATCTCGGCCGCGCCGGACTCTCCCGCGATGAGCGCTGTCCACGTGTCCTCGACCGTGTTGCCAAGCGGGCTCACCATTCCGAGTCCCGTCACGACGACCCGGCGCCTGCCGTTCTGGTCTACGTCGCTCATTCTCGGCTACATCCCCAGCCCGCCGTCGACCAGGAGCACAGCACCCGTTATGAAGGCCGCGTCCTCGGAGCAGAGAAAACGCACCGCTCCGGCAACGTCGTCCGGGTCGCCGAGGCGTCCCAGAGGGGTGTTCTCGAGCATCGCCCCGGTCGCCTCCTCCGGCAGCACGTCGGTGAGCTGGGTCTTTACGTATCCCGGCACGACGACGTTGGCACGCACGTTTCGGCTGCCGAGCTCGCGGGCGAGCGACTTCGTGAACCCGATGATTCCCGCCTTCGACGCGGCGTAGTTGGTCTGCCCCCAGTTTCCACGCAGGCCGACGATCGAGGAGATGTTCACGATGGCGCCCGCGCGCCTCTTCATCATCCCGCGCACAACGGCCCGCGAGGTGTAGAAGCACGACGCGAGATTGGTGTCGATCACCGTCTTCCAATCCTCGTCCGACATGCGTACGAGGAGCCCGTCCCGGGTCACGCCCGCGTTATTGACCAGAACGTCGAGGTCGCCGGCCTCTTCGACGAGCGCTCGTGCGGAGTCCGGGTCGGCGACGTCGGCCTGAACCGCCCTTCCGTCGATCTCGGTGGCCAGGGCTTCCGCTTCCTCTGCGCCCGTGCGATAGGAGACGACGACCGACGCGCCGGCCCGGGCCAGCTCGGCTGCGATCGCGCGGCCGATTCCCCGGGAGGCGCCCGTCACGAGCGCGTTCTTGCCCTCGAGGGAGCAGAAGGTCGTCGTGGTCACGCGGAGTACGGGCCGGGAACGTGGAGGATGGGAGAACCTCCCGGTTCCCCCATACGCCCTCCACTGGTCCGCTCCGCAGACAAGGCTCTTCCCGCCTTCACCGAGAGAGCGCTTCCTGTGCGCTGTCCAGGCTCTCGACCGTGTTCACGGAGATCGTCTTGACCCCGCGATCGATGCGCTTGACGAGGCCGGACAGCACGTTCCCGGGGCCGACCTCGACGAAGGTCGTCGCTCCGCTTCGGATCAGCTCGGTGGCCGCCTGCGTGAACCGCACGGGCGCGGTGAGCTGGTCGACGAGCAATGCCGCGAGCCGGTGTGCAGGCTCGACCTTTGCAGTCACTGTCGACATGAAGGGGGCCAGGGGCTCGGTGAAGCGTACGCGCTCGAGCGCCGGCCGCAGCCGGTCGGCGGCGCGCGCGACGAGCGGGCTGTGGAACGCGCCCGACACCTTGAGCTGGATCGCTCGTCGGGCGCCGAGGCTCGTGGCCTCGGCGCAGCACTCCTCGACTGCATCGTGCTCGCCCGAGATCACGATCTGGCCGGGGCAGTTGTAGTTCGCCGGCCAGACACCGATGATCCTGCGGCAGAGCTTCTCGACCTCCTCGTCGTCGAGACCCAGGATCGCGGCCATCGTCCCGGGGCGCTGACGCGCGGCTTCGGCCATCGCGAGCCCGCGCTCGCGGACGAGCCCTATGGCCTCGCCGGTTCCCATCGAACCGGCGGCCGCGAGTGCGGCGAACTCACCGACCGAGTGTCCGACCACCACATCCGGTTCGAGACCTCGGTCGCGCATCGCGGCGAGAATCGCCAGGCTCGTCGCCACCAGCGCCGGCTGCTGGAGCTCGGTGTCGACGAGATCCTCGAGCGGAGTCTCGAAGCACAGCTTCTCGAGGTCGAGCCCCGTAGCCTCCGAGCCCAGGCGATAGACCTCCTTCGCGGCGGGGAATGCCTCGGCGATGTCCCGGCCCATGCCCATCTCGAGCGAGCCCTGTCCGGGGAAGCAGTATGCGATCTTCATCGAAGCCTCCCGTTCGTCCATTCGATCAGGGCGGATCCCCACGTGAGCCCCGCTCCCATGCCGGTCATCAGGACGAGCGCACCGTCGCGCAGGCGCCCTTCCGCCCGCGCATCGGTGAGGGCGAGTGGGATCGAGCCCGATGAGGTGTTTCCATAGCGGTCGACGTTCACGACGGTCCTCTCCGGAGGGATCCCGAGCTTAGCGGCCGCGTAATCGATGATTCGCTTGTTCGCCTGATGCGGGATGTACACGTCGATGTCGTCCACGGACTTTCCACACTCCGAGAGAATCTGCTCGGCGGAGTACACCATGATCCGCGTCGCGAACTTGAAGACCTCACGCCCGTTCATCTTCACATGGGCGTCGGGGTCCTCGAAATGACGCGACCCCGAGCCGGGCAGCCAGAGGTTCTCGCCGCCGCCCCCGTCCGCGCCGAGCTCGAAGCCGAGAAAGCCCCCCTGGTCGACCGGCTCCATGACGACGGCGCCGGCGCCGTCTCCGAAGAGGACGAGCGTCGAGCGATCCTCCCAGTCGAGGATCTTGGAGAGCACGTCACCGCCGATCACAAGACAGCGTCGCGAGAGCCCGGACGCGAGCATGCCGTAGGCCTGGGCGATTGCATAGACGAATCCCGTGCAGCCGGCGAGGAGATCGTAGGCGGCCGCGTTCGGCATGCCGAGCTCGTCGGCGAGGAGCGCCGAGGACGTCGGAAACATCATGTCCGGTGTCACCGTGGCGCAAATCAGGAGATCGATCTCGCCCGCCTCCACCCCGGCATCGGCCAACGCGGCCTGCGCCGCCGGACGGGCGATGTCGGTGAGTGCCTCCTCCTTGGCAGCGATGCGGCGTTCGCGGATCCCCGTCCGCTCGAAAATCCACTCGTCGGACGTGTCGACGATCCGAGCGAGCTCGGCGTTGGTCAGGACGCGCTCGGGAACATGCGTCCCGAGACCGGTGATGCCGATCCGAGCGCCGGTGGCAGAGCCGATCACCAGTGCTCCGTCCCGGAAGTCGATTGATGATCCTGGCGCGCGCTACTTCCGGGGCGGTGCACTAGCGCTCCACGGCGAACGTGAGCGTGCCGCGTGCTGCGAGCTCCTCTCCGACGTGCGCGGTCGCCTTCCCACGCCCGATCGGTCCTCGGACGGCGTCGATCTCGCACGTCAGCCTGAGCATGTCGCCGGGGGAGACGACCCGCTTGAAGCGGCAGTCGTCGATGCCGGCGAAGAACGCGATCCGGCCACGGTTCTCCTCCTGCACCAGAACCGCGACGGCGCCGGCCTGGGCCATCGCCTCCACGATGAGGACACCCGGCATGACCGGGCGCTCGGGAAAGTGCCCGGGAACCCACCAGTCGTCCGCTCGCACCTCACGCCGGGCGACGACGCGGTGGCCGGGATCGAGCTCGATCACCTCGTCGAGCAGGAGGAACGGTTCCCTGTGCGGGAGGATCGCCTCGATCTCGTCCCGGCCGAAGGGGACGGCGGGGAGCGGCTGAGTCACGATCGCGAGTCTACTCGCCGGATGGAGAGGGCTCTCTGACGCGCCCGACCGGCGCGCTCGTGTTCCCAGCGACGTCCCGCGCCACCACGCGGACCCGCCGTCCTGCTCCGCTCCACGGGATGCGGACGACACCCGCTCGCTTCACCTCTCGCTCCCTTCGAGCCCCGTCGATCGTCAGGTAGAGGAACGCAGGCTCGCTGACCGCGACGCGTATTCCGCGGGTCGGGAGAAGCCGCACCCGCGGCGGGATCGTGTCCGACGTGAACGGAACCGCCGCCGACAGCGCGCCGACCGCAACATCGGTGACCTCCACCAGTGCGGAGTACGAGCCATCTCGCAGACGTCCGGCTGCGCGCATCCCGTCCCATTCGAAGCTGTGGGCCCCGGCGTCGTAGCTCGCCGCGTGCGGGCGCGCGACCCAGCGACCGTCGCGGAAAATGCGGATGGTGACGTCGGCAGCAACCGTCAGTGAGAAGCCAATTTCGAGGCGGTCGTTCCGGCCGTCTTCGTTGGGCGAGAAGAGGCTCGGAGTCACGGAGACCAGGCCCAGCGTGCGGCTCACGCGCAAGGGAGTGCTCTTCTCGACCTCGAGGCCGGCGGGCGTACGTGCTCGCACGAGGACGGCGTACGTCCCGTCGAGAAGATTCGCACCGTGCACGGTCACCGTGTGCTTTCCGGCGCGGGTCCATACTCGATCGACGACCGTTGCGACCGTGATGCCAGCCGCGTCGATGACCTCCACGGTCACGTTTGCGGAAACGGTCAGGCCATAGCCCAGTGAAGCGGTATCCCCCTGCCCGTCGCCGTTCGGCGTGATCGCCTCAGGGGTCGCAGCGAGCGCCTGGATCGCGAGCGGCAGGCTCACGCCTCCTACTCGCAACGGCCCGGTCGCAGGGCGGGCGGAGCCGCTCCGTATGGACCATGTGTAGCGACCCGCCGGAACGAGGGTCGAGTCCCAGGTCCAGTCGACCGTCGTACCTGCGCCGCTGCCGCGCGCCACCTCGGCCTTCCCCGCATCCGTGACGACGATCGCCCAGGGCTGGCTGGACGAGAGTCGCGCACGAAAACGGACGAGGCCTTCACCCGACTCGACGCGTGGCTCGTAGATCTTCGGTAGGCCGATCTGGGCAGCCGCCGTCGCGAGACTGTTCAGTCGGGCATACAACTGGTTCCCGGGACACTCGGTGAAGCCGGTGTCCCGGTGCCCGGACACGCCACGCAGGAGCACAGGAACGCCGGTCGGGAAGCGGTTGCTTCCGCCGGAGACGAACGTCAGTGCCGCCGTCGGATCGACATGGGCGAGGTCGAGGCGCCACGACACGAGCTCGGCGATCGCCTCCTGAGCAGCCGGCGAGGGAGCCGTGCTTCCGTATGTTCCGAGCAGCGCGATCCCGACCGAGCCGGTGTTGAATCCTTGCGCGTGAGCGCCGACGACGTTCCGTTCGGTGCCCCCGAACCGCCCCTCGTAGATCGTGCCGAAGCGGTCGACGAGGAAGTTGTAGCCGATGTCGTTCCAGCCGTTCCCCTGCACGTGGTAGAGCTGGATCCCCTTCACGATCGCGGCTGCCTCGCCGCGCGAGTAGTCGTTCCGGCCCGCGGTGTGATGGACGATCGAGAACCGGATCTGATCAGCGAAGAGCGGAGCAGCCCGGCGGATCGACTCGTCGGCGCCCCAAGACAGCCGTGGGACGATCGGCGGGGTGGTCGTGGCGGCCGGAGTGCGGTACGGCACCCGAGTCTCCGCGCTCCAGACGAGATGGGCGCGTACGCGCCCAACCCGGCCGACCGTGCGCACCTCGATCCGATCCGACGGGCCGACCCACCACGGGTTGCCGATACGCCACCCCGCTCGCGGTCGCGTCTCCACCGACCTCGGGTCCGGCCCGTCCTCGTCCTCTGGTGCGGCCGGTCGCCACGCGCTCCAGATCCCTGCGAGCGAGCGCGTCCGAAACGCGACTCGGCCCGGCCCGCGCCAATGGATGCCCGCGAGCGTGAAGCGCTTCGCATCGGCAGTGGTCACATGTCTCCTGCCTTCAATCACGAGCTCGACCGTCGCGACCGCGTCGGGGCTCGCTCCCAGTGCCGCCGGCGCGGCGGAGGCGCCACACAAGACGATGACGAGGATCGGGAGGAAGCGGCGCATGGTGTTCCAGGGTGGCGTGGATGCCCTTCGCGGGCAAGGGCGGAAAACCCTCCGTTGATAGAATCCTTACACCGGTGCGGATCCGCCCTTTGCGGGGACTTCTTCTCGCCCTCTTCCTTCTCGCGCTCCTCGTGCCGGCGATCGCTTTCGGCCAGGACGCGCGGCCGAAGGTTCTCGCGGTTCACCTGGACAACGACATCAACCCGGTGACGCAGGAATACCTCGAGGACGCGATCGATCGTGGCGAGGACGAGGAGCTGAACGCGGTCGTCGTCCTCCTCGACACACCGGGTGGGCTCTCCTCCTCGATGCGCGGAATCGTCAAGCGCTTCCTCGCGTCCACGGTTCCGGTGATTCTGTACGTCTCGCCCCCCGGCTCGAGCGCCGATTCAGCCGGCGCCGTGATCGCCATGGCCGCCGACGTGGCCGCGATGGCACCGCAGACCAACATCGGCTCCTCCACCCCGATCTCGCTCGGAGGCGAAGACATCTCCGAGGACTTGCGCCGGAAGATCGTCAACGATGCCGCGGCGTACGTGGGCGAGCTCGCGCGTGAGCACGATCGCAACGTCCCGGCAGCTCGGCGCATGGTCACGAAGGCGTCGAACTACGGAGCCCGTCAGGCAGAGGCGATCGGTCTCGTGGACGTCATCGCCCCGACGCTTCCTGCTCTGCTGGCGAAGATCGACGGGACCAAGACGATCCCCAAGGGTTTCGTCCTGAAGACCGCCGGTGCGGAGATCGAAGACGTCGAGATGAGCTTCTGGCAGCGCGCACGAGATCTCCTCGTCGACCCGAACCTGATCACGCTGATGCTCTCGATCGGGCTGATCGGGATCGTCGTCGAGCTCTGGAACCCCGGGCTGATCTTCCCCGGCACCGTCGGTGCGATCTCCCTGATTCTCGGCCTGTACGGGCTCCAGGTGCTCCCTGTCTCGCTCGCGGGACTGTTCCTGATGCTGCTCGCCGCCGCCTTCTTCGTGGCGGAGGCCTTCGTGCCCACCCATGGAGCGCTCACCGTCGCCGGAGGGGTCCTGTTCGTCCTCGGCTCGCTCATCCTCTTCGACCCGGCGGGGGACGCGTACCAGGTCTCCCTGCCCGTGTCGATCGGCATCGCCGCGACCCTCGCGCTGCTGCTCGGCTTCGCCCTGACCAGAGTCGTGCGCGTAGCGCGACGTCCGGCTGCCGTCGGTGTGCATGGGCTCGTCGGCGGAGAGGGCATCGTTCGCCGTGACGGCCTCATCGCGCTGAACGGAGAGCTGTGGCGTGCCGAGCGCGGCGACGGGGCACCGCTGGTTCCCGGCGAGCACGTGCGCGTCGAGAAGGTGCAAGACGACTTGCGTCTGGTCGTAGGATCCATGTCGTCACCAACCGGGGAGGCGCTGGGCTGATGGATGGCGTGTCGGTAGGGCTGATCGTTCTCGTCGCGGCACTGATCGTCGTGATCCTGTTCCTGTTCGCCGCGGTCAAGATCGCGCGCGAGTACGAGCGGGGCGTCATCTTCCGGCTGGGGCGCTTGCTGCCGGAGCCGAAGGGGCCGGGTCTCTTCCTTCTGATCCCGGTCATCGACCGCATGGTCAGGGTCGACCTCCGCACCGTGACGCTGAACGTCCCGCCGCAGGAGGTCATCACGAAGGACAACGTGCCCGTGCGCGTCAACGCCGTCGCGTACTTCCGGATCGTGGAGCCGAACGCGTCGATCGTGCAGGTGGAGAACTACATGGTCGCGACGTCGCAGATCGCCCAGACGACGCTTCGCTCGGTCCTCGGCCAGCACGTGCTCGACGAGCTGCTGTCCGAGCGCGACAAGATCAACGTCCTCCTGCAGGGAATCATCGACGAGGCCACCTCGCCGTGGGGAATCAAGGTCTCGGTCGTCGAGGTGAAGGACGTCGAGATCCCGAGCGGCATGCAGCGGGCGATGGCGCGCCAGGCGGAGGCCGAGCGCGAGCGGCGCGCGAAGGTCATCTCCGCCGAGGGCGAGTACCAGGCCTCCGAGCGGCTCAAGGACGCGGCGGCGGTCATGTCGCAGGAGCCGATCACGGTTCAGCTTCGGTATCTGCAGACGCTGCTCGAGATCGGAGCGTCGAACAACTCGACGATCGTCTTCCCGATCCCGATCGACCTCCTTACCGCACTCTCGAAGCTCGCGGGCAAGAGCGAGCCGTAGCCCCCGGCTACACGTGAAACCGGAACCCGGCGATCGCCGGGGTGTACAGGCCTCGGTGCCCGGAGACCGGCATGGATAGGAGGTGCTCGGCAGTCACGGCGGACGAGTAGGGCTCTAGCTCGCTCCGGGCTCAGAAGGCTCGGGCGCTTGCGACTCGTCGGCCAGAGGCTCGTCGTCAGCGGCATCGTCGTCCGACCCGACGACCGGGGCGAGCGTTGCGACCTTCTCGCCTTCGCGGAGGCGCATCACGATCACGCCCTGCGTCGAGCGGCCGGCCCTGCGGATGCCTTCGACCGGAACCTTGATGACCGTGCCGGCGTCGGAGATCAGCATCACCTGGTAGCCGTCGCGGACGATGCGCGCGCCCGCCAGCCTGCCCTTGCGGTCGACCAGCTGCACCGTCTTCACGCCCATCGTTCCGCGGCCCTTGACCGGGTAGTCCGCGACTCTCGTCCGCTTGCCGTACCCGTTCTCGGTCACGACGAGGAGATCGGCGTTCTCATCCGCGATGTCGACCTCGATCACCTCGTCGCCTGCACGGAGCCTCATCCCCGAGACGCCGGAGGTGTCCCGGCCCATCGACCGCACCTGCCTGCCGTGGAAACGCACAGCCTGCCCCATTCGGGAGACCATGAGGACGTCGTCGGACTCGCTCGCAAGCCGGACACCGATTAGCTGGTCGTCCTCGCGAAGCTTGATCGCGATGATCCCGTCGGCCTTCAGAGGCGTGTTGTAGGACGCAAATGTCGTTCGCTTGACGACTCCCTTCCGTGTGGCGAACACGAGGTATGGGGCCTCCTCGAAGTTCCGGGTGGCGATGACTGCCTGCACGTCCTCGTCCTGGCGGAAGGGAAGCAGGTTGACGATCGCCCGCCCCTTCGACTGGCGCGAGCCGAGCGGGAGCTCGTGCACCTTGAGCCGGTAGACCTTGCCGACGGTCGTGAAGAACAGGATGTAGTCGTGCGTCGAGGCGACGAAGAGGTGCTCGATGTAGTCCTCGTCCTTCAGATCCATTCCCATGACCCCGATGCCGCCCCGTCGCTGCTCGCGGTACGTCGTCACCGGCAACCGCTTGATGTAGCCCGACTTGGTGATCGCGATGACCATATCCTCCTCCGCGATCATGTCCTCGAGCTCCAGATCGGTCTCGCCCGCGACGATCTCCGTCCGACGATCGTCGGACTTCCCGTAGATCTCCTTGATCTCGAGCAGCTCCTCCTTGATGAGCGCCGCGACGCGCGACTCGTCGCCGAGAAGCACTCGTAGCTCGGAGATGCGCTCCTGCAGATCTGCGAACTCGTCCTCGACGCGCTTGCGCTCCAGCCCCGTGAGCGCGCGCAGCCGCAGGTCCAGGATTGCCTGTGCCTGCAGCTCGCTGAGGCTGAAGCGCTCCATCAGTCCCGTCCGCGCCTCGTCGGCATCGTCGGACGCGCGGATCAGCTGGATGACCTCGTCGAGATTGTCGAGCGCAATCAGATAGCCCTCGAGAACATGGGCACGGGCGAGCGCCTTGCGCAGCTCGTACTGCGAACGACGGGTGACGACCTCTCGCTGAAAGTCCAGGTAGTGGCGGACGAACTCGAGCAGCGAAAGCGTCCGCGGCACGCCATCGACGAGCGCGACCGCGTTGTAGCCGAACGTCGTCTGCAGCGCGGTGTGCTTGAACAGCTTGTTCAGCGCGACCTGCGGAACCGCCTCGCGCTTGAGCTCGATCTGGATCCGCATGCCCGTCTTGTCCGAGTAGTCCTGGAGATCCGAAACCTCGGTGACCACCTTCTCGCGGACGAGGGCTGCGACCTTCGCAATGACGCCGCCGTCTCCGCCCTTCTTCACCCCATACGGCAGCTCGGTGACGATGATCGCGTTCTTCCCGCCGCGGAGCTCCTCGATATGCGCGCGCGCGCGCATGATCACGCGCCCACGTCCGGTTCGGTAGGCGTCGCGAATACCGGAGCGGCCAACGATGATCCCGCCGGTCGGGAAGTCGGGCCCGCGGACGAGCTTCATCAGGTCTTCCACGCTCGCTGTCGGCTTGTCGATCAGGGCCACGACGGCGTCGATCGTCTCGGCGAGGTTGTGCGGCGGGATGTTCGTCGCCATCCCGACGGCAATCCCCGTCGACCCGTTGACGAGCAGATTCGGGAAGCGCGCGGGAAGAACCTGCGGTTCCCGCCTCGACTCGTCGTAGTTCGGCCCGAAGTCCACCGTGTCCGAATCGATGTCCCTGAGAAGCTCGGTCGCGAGCTTCGCGAGGCGGCACTCGGTGTAGCGCTCGGCGGCGGGAGGGTCGTCGTCGATCGAGCCGAAGTTGCCCTGACCGTCGACCAGTGGGTAGCGGAGCGAGAACGACTGCACGAGACGCGCGATCGCGTCGTAGATCGAGCTCGAGTCGTGCGGGTGGTACTTCCCCATGACGTCTCCGGTGACCCGGGCGCACTTCACGTATGGGCGGTTCGGCTGGTGACCCGAGTCGTGCATCGCCCAGAGGACGCGACGGTGCACGGGCTTGAGCCCGTCGCGGACATCCGGCAGCGCGCGCCCGACGATGACGCTCATCGCGTAGTCGAGGTAGCTCGAACGCATCTCCTGCTCGAGCTCGCGTGGCTCGATGCGCCCCGCGCCCAGAGGCTCGACGACGTCAGACATCCAGGAACCTCACATCCTTCGCGTTCTGCTCGATGAAGAGCCGTCGCGGTTCGACCTGGTCACCCATCAGCGTCGAAAAGACGCGGTCCGCTGCAGCCGCGTCCTCCACCTCGACGCGAATCAGCATGCGCTTCGTGGGATCCATGGTCGTCTCCCAGAGCTGCTCGGGATTCATTTCGCCGAGGCCCTTGAAGCGGCTGATCTGCATGCCTTCCTTCGCCAGGTCGAGGGAGCTCAGTCGCAGCTCCTCGAACGTGTCCGCATGAGAAGACTTGTTCCCGAAGGCGACCGTGAACGGAGGAAGGCCGATGATCTCCACGACCTTCGCGTACGCGCGCTGCACGGCGCCGTAGGTCGAGGAGCCCAGCATCGCGATCGGAAGGTCGATGCGGTGAGCGGTGCTCGTCTCCGTTTCGACGACGCGAACATGGAGCAGCTCGCCGAGCTCCTCCACGACGGTGAGCACGTAGCCGTTGGCGGGCAACGACGCGATCAGCGCCGCCGCGTCAGGGGTGCCGCCCGACTCGGCTTCCACCAACCGATGTGAGATCGCAAATCGCGCGGCAGGCCCGAACTCTGCCTCGAGCTTCGCCGCCCAGGCCTCGAGGTTGCCGATCTCGCGGACGAGACGTGTCCAGCGAGCTTCCGTCAACGACGTCTCGAGATCGTCCCTGGCGCTCACGGTCATGTCCTTGACGCGCTCGCGAACCAGGAGCTCCTCGAGTTGCGCGTCCTTCTCGAAGTACATCCCGCGGCTGCCCAGCTTCACGTGATACAGGGGAGGGACCGCGATGTACACGTGTCCCCGCTCGAAGAGCTCCGGCATCGTCCGGTAGAGGAAGGTGAGGATTAGCGTGCGGATGTGCGCGCCGTCGACGTCCGCGTCGGTCATCACGATCACGCGGCCGTAGCGCAGGTTCGCGATGTCGAACTCGTCCCCGAAGCCCGTCCCGATCGCGGTGATCATCGCCTGGATCTCCGTGTTCGACAGGACCTTGTTGATGCGGTTCTTCTCCGAGTTGATGATCTTCCCGCGCAGGGGGAGGATCGCCTGAGTCGTGCGATCGCGGGCCTGCTTCGCGGAGCCGCCGGCCGAGTCGCCCTCGACGATGAAGAGCTCGGCCGAGTCCGGGTCTTTGATGGTGCAGTCCGCGAGCTTCCCAGGGAGCGACGAGTTCTCCAACGCGCTCTTCCGCCGCGTGAGCTCGCGCGCCTTGCGAGCCGCCTGGCGGGCGTTCCGGGCAGCGATCGCCTTCTGCACGATCTGACGCGCCTCGGCGCGGTTCTCCTCGAGGAACTCGGAGAGCTTCTGGTTGACGATCCGCTCGACGAGGCCCGCGATGCCCGGGTTGCCGAGCTTCGTCTTCGTCTGACCCTCGAACTGCGGGTTTCTGAGCTTCACGGAGATGACGGCCGCGAGCCCCTCGCGCGCGTCCTCGCCCTCGAGGTTGTCGTCCTTCTCCCTCAGCAGGCCTTCCTGGCGTGCGTACTGGTTGAGCGTGCGGGTGAGCGCCGAGCGGAAGCCTTGAAGGTGCGTTCCGCCCTCCGTCGTGTTGATGTTGTTGGCGAAGGAGAACACGGACTCGACGTACGAGCTGTTCCACTGCAGCGCGACCTCGAGGTTGCCCTCGTCGCTCTCGCCCTCGAGGTAGACGATGTGCTTGTGCACCGCATCCTTGGACTCGTTGACGTGCGCGACGAAGTCCCGGATCCCGCCCTCGTAGTAGAACTCCTCGGTCTTGCCGCCTGCGCGCTCGTCCGCAACGACGATGCGGAGACCCCGGGTGAGAAAGGCGGTCTCGCGCAGCCGTTGCAGGAGCGTCGCGGCGTCGAACTCGGTCTCCTCGAACACCTCCGGATCGGGAAGGAAGGAGATCGTGGTTCCCGACTCGTCCTTGCCGGCAACTCCGATCGTCGTCATCTCCGTCGTGGGCTCGCCACGCGCGAACTCCTGGCGGTAGACCTTCTTGTCGCGGCGGACCTCGGCGACGAGCCACTCGGAGAGCGCGTTGACGACCGACACACCGACGCCGTGGAGACCGCCCGAGACCTTGTAGCCGTCGCCACCGAACTTTCCTCCCGCGTGGAGCTTGGTGAGGACGACCGTCAGCGCGGGCAGGCCTTGCTCCGGAATCACGTCGATCGGGATCCCGGCTCCCGCGTCTCGGACAGTCACCGAGTTGTCCGGGTGGATGGTCACCTCGACCGAGTCGTTGCGGCCGGCGAGCGCCTCGTCGACGGCATTGTCGACCACTTCGTACACGAGGTGATGAAGGCCTCGCGGCCCCGTCGACCCGATGTACATTCCGGGTCGAAGCCGGACCGGCTCGAGGCCTTCGAGGACCGTGATGTCCTTTCCGGTATAGGCTGCTTCGGCCATAAGAAAAGCCCTGCAAAAACGAGGTTTTGCGGGCCTCGGGAAGTCTATCAGAAACGACGGCCGGATGAGGCTCGCGAGAGGCTCGCGCGGGCGGCCCTGGCGATGAGCTCGCGCAGCTCTGGATCCTCGACCTCGGACGTCAGGGACGTCGCTTCGGCGAAGGCCTCCGCGCTCACGAAGGCCGCCTCTGCAGGACCTTCGGTGACCGCTGGTGCTCCTCCCGGCTCAGGCACTGGGCCGACACGAAACCGCAGCTTCTTCGGGGTGGCGGGGCCGAGAAGAACGCGAAGCTGCTCCTCGATCTCGAGTGAGAGGCGATCGAGCTCGAACGCCCAGGTCGAGGACGTCGTCGCCACGTGCAACGTCCCGTCTCGAGCGATGCGGAGGGGCCATGCCTCGCGTGCGACCGCCTCACCGACAGCCTGCGGCCACACCGCGGTGATCTCGGTGAGCGCGAGCGCCGTATCGCCCCCGGCTCGCGAGAGCACGTTCTCGACCGACCGCCCGATCTTTTCCACTAGAGGCTCCGAACCTCGCCGGGCGAAACGACGAGCGACTGCGCGGGCTCCGCGGGGAAAGCCCGAGCGGCGGTCGCGGTGACCACGGTCTGTCCCGTGCTCGAGACGAGGGAGGCCAGGGCGAGGCGCCGGTCGCCGTCGAGCTCGGAGAGGACGTCGTCGAGCAGGACGAGGGGACGCGAGCCGGTTCGGCCGGTGAGGGTTTCCGCCTCGGCGAGAACGAGTGCGAGAACCGCGATCCGCTGCTCGCCTTGCGAGCCGTAGCTACGCAGGTCGCGCCCGTCCGCCTCCACGCGCACGTCATGGAGATGTGGCCCCGCCCCCGTGAGACCCCGCTCGAGGTCTCGCGAGAGGCGCCGCTCGTACTCGGCAGCCGTGACCGGCTCACCCTCGTACGACAGCGTCGCGCCCTCGAGACCGAGGCTCTGCGCGGATCCAGCAAAGGCAGGCGCGACAAGCCCGATCGTCTCCTCACGCACCGCCACGAGCTCGGATCCGAGCGCTGCGACGGCCTCGGTCCACGGCGTGAGAGCCCCCGGCGAAGAGGTGCCCAGCGAGAGGCGCCGGAGCGCGGCATTCCGCTGCCCGACGGCCGCCGCGTACTCGACCGGAAGGGCGGCCCGGGCGGGAAACAGGCGTCCGGCCATCCGGTCCACGTAGGCCCTCCTGATCGCGGGCGCGCCCTTGACGACGGCAAGTCGGTCCGGTGTGAAGACGAGGGCCTTGAGCTCGTGCCGGAGCTGCTCCGCCGACGTGAGCGCTGCCCCATTCAGACGCGCTCGCCGAGCCTCGCGAGGTCCCAGGTGGACCTCCGCCTCGAAGCGAGTCTCCCCGTTGACACCCCGGAGGCGAACGCGGCTTGCTGCTGCGCTGAAGCGCACGAGCTGGGCGTCCGAACGCGATCGTGGCGAGAAGCCCTGCGTTCCGACGTGAAGCGCCTCGAGGAGATTCGTCTTGCCCGACCCGTTGGGGCCCGAGACGAGGACGACGCCCGGCTCGAGAGCAAGCTCGAGGCGTGAGTACGAGCGGAAGTCGCGGAGCGAGATCTCGCGGACGATCAGACCGCCGTACGTCAGTCCGGGAGCCGGATCGGCATGATCAGGTACGAGAAGCTCTCGTTCGGTGAGACGATCAGCCCCGGGCGGAGAGGATTGATGAGCTTGAGCTGCACGGTCTCGCCGCTCACGGCCTCCAGGCCGTCCCGCAGGAAATCCGGGTTGAAGCCGATCTCGAGCGGATCGCCTGCGTAGTCGATCGGGATCGACTCGTGCGCCTCGCCGACGTCCTGGGTCTGGGCCGACACCGCGAGCTCGCCCTCCGCGAAGCGCAGCCGCAAGGGGGCGTTTCGCTGGGCGAGGACACCGGCACGGCGGATGACCTCCAGGAGCGGCTCGCGAGAGGTCGTGATCTCCGCCTCGAAGGTCTCCGGGAGAAGCTGCTTGTAGTTCGGGAACTGCCCGTCGATCCGGCGGCTCGTGAGCCAGACGTCGCCTGCGCTGAACACGACATGGTTCTCATGGACTCCGAGCCGAACCTCGCCGGCGCCCCCTGCGAGGCGCGCGAGCTCCTGCAGCGCCCGGGCCGGAATGATCGCGTCGAGCTCCGGACCGCTCTCCTCGAGCTCGGTCTCCTTCACCGCGAGGCGGTAGGAGTCGGTCGCCGCCATGATCAGCCGGTCCCCCTCGAAGCGGACGAGGATTCCGGTAAGCACGGGCCGTGACTCGTCGCGCGACGCCGCCCGGGCGACTTTCTCGATGGTTGCGAGAAGTGCGGGTGCAGCAATCGTGTGGAGCTGGATGTCGGTTGGCGGCAGGCGCGGAAAGTCCTCGGCGCTGTAGACGTTCAGCCGGGACGCATGGTTCCCCGACGAGACGGTGAGCACGCCCTCGCCTTCCTCGTGCGCAAGCGTCACCGTGTCGTCCGGGAGTAGTCGTGCGAGGTCCGTGAGCAACCTCCCCGGAACCACCACCCCGCCGTCGCCGGCGACGTCGCCGGCGATCGCGGCACGGAGCGAGATCTCCATGTCGGTCGACGCCAGCGTGAGCTTCCCTTCCTCGCCGCGCAGAAGGATTCCGCTCAACACCTGCACCGCCCCGCGTGTCGAGAGACCTCGCGCGACTATGCCGAGCGCGGTCGCAAGCTCGTTTCGGGAGCAGGTTGCGCGGACGGCGGTGGCCTCGGCTAGGTCTATGTTCATTACTTAAGAAAAGAACTCGTAGTAGTAGTAAGAGTGTGAATCAGGTGGAAGACGGGCCCATTCTGCCGTACGAGCAGCAAAATCGTCGGTGCAAGAAGCTGTGGGTCCCCGCCGACAGGTTCCACACCTCCTCGAGTGACGGCGCGCTGGTCCCCCATTTTCAGCGGGCCTGCTTGATGCGCGCCGTCAACTCTTGCACGAGGTTGTACACAGAACGGTCTTCACGGATGAGCCGTGTGATCTTCGAGTTCGCGTGCATGACGGTCGTGTGGTCGCGTCCACCGAACTCCTTCCCGATCTTGGGAAGGGAGGAGTCCGTGAGCTCACGCGACAGGTACATCGCCACCTGCCGTGGATAGGCCACCGACTGGGATCGTCGGGGGCTCACGAGCTCCTCGAGGGTGAGCCCGAAACGCTCGGAAATCGCCTCCTGAATTCGCGGGATGGTGACGTCGGGCGCAGCGTCGCCCTGAGGGAAGACGTCCTTGAGGACATGCTCTGCCAGGTCCACGGTCATGACGCGGTCGGTCAGCGACGAGAACGCGACGACGCGGGTCAGCGCGCCTTCGAGCTCACGGATGTTCGACGCAACCCTCCCCGCGACGAACGTGAGCACCTCGGGGTCGGTGACCGCGATCTGTTCCGTGTTCACCTTCTTGCGCAAGATCGCGATCCGCGTCTCGAGATCCGGCGGCTGGATGTCGGTGAGCAGGCCCCACTCGAACCGAGAGCGAAGCCTCTCCTCGAGGGTTGCGATCTCGCGGGGAGGCCTATCGGACGAGATGATGATCTGCGCGCCGCCTTCGTAGAGCGAGTTGAAGGTATGGAAGAACTCCTCCTGGATCCGCTCCTTGCCCTCGAAGAACTGGATGTCGTCGATCAGGAGGACGTCGTAGTTTCGGTAGCGACGCTTGAAGCCCTCGATGCGCTTGTCTCGGAGCGAGTCGATGAAGTCGTTCATGAACGTCTCGCTCGTGACGTACCGGCGGGTGAGCCGCCGCGAGTGCTGGCTGACGTAGTGGCCGATCGCCTGCAGGAGATGCGTCTTGCCGAGCCCCGTACTGCCGTAGATGAACAGTGGGTTGTACGCCTGCGCGGGAGCCTCGGCGACGGCCAGGGCGGCGGCGTGTGCGAAGCGGTTCGACGAACCGATGATGAACGTGTCGAAGGTGTACTTCTGGTTGAGTCCGAGGTCCGACGAATCGCCCGGGTGAAGCTCGGGCTCGCGCGGACGCGCCTGGATATCGGGTGCTGGCGACTCCACGGGCGAGTCAACGCGGTCACGGACGACGAAGGAGACACCGAGGTGATCCCGGCCGGAGGCCTCCCGCGCCGCGGCGGAGACGAATCCACGAAAGTGGCTCTCGATCCAGTCCCGTGTGAACTCGTTCGGAACCGCCACGACAAGCCTCCCGTCTCCGAGAGAGCGAGGCTCGGCATGTGCGAGCCACGTGTCGTAGGTCGTCTCGCTGAGTACCTCTCTCAGCCTGCCGGAGATCGCATCCCACAAGCTGTCGGGGGTCGGTTCCTTCGAGTGATCCACCCGTCCTCTAGGTGTTTTCGGGTTCCAGGAAGGGGCGAGCATAGCACCGTTTCGCCCCAGTCTCAATCCGGGCGGCGAGCCGTCCGGTGGACAAAAAACAGCTATTTTCCAGGTCTTTCCGGGATTCCACATACATATCCACAGGTGTGGACGAGAGGGATCTCGTTTCCGAAAGAGACAACGTCGAGACGGGCTGAGCAGCAGTTTCGGAACGAGCCCGAGTCTCCAGACTGTGGAAAACGTCGGTCGCGAAGTCCTCGTCTATACTGCGCGCTCCGCCCGCGCGGCCCCTCATTTTCGAACCCCCGGAATCATGAAACGCACCTTCCAGCCGAACGTCCGCCGCCGCAAGCGGCGACACGGGTTTCGAGCGCGAATGTCATCGCGCGCGGGCCGCTCGATTCTGAAGCGCCGCCGCGCGAGAGGACGCAAGCGTCTGTCCGCCTGAGGGCGGGACGGCGGCAAGTCGGGCACCGATGCAACGCCGCCACAGGCTCTCGCGTTCGCGTGACTTCGACGCGGTCTACCGGCGTGGTACCTCCGCGTCGACGCGCTACCTCGTCCTGCACTGGTTTCCGCGCGAGCAGGACGAGGAGGGCGATCCGCGGCTCGGCCTCGCTGTTCCCCGGTCGGTCGGCTCGGCTGTCGTGCGGAATCGCGTAAAGCGGGTTCTCCGCGAAACCTGGCGGGAGCTCCTGTCCGAGGTGCCTACCGGACACGACTACGTCCTGGTCGCGCGTCCGGGTCTCGCCGAGCCGGCGCAGGCGCGGGGGCCGGAGTGGCTCGCCGCCGAGGTCTCGGGCGTGCTCGAACGGGTGCGTTCGTGAAGCACGTCGGCATCGCTCTCGTGCATGCCTGGCGCTGGACGCTCGGCCTTCTCACGCCTGCGGGGACGTGCAAGTACCACCCGAGCTGCTCGCAGTACGCGATCGACGCGTTCCGCGAGCTCGGTCTCGCCCGCGGCACGGTCCTTGCAACGTGGCGGCTTCTGCGCTGCAACCCGTGGAGCCACGGCGGAGTCGACTACGCGCGCGACCAGACTCTCTTCCCGCTCTCCCGGTCGAAGAGGGCTGACACGTGATCGTCGGCGGGATCCTCTCGCCCATCGAGAACGTCCTCACCGAAATCCTCATCTGGTTGCACGAGACCGGCGGGCTGACGTGGGCGTGGGCGATCGTAGCGCTGACCGTGATCGTGCGGATGCTCCTCGTACCGGTCGCGATCAGGCAGATCCACTCCATGCAGAGCCTTCAGATCCACGCTCCGGAGATGAAGGCGATCCAGCAGCGCTACAAGTCGGATCGCCAGAAGCAGAGCGAGGAGTTGATGAAGTTCTACAAGGAGAACAAGATCAACCCGTACGCCTCGTGCCTACCGATCGTCTTTCAGATCCCGATCTTCATCGCGCTGTTCTTCGTGCTCCGCGACTTCGAGGACGAGGTCTATCCGAGGTTCGCGGAGACAACGCTCGAGTGGCTCAACCTCATCGACATCACCGAGCCGACCAAGGACGGACTGGGACCGGTGTTGCTCGTCGTGTACGTCGTGAGCCAGCTCACGTCGACCTGGCTCATGTCGACGTCGATGCAGAGCGCGGCGCAGCGGTGGATGATCATGTTGCTCCCCATCGTCTTCATCCCGTTCATCCTCAGCTTTCCTTCCGGGCTGATGATCTACTGGCTGACGACCAACCTGTGGACGACGGGGCAAGGTCTCATCACGCGTCGGCAGATGCCACGGCCCGTGGCTCCTCCCAAGCGGTCGAGCAGGACGCCGGCAAAGGAGGATCCGCCGGCAGCGCAGATCGAGCCCGCAGCCGACGTCGCCGGCACGGGAACCGCCGTGCGAACCGGTGCCCCGCGAAGGGTCAAGAAGAAGAGAGGCGGTGGGCGGAAGCGGTGAGCAGCGAGGCCGACGTTCGCGTGGAGGCCGGGGGTGAGACGGTGGGCGAGGCCAAGTGGGCGGCGCTACGCGAGCTCGAGCAGCTCGTGCCGGGCCTCGACCGTGACCAGGTCGAGTTCGAGGTCGTGTCGGAGGGTGAGCGGGGCCTGCTCGGGGTCGGTTTCGCGCCCGCACGAGTGGTGGCGAGGATTTCCAACGGAGCCGACGTGAACCCTGTCTCGACCGAGAGTGCAAGCGACGCGCGCGCATTCGTCGAACGTATCGCCGCTGCGATCGGCGCCAGCGTCACCGCTTCCGCGCGCGAGCGCGAGGGGGTTGTCACGGTGACCTGCTCCGGAGAAGACCTCGGCCTGCTCATCGGCAAGCACGGACAGACGATCGACGCGATCCAGTACCTCGCAAACGCCGTTGCGCGTGCCGAGGGAAGCGAGCACGAGGTCGTGGTGGACGCTGCCGGATACCGCGCCCGCCGTAACGCGTCCCTCGAGGCGGTCGCGAATCGCTCTGCGCGCCGGGCGGTTTCCACGCAAAACGCGGTCGAGCTCGATCCGATGACGCCCGTGGAGCGGAAGATCGTGCACGAAGCGCTGAAGGACGATCCCGACGTGGAGACGCAGAGCGAAGGTTCGGAGCCGAACCGCTACGTCGTCGTGCTTCCTCGCCCCAGCGGCGATTGACGTGACCGAGGAGTTCCTCGAGCGCTGGCTCGAGGGCGTGCTGTCCGCCCCCGGGCTGACGGCGCTTCGTGATGCCGGCGAGGCCCGGCGCGTTCTCGTCGACGACGCCCTGCGCGCGCTGCCGCTGATCGAGCGTACGCCCGGAACGATCGTCGATGTCGGCTCGGGAGGCGGCTCTCCGGGGATTCCACTTGCTGTCGCGCTCCCCACGCGCTCGTTCATCCTGCTCGAGGCGGAGCGACGCAAGTGCGACTTCCTCCGCGGCATCGCCTCGGAGCTTCCGAACGTGGACGTGGTTTGGGGACGGGCGGAGGAGCAGTCGACCGAGCGGTTCGGGGTCGCGCTCGCCAAGGCACTCGCAAAGCCGCCCACCGCTGCGGAGCTCTGCCTCCCGCTGATCGCCGAGGGTGGCACCGTCATCATGTGGGTAGGAGAGAGCGCCGAAGCAGAGCCGGTGGTAACGGTTGCGAAGCGCCTGGCAGCGGAGCTGGAGAACGGTCCCGAGGGCCTGCTCGTTCTCCGGAAGACCGGGCCGACGCCGCCCGGATTCCCGCGGCGCACCGGGATGGCGAAAAAGCGGCCTCTTGCCTAGCCCAGCCGCCGCGCGGCATTCCGCAGCGGCAGCCCGCTGAGCTCGACCCCCCACTCGACCACGCGATCCCAGCGGCCAGAGGCTCGCTGCGGACGACTCCAGCCGCCCCGCTCTCTACGCTTCCCGTCGTGCCCGCCCGGGTCTACGCAGTCGCGAACCAGAAGGGCGGCGTCGGCAAGACGACGACTGCCGTCAACGTCGGTGCCTGCCTTGCCGAGGCGGGAGAGCGCGTGCTGCTCATCGATCTCGATCCGCAGGCAAACGCGACCTCGGGGCTCGGAATGCGCGCAAACGGCGCTTCGACGCACGACCTGCTCGACGGCACACCGCTCTCGACGCTCGCAAAGCCGACGCCGTTCCCGAACCTCGACGTCGTGATGGCCAAGAACGACCTCGCCACGGCGGCGGTCGAGCTCTCGACCCGCGACGGCGGTGAGAGCTATCTCGCCGAGGCTCTCGGCGGCTCCCTCGACCCGTACTCGTTCGTGTTCCTCGACTGCCCACCCTCGTTCGGCACTCTCACCGTCAACGCGCTCGCAGCGGCAAGTCGCGCGCTCGTTCCCGTCCAGGCGGAGTACTACGCCCTCGAGGGGCTTTCCCAGCTTCTCGGGACGATCAACCTCGTGAAGGCCCGCCTGAACCGCGAGCTTGCGGTCGCGGGCATCCTGCTGACGATGGCGGACGGGAGGACACGCCTCGCCGCGGAGGTAGAGGCCGAGCTCCGCAAGCACTTCGGCGAGCTGGTCTTCACCCAGACAGTGCCCCGCTCGGTCCGTCTCGCGGAGGCTCCGAGCCATGGGCTTCCCGCAATCGCCTACGACCGGCGTTCGGCCGGGGCGCAGGCCTACTGGAAGGTGGCGATGGAGCTTGTCGAGCGTTCCTAAGGAGCGGAGAGGCCTCGGGCGCGGGCTCGAGGTGTTGCTGGGCGAAGGCGGACAACCGGAGCTGCTCCATCTCCCCGTGGAGGCGATCCACCCGAATCCACGCCAGCCACGGCGACGCTTCGAGCCGGAGGCAGCGTCCGGGCTGGCCGCCTCGATCCGGCTTCAGGGCGTGCTGCAGCCGATCGTCGTCCGCCGTCGCTCCGACGGCGGCTTCGAGCTGATCGCGGGAGAACGGCGGTGGCGTGCCGCGAGAGCCGCGGGGATGCCAACCCTGCCCGCGCTCGTCCGGGACGTCGAGGACGGTGAGTCGCTCCTTCTCGGGCTGGTGGAGAACGTCGCGCGCGAGCAGCTGTCGCCGGTCGAGGAGGCTCGCGCGTACGCATCTCTGGTCGACGAGTTCGAGCTCTCGTTGGGCGAGGTCTCTCAGCGCGTCGGCCGCTCGAAGTCGTCGGTCTCCAACCGGCTGCGCCTGCTCGAGCTTCCCGAGGAGGTGCTCTGGATGCTCGCCCGCGGAGACCTGACCGAGGGACACGCCCGCGCCGTGCTCTCGCTTCCCGACGACGACGCCCGGCGTCGCCTCGCGCGGAGGATCGCCAAGGAGGGGTTGACCGTTCGGAGCGCCGAGCGGGCAGCTCGGGAAGGCGGGGCTCGGCGGCGTCCTCGACGGAGCCTCGCGTTCGACCCCGAGCTGGCAGACCGCGCGCGGGCCGCGGCCGAGCGCCTCACCGGCCTCTCGGCGAGCATCGGGACCGGGTCGCTGCAGATCAGGTTCCGAGACGAGACGGGCCTGGCGGAACTGGTCGAGACCCTCGAGGCCGCTGCGCCGTAGACGCACTAGCGGGGGCCTGCCGGTTTCCCCAGGCCCTCCCCTGGTCCGCGGCGCGAACAACGCGCTTCGCGCATGGGCGATCGTGGACTCGAACCACGGACCTCCGCCTTATCAGAGCGGCGCTCTAACCGACTGAGCTAATCGCCCGCTGCGTTACTGCTTCGGGCCGCCACTGTAGCGCACCCGCAAACGGTCACACCCGTGCGCTCGGCACGGGCCACTAACATGAACCAAGGCCCCCTGCGATGCGAGAGATGACCCTCTACGGCGTGAGCTTCGAGCCCATCGGCAAGCAGCCGATCGTCCTCCTGAAGACCGCCGACGACGACAAGTTCCTCCCGATCTGGATCGGACACGCCGAGGCGGCGGCGATCCTGATGAAGCTGCAGGGGGCCGCGGCGCCACGCCCGATGACGCACGACCTGCTCACGAACGTCATCTCCGAGCTCCAAGGCGAGGTCGTGAAGGTGACGGTGACCGAGCTCCGGGAGAACACGTTCTACGCCAGCATCACCATCGTCCAGAACGGCAGAGAGGTCGACATCGACTCCCGCACCTCCGACGCGATCGCTCTCGCCGTGCGCTGCGACGCGCAGATCTTCGCCGCGGACGAGGTCATCGACGAGTCCGGAATCGACTTTCAGGCCGATGACGACGAACAGCCGGGTCTGGTCACGGTCTCGAGCCTCTCCGACCTCGACCCCGCCGAGTTCAGGAAGTTCCTCGAGACGGTGACGGTGGAGGACTTCCTCACGAGCCTCGGGGAATCCGAGGAAGCGGGCGACGACGAGGAGGAGGACGAAGAGGAAGACGAGGACGAGCGCGCGTAGACCGGCTCAGCCAACGCCGGCGACCGACAGGATCAGCGCCGTCCCGTTGAACGTCGCGTGGAGCAGCATCGGGGGATAGATGCTGTCCGATCGCCAGCGAAGCCAGCCGATGGCGAGGCCGAAGAACGTCAGGACCGGAAGCGCGATGAGCAGGCCGTGGGCGAGGCCGAACAGCACGCCGGTGACCACGATCGCAAGCGGCACGCCATAGGGCGCGAGAAAGGCAAAGCCGAGCCCGCGATACGTGAGCTCCTCGACCGCGGGTGCGACGAACACCACGACTACGAAGAATGCGGCGAAGGCGCCCGCTCGGCTGGAGTCGAACTCGTCCGGGACGAGACCCTGCTCCTCGGTCGCGTCCAGGAATGGTGACAGAGCAGCTGCCACGATCCAGATCGCGACGAGGGCGACCGCGGCGTACCCCAGCGCCCGCCACCACGACTCCGGCCGTCTCAGCGCGAAGAGCTCACGGACGGCAAGACCGCGTGCGATCAGGAGCAGGATCCCGAGCATGACGACGTACTGGACTGCGGCCGCGATCGCGTAGGCGTATCGAAACGCGATGTCGTCGGGCGGCTCCGATCCGTCGAGCCGCCCGGCGTAGGCCAGCCCGGTCAGCGCGAGCACGAAGATGAGCCAGGCGATGAGACGCCCTCGCGAAGGACGCGGTGCGAGATCGGTCGACACGGCGGAGTCCATGGTGCGAAGTGTCGCGATTCTGAGGACCTCGGCCGCGGCCGTCGAACTGCGAGGGATGGCGGCTAGCATCAGCCCATGAGCCCGACGCGCGGCAAGCGGCCGTCGCTCGACCCGGAGACGCTCGTTCCGAGACGGCGTCATCGGCGCGCAGCACGCCGCCGTCGCAGGCGTCGCGGCGCCGTCGTCGTTCTGGGAGTGATCGCGCTGCTCGGGGTGGCGGCGGGCATCGGAGGAGGCGCGGCCGTCTTCGCCTACGGATCCTCCTGCGACCTGAGCTCGCTACGGTCGGTTCGAATCGGCCAGAACTCGTTCCTCTTCGCAGCTGACGGAAGCCTCCTGGGCTCGATCCCGGCCGAGCGCAACCGCCAGCCTGTTCAGGTCGAGGGCATGTCCCCGTGGATCCGCAAGGCAACGATCGCCGTCGAGGATCGCCGCTTCTTCGCCCACGACGGCGTCGACATCGAGGGGATCGCTCGGGCGGCCGTTGCCGACGTCAAGGCAGGACGCATCGTCGAGGGCGGGTCGACGATCACGCAGCAGCTCGTCCGAAATCTCTACATCTCGCGGGAGCGAACGGTGCAGCGGAAGCTGAAGGAAGCCTGCCTCGCCACGAAGTTGGACAACGCCTGGACGAAGCACCGCATCCTGACCACGTATCTGAACCAGGTGTACTACGGCAGCCAGGCATACGGGATCGAAGCAGCCGCACAGACGTTCTTCTCGCGGAATGCGCTCGACCTGACGCTCTCGCAGTCGGCGCTGCTCGCGGGGCTCACCCAGGCGCCGTCGATCTACAATCCCTTCACCGCGCCGGCACGCGCCCGCGCCCGCCGCGCCACCGTGCTGCGGGCGATGCTCGAGACAGGGGTCATCACGAGACCGCAACACGCGCGGGCTTCGAAGTCCGGCCTCGGGCTGGAGCCCGGAAGGCTCTACAGCAAGATCCGCGAGCCGTACTTCTTCGGCTACGTGCGAGACCGCCTGATCGAGGAGTATGGCGCGGCAACGGTTCGCTCCGGCGGTCTTCGCGTCTACACGACGATCAAGCCGCGCTACCAGCGCCTTGCGGAGGAGGCGATCAAGGGCACCCTCACCGAGCCCACGGATCCTGCGGCGGCGCTCATCTCCATCAGCCCGCGAACGGGTGCCATCCGAGCAATGGCGGCGGTGATCCCCAATCGACCGAAGAACGAGTTCAACCTTCTCTCGCAGGCGCGGCGGCAGCCGGGCTCGACGTTCAAGACCTTCGTGCTCGCAGCGGCGGTCGAGATGGGGATCAACCCGGACTCGACCTACTACGTCTCGGCCCCCTTCACCTACCGCGTGCATCCGGCCGGCAACTGCGACGACGGAAGCTGGTGGTGCGTGCACACCTATGCCAACGACTACTACGGTTGGAGCTCGATCCGGAGCGCGACGATCCGCTCGGACAACGCGGTGTATGCGCAGCTCACTCTCGACGTCACGGCCGAGAAGGTTGCGGAGACCGCCCGGCGAATGGGAGTCCGCTCCGCGCTCGACGTCAACGGCGCGCACGTTCCGTCGATCGGGCTCGGTTCGGTCGCCGTCTCCCCGCTCGATCTCGCATCCGGGTACGCGACACTGGCGGCGGGCGGCGTCTACGCGGAGCCGATGGCGATCCGGCGGGTCGTCTTGGCAAGCGGCAAGGAGGACCGGGACGCCGGCTGGGGCGTTCCCAGGCGCCGACGGGCGATCTCGGAGGGAACCGCGGCCATCGTCACGCGCATTCTCGAGCAGAACATGCAGTCGGGAACCGGAACCAGGGCCGCATTCGGCCGTCCGGCGGCCGGGAAGACCGGCACCAACGAGGAGCACAAGGACGCGTGGTTCGCCGGCTACACACCGGACCTCGCGACGACGGTCTGGATCGGGTACACGAAAGGCGAGATCCCGATGGAGAACGTGCACGGGATCGCGGTGAGCGGGGGGAGCTTTCCCGCCGAGATCTGGCGCCTGTTCATGGAGCCGTCGCTGGACGCGATCGAGCCGAGTGCCTTCCCCGAGCCTTCCGTCTGGCCGACGTGGGAACCGTTCACGCGTGGGCAGTACGCACTCACCTACGACCCCAGCTACACGCCGAGCACGACGGAGACCCAAGAGGCCGAGACCACCGAGGCGGAGCCGGCAGAGCCGACCATCGTGCCGAGTCGGCTGCCCTAGATCCGCTGGTGCGTGAGCTGCTCACGTTCGAGGGGGCGCTGGCGTGCATCCTCGACCGCGCGAAGGCGCTCCCGGCGGAGCTCGTTCCTCTCGAGCAGGCCGCAGGGAGAGTTGTCGCCGAGCCTGCGCTAGCGCTCACCGATCTCCCTCCGTTCCCGAGCTCGGCGATGGACGGTTTCGCCGTACGTGAGGGCGAGACTCCGGGCACGCTGCCGATCTCGGTCAGAGTCTCGGCAGGAAGTCCCGCCCTGGCCCCGCTCGAGCCCGGCTCGGCGGCAGCGATCGCGACCGGTGGTGTCGTCCCGGAAGGGGCCGACGCGATCGTGCCCGTCGAGCAGGCGGCCGAAGACGGCGGCCGGGTGCGCATCAGCGAGGCTGCTCGGCCCGGTGCGCACATCCGGCCGAGGGGCGGCGACGTGCGCGCTGGAGCGACTGTCGTCCCGGCCGGAGTGCGACTCGGCGCAACCCAGATCGGCGCGCTGGCTGCGTCCGGTGTCGCCGAGATCATGTGCGCTCGGCGTCCACGCGTTTTCGTTCTCGCGACGGGCAGTGAGCTCCGGTCGCCGGGCGAGAAGCTCGAACCCGGTCAGATCTTCGAGTCGAACCGACCCATGATCGCCGCCGTGCTCGCGACGAGCGGTGCCGTGGTCGACGTTCTGCCCGTCGTCCAGGACGACGATGCGTCGCATCGCGCCGCGCTCGAGCGGGGCTTTGCTGCCGACGTGCTCGTGACGTCGGGCGGGGTATCGATGGGACCTCACGACCTGGTGAGACGGATCGCGGCGGAGCTCGGCGTCGAGGAGTTGTTCTGGGGCGTCGCCGTCAAGCCGGGGAAGCCGCTCTCGTTCGGCGTTCGCGGCAAGACTCTCGTCTTCGGACTCCCCGGGAACCCCGTCTCCTCTCTCGTGAGCGCGCTCGTGTTCGTTCGTCCCGCTCTCAACGCGATGCAAGGCGCTGCCGACCCTGGCCCCGCTTTTCGGCTCGGGCGCAGCGCGATCTCCCTCGACCGAAACGCGCAGCGCGACGAGTTCGTCAGGGCGCGGCGGGAGGTCGACGAGCGCGGGGTCGTTCTCGAGCCGGTGACCGGTCAGGACTCACACATGATCGTGCGGGCGGCGACCGCCGAAGCGCTTGTCTATGTACCGCGTGGCGCGGGAGAGATCGCCGCAGGGGACTTGGTGCAGTACCTCGAGCTCGCCTAGCCCGAGACCTCGCCGCGCGTCCGCCGCCGAAGTTGGGCGGCTGTAGAGCGAACGTACCCAGAAGGCGGGGGCTCCACGCCGCTTGCATAGGGTGCGTAGCGGCCGAAAGCAAGCGCTCCGAGTTGTGCGGCCGCCGTCAACCATGCGAGCGCGAGCAGCACGGAGAAGGGCGAGATGTAGCCAACGGTTGCAAGGCCGGCGACATACAGGATCGTACCGGCCGGTCCGAGTCCGAGCGTGCTTCCGAGCAGGAGTATCCCCCCGACCGGGCCGACGAGTCCGACCAGGTAGATGCCGACGCGTTGCCAGAGCCGGGCTCGCAACGGAAGCCAGATCCAGGCGTACAGCGACGGCAGGATGAATACGAGCGCGAACGGCTGCGTGAGCGCGACGACGAGAGCACCCGCTCCGAGCCCGACCAGCGCGCACGTGTAGCCCGCGAGACGCTCCTCCGCGGTCGGCAGCCTCACCGGGAAGAGCGGGCGACGGGCAACCAGCCAGCCGACGACGAAAGCCACGGTCAGCAGGGCGAGTCCCGCGACGTTCGGCTCGGCGACGAACGCCGAGTCGGGCGGAAGCGGAAGCGCAGCCCCGGTCGGCAGGACGCCGGCCAGACCGGCGATCCAGAGAAGAACACCCCCCCACAACCAGAGGAGCGCGCGTGCTCGCAGCGCTCGCAGTGCCGGAAGGAGCGGAAGATTCCGCCGTCGTCCTCTGACGAGCAAGTCCAGGACCCCCAGAGCGAACGGCACGACCGCGACGACGAGCGCTAGTCGCACTGCCCACCCGCTCGCCGTCCGGTCTGCCAGGAAGACGCTGTCCGGAGTCCGAAACGCGGCACCGACGCTCGCATCGACCGAGCCGACGAGCGCCTCCGTTGCCCGGCCGAGCTGTCCCAGGCGCCGCTCCGAGAGTACCGCCGGATTCCCCGGCGCCCCGCTCGCGGAGTCTTCGGTGGTGAGGGAGATCGCGGCAACGCCCTCGGCGACGAAGGGCGCGTGCTCGGCCGCCGCGAAGGGAATGCCGAGGTCGACGAGCTGCGTGAGAATCGAAGGGATCGACGGCGCTTGCCCGGTCTGCTCGGAAACGCGCGCGGAAGCAGTTCGTACCAGCGTCCGAGCCGGGGAATTCGAGCCATCGCCCGCGAGCTCGATGCGCGGGCGATGGCCACCTGCCAGTCCGTCGAGCACGATTGCCGCAAGCGCCCCCTCGGCCAGCCCCGACGTTCGCGCGAAGTGGGTGGCTCCTGCCCCGCCGTACGCTCCCGCATCCGTCGAGACGAGTATCAGCGTCCGGTTCGGGAGTGGGGCGGGCACCGTTCCTTGTGAGGCAAACCCTCGAGCCAGCTCGATCAGCGCCGCCGTCCCCGACGCGTTGTCTCCGTCTCGGTGACCTGTCCCGTCGTTGTCTCGATGAGCGACGAGAACGATGGCCTCTTCCGAGCGTCCCGGTATCACGGTGACGAGGTTTAGGAGCTCGACCTCGCCGAGGTCGACGAGGTCGGTCCTCCAAACCTCCTCCTCCGTCTCGAGCCCGAGCGCGGAGATCGTTTCCGAGTACCAGCGGGCAGCGTTTGCCGCCTCGTCGGTGCCCGGCACTCGCGACGGAAACTCCGTCGAGAGCTCCGTCGCGAGCGCGGCGGCGGCGGCGGCGTCGAAGACAGGCTCGAGCGGTGGGCGGGGGAGCGGGCCGGTTGCCGAAAGAGAAAACAGAAGCGCGAGCAGCACCGGCGCGAGCACGAGCGATCCGACTCGGACGAGGCGCGTGTTGAGAGGTCGGTCGACGGTGCCGCGGCGCGCTCGCTGCCTCCGCCCACGGGGACGAGCCGCTTCCATCGCGGGGCTATAGTAGGCGGGCAGGCGGGCGCCTGACCAAGGTGCTTCACCCCTAAGCCTCCTTGCCCGCGCGACGCGTGTGTTAGAAGCTCTAGCGATCGCTCCGATGCCGAACGACTCGACCATCCTTCTGGTTGACGACGAGGAGTCAATCCAGACGCTGCTCACGTTCCCACTCGAACGCGACGGCTACCGGGTCGTCCAGTCCCGCGACGGCGAGGACGCGCTGCGTCGCTTCGAGGAGGAAGACGTCGACCTCGTGATTCTCGACGTGATGCTTCCTCGGCTGGACGGACTGGAAGTCTGCAAGAGGCTGCGGAACCAAAGCAGCGTCCCGATCATCATGCTCACCGCACGGGGCGAGGAGCTCGACAAGGTGCTCGGTCTCGAGCTCGGTGCAGACGACTACATTACGAAGCCGTTCTCGATCCGGGAGTTTCGTAGCCGTGTGCGGGCTTTGCTGCGACGGGCGGCTGCGCCACACGTCGGACGTGAGCGTGTCGAGGTGGTCGAGCGGGGCGAGCTCAGAATCGACCTGCCACGCCGGACGGTCGAGGTTCGCGGCAAGGCGGTTCAGCTGACGTTCATCGAGTTCGAGATGCTCGCTCTCCTGGCGTCGAGCCCCGGGGTCGTGTTTTCGCGGCGCGAGCTCCTGGAGCGATTGCGCGGGGGTGCCGACTATCGCGAGCCGCGGACGATCGACGTCCACGTCCGGCACCTGCGCGAGAAGATCGAGCAGGATCCGAGCGCCCCGGAGCTGATCTTGACCATTCGCGGAGCCGGGTACCGCTTCAGATCCGAGTGAGAATCCCGGGCGGGATCAGAGTCCGCCTCGCGCTGGGGCTCGCCGCGATCGTTGCCGGGGCGTTGGGCACGGCCTACCTCATCGTCGTTCCGTCGCTCGAGAAGCAGCTTGTCGACGCTCGTCTGGACGAGCTCGAGGAGCAAGCAGTGCCGCTCGCCGACGAGCTGCCGGCGGACACCCTCCTGTGGAACGACAAGGTCGAGGAGTTCGCGGCTACCGCCAATGCCCGCGTGGTGGCCTTCAGCGTTCTGGGGGCCAACCCGCCCGCGCTCGCCGTCGTCGCCGACTCCCGCCGAGGACAGAGCTCGCGGGACATCGCCATGAACGTGACCGCGCGTCGTGCAGCGGAGACTCGCGGTGTCGAGCGCGGCCGCGTCGTTGATGCTTCCGGTGACTACGCCGAAGTGGGTGTCCCGAGCGCCGAGGACGCCGTCGTCCTCTTTCGTGCGTCGCTCGCGGACTCTATCGCGACCGTGCGACTCGTCGAGCGCCGGCTGCTGCTCGCCACAGCCTTCGCACTGCTGTTCGCGCTCGTTCTCGGACTCACGGCCGCGGGAATGTTCGCACACCGTCTGCGTCGCCTGGAGACGGCCGCAGAGCGGATCGCCGGCGGGGACTTCGACGCGCCGATCGTCGATCGCGGCGACGATGAGATCGGACAACTTGCCGCGACCTTCGACCGGATGCGCGTCCAGCTCGCCCAGCTCGACAACGCACGGAAGGAGTTCGTGGCCAACGCGTCCCACGAGCTCCGAACGCCTCTGTTCTCCATCGGAGGGTTCCTCGAGCTCCTGACGGACGAGGAGCTGGACGAGGAGACGCGCAACGAGTTCCTGTCGACGATGCGAAGCCAGGTCGAAAGGCTGACGAAGCTCTCGACCGATCTCCTCGACCTTTCACGGCTGGACGCAGGCCAGCTCCGACTCGAGAACGATTCGGTCGACCTGTCGTCGGTGGTTGCCGCACTCGGTCAGGAGTTCGAGCACGTCGCCGACGCGTCGGGGCACACCCTGGACACCGTGCGCGACGGGAGCGCCTGGTGCACGGCGGACGAGGAGCGAGTGCTACAGATCGGCCGCGCTCTCGTGGTCAACGGCCTCGTGCATACGCCTGCAGGCACGCGGATCGTCGTACGAGCTCGCCGGGAAGGGAGCCGTGCCCAGCTCGAAGTCGCGGACGACGGGCCGGGCATCCCGCCGGAGCAGCGCGACGCGGTATTCGAGCGCTTCTACCGCGTCGAAGGCGGTGTCGCTTCGGGAAGCGGGCTCGGCCTTGCGATCGCCCGCGAGGTCGCACGGCTGATGAACGGCGGGGTGCGCCTCGAGTCGGAGCCCGGACGAACCGTGGTTACGCTCGACCTGCCAGGAGCGGAGCCCGTCGAGCCGCCGCGGGTCGGCTCGAAACCGTTTTCACGTGGAAACGGTCTCAGCACTGACTGACCCCTTGCGCGGTCTACGATCACCGCGTGAGTGGAATGTCGCACGTGGGTGACACGGGTGAGGTGACGATGGTGGACGTTGGCGACAAGCCCGTCTCGCGTCGCCGGGCGGTCGCGTCGGCGCGCGTGCATATGGCCTCGGCCACCGCTGAGACGATCCGCGAGCTTCCGAAAGGCGATGCGCTCGTAACCGCCCAACTCGCGGGAGTCATGGCCGCAAAACGCACGGCCGAGCTCATTCCCCTGTGTCATCCGCTCCCTCTCACCTACGTCGACGTCCGGCTTGCAGTCGGCGAAACGACGGTTGACATCCGGGCCGTCGCCGAGACGACGGCCCAGACTGGGGTCGAGATGGAGGCGTTGGTGGCCGCGACGGTCGCCGCTTTGACCGTGTACGACATGGCGAAAGCGATCGACAAGACGATGTCGGTCGGGGACGTGCAGCTGGTGGAGAAGACGAAGGAGCCGATCTGAAGGCTGCGGTGCTCACCGTTTCGGACGGCGTGCACGCGGGCGAGCGCGAGGATGCCAGCGGCGTGCTGCTCGAGGAGCTGCTCGAGGAGGAGGGCTTCGATGTCGTGCGGCGTGTCGTGCCGGACGAGCTCGAGCTGATCTCGAGCACCATCGCCGAGCTCGCAGCGAACTCGTTGCTCGTACTGACAACAGGAGGTACCGGCTTCGCTCCCCGCGACGTGACTCCGGAAGCGACGCAGCGGGTCCTGGAGCGACCGGCCCCAGGCATCGCCGAGGCGATCCGAGCAGATGCCCTGACACGGACCCCGCACGCGCTTCTCTCACGAGGTGCGGCCGGGCTTCGAGGCGAGACGTTGATCGTCAATCTGCCAGGCTCACCCGGAGGGTGCCGCGACGGGTTTGCGATCTTGCGCCCCGCACTCCGCCACGGGCTCGAGCTCGCCGCCGGCGCCAAGGAGACGCCGCACCGGCAGACGTGACCACCTCGGCTGTTCCCCTTCCGCGACGCCTGGCTTCGCTCGTCCGCATCGAGCACACGGTTTTTGCGTTGCCGTTCGCCTATGCAGGCGCCTTCCTCGCCGCAGGCGAGTGGCCGGGATGGAGCGACCTGGCCTGGGTGACGATCGCGATGGTCGGTGCTCGTACGCTCGCGATGGCGTTGAATCGACTGATCGACGCCGACCTCGATGCGGCGAACCCTCGCACCGCGGCTCGCGAGCTTCCGAGCGGAGCGCTCACGCGCACGCAGGTGCTCGGGCTGACCGCGGGCGCACTTGCGGTGTTTCTCGTGGCGGTCTTCCAGCTCGACCCGATCGTCCGCTGGCTGTGGCCCATCCCGGTGGCGATGTTCGTCGTCTATCCGTATCTCAAGCGGTACACCTGGCTCTGCCACGTCTGGCTCGGCGCCTGTCTCGGGCTCGCACCGCTCGGAGCGTGGCTTGCCGTTTCCGGTCGCGCTCCCTGGGAAGCGTGGATGCTCGGCGCCGCGGTCCTGCTGTGGGTCGCCGGTTTCGATCTCTTCTACTCCCTCTACGACCTCGACCACGACCGTCGCGAAGGACTGCAGTCGTGGGCGACGCGCTTCGGCGAGCGGGGGGTCTTCTCGGGCGCACGCGCCCTTCATGCCGGCACGGTCCTGTTGCTCGCACTCGTCGGGTTCGGCCTCGACCTGGGCCTGTGGTACTGGGTCGGAGTTGCCGCCGTGGCCGCGCTGCTCGCGCACGAGCATCGAATCGTCAGCCCGGGAAACCTCGCGCGATTGGACGCGGCGTTCTTCACGGTGAACGGCGTGATCAGCATCGTCTTCTCCGCCTTCGTGGCGGCGGACGTGCTCGTCCGGTGATCCGCGCTCACGATCTAGAGAAGCGCTACGGGTCGCGTCGCGTTCTCCGAGGAGTCGACTTCGGTTTGGCACGCGACGGGTTCCTCCTCGTCACGGGGCCGAATGGCTCCGGGAAAACGACGCTGCTGCGCGTTCTGGCGGGACTCGTCGCACCCACCCGAGGCACGGTCGAGGTCGACGTCGACCGTGGGCGACTCGGCTTCCTCGCTCACGAGCCGCTCGTGTACCGAGAGCTCACCGCGCTCGAGAATCTGGATCTCTTCGGCAGGTTGTACCGCGTTCCCGAGCGCCGCGAGCGAATCGGAATGCTGCTCGAGCGCTTCGGGCTCTGGGAGTCACGGTCTGAGCGGGTGTCGGCGTACTCGCGAGGGATGAGCCAGCGTCTTGCTCTGTGCCGCGCGCTGCTCCACGAACCCGACCTGCTCGTCCTCGACGAGCCGTACGCGTCCCTGGACGAGCAGGGCGGAGCGCTGCTCGATCGCGAGCTCGAAGAGTTGTCCGGCTCCTGCACGCTGGTCGTGTCGACGCACGACCCGGCGCGGGTCGAGCGACTGGCAACCCAGAGGCTGATGCTCGCGTGACGTATCTCTCCGACGTCGCAGCACTGACACGCAAGGACCTGCGGGTCGAGCTCCGTGCTCAGGACACGCTTCCCGCGATGCTGCTCTTCGTCCTCTCGACGCTGGTCGTCTTCCATTTCGCGTTGCCGGAAGGCACGGGCGACAACGCTGCGTACGGGCTGCTCTGGGTGGCGATCGTCTTCACCGCGCTGCTCGGCCTCTCGCGCGCGTGGGTGCCGGAGCAGGAACACGCGGTCCTCGACGGCCTCGTTCTGGCTCCCTGCGATCGCAGTGCAATCTGGGTCGGGAAGACGTTGGCCACGCTCGCCTTCCTGCTTGCGGCCCAGGTCGTCGCCCTGCCTGCCTTCGCCCTCTTCTTTGCTCCGCTCGATGCGACGGCCCTGGTCGGTGTGCTCCTTGCGGACATCGGGATCTGCGCCGTGGGATCGCTCATGGCGGCCATGGCTGCGGCCGGTCGCGCGCGTGAGCTTCTCCTTCCACTGCTGCTGCTCCCACTCTCGATCCCTCTGATCGTCGGCGGCGTCGGCGCCGCCATCTCGACTGATCCCGAGCGCTACCTGCTGCTCCTCGCGCTGTACGACGGGATCTTCGCGGTACTTTCGTGGGCATCCTTCGAGTACGTGGTCACGGAGTCATGAGCACCGTTTCTCCCTGGACACGGAGCCTTCCCGCGCTGGCCTCGCTCGCAGCCGGACTGATGGGCGTGGCCCTCCTGCTCTCCTTGTTCATCGCGCCGGAAGACGCCGACCAGGGCATCTCCCAGCGGATCTTCTACATCCACGTGCCGATCGCGTTGACGGCGTACTTCTGCTTCGCGCTGGGCGCGTGGAAGGCGCTGCTCCTGCTCTGGCGCGGTGACGAGCGCTACGACCTGGAGAGCTACGTCGCGATTCACCAGGGGACGATCTTCGGCTCGCTGACGCTGATCACAGGTGCGATCTGGGCGAAGGCGTCGTGGGGTGTCTGGTGGACCTGGGACTCGAATCAGCTCGTGCTCTTCCTCACCCTCTTTCTCTTCTACTGCGCGTACTTCATGCTCCGCTTCTCGCTCCCCGAGGGGCCGAGGCGCGCTCGCTCCTCCGCCGTCTACGCCCTCTTCGGCGTCGCTCTCATCCCGGTCAGCTTCCTCGCGATCCGTCTTGCCGAGGACTTCATCCATCCGACGACGTTCACGCGCGACGGTCCACAGATGACCGGGACGATGTTCACGGCGTTCTGCGTGTCGTGGGGCGCGGTGACGCTCCTGGCCTACGTCCTGTACCGGGTGGAGCTGGCCGGCAAGCGGCTGCACACCGATCTGCGGGAGCTGCGAGAGGCCCTGGAATGACGGGCGGCGAGTACGTCGCCGCGGCCTACGGTGTCGTGTTCGTCTTCGTGCTCGTGTACGTCGCGATCATCGCGGCCAAGCTCGCCCGGCTCCAGCGGGACACGGCCGAGTTGCTGGAGCTCGTACGCCGTCGCGAGCCCAGCGCGTGACCGCCGGTCGTCCGACTATCGTGCGTCCCTAGTGCTCAAGCTGCGGCGACGGTGGACTGCACGAGCGTGAGGCGCGCCCTGGTGGGCAGACCGCTACCGCTGCAGGTTCCGACGGCCTTCGTACGTATTCGCCGGCGTGGCCTCCGCCCGTGTGGCGAAGCGCGCACCGAGCATGCTCGGCGTTGCGCGCCGGCGCATGCGCGTCGTTGCTGAGTTCCTCCGTCGAACACGCCGCGTTACGCTCCGCGCGTGTTCATCACGTTCCTGAGCGACTTCGGTCTCAAGGACGACTTCGTGGGCACGTGCCATGGCGTGATGAAGACGATCGCCCCGGAGGCGCAGATCATCGACATCACGCACGGGATCCCACCTCAGGCGGTGCTCGAGGGCGCTCTCGTGCTCGCGAACACGATCGCGTACATGCCGGTCGGGGTTCACCTCGCGGTCGTCGACCCCGGCGTCGGTGGCCCGCGCCGTCCGCTTGCCCTCCGCGATGGAGCGGGACGGCTCTTCGTCGGCCCCGACAACGGTCTCTTGCTCCCGGCGGCCAGTCGGGCGGGCATCTCGGAGGCGCATGAGCTCGCCAATCCGAAGTACGCGCTGCAGGCCGTCTCGCGCACGTTTCACGGACGGGATCTCTTCAGCCCAGCTGCTGCCCATCTCGCGAGCGGAGTCCCGCTCGACGAGCTAGGGCCTCCGCTGCACGTGGAGGCGCTTGTCAGCCTGGAGGTGCCCGAGCCCGTCTCGGAGGACAACGCGCTCGTCGCGACGCTCCTGTACGTCGACAGCTTCGGGAACATCGCGCTCAATCTGACGCGCGCGCACGTCGACAAGCTCGGGATCGCGTCAGGCACGAAGCTCGAGCTCGAGCACGCCGGCGAGCGGTACTACGCGGTCATGGCGAGGACGTTCGCCGACGCCCGGCCGGGAGACGTGATCCTGTACGAGGACAGCTACGGGAACATGTCGGTCGCCATCTCTCGAGGCAACGCGGGCCGCATGCTTCACGCCACTCCGGGGCAGCAGATCCGGATCGCGCTCCGCGTGTGAGTCGCACCGCGAACGCGAGAGGAGTGGCGAGGGCCGGACTTGAACCGGCGACACCACGGTTTTCAGCCGTGTGCTCTACCAGCTGAGCTACCTCGCCGCGGGAAGGCAGTGTAACCGGGAGATTGCTGGCCGGAGGAGACCCGAGACCGACGACACTCCGAAGCCCGACCCTCCGCCTCCCCGATCTCTGTGCGAGCAGCGATCTGGCCGGAGGCCGGCTTTGCCGGCCGGGAGGCATCACGTCGCGAACTCTGTGGGTGGCCCGAAGGAGGGGGTTCGCGGGGGAACCATGGGTTCACCCGCGTCTTCAGCCGTGTGCTCTACCAGCTGAGCTACCTCGCCGCGGCAGCGCAGTGTAGCCGCGCTCCACGTTAGCGTTCGTGCTGTGAACCGCAACCCGCAGCGACCCATTGCGATCATCGGCGCCGCGCTCGACCTCGGCCAGGGTCGCCGTGGCGTCGACATGGGGCCCTCGGCGATGCGGGCCGCGGGTCTCGAGGAGCGTCTTCGGAGCCTCGGATACACGGTCCGGGACCTCGGCAACGTGGCGAGCCCGGAGCCCGAGGCAACTGCGCTCGAGGACGAACGGGCCCGCTTCCTGCCGGAGATCAAGGAGACGTGCGCGCGGGTCGCGGCACTCGTGACGGAAGCATCGACCGGCGGTGAGATTCCCCTCGTTCTCGGAGGAGACCATTCGGTGGCGATCGGAACCCTGGGCGGGCTGGCGGCGGCGCACGGACCGGGCGGGGTGCTCTGGATCGACGCGCACTCCGACATCAACACGCCGGAGACCAGTCCGAGCGGGAACGTCCATGGTATGGCGCTTGCGGCGGCGCTGGGTCTCGCGGGAGCGGAGTTCGAGAGCGATGCCTGGCCGCTTCCCTCGGTCGATCCCGAACGTGTGGCGCTGATCGGGACCCGTCAGCTCGACGAAGGCGAGGGCCGGCTCCTTCGCGACGCAGGCGTGCGCGTGTTCACCATGAGCGAGATCGATCGGATCGGCATCGAGCGCGCGATCCGCGAGTCGCTCGACCGCGTCGCAGGCGGGGGATTCGTCCATGTCTCGTTCGACATGGACGTGCTCGACCCGGTCGTCGCCCCGGGCGTCGGAACTCCCGTGCGCGGTGGGCTCACGTATCGGGAAGCACACCTCGCGCTCGAGCTCGTCTCCGAGTCACGGCTCGCCGGCTCGGTGGAGGTGGTCGAGGTGAATCCGATCCTCGATCGCGAGAACACCACGGCGCTGACCGCCGTCGAGCTCGTCGCGAGCGCGCTCGGCAAGACGATCTTCTGACGTTCTAGTCGCGGACGGCCAGGAGGGCACGCGCGAGGCCTGGCACCTCGAGCGAGCCATCCGCAGCCACGTACCTCTCCAGGCGCCGCTCCGCGCCCGCGCGGATGGCGTTCCTCTCGTCCGGCGCCGACCGCTCGAGGAGGGTGGAAAGCATGCGCGACAGATCCTGGACTGCCTGCCACCACTCTTCGAGAGACGACGCATGCCAGAGCATCGGGACATCCTCGAGTGCTTCGACTCGAAGGCCCGCCTCGGTCACGAGCCGGCGAAGCTCGTCGGAGTCCGCCAGGCGAAAGGGCCCAGGGGCGCTCGGATCGGGACGTTCCCCGAGGCCGAGCTCCAACGCCGAGCGGCCCGCTGCCGTCATCCAGTCGTTGTCGTCCGACGAAGCCCAGACCGCGAGCACGGCGCGACCGTTCGGTCGCAACACCCGGGCGATCTCGGCAAGCGCCTGTCCGGGGTCGGGCACGAGCATGACGCCGAAGCGGCAGAGCACGCCGTCGACCGAGGCGTCGGCCAGATCGAGCGCCGAGGCATCCTCGACCCGGAACTCGGCGTTCTCGACTCCGAGCTCGTCCGCACGCCGGCGGGCGGCGGCGACCATCTCCGGGGCGACATCCGTCGAAAGCAGGAGGCCATTCGGCCCGAGTCGCTCCGCTGCGATGAAACCCGTGTCCCCCGGGCCGGCTGCGAGCTCGAGCACCGTCTCGCCCGGAACGGGGTCGAGCAGCGCGACGAGCCGCTCGTCGAGGCCGCGGGTCGCGACTCGCGCCCGTGCCGCCTGGCGTTCCCACCCTGCAGCAGCCGCATCCCAAGCCGCGGCCTGCTCATGCTCGGGCGTGGCTACGTGGTCACCTCTGCGAGCTCCGGGATGACGTCCCGCCCGTAGGCCCCGAGGGTTTCTTCCTGACCCTCGGTCATGAGGTAGATGTTGAACTGGTCGACGCCCACCGCCCGCAGCTCCCGCAGCTTCGCGGCCGCTTGCTCGGGAGTACCGAGCACGCAGAAGCGGTCGCAGATCTCGTCCGTCACGAACTCGCCGTGCTTCGCACCGACACGCGAGTGTTCCTCGTAGTCGTAGAACTTCCGCGCACGGACGAACTCCGTCAGCTCCTTCGGGATGTCCGACTCGAAGCCGTAGCGCTCGATCAGGTCCATCACGTGGTTCGACACCATCGCCGGGAACCACCGCACCTGCTCGCGTGCCTCGGCGATGTCGTCCGAGATGTGGCTCGGCGCGCAGACGATGCACTGGAGCGCATCCGGGTCCCGACCCGCCTCCTCGGCCGCCTTACGAGCGGTGTCCATGATCCACTCGACGATCACGGGATCGGCGAGCTGGATGATGACACCGTCTCCGACGCGGCCCGCAACGCCGAGCGCCTTCGGCCCGTAGCCGGCCACCCACATCGGGATCTCCGGAAGCTCGGGGCGCACCCACTTGAGCTGAAGGTCCTTCTCGTTCCAACTCACCTCGCGGCCGTTCATGAAGTCCTTGATCATCGCCAGGCGCCGCTCGAACTCGGCGACCTTGACCGGCTGCTGGCCGATGGTGCGGCGCGCCGAGTCGCCGCGGCCGATCCCCATCACCATGCGTCCGCCCGAGATGTCGTGCAGGGTGGCGTACCCGCTGGCAAGCACCGTCGGCTCGCGCGTCCCGGGGTTCGTCACGCAGTGGCCGAGCTTCATCGTGCTCGTCGCCTGCGCGGCGAGGGTGAGCAGCGGGAACGACTCCTGCCAGAGGAGGTGCGAGTCGTAGGTCCAGCCGTACTCGAAGCCGTGAGACTCGGCCAGCTGGAGGAGCTCGACCAGCCGGCTCGGCGGAGGGTCGGGCAGGACGGTGACTCCGAAGCTCAAGGGCATGTGGACTCCCGGGTTCGCTCGTTCGAAGCGACGATTATCCGCTCACGCGACTGTAATAGCTGGGGGAACTCCCGGGTTCCCCCAAGAGCCCTCGGGCGGGTGGCCGGCATGCTTCTGATCGCGCTGGGCGTGCTTCTCGTGCGGTTGTTCGACGATCGCGGTCAGCGACCGAAGCCGCCGGCGACCCAGTCGATCGTCTTCGACGTAAGGCGGTCGAGCGCAGCGACCGCGAGCTCGAGATGCTCCTCCTTCGTGTCCTCGAGCTTCGTATGCGAAAGGCCGCGGAGGCTCTGGACGAAGAGCATCACGGTCGGAACGCCGGCGCGGGACACCTCCGCCGCGTCGTGCAGGGGCCCCGAGGGAAGCCGGTGCGCGGTGTCCGTCACCTCGAGGATCGCCTCCTCGCAGAAGCCGAGCAGCGTCTCGTCGAAGAGGATCGGCTCGATCGACCAGATCTTCTCCCAGTCGACCTCGACCCGCTCCTCCTCAGCGAAGCGCTCGCTCGCTTCCTTCGCGAGCGCCAGCATCGACGCGAGCTTCGCCGCGTCGAGGTGCCGCTGGTCGAGGAGCTGCTCGGCGGTCTCGACGACCGAGGTGACGATGCCAGGTCGGCAGACGACGCCTCCGGACGTGCAGACCGCGCCGTCGCCGACTGTCATCGCGATCTTGCGGATCTCGAGCGCGAGCTTCGCTGCGCCTGCGAGCGCGTCCCGTCGCTCGGCCATCGGCGTCGACCCGGCGTGCGCCGCCTGGCCGCGCCAGGTGATCCGATGCCGCTCGACGCCGAAGGTGCCGAGCACGACTCCGAGGGGAAGTTCGAGCGACTCGAGAACCGGCCCCTGCTCGATGTGCAGCTCGAGGTAGGCCGCTGCGGAGGCGAGCTGGCTCCCTGCGTCGAAGGCACGGTCGAGATCGACCCCGTAGGCGGCGAGCGCGTCGGGCAAGGTGACGCCCTCCGCGTCGGTGAGTTGCCGCAGCTCGTCCTGGTCGGCCAGCGACCCGGCTGCGGCGCTCGACCCGAAGAGGCTCCGGCCGAAGCGGGCGCCTTCCTCGTCCGCCCAGTTGACGAGGCGAATCGTCACGGGCGGATCGCCGTCCGCCGCAATCCGGCGGAGCACCTCGACGCCGGCAACGACGTTCAGCGCCCCGTCGAGCCAACCGCCGTTCGGCACCGAGTCGATGTGCCCGCCGATCAGCACCGCACGGTCGGACGCGCCGCCCAGCGTGAACCACTGGTTGCCCGCGGCGTCGATCTCCTCCTCCGACGCCGGTCTCGGCGACCTTGTCGCGCAGCCATGCCCGAGAGCGCTCCCAGGTCTCCGTCCAGGCGACGCGCTGAGCCCCGTTCTCGTCGCCGGTGAGCTCTCGCAGCTCCTTCAGCTCGTCGACCGTTCGCTTCGGCGAGAGCGGCACGCGCGCGAGCTTACTACGGGCCGATTTCGAGTCGGTAAGAATCACGCGGTGACCGAGGTCGCCGTCATGACTCCCGCTCGGTCGAGCCCGCGTGGCAAGGCGGCGGCTGTGGCGACGCGCGTCGGCTCGCTTCTGCTGATCCTCATTGGCCTGTGGGCGCTCTGGGAGGGCTACCGCTGGCTCTGGATCGAGACCGGATGGACCAAGCCGTTCGTCGTGAACGAGACGACGATGCCCCACCTGCACGACATCGTCGGCGCGCTGTTCGAATCACCGCAGGAAGGCGGCCCGCTGCTCATCGACCTGCTCTTCCACTACGCGCTCTTCACTGCGAAGGAAGCCGCGGCCGGCTTCGTGATCGGTGCCACGATCGGTTTCCTGCTCGGCGCCGTCATCGCGCGTTTCCGGACGCTGCAGCGCGGCGTGATGCCGTACGTCGTCGCGTCGCAGACGATCCCGATCCTCGCGATCGCACCGATCGTCGTGGTCGGGCTCGGCAGCCTCACCATCGCCGGCTGGACACCGGCGGACTGGATGCGGGTCTCGGTCATTGCGGCCTACCTGACGTTCTTTCCGGTCACCGTGAACACCGTGCGCGGGCTGCAGTCGGCCGATCCCGCCGCCGTGGAGCTGATGGAGTCCTACGCCGCCGGCGAGTGGGCGGTGTTCTGGAAGCTGCGGGTGCCCTCCGCGCTGCCGTACCTCTTCGCGGCGTTCAAGATCGCCGCGACGGCGAGCGTCGTGGGCGCCGTGATCGGCGAGCTGCCCTCCTCGATCCAGGACGGGCTCGGTGGCGCGATCATCAACTTCAACCAGTACTACGTGCTGAATCCCGAGAACCTGTGGGCGACGAACCTGATCGCTGCGCTTCTCGGAATCACATTCTTCCTGGTGGTCGCGGTCGTGGAGAAACTCGTCGTCCACCGGGCACCGGAGCAGTTCGTATGAGCGTGGTGGATGCGGTGGTCTCCGCGCGGAACGTCACCAAGACGTTCGGAAAAGGCGGGGTGACGGCGCTCCAGGAGATCGATCTCGAGGTCGCGCGAGGCGAGTTCATCTCGCTGATCGGGCCGTCCGGCTGCGGCAAGTCGACTTTGCTGCGGATCATCGGCGATCTCGTCGAGCCGACCTCGGGGGAGATCCTCGTCAATGGCAAGACCCCGCACCGTGCACGCCTCGACCGGGATTACGGGATCGTGTTCCAGGCGGCCGTTCTGTACGACTGGAGAACGGTCGCGAGGAACATCGCGCTTCCGCTCGAGCTCATGCGCTTCGATAGGTCGACCCGCGCGGGCCGAGTCCGGGAGCTGATGCACCTGGTTGAGCTCGAAGGATTCGAGAAGCACTACCCCTGGCAGCTCTCGGGAGGAATGCAGCAGCGCGTGTCGATTGCCCGCGCGCTCTCGTTCTTTCCCGAGCTCTTGCTCATGGATGAGCCTTTCGGCGCACTCGACGAGATGACGCGTGAGCGCCTGAACATCGAACTGCTCCGGATCTGGGCTGAGCTTGGCTCGACCGTGATCTTCGTCACGCACTCGATCTCCGAGGCCGTGTTCCTTTCCACGCGCGTCGTCGTCATGTCCGCGCGCCCGGGCCGGATCACCGCGGTGGTCCCTATCGACCTGGAGCGGCCGCGCACCGCCGAAACGCGAGAGGAGCCGCGCTTCTTCGAGCTCGTCACCGAGGTGCGCGAGGCTCTGCACGCCGGCGGCGCAGACGAGGTCGTTGCCGAGCTGGAGGCACTCGATTGACGACGGTCGCTCACGGCGAGCAGCGCGACCTCGCGTTGGGGCGAAAGGCCCGCAGGTGGCTGCCCGCGCTCGCCGTGTTCGGCTTCGGGCTCGTGGCGTGGCAGTGGATCCTTCCTGCGCTCGGGGTCGAGCGCTTCCTGCTTCCGCCGTTCTCGGATGTCGTGACGGCGTTCTGGGACTCGCGCGACGAGCTCGTGCGGGCCGGGTGGATCACGTTCTCCGAAGCGCTCGGCGGCTTCGTGCTCGGCTGCTCGCTCGCGTTCGTGTCCGCGCTCGCTCTGGCGCGCTGGCGCCCGCTCGGGAACGCCCTCATGCCCTACCTGATCGCGGCGAACGCGGTTCCGATCGTCGCCTTCGCACCGATCACGAATGCCTGGTTCGGAATCCTGAGCCCGTGGTCGAAGATCGTCATCGCAGCAGTGCTCTGCTTCTTCCCGGTGCTCGTCAACACCCTGCGCGGTCTGACCTCGGTCCGGCCGGAGTCGCTGGAGCTCATGCGCTCGTATGCCGCCGGTCAGCCAACGGTCTTCAGGCGGCTCAGGATCCCGAACAGCCTCCCATTCGTCTTCTCGGCCTTGAAGATTGCGTCCGTACTCGCGATGATCGGCGCTGTCGTGGGGGACTACTTCGGAGGTTCGACGGAAGCGCTCGGGGTCCAGATCGTGTCGGCGGTCTCGCTCGCGCAGTACGAGACCGCGTGGGCCGCCATCTTGGTCGCAAGCGTTCTCGGGATCGCGTTCTACGCCTCGGTCGCGGTCGTCGAGCGCTATGCGCTTCGCTGGCATCCGTCAACGAGAGGAGATAAACGATGACACTCGAGGAGGGCACATGAGGAGACGCAGGTGGTATGCGCTCGCGGCCACGATCGTCGTGGGATCGAGCCTGGTCGTCGCCGGATTCGCAACGGCGAGCAGGTCGAGTGAGGAGCAGGCGCTGACCAAGGTCACTTTGCAGAGCAAGTGGGTGGTGCAGTCGCAGTTCGCCGGCTACTACGTCGCCAAGGCCAAGGGCTACTACAAGCAGGCCGGGCTCGACGTGAACATCAAGGTAGGCGGGCCTGACATCCTTCCGGAGCAGGTCGTGCTCGGAAAGCAGGCTGAGTTCGGGATCAACTGGTTCCCGAGCCTGCTCCAGCAACGCGACTCCGGACAAGACCTCGTCAACATCGCCCAGGTCTACGCGCGGAGCGGCACGACCGAGGTCACGTTCAAGTCGAGCGGGATCGACACGTTCAAGAAGATGCGAGGCAAGAAGTTCGGCGTCTGGCTCTTCGGGAACGAGTTCGAGCAGCGCGCCGCGCTCGTCAAGAACGGAATGGATCCGGAGAAGGACGTGCAGCTCGTCAAGCAGAACTTCGACATGCTCGCCTTCCTGAGCGGCGAGATCGACGCCGGTTCGGCGATGACGTACAACGAGCTCGCGCAGGTGCTCGAGGTGAAGAACCCGAAGACGGGCAAGCTCTACCAGTTGAGCGACCTGAACGTCTTCAAGTACTCCGATCTCGGCACCGGAATGCTCCAGGACGGGGTGTTCGTGCGCGGTGACTGGATCAAGGACGCGAAGAATCAGACAACTGCCGTGAAGTTCCTGGAGGCGTCGTTCAAAGGCTGGATCTACTGCCGAAGTCACCTCGCCGAGTGCACGAAGATCGTGCTCCAGAACGGCCCGGCGCTTCCGGCCGGCCATCAGCGGTGGCAGATGAACGAGGTCAACGCGCTCATCTGGCCGAACCGTCTCGGCATCGGGCTGATGGATCCGATCGAGTACAAGCGGACCGCGAACATCGCCCACACGTACGAGGTCATCAAGAAGCCGGCGACGAGGGCCTCCTATCGCACGGATCTCGCGAAAAAGGCGATCGCGAACCTGAAGAAGCAGGGGCTGGACGTCAACGGGAAGGGCTTCAAGAAGTCGGTCGTCAAGCTGAAGCTTGGCGGCAAATAGCAGGTGACACCGATCAAGTAGCCAGGTGACACCCGGCGGCGAATAGGGGAAGATGGCGGATCCGGGCCGCGCTGCGGCAGCGGCCCGGGTGTCCCCCAGATCGCCCCGGAGAGGAGGTGAGGTGTCGTGTCGGTTCTGATCAAGGGTGGGCGGATCATCACCGCCGCCGACGACTACGTCGGCGACGTGTACATCGAGGGTGAACGGATCACGCTCATCGGAGAGTCGCTTGGCGTCGACGCGGACCGCGTGATCGACGCCTCGGGGAGGTACGTGCTTCCTGGCTGCGTGGATCCGCACACCCACCTCGACATGCCTTTCGGCGGTACGACGACGATCGACGACATCACCTCGGGCCAGACGGCGGCTGCGTTCGGCGGAACGACGTGTCACGTGGATTTCTGCATCCAGTCTCCCGGCCAGTCCTTCGCGGACGCTCTGGACAGCTGGCACGCCAAGCGCGAGGGCAAGGCAGTCATCGACAACGGCTATCACATGGCCGTCACCGACCTACGCGAGGGAGGATCTCTCGAGGAGCTCGCGCGCCTGCCCGAGCAGGGCGTGACGTCGTACAAGCTGTTCATGGCGTACAAGGGCGCTCTGATGGTCGATGACGAGACGCTCTTCAGGACGATGGAGGTCGCGGCGGAGACCGGCGCTCTCGTCATGGTGCACGCGGAGAACGGGGACGCTATCGACGTCCTCGTCAAGCAGGCTCTTGCCGCGGGCAACACTGCGCCGCACTACCATGCATTGACGCGCCCGCCGGAGCTCGAGGGGGAGGCGACGAACCGGGCAATCCAGCTCGCTCGGATCGCCGGCGCGCCGCTCTACGTGGTCCACGTCTCCTGCCGCGAGGCCGTCGAACCGATCGCCCGCGCCCGCGAGCAGGGCTGGGACGTCTGGGGCGAGACGTGCACCCAGTACTTCTTCATCGACTACACCTATCTCGAGCAAGCGGACTTCGAGGGAGCGAAGTACGTGTACACCCCTCCGCCGAGAGCACAGGAGAACCAGGAGATCCTCTGGCACGCCATCCGCTCGGACATCCTCTCGGTCGTCTCCACCGACCACTGTGCGTTCCTCTGGAACGGCCAGAAGTCGATGGGGAAAGACGACTTCTCGAAGATCCCGAACGGGGCACCTGGCCTCGAAAACCGGCTGCACATGATCCACGAGTTCGGTGTCCGCACCGGCCGCATCTCGCTCAACCGCATGGTCGAGCTCCTGTCGACCAACCCGGCGAAGCTGTTCGGGCTCTACCCGCGGAAGGGCACGATCGCGCCCGGGTCCGACGCCGACATCGTGGTCTTCGATCCGGAGAAGCGCCACCTCATCACGGTCGAGACGCAGCACTCGAAGTCGGACTACAACCTGTACGAGGGAACCGAGGTCACGGGCTCGCCGGAAGTCGTGTTGCTTCGCGGAACCCTGCTCGTCGAGAGTGGCGAGCTCATGGCAGAGCCGGGAGTCGGCCAGTTCGTCGAGCGAGCTGCGTTCGGGCAGGAACTCTTGCCCGCGGCGGCGCGCTGACTCAGCTGCACGGAGGTGCGCCGGGCACCTTCCCCCTTGTCCGGCGCCCTCCGTGCACGACCTGGCCTACCCGTACGGCGGGCCGGAAATGTCGTCGATCGTCCAGACCTCCCCGCCGAGGGTGACGATGTACGCCGTATTCCCGATGATCTCGAGCGACGTGGGCTGATCGAGATGCTCAGCGAGGGTCGTGAACGTGCCGTTCGCGTTCGCCTTTACGAGCGCTCCGGTATCCGGGTCCGCCGGCGCCCCGGCGCACGCAGGGTCGTCACAGCTGAAGTGCCCTTGCGCGAGTGCGAACAGCGTCTGTCCGCGCCCCCTCTCGACGTCGACGAGAAGTGGAGCGCCTGATGCCACCTCGCTGACCGTGGAAGATCCCGGCTCGAACGACACGACCTTGCCGTCCTGCGGGGAATGCGGGACAGGGCCGGCCTCCGCCATGTAGATCGAGTTGCCGGACACCGCCAGCCCGGTTGGGACGACGTCTCCGACGAAGCCGATCAGTTGCGTGATCGTTCCGTCCAGCGTGACGCGAAGCACGCGGTTGTGGTGTCCGTCCGTCACGAGGAATCCGCCGCGATACGTCTCCAGCGCGTACTGGACTCCTGTTGGGACAAGGAACGGGAACCCGGAGGGCGGGTTCGCGCATGAAAACGTGCCGATGTCCGCGACGACCGTCGAGCTCGTAGGCCCGTTCACGCGGTAGATGCCGATTGTTTGGGGGTTACAGGCGAGCAGGTCCGCCAGGTCCGCCGGATCGGATCCGACGACGCTGACGAGGGCGTACGCGGTCGAGCCGATGAACGCGACGTCCATCACGCCGCCGAACGGGAGCGCCTCGAACTTCTGCGGCAACCCGCTTGCATACAGTGTCGTTGCCCCGCTCTTCGGATCCACGCGCCAGATCTCGCCGGTTGCCGGCTGGGACACGTACAGCGCGCCCCCCGGGCCGATCGAGCTCCCCGAGCCAGCCCCACCGTCGAGCGTCGTGAGCAGCTCGGGAGCCCCTGGCTCGGCGGCGGGTGGCGCGGCACTCGTGGCGAGCGGCACCAGCATCGCCACGAGGGCGACCACGACCAGCATCCATCTCCTTCGGGTACTCATCCGTCTCCCCTTCCTCTCAGGCCGCAGCTGCGGCCGGGTCGGGTCGCACGACCACGGTGTCGGCGACCTTCACGATCTCGTCTACGGGAATCGACGCTGCGCTCGCGTGGCGCCGGATCGCCTCCGGGCTCGAGGCCTGGAAGATGCAGACCGTGCCGACGCTGCCGTCGACCTCGGCCAGCATGTAGCTCCGGATCCAGGCGACGTCGTCCGGCATCTGCTCGCCCTCCGCGGACGAGCGAGTCGCTGCCGCGTTCTGGTCCTCGGCGGTGCGCCAAGCGTTCCGTCTCAGGATGACGTACGTGTCCACTTGCCTCCTTTCCCGTCGTGGAACGACCCGATCGACGGTACGAGGGCGGCGCCGCCCGGACATCGGCATGATTACCTAGATTGGCGAGTCGCGCTACCGGTCTTCGAGCAGCCCGATTCGCGAGGCCTCGGCGACCGCCTCGCCACGCGTTCGCTTGCCGAGCTTCCGCAGGATCGCCGACACGTGGTGATCGACGGTCCGGCGCGAGAGGAAAAGGCGTTCGGCGATCTCCGCGTTGCGGAGCCCGTGTGTCATGAGCCCGAGCACCTCGACCTCTCGAGGCGTCAGGCTGGCGGGATTGTCACGTGTGGCCGGGCGCGGCCCACGGGGTATGCCATGCGCTCCGAGCTCGCGGAGTCGGCGCGTGACCATGGTCGTGAGCGGGCCTGCGCCCAGGCGGCGAGCCTCGTCGAGCGCGAGTCGGAGGCCGTCTTCGTCGCTCGCCTCGTAGAGCGCGAGGGAGGCTTCGTAGGGGCAGCCCATCTTCGCCCAGGTCCTCGCTGCGGCGCTCCAGTCACCGGCGAGCTGGACCGAGTAGGGCTTCCCGATGAAGTCTTCGAACGGCTCGTCGGCTCCCGCGCGCTTCCGCCACGAGCGAAGCTCGCCGAGTTCCCGCCGAGACGACATCCGCACGGCAATCTCGAGCGTCCCATTTGTGACCTCGAGAACGGAACCGAAGTCACCCTGCAGCCAGGCAGCTTCGGCCCTCGCCATGGCGACGGGAGCCATCCGCCGAAGCTCTCCGGTCGGCTCTGCGAGCGCCCACGCCTCGTCGAGCAGCGGCCGGACGTCGGGGTCGCCGCGTCTCGCTCTGACGAGCGCGAGCACGGCCAGTGCCACCGTACGTGGCAACGTGGAGGCGGCACGCTCGCGAAGGACGAGCGCCGCCGACTCGGAGGCGTCCGCCCACAGCCCCTGTTCGAGCTGGGCCAGCGCGCGATAGCCGAGGTGGTAGAGCAGCATCAGGTCGTTGCCGTGCTCGCGGCAGTACGCGATGCCGGCCTCGAAGTGGTGATGCGCGACGTCGAAAGTGCGGCGGGCTGCTGCGGTCGCTGCGAGTGCGAAGAACGCGTCCGCGGTGTGCTCCTCGCTCGCCTCCTGGGCGATCGCGAGCGCCCGTTCGAGCGTCTGCGTGCCCTCGGGGAGGCCGGATACCAGCTGGGTCTGTCCGAGGCTGACGAGAGCGCCGCTCAGGGCGTCCAGATCCTCGAGCTCTTCGGCCAGAGCGCGGGCGCGACCGCCGGCCTCCAGGGAGGCGTCGAGGTCTCCGAGCTGGCGCTCGAGCATGGAGACGTTCGTGTACACCTTCGCCAGCTCTCGCCCGGGCCGAAGCTGCTCGAGCAGGGTGGCGGCCTCGCGTGCGGTCTGGATCGCCTCCCGTCCGTGGCCCGGACACCAGAGGATGTTCGAGAGGGAACCGAGAGCCTCCCCCTCCTTCCTGCGGTCGCCTAGCTGCCGGTAGCACTCGACAGCCTCTCGCAGGGCGGCGATCGCCTCATCTGCCTGGTCCGTCAGGTAGCAGCCTCGCGAGCGGAGCTCGAGGAGCTCTGCGCGTGCCTGTGGTGGGACGCCGTCCGCGAAGCGGAGCGCTCGTGTGAACTGCTCGGCGGCCTCGCGGTGCGCGCCCACGGCGGAGGCACGCACTCCGGCGGCAGGCGCGAAGCGAAGCACCGCTTCTTCGTCTCCCGCGGCCTCGGCGTGATGGGCGAGCCGGGCGAGGTCGTGAGCGGACTGCGGGCGGGAGGAGAGTGTCTCGAGCGCGAGCCGATGCAGGGCTACGCGTCTTCCCGGTGGCAGGGATCCCTCGATGGCCAGTCGCGCGAGCTCGTGCCGGAAAGCGACGGTCCCGTCACGGCTCTCGACGAGCATTCCGGAGGCGAGACACTCGTCGAGTCGTACGTCGATCGTGCCCGTGAGTGCCTCGAGCACCGGCAGGTCGGTGGCCGTCGTGGCGATGGCGACCGCTTCCAGGATCTCCCTGGCTCCGGCCGAGATGCGCGCTGCGCGCGCGAGAACCGCGTCCCGCACGTTCTCCGGCACCGTCTCTCCCTGCGAGGCCAGCACCTCGGTGACGAAGAAGGGGTTGCCGCCGGTGACCCGGTGGAGTTCGTCCGCAGCGATGCCGTGCGGTTCGGCCAGCTCCGAGACGGCTGCGGCCGACAACGGCTCGAGGTGCAGCTTCTGGATCGACGGTCCGGAGGTCAACTCGCCGAGGACGATTCGAAGCGGATGCGCGGGGTCGAGCGCCTCTCCACGGTACGTCACGACGAGGAGAGCCCGAAGCTCGTCCAGGCGGCGAGCAACCAGACGCAGGACGTCGAGCGTTGCCTCGTCCGCCCAGTGCACGTCGTCGAGCACCACGATCGTCGGGCCGCGCTCGCCCAGTTCGTCGACAACGGCCACGGCCACGTGGTAGGGGGTCGCGCCGCCGAAGACGACCTGTCCGAGCTCGGGGCCTGCAGCGTGCGCGATGTCGAGAAGCGGCCCGAGCGGGCGCGGGGTGAACAGGGCATCGCAAGCGCCCCAGAGGAGCCGCGACCGGTCCGAATGCTGCTCGCAGAAGTGGCGCACGAGTGCGGTCTTGCCCGCGCCGGCCTCGCCCTCGACGAAGACGAGATGTCCACGGCCTTCGAGCGAATGCCGGTGTGCGGACTCGAGCCTGGCCAACTGGTGCTCGCGCTCGAGCAGGCGGGTCTCCATGGCGATGCTGCCGGGCACGGCTACATCCTGGCCCGGCCGCCAGCCGATCTCAAGTGTCCTGCCCCGTCCGGCGGACCGTCCAAGACGCGCGACGCGCGGCGCTAGGATCGTGCCCATGGCGATCGTCTCGGCGGACCCGAACCTCGGTGCGCGCATCGTCGAGGACGCGAAGGAGTTCGTCCTCTACTCGTGGGCGGTGCAGGACAAGATCGAGCCGATCCCGGTCGCAGGGGCGGAAGGCCGGTACTTCTGGGACTACGACGGCAAGCGCTACCTCGACTTCGCATCCCAGCTCGTCAACGTTTCGATCGGGCACCAGCATCCGAAGATCATCGCTGCGATCAAGGACCAGGCCGACCGGCTCGCGACGATCGGACCGCCGATGGCGAACGAGTCGCGCTCGCAGCTTGGGCGCCTGCTCGCCGAGGTGACGCCCGGCGACCTCTCCATGTCCTTCTTCACGAACTCGGGCGCCGAGGCGAACGAGAACGCGATCAAGCTCGCGCGCCTCTACACGGGGCGGCACAAGATCATCGCGCGCTACCGCTCGTACCACGGCGCGTCGCTCGGCGGAATCTCGCTCACCGGCGACCCGCGTCGCTGGCCGAACGAGCCGGGGATGTCCGGCGTCGTCCGCATGTTCGACCCGTACACGTACCGCTGTCCCGCTGGCCACCCCGACCCGTGCCCCGTCTGCACGGGCGCTCCGCATCTCGAGGAGATCCTTCAGTACGAGGGACCGCAGACCGTCGCGGCCGTGTTCATGGAGACGGTGACCGGGACGAACGGCGTTATCCCGCCTCCCGACGGCTACCTGCAGTCGATCCGGGAAGTGTGCGACCGCCACGGGATCCTGCTCGTCTTCGACGAGGTGATGGCCGGCTTCGGCCGGACCGGGCGCTGGTTCGCGTGCGAAAACTGGGACGTCGTCCCGGACATCATCACGGTGGCGAAGGGGATCAACTCGGGCTACGTCCCGCTCGGCGCGATGATCTTCCGCCGCCACATCGCGGACTGGGTGCGTGACAAGTTCTTTCCCGGCGGGCTCACCTATGCGGGGCACCCGCTTGCGTGCGCCTCGGCGGTCGCCTCGATCGAGGCGTTCCAGGAGGAGGGCATCGTCGAGAACGCGGCCGAAGTAGGTGCGTACCTGGGCGAAGGTCTGCGGGGGCTGGTCGAGCGCCACCCGTCGATCGGCGAGGTGCGCGGCCTCGGCTGCTTCTGGGGCGTCGAGCTGGTGAGGAGCCGCGAGACGCGAGAGATGCTCGTGCCCTATAACGCCTCCGGGGAAGCGGCCGCGCCTGTAGCTCGGCTGGCGAAGGCTGCGCTCGAGCGCGGCCTCTACCTGATGACCCACTGGAACGTGATCATGGTCGTCCCGCCGCTGACGATCACCCGCGAGGAAGTCGACGAGGGCCTCGCCGTCCTCGACGAGGCCCTCGCGATCGCCGACGAGTACGTCAGCGGCTGAGCTCTGCGCTCAGTACGGTCGGTCGCCCGAGCGGTACGCGCGCAACCGGAGCAGCGCGCCGACGGGATCGGTCACCGACGTCACGTAGTCGCCCTCAGAATGCGTCGACGGCACCCGGGTGAGCTCGAGGGAGCCTGCGTCGGGAGCTTCGTGCTCCGAGACGAGATCCGCCGCGATGTCGTCGTTCGACTGCCGGGCTGCCTCGTAGACGAGCAGCCGCACGTTGCCGTCGTCGTCACGCGTGGCGGCGAGGACACCGGACGCCCCGAGCGATGCCAGGCGTACCTCCCGGACTCCCGACCCCGTTGCATCGGTACCGAACTCGTTCAGCGGAACCCCGTCCGCTCGGATACGGAAGAACGTGATGTCCAGCTGGCCTCCGCCCGTTCTCTCTCCGACCGCGTAGTACGCCGGTGGAAAGAGCTCGTCGTGACCTCCTCGAAGACCCGCGATGCGTCGATGAACTTGTCGAGCATGACGATCCCGGAGCCTTCGAGGCGCCACGACTTCAGCACGAGCGCGCCGTCCGGATCGGTGATGGCCGTGAGGAAGACGTCTCCGTACACCGCCTGGAGGCCCATCGTCGTCGCGGGGCCTGCCTTGATGTCGCTCTTCAGAAGCGTGAGCGCGCCGCTCCCGTCGAGCGACCAGCGTGACAGCTCGACACTCGCTCCTCTTCGCGATGCGAGAACGATCGCGCCCGAGGGCAAGCGCTCGAGAGCGATATCGGTTCCCGGCCCCACACCGGTGCCCGGCGGCTTCGGGGGGCTCCCGGACTTGGGCAGGACCTCCTCGTCCAGCTTGGCGATCGAGGAGCCGTCGATGTCAGGCTCCCAGGTCACGAGCCTGATCGGATCGGACGGAGGTAGCACTGCGCCGACGCAACGGCTGCTCGAGAAGCATTCGAGCTCGTGACCTTCCGCGGCTCCGACATTCGCGCTCGAGCCGCGTGCGTCGGGATGGAAGATCGTCGCGAACCCGAAGTCGAGCATTCCGACTTCCTCGCTCCACGGCTGTCCTTGCATGAACGAGAGGACCACTCGGCGGTTCATCCGCTGCGCACTCATGACCATGCAACCGTTGTTCGGGCCGTTGCAGTTCTGCGTGCCTCCGCCCTTCGCGCCCTCGTACCCGGGATACCCGCCGAAGAAGGGGAACGGGAGCGAGTACGTCTTTGCGCCGCCGGGCGCGCCTGTCGTGGTGGCGGTCCACGTTCCGACGAAGCCGACGACCTCCCCGAAGTACGGCTCCTCGAGACCGTGATCCATGAGGATCGTCAGCTCGCGGGCTGTCGTGTAGTGATTGAACTGCGCCGGCGTCGGCGTGACGCCCGCGTCGAACGGATCGTCGTACCCGTTCGGATTCTCGAAGTTGGTGTCCGTGACGCCGAGCGTCGCGGCATGGGCATTCATCTCGTCGACGAAGTCCTCCCAGGTCGTCCCGGAGAGGCAGTTCATCGCCACATGCCGTGCGATCGCGTACGTGGCGTCGTTCCCGGACGGGTACATCATCCCGCGGATCAGGTCCTCGAGGGTGATCCCTCGTTCTCCTCGATGCCGACGCCGTTCACGTCCTGCATCGAGCTCCCGCCCCAGCCCGCTTCCTCGGCGGTGATGGTGATCTCGTCGTCGAGCTCGACGCATCCATCCTCGAGCGCATGGACGGTGACGTCGAGAGCCCAGATCTTCGTCGTCTGTCCGAAACTAAGAGATGATCGGCACGATGTCAATGCCCCAAGAAGGCGACGACCGCGGCCGCTGTCTCGTCCAGAGCATCCCAGAGGACCGTGTGTCCACCGGGGACGACGACGACTTCGAGCAGATTCCCGAGTGCTTCTCGGTGCGCCTCCAGAAGGTGGTCGTACGGGAGGTACGAGCTCTCACCGAGCACAAGGAGGGTGGGCGTGCGGACCTGCGCGAAGGACGGTGGCTCCGAGGCCATCTCCCCGTACGCCGCCACGACCGCCGATTGGCTGTAGCGGTACCTGTAGCCGCCTTCGTCGTGCCAGACGAGGTGCCCGCGAAGCTCTTCCTCGACCAGCTCTCGCGGAGCACGTGAGAGCTGACTCTCCTCGTAACGCCGGTCGATCCCTTCCTCGAAGGAGACGTACGCGCGATCCCTGCGCGCGTTCTCGGCGGCGAAGAGCGCAACGGGCGGGAGGACGTGGATCGCGGGGTCGAGCAGGACGAGCTTCGGTACGAGCTTGGGAGCGCGCGCCGCAAGCTCGAAGGCGAGCCGGCCACCGAACGAGTGGCCGACCAGGATCGCCGGCGCGGCCCCCACCGTCTCCACGACCGCGTCCAAGTGCGACGCGATATCCCAGGGCGGCTCGTACGGCGAGGAGCCATGTCCCAAGAGATCAGGAGCGAGGACATGGAAGCCGGGGAGCGCCTCGGCCAGCTTCGCGAAGTGCCGCCCGTGGCCCGTGACCCCGTGCAGACAGACGATGCGGGGCCGGTCGCGCGGGCCCCACTCCTCGAGCTGGAGGCTCACACGGTTTCGTGGAGCGCGTCGAGCGACTCCGGGACCATCTCGGTCCGCTGCTCGTCCTTCACCTTTACGAGCGACCAGATCACGCTGCCGTCCTTGTCGATGAGGAACGTTCCGCGAAACGGCGCACCGGTTTCCTCGTTGAAGACGCCGTACGCCTTTGCCGCCGTCCCGTGCGGCCAGAAGTCCGAGGCGAACGTGTACTCCACGCCGAGCTCCTTCCTCCACGCCTGGCGCGCCGCGGACGCGTCGCACGATACGAAGACGATCTCCGTCTGGGCGTTGCGAAAGGACTCGAGGTTCTCCTGCAGGTCGCGGGCCTCGTCCTCGCAGACGGGCGTGAAGGCGAACGGGTGAAAGACGAGGAGGACGTTCGAGCGGCCGCGGAAGTCGGAGAGCCGCACGCGCTCCTCGTGGGTCACCGCGAGGTCGAACTCGGGCGCTCGCTCACCGGTCGTCGTCGTCATCCGCGTGCTCCTCCCCTTGGCCGCTCGGGCGATAGTAACGACGCCCTCGCAGCTCCTCCGGGAGATACGACACCTCGAACCCTTCGGGGTCGTCGTGCGGATAGACGTAGCCCTCGCCGTGACCTCGCGCCTTCGCGCCGGTCTTGTGACCCGTGGAGCGCAGCATCGCAGGCGGCCGCGCGTTTCCGTGCTCGCGGACGTCGCGCCGCGCCTCCCAGATCGCGACCGCCGAGGCGTTGGACTTCGCCGCGCGCGCGAGGTAGATCGCCGCCTGCGCGAGGTTGAGCTGCGCTTCGGGGAGGCCCACGTGCTCGAGCGCCTGCGCGGCGGCGACCGCGACAACCAGTGCATTCGGGTCGGCGTTGCCCACGTCCTCGGAGGCGAGGATCACCATGCGCCTGGCGATGAAACGAGCGTCCTCTCCCGCCTCCAGCATCGCGGCGAGGTAGTAGACCGCCGCATCGGCATCGCCTCCGCGCATCGACTTGATGAACGCCGACGCGAAGTCGTAGTGCTGGTCGCCCTTGCGGTCGTAGAGCAAGGGACGCTTGCGCGAGGCGTCGAGGACGTGGCTCTCGGCGAGCGGAACCTGCTCCGCGCGCGCGGTCTCGTGTGCGAGCTCGAGGATCTGGAGTGCGGCGCGGGCGTCACCTCCGGCCCGTCCGGCGATCACTTCGGCAACCTCGCGGGGGATCTCCGTCTCGAGAAGCGCAGCTCCTCGCTCGACGATCGCCACGACGTCTTCCTCGGAGAGGGCATGGAGCTCGATCACCGTGCAGCGTGAGAGGAGCGCCGAGTTCACCTCGAAGTACGGGTTCTCGGTCGTCGCCCCGATCAGCGTCACGAGACCGTCCTCGACCGCGTGCAGCACCGAGTCCTGCTGCGCCTTGTTGAAGCGATGGATCTCGTCGATGAAGAGGATCGTCCGAAGACCGTTTGCGCCCAGCCGCTCGCGCGCGGCCGCGATGATGCCGCGGACGTCGTCGACCCGGGCGGAAACGGCGGAGATCTCCTCGAACGCGGCACCGGTTCGCTCGGCGACGATACGCGCGATCGTCGTCTTGCCGGTGCCCGGCGGCCCGAACAGGATCATCGAAGGGGGCCGGTCCTGCTCGATGGCGAGCCGAAGCGCGGAGCCCGGGCCGAGGACGTGCTGCTGGCCGACGAGCTCGTCGAGCGTTCGCGGCCGCAGGCGGACCGCGAGCGGCGCGTTCTCCAGCTGCCGTTCCCTCGCTGCCTCGGTGAAGAGGTCTCCCATGCCGCGAAGTATGCTCCGGCCGTGGCCGCGCACTCCGATCCTGGCCCGGAGCCCGAGGACTACTCGCAGCCGGTTCTGGAGGGTGGAGCGCCTTCTGACTACGAGCGCTATCTCAATACCGAGGGGCTGCTCGCACTCCAGAAAGGGCCGGACGAGTGGGTGCACCGCGACGAGCTGCTCTTCCAGGTCACGCATCAGTCCTCCGAGCTGTGGCTGAAGCTCGCTGCCAGCGACGCCGAGGAGGCGTCGCGACTGATCGAGGAGGGCGACCCGCAGGACGCCCTTCGTCTTCTCGAGCGTGCGTCGCTTTGCATTCGTTTCGTGATCGGGCAGCTGGACATGCTCGAGCGCATGTCGCCCTGGGAGTACCAGGAGATCCGCAAGGTGCTCGGCCACGGCTCGGGGTTCGACTCACCCGGCTGGAATGCCTTGCGACACGTCTTTCCGCGGCTCGGGCAGGCGTTCCACACGACGCGCCGTGCCGCCAAGCTTTCAGTCGCCGACGTGTACGTCCAGGGCCGCGAGCACGAGCATCTCTACCGCCTCGCGGAGGCGCTGATCGAGCTCGACGAGCAGGCGCAGCACTGGCGCCTGCGCCACTACCAGGTGGTCGCGCGGGTCATCGGCGACAAGGTCGTCGGAACCCAGGGAACGCCGGTCGAGCTCCTGGGCAAGCTCGTCTCGAAGACCTCGTTCCCCGAGCTCTGGGAGGTCCGAAACGAGCTGACCGCGCTTTCGAAGAGGGTCAGGCTGACGCCTGACCCCCAGCTGCGGGGCGAAGTCACCGAGCTGCTGCAGGGGTTGCTCCGCATCAATACGGTCAATCCGCCGGCGAACGAGACGATTGCCGCGCAGCACCTCCGCGACTACCTCGCACGTGACGGGATCGAGTGCGACTTCTTCGCACGGGAGCCGCATCGCGCGAACCTGGTCGCGCGCATCCCCGGAGGCGACGGGCCTTCGCTCGCTTTCCTGTCCCATACGGACACGGTCCTGGCAGACCCGGCCGAGTGGGAGCGCGATCCGTGGTCCGGCGATCTCGTCGACGACGAGGTGTGGGGGCGCGGCGCTCTCGACATGAAGGGCCAGGTCGCCGCTTCGGCCGTGGCCTTCGCGTCGCTCCGGCGGGAGGGCTTCGTCCCCTCCGGCGACCTCGTTCTCGTCGTCGTCGCCGACGAGGAGGTCGGCGGCGCGGGCGGGGACGACGGCTACGGGCTCCGCTGGCTCGTGCGGGCGCACCCCGAGGCAGCGCGCTGCGACTACGCGGTCAACGAGGGAGCGGGTGAGCGGCTGATCCTCGGAGGCGCACCGGTGTACCTGTGCGCGACGGCGGAGAAGATGTCAGCGCCGTTCAGGCTTCGCGTACATGGCCGCAGCGGCCATGCCTCGATGCCTGGTATCGCGGACAACGCACTGGTCAAGGCTGCGCGCTATGTCGAAGCGCTGGGCGCCTACGAGCCGGCTCCGGAGCTCATTCCCGAGGCTCGCGGCTTTCTGGAAGCGGTGCTCGGCGAGACGCCTCCGGTCGAGGAGGCTCTCGCCAGGGCGGCCGCGCTCGACCCGATGCTGCCCGCGCTCGTCGAGCCGCTCCTGGCGCTGACGCTGTCGCCGACCATGATCGACGCGTCGCACCAGGTGAACGTGATTCCTGCGCTCTGCGAGGTGACCGTCGACTGCCGGCTCCTTCCAGAACAGACGCCTGCCGACGCGGAGCGGCTCGTCCGGGCGGTGCTCGGCGACGGCGACTACGAGCTCGAGTGGATCAGCGTGAGCGGAGGTACACGCTCTGCTCTCGAGACGCCGCTCTGGGATGCAATCGAGAGTTTCACCTCCGGAATCGAGCCCGGTGCGCGACTCGCTCCGATCGCGTGTCCGGGCTTCACCGACAGCCACTATCTGCGCGAGGCGTACGGCACGGTGGCCTACGGCTTCTTCCCGATCAAGGAGATGGCTGCCATGGACGCGACGAAGCTCGTGCACTCGGCCAACGAGCGCATCGCGGTGAACGATCTCGAGCTCGGCGTCGAGATGCTGCGCGCGACGGCGCGCGGTGTTCTCTCCTAGCTATCCGCGGTAGCTCGGCACGACCGCGACGTCGCAGACGACGAGCTGGTTCGCGTTCGCGATGCGCCCGGCCGGGATCTACGTGTCCCCGGCGAACACTCGTCCAAGGACGTCCCGCTTCTCCGCCCCGGTGACGAGCCACACGATCTCGCGAGCGGCCTCGAGCGCCGGGTAGGTGAGGGTCATCCTGCGGTAGCCCTGGTACTCCCGCGTGACGGCGACGAGGCGATCCGTGACGTCGAGCACTGGATCGCCGGGAACGAGTGACGCCGTGTGCCCGTCCGGTCCGAGGCCGAGGTGAACGAGATCGAAGGCACTAGGAAGCTCGCTGCCGTAGCGTGCCGCCGCCGCCTCGAGGTCGGGCTCCTCGACCGGCATCGGAGAGACCACGCCGGCGGGGAGCGACGCTGCGAGCTGCGTGAGGTTCCGGTCCTCGTGACCGGGAGGCGCAACCCGCTCGTCGACCTGATAGACGCGCGCCTTGGACCAGGGCACGTCCGCTTCCGCGAGCGTGTGCGAGCAGCTCCGCCCCGCGGCTGAACGCGACCGTGGAGGCTCCATCGCGCAGGCGCTCTGCGATCAGATCCGCGACGCGCCGCGCCGCAGCCGATGCATCCGGATGAACCTCGAGCGGAGGGGTCATGCGCGCTTTTCGGCGTGCCCTCCGAACTCGGCACGGAGCGCGGAGAGCAACCTGTTCGCGAAGTCGGCCTCGCCCCTCGACGCGAAGCGCGAGTAGAGCGCCGTGGTGAGAACGGGAGTCGGGGTGCCGGTGTCGATCGCCGCGATCGAGGTCCAGCGACCCTCGCCCGAGTCCGATACCCGGCCCGTGAAGTCAGCCAGCTCGGGCGAGTCGTGAAGCGCTGCGGAGGTCAGGTCGAGTAGCCACGACGACACGACGCTGCCACGCCGCCACAGCTCGGCGATGGCGGCCAGGTCGAGCTCGTACGTGTAGAGCTCCGGGTGCGCGAGAGGAGCGGTCTCGGCGTCCGCGGCGCGTTCGGCCAACCCGGCACCCGCGTGCCGCAGCAGGTCGAAGCCCTCGGCGTAGGCGGCCATGAGCCCGTACTCGATCCCGTTGTGCACCATCTTCACGAAGTGGCCCGCCCCGCTGCCCCCGCAGCGGAGATACCCCTGCTCCTCGGCCATGGGCGCACCACTTCGTGCTCTGCCGCGCTGCGCGGCCTCGACCCCCGGCGCCAAGGACGCGAAGATCGGCTCCAGCCGGGCGAACGCCTCCTCCTCGCCGCCGATCATCAGACAGAAGCCCCGCTCGCGCCCGAAGATCCCCCCACTCGTGCCACAGTCGAGGTAGTCGACTCCCGCGTGTCCGGAGCTCCTGCGCGCGGCGGATGTCGTCGGCGTAGTGCGTATTGCCGCCGTCGATGATCGTGTCGCCGGGCTCGAGCTCGGCGGCAACCTCCCACACCACGGTCTCCGTGATCGTGCCCGCAGGGAGCATGAGCCAGACCGCTCGCGGCGGCTCGAGCAGCGAGACGAGCTCGGCCGCCGATTCCGCTCCCGTTCCGCCCTGCGCGATCGAGCGCCTCCACTGGCTCCGGCGTGCGGTTGTGTCCGACGATGCGGTGGCCGTCTGCGAGCAGGCGCCGCGCGATGTTCCCGCCCATCCGGCCGAGGCCGATGATCCCGAGCTCAAGCGGTGTCTCAGTTGCCACGTCCGCTCCTTTCCGCGAGCATCCTGTCCGTGCGACACGTTACGCGGCGAGCAGGTTCCACGTGAGCCGGACGGCGGACGCGCTCGTCGTCTTCGGAATCACCGGCGATCTCGCGCGCAGGATGACCATCCCCGCGCTCTACCGCCTGACCGAGCAGGGGCTGCTGACGTGCTCGGTGATCGGAGTGGGACGCCGCCCGCTGCGCGAGGACGAGCTCGCCGAGCAGGCGCGCGCCTCCGTGACCGAGGCCGTGGAGGATGTCGACGAGAAGGTGCTCGCAGACCTGTTCTCCCGCCTCCAGTACATCGGGGGCGACGCGGAGGACGGCTCGCTCTACGACCGGCTGGGCGAGGCGCTCGGCGAAGCCTCTGCGCCCGTCTTCTATCTGGCCACTCCGCCCTCGATGTTCCTCGAGGTCGCCGAGGAGCTCGCGGGCGCCGGGCTCGCGGACAATGCCCGGCTGGTCGTCGAGAAGCCGTTCGGCTCCGACCTGGCCTCGGCGCGGGAGCTGAACGAGCGCCTGACGGCGATCTTCCCCGAGGACCGGCTCTACCGCATCGACCACTTCCTCGGGAAGGAGCCCGTCCAGGACATCATCTACCTCCGCTTCGCGAACGCGCTGTTCGAGCCCGTTTGGAGCCGAGAGGACGTCGACTCGATCCAGATCACGCTCGCCGAGGACTTCGGAGTCGAAGGGCGAGGCTCGTTCTACGACAGCGTCGGGGCGATCCGCGACGTCGTGCAGAACCATCTCCTCCAGGTGCTCGCACTTGCCGCGATGGAGCCTCCGTCGGGCGGCGAGGACGCGATTCCCCGGCGCCGTCTCGACGTCTTCCGGGCGATGCCTGCGATCGATCCCGACAACGCGGTGCTCGGGCAGTACGAGGGATACCGGGAGATCGAAGGCGTGGCATCGAAGTCCGACACCGAGACGTTCGTCGCGCTGCGCCTCGAGATCGAGAACTGGCGCTGGGCGGGCATCCCGATCTTCATTCGCGCCGGCAAGGCGCTGCCGCTTGCGGCGACCGAGGTCGTCGTCCGCCTGCAGCGGGTGCCGCAGCTTCGGTGGGGCTCGAATCGGCTCCGTACCCCTGGAAACGACGACATCGTCCTCCGCGTCGGGCGAAACGCCGGGGTCACGATCGGGATCCGCGCGAAGACGCCGGGCAAGGAGGTCTCGCAGCCCGTCTCGCTCGACCTTCACTTCAACGAGGAGCTGGGAGAGCCGCCCGAGCCGTACGAGCGCCTCCTCGCCGACGCGTTGCGCGGCGACAGCACGCTCTTTCCTCGCTGGGACGTGATCGAGGAGACGTGGCGCATCGTCCAGCCGCTGCTCGACGCGCCGCCGCCACTCGAACGCTACGCCCAGGGGACGTGGGGTCCCGCGAGCGCCGACCTCCTGGCCGCCCAGAACGGCGGCTGGCGCGTGCCGGCGACGGGCTGAGTCTCGAGCTAGCTCGACCCGATCCGCTCCACGTCGTCTCCACGGCCGACCAGGACCTCGGAGACGAGCTCCGGCGCGAAGAGGCCGTGCTCGACAACACCCGGTGTCGCGGCCAGCCGCGCGGCGAGGTCGGCAGGGTCGTCGACCGGACCGGTCCAGTCGGCCAGCACGCCGCCGTCCGGGGTTTCCGGCGCGCGGCGCGAGACGTCGCCTCGCCCAGTCGCTCGAGGGTCGCGGCCAGCCCGAACGCGTGGAGCTCGAGCGGTACGGGAGGCCCGATCTCGTCGACGAGCTTGTCCGACGAGACGATGACGACGAAGCGCTCTGCCGCGGCCGCGACGATCTTCTCCCGCGTGTGGGCACCTCCGCCTCCCTTCACGACCCAGCCGTCGCGGGCAACCTGGTCGGCACCGTCCACCGCGATGTCGAGCCGCGCGAGCTTCGCCGCCGAATCGAACGGCTCGATGCGCAGGCCGAGCTTGCGTGCCGCCGCCTCGGTCGCCGGCGAGGTCGCGACGCACACGAGCTCGAGACGGCGCGCGGCGAGCGCTCGTGAGGAAGTACCCGGCTGGTCGATCCTGTCCCGAGGCCGACCGACATGCCCTCCTCGACCAGCTCCGCCGCTGCCTCGCCGGCGAGCTGTTTCTCGCGCTCGGAGGTGGGTGCTCACTTCGGGGCCAAGCCTACGTCGATTACCGTAACCGCCAGTGGCATGGAGCGACTGGGCAGGGGAGGTCGAGGTCGAGCCGTCGATCTACGCGGCGGACTTCTCCCGTCTCGGTGAGCAGCTCGGCGCGCTCGTGGAGGCGGGCGCAAGGGTCTTCCACTTCGATGCCGGCGACGGCCACTTCATTCCCGAGATCACCATCGGCCCCGTCGTCCTCGCCTCGATCTCGCCACTGGTGCATGCCTGGGGCGCCGTGCTCGACTGCCACCTGATGGTCGAAGAGCCCGAGCGCCACTTCAGGTCCGTCGCCGAGGCCGGAGGGGACAGCGTCACGTTCCACGTGGAGGCCTGCACAGATCCGGCGGGTGCGATCGCCGAGGCGCGCTCGCTCGGTCTGGGCGTGGGCGTCGCGTTCAGCCCCGACACGTCGGTCGAGGAGGCCGCAGCGGCGGCCGAGGGACGCCGACCTCGTCCTGTGCATGTCCATCCACCCGGGCTACTCGGGCCAGTCGTTCATGCCGGAGGCGCCGTCGCGCATCGCGCAGCTCAGGGCCCTCCTGCCCGGAGACAACCCGCGTGCAAGTCGACGGTGGCATCAACGCCGACACGGTGGGTCTGGCAAGGGAGGCGGGCGCAGACCTCCTGGTGGCGGGTAGCGCAGTCTTCTGGCACGACGATCTTGCAGGCGCGTACACGAAGCTGTCGGAGTCGGTCCGGGAATCCGCCCGTGGCTGAACCTCTCGTCGAGTCCGCAGTCTGGCGCCGGCTGCAATGGCACCGCGGGGAGGTGGAGGCTCTGCAGCTCCGTGACCTCTTCGACTCGGATCCCACGCGAGGAGAGCGCCTGACCGCCGAAGCCGCCGGCCTCCACCTCGACTACTCCAAGCATCGACTGACGGACGACACGCTCCAGCTCCTGCGACGGCTGGCAACGGAGCGAGAGCTTCCGGAAAAGGTGCGGGCGATGTTTCGCGGAGAGCCGGTGAACACTTCGGAAGGTCGTCCCGGCGCTGCACGTCGCGCTGCGGATGCCACGCTCTCGATCGCTCGTGGTGGACGGGGTGGACGTGGTGAAGGAGGTGCACGCGGAGCTCGACCGCATGTCCGCGTTCGCGGAGCAGGTGCAAAACGGGCAGTGGGTGGGGGCGACCGGTCGGCGAATCAGCGCCGTCGTCAACATCGGGATCGGCGGCAGCGACCTCGGCCCCGCGATGGCGTACGAGGCGCTCGAGCCCTACGCCTCTCGCGAGCTCACGGCGCGCTTCGTCTCGAACGTCGATCCCTCCGATCTCGCGAGTGCGCTCACCGGTCTCGAGCCGGCGGAGACGCTCTTCATCGTGGTCTCGAAGACGATGTCGACGCTCGAGACCATCGAGAACGCGCGAGCTGCAAGGGAGTGGGTCACCGGGGCGCTCGGGCACGACGCAGACCTCACCCCGCACTTCGTCGGCGTCGCCGGAGTCCCCGAAGCCGGCGAGCGCATCGGCATCCCAGCCCGAGAACATGTTTCGCATCTGGGACTGGGTCGGGGGCAGGACGTCACTCTGCTCGGCGGTCGGGCTCTCTCTTCTCGTCACGCTCGGCGAGGAGCACTTCCGCGCGCTCCTGAACGGCTCCCACGCGATGGACGACCATTTCGCGACCGCCGCGCTCGGAGGAAACCTTCCGGTGATCTGCGGCTTGCTCGCGGTGTGGTACCGCAACTTCATGGGCGCGGAGACGACCGCGGTCGTTCCCTACAGCCGCGCCCTCCGCCTGTTTCCGGCATACCTCCAGCAGCTCTGGATGGAGTCGAACGGGAAGTCGGTGACCTCCGTGGGCGAGCCTGCGGAGGTCGAGTCCGGCTCCGTTCTCTGGGGAGGGCCGGGCACCAATGCCCAGCACGCCTTCTTCCAGCTGCTGCATCAGGGAGCGGCGCTCGTCCCCGTCGACCTGATCGGCTTCGCGCAATCCGCAGAACGTTCGACAGAACGTCATGACCTGCTGGCGGCGAATCTCCTTGCGCAGGCCGAGGCGCTCGCCTTCGGACGGACGCCCGACGAGCTGGAGGATGCCGGCGCTGCGGAGGAGACGATCCCGCACCGCGTGATGCCGGGGAACCGGCCGAGCTCGGTGCTCCTCGCCGAGCGGCTGAACCCGGCGACGCTGGGCGCGCTCGTCGCTCTCTACGAGCACAGCGTTTTCACCCAGGCCGCGATCTGGGGGATCAATCCCTTCGATCAGTGGGGCGTCGAGCTGGGGAAGGAGCTCGCCTCGCGGATCGCTCCGGAGCTCGCGATCGGCTGGAAGCACGAGCTCCACCACGACTCGTCCACCAACGCCTTGATCCGCCGCTACCGGTCTCTGCGAGATGGCCGGTAGCGCGACGTCGTTGGAGCTGCGCACTCCCGGGGGCGCGTTTCGCGAAATCGACACGTGGCTGCGCGAGCAAGGATTCTTCGCACGTGGCAGTGAGGAGCTCGTGGCAGACCTCTATCTCGGTTACGGCCTGTCACAGACGATCCGCCGCACGCGCCGGCGGACTCCGCCCGAGCCGTGCCCGAGCCTCCCACTCGCGGGCTCAGCGCCTCCGCGAAGGACGCCGCCGAGCACGTGATGATCGTCGATCTCGAGCGGAACGACCTCTCGCGAGTCTGTGAGCCGGGCACCGTTCGTTGGCCGGAGCTCCTGAAGTTCCGCCGGCTTGCAGGCGTCGAGCACATGGTCTCGACCGTCGAAGGGACGCTGAGGGCGGACGTCGGGCTCGCCGAGATCCTCGAGGCGACGTTCCCGGGCGGGTCGGTGACCGGCGCGCCGAAGATCGCGGCCGTCGATCTGATCGCGGAGCTCGAGCTGGTGGGCCGAGGGGCGTCGATGGGAGCGCTCGGATGCACCGGTGAAGCCCTTGCGGGGACGCGGCGATGAGCTTGCTCGCACTCGCGACCTCTGGCCGCGGGCTCGTCGATCCGACCGAGCCGGTAGTCCGCGCGGACGACGAAGCGCTGCTGCGCGGGCGTGCGGCGTTCGAGACGCTGCGCGTCTACGGCGGCCGACCGTTTCGGCTGGACGCGCATCTGGAACGGCTGGCGGCCTCGTCCAGGAGCATCGGTCTCCCCGATGTCGAGCGCGAGAAGCTCGAGGAGCTCGTCTCGCTCGTGCTGGATCGGGCGGCCACTGGCGACACGGTGCTGCGGCTCGTGTGGACGGGAGGGCCGACCGGCGGACCTCCCACCGGGCTCGCGCTCCTGAGCGACATCCCCGCCTGGATCGAAGAGCTGCGTCCACGCGGCGCCCGGGCCGTCTCGCTGCTCGGCATCCGAGCGGCCGTGCCGTGGCTGCTCCCGGGCGTCAAGTCGACGAGCTACGCGGTGAACATGGCCGCGGAGGCGGAGGCGAGGAGGCGAGGCGCCGAAGAGGCGATCTTCGTCGACGCCGACGACATCGTGCTGGAAGGGACGGTGACGAACATCTGGTGGAGGCGGGACGACACGCTCCATACGCCTTCGCTCGATCTCGGCATCCTCGCCGGCGTGACACGCGCGACCCTGCTCGAGCTGGCCTCGTCGTCGGGCTATCGGGTCGAGGAGGACGCCTATCCCTTGGGCGACGTGCTCGACGCGGACGAGGCGTTCACGTCGTCGTCGGTTCGCGAGATCATGCCGCTGGTCGAGATCGACGGCCGCGCGCTCGGGCGCGGGCCTGCAGCGGACACGTTGCAGCGGGCGCTCCGCGAGCTCGCAGCTACCCTCTGAGGCATGGCGAAGGAAACCGTCCGGCTCGGCGGGATGGCGCTGCAGAACGGCGTCCTCGTCCACGGCCCGACGTCCTGGGGAGCCGCGGTGCGCGACAAGGACGGCGTGCTCCACGTCGCGTCGGGAAAGAAGCCGCGGTTCGGGGAGTCCGTCGATGCACCGGTGCTGCGCGGGCCGCTTCGGCTCGCGGAAGCCTTCGCTCTGCTCCCCGTCGTGCATCGCGCACTCCCCCAGGCGCGCTTCCCCTTCGCCCGTCCGCCCGTCGTCGGTTCGATCGTCGCCTCGTCGGTGGTTGCGCGAGCCCTGCGCCGATCCACCCTTTCAGCGGGCGGAAAGGAGCTCGCGGCCGGAGCGGTGAGCCTGTTGCCGGCCGCCCTCGCGCTCCGCGGGTCGGGTCTGGCCGCGTACCACGGTGCGGAGCACGTCTCGATCGGGACGTACGAGAACGACGGAGAGCGCGCTCCGAAGGAGCATCCACGCTGTGGCTCGCAGCTGATCGGGCCGATGCTCGTCTCCTCGCTCGCCGCCAACGTGGCCGCCGCCAGGGCGCCGGCGGCGGCGCGCGGTCTCGCGCGACTCTTGGGAACGACCGCCGCGATCGGCGCCTCCGTGGAGGTCTTCGCCTGGATGGCGCGGAATCCCGAGCATCGGGTCGCGCGCGCGCTGGCGCGCCCCGGCTTCGAGCTCCAGCGCCGTTTCTCGACCGCCGAGCCTTCGGATGCTCAGGTCGAGGTCGCGGACGCCGCGCGCGACGCCTGTCTCGCTCTCGAGCAGTAGTCGACCGTGTCCCGAACGCGCTTGGCGCTCGCCCTCCTCGTCGGGGGCGCCGTTCTCGGCGGGAGTGCGCGTGGTCAGGCGACGGCTCCGGCGGGCTATCAGGCGTCTTCATTCGGCGCGCAACCTGCGCTCGGTCGACGACCTGCCGCTCTCGAGCCAGGTCGGGCGGCTGGTCGTCCTGCGCTTCGCGGGCACCTCGGCGCCCACGTACGTACGCGATGTTTTGCGCGAAGGTCGAGCGGCCGGCGCGATCCTGTTTCGCGACAACGTGATCGGCCCGCAGCAGACGAAGGCGCTCACAGCGCAGCTGCACCGGGGGGCGCAGAGCACACCGCTGATCTGCGTCGACCAGGAGGGAGGCGAGATTCGCATCCTGCGCTGGCTGGGGCCAATGCGCTCAGCGCCGGAGCAGGGAGCGGCCGGCACGGAGCGCACCGATGCGAGAGCGGCCGCGCGCGGCCTGCGAGCTGCAGGGATCAACGTTTCGCTGGCACCGGTGGCCGACGTGGCGAGCGTGCCCGGGGCGGCGCTCTCGCGGAGGGCATTCTCGAAGGACTTCGGCGCCGCGGCGGACTCCGTGGCCGAGGCGGTTCGCGGCTGGCGTGAGGGCGCCGTGGCGCCGACGGTCAAGCACTTCCCAGGGCTCGGTGGCGCGAGAGTCAACACCGACCACGGCCACGTGACGATCGCTCGCAGCGAGAACGAGCTGCGCCGCCGGGATCTCCGGCCGTTCCGTCGTGCGATCGAGGCAGGCGTGCCGCTCGTGATGGTCGGCCATGCTCGGTATCCGGCCGTCGACGGCGCCCGGATCGCGTCGCAGTCGAAGGTGGTGGTCGAGGGAATCTTGCGCGACGAGCTCGGCTTCCGCGGGGTCGTGATCACCGATTCGACCGAGGCCGCTGCCGTCCTCGCGGTCACGCAACCGGCCGAGGCGGCCATCCGAAACGTGCGGGCGGGTGTCGACGTCGTCCTGACGACCGGTCGCGGCTCGTACATCCAGGTCTACCGAGCACTGCTCGCCGAGGCGAAGCGCGACCCGGCCTTTCGCGCGCGCGTACGTCAGTCGGCCGCGCGGGTCCTCGCTCTCCAACGGACGCTGGCGCAGTAGAGCAGCACCGCTACAGGCGAGTCCGGGCGCTGCCGATACGGAGCGAGGTGGGTGACTTCGAGAACGCGCTGCTCACGTGGCTCCCGATCATCTTCTTCGGGGTCGTCATCGTCCTCCTGGTCTGGACGATCCGCTTCATGCCGCGCGCGAAGCCGGCGCCCGTGGTCAAGGGCTCTCAGGTCGACGTGTCCTGGAGCGACGTTGCCGGCCTCGACGAGGCCAAGGAGGAGCTCCAGGAGGTTGTCGAGTTCCTGCGTGACCGCAAGCGCTTCGAGCGGCTCGGCGCACGGGTGCCCCGCGGAATCCTGCTCCACGGGCCGCCCGGAACCGGCAAGACGCTGCTCGCCAAGGCTGTCGCCAGCGCGTCCGGTGCGAACTTCTACTCCCAGAGCGCCTCGTCCTTCGTCGAGATGTTCGCCGGTCTCGGCGCCGCCCGGATCCGCAAGCTCTTCGAGGAGGCGCGCAAGAACGCACCCGCGATCATCTTCATCGACGAGCTCGACGCCGTGGGCACGGCTCGCGCGGGCGGCTCAGTCCATCGCGAGCACGATCAGACGCTCAACCAGCTCCTCGTCGAGCTCGACGGCTTCAACACACGGGACGAGGTCGTGGTCATGGCCGCCTCGAACCGGCTGCAGGACCTCGATCCAGCGCTTCTTCGCCCCGGACGCTTCGATCGTCAAGTCCTCGTGTCCCCGCCCGACGTGTCGGGCCGTGAGTCGATTCTCGCGGTGCACACCCGCGACAAGCCGCTCGCGTCGGACGTCGATCTCTCGCATGTCGCCAAGCAGACGTCCGGGCTGACCGGCGCCGATCTCGCGAACCTGTGCAACGAGGCGGCCATCTTCGCCGGGCGAAACGGCGCCCAGTACATCCGCCAAGCCGACTTCGACGCTGCGATGGAGCGAATCGTCGGCGGTCTTCAGCAGCGGCGGGTCGTGTCGGAGAAGGAGAAGCGCATTCTCGCCTACCACGAAGCGGGCCACGCCGTGATGTCACATCTCACGGGCGAGCTCTTCCCGGTGCAAAAGGCCACTATCGTCTCGCGCGGGGAGGCCCTCGGGTACACGCTCAACCTTCCTGCCGAAGATCGCTACCTGCACACGCGCGAGGAGTTCGTCGACCTGATGATGGTGTTCCTCGCCGGCCGCGCGGCGGAGCAGGTCGTGTTCGGGCGCATCACCAACGGCGCGTCGAACGACCTCGAGCGAGTGACGCACATCGCCCGCTCGATGGTGTTCGAGTACGGGATGTCCGAGATCGCTCCTTCGCGCACCATGCGAGCCGACAACTACGCGCTCTCGGAGGAGACGAAGCGCCTGCGCGACTCCGAGCAGGCGCGGCTCACCGATCAGGCGTACGACGAGGCGCTGCGGCTCCTGCTCAAACATCGCGCCTCTCTGGATCGCGTCGCCGAGGCGCTCCTCGAGAAGGAGACGCTCGACCGCGCCGAGCTGGAGGCGCTGCTTTCGGACGTGAAGGCGGAGTCCCGTTCCTCGGAGACCGTCGGCACCGTGCGCGTCCTGCCCATGCGCGACTGAGTACGATCGGCCGCGTGCACGTCCGCGGCATCCATCACCTCGGGGTCGCGGTCGCCGACCTCGACCGGGCGGTCGAGACCTGGGAGCGGCTGTTCGGCGCCCACGTCGAGCATCGAGATTCGCTGGAGAGCCAGGGCGTCGATGCCGTCTCGCTCTGCGTGGGCGAGAGCCGGATCGAGCTGCTCATGCCAACCGGCGAGGACACGCCGGTCGGACGCTTTCTCGCGAGGCGCGGGCCAGGCATGCATCACGTCGCGCTCGCGACCGACGACATCAACGGAGCGCTCCGCGATCTCGACGCGGCGGGGGCGCAGCTCATCGACCAGATGCCGCGACAGGGCCTCTACGGTCTCGAAGTCGCGTTCGTCCATCCCGACGCCGTGCACGGCGTCCTCACGGAGGTGGTTTCCACTGACTAGAGACAACGACTTCGCGCGTGTCGAGATCGGGCTCGACGGAGGCCAGACCCTGATCATGCTGGTGACGGCGAAGAGCGCGGACGCCCTCGAGGAGGCGCTGAACGCCGGTGCCGCAGGTGCGCTCGCGCTCGAGGCGCAGGACGGCAACGTCCTCCTTGCGCTCCCACGGGTGCTGTACGCGAAGCGCTATGCGCGCGAGTCGCGCGTCGGCTTCGGCGAGTAGAGCGACAGGATGCCCCTGCAGGTCGGGATCGTCGGCCTGCCCAATGCCGGCAAGACCACGCTCTTCAACGCGCTGACGAGCGCCGGCGGCGAGGTGACCGCGTATGCGTCCGTGGCCGAGAAGTCGAATGTCGGCATGGCGCTCATTCCCGACGACCGAGTCGGTCGCCTCGCAGCGGCGATCGGGTCCCGCAAGATCACGCCGGCGGCGATCCGGGTCGTCGACGTGCCGGCGACCAAGGTCGACGTGCCGGGCGGTTTGAGGCAGGCGGACGCGCTGCTCGCCGTGCTCGATGGCTTCTCGGACGATGCCGATCCCGCGCGCGATCTCGAAAGCCTGAAGCTGGAGATGATCGTGGCCGATCGCGACCACGTCCAGCGCCGGCTGGAGAAGGTGCGCAAGGACGCGAAATCGGGAGACTCGGCGCCGAAGCAGGAGGCCGTGCTGCTGGAGGCGATGCTCGAACATCTCGAAGGCGGAGCCCCGCTGTCGACGTGGGACCGGGAGCTTCCGCGTGAGCTCGAGCCCCTGACGACGAAGCCGTTGCTTCCGGTCGAGAACGGTGCCGGGGGAATCGACTGCAAGCTCGAGATGGAGCTCGCGGAGCTCTCCGCCGGGGACGCGGCCGAGTTCCGCTCGGGTCCGTCGGCGCTCGACGAGGTCGTGCGGCAGCTGAAGGAGGCGCTCGGACTGATCGTCTTCTACACCGTCGGCGACACCGAGGCGCGTGCCTGGACGCTGCATTACGGCGAGACCGCGCTGGACGCCGCGGAGGGCATCCATTCGGACATCGCGCGCGGATTCATCCGCTGCGAGGTGATCCGCTGGGACGATCTGCTCGAGTGCGGCTCGCACGCCGAGGCGGCGCGTCGCGGGCTGCAACGGCTCGAGGGGAAGAGCTACGTCGTCGAGGACGGAGACGTCGTGAACGTGCGCTTCAACGTGTGAACGACGACGTCTACCCGGCCGCGACGAGCGCGGCGCCGGCGAGCGCGACCACGCCACCAGCTCGTCGCGCTCTGCTCAGCTGCTCTCCGAGCACGAGTCGAGCGAGCACGACGGTCACAACGGGGTAGAGAGCGCTCAGCACCGCCACGATCCCAACTGCGCCTTTCGTGCTCGCATATGCGACGAGCACGTTCGCGCCGGTGTCGAAGACCCCGATGGCAACGAGTGCGGGCAGGAGAGCCCGCGGCGGGCGCAGTGACGTTCGCGTGACGAAGACGGCTGCGGCTACGGCGAACGCCACCGACGCCGACCGTGCTGCCACGACAGCCCAGGGCGCGCTCTCGTCCGCCCCGGCGTCCAGCCCGACGAAGAAGAGCCCGAACCCGAGAGCCGCGACGATCGCCAGGCCCACACCGGCAGCGACTCGCTGCCCACTCCCGCTCGGCTCGCGAGAGAGCGTGACGATCCCTGCGAGGACCAGCCCGACCCCGAGCCACTGCTCGGGATCCGGGACGACACCTCGCGCGGCGTCGACGGACAGCGGGACGACGGGCGAGGCGGCGGAGATCGGTGCCACGATCCCCATCGCGCCCACGGCCAGGCCGCGGTAGAGCGCCGCGAGCCCGGCTGCGCCCGCCAAGCCGGCGAGTGCCGCGGGGAGGAGCTCGCCGAATCCAGGGAACGGATCCCTCGCAAGCCATACCCACAGCGCCACCCCCGCCAGGCCGACGGCCTGCGAGACAGCGAGCACGGTGAAGACGGCGATGCGCCTGGCCGCGAGGCCCGCAAGGAAGTCGCCGGCGCCCCAGGAGAGCGCGCCGCCGAGCGCCAGCAGCGGCACCACGTTCTGTCAGTCGCCGACCGGGCGCGTCGCGGCCTGCGCGTCGAGCTGATTCGCGTGGTAGAGCACCGCCGCCTCCGCCGTGCGCGCTGCGGGCCGGTCGTGGTGGGCGGCGATCGCGTGGAGCAGCTCGGCGAGAACTGCCGGGTCGAGATCGCGTCCGCGCTCCTCGATCAGTCGTAGCCCGAGGTGGACGTGTCCCAGCAGGCGACCCTCCTCGGTCTGACGAAAGGCGGGTCCACGGCCCAGCTCGCGGGCGCGGCCCATGTCGTGCAAGAGCGCGGCGCCGAGCAGGAGATCGGCCCGCAGGCGCGGATGGAGCTGCGCGGTCTCGCGGCAGAGCGTGGCAACGCCGACGGTGTGCTCGAGGAGGCCGCCCGCGTAGCCGTGGTGCCCGTCCGCGCCCGCGGCGGGGAGGGCTTTCAGCGCGGAGCGGATCTCGGCATCCCGGACGAACGAGTCCACGACCGCCGCCAGGCCGGGATGGGCGATCTCGGCGGCGAGGAACTCGAAGAAGCCGTCGAGCTCGTCGGCATCGCGCCGAATCGTGGGGGTGAGCTCGGCCGGATCCGCATCGTCCGCCGACTCGACCGCGCGCACCTGCACCTGCAGCCGGCCACCGAAGCGCTCGACCCGCCCGAGGATCCGCACGGCGTCGCCCTCTCCGAAGCGCTGGTCGAGGAGGTCGACGTCGCTCCAGACCCTCGCCTCGATGCGACCGCTCGCGTCCGCGAGCTCGAGGGCCAGGTACGGCGCGCCTGCCTTGGTGCTCCGCCGCTCCTTCTTGGTCACCGCGAACACGCCTTCCACTGTCCTGTCCTCGGCGAGCTCGGCGATCGTGGTCACCTCCGGAGTCTATGAACGGGGCCATTGGTACGCTCGCCGCGATGGGCGACCTGCAGCCGTTTCGCGCCGTCCGCTACTCCGGCGCGGCCGGACCGCTCGTCGATCTCGTCGCTCCTCCGTACGATGCCGTCGATCGCGAGGAGCGTGAGCAGCTCTTCGCTCGCAGCCCGTACAACGTCGTCCACCTCACGCTGCCCGAGTCGCCGGAGCCGGCCGCCGAGCTGTATCGGGAGTGGCTTTCGGACGGAATCCTGGAGCCTGACGACGAGCCCGCTGCGTGGCTGCTCTCCGAGGACTACATCGGTCCCGACGGGGTCGGGCGAGAGCGCCGCGGGATCATCGCCTCGCTCGCGGCCGAGCCGTACGAGGCGGGACGTGTCCTGCCCCACGAGCGCACCCATCCGCGCATCCGCGAGGAGCGACTTCGCCTGCTTCGTGCGACTCGCGTCCAGCCCGAGCCCATTTTCCTTCTCCTCGACGGGCAGCTCGCTGCCGAGCTCCCGGAGCGCCGAGCCGACCTCGAGGCGGGCGGCTCGCGCCTCTGGCGGCTCGCGGACCTCGATCCGAGCCCGCTCGAGGACCGGGCCCTGCTCATCGCCGATGGCCATCACCGATACGAGAGCGCTCTCGAGCTCGGCGCGGAGCTCGGCGCGGGCGTGCGAATCATGGCGCTCCTGGTCGCGACGTCGGACCCCGGTCTGCACGTGTTTCCGACACACCGCACGTTCGCCGGTCGCCCCGAGCTCGTGACGCTCAAGGACGGAGAGGCCGTCGACAGCGTCGACGAGGCGCTGGTCCTGCTCGCGGACGAGCCCCGAACGCGGTCGGCTGCCGTTGCGTATCGGCGCGGGAGGATCGCTCTCTTGCGAGGGGAGGAAGGCGAGCTCGACGTCGAGCTCGTCGATCGCTTCGGCCTGGACGGGATCGCGTATACGCAGGCCACCGCCGAGGCTGTTGCATCCGTGGACTCAGCCGCCGCGGACGCGGCATTTCTGCTGCGCGCGACCCGTGTCGAGGACGTCTTCTCCGTCGCCCGGAGCGGCCGGCGCATGCCGCCGAAGAGCACCTACTTCTTCCCCAAGCCGCTTTCGGGGCTTCTCTTCCATCAGGTGGAGGCGTGACCGACTGGCTCGACACCTGCCGGCTCTGCGTCGCCGACATCCGGGGTGTGCTGCAGAGCCTGCCCACGAGAGTCGAGCGCGAACCGATTCTCCAACGGGGGCAGGGGGGAGACGACACGACTGCTATCGACCAAGCCGCCGAGGATGCAGTCGTCGAACGGCTCTCGGCGCGCGGCGAGGACTTCGTTCTCGTGTCGGAGGAGCTCGGCGAGCTGGTGTTCGGCGCTGGTGGCTCCATGCGGGTAGTGGTCGACCCCATCGACGGCTCGGTCAACGCCAAGCGCGGAATCCCCTTCTTCTCGTTCTCGCTTGCGGTCGCCGACGGCCCGACGATGGGGGACGTCTTCTTCGGCTACGTGTACGACTTCGGCACGGGCGAGGAGTGGACGGCGGAGCGCGGACAGGGCGCGTTTCTCGGTGGCGTGCGGCTGGGAGCCGTCGGGCCGAAGGATCCCATCGAGATCGTGTCCTTCGAGGGTACGACCACGACCTCCGTCGCAGAGCGCGTCCAGGGCATGAGCGGTCTCGCGGAGCGCGTGCGAATCATGGGATCCCTCGCCCTCTCGCTCTGCCATCTAGCGGACGGGCGTGTCGACGCCGCCTGCTGCCTGAAGGAGATCCGCTCGGTGGACATCGCGGCGGCGCAGCTGCTGCTCGTCGAGCTCGGGATCGCGATCGAGCTCTTCGACGATCCGCCGCTCGCCTCCGCACCGCTGGATCTCGTCATGCGTTCACGGGTCGCCGCGGCCGCGTCACGGGAGCTCGTGGACGCTCTCGCGGGAGCACTGGCCTAGGTACGCTCGATCCATGAGACCGGACCGCGACGCGATTCTGAAAGCGCTCGAGCAGGTCATCGACCCGGAGATCCGAAAACCGGTGACCGAGCTCGACATGGTGCGCGACGTCCTGATCGAGGACGACGGCGCAGTCTCGGTGACGATCGCGCTGACCGTCGTCGGTTGCCCGCTTCGGCACTCGTTCGAGGAGCAGGTTGGCAAAGCCGTCGGGGCCGTCGAAGGCGTGACCTCGGTGCGGCTCGGCTTCGACGTCATGACTGCGCAGGAGAAGACAGCACTCGTCTCGCGCCTACAGGGCGGGCGCGAGGGGAAGGAGAGGACGATCTCGCTCTCCCCGGCGACGCGTGTGATCGCCGTCGCCTCCGGCAAGGGCGGAGTCGGCAAGTCGACGCTCACCGCCAACCTCGCGTACGCGCTGTCCACGCTCGGCGAGGAGGTCGGCGTCCTCGACGGCGACGTCTACGGGCACTCGATCCCGCACATGCTCGGCGTCCACCAGAAGCCGATCGCCGTGGACGAGATGATGGTGCCGCCGGTGCGGGGGGATCTCAAGCTGATGTCGATCGGGTTCTTCCTGGAGGAGAACGCGCCCGTCATGTGGCGGGGGCCGATGCTGCACAAGGCACTCGAGCAATTCCTCTCGGACGTCCATTGGGGCGAGCTCGACACGCTGCTGGTCGACATGCCCCCGGGAACGGGCGATGTCGCGATGTCGCTCGGCCAGCTTCTCCCACGTGCGGAGGCGCTCATCGTGACGACGCCGCAACCGGCCGCCCAGCGGGTGGCCGTGCGCGCCGCGCAGATGGCGCTCAAGACCGGGATGCGGATCGTGGGAGCGGTCGAGAACATGTCCTATCTGGTCGAAACCGGCCAGGAGCTCTTCGGGTCGGGCGGCGGCCAGGCGCTCGCGGACGAGATCGGAACGACACTTCTGGCGCGGATCCCGCTCGATCCCGTGCTGCGGGAGGCGGCCGACGACGGAACACCCGTGCTCGAAGTCGCCCCGGACTCCGAGGCCGCACAGGCGATTCTCGCACTGGCGAAGTCGGTTGCCGCATCGCGGGCGGGGACGATCCGCAAGCCGCTGACGGTCCTGTAGCTCACCCCGTGACGAGCGACGACGCCCGGACCCGGCTCGGCGCGCTCGGTCTGGAGGACGCCGCGCGGTCCTCCCTCGTCGCGCACTTCGAGGACGCGGAGCGGCGAGGAAAGGCGGGTCACGGGTTCTCACGGGTCGGCTGGCTGGAGACGCTCGACTTCGACCCTCTCGCTCGCCCGGTCCGAGCTGTCGCGGAGGAGGGGTTCGAGCGCTGGGACGGCAACGGCGCGCTCGGCTATCTCGTCTTGGAGGAGATCGTGCGCGAGACGCTGTCGAAACCGCCCAGGCGCGCGCGACTCGTGGTCGCAGGGCGCTGCTTCCCGAGCGGTGTCCTCGGCTATTGGACCCGCCGACTCGCGGAAGCTGGGCTCCTCGCCTTGCTCACCGCGACGTCGCCACGTCGGCTTCCCCATCCTCGGGGAGGCCGGGCTCTGACGGGAACGAACCCGCTGGCGATCGCGATTCCCTCGGGCGACGGGCATCCGCTGGTTGCGGACGTGTCCATGGGTGCGGTAACGCACGGCGACGTGCTCGCAGGTCGCGCCGAGGCCGAGGAGCTCGTGCCCTTCGGGGGCGAGCAGGCGCACAAGGCATTCGCGCTCGCGGCTGGGCTCGAGCTGTTCGTCAAGGCCCTTGCGGGAGACGATCACGGGGCGGTGCTCATCGTCGCCAAGCCCGAGCACGATCCCGTCTGCGACTTTCGGGCGCTGGCGAAGGGCCTTCGGCTTCCGGGCGACGGGCGAGCGACCTAGGCGGTTTCACGGCCCGCGAGAGCGGGCACTAGAGCCCGATGGCTGCAATCAGGCTGCTGTTCCTCCCTACCCTGTGGATCCTCGTCGGCGCTGTCGTTGCCGCCATCTACGACTACTTCGAGACCCTCGGCACGACGGCGAAGGTGTTGACCGCCGTCGCCGCAGTCGTCCTCTGGCCGATCCTGCCCCTCGGGTTCGAAATACGGATCACCGACTAGCCTCTGCGGCGGGACCTGCGGCAAGGGCTGCCTCCGCGAGCTCGGAAGCGGCGGCGTGCGTCGTGATTCCCGCCTCTCGGGCGCGCGCGAAGACTCCGGCGAGCGTCTCCGGTATCGAGTGCACTCGCTGGAGTGCGAGCTCGGAGTCGTACCCACCGGGACGTAGCTCGCAGCTGATGTTGATCACGCCTCCGGCGTTGATCACGTAGTCCGGCGCGTAGGTGATTCCGCGTTCTCGCAGCAGCTCCCCGTGCCGACGCTCGTCGAGGAGCTGGTTGTTGGCCGCGCCCGCGATGACCCGGCAGCGAAGTCGAGGGATCGTGTCGTCGTTCAGGACACCGCCGAGCGCGCAGGGCGCAAGGACGTCACACTCGACGTCGTAGACGTGATCGGGAGTGACGACCTCCGCTCCGAGCTCGGCGACCGTGCGAGCGAGGCGCTCCGGGTTCACGTCCGCGACGACGAGACGGGCTCCTGCCTGGACGAGGTGCTCCGCAAGCCCGTAGCCCACGCTCCCGAGGCCCTGTACGGCGACGGTCTTGCCGGCGAGCTCGGCGCTGCCCGTCGCTTCGGAGAGCGCGGCGCCCACCCCGAGAAAGCAGCCGAGAGCGGTCGCAGCGCGAGGGTTCCCTCCACCACCTTCCTCCACACTCAAGCCGGTGACGTGCGTGGTCGTCCGACGAACCGCGCGGAGATCGGGGATGCCGACGTTCACGTCCTCCGCGGTGATGTAGGCGCCCTCGAAGTCTTGGACGAAACGACCCATCGCCTCGAAGAGCGCGTCGGACTTGTCCCTCGGGTCGGCGATGACCACCGACTTGCCACCCCCGAGACCGGTGCCGGCGACCGCCGACTTGTACGTCATCGCGCGCGAGAGCCGGAGCACGTCGTCGAGCGCAGCCGCGTCCGTCGCATACGGCCAGAGCCGCATCCCGCCGAGGGAGGGCCCGAGCCGGGTCGAATGCACGCTGATGACGGCGCGAAGGCCGCTCGGCTCGTCCTCGGCGCGGGCGACGCGCTCGTAGCCGTCGATCTCCAGGTCCGTGATCCTCATGCTTGCCGCAACCTCTCGAGCACGAACGGGTCGATCGAGTCCTCGCCGTCGACCCGTTCCTCGAGGTTCTCGACGCCCGCCCAGTCTCCGAGCCGCTCGTAGCCGAGGACTGCGAGGCGCTCGGCGATCTCATCTCTCAGTGCGGTGTCGACCTCGATCCACTGAGAGCGCGGTGTCTTGCCGAAGAGCTCCTGATGAATGCCGAAGATGCGTCGGAGCTCCTCGAGGGGTCGCTCGTGATCGTCGACTCGGAGATCGACGGCGGTGTCGGAGAGCCCGGCGAAGCCTTGCTTGGGCCCGACGACGAGCACCGCCGCCGACTGCTGGCCGCGGCGGTCTCCGCCGGCGGCCTGCGCGGCGTCGAGGCAGTCGAGGAGCCGCTCGACCAGGGGTCGCCCGGCGGTGGACTCGAAGGTCTCGGCGAGCGCGTCCACGGTCTCGGCCGAGACGAGGATGTTCCCCTGAGCCGCATAGCCCGCGCCGACGCGCCCGCCCGCCCAGTCGAGGCATTCCTCACCGGTGTACGTGCCGCCACGTCCGTCGCCGTCGACGACTCCGAGCTGCCGCTGCGCGCGCTGGTCGTCTGCCGCGGTCAGGCGGACGACGACCTCCTCCGCGTCGTATCTCGCCTTGAGCAGCGCCAGGCCTTCAGGCCCGTAGCGCGGATTCGCCCAGGCCTGCGTCGCGACAGCTCCGACGAAGGGCTCTGCCCAGGGAACGACGGAGCCCACGGCGAGGAACTTGGACTGGACGGCGACGCCCCACTGCCGTGCGTCGAGGTCACAGGCGCAGATCGAGTAGGTCGAGACGACGAGGCGGCTAACCGTAGGTCAGCTCCGCGAGGTCGAGGTCGAGCAGGGATTCGTCGCGGACGATCGCACAGGCGACCTCGCCTCGCGAGAGCGCGTTCACGACCTCCTCTGCGCTCGTCGCCCGGACCACGACCGGCGTGCCCTCCAGGTGGGCGGTGCGAATCCGCTCGATGTCCGAGACGTCGTCGAGGACGAGCGCGCCCTCGAGGTCGACCGTGTCCTCGAGGACGACCTCCGGTACTCGGCGGCCGGTCGAGCCGAACCAGCGCTCCCGCATCACAGGGCCAGCGGCTCTCCGGGCTCGAGCGCGAGGATCTCGACTCCATCGGGTACGAGCTTCCGAAGCTCGTCCGGGGTTCCCGTCAGGAGGGGGAACGTCCCGTAGTGGCAGGGGACGCAGCGAACGACACCCAGGAGCTCGATCGCGACGGATGCTTCGCGCGGGCCCATCGTGTAATGGTCGCCGATCGGGAGGACCGCGAGGTCGGGAGTGTAGATGCGGCCGATCAGCGACAGGTCCCCGAAGACGTTCGTGTCGCCGGAGAAGTACAGCTTGAAGCCGTCCTCGAGCTCGACTACGTACCCGCACGCCTCGCCCGTGTACACGAACTGGCCGTCGGCGAAGACACTCGAGGAGTGGTTCGCGTGCGTCAGCGTCAGCCCGATCCCGGCAACCTCGATCGTGCCGCCCTTGTTGATCGCCTGTGACGGATCCATCGAGAGGCCGTTCAGCGAGAGCCAGCCGCGGAGCTCGACCTGGGCGATGACCGGGCAGTCGAACTTCTGGACGATGGCGACGGTGTCGCCGAGGTGGTCGTCGTGGCCGTGGGTGAGAACGATGAGGTCGCAGCGCTCGGGCTCGAGCTCGCTTTCGGGACACTTCGGGTTCCCGTTCAGGAACGGGTCGACGTAGATGCGCTTGCCCCCCGGAGAGTCGATGCGAAACGCCGAGTGTCCGAGCCAGGTGAGCTCAGTGGCCATGTTGCAAATCTAGAGCAGGTGAGCGCGAGCCCGCCACGAGAGGCGAAGGGCTCGCGCTCGTGATCGCTAACGGTTTGTCGCCCGCTCGCCGCACATGCCGGGATCCTCGCAAGGCGAGTGGTCGGTGACCGTGACCTTGCGGTTCCCGTTCGATTCGGAAGAGAGCGTGAACTTGACCCACTCGGTGTTGTTCGTCTTGTCCTGCTCGAGGAACACGCCGGTCGGGTTCGTGGTCGAGACCAGGTAGTAGTCGTTTGCGTTCTGCAGGCCGGTGAGAACCACCTGCTGCCCGTCGGTCGCCTGGTGATACTGGTCGACCCAGCCGACCGAGACCCCCTGGTAGCTGGTGTAGCAGTCCCAGAACGTCTTCCCGCTCGTCGGAGCGTTGCCGTCGAGTCGGTACAGGTCGAGGAGGCAGAACCCGACCTTGATCGAGTTCGAGCCCATGACCGGCCCGGTCGGGCTTCCCTTACGGACCTCGAAGCGGGCGACGTCTGCCGTGTGCCAGTGGTTGTGCGTCGCGTGGTACTCGAAGATCGAGACCGCCTGCTCGGAGACGATTGTGTAGCAGGGATCGGCGGGCTTGGGCTGTTCCCCGCACTTGTGCTGGTCGTTCGAGGAACGGATCTCCTGAATCGCCGTCGTCGTCGGATTGACTCCGAGCTGGTTCTCCGGACGCATCGCCCACGGGCCGCCGCCGGTGTTCGCGATCCCGTTCGAGAAGCGCAGGTACTCGTTCTGCTGCTGGTTCACGAGGTTCAAGTGGGCGGGAACGACGGTTCTGAGGTCGGGGTAAGGGGCTGTCGATGCCCCGCCGCCGGGCTTTCCGGCGAGCGCCAGGGTTGCGCCGACGGTGAGGACGACCCCGCCGGCGACGATCGTGCTCACGATCAAGCGCGCTCTCATTCGTTGCTCCTCTCGACCAGGCGTGCGGGCGCGATCCTCGCGGATCGAGCGGACGGCGGCACCAGCTTAGAACGAGAGCGAGCCGGCCGCGTCGGAAGCGAGGTCGAGAATCGGCTGCGCAGCGAAGAAGGAGCCCACCGTAACGATCACTCCGGCCGCGACCGCCACCCCGAGCGCGAGCTCGCGCGGTGGCGACCCGCCGGCCGGCGCTAGGCGAAGCTCCGCACCCGAGCGCATGTACAGCCAGCGCACGATGTTCAGGTAGTACGCGAGCGAGAGTGCCGTCGCCGCGACGCCGACGAGCACGAGCCACCAGTCTCCGGCCTCGTACGCGGCCGAGAACACGAAGAGCTTCCCGAAGAAGCCGCCGGTGAGCGGGAAGCCTGCCATGCCGAGCATGAAGATCCACAACGCGGCGCCGTAGAAGGGGCGCTCCCAGCCGAGCCCGGCGAGCCCTTCGAGCGCGACCGGCTTGTCGAGCTCACGCTCACGCGCCGCGACGACCGCGAACGCGCCGACCGACATCGCCGAGTACGGAACGAGGTAGTAGAGGAGCGCCTCGGTACCCCGCTCGCTCGCAGCCGCGACCGCGATCAGCATAAATCCCGCGTGCGAGACCGAGGAGAAGGCGAGGATCCGCTTGACGTCTTGCTGCGCAAGCGCGGCGAGATTCCCCCAGGCGAGCGAGACGCACGCGATCACGGCGACGGCGATCGTCCAGATCTCGCTCTCGTCCGGGAAGGCCGTGACGAGCACGCGCATGGTCACGACGAGCGCTGCGGTCTTCGTCGCAGCCGACATGAACGCCGTAACCGACGTAGGAGCGCCCTGGTACACATCCGGCGTCCACATGTGGAAGGGCGCGGCGGAGACCTTGAACGCGAGACCGGCGAGGATCATCGCCAGGCCCGTGACGAGGAAGGCATCGTCTCCTGCCTCCGCGGCGGCGATCTGGGCGAAGCCGAGCTCGCCGGTCGCGCCGAATACCAGGGCGGAGCCGAAGAGCAACACCGCCGAGCCGAAGCCCCCGACGATCACGTACTTGAGCCCGGCCTCGAGCGAGGTCGCGCGATCGGTGTCGATGGCTACCAGGATGTAGAGGCAAAGCGAGAACCATTCGAGCCCGAGGAAGAGCGTCATCAGGTTCTCCGCCTGGACGAAGAACAGCATCCCGGCACCGGCCGCCGCGAGCAGCGAGTAGTACTCGGCATCGTGGCCTCGGCGTCGCTCCGACCAGGCGGCGAACACGACCGCTGCGCCCGTGATCGTCAGGATGAGCTGCGCCAGCGCGCCGAGCTGGTCGCGGATCATCGACTCGGAGAGCAGGACCTCCGGCTGCGGCGTCTCGTCGAAGACGACGCCGGCGAAGACAGCCGCGACGACGAATCCCGCGAAGACCGAGACTGCGGAGACGGTCTTGCGCATCCACGGGGGCACGAGGACCGCCGCCATAAGCGCGATGCCCGAGGCTCCGAGGAGCGCGAGCACCGGGGAGAGCGCGAGCCAGTCCACCTTGGGGGTTTCGATCACCGGAATCCCGTCGAGATCACGCGGGCCGGCCGATCGCCGGGGAACGAGCTCTGGCTGACCAGCGCGGGCCAGACCGAGAGCGCGATCAGGCATATGACGAGGGGGAGCACGAGCGCCAGTTCCCCGGGCCTGAGGTCGAGCGCCTCGTCGCGTACCGCGCTCCCTGGACGCACGTGCAGCACCGCCGAGATCAGCCGCAACACGTACATCGCAGCGAGCACGACCCCGAGCGCGACCACCGCGGCGTAGCCCCAGCCCTCCTCGTACACGCCGGCCATGATCAGGAACTCGCCCGCGAAGGTGACCGACCCGGGGACCGCGAGCGCGACCATCCCGGCGACGAGGAGCACCGTAGCCAGAAGAGGTCGTCCACGGGCCATGCCGCCGAGCACCTCGAGCTCGCCGCTTCCGCAGCGGCGCTCGACCATCCCCACGAGGAGGAACATCGCAGCCGAGACGAGCGCGTGGGCGACCGACTGCAGCACGGCGCCGTCGAGCCCGAGGTCGTTCAGTGCGAACAGGCCGAGCACGATGAGGCCCATCTGCGCGAGCGACGAGTACGCGACGATGCCGCGCAGGTCGGGAGCGCGGAACGCGAGCAGCGAGCCGTACACGAGGCCGGCGGAGGCGAGGACAAGGATGACTCCCGTGAAGTCCTCGACGGGCTCGGGAAACTTCGCGAGCACGATGACCAGGAAGCCGTACACGGCGGTCTTCGAGACGATTGCTGAGAGCACCGCGGCGACCTCGGCGGGCGCCTCCCGGTACGTGAGCGGAAGCCAGCCGTGGAAGGGGAACAACGGCGCCTTCACGGCGAAGGCGACGGCGAAGCCGAGGAAGATCCAGGTGTTGTCGCTCGTGCCCGAGTCGAGCAGGCTGAACGTGTCCTGCGTGACGCCGAAGGCGACGACCGACGCCAGCATCAGGAGCGACCCCGCCATCGTGTAGACGACGAAGGTCAACGTCGCGGCCTGACGACGGACGCCGCCCCACACGCCGACGAGCACGTACAGCGGGATGAGCATCGCCTCGAAAGAGACGTAGAAGAGGAGCAGATCCTGCGCCGCGAAGGTCGCGACCACCGCTCCGGTCAGGAAGAGCATCAGTGCGTGGTAGGCGCGCGGCCGGTCGCGGCCGACCCAGAGCGCGTAGCCGATCGCAGCGGCCGAGACGATCACGGTTGCCCCGGTGAGCCACAGCGAGAAGCCGTAGAACCCGACCGAGTAGGAGATCCCCAGGCTCTCAACCCATTCCTCGCTCGTGCCGAGCTGGAGGCCGCCTTCGTCGAAGTCGAAGCGGGCGGCCGTCGCGATCCAGAGCCCGACCTCCATCAACACGGCGAGGAAGGCGAGCCCTGCCGTCAGCTCCCGCGGTAACGGCAGGATCGCGAGGACCAGCGCGGCCGCGATCGGAAGCAGGATGAGCGCGGTCGTCAGCACGGGACCACTACCGAACCGCCACGAAGACCACGACGAGGACGCAGACCGAGAAGGCGATCGCGAGCGCATAGGTGCGCAGAAGCCCGCTTTGCACTCGTGCGAGGCCGCCGCTCGCGAGGATCGTCCCGGAGCCGATCTCGTCCAGCGAACGCTCGATGACGGGCTCCTCGACCCGGCGTCGGAGCGCGTTCGAGAGCGCGGCCGCCGGCCGGTAGAACAGCGCGTCGTAGAGCTCGTCGAAGTAGAACTTGTGCTCGAAGAGCCTCCAAGCAGCCGGCGCTGTGACAAGCTGCCGATCCCTGAGGAAGGCGCGTCGGGCGAGGAGGAGTCCGACGATTCCGAGCGCGACCGAGATCGCGCTGACCAGGTAGTCCTCCCGGGCGGTCGCCTCCACGAGCGGCTCACCGGTTTCCTCGACCCAGTGCGTGAACGGGTGCCAGACGCCGGGGATCGAGAGCAGCCCGCCGATGGTCGAGAGGACCGCCAGGACGCCGACCGGCAGAAGCATCGATCGCGGTCCCTCGCCGTGCTGTGCATGGGCGAGCGGAGCTTCGACCTCCTGTGGCTTCCCCTGGAAGACGGTGAAATAGAGCCGGAACGAGTACGCGCCCGTGAGCAAGACGCCGATGAAAGAGGCGATGAAGAGCGTCCAGCCGAGCGCGTCGCCGCGTGCGAGCGCCGACGCGATGATCGCGTCCTTCGACCAGAATCCGGCAAAGGGCGGCAGGCCGACGAGCGCGACCGTGCCGATCAGGAACGCGACGTGCGTCCGGGGCAGTGCCGTCTTCAGGCCGCCCATCCGGCGGATGTCCTGCTCGTCGTGCAGGTGATGGATGACGACGCCGGCCGCGAGGAAGAGAAGCGCCTTGAAGAAGGCGTGCGTCAGCAAATGGAAGATCGCGAAGCCGTACGCGCCGATCCCCGCGCCGAGGAACATGTAGCCGATCTGGGACATCGTCGAGTAGGCGATGACCCGCTTGATGTCCCACTGCACGAGCGCGATCAGGCCTGCGACGAGCAACGTCACCGCGCCGAGCACCGCCGCGAGGCTCTGGATGTCGGGCGCCGCCTCGAAGATCGGGTGCGCCCGCACCAGCAGGTAGACGCCCGCGGTCACCATCGTCGCGGCGTGGATCAGCGCCGAGACCGGGGTCGGGCCCTCCATTGCGTCCGGAAGCCAGGTGTGCAAGGGGATCTGGGCGGACTTCGCGGCCGCGCCGCCGAGCAGGCCGAGGGCCACGAGGTTCACCGTCGTGTTCGAGAGCGCGTCGGCCTCTTCGAAGACTCCCGTGAACTCGAGCGTCCCCGTGCTCCAGATCAACAGGACGAGCGCGAGCGCGAAGGTCGCGTCGCCGATCGCGTTCATGACAAACGCCTTCTTCGCGGCCGCTACCGCCTCGGGCCGCTTGTGCCAGAACCCGATCAGGAGGTACGACGCAAGCCCGACGAGACCCCAGCCGACGAGCAGCAGCAGGAAGTTGCCCGCTTGTACGAGCAGCAGCATCGAGAAGACGAAGAGCGACATGTACGCAAAGAACCGGCGCTCCTCGTCGTCGCCGGCCATGTAGCCCATCGAGTACCAGACGATCAGCCCGCCGACCCCGGAGACGACGAGCATCATCACGACCGAGAGCGGGTCGACGAGGATCTCGAAGCCGACCTGGAAGTCACCGGCGGCGAGCCAGGTGTAGGCGGTCGAGAGCTGTTCGCGATCGTCCGGGTCCCGCGACCAGAGGCCGAGCAACGCGACGAGCGCGCCCGCGAAGGCGAGGAAGGTCGTCAGTGTCGAGATCCAGCCCGCGGTCCGCCGGGAGATCCACTGTCCGGCGAGCGTGATCGCGAGTGCGCCGCCGAGCGGCGCGAGCAGGCAGATCCAGGCGCCGGCAATCATCTACTAGCCGCGAAGCGCGCTTGCCTGGTCGACGTCGAGGGCCATGTCCCGCCGCGCCATGGCCACGATGAGCCCCAGGCCGATCGCGACCTCTGCTGCTGCGACGGCCATTACCGCGAGCGCGAAGATCTGGCCGTCGAGGCTCCCGAGCTGTCGGGCGAAGGCGATCAGGGCGAGGTTCGCGCCATTCAGCATGATCTCGAGCGAGAGCAAGACGATCAGCGGGCTTCGGCGTAGCATCACACCTAGCGACCCGATTCCGAAGAGCGCCGCCGCGACGATGAGGTACCACCCCACGCCAGGCCCGGACATCAGCGACGCTCCTTCTCATGGGTGGTCCCCAGGACGACGCCGCCGATCGCCGCCACGAGCAGCACGATCGAGGTGATCTCGAACGCGAGCAGGTGGTCGGTGAGGAAGAGCTCGCCGATCGCCGCCGGACTTCCGAACGCGTCCGAGACCTCCGCCGGGTCCTTGAGATCGTCACCCCAGGCAAGCCCGAGCACGACGACGACCTCCACGAGCAGCGCTACGGCCGCGACGACCGCAGCCGTCTGCAGGATCGGCGACCCGCCCGCCCAGGGGGCGTCGGCGCGACCGCCGAGATACGCGATGACGAAGAGGAACATGACCATCACCGCGCCCGCGTACACGAGCACCTGCGCAGCGGCTAGAAACTCCGCGGCGAGCAGGAGGTAGAGAACGGCGAGCGAGGCCAGGTTCCCGATCAGTGCGAGCGCGGAGTAGAACGGGTTGGTCAGGCTGACGACGGCGATCCCGCTCCCGAGGCAGGTGCCCGCCGCCAGGAACCACACGATCCAGACGACGACATTTCCCATTACTTTCTTCCGCAGAGCGGAATCCGCTCGCGCGAATTCCGCTCGCTCAAAATCCCTAAAGGCGCCCGCTTCGCGGCCGCGGTCTCGGTGGTGATCTGGATCACCTCACGAGCTCGTCTTGTAGGAGGGCTCGGGCGTGTCGTAGCGCGCCGAATCGGCGACCGGAACGCGCTTGATCGGCTCCGCCAGGAGCATGTCCTTCGTGTAGATGAGATCGTCGCGCGAGTACTCCGCGATCTCGAACTCGTTCCCGAGTGTGATCGCGTCGAACGGGCACGCGAGCTCGCAGTACCCGCAGAAGATGCAGCGGCTCATGTTGATCTCGTAGATGCGCGCGTACCGCTCGCCCGCGGAGACCCGGTTCCCTGGCGTGTTCTCCTCGGCGACGACCCGGATGCAGTCGGCGGGGCAGGCGGCGGCACAGAGCGAGCAGCCGACGCATTTCTCGAGCCCGTTCTCGTGCTTCCAGAGCCGGTGCCGCCCGCGAAAGCGCGGGTAGACCGGCCGCTTGTACTCGGGATACTGCTGCGTGATCGGCCGGCGGAAGATCTGCTTGAACGTAACGGCGAACCCCTTCAGCGAGTCGAGCGGTTGCGGGCTCATGGGCCGGTCTCCGGGTCATGAGCGTGGAGGGGTGTGGGGAACCGGGAGGTTCCCCACGTTCTCAAGAAGAAGGGGGCACGCGGGGGAAACATGGTTTCCCCCGCGAACGTGAGCCGAAGGCGAACGTTGCTCATAGCCACACGACCAATACGGCAGTCACGATCGCGTTCAGCGTCGCGATCGGGAGAAGCACCTTCCACCCGAAGCGCATCAGCTGGTCGTAGCGCAGGCGCGGCAGCGTCGTCCGCATCCAGATGAAGACGTAGAGCAGGAGCAGGAGCTTGAGGAGGAACCAGAGCGGCGCCAGCCAGCTCGGCCCGTCCCAGCCCGGCCCGTGCCAACCGCCGAAGAAGAGCGTCACGCAGAGGCCCGAGAGCGTGATCAGGTTGATGTACTCGCTCATCGTGAAGAGGCCGAAGCGCATCCCGCCGTACTCGGTGTGGTAGCCCGCGACGAGCTCTTGCTCGGCCTCCGGGAGGTCGAAGGGCGCCCTGGCGGTCTCGGCCGTGCCCGCGAAGAGAAAGATGATCAGCCCGACGAACTGCGGTACCGCGTACCAGACCGGGCCTTCCTGGGCGGCGACGATCTCGGTCAGCGAGAGCGACCCGGCCATCAGCACCACGCCGAGCACCGAGAGCGCGAGCGCGACCTCGTACGAGACGAGCTGCGCGCAGGTGCGCATCGAGCCCAGGAGCGCGTACTTCGAGTCCGAGGCCCAGCCGCCGATGATGAACCCGTACACGCCGACCGAGCCGATCGCGAAGACGAGGATCAGCGCGATGTCGACGTCCGCGACCTGGCCCGGGATGTAGACGCCGCCGACCTCCCAGCCCGGCCCGAAGGGGATGACGGAGAACGTGGTCAGGGCGGTGAACGCGGCGAGGAACGGCGCGAACAGGTAGAGACGGTCGATGGCCGCAGTGGGATAGAAGCTCTCCTTGTTCAGGAGCTTCACGAGGTCGGCGATTGGCTGCATGAGCCCGTACGGGCCAGCGCGGTTCGGGCCGTAGCGGAGCTGCATTCGCCCCATCACCTTGCGCTCGGCGAGGGTCAGGTAGGCGAACGTCGCCATCACCAGGTTGATCACGATCGCCGCCTGGATCAGGCTCACGTACCACTCGACCTTCATGCCTTCACCACCTCGACGGCCGCGTGCAGATCGGCGGCGTGCTCCTCGGCCACTCTGGCGATTCCCTCGACCAGCCGCCGGTTGACGCGTGCGCGAAGCTCGACAGAGGTTCCGTTCGAGCGGACGTGCACCGTGTCTCCGGACGAGATCCCACGCTGCCTTGCGTCCGCGGCGGAGATCTCGACCTCTCGCTCGGGTCGCTGGAAGTCGAGCTCGCGCACGCGCTCCACGGCAGGCCCCGAGAGGAGCGCTCGGTAGCGGTGCAGCTGGAGCTGTCCGGCGCCGCGGTCGGGCAGCGATGCCGGCTGGGCGGCGATGGCGGGTGCCTCGTACGGCGTCCTCGACGGAAGCTCCGCTCTCAGGCCGATCTCGTTCAGAGACAGATCCTGGAAGAGGTGCTCCGAAAGCTCGGCGAAGACCGCTGAGACGTGCGGTGAGATCTCGACGTCGAAGCGCGCGGCGAGCTTCGAGATCCAGGCGAGCTCGTCCGGGCACGGTGGCGTGACCGCCCGGCGGAGGCGCTGCAAGCGTCCTTCGAGGTTCATCGTCGTGCCGTCCC